>CAWIYM010000001.1:0-24930 GCA_963840325.1 Candidatus Bathyarchaeota archaeon
TGTGACTTGCCATTCAGAGTTGCTCTTAGCTTTGCAGAGTTTGTATTTGTCTATTCCAAAATTGAAAGTTAACCTTGTGACTGACTTTGTTTGTAAAGCCAGTTCTTCAAGACTTATGTTTGGGAACGAGTTCCCGAGTTTCATGATTTTAGAAGGTGTCTTATCTTCATTTTTGTGTTCTTGATTAACTAGCTGTTAAATATATTGTGAACCTTTTTTTTGTTTTCGGAAATCAGTCAGAAGTGTATAACTTGATGTAAACCAAGATTCTTATACCCAAACGTTGCTATTTTGATCGAAGGCAAGAATTCAATGTCAGTAATAAAAAGAAAGCCAACAGAAGCAAATAAAGCTCTCATATGTAAAGCCTTAACAGACGTGACATTCAGGAAACAACTTACGACTGATCCAGCCAAAGCATTAGGCGTCAAGACAGTGACTCCCGCAAAAGCAAAAGAAATAACGAAAGTCTTAGCCACTCTAAAGGAGATAGACGCAAAAATTAATGGTCTTGCAGATGAGCTTCTCTGCGCGAATGGCGGTCCCTGCGGCATAGCCTAAAAATGGGGAACTGCTATCCTCCACTTTTTTACATTTGAAGGCAAAGACTTCATTTTTAACTCGGAATTAATGACGCTTACGCGAAGCTCGAATAATAAAGAACTTATTAATCAGGAATTTGAGAAAGAACTTCTAAACCGTTCGGCATCATCCAATCAATTAGTCCGAGCGAATGTTGTTGAGGGAGTATTGGATGATTTTCCTACCACTCGAGTAGAAATCATGGTAAATGCGACTCAAAAATGCAATTTGGCGTGTCGATACTGCTTTGTGGGCGCCGGCAAATTTGATTATGGCAAGAAATATAGGAAGATGCTTCAGCCCAGTACTGCTCGATTACTTATAGAAACTCTCCCAGAGAGACTGCCTTGGGCAAAACATTTTTGTATTCACTTCTATGGTGGTGAACCTTTACTTAATTTAGATGCAATAGAACAAGCAGTAGACGCAGCCTTGCCAAAAGGAAAATTGTTTTCCTTTGCAATCACAACCAACGGCACAATTAGCTCAGAGAGAGCGTTTTCCGTTTTGAAGAAAGGACGTTTTAACATTATCTTAAGCATCGACGGTCCAGCCCAGATTCATGACGAATTAAGAAGAACAAAAAAAGATCGACCTACACATAAAAAAGTGTTAAAGTTTCTTAAGAAAGCAAAAGCTCAAAATCTATATGTACGTGGCTCAAGCGTAATTAGAAACGGTTGGTCTCTTCAGGATGCAACTGATTATCTTAATTCGCTTCCAGTTGATGCTATCAAAGCTCAAGCAGTAAGATTACCGATTAACAATCCGCTTGTTTTAGATGAGGAACAAAGAAAGAAGTACTTTGAAGAATTAGAGAATATTGCAGTCCAAACAGTGGAGCAAATTAAGGAAAATAAGTATCCGAAAGATGATCGTTTTAGCAATCGTGTTCTTCAAATTCTAAGCACTAAAAGACGAGGTTCTTTTTGTGGTGCTGGAAAATGGACCTTTGGAATGGCAAGCGACGGAACAATGTTGCCCTGTGTCCTTCTTGCCGGTAAAGAAGATACCGTTTTAGGTAAGATAAGTGATAACGGCGATTGGGTTAAAGTGGGTTTGAAATGGGCATTTGATCATCAACCGAGAACAAGCTGCCAGGAGTGTTGGGCGCTACCTTTGTGCGGGGGTGGATGTCCATCTATGCTTTCGGTTTGTGGAGATGACGAATGTGAACTCGTTCGTAAAAACTGTGAATTGGCACTTGGCATTTATGGATCATTTTTAGATAAGCGTGAAGACTTGCTGGTTCTAGCGGGGATAACCTGAATGCAAAAGAAAGAAATTACTTTCTTAGGAAGAGCCATCCTCTTTGATCCAGAAACGGTAAGTCCAGCTATATTAGATGGGCAAAAGTATCCTGCGGTCTCTTCTTTGGCGATAGATGTTACCGGAAGCTGCAATCTGAAATGCATCTATTGCGCAGAGTCTGGCACCATGCCAGAAAGACAACCAATAAGCTTAGAAACATTAGATGTGATTTTGCAGGCATTATTTGACTGGTCGGAACCTAAAAGTGCAATTTCTATTCATCTCGGAAGCGGTGAAGCGCTCCTTAGTTCAGAAATTGTTAAAGAAATTGGCAGGAAAGCAAGGCAGATGGCAAAAGCTCGTCATAGGGTTTTATCGCTTTATCTGACGACCAACGGAACTTGCATAAATAATCAGGTTATTGATTGGTTAATTGCAGATCAATGGAATGTGAAAGTAAGCATAGATGGCGACCAAGGGGTTCATGATGAGAATCGCAAGTACAAGTCTGGTAGAGGAACTTATAGTGAAGTAAGTAAAGTTGTTGCCATTCTTGCCCAGAAAATTCCTGAAAAGTTTAGTACAACCTCGGTTCTCTGTAGAGGCGCTGACCCTTCAAGAGTTTTTTATCACATAGCCTCATTGGGAGTTAAAAGAATTGAATTGGTGCCGGTTGCAGCAGCCCAAGACTCTGTTTTGCAGTTAAGTAAAAGTGACCTTGATTCCTACCGAAAGTTCATAGTGGATTATGCCCAAAAGCTGGCAGACGGCAAAACGGTGCCAATAAACATACGCTTTCATAACCGTCTCTTACGCGTCTTAGGATACAAAAATAACCGTACACCCTGTGGGGCAGGTCGCAACTTCTTTGCCTCTGGTCCCACAGGAGAAATCTATCCTTGTTTTCGCTTTATTGGCATTGAAAAATACAAACTCGGAGATATAGCGGGAATAAGTAAGAAGCGGGTGCAAGACTTCATTAAGTGTTCTGGCAGGCCATATGAGAAGAGAGAAACTTGCCGTGAATGTTGGGCTGCTCCATTATGCGGTGGTCCCTGTTTTGCCTGTGCAGACCTCTTTGGCTTAGGTTCGCCGCTTCCACAGTTTTGTGAAATGACCCTGGCAGAGAGCGAGGCAGCTATTTGGCTGGTGGATTTTCTTAAGGAGAATAACCCTAAGGAGTTGGTTAGACTCATGGGTGCTGGATTTCTATGAGAAACCGCCTAAACGTAACTTTGGTTAAGCCTCCTGAGCTGTCCTCACTAAACTTTGGCTGTTTTAGCTTGGCGGTTTTAGCTTCAGCAATTGAAGATGCTGCAAATGTAAACATCCTCGATGCTACAAACCTCAAACCTGAGAAAACTGTCCACGCAATTCTGTCGTCCAGACCTGATATTTTAGGAATTACGGCGATGAGCGTTAGTTCAGTTGAGCCAATTTGTAAACTAATTAGGTTATTACGAAAGAACGGTTTTCAAAGTAATCTGTTAGTGGGTGGTCATGGCGCGTCAGTATTACCGCAACCCCTTCTTGAAAGTGGTGCCGACGCTGTCGTATATGGCGAGGGAGAACAAACTCTTCGGGAGGTTATCCTTCAAGGGATTTCTGATAAAACTGCTGGCCTGATTTTTTTACGGGATGGCAAGATTGTAAAAACCTCTCCAAGACAGCTGATTGATCTAGATACACTTGTTATGCCTGCAAAGAAGTGGATTCCCACGCCTAAAGATGCCCTTTATCTCTTAGAGACAAGTAGAGGTTGCCCTCATAGATGCAGATTTTGTGAAACAAGCGTTTTTTTCAGAAATACCTGGCGTTCAAGGTCTGTAGAGAAAGTTGTCAAAGATATTGAAAGTTTAGTCGATAGAGGGGCTTTGATAATACAAATTACTGATGATAACTTTACAGCTAATCCCAAACGTGTAATTAAATTGTGTAGTGAGCTTGAAAATCGAATTCTGCCTCTGTTCTTTGTTTTTTCTGCACGTTCGGATGATCTCTTAAAGTATCCAGAACTAATTCCTTCATTAGCGAAGTCTAATTTTCTTCGGGCAGCGATAGGTGTTGAGACTCCTGATGAAAAAATTAACCAGCAAATAGGTAAGGGCATCAGCTTAGAACAGCATAGGTTGGCTTTTAATGGCTTGCGAAAAGCTGGCATTTACACAGTTGCTTCTTTCATAGTTGGACTACCTGAGGAGACAGAACAAATAAGGCAAAACTACGTAAATATTGCTTGCGAACTGGCTGATTCAGCCACGTTTGTTCCATTCTTGCCGCTTCCTGGAACTGAAATGGCTGATGCAGCTGGTTCTGCTAAGCCTCAACAATGGAGTTTAGAGTGTGCGGCTAAGCTTACAAAAGAGTTTAGGCAAAATCCAAAGAATATAGAGCGTTTACTTCAGGCTGCAAAAGAACCATCAATCCGCGGAATATTGGCTAAAAGAAGCCTTAAAAAAAGAATTGATGAAAACATACTGGATGACCAAGTTATGGAAAGAATCAACCGAATAATTGATTAGATCAATTCAGATGGAAAGGACTTAAGTATCTTTAGGGCTGGGGATGGGCTTTTGAGTTGAAGTACGATTCCCTACCCAGCTTAGACTTTAAGGGAGTGGTTTGCATGTTTATTACCGATCCTCCAGTAGCTGGACTGACTAATAAAAATGAGCTTGTCGAGTTCCATTCATAACAAAATTTATATGTTTATATTGATAGATACCGATGAGTGGGTATCTAATATGTCTCTTGATTGGAAGAAATGGACTAAAAACGATTTAATTTTCGGGGTAATTCTGCCAGTTGTTGCAGTATTTGTCATTGTCCTAATTTCTAAGTTACAATCGATAGTAGGGGGAGAACCAGGAATAGTCCTTGGTCTAACTATGGAAATACTGGAACTTGTCGTAATAGTTGGTGTTCCTTTAGCGCTTGGTTTACTTTGGAATCAATGGGCGGGTGGCGCCTCAGGGTTCTTAATGGGCACATTCTACGCGCTTTACTGGGCTAATAGCTTCCATGGAATTCAAGGTTCAGGAACAGTACTATTAGCGTACATACTTAGCCCAATGCTAATCGGCTACATGGCTGGCGCACTAAACAAGCGATCAGACAATTTCAAACGATTACTAATTTCTGCCATTGTAGCTTCAACAATTGGAGGCATAGTACTCTTTAGCATATTTCAATTATCCTCTGCAAACGTAGTGACAGGAACAATTGGATTTGCACTAACCGTTTTGGCACGTATTCTCGCCGCGGTACTGACGGCTGTTGTAGTCAAAGTTTTCTTCTGGTATGGCATGGGAAATCAAAAACACCCAAATATTTCCTAACCCCCTTTATTTTTGGGGGATTATCTTGGGCCAAATTTCTTGTGACAAAAAATCCTGCATAAACTGGATAACTGGATACTGTTCCCTCACTAACCCAGAAAAGGTAGGTAATGAGTGTCTCGATTTTGAGGACGCAATGGATTTCCTCAGATTAAAGGCCGATGCAATAAAAGGGACACTTGTCTAAAATGCCTAAGTTGTCCAAAATGAAAAAACCTCAACTTTTTCTTTTTCAAATTGTTTCTTCAAAAAAGCCTTAACCTCATCCTCGTCGAGGTTCAGTATCCCTTTCTTGCCTTTGTGTAATGGTATCCCCGTTTCTCTCAACACACCATCTTTTGGGAAATCAAAGAACATAAAATAGCGTTTATCATGCAACATTATAATTCTTAGCGTTGAAAGTTCCCTGTTTGGTGAGAGACCATTTTGTTCAAGGATAAAAGTTATCGAACGCGGTTTCTTTTCATTGACCAATCGTTTGTATTCTTCCCAATCTCTAATTCTCACATGGCCGTCATTCGTTTGATTTGCTGTCAAAGTAAAACTAACCTTCGCCGCAGGCAACCCCACGGTCCATCGCGGTAACGTATTTCTCAGCATCTTCCTTGCTTTTAAACGGGCCATAAATAATGTCGTATTGAGGGTGCGTTTCCTTGTTGGGTTCTTTTTCGCTTTCAAATATTGCAGGTTGAGCTTTTTCTTTTAGTCCAACATACAATTTCATATTGGGTTTTTCTCCGTTAGCTCTGATATTAGTTCTTCAACATGGCGTTCAATTTGGTCTCTGATTTCTCGAACTTTTTCTATAGGCTTTCCTTTTGGATCCTCAAGTTTCCATTCAATTGTTGGGTTAAAGAAAGGCCCAGGGCATATTCCTTGATCGTTGCAGCCCATAGTAACTATCAGGTCTGATTCTTGAGCCATTTGAAATGTTAGTAGTTTTGGCTTGTTTGTGGAAATGTCGATACCTTTCTCTTTCATGACTTGAACGACTATGGGGTTAACTTTGTCGGCTGGTTTATTACCCGCACTTAATGCAGTCAATCTATCTTTTCCATATTTGTTTGCAAAAGCTTCTGCTATTTTACTTCTGCCAGCGTTTTCGACGCACACGAAGAGGACTTTCTTCATGACAATCAGCTCTTGGTTTGTTTTACTGGATAGGTCTTTCTTAGACCACGAATTGTCTCTTGAGTCTGCTTTTTAGATGGATGCGCAATTGCACCTGCAGGGCAAATTGAGTCGCAACCTGAACAAAGAACAACACAATTGTTTGGTTTGCTGACGATTGGTATTTTCTTTCCTCTGTCTTCTTTAAACTCGTATGTACCTAGAGTGCAATAATCTACACATTTACCGCAGCTTACGCACTTTTCGTAATCAATCGTTGGATGCCAAGGTATTTTGTCTCTTGGAATGCCATGCCAAGTTTGTTCAGTCATTGTAGATAACCACTTCTGTTTCGATATTATCTATAGCAACTTTTAAATATTGTTATTGATAAAAACAAATTATGCCAGATAAAATTGAAGACAACACGCGCTTTAAGTCAACCGTTTTCTACGCACTTTCAGACCCGATTCGGTTAGAAATAATCACTTACTTACGAAATGGCGAAAAATGCGTTTGCGAAATAGTACCTCACCTAAACTTAATTCAACCACTGGTTTCTCGTCATCTAAAAATCTTAAAAGATGCAGGAATTGTCAGATGCCGAAAAGATGGAACCAAGCGTATGTATTCGATTGTTGATACACGAATATATGCTGTTCTTGATGGCTTGAGTGAGGAACTTCTTAAAACTCTCGCCAAAGAAGCGTTCGAAAGTGTTACTTGCAGATAGGTGAATACTTGTGCAGGGCACAGACCAACACGTCAAAAAAGAACTATCGTTAGGGCTTTGGGAAAAGTACCTTACGCTGTGGATAGCGGTCTGCATTGTTGTTGGTCTGCTGGTTGGGCGCTTCGTTCCTGCTTTTGGGCAGTTTATGGATTCACTAAAGTTTGCACAGTTATCCATACCCATTGGAATATTACTTTTCTTTATGATGTATCCAACTGTGGTTGGAATTCAATTTAGCGACGTAAAAAAAGCCGTTAAAAGTCCTAAACCACTTATTGTAACCATAATTGCAAACTGGCTAATCGCTCCGCCACTAATGACATTTCTTGCAAACACCTTCTTCCCAGGCAACCCACAATATATCGCAGGCCTAATCCTTCTAGGGTTATCACCTTGCACAGCGATGGTTATGTGGTGGATGTTCCTTGCCCGAGGCGACATGGCACAAGGCCTCATCAACACCGCATTCAACGCATTGCTCATGCTGGCTCTCTATGCACCCCTTGCAGCCTTGTACTTGGGCGTAAGCAGCATACCAGTACCGTGGGACTTAATCGCGGTGAGCGTTCTTGTCTTCATTGCGCTTCCAGTAGGTGCAGGGGCTTTGTCGCGACGTGTAATTATTAAAAAGAAAGGGGTTGAATGGTTCAAAGACAAGTATAACCCAGTAGTGGGCAAAATCTCCATCATAGCCCTCTTGTTAACGTTAATTGTTCTGTTCTCTTTTGCAGGACAAACAATCATCAACAACCCACTTCTCGTCGCTCTCCTTGCAGTTCCCCTTCTGATACATTACGCAATAATGATAGCGTGGACTTACCCGTTAGGTTACTTTTTAGGTTGGAAATACGAAAGCGCAATCGACACAACAATCATCGGCAGCAGCAGCCACTTTGAAGTAGCCATCGCAGTAGCCGTAACTCTTTACGGCATAGGTTCAGGTGCTGCATTAGCAACTGTTATTGGTCCACTCTTAGAAGTGCCCTTGATGCTCACACTTGTAAAGCTTGGGTTGAGAACAAGAAAACACTTCCCAAGAAAGAAGGCTACGGTAACATAGTAAATTAATAATCATGGTGAATAAAACTGAAAAAAAACGATGAAATAAAAAAATCCGTTAAGAAAGCCTACGCAAAAGTTGTCACCAACAGCAATTCCAGTTGTTGTCAATGTGGTTGTGGAACTTTAGACAAACAAACAGTCAAAAAACTTTCTAAAAACATAGGCTACTCAGAAGAGGAAATGAACGCTGTTCCAGAGGCTAACCTTGGCTTAGGATGCGGCAACCCCACTGCATTTAGCAGCATCAAAGAAGGCGACACAGTTCTTGACTTAGGAAGTGGAGCGGGGTTTGACTGTTTCTTGGCATCAAAAAAAGTTGGCAAAACAGGAAAAGTCATAGGCTTAGACATGACTGAAGAAATGATTGCAAAAGCTAGAGGCCTTGCCAAAGAACATGGCTACTCAAACGTTGAGTTTAGATTAGGAGACATCGAAAAAATGCCAATATCTGATAACTCCGTTGATGTCATAATTAGCAATTGCGTAATCAACTTGGCGCCAGATAAAGCCAAGGTGTTCAAGGAAGCTTACCGAGTTCTCAAAAGTGACGGTAAAATGTTCGTTTCAGACATTGTACTTCTTGGCAAGCTTACTGATGAGCAACTTAATGATGAAGACTTGCTTTCGGGTTGCGTTGCAGGCGCTTTGCAGAAGGACGATTATTTGGGCAAAATACGACAAGCAGGCTTTAATTTATCAATAAAAGGCGAAGATAAGGAAATAAGCAAAACGCAATACAACGGATTGGCCCTTGAAAGCATCAAGGTAGAAGCGTCAAAGTAGCGATCACAAAACCAAATACAAATGCGTCTGATACTGCAGGGGGCAGTCAAACAGTGTGGCCTACTCTAGGCTATCTTAATTCCTATACACTACTTTTTATTTTGACATTGAACTCTGAGTTGACCTTTTAAAAGTACATTCGCACTGTTGGAAAGGCTGGGGAACCGAACCCTATCCATTCATGTCAGTTTTTGTACTGGGGATGGGCTTTTGAGTTGAAGTACGATTCCCTACCCCGCTTAGACATTAAGGGAGTGGTTTGCATTCACATTACCTTGGATTCTCCAGTTGCCAATCTGGCTTATAAAAATGAGCCTAAAGCTTACTTGCCACAAAACTGGTGCTTGCGTAAGAGCATGGGTCGAATGAACTTAGACGCAAGTGGAGATTCACCCGCATTTCCCTCCCATATTTTCCCTCCTATATTTCGTTACATTAAATTTTAGTCCAACCAACCCAACCTCAGAGAGGAAGGAAAAAGAGAGCATAATTAAAGAAAGTAGGAACTACTCGAACAGCTCGTATGTTATGACAAGACTCATGGCAGCGAATATTGGAAGTATAACGAAGGACAGGATTGTGTCAGTCCCTAAATATGCTGATGCTGCGATTGCTGCAAGCCAAAGCACAGTATTGCCCATTGTGACTTCGTACTTGTTCTTCTGCATTAGAGCCAGCTTATCATAGGAATGGGTTTTTAGCAATAGGTTATACGCGTCTTTTCCTATTGCTGTTAGCCGATACTTTCCCTCTTTCTGCTCGATGAAAGGTGCTAAGCTTTTAAGGTGATATGAGAGGGTCGGACTGTCTGAAATCTTACTTGCATTTAGAATTTTCGTGTAGGCAATGCCTTTGTTTTCTCCTACTATTCGAAGGATGTCTCTTCTCTTTTGATTCTCAAGTGCCTCAAAAACTTGCTGTTCAAGGTCCTGGAGCTTTTCTGCATTTTCTTTCTCAACCATTTGTTTCACCTTGGAAATATGTATAGTAACAGGCAGGAAATAAGCACCCATGTGGAGGTGATTTTTGTAAAAAATGGCTGACAAACATTTTTGTTACTACTCCATCGGGTTCGTGGTGGTGGATTAAAATTTATTCCTAACCCAAACGCACCTTAGCGTACACCACTTGGCGAGTTCGCTGAAACTCGAGCCCCACGGGGCGAATATGTACTAATTACCCCTCTTTTTCAAGGTAACGTTAGATTTTTAATGTTCAAGTCCGTTTGGGAACCTAACCCTGAACATCATATCAGTTTTTGTACTGGGGATGGGAGTTGAACCCTCTATCCTGTGCAGACTTCATCCGCATGTTTTTTGATTCCCAAAGTTTTTGGCTGCTTATTGCTACTTTCCTAAGTGAAACACCGTTAACCATGGCTGAATTGTCGATTTTGCTTATGTAAATCTTGTCTTTGTTGGTTTCAACGGTTATCTTAGCGAGAAATATTTTGTCGATTGAAGAAGATTCGGGCGGCGCCCAGTCAACTTCCATTTTTGACCCTTCGGTAATCATGTTGAAGCTTGTTCCAGCATCTCCGATTGCTGGGACTGGGTCAGTCATGTTTTCATCGTATCTTATCCAGACAAAGAGATCTCTTGTCTTGCCAACTTCTTTTGCAGTGTATTTTTGGTTTAGATTGCACACCAACTGTGTTGGTAACACTATTTCTCGTCCGTAGCCATCTAATGCGAAGCCTTCGTTCAAGTGTATGATGCCTGCAGATTTGTTGGCTGTGACTTCAAGTCCGCTCACCACACCCTTACCAAAGAGCATTCTGTTTATCAGTCTCTGTTTATTGATGAAATAATTTTGTTCTGCCTGAAAATCTTCTATGGTCAAGATTTTTCCGGAAAAAAAGTTGTTACGTTTAAGAAGTGAGAGAGGAATTGCTTTATTATTTCCCCGTTTTTGCACATTTTTGTTGGGCTTGATTGCGCGCTTCAATTACAGTCATCCTGTGTACTGCATTAGTCATATTTCGCATAATACGTTTTTGTTTTCTTTACATGCGCGCTTTCTAAGAAGCAAACTATTGGGGGTTTTGAGGTGTTGATATTAAATCTGCCTTTAGCCGTCAACAAATTTGAATTGCGAGAGCTTCAATAGACTTTTAAGATCTGAGGAACGATTGCAGCAGCTTATCGGAATCAAAATAGCGTTATTTTAGGTTTCGCGGGCAAATATAACGTTTGTTGTAGTATAACGTTACACACACTAGTTTATGACTGATGTAAAAGGTACTGTAGGTTGGTCTCGATTTTTCGTGGCTTTTGAAGTTAGATTGTGGGAATTAATTATGAAGCCTAGTCTTTATTTATTTAAGCGGGAAAGTGGTCGGTCAGAATACTCAATGAGAACGGAAGTTCAAGTGGTAGTGGTGGATTTGGACAAATCAAAAAAGTATCCTCAAAATTTTGTCTGCATTCTGCCCCAAACTTCGATATCACGGGGAAAAACCTCAAATGTTTTCAGCAAGGTTTTTGGACAAAATAGCTTGGAAGTTGCTAAAAAACTCTTGCTTAGAGCTTTGAAGAGAGAACAAGATGACGATATCAGAAAAGAGCTTCAAACACGGTTGAAGACGCTTAAAACTTACCCTAACCAGAAAAATATTTTTGTTGTTTGAGAAATGAATATAGAAAATAGTTAAGAACCTGAGGAAAATAGCTCTTATTATGCGTAATTCAAAAGGAAAAAAGTCTGCAGGAAATTCTTGGAATTTCTTGGTGAGTGAACAAATGATAAATTTTTATATAAAATTCAAGTAATCTTACTATACATTATATTTGGTGAAGCGCTTGAGTCTTTCTAATCCAGTCTTAGTTGGAAGAAGCAATGAACTAAGCGCTTTATGCAAGAACTTAGATGCTGTTTTGAATGCTAATGGACAAACAATCTTTATTTCTGGCGAAGCTGGAAGTGGAAAGACTAGACTGGTTAATGAATTTGTCGAGATAGCTCGCAAGAAAGAAATCAACATTTTGTATGGGTGGTGTTTGAGCAATGCAGGTGTTCCCTATTTTCCTTTTATCGAGGCGTTTAGTGCAGTTTTTTCGAATATGGAAGGACTAATTTCTGTCATGCCTACGATCTCTGGCCAACCCGATGGTTTAATGCCTTTTCAAGGTAGGGGATATGGAGGAGAGCAGAGATCGCCACAAGTTTGGATGGATTTCACCTTTTCATCGGTCGCAAAAGAATTACTAAGTTTGTCGACAAAAAAGCCAGTTGTTTTGGTACTTGAAGATATTCATTGGGCTGATTCTGCTTCGTTGGCTTTGCTTCATTACATTTCCAGGTTTGTCAATTCTGAAAGGATTCTTGTTCTAGCTGACATTTAGGAGTGAAGGTTTAAGCTATGATTTACAAGGGCAACCGTCATCGCTTATTGAAACACTTCGAACGATGGGACGGGAGGATTTGTATCGGGAAATTAAGGTGACGAAGTCTTAAGTGCATATGAGGTTGGATTGTTGGCATCCAGTATGTTAGGGGGTCAAGTTCAGCCTACTTTTTTGGAAAATTTGTCAACTGAGAGTCAAGGTAATGCTCTTTTTGTTGTTGAGTCCTTGAGAACATTGATGAGTGAAGGCTGTCTTATTCAAGAAAATGGTGAATGGCGTCCTTCCACAGATAGATTAAGAATTCCTTCAAAGGTCAAAGACTTAATTCTGCAAAGAGTTAGTGGTTTAAAACTTAAGCAAAGAAAAATTCTCGACGTTGCTTCTGTTCTTGGAGAGAAGTTTGATTACAAGTTGATAGCCTCAGTTTTAAGTCAAGAGCAAATTCAGATATTAGAAAAATTGAACTCAATCGCTCAAACAACTTCGTTGATAAAATTTGAAGATAATTCTTATTCGTTTGATCATGCGAAGTCTCGGGAGATAATCTATGATGAATTGCCCCTGCCTTTGAAAACTGGTTACCACCTGATGATTGCAGAGAGATTAGAAACTCTAAGCAAGATAGACAAGAAAAGTGTAGTCAGCGACTTAGCTTATCACTATGAAAAAGCTGGGAACTCACCTAAAACATTGGTCTATTCGTTACATGGCGGGTAAGGAAGCCTTAGCTAAGTTTAGCAATTTGGAGGCAAAAAAATACTTCTTACATGTTCTAGATATTGCTGGTGAAAAAGAAGAATACTGTAATGATCGTATTTCTGCTATTGAAGGGCTTGGAGATGCTTTTCTTGCAACAGGTGAGTTTACTGAAGCGCTGAATAAGTTTCAACAGCTTATGAATATTACAAATACTGAAGTTGTTAAGCTGCGTGCCATTAGAAAAGCAATGGTGTCCGCTCGTTTTCTAGGCAATTTTGATCTTTCATTAGAATTATCAAAAGAGGCGGAAAACCTCAAGGACGCAAATAACTTGGAATATGCACGGGTTCTTCTAAACAAAGGAGCAGCGATGGGTTCTTATGGAAACCCAAAAGAATCATTGGTGTGCTTTGAAAAAGCTATAGCTATCTTCGAAGAAGCAAATTCTTTGACAGATTTGGCTCAAGGGCTAAACGAAAGTGCGTAGTTTATACCAAACTGAAGGCTACCCTGAAAAGGCTGTTGCAACTGCGAAGCGAGCGATCTTAATGAATGAAGAAATTGGAGATTTGCGAGGGCAAGTCGATGCTTACTTCTATGCAGGTCAAGTATTTTTCAATTACCGATTGTTTGAAGAAGCTTTTGCATGCTTTGATAAGTCGTTTAAGATTGCGGAGAAGATTTCATATAGCAATAGGGCGTCTTGGGCTGCGCTTTATTCGGCTATAGCTCTGGATATATTAGGTGATTTAAAATCTGCGATTTCCCAGAATTTGTTAGCCGTGAAATATGCTGAGAAAACGGATTCTCACTATTCTCAAAGTCAGAGTTTGGCGAATCTTTTGGGGTTGTATTCAAAAATTGGTGATATAGAAAACGCTGATAGGTGTTACGCTAAGATTAAGCAGTTGTTCCCAGATGAGTCTAAGGCAGGTAGTAAACTTGGTTATGCTGCTATGGTTAAAGCTGAGGCATTGTTTTTTGCGGCAAAGAAGGATTGGGTAAAAAGTAACGAGCTTTTTGACTTGAGTCTTGATCTTTTGAAAGGTGCGCTTTTTGCAAAACCCTTTGAGGCAATGATGAGGATGGATTACGCTAGAACATTGGATAATCAAGAGATGCTCCGATGCTGCAGATATTCAGCGGGCAAAAGCGATTGATGCTTACTGAAAAAACTGACGGCCAATTTAGAGATTTTGGGGTTGAAACAGCTTTACTTGTTAAGAAAGATAATGTAGTTGGGGAAGAAATTGATTTTAGGCTTGATTTTGTCAACGTTTCCAGAATTAATGGTTTCCTTGTACGAGTGGAAAATGTTATTCCTTCACAACTTCAACTTTTGTAATTTGCCAGCTGGGTACGTTCTAACAAAAGGTTCTTTAGACCTAAAGAAACAGCCCATTGAACCTTTTCAAACGGTAACTATCAAATTTTCACTTCAAGCAACTAAAGAAGGCAATTATGTCTTTTCTCCGGAGCTTTTCTATGAAGATCAGACGAAGAATACTAAAATGCACAAATTCAAGCCAGTTAGCTTAAAGATAAATCCTGCACTATCAATCAAAGGAGAATCAAAGTGAAAAATTGCTTCAAGTTGTTTCTACAGAAAAGCAATTTGTGCCTTCACAAGATTTAGCGGTGGAATTTGAGTTTAAGAGTAAACATTCTGGCAAAGTTTTTGATTTCTTGGTTGGTTCTTTTGTTGAAGATTATATGCGGTTGAGATTGCCTGTCGAGAAGTCGGGATGGAGAACCTTGATGAATGCAATTAAGCACGCCAAAGTACCGGCTTCAGCCGTTTATGGAAGAAAAGGTCGATTGGGAAAAGCAATTGGGGAGTTACAACATAGAGGCCTAGTTGAAACGCGTTTCTTCCCTGGTGAACGAGGAAGGGGTGGTAACATTATGAAGCTGCGGATTTGCTACGAAAAGGAACCGGTGAAAAGGCAGATTGATCTTAAGGTTGCAAGAAACAAAAAATAAACAATTGCAATCAAGGCTTTATTCAGTCGATTTTGCGCTTGTCTATTGCTTTATTTTGATTTAAGCGTTTAATTTTATTGCAATTATTTAAATTAAGCAGTTTTTTTCAGTCAAATTAGCTTTTGGGGCATAATATAGAGGTTTTTTTAATAGTAAAAATAACTAAGTATTTTTTGCATCCTAAGAATCATGCAAGAAAAATTGGTGAAAAAAATGAACAAAAAAGGATTAACAAAAACAATATTTGCAGTTGGACTAATAGCAGCAATTTTGGTCGCAAGTCTTCTATCGTATGGAATCACATCAACTCAACTCGCAGTAGGAAAACAAGAATTACAGAGGCGACACAGGTGCTCAAGGACCCAAAGGCGATACTGGTGATACGGGAGCAACTGGAGCAGCGGGAGCTACGGGTGCAAGAGGACCTTCTGGAGCAGCAGGAGCAACAGGGTCAACTGGAGCTACGGAGCAACAGGGTCTACCAGGTCCCAAGGACTACAAGGACCCGCAGGACTCTCTACACCAGACTATGATAGCGGTTGGATAGACATCACATCCAAAGCAGCGACAATCAACAACGGTTAACCACAACCTAAACAGCGTTGACACAATAGTGCAGATAACTGGAAAGACAAGTCTTGACGGACAAGCACATCAAAAATACTACGGCTTAACAGGCTACATTTCAGGCTGGAACAAAACCTTCGGCGGGACAAAAGGACGACGAGGCTTTAGCAATTGCCAAAACCACTGACGGCGGATACATTGTATGCAGCTAGAGACAAAATCTTTTGGAGCCGGAGGCTGGGATATTATGCTTGCTTAAAACTAGATGCAAACGGTAATCTACAGTGGAACAAAACCTACGGCGGACCAGGAACTGATCACGTTAACTACGTTATTCAGACAACTGACGGCGGATACTTAACCTGTAGGGCGTACGAATTCCTTTGGAAACGGCGGCTATGATATGAATGCTACTAAAGACCGACGCCGAGGAATCATGCAATGGAACAAAACATTTGGAACAATGCAGGATGAGATATTGCTATGGCGTAACACAAACAACCGACGGTGGGTATATAGCACTCGGTAGCAATTCAAGTACATTCTTCGTTAACGGCACAGGATCAGTCGATGTCTTCCTCGTCAAAACTGATGCTTTGGGCAATCTGCAATGGAACAAGACCATACGTGACAGCGAATGGATATGGAATGGGCATTCAACTATACTTCAAACAAGCTGATGGCGGTTATGTCTTTAGCAGTGCAGGTCATTTCATACGGAGCAGGAGACCATGATTTCGGGATAACAAAGATAGACGTCGCAGGGACAACGCTAAGTGGTTCAAATCTTACGGTGGAAATTGCTGACAGATATTTGCCGTTCGCTGGTAGCACAACTGACGGCGGTTATGCATTGGCGGGCTTAACGAATTCTTTTGGGAAATGGTCAACACGACGTTTGGCTGGTCAAGACTAGACGGCGCCGGCAGCATGGTTTGGAATCAAACCTACGGCGGAACAGGCGATGACAACCTATACGCGTATACAGGGCTGTCTCAATCTTCCGACGGCGGTTATGCAATGACGGCGTCTACAACTTCCTACGGTGCGGCGGAGGCAAGGCATGCGAGCACTTCGTTGGCTGATAAAAACAGATTCATACGGCAACGTGCAATACAGCAAGACGTACGGCGGAACAGGAGCAGATGACTGCCTTACTCAATGGTTCAGGCATCTGACGGCTCGTTTGTGATGGCTGGCTTCACTAACTCTTTTGGCGCGGCAGGCTACGATATCTACATCGTAAAGACTAGTGTTGAAGGTGAAGTCGGGTTAGCTTGGAATGATTCCAGCAGCAAACTCAATAACGTTGTATCGAGGCGCAAACGACATCTACTGGAACTACGTGCGAGTTCAAGTTTGGAAAATAAAATAGTCAAACTATTCTCTCTTTCTTTTTTTGTTTTTAGTCACCAAATTTATTGCTAAGAATACGCCCTTCTTGGACGTACTGTAAGCTCTTTTTTCGAAATAGTTGCTTTCGTGGTTGGAAAGGATTAATTGCAGTTATCGACTTTTAAACTCTCAACGAACTTGTTTGCAAAGTCTTCCATCGAAGTTAATTCAACGCCGTAAAGTTTGGAGAGTTCGTCCATTTCGATTGGTGAGTCAAAAAAATTAAGCCCTGCCAACATTTCGGATATCAGAGTTGGCAAACCGGGTACAGGCTCACCTGGAGCAACATGGTTTATGGGTATTTGATGGTTTAAGACTTTTTCAAAGACTGCGACTGAGTCAAGCATTGAGTAAGGTTTTGGACCACCAATGACTATTCGTTGATTGATTGCGTTTGGGTTGTTGATTGAGGCAACCATGAACTTTGCCACGTCGTTTAGCGAGATGAAGGAGTGTTTTCTTTTTCCTTCGCCAACAATTGTTACATTTTGACCTGTGATTGCTGGGATGCCGACTGGGAGGGCTATCCATGTCTCCATGAAAGCGTTTGGGGCAACAATAGTGTAAGGTATGTTGCTTGATCGAAGATAATCTTCGGTTTTTGCTTTTGCCTGAACAAATGGAACTGGACTGTTTGGATCTGCAATGCTTAATGACGTGAATATGAATTGTTTCAATCCGGCTTCCCTTGGCTGCATCTATTAGGTTATGGTTGCCTTCAAGATCCACAGTTGTCGCAGTGTCAGGTCCTCCGCGTTTTGTGGCAGTGGCAGTAGTGATTAGAAATTGGACGCCTTTGCACGCTGCATCGAGGGAAGCAGGATCTTTCAAATCTCCCAAAACCGCCTGAGCTCCAGCTTGTACTAAAGGCTGGTAGTTTGATTGGGGTCTAACGAGAATGCGAACGTTTTTTCCTTTTGCTAAGAGCAGTTCGAGTTATTGTTCCACCTAAATCGCCGGTGGATCCAACGATTAGAATAAGATCTTGATTGTTTTCGGCAGTCATTAGAATTCCCAAAATTCTAGTTGGGTGCTTAAGCCTAAAAAGGTTGAGGTAAGCTAATTCTGGCAAACAACTAAAGATTTTTGAGATTTTTCATAATATTCAAAAGAAAACCTGAGGTCCTACAGAGACATTTGTTCTTCTTTCAAGCTCAGCAACCAGTTAACTTTGGAAGAAGTTTATTTTTTCAATCTTCTTCTTTTGATGCTTCATCTTTGGTAAGTCAAAATGGAAATTGTTGACCCTAAAAATGTCACCTATAGACACTATACCTCAGAGAAATCTAATTCGACGTACACATGAGGACTCATAATGTATGAACATAGAAAATAGTTAAGACCCTGAGGAAAATAGCTCTTATTATGCGTGATTCAAAGGGAAAAAGTCTGCAGGAAATTCTTGGAAAACTAAATCTGGAACAAAAAGAGATAGTGGAGAAGCTTCGTTTTTTAACCAAGGCAGCTCTTCCTAATGTTGTTGAAACCATCAAATGGGGAAACATCACTTATCTTTTGGGCGACGAGAATCTTTCTTGGATATTAATCTTCGGTGATCATGTCGATTACGGGTTTTTCAGAGGAGCAGAACTTACTTCCCAAATTCTTGAGGGGACGGGAAAAGGACTTCGACATATCCGAATTAATGATAAGAGTTTTGATGTAAAAGAAATTTTAAGGCTGCTAAAAGAGGCAGCACAATTAAAGCAGTAATGCAAGAGCTTGGAATATGAAGAGGATTAGCGGAGGTTTGTTTTTCTTGTTCGGTATATTGCAATAGCAATTGCGACAATTATGATTGCGACGACGAAGGCTACTATATATCCAGTCACGGTTGCAGTTGAGGTTTCTTGGAAGTTTCGCTCAACCTGCAGGAACGCGGTATCGCCTGAAGAGTCATAGGCTACGGCTTTTATGGCATGGGATCCTGAGGAATAATTGATTGTATCAAATTGCCAACTGAAAGGCGAAAACGTATCATTCAGTTGAAGGTGACCATCAAGGTAAAATTCTACATATTGCACATCTGATGAAACATCTGCTCTAACCGTCCAAAGCCCGCCAACCTAAATCTATGGATGGTTTAGCTTCAGCCAGAGAACAGAATAACATAGTAGTTGCACAAATTAGGAATAAACACACACATATTTTTGACTGCATGTTAGACCCACTTGGGCTAATAAAAATCAAAACGCCAAATATAAACCGATTTGCAGCGTATCAAACGGGCGCGAAATAAAATGGGCGTTAGAAAAATATATTCTAATTGTTCAGTGCATTTAGCATTTCATCAACAGTTAGAATTCTTATCCCCTTGAATTGTTTCAATGCAAGCAGATGTTTATCACCCGAAATAATGTAGTTTGCTTTGCTGTCGTAAGCTGCTTGCACAATAGCGTTATCATCAGGATCATTCTTGACAGCTTTGAACTTGGATTTCACTTGCACTATTCTTGCAGAGTTCTTTAGTGTGTTAAGAAAAACGGTCACATCCTTATCACTCGTGTATTTTGCTATCTTGGGGTCATCTATTACCTCAAGGAACTCTTCGAGGATAACTCTGGATAAAACTAGCTGTTGCTCTTTTAGTAATTTATTGAAGAGATCTCGTGGCTTACCGGCCTTTATCAAGGCTGAAACCAAGATGTTTGTGTCAAGTACTACTTTCATTCTTGATTTGGCTCTGTGAAGGTCTTTTCCTTTGCCTGTGCTCGTGGATTATTTCGTTTATTTCATCATTTGATAGTTCGCCATATTTTGCAATTTTTTCATCGACTCTTTTGTACATGGCTTGCAGCTCTTTTGACAAGTCAGGTTCTATAAGCTTCTTTAGTATTACTGAGTCATCGCATTCATAAACAAGGAATTTAGTTTTGGGTTTTAAGCCCATTCGCGACCTTATTTTTGCTGGTATAACAACTTGACCTTTTTCACTGAGAATGGTGAGATCAGCCTTTTCGCTTCGAGACATTAGATTACCGGATATTATCTTACTTTCTTACCTAAAAAAGATATCTTTTTGCTATGTAGTAAATGGAATTTTGTTTTTAGACCAGAAATGATGAGGGAACTTTGGAAGTTACTGGTTTTTGTTTAATTTTTCTGAGGGTTTTAGTCCGCATGATCCGCAAAGGATGCCCCATGAGTCATCGAATTGTGTGACTTGCCAGTCTGATTTGTCTTGGACTTTGCAAAGTATACATCTGTTTATGCCAAAATCCGATGGCAGCCTGTAAATAGATTTTGAATGTAATGCTAATTCTTCAAGTGTGTATTCTGTTCCTGAGTTCCCAAGTTGCACAACATTTGATTGCGTGTTCGCCTCTTCTTGAGGTTTAGTTTCTTGAATTGGTTTATTTTCAGAAAAGGCGCTTGTTTCTTTGATTTCACTTTCAGGTTTGGCTGTTGAGCACACGCTTAAACTTGTGTTTGTTGGGAACTTGGGAACAATGCTGCAACCGTATTTTTGACGTATCCGTTTGAGGTTTTCCAAATCAAACTCGTAAACGCATTCAGGTCCATATTGCCCTCTTGCCTTGATTTTCTTTCCTCCCAGAACCTCCCTTAATCTATAACCGATCTTTTGCTTAGAAACTTCTCCAAACTCAGAAGTATTTACTTTGTTTGGTTTTTTGTCATCGGCGCGAGCTTATGAGTTTTTTCCCAATTTTCAACACTTCTTTTACCATAGTTTCAAAGTCTTCACGGCGACTCCGATGATTGGTGTTAGCCACACGAAGAACATATTTGCCATTGATTACTGTCCCCGTTAAAACGGCAATTCCGCTTTCCTGTAACTCAATAGCAATTTGCTTGTTAACTTCATCAAGCACAATGTCATCTACCTCAGCTGAGACAAAACGGAAGCAGACAATATTAAGCGTAATCGGTGCCGAAAGCATCAGATCAGACGAAGCTTCTATCAATTCGCCCAAATAAAAAGCTTGATCAATGTTCTGTTGAATTATCCTAGCGTATTTCTTTGAGCCATGCTCTTTAATCGACATCCACGCCTTAAGCGCGCGAAATCCTCGTGAAAGCTCATAACTGTAATCGCTAAACCAATGTAAATCGCCTCCAGCAACACCGCGTTCTCCTTTCCCGTGAGCAAGGTAATCAGGAGTTAAAGAGAAAGCCTTACGATGGTACTTTTCTTCCTGCACTAGAACACATCCAATTTCGTAGGGCAAATACATCCACTTATGCATATCCAAAGCCAACGAGTCAGCCAACTCAATTCCCATAACTAATTTTTTTGCTTTAGGCGATAGGCGAGCCCACGCACCGAACGCTCCGTCAACGTGGAACCAAAGTTTTTCTCTTCTGCATAAGGCAGCCAAGGAATAAAGGTCATCAACGCTTCCGGTGTTCGTTGTGCCTGCAGCTCCAACAACGCAGAATGGCGCGAAGCCCTCTTTGCGGTCTCGTATGATGGCTACATTGAGCTTTGGAACGTCAATTTGGAAATGATCGTTAACCGGCAAGAATCGGAGTGCATCATTTCCAAGTCCAAGAAGTTCAACCGCTTTCTGAATTGAACTATGGGCTTCTTCGCTGGCATAAAGTACCATCTTTTCAGGTGAAAGTTGCAGTCCTTTCTTGCGTAAGTCAAAGCTTGCTTTCATGTTGCGCGCGACTGCTAAACCGATCAGGTTAGAGGCTGAGCAACCGCTGGTTAATATTCCGCTTGCTGAGGCTGGAAATCCGAGCATTTCCTTAATCCAGTCGAGGACCTGTTTTTCAACGTGGTTAGCGATATGGTTGCCCCCTCCAGTGTTTGTGTTCATGGATGCTGCCAATAATTCGGCAAAGGCACCTGTAACGGTTCCCGTTCCGAGTATCCAACCCCAGAAGCGTGGGTGGATATTTCCCATTGGATACGGCAACACTTTTTCCACAAATTCTTGGTAGACTTCTTCAGGTTGTTTAGAATTGATCGGCAGGGGTGCGGTAAACTGGGCTTTGACTTGATCTGGAATATTTTGCCAGACAGGGCGCTCTCGAACAGTTTTCAGGTAATCTATCATGTCGTCAAGCATCTTGTGGCCAAGCTTTCGAGTAGATTCCCAATCATTAGGATCCAGCGTTTCTTCAGTCGTAGCTTTTTTGGTTTCTTGCGTCATATTGAATACCTCTGTTTAATCCTATTGAATACTGACTTTATTTGTTACTATAAAATTGTTAAATAATTTCGACCGGAAGTTAACGTTCCAAGAATAGGCGCCTCATCTTTTTAGGTTTTTTAATTATCACAACCAAGATTTTTGGTAGAATGTGTTCTCATCTTCAACACATTTTCAGGTTTTAATGCTTATGCACCTTTCTATTAAGGCTATAACAAGTTGAGTATCAAGTCTAACGGAAATTTATAATCCTGACTTTGTCTGTGGTCTTATGTCTTTGTATAGAAAAAATGGTCCACAAATATAATATTTTTTGTTAATATACGTGTTTTTACGTTAATCCAGATTTTTGTCCTGTAAGTTGTTTCATATCGTGTAAATAAGCCATAGAGCAAGTCTTTTGCTTATTCTAAGCTTTAAATATGGTTTAATCGCATTGGCGATTTTTCAACTTACCCGTTGCCACATGGAGTTCGCAAATCGGGTTAAGTGAACTTTTCAAGAATCGACATGGGCTTCGCAAATCCGTCAATTTAGCTTTTCAAGAATGTTGAAATAACATCGTTATGGTTGAAAACGGCAAGGTGAAAAAAGACAACATGTTAAAAATCCTAAAGCAAAAACGCACCGCTCTCTTCGTCATTGCATTGCTCATGATTGCAAGCACAATTGTTGCCGTCAGCGCGAACGTCTTAGTAAGAGAAACAAAAACATACTCAGCCACAAACTACAACCTTCAATACGACAACACTAAACTTTCAGTCGTAGACCTTAGCGGTCTAACGTACGATACAGCTGGAAACCTTGACAAATTCAACTTAACAGTCCAAAACAAAGACCCATCAAAATCCTACTAATGGATCGGTGGAAGCATCAGTTTCCAACCAATCATTTGACATCGGATTACCCTTCATAGCACCCAACATGACATCCCAAGTCACATTAGACCTCAAACCAAACCTACCAGTGAACTCAACCGTATCAATATCTGCAACAGTTTACGTTTCAGATGAAGCGACTACATCCAACACCCACTCCTGTAACCACTCAACTACCTTCAACGACACCGAACCAAAATGTGACTTCGGCTCCCACTCCGACATTAGCAACAACTCCACCTCAAACATCATCGCCAACCCCAACCCCCTACTCAACTCCCACACCAACTTCAACGCCAACCTCTGCACCATCCCCGACTCCAATACCCATTCCGGCTGGGGTTGACTTCGCAGCAATCAAAGCAACTGCAATACCCGACCCACAAATTGACGGGATCATAGGAACAGAATGGAACGACGCCAAACACTATACAAACATACCCATAGACCCACAAGGAACAGCCGAAATCTGGACCAAAAACGACGGAACCAACCTATACTTTGCAATCCAATTCACAGCCGACTCAAACAACCCCTGGCTTGCATTGGAACTGGGATCTGCGGGCACACATAACTCCGGAGCAGACTTCGCCGTCTTTGGTGATGATAATCTGTCACCAAACAGTTACAGCGATGCATCTTTTGTAACGTTCTCTTCAGCGAAAGCAGACGCGATCCAAGACGGTAAAGGCGCCATGACTGTCGGAGCAGGCAACGTAATCACTATCGAGCTTGTGAAACCTCTAAGCAGCAACGACACAGATGGAAAAGACATATCGTGGACGATCGGGGGCACATACACAATGGTCATTGATTGGGACAGCAATGGCGGAGGCAGTTCAGGCGGAACAGTTGATCACAAAGGAGGAACAACACCTACAGCACGGACAATTTTCATAGGCGGATAAAAAGATTAGTGCAGTTGAAAAAATTGCGAATAACCGCCCCAAACCTTATTTTTCTTTCCTTTTTATTTGGATTCATAAACTTTCTTGATACAACTTTTCGATTGTTCTTTTTCTATATGTCCGAAACTCCCTATCCGCTTTCTACAATATTGAAACCTTTCTTTTTCGTGCTTCAAACCATTTTTCTAATAGGATTTATAAAAAAACTCAGATTTTCAGAGTTAAGAGGCGCGTTTAATAGAGAAATGCGTGTCTCTTTTAGTTTTTCAAACGCTACTAATAACTGCCCTCATAATCTTGTATTCAAGTTCCATCGCGTACCCGCTACCAGGTCAGTATGTTGAATTAGCTGAGTTTGTCCTTTTTTGGCTGGGTCCAGCATTCTCTTCATTTTGGATAGCTTGCGCGATGTTCCGGCATCAAAGAAGAAATCTATCGATTGTTTTCTTAGTTGTTGGTTTGGCATTTTTAACAAAGCCCCTAGAGGGACTCTATTTTTGGAGTCAAACTTACCTTAGTATAGCGCTTCCGTATCCTGTGGTTGCAATTGGAATGTTTGGTCCGCTTCTACTTATGACCCTTGCATTGTTTTCTGCTTTGATTTTCATTGTTCAAAAGTTCAAGATACGAATAAATTCTTCAATACTGCTTAGTCGCTACTTTTTGGCGGCTTGCGCTGCGTTGGCATTTCCAGCTGTGCTTGAACTTGCAAATCGCGGTTTGGGGAATCTGATCATAAGAGCTGTGGTTTATTGGGGGTTAAGTTACACGGGGTTCGATTGGTACTCTGTAAGCCTTCTGTTAGCTTCATTGGTTGTTTACATCTACATTGTTAGAAAGTTGGGTTCAAAGTTGGATCATTCTTTAGCGTCAAACTTGATTAAGTTAGGTTGCTTGTCTTTTGTTTGGAATGGAGTAGCAATACTCGTGTTTGGTTACTCATCCATACCTGGGAATCTTTTGTCTTTGGACGCTATTGCTGTTGGAATTATGTTACATTGGACCTTTTCAAAAGAAGCTTAACTATTGACGCCTTGAGGTGATTTGAACCAATATCATACTCCAGATAACTCAAGAATCATTTTGGAAAGGACATTAGGAGAGACTTAATGGACTTTTGCAACCTTTGTGGAAATCCTGTTTGACTCGCAAGTTTTGTTTCCGAGTTTTA
>CAWIYM010000002.1:0-19013 GCA_963840325.1 Candidatus Bathyarchaeota archaeon
TCTTGACTGGGATTTGTCAAGGTTTATTGACTGACTAGTGATAGTAGGAAACACCCAACCGTGGGAAAGTGTCTTAGGTTATTCCAGTTTTGAAAGACCTTTGCGTTTTCTACTTATGTTGATCTTTCTATCCTCCGTGCACTCGAGTGCACCACAGGGAACCCTTGGAGTTATATTACTTGGGGCTGGCTGGGTTTTGGTACTGTCGTGTTTGCGACAATAAGCCATTAGTGTAGTTTGTTCTTATCTAATTGAGCATGTCTTGTGGTGGCAGTCGGCATGCTGATTTCGAGAAGATTCACTCAGCTTTTTTGGCACATTATAGCAAGGATCCTAAGCTTGGCGAGTCCCGGTATGCTGATTGGGTAAAGTTTTCTGGCCTGGATGAAACCCAAAGTTATTATCTTCAGGGTGCTGCTCGAGCGAATAAGTCTAAGGCAGAGTTTTGAGTGGGCTAATTTTCTTTTGCAGTTTGTCAAAGAAGACAAAGATGCTTTCTACTACAAAGTTGAGGCCCTATTCCCGGTTGAATCGATGAATAAGGATAGCCCACCTTTCACTCGCGATGAGGTTTTGCAGGCAGCTCGGTCATTAACTGGAAAACCCAGCGATCTAAACCATGATCACAAAAAGATGCTCGACGGAGTGGAAGTTGTTGCCGCACAGTTTGAAGATGACTGCGTTGAATGCCTTGTTCGAATCCTTAAAACATCAGTCCTTGTTGGCATGATTGATCGCAAAGAGATCGTAAACGTTAGCATCGAGGGTGAGTGGAGTCACGGGATCCCAGGTCACGGTCTTGTGCTTACCGGGTTAGGTTGGCTAACCAAAGACACTATGCTTCCAGGTATTCCGTTAACGCGAATAATGCCTGTTGAGCAAATTGCTGAGAGCTTCCTTGCTAAGAAGGTTCTCAAAGAAGCTGTTAAGCAGGAAAGTGACGTTTACTGTGTTTTCTGCAGTAATCCTGGGGATTATTTTGTTAGTATTTGTCAGTCTTGTGTGGACAAGTTTTCTGTTTCTGCCGCTAATTTTGTGGGAGTTGAGAAATTGGAAGAAAAAGAAATAGTTGAAATTGGAGAGAAAATCCTTGCCAAAATTGGCGAGAAAAATATTTCCGAACTACAAAAACTTCAAAGTGAGTTGAATGAAGTAAATGCAAAATTGAAAGTTGAGCTCTCTGAGGCGAAAGCTAAGCTTGCTGAAATCGAGCACAAGGTGAAGGTTGCTGAGGATGCTCGTGATGAGGCTAATGGCAAGTTGGCTGTCTCGAATAAAGCGGTTGAGCAATTAAGAGAGATTTTGCCCGCCGGCGTTGAGTTGCTTGTTGATCCTCCTGTTTTGATGCCGGTTGCGGAGCATATTGCTATTTTGGAAAAGAGTTTACCTTCTGTTATGGCTGAACGTTCCAGTTTGGGTTTGCAGCGGCATGCTCAGGAAATGCGGAGAGAAATAATCCACGCTAAAGAAAAGTTGAAGGTGAAATAATGGCTGAGTTATCTGGCGTTCAAGAATTGCACTCCGTTGATGATTCGGAGGCTGACGCTGTTTATGAGTATTGCAAACATGCGATCCCCCATAATGAGATGCTTGGTCGCATTATCCGCAATATGTATGGTCGCTTGCAAGTTTTGGAAAATGAAGTTGCCGCCCTAAAGAAGGCTAAGAGGAGTGGTTCTCCTTGATTCATAGTCACTTAGACCGGCTACAAAGGACGAACTTGGTAGTCGTTAAAATAAAAATTTTTGGAGATCGATTTTAAATGACTGATAATTCTGGAAAAACTTGGATGGCTATTGGCGAATCGGATGATTCAAACGCTGTCATTGAAACTTTCACGGCTGATGCGGCAATAACAAAGGGTGATCCTGTTTATCTCAGCGCAGATGACCAGGTTACACCTGCTGGAGCGACACAAGATTGCATCGGCATCGCAATGGAAACCGTTGCCGACACCGAACCTGTTCCAGTACTTATTCGCGGTCGCGTTAAGGTTGCTGCTGGCGGCGCTATCACTAGGGGCAAAGCAGTTTATGGTGCTGATTCTTCCCATCGAGTCCTGATGCTAACTGATGTAAGCCAGGCAGTTGATGAAGGCGGAGCAGCAAAATACACAGTAGCTGTCTACTTTAACCAAAAACTCGGCTACGCACTGCAATCTACGACTACTGCTGGAGATCTTCTGTTCATAGAGGTCGGCTAAATGAAGCCTCGACTTTTTGAAGCATTAATGCAGAAAAACAACGACCAGAAACATGCTTATGAAGAGCTTAAGCGTAAATCGGAAACTAACCCGTTCCTGAAACGTTACGTTGCTATGGGCATAAAGGAAGGCTTGTTTAGTGATTCCGCAAATGCGCTTGGGTCGTATGCATGATACGATGGTTGATGCGGCTTGGCCTGAACTGATCGGCAGAAGCATAATCAATGTGTTGCCAACAACTGAGGCGCTGGAGCGTTTTCCATTAGATGGCGGAGCAATCGCCTATCAATATGGGGAAGGCGGAGCGGTTCGGTTAAGCGGCAAAAAACCAACAACTGTTGACGTTAGTACCAATTTGCTTGTGGAGTCTGGCGATGAGTGGACACAGGAGTTCAGTGAAGACGCAACTTGGAACGTTTTGGATCGCATGGTGGGCAACGTTGGCAGGGCTGTGGGTGTTAAAGAAACCCAAAAAATCATCGCAATGTACGGTGCAATCGCTGCTGCTGACTTAGCTACAGGTGCAGATCTTGCTGGCGGTGGTACTGTTTTGAGTTGGGCTCAGCTGCTTGCTTTGCGTTATGCGGTTCGAAAAGAGAATTGGCGCCCCAGCGTTTTGGCAATCAATGAAATGCAACTTCACCAGCTGCTAAACGATGACAAATTCGTGAAATCCGTTTACTTGCCAAGTAGCCAAACTGACATCGAGCAAGGCAGCATCGGAACTGTGCTTGGGCATGAAGGTTCAGGTTTGCAATGAAATCACCAATGGCATAGCATACGCGATTGATACCCGAGTTGCTTCGGTAATGCTTTTGCGCAGAGACATCACGGTTGAAGATTGGTATGATGCGAAAACTGGCAAATCTGGCATTCGAGGATCTACCCGCTTTGGCTTAAGCGTTCTACGTTCAACCGCAATCGCTACGAATGACCAACATTAAGACAACTTTGACATAGGCTGGGTGCTGTCATTGTCTATTTTTTCCCTTTTTTATTTGGTTAGAAATCGGTTGAGGTAGAAGTGCATGAAGAAGTTGAAGCAACAGTTTGAGCTTGCGAAGGTTCTTTTAAATGAACTCAACTGTGCGCCTTGCAGTTATTCGGTTTTAGAGAAGCGCGTTGTTGCCAAAGCTGGAACTTACGCCACAGTTACTAATATTTTGTATTTTCTTCGCGATTCAGGATTCATTTTCAAGGATGCATCTGAGCGATTATCACCCTACAACCTTACCGATAAAGGTAAGTTGCTTCTGGAGGCTCTGTCTTGAATAAGATAGTTAGCAAGGTTAGAGAGTATCTGACGTATGCGCCTGCTGGGGTGGCTTCTCCGGGGGCTGCGAATTTCTTTGAGACAGCCGATATCCCGCTTGTCAAAGTCATGGAACTCTACGAAAAAGACCCCACTTGCAAGTCAAGTGTTGATTTGTTGGCGGCGTCTGCTGTAAAACGGTTTTATACGACTTGTGCCTCTGCAAAAGATTACCCAGATGCAACCAAGGCTAAGCAAGCAGTTGACGATTTCAGTGAAGCCGTTAATTTAGATGGTCTTTTGCATGATATGGCCATTCGACTGATAGCTTGTGGCAACGATTTCTGGTTAAAGCTAACGCCCGAAAGTCTTGTCGAGTTTGTCCGAATGCCCATCGACTCCATAGAGAAGATCAAGTTATCCAGTGTTTCGGGTTTCAAAATTCCTTACAAAATTACCAGTTACCAGCTCAGGTCCTCTTATCGTGAGAGCGCTGGAAACGGCGATTTAAAGCCTGAAGCAATTCTGCATTGGAACACAAACCAGAACTTCAACTCGGGTTTTGGTGTGGGCCTTCTGCAGGTTCTTTTGCACACGCTATCTATCGACAATAACAAACGTCCTGCTTATGCGTGGATGAAAGCAAAGATTGAGCGTTTGATGCCTAAGATCTTTGAAAAGTATGCGGGTCCAGATGTGGTTGTTGGTTTGCCGGGTGCTAAGCCTGAGACGATTGAAAAGTTTGAACGTGCGGTAAAGAATCGCCCCGAAGAGGGTGTTTGGCTTTTTCATGGCCTCAAGGATGCCAACGTTAACGCGGTAACCATTGACCCACGTGCCCAGGGCTTCACGTACTACATTGATCACATGGTCAACCAGTTTTACCTCGGTTGTGAGACGCCGTTGCCCAGGTTGTTTAGCACGCCTGGTTTCACTGAGGCTTCTGCCCGTGCAGCGTTGGAGTTGCAAGATATGCTAATCGATCCAGTGCAGAGGATGATTAAGCGCCGTGTTGAGCGAGAGATTTTCGCTGTTGTTGCTAAGCAGGCTGGTTTTGATCCGGCTAAGGCGGCTATTCGCCTAAATTGGGGTAGCCCTGAGACACCTGAAATTACTGCTCCGGATTTGATTTCTGCTGCAACTGCCCAAGCTGGTTCGTTACCGCTTATTCGGGCTGAAGAGTTTCGCAAGAACGCGGTCAAGATTTTGGGCTGGGAGCTCTGGGATGATTCGAACTCGCCCAAAGGTCCTGCTGACGGTTCAGGTAACGGTAACTCTGATGGCAACGGAGGTGGTTCACAAAAATGAAAATTGGAAACGTAACGATTGATGCCTCTGATGTGGGGAATGGCTGTTTGATTGTCGGTACTGGCGTCGCATTCTACGGTGCATCTGCAGGGAATCCTTGTTTGCTGTTGAAGCTTTGGCTGTTGGCGGAGCACTCAAAGCGGTTGCTTCAGCGATCGATAACTACCTATTCAAAAAATCAGAAGCCGCAAAAACTCAATAATTTCCTCTTTGGCTCGACATGGCTCACTTGTGGGGCTATGCGAGATATCAGGCAGGAACAAAAATGGACTACTGCGACAAAGATGACGTGAAAAATGTTCTTCAGGTTGACTTAGCGGAAACTAAGTACGATGCGCAACTAGCAGCTTGCGTCACCAGTGGCAGTGGTTTGGTTGATGGTTTCTTAAAGCCTAAGAGTTTGATGGTTCCTGCAGTTGTGCCTCAGCTTATTGTTGATGCATCTAAGTTTTTTGCCGCTTGGATGTTTAGGCGTTTTAGTGATCCAACGGGTGCTGAGGCGTTTTGGGTTGAGGCTAACAGGTTCTTGGATGCCTACGTTGAAGCTGAGTTAGAAGTTTATGTGGGGAGTGTTTGAGTGATCGAGTTTAGCGTTACATCAAGCGGCACAGAATTTAATGAATTAGCCGAAAAACTCAGCGGACCTCTTAAGCAAAAGCTGATCGAACGGTTAACCGATATCGCTTTTGGCGCGGCTTTCTGGGGTGCTCCAGTTAAGACTGGATATTTGGCGAGCACGGTTTACAAGCAAGTTTCTGACAGTGAAGGCGTTGTCGGCGTGGCTGCTTCTTACGCTCGAGTTGTTGTTGAGGGCTCAGCGCCTCATGAGATCCGCCCGGCAAACGGCGGAGTTTTAGCTTTTCATGGTTGCTGGGAAAATGATTTTTACGCCTATTGTGCATCATCCCGGAACTAAGCCTAATCCGTTTATGCAAAATGCGCTCGAGGAAGCACGTGGCAAAGTTGACTCCACTTTTGCTGAGTTATGGCTCGAGTTGGTAGGTGGCTAAACATGCCCAAGTTTTACGATAGTTACAAGGCAGTTTTTGACGCGATCAAAACTGCTTTAGTGTATGTTCCAGCTGTTCCCGAAGTCCCGGCTATTCCTGCTCATGATGAGGTTCCAGAGGTTCCAGCTGTTCCTGGAGTAGCTGCTCATGGGGTCTTAGAATTAAAAACAGTTCTAATCGGTGAACAGTTTACTCTTGATATGTTGCCTAAGGCAACGATTAATCCGATTCCTGGTCCGATCGGAATTCTTAGTAACGATAATTTTCTAAGCGTAATTATTCGCGGAGTTATTACAGTTGCCATCCAGGAATACAAACCTAAGGATTGGTTTGTTGATGTAATTTTGCCGATGGGCGCGGTTGTTGATGCTATTTTGGCTGATCGCAAATTGGGCGGGGTCTGCAAAGATTGCGTCACTACAGAGTTTGCTCCTGGAGAAATTAAGTTCAAAGATGCAGCTGGAAAGGATCGGCTGCTGTATGGGGGCGATATCTTCTTTGAAGCAGTCGTCTGGATTAGGTCTGCCTGAGTTTACTGGTAATCTTGCATTATGAACAAGTTACAACAAAAATAAAAAAATAAAGTATGGAGGAAATGAAAAAATTGAGTACACCAAATACGTATTTTGGAAGAGAAGCTAGGTTCTATAAGGGAACGACTCTTGTTGCGCATACGAGAAGTTTGAGTTTGAAGGCATCTGCTGAGTTGATTAAGATTCGCAGCAATGATTCGCTGCAGCCTGTTAAGACTATGGTTGGTGAGCAGACTTTTTCTTGGAGTTTTGAGCGGCTTTTCACTGGTAAGGAGTGGTTGGCTGCTTTGATTGCTGGTGAAAAGTTTGATATTGTGTTTGCTCCGGATGGCGATGATGAGGGCGATGACATTGAAACTTGGAAGAACTGCCATATTACTAGTGTTGAGCGTAAGACTGCTGAGGGCGTTCTTGAAAATGGCGGCGGCGAGGCTGAGAGTGTAGAGTTTCCCACGGGCGGGGCTTGATCTGATTGGTTTCTAAAGAGGAATTAGCTAAGGCGCGTAATAGTCCTGAGAATCAGGAGCGCTTAGCTAAACTCAAAAGTATGGAGTCTGAGGCTGACGCGAGAAGTGAAGCGGTTGTTAAAATCTTTGACCCCGTAGCTCTTCTAAAACGGGCTTCATCAATTCATGAGTTCAATCATCCAACACTTGGGGTGGTAAAGTTCGGAGAACTTGTTCTCAACGACTCTGTAATCCTTGAGAAATGCCCAACACCCGCATCAAAAACTGCTATGACTCTGTATTTGATGCTTAAGAAAGCTAATCCAGGTCTGCCCGAATACACACCTGACAACATCCTGGAGTTCTACAATGTGTTTCCGTTGGCTGAAGGTGCAGCTCTTTTGCAGTTCATTAGTGAGCAACCCAGTTTTTTACCCAAAAAAAGCTTGAAGAATGGATTAGCGTCCACGGCGGAGCCCAAGACTTAGGCTTTGTGATGAGTACGTTTCCACGGTACGGGTCATTTGAAGCTGTTGGGAAACTAAGCATTACTCGGTTTAAGTTTTTGGTGGCTTGGGCAAGATGGAATAAACGAGAGAGGACGCGTAGATGAAGAATTTAGAGTTTAAGTTAACTGCTGTTGATGAGGCAAGTGGAGCGGTAGCGGAAGCTTCAAAACGTATCAGTGATAGTTTAAATGAGGTTTCTGATACTCTCAAAATGGTGTAGCCCAAGCAACTGAAGAAACAATCTGCTCCGCTATCTAATAGTGAACGGGTTCAGCTTGAAAAGGCTGGATCTGCTTTGCAGTTAAAGACTGCTGAACAGGATCTTAGTGATGCTCAAGACAACCTTAACTGCTGCAATTAGAGGGTATGGAACTAACAGTAAAGAAGCTGCGGCTGCTCTTAGAGACTTGAATTCGGCTCAATCAAATGTTTCTTCGCTTCAAGCTCAAGTTGGGGCAACTACTGAGCAGAGTACGGCTTCTATGCGTAGTTTTACGACGGGGATTTCTGGGTGTTGCTACTGCTTCTTTTAGTTTGTATGGTGCTTATGACCGAATTAACGAATCTGAGATTAGTTTAGATCGCTCAAACTTGATGGTTAAATCTAGCACTAAAAGCTGTTGAGGATGCGCAACGTTCGCTTTCAACGGCTATTGCAAAGCATGGTGTTAACAGTCAAGAGGCAAACTACAGCTTCAGATGCCTTAAGTATTGCTCAGGATCGGTTGGCTCTTGCGAATGAACGGGCTCAGCAAGCGCAGGAAAACGTGAATAAATCGATTATGTCGGCTGCTCTGCAGGTTATTCCTACCTCAATCACTATGGTTGACAGTTTAAGCTAAAGCGTGGAAGAATTTTCCTGATGTGAGTGCATTATTGACGAAGATTTCTAGTGGTGTTGCTAACGTGGGGATTTCTGCTAAGACCGCTGCTATTGGGGTTGCTGCTTTTATGGGTGGCTTCTTAATTGCTGATACTATTCTTAGGCGCTATTCCTGAGAATATGCGTCAAATAGCAGGTGCTTTGACGGCGTCTATTGCTGCAATTGTTGCTGCTACTATTGCGTGGATGGCTTTTCAGGGAACCATGACTCTCGGTGTTGCTGTTCCGATTATTCTTGCTGCTGTTGGAGTTGGAATTGCTGGAGTAAAAGCCGCAGTTGCTATGGCAGAGGGCGGAGTGGTTGATAAGCCAACTTATGCGTTGATTGGTGAGGCTGGTCCTGAAATTGTTATGCCTCTTTCACGGTATGAAGCAAACAGAACTGCGTCCGCTGCACAAACTCCTGATGAAACCGTGACTTCGCAACCTCAAGTAATCACTGTCTATGTTACAAATTATATTCAAACTGAAGCCGATTATGACAAGGCAAGCGAACACACGATTGAATCGTTGAATGAGGCTTTAGCGCGTCGGAGGTCCAGCTAATTGACGTGGAGTTTTGGAACCGTAACTTTTCCCTTTGGACCTACGCAACTTGCTTACATTAAAACAATTAACAAAGATACGATTCCCCAGTCTGGAGACGATCCCGTCGCAATAGTTGATGGAACAACTTCGAATAGTGTTCAACTTTCTGGATCAATCGCGGATCCTAGCAAAAACTGACGCTCAACTCTGGAGCGATATCTTAACGCCTATGCTAAACCAACTTGGAACAGCGATAACCGTGGTGTCTTCAAACGGAAGCATCGATGGAACATGGCTTCTTGAGAAGTTTGAGCCTAAACGAACCTCTGCTAACCCAATTTACGAGTACACGATGGTGCTGAGCAAGTATAGTACCCTCGTGGTGCTTTAGGAGCTGGTTTCATGGGTCATTGGGTTATTGAGTATTGGGATGACGAATACGTCAACCTTTATTCCGTTTCAAGCTACTTGGGATCAGACAAATGAGGAGCTTGACGGAGACTGCTACGCAACATTCTACTTGGCAAATACAGCTGAGAATCGCGCTTTAATCCAGCAGGATCTCTTGGTTGCCGTTTGGTTCGACGATACATTGGTTTTCAGTGGAACCTTGTCTGGGGGAGACTTGGGAAGTAAAAGAATCAAAGCAGTAATCTATGATACAGTCATGCTTACGCTAGATGAAGCGGAGCCTGTAAGCGGAGTTTATGACCAAAAAGCCGCTTCGACAATAGCCGCTGACTTGGTGGCTGGAACCGGAATTACGGTTGGGGATTGTCCATCAACGCCTCGTTAGCGTAGTTTTCTATAATGCGAATCGTCTTGGACGTGCTTCAAGTTTTTAGCTGATGCCTTAAACCTTGATCTTTACTCGACAAGTGGAACAACCATAAACCTTGCCAGTGAAAGGCGACAGGCGTTGTTTGGACTCCCAGCTCAATATCTGTTAGCAACCGAGGCTTAGACCGCTCCAAGCAAAGAACCAAAGTTATTATTCGCGGCCTTGACTGTTGGGGGCATCATATTCTGGGGGTTGCTGGATCTGGAACCAAAGTTAAAACCTTCAGCAACAACTCAGTAACCGACGAAGCAACCCTAAACGGCATGGCTGCCAAGAAACTAGCTGAGCTCAACACTGATAGTTCAGGTGCACCCGTTTCTGTTTTAATTACTGTTGGAAAAGCCTACGCTTCCTGGCGACTCGGTGACAGTTGTAAATGATCAATATTTGCTCAATGGAACCTACCGAATAAAGCAACTCAACAAAACACGCACTCAAGTGAAGTTGCAGCTTGATAAGTTCCGAAAAAGCATTGATCGAACAATTGAGGATCTGCGCAGTTGGGAAGACCAGGGCATCTATTTGCCTGGCTCGACAAGTTGGAGCCTCAACCTTCAGGGTCTTGTTGGCTTATTCCACTTAAATGAAGGTGAAGGTGCTGCTGCAAAAAACAAAGCGCCTGTTGATGAGCCTATTGATGGCGTTATCACTGCTGGCAGCTGGGAAGATGGTCCTATAACAAAAATGCTCACCTTCAATGGCTCAAGCTCTAATGGTTAGTTTGGGTGATGCAAGCAAAGCAGGAATCAACCTCACAAGCAAACTGAGTTTTGGCGGTTGGTTTAGTCCTTCAGCTGCTGACTCAACTGAAAGAAATGTCTGCCATAAAAGTGGTCAATTTGGTTTGCATTATCACTCAAACACAGGAGTGGTCACTGCCTCCATAACTATACGGCAGCACGGTCGCATTATTTTAGTTCAGATGCAGGGTGGCTACTGTTGGTGCACGCTTGTTTGTCATGGTAACCTATGACGGCACTCACGTGAAAATGTACGTTAATGGATACCTGCATAAAGCAATGGAGTCAAACAGGGAACCCTGATCATCAGCAAACACCGTTTATCTGGGTGTTTTCTTGAAGGGTGTTTTAGCTGAAGTTATGCTTTGGTCACGAGCGTTGGTTGATCAGGAGGTGCTTGAGCTCTACTTTTTTCCCCTGCTTCGAGTTGTAGGCAAGCGGTGGCGGTCATGGCGAGAGCCCAACCAATGACGTTGTCAAATTCAAGATCATAAGTGTGGGGTGGACAGGACCAACATGACATTCAACGATGGCGAAGACTACCCGACCGTAATCAAGGATGCTGTTATCAAAATTTACAGCGGCGAAACCCTCATTGAAACATTAGTCAGCGATACCCTGGGTGAAGCTGAAACCCATTTAGGAACTGCAGGAACATACCGGGTGACAATTGAGCATCCAAACCGAGAAACAATAGATATGGAGGTTGTTGCTCCTGAAAATAACTATCACTTGTTTTTCCAGTTAGCAAATGAACCACGCAGACAAGCCCGGACAACAGCCATAGAAAGCATGGGTCTGACTGCAAAGGGCGAAATAAAAACTCCTGACGGCAACGAAACCCTGGCTCTTGCACCCACTGTTGGATAATGAGACTCTTGTTGAAGAAAGCATGAGTTTAGATGAGCCTGAAGTCACCATCGCAGCAACAACTTGGCTTTTGATGGTTAAGAAAGTCTTTGATGACGAGAATTACACTCAGGGAACGATTGATCCAGATGAAGGCAACAACCAAATAGCCACCAACAACCGATCATGCACAGCTCGAACAAAACAATACTGCCTCTACAGCCACATGTACGCTGACGGCATTCTGCAACAAAACAACCAATCAACAACCATGGAGCAAACGAACACAGCACATGTCTTTGATTTTAAAGCTGTCCCCTTTGGAACCATTCACCTGTTAATCGTTTTCTACCGAGCAGCTTGGGAAATCACGGCTTCAGGAACAACAGAAGATGGAACGCAAGAAGTTCTTGATGGTCAAGTCACACACGTTTGTTAACAATCTTGGTTCCCGACCAGTTGATCACTACCACTACGACCAAAATGGCAACATCATTGGAACGCATTACAAACGTTATCAATGGTATCTTGATGGCGCTCCTGTTGGGGGCGATCAGGGCTCATACAATGTACCTGATCAAGTGAAAGGAACCTCGCATACTATAGCAGCGACTTGGGGAGGACCGCAATAATGCCTGAAGTTAGAAGGTGCCCTGGTTGAAGTCATTCAATATGAGGAGATTGTTGAAAGCGGTACTTCTGATGCCAATGGCGAAATAGAATTCACGTCTGCCTATTGGCACGTATTTTGTTCGCGTTTCAAAGAATGGGTACATCACGCACACGTATTTGATGGAGTGCTTAGTTGCAAAGGAATGCCGAGTACTAAACCTGCCAATTGAGCCTGTTTGGATTCAAGGCTTGCAGTTCATAGAAGCCATGACTGAAACGCCAGCTGTTTCTAAGACGCCAGGTGTTGTGGAAACAATGGCTCTAACACCAAGGGTGTCGCTATTTCACTGAAGATCCAGTGTTTTCGCTTTCAATGTCTGCTGCAGCTGCTAAAAGTCCAACAACATGGCGTCTTCAAGTGCGTTGAACCATCTGCTTCTGATGGTGGATTAACTGTTCCTGCTGATGCAATAAGCCCTGCCATTGGAAACACTGACAGCGGCTCAGGTGTGACCGTTGCTCATATAGCGACAACAAAGCAGTTCCTTCTATTCTATTACTCATTTCTTGAAGGCACAGGCACCGTCAACAGCAATACATCAACGATAAGTGAAGCGGTTGGCACAACTCACAGCTATACAGTGCCTGCTCAGACGCTTGGCTCAAGGAAACTGTTGCGTTCGTACTTCAGAAAAGCATGGGAAGCAGTTGTTTCTGTTGATGGCGCAGGTACAACCAACAAAACAGGCACCTATGAAGTGCTGGAAGGAAACACCTTTGCAGTTACAGCAACCGCTAATGTCGGTCACTTGTTCTTGTACTGGACTTTGGATGGGATTCCTGTTTCAAATTCAGCAAGCTTTACTTTTCCAGCGCAAGAGCCTGCGTGTTCGCATCAGCTTGTCGCTCATTTCCTGTAATCTCAAGGGTACAAACATGACTGAATCAAAATAATCAGCTAAGAGGGAGGTGATAAGATGACAAAAACAGAACAAAATGTAATTGATCAAGTGCTTAAAGGTGAGCATTGGAAGGATAACCTTTCAGGGCTTAAAATGGACTCCAACATTCAAGGACAAGGTGATGGCTAAGCACCTGCATGAAGTGAGGTTGTGGCGTGTTGAAGATGACCTGCCAAAGCTGAAAGCAGCCAAAACCATGGATGAAATAATTGCATACCAAAAACAGAGTCTATCACGAATGCTTGACACCTCCTGCGTTGCTGCGCTTAGAAGCGAGAAAGATCACCGAATCAAAGAAATCGGCTTCAATGTTCCTGACGATATGTTCCTAAACAACTTTGGCACAAAATTAGCAGCTCTTATTCATGGCAACCAAGGCGGCATTGATGGCTACATCGTTTATGATGAAACTAACACAGCAAGAACATCAAACACAAGCTATGGACCCATCTGGTATGCAACAGCATCAAGTTATTGGACTATTCAATTTGGCTCAGGAACAACCGCTGCACAACGCAACAACTATGCAATCCAAACAGCCTTCGCAACTACACCTGAGAGCACAAAATTCCAGTGTGGTCCTGGAGCTTACGCTGCAGGGGTTATCAGCTTTGGTAACCTCATAACTGCAGGCGGTTCAGGAACAGTCAACGAGATTGGATTGTTTAATCTGTGTGGATGGTTGAACGGTTGGGGTGGTAATACAATGATGACTCATGACATTCTTGGCTCAGGCGTAGCTTTCGTAGCAGGAAACCCACTGGTCGGAACATTCGCCATCAACATCTAAATCCTTAAGGCGCTTTTTATGCGCCAAAAACCTGTTTTTCCATAAATTTTAGGTTTGAGAAGCCACTTCAGGTTGGCAGCAGCGTTTTTTTAAGTAAACCAGCACAGCCACGCCTATTACAATCACTAACACTGTCAATTTTATTTCCAAAATTGTTGGAAAAGGCTCTGGAGTGGATATGTTAAAAGTGACTGTTTCAGATTCTCCGATGTTTCCAGCAGAATCCCAAGAGTAAACTGTCAAGTTGTGTTCACCAACAATCAAACCAGCTAATGTTGCGTTCCCAGTTACAGTCATATTTGTTTGTCCATCCAAACTACTGAATTAGACAAGAAAGTTTGACTGAACTCAGACAAGAAAGTTTGACAAAAAACCACTTAAGCAAACTCAATCACATAATATAATAGGAACGTCAAATGCCAAAGAAACTCTTGGCAACAACAATCATCATAGCATTAGCAATTACAATGTTATCAGCAATTCCTATGTCAAAAGCAAATTTTATTCCTGTTTCTTATATTAGCCTAACTTCTCCAATATTTTATCCAATTCCAGCAAGCCTAAGCGATTGGGCAATCAGCGATTTCAAAAGCAATGGTGTACCTTTTTCTGTTGAAATATGGGTTTCAATGAAAACAAATAGATATCAAGAAATAAATCACATTTACTATAGCGTAGATGGACAACCAGCAAAAGAATTGACTAATGTGACAAAGTCAGAAAGCATGCTTTTTGGTCGCTCTATGCAGTATTCTTCAAGTGGAGTTTTCAACTATTTGGAAGATGGCAACCATACTTTTATGGTCTATACAGAAGGAACTAAGGAACAATTGTCAAAAGAAATTGATTTTACAGTACCTATGCCCATCATTCCTAACCCACCAACCCCAACAATAACAACAAATTTAACTCAACCAAATGATAGCGTCCTTGCGATGAACTTTTCCTCGGTGGCAATAAGTATAATCGTTGTGTCAGGTGTCTTTGGAGTATGTTTGTTGGTTTACTTTAGAAGAAGGGGGAAGCCATGAAAAGAAGCACTGCTCTGTTTGTTGTAGTGTTTGCTGTCTCAATTTTGATTGGGATACAAGCAGTTGAGGTGGCAGATGCTAATCCAGATTCTAAGGGGTCCATTAGTTTTCTTGATTCAGCTCTCACAATATTCTCTCCACTAAATATGACTTATAGTTATAGTGATTTGATTTTGAATTTGACTGTTCCAATTTGGTCTATAATGGGTATGCCTAACAGTGTCTCAATGAATTATAGCATAGATGGAACATACAATGGTGAAGTTCCCTTAAGGGATATAACTCCTTCTGATGCGCCCCCAATTGCCACAAAAGTAGGTATGGGAGCTGGAAGGGTCAATTTGCCAGAATTGCCTGATGGTTCCCATTACTTAACAATTTATCTTTATGGGCTTAACATGATGAATCATCAACCACAATTCAAGTCATTTATCTACACTGTCTTTTTCTCAATAGGTGACCCAAACTCAATATTCAGTCCAACCCCAACACAAACTCCAATTATAACACCAAGTCAAACGAGTCCCAATTATTTGCTAAACCAAACCAATCTTATTTTGACAGGTACCTTGATTGTTTTGGTGACTGTTGCTTCAATCTCACTAGTTTACTTCAAGAAGCATAAATCTAATACTGAATTAGACAATAAACTTTGACTGACCTCAGACAATAAAGTTTGACAAAAAAACAATTTAAGATAAGTTCGGAATAAGCCTTTTATCGCTTATAGTCTCTTAATACTGAGCATGGGCAATATCGGCAAAGGCTTCTCGTTACTTCTGGTTGTTATCTTAGCAGTCTCAAGTCTAATAGTGGTTGAATCTGCATCTGCTCAGTCAATACCTAAATCATCTGTCCCAGAATTCACCCTCAAATATGTCTACCGCTTTGGCAATACAATCGATGTTAGTATTGAAAACCAACACTTCGCATCTACTACCCTTCCGGATGGACATATAACAGAACTAAGATACGTCGTTCATGCAGAAAACCAATTTAGCCCAAGTCCGATAAAAGGAAATACTAAATTTCCCCTGCAAGATTCAACCTCCGTCTCTACCCAAACTATAGTAACCATGACGAGTGAAAGATTGGTGGTTGACTTCCCTTATCCCAATGGATGGTTTCTTATTATTGATGGAAAGATGGATTTTAAGGTAAAAGCTGAGATTGGCTATCGAGACTTTATCAACAACTCAACAAGTTATTATTTTAAAGTTCTTGAGGAGAGCGATTGGAGCCCCACTCAAACGATAAGCATACCTGATGGAGCAGTTTCTACCTCTACACCAAACCCAACATCGCCAACTCCACCAACTTCCCAAAATTCAACTCCAACTCCTGCCGTTCCAGAGTTACCCTTCATCATCGTCGTAATAATCATTCTAGCATTGACATTAGCAATCTCAGTTTTCAAGAGAAAAGCTCGCTGATAATGTTTTTTGTTTGTCTTAGAGAGAGTAGTGAAAGACTTTTATTCAATAATCAAATTAGCAATATTGGTATATCAATAACTTCAAAAATCTAACTAATAATTAAGTGTTCGGGTGATATCTCCTTTCGGGTAATGTCTGATTTTTCTTATTGATTTCAAGTTTATTTGTTTCTTGTTGTGTTTTTTTATTTGTATGTTTTTCATTGTTTTCTTTTTCGTTATTCTGTTTCTGGTGTGTTGGCGTAGCTGTTTGTTTTTCGCTGTTTTGGGGTAACTGTTTGTTTTTCACTGTTGTTTGGGCGTAAAAAGTCTTTTTAGCGCTTGCTTACAGAATAGGAGTTATCCTAGCTTTGTTTGTGGGGGTTGAAGCATGGAATCGGGGGCTGTTGACTTGCAGGGTGTGTTGGCTGAGTTTTCAAAAAGAGTCAGCCGTCTGCCTGCTGATTTGCAGCGTGTTTTCTGTGAAGACCTGGCGACTGCAGCAGAGAATCGAATTTGTGTTTTAGAAAAGTTTGGGTTGCAATCTTCTTGAGTAAGATCTGATTTAGTTAGTCAGCTGGAGAGCTGCCATCCTGGCGATCTTATTTGTTGCTCCTGGACTGATGCTTCCATTGGGAAAACAAGCACTAACGGCGGAGTTATCGATGTTCCTGTGCGCAGCTGGGGCATTTTTGTCGGCGTCTTTGGCAAACGCAAGCACATTATTTTAGCTCAAAACAGCTTCGAATACGCTGATGGCCTTTGTGACCTTGATTATACTGCTATTCCGATCGGGTGGATTGAAGATGTCCAAGTCATTGCCGTTGCAGTATATCCCGGAGAAATCTGCGCGAAGTTTAGTGGCGAGTTTTGTAAGATGCGATGAGGAGCAAAAGAAATCGTTTAGTCGCTCTAATCGTCCAAGGGCGTTTTTTCAGCGGAGGTTAAGCATCCATGGCTGGCCCAGTTAGTCGTCTAAGAAGCTTTATTCGCGACTGGTTTACTCGCAAATGTGTTGCCGTTGACGATTTGCCTTTGGCGAGTGCCCAGGATACAACACGCAAGGCAAAGCGTAGGCGTACTCGTAGTGTGCCGCCTAGTGAGCGGTTTGTTTGGGCTATGCTTGTTTTGATTGTTGCGCTTGCAGGTTTGGTAGCTATTGAAGTTGCTATTATTTTGGTTACTGGCGCCGTTAACGATGCGATTTTAATTGTGATCAGCGGTCTTAGTCGGTGCCTTGGCGAGTCGGTTTTTGGAGGCTAAACGGTAGAATGTTTAGCCAAAAACAACTCTACCAAGTGCTTGAAGTTTCCTAAGCATCTGCAGGTTTCCTTAACCAGTTTGCTTAAGTTGGGTTTGGCGTCAGCTGACCAGGTTGCTGCTGTTACTGGAAAAGCCCGTGCTGTTGAAAGTTCCTATCTAAATCAGTTAGCTGTTATGCGCATTGTCCGAAAAGAGCATCGAGGCTACACAGTGTTTTTCAGTGTCGATTTGGAGGCGCTGGATTGGTAAAAGGAAAGCCCTGGTCTAACTGAGGATGAACAAAAATTAACTAGTTGGTTCCGGTCGGGAACTAGTGATCTGAGAGTTCTTGCTTTTAGTTTTGACGGCAAATATACTGAAGAGGCTATTCGGCAAAAACTGATTAATTTAGGTCTATTGAAAGAACAACAACAATTGAAAAATGACTTGTTGTTGTTCTTCCGAGCTTGAGTTGCCTGAGGAGTTGCCAAGTATTGAAGAGACGCTAAAGACTTTGGCAGCTGCTTTGGAGGCTCTCAAGACGCCTGGGCTTGAGAAAAACGATGTTTTCCGGTTACGAGGCATAATTACAGGCGCTAAGGTCTACAAGGACCTGCTTATCTGATTACATTAATTATCGAGGGCTTGAAGCGGAATTGCTGGAGTTAAGGGAGAAATATGCGGAGTTTTCAAAGAAGACCCAAGGCGTTCCGCCCAAATAAATTATTTGAGGAGCGTGCCCAGCTTCGTGAGCAGGCTTTCGCTATTGAGTCAGAACGGCTTAGCAAAGTTGAGACCTTAAAGACTGATCCGCTCGAGTTTTTCCGTCAGGTCCTAGGCGTTGAGCCGACTGATTACCAAAAAGAACTCATTGAGTTATTCCAGAAGAATCAGTTTATTGCTGCCCGTTGGAGTCGACAGTCCGGCAAGAGTTTCACGACGTCGGGAATTTTGCTCAATTATGCGTTAGCGAATCCTAACTTCTACATTGGTGTTGTTGGTCCTTCATGGCGCCAAACTAAACTGGTTATTCGACGGGTTGGAGATTTTGCCAGGCGGCTTCCTCCAGGATCCAAAATCATAGTTCAGAAAACAAAGATAACTTGCCCAAACGGCAGTGTAATTGAAGCTTTCCCTAACAATCCCGACACAATCAGAGGCCCTACGCTTCAATGCGTTTTTGCCGACGAATTCAATTTCATCCCAAACGCTGAAGACCTCTATGACGCCGCACTCTTCACCTTGGGAACTACGAATGGGAAGTTCATTTGTACCAGTACACCTTGGAACACTGACAGCTTATTCTGGCGAATTTGCAACCATAAAGATTTTGATGATTTTGCAAGGCATCATGTGACTTGGGAGCGTGCCCAAGAACCCAATGGACCGTTGAAGCTTGGGATTCTTGAGAAGATCAAGAAGCAACTGCGAGATGATCCTTCGAGTTGGCGCCGGGAGATGGAGGCGGAGTGGGCTGAGGATGAAGACGTTTGGCTCTCTCAAAGCCTAATTTCCAGCTGCATTGGTACGGCTAAGAATTGTGGGGAGGATCTGCAGCCGTTTAACCCTGAGGCTGAGTACGAAGGCGAATTCTACGCGGGGTTGGATCCTGCTCAAACCAAAGATTTCCACGTCTTAAGCGTGATTGAGCGAGTTGATCAGAGGCTTTTGCTTAGGCACCTCAAGATTTTTCCGCATCCAACCTATGACGCCTACGTTTTGGGTTACATCAAGGCACTGCAGGATCGTTGGGGAGGCTTTAGCAAAATCCGCGTTGACATTACCCGGGAAGGTCCAAGCTTCATTGCAGATATGGAAAACGCCGGGATCGATAACGCGGAAGGCGTAATCTTTAGTTCA
>CAWIYM010000003.1:0-416941 GCA_963840325.1 Candidatus Bathyarchaeota archaeon
ACGGCATGAACAGATTCAATTACTTTTTCAAGGCAAACCCATGATTCAAGTGTCCCTACGAACCCTAATTTTATGGGATTCACAATTTCTTTGTTACTTTCGATCTCTGTCGGACCAACAAAAGCTGGTGAAACCCCGTTTGATATCTTAATTACCTGAGGGCTAAGTAATTTTGCGTGATTATTCAATAGTTCACTCACAGTTACCGTGCAACTTGAGATTTTGAGGTTTAGAATATTAGTTATACGACCTAGAATGTTAAAGAAATCACCTGCTATGCCGTTAGGCGCATATAAGGGAATGAAGTCAGGAAAATAGTCTGAATAATCAAAGATTGACCGTTTATGTGTAAGTTTAGCTACAAGAATTGCAAGGTTACTTGCGCCCAAACCCTCGGTCACAATAATATCAATATTATTTTTTAAAACCACACTCAAAATAGAAAAGAATTGCAAAAAACTGTTTAAAACATAAAAAGTGCCTAAACTCTGAGCCTTTATTGTTTTGGTTTTGTGTATAAATTGATTGGATATACGATGCTCAACTTTATTCCCGCATCCAGAATTTTTTGGTCGTTCAATGTACATGACATGAACGTTATGTCGATGGCTCCATACCTCTGCAAAATGGTGTAGCCTTTGTTGTGATCCTTCCAACCACTCTGTACAGGGAACAATCAAAATATTTACGTGTTTTCTATCGCCTATTCCCGTTTGAATTCACGTCTCAACTAATATTTCTGGAAGATATCTTGTAAAGTTTTGGTGCGGAATTAATTGTTCCAATAGCTTTATTCATGTCAAAGTCAATTGCTTGACCATACCATTCGATTGATTTAAAACGAGGCTTGTTTTCTTCCTTAATTATCAGTAAGCTTCTTCTCGGGTTAGTTTTCCTTCGCGTATTTGGTGGCTTCTAAAAATATCAAACTCTGTAAACCCAGCCATGGTCAGGTAAATGTAATTGTAGAATGCTGCTGTGCCATCGTCTATGCGCCATGTTGCTATGGTGTCGGTTTCTTTTTCCCAATTAAATTTCTCAGTTATAGTGTTTAGAATCGTTTTCTCGTCCCAGTCCAAGTAATGGAACAGGTACAGGTAATCATCAGTCAATACATAAGAAGAATAATAAGCGAATAATGTATCAATTATCGACTTGTTTATGTAAGCTGGATTTTTCACGAATTGCTTTAGGTAATAATACATTATCTTGAGCTTGTTTGCTGTTGAGATTCCAGTCATTCGCTTCAAAGCATTTTTGCTGCCTTGGGTTGTAACATTGCAGAAACCGTATTTGAATAAGCCAGTGCCTTCCTCTCCCTCGTAACCGCCACAGAAAATAAACAACTTTATGCCTGTTTGTTTGCGGACTTTATGGAAGTAATAGTAGAATTGCTTGTCCCCAGCCATAAGAATAGGAACCATGCCCAAATCAGGCCTTTTCAGCCAAGCCTTAAGGTTCTTGCGAATGTTTGCTCTTTTTTTACGGATATCAGCGGAAATAACAATGTGTTCAATGCCTAGCTTGCCAACTACTCTTGCCTGGTTTCTTCGTGCAAGGTCATTAACCATTCCCCAATCGTAAGTGAAAGTTATAGGATGCAAGTCCAGATTGATTTTTAACATAATCCAATCCATATGCGCTGTCTCTTCCACCGCTAAAACCCAAAAGAACATCTATTTCACCAGTGGCACTTCGGTACTTTGAAACAAACTCTTCGAGCGCTTTTTCACCCTTAAGATAACTGCCTCTTGTCTCATAATCTTTGCAAAAGCTACATACGCCTTCTTCATCAAAGCTTATGTAAGGCATCGTTTCAGGCAAAAGACACCGAGTACACCGCTTCAAGCACAGCGTCGCCTGAATAAAGCGTCTCCCAAGTCTCAATCATACTTTGCTTAACATCTTCACTTAGAAGGTACTGATTTGTGTCTGGAAGCAACTCTACTTGCTGATCATACAGTTCAACGATCTGAAGTTTTGACTTTACGAGTTCTGGTGAGCCATTTTCAACTGCATCATCATTCAAAAGAAACATATGCCTTTTTGACAAGTTAAGGTCCACTATGTATCCTTGACCTGCCTTAACCTGAGTTATTGAGCTCCCCACAAACAAATTCTTAAGGAAGCCCTGATTGAGAACTTGTTCAAGAATGTATTTTTCGGAAGCAAAAACTAATATTTTTTCATCCTGACTTGAACTCATATAAAGTGAGCCTGTGTTAGTTGCCAAAACAAGAGTATTAGCATCGTCAAATTGCACAGCCACAGACGCAGAACCCTCAATATGCTCAAAAACAGACCTAACTGCTTCCACCATAGATTTGCCTTGAGCCCTAAACATTTGAACAAGGCTTAGGAAAACTTCAGTATCTACATCATATTTCTTCGTTAGAGCTGGGAACGATTTCCATAATTTTGCATCATTAACGATTATTCCATTATGAATTCCAACAGCGCCGTCTTTGACTACTGGTTGATTGTTGGTGTTGATTTCGCTGAGCCCGTTTGTTTGCAGGCGAGAATGACCTAAAACAACAATTGGAGCTTTAAGTTGGCCGCCATCGTACCCTTGTTCCTTTAGTGTTTGGTTGAATAGTTGCTTGTACTGTTGTGTCTTAACCAGCTTGGATGAGGTAATGGGTTCTTTAAGAACATAGATTGATTTGTTAAATCTTAACGCTAAGCCTGAGGCTTCTTTGCCGCGGGATTCTGAGAGCTTAAACATGCAATTTACGATTCGCATGAGCTCCTTGGGTGAGAGCTTTAAGTCCTCACCTATTACGATGCCAAATATTCCGCACAAAACTGTTCGGTTCTCAAATCACTGGTTAGGTAGCAGTTATTAGCTCTTGTATGACGCTTGAATATTTTGCCAGTTTTCAGTAAACCAAGCGTTAACGTTTCGTAGGCCTTCTTTGAAATCCATGTTAGGCGAATAGCCAAGAATTTTTTTTGCTTTCTCAATTGATGCTAAAAGTCTATTTTTCTTGTCCCAATCTCGTCTTTCCGCATAAACTATTCCAGCTTTATTTCCAGTTATTTCGTTAATCCATTCTGCAAGATCGCCTATGCGAATTTCTCTGCCAGTTGCAAGGTTAAATGCTTCTCCAATTGCTTCTTTATAGTAAGCCATTGCCAATAATCCATTTACTATATCGCCAACATAGGTGAAGTCTCTTGTTTCATCACCTGTTCCCGTAATTGGCAACGCTTGCTTGTTTATTGACCAATAGAAGAAGTTGGGGATAACGTTTCGGTATTTTCCTGGAACTTCACCTGGACCATACGAGTTAAAGAATCTTGCATTGACAATTGGAAGATGATAGAGGTTGTAATAGTAATTTGTGTAGAGTTCACCCAGCATCTTTGTTACTTGGTAGGGTGTGTAGAGTTTCATTGATACGTCATGTTCTTCAAAGGGCATTTTTGAGTCTGCACCATAAATTCCGCAACCTGATGAAGCATAAATGAAACGTTCAACACCAACAAGATGGGCATGCTCAAGAACTTTCAAGGTTCCCATTCCATTCACCATCAAATCTGTTTCTGGATTATCAACTGAGTTTTGGTTGGCAAAATGTGCTGCAAGATGATAAACTATTTGGGGTTTCTCTTTAAATGCCCATTTTAACTTTTCATCATCAAGAATGTTACCTTTTATGAAGGCAACTTTTGGGTTTTTGGGTATATTCCACTCATATGATGAAGAGAAATCGTCTATGATTATGATTTTCTTTGTTTCCAAGTTGCAAAGCGTTTTTACTAGGTTAGAGCCTATTGCACCTGCTCCACCTGTTACCAGCACAGTTTTTCCGTTGAATACTTCAAGCTACTTTCTTGTTCAAGCCAAAATTCACCAATTAAGCGCTTTGTTTACCGTAGAGTTTCTTGAACCATTCAACGGTTCTTCGCATGCCTTCTTCAGGAGCAATAGTTAACTTGAAATCCAAATCTTTTCTCGCCTTTGATGCATCAGGAGTCTTTATTTTAGTTGTGAAAGGTTCAGCTTCTTTGTAGGTAACTTTTGAGTCATCCTTGTTTAGGTTCTTGAGTATTAAATCGGAAACATACTTGATGTCATACTGAGTTTCTCCGCCAAAGTTGTAGATTTCTCCTGGCTTAAAATTATCAATTATGTTAGCAAATGCTCTGCAGAGATCCTCAACATATTCCAAGGTTCGTTTATGACCCAAGATAAACAGTGTATGGCTCATCATGCATTGCTTTGTAGATGAATTTGGGTATCCAACCACGATAAGGCGTATAATGTTCACCGACACCATAAACATTGAACAAACGCATTCTAACTGTTTCAGTGCCAAACATGGCAGCTGAATTTAGTATCTGCATTTCGTTAACCCATTTGGAAATCGCGTAATCATTCATCTGCTTAATCGGAATCTTATCCATAACATCTTCACGCATGACGCCATCATAATCACCATAAACTTCAGCGCTACCAAAGAAAATCATGCGGAACTTCTTCTTTTCTTGCACTCTCAGAATGTTTTTTGTGCCTACAGCATTTGTTGCCCAGAGGTTTTCATAGTAGTCTTCGCCGTTCCATCTGCCATACTCTGCTGCAGCATGATAAACATAATCAAAGTCATGCTCTGCAAACAAACGCTCAACTTGACTAAATTTGCTTACATCACAACGAACATAATTTGGTTGCCAAGAATGCATCAAATCGCAAGCCCATGTTTCATATCCACGTTTGTTTAATTCACGAACTAGATTTGAGCCTATAAAGCCCAAACCACCAGTCACTAACACTTTCTTACTCATTTCTTAAACCTCAGTACTATTTATTGTTGAATTTTGTTGATAATCGTGTTATCGCGTATAGTGTTATGGCTGTTGATATCATAAAGAAACCTATTAGAATAAAAGCCTATTGATGCTAAAGCAATATTTGTGGCTATTTGACCTGAATTCAGCATATAGGTTCATCATCCAAACTCCAAAAAAGATACCCATGAATCAAAGATAGTTATTCCAGGTAATCCAAGAAACATTAGGGGTTTGTCTTCGACAACAAGTTTAACAATAGACATGACAAGGCCTACGCCGTGAGTTACAGGGTTTTCTGTTGAGGTGGAGACTGTCACCGTTTTCGTATTTGCATGTGCTGGATACTTCGCTTATTTTTAGGTTGTGTTTGCTTGCTTCTAGTAGTATTTGTACGCTTGCACCCATGCCAACCTCAGAAATACTAAGACATTCTAAGGCTTGGCGGTTGTAGGCTCTAAATCCACTCTGGGAGTCGCTGACTCCGTGTTTAGCTGAGCCATTAACCATTTTGGTTATTACTTGGCACCTACTTTGCGGTAGAAAGGCATCTCAGCTGTTCCCTTAGCATCAATAAATCTGCTACCAATTACCACATCTGCGTTACCTTCAATGATTGGTTCAATAACCTGTGGAATTTCTGAAGCATCATGCTGTCCATCACCATCCAAAGTGACTAACACATCAGCACCAAACTCTAAGGCCCGTTTAAATAGGCTTTTTATTGCTGCACCATACCCGCAATTCTCTTCATGCCTAACCACATCCGCGCCTAAACGTTCAGCAATCTGAGCGGTCAAATCAGTTGAGCCGTCATCACAAACAATTACTGTATCAGCATGCTTTTGTGCTTCAATTATTATGCGTGCTATGGACTGTTCTTCATTAAACGCTGGGATACCCACTGCAACATGAGGCTTTTGCAAATCAGCAATGATAGTATGTTCCAAGAGGCTTTCTGGTTTTTCAGATAAAACCAAACTTAACTGCCTCCAACCTTAGCTGAAGTTAAAAACCAAGAACCTGGCAAACTCGCGGTCTTTAGCCCAATCTATGGCTAAACGATTGCCCCATCTAACAGCTATTTCACTAACTTTTTTGGCTAACGCCAACCCAACAGTCCTCACCAAACGCTCAGCCTTGCTTTCCATCGAGACCTGCAGTTTTTCAATTATGGCCGTCACCACTTTGGCCAACTTTGTACTTTTGATGTTATCAACGTATTTTACGGTGAGATCTATTATGCCGCGTTCAACTCTACTGAGAGATTTAAACCAGACTCTGCGTCGCAGAGCAAACTTTTTGAATTCAGCAAGCTTTTTAATGGATGTAAAATCTTCATGACTTCGTTTTACCATCATACACTTGCCTTCTCTCATGACACCATACTCTTTATGGATTACTTAAAAGCATTGTTACTTTCAGATTCATAAAAAGCAAAACAACCTCACATCAATAAAATACGCAAATAAAATCGCAACAACAAAACAAGTAAAATATTAAAAAAGCGAAAAGCAAATTGTTGATAGTATCCCTAAGCAAAGAAAAGGGGAATATTACTTTCTGCAATAGTTCATCAAAGTCTAGCTTGTTAATGTTGGTTTAGTCGGAGTTGCCCGTCAAGCAAGCTCCAGCCAGACCACATATCAGTCGCCGTATTCAGCGTTCCATGCCAAATCTGATTATTATTGATACCACGCCACACAATCTGCAAATGTCCCCGTTAACGTAGGAGCCGGAGTATCAGGGGTTGACCCATAGGTGAAGTCTGTCCAAGTTGTCCACGTATTCTCTGCTATGTCGTACCATCGATAGTAGATGTTATTATTATTTCCACGTACCACTAGGCATAGGTGTGTGCTGTTTGATGTCATTGTGGGGGTGAGGGTGTTGCGCCGTCAAGCAGGTTCCAGCCAGAAAATGTGTTGTTCTGCGTGTTGACTTGCCCGTGCCAGATTTGTTTGTTGTTTGCGCCGCGTACTACGATTTGGAGTGTGTCGCCGACTAATGTTGCTGCTGGGGTGTCAGTTGTTGCTCTGTTTGGCACAGTAACCCAACTAGACCATGTCTGAAGCGCCTGGCTGTAGAACCGATAATGTATAGCGTTGTTTACGTTACGAACAACTAAACACAGATGAGTACCATTACCAGTTAAAGTAGGCGTTGAGGGTGTAGCTCCATCCAGCAAGCTCCAACCGACCAAAAATCAGTTTCCAAGTTGGCATAACCATGCTAAATCTGATTGTTGCTTATTCCACGCACAACTATGTGAAGTTCGTTGCCGATTACTGCTGCGTAAACGAAACGTTCAGCAAGATCTCCAGAGTGAGTACGTAAAATCTCTGCAATTTACTCCTTGCTTAAAGTTAAATTTTCGAAAATGCTCCAACGGTAAACCTTCATCTTTGGAGAAGCCGCCTTAGGATTCTCTGTAATATTAGACAAGTCACTTCCAGGGTAATCCGTAGTTGTTGTCAACCAGATACTCTCTTGAGACCACCCGCTCACCTGTGCCAAGTAATCTTTTAGGTCAGCTTCAAAATTGTGAAATGCAACCGAAAGGAATACTCAGCAACTTCGTCGGTCTCGCCGCATCCCAGTACCCTGGGAAGGATATAACAAAACAGTTCTCTAATACGCTTCAAGAAGACCTATAGATTCTTTGAGATCAGATCTGCATTATCCGCGAAAAGTTCAGCAGATCCGGTTTGCCGATATTCTTCAGCAATTTCGTCGACTCTGCGGAAGAATCTTTTCGCTTCAGAAAAAGAATCCGAATCGAGCTTTATCTCAGAGAGAGGTGGATCAGCTAATTTTTCTGATAGGCGATCTATTTTTCTGTTTAGTGGCTCTACTTTCAAGGTACAAAGACTCCTTTAGTGGTTTTTTGCTCCAAAACTCTTAATCGGTACATCAGACTGGGCAGATGGCGTCTCAAACATTGCGGAATTAAGCCTTAAACATCGACGTTTAGGGTCCAAGCTGCACGGCTGGGTTAGTGGATGAATGCTTAAGCACACTTGCCATGCGATAGATCTGTTCTTGCCGATTCGAAATTTTCAAAACCAGGTCCTGAACATTTTTGGCTCCCTGTACTGTAGGCTGCCAGTTTTCACGTGTCTTAAAATCATTGTAGATTATTCGTGGTCCGCACCCAAATTTCTCGCTTACCTGTGCTTTACTATTTCAGCTTGGGTTAAGCCTGAGCCTTCTAGTTTGAGCTTTTCTAAACGTTTAGGCAAACCTGTGAGGACTCTATTTTTTTCTCCTCCAAAACGCTTTAGGTTCTGCGGCACACACAGATAGTAAAGGTGCTGTTACCATGTTTAACGACCGTTTCACAGAAGCCATTATTCAATATCTTACGATTTAAGACTTATTGCATAACTTTAAGACAAAAGCAACCAAAACACCCTAAAACTCTTGCAACACAACAAATCAAAATACGCCCAAAAAACAAATCATTCAGAAAAATAACCCCAAAACACCGATATTAAACTCAACCTACCCCCAAAAATTGCAACTTTTCTGCAAATCAAACTAAGAAACAGGAATCCCTATCGTCAGCCAACCCCAAGTCCAATCCCTCGGCAAACCCCAACTCCCACAACTCCACTCTACACAAAATAACTTGCCCTATTTAGAAAAAATAGTTATAGATTGTTTCTGTCGTTTTCAGGAAGTATTCAAATTTTGGTATGTATTTTTGCTGGACAAATATTCTTGTATCTTCTTAATTAATAATGCTTAAATAGCTGAACAGTACCTATGGGAGTTCAGTGATAATCTTGAAATCTAAAATGTTAGTCGCCGTAACTATTGTCCTAATCATAAGTATTGCTTTATCATCTTACGGGTTTGCTGCAGCATCGCCAAAAACAACACATGAAAAACCAGTTGTAACAAACTATGACAGTTTTACTCTAACAGCCACTGGAACAGCAAGAAACTCCGCCCACGAAGTAGTTGATGTTACCCTTACAATCCAAGGCAGCACACATGGAAAAATAAAAACCACTCTCCACCTGCAAACTCAAGGCGGAGATGCAACCATTGAAAACTATGCAGCTATTTCCGCAACAAAAGGCCAAGGCATCATAGTAAACAAACACCATTTCATACACCTTAACGTCATGATGAGTGCCCAATACTATGGCGGAAGAAGCACAGTTTGGATCCTAAGAGGTACCACAGGACAGTTAAATGACGATACAATGAGCGTACACCTTCGCTCGCCAACAGTATTTCTGCCTCTACAAGGCTACCCACGCCTAACCAACTTAAGATTAGACGGCACAATAACTCTCAACTAAATTTTCTTTTTTTTGTATGGAAATTATTTTCTTAGATTAAATTATCAGTCTGCATCGCATACTTTGATCATCTAAAAATTTTTCACGATAGCATATGTAAAGGAGCACCATCAACCGAACGCAAAGCATAATTCGCAAACAAAAGCACTATCAAAACTAAAACACCTATTTTCAATAACCAAGCCATCTTGCTGTTCTCGAGGTGTATTCTGTTTTCAAAGTTATTCAACAACCAAAAAACACCACTAGAAGCCAAAATCTGAAAAGGCAACAAGTATACTATCCGGTAATACATGTAATTCTCAGCCGAAACTACAAGTAAAGCCAGGGAGGGAACGATAATCCATAGAAGCATTAATCTGCTAAATCTGGTAGCGAAAGCTGCAACAGAAAGTATACCTGCAATTGCAAGAAACACCAACAAAGGATTTGCATAAAGGCCGCCAACCCACGCCTGAACCATCGTTTCTAAACCTTTCTGCAGATTCAAAACATTGGGTAAAACAAAGCTTCTCTGCACAAAACTTATTCCCCCATAGCCTACCGATCTACCAAACGGCAGAATCGAATAAACTCCATACACAACTAAATTCAGACCTAAAACAAACAAAATTTGCAGAACATGGCCTTTTCCATCCGTTTTCTGCTTTAAATGCCGGAAGAGTATCAACGCCAGATAGGCAGCTAACACAGCTACTATAACGTCCCAGGTGTAGGGATGGGTAAACAATAAAGCTACTCCAACTATTGCGGCGGCAACTATGTAAGCCCATGAATGCTTCCCGCTGCTTTTCAACAATAACCCAAAAAGGACAACCCCTTCAATAAGAGCCAGCCAATTTGAAACGCTGTAGGCATAAATACCCACAGTGGTTTGGAAACTAAAAACCGTAAAAAGCCCCGACGTCAAAGCTAAGACATCATTACGCAATCCAACTCTAACAAACCAAAAAACAGCCAAACTAAGCCCCACACAACATACAGCTGGCATAATCTTTACAGCATTTTCAGAAGACACCCCTAATGTAAACTGAATAAAATACATGAACAAATTAGACAATGGCCTGTCTTAGCTTCAATGCAACTTGCAGGACCCTGAAGACGCATATCTTCCAACCAATTAAAATAATCAGTTGAATCAGATCCCACCAATGAATGCGCTGCTAAATTAAAATAAGAATAACATGAAACAAAAACTGCACATCCAATGATCACACCTAAACCCAAAAACAAAAATCGATTTTTAAATTTTACAAACCCAAAACCCCCCTTGAATATAACCTTCTCAGAGAGAATCCGCAACGACTTAACTTTGGTAACTGCGAGTTTTCCTAATGGAATCCAAATCCAACTAAACAATAAGGCAACCAGCAACCAAGAAGTCCAACCGTAAAACACGTTAAACAAACCTAAATCAGCCAAAGCAAAATGCCAGCGCCCAACATCAACAAAAGGAAAACTATAATCAAAGATATTCCAAACCCATGTACCCAAAGAAGCCACCTCAAAAGATATTACCAAACCACAAACGCTTAACAGCAATAAGCAAACCCCAAAACCCCTTCTTAGAATACAACCAAAACCAAAATATGCCAAAAACCCAATAACAACAAAGCCCAAAGGGACACCAAAAAAAACACCTAAGCTAAGATTCACAATAGAAGCCAAAGCGACCGCCAAGGTAAGCAGACAAAACCAACTTAACCAACAAGGCAAGCTCTTACGCAAAAAACTAAGCACCAAAACCACTGAAACTATAACAGCAAAAGAAACAATCCAAACAGCCAAATCAAAAGCAGGCGAAAAAATAACTATGTCAATAATCTTAGGAGAATAAAAATAGTAAAACTTGATACCCAACAAATTAACGAGTTGAACGAACCCGAACAAAACATTAACCGCTGAAGCCAGTGTTATCAGCAGAAAGCTGACTGATAAGTCATTACGCGAAATTGCCTCACACCTCCTCAAATCAAAGGGTAGTAGGTTGAATAAACTAAAAAAGTTGTTATGGTTGTCCTTAGGTTTGTGTTCAGAAATTTGTTAACTCTGAGTCCTTCATCGGGAACAAAATCGTGTGCACTGTCAACAACTTGGTCTCCTGAGATCTTTTCGTATGTAGAGTAAATGTTCCATTCAGCTTTCGTTGCATCGTTTAGTTCGCTAAGAATTGCTGTCATTGTTAATTTGTTGCCATCTGAATTCAATTGAAGTGGCTGTGGATTTTTTGTTTGTACATCTTGAACTATGCCAAACATGCCGGTAGCATTGATGTCTACGCGGAACTCGTAAGTTTGCAATACATCCTCCTCGTTTTCAAGGATTACTATCATGTCAAACTGAGCGGATTCATCTTCACCTAATGTTGTAATGGGATCTTTAACGGTTATAATAGCGTTAAATGTGCTTTGATTTTTTTGGATGGATGCTTCAACGATGTCTATCATGCCAGGATAGGATGATCCTACATCAGTCTGAATATCGTTTTGTGGATCGCTTCCCTGCGCGCTTGGAGGGTTCCCGTTTAAGCCAAAGAATACTGCAGCAATTAATGCTGAAAGCAACAAAACGGCTACAAGAGTTGCTAAAATCCTGGATTTTGTAGACTTTAAAAATGTTAACATGTCTTAACATTACGTTTGAAGCGAAAGTATAAAGTTTATGGATTTAGACATGGGAACTAAATTTTGTAAATCCGTTAAAACTCCACTTTGTAGATTTCTAACACAATTTCGCAAATTGAACAATCTATCGTCCATATTAACACTTAATGCATAACACTTAACAGTATGCTGTGTTATAGTATGGTATCGTAAGATATAACATGGGAAGAATGAGAGAAATGCAAAAATCAAAATTAAAAATAATCCTCCTAGCTACACTAATGATGGCTATAATTAGTGGAGCCTCAACAATGATTGATCCTTCAGCGGTCTTTGCCAAAGCTGCAACATCAAATACGTTAGTCAGCACAGAACTGATTAACTTCTACAGCATGACAAGCTCTGAAGTTCAAACATTCATAACAACTTTGCATAATCAGGGAATTACAACGTTAACTGTTAGAATAGGCAGTTATAGTGAATTTACAAGTAACAGCAATACTGCTATAGCTAAGATAAAGGCTATTATTCCTGTTGCTAATGCGCAGGGAATTTCCGTTAATGTTGATTTGCACACTTGGTATACTACGTGGGATAACAATTTTAGGGATTCTGCGTCGAATTCAGCTGCTAATCGCAATACGTACATTAATTATGTTAAAACCACACTAACAGCGTTTAATGGCTTACAATGTTAATGCTTTTATGGTTTTGAATGAGCCGCAAGCGAGAACTGCATCTGCTAGCGAAAGCAACTTTATCTTAAGTATAATTTCTGCTGCACATAGCGTTACTAGCAGACCAGTGTCTGTTAGGTTTATGGCTGGTTATAGTCCAAGTACAGGGCATTATTCGTCTGCTATTGATCAGGCGTCTGATTTTCTTTGTCGTAATACCTATTGGGATGCAAGAAGTCCGTCTGCAGCAGTTTATGGTTGCTCTGAAGCTAAGCTTTTAGCTGCGTTGTCTAGTGCTCATGGCCAAGGTAAGGCGTTGTGGATTACTGAGTTTGGTAAGTCTAATAGTAATCTTGCAGATCAGCAGGCTTATGTTCAGGCATTCGTGGCGTACGCTAAGTCTAAGGGAATGGATGAAATTTTCTGTTGGGTTAGTCAACCGGAGTCAAGCGGGGAAACTTACAACATTTTCAGCGGTTATACGCCTAATCCAGCGTTTCCGTGAGTTAGTTAACTCTGCAACAGTTAATCCTACACCATCACCAACTCCTACTCCAACCCAGACACCTACTCCAACTTCGACACCAACACCAAGTCCAACACCAACACAAACTCCAAGTCCAACACCAACACAAACTCCAAGTCCAACACCAACACAAACTCCAAGTCCAACACCAACACAAACTCCAAGTCCAACACCAACACAAACTCCAAGTCCAACACCAACCAAAACACCTACTCCAACTTCGACACCAACACCATCACCAAGTCCCACGCCCACACCAACTCAGCCTCCGACTTCAAACAATATCATCTTTGAAGACACCTTTGAATCTAGAAATCTCAACAGCTGGAGTGGAACAACAACGACTACAAGTGACACGGTAACTGCAGCCCGCTACGTACCTTACAACGGTGATTACCACGCCCGCTTCTACATCACTGGAAGCTCTCAACGCAGAGAAGATGCGTATTTAACTAAAAACGTGAACCTCCAGACTGCAACTGCAACCGGCCAATTCCGCTTTAGCAGCTACCTTAGCTCAACTATCCTAAGCGACAATAACGATAAACTCTACCTCATACGCTTCGCTAACGAAAACGATAATGTAGTTTGGGCAGGAATAAAACAAGAAAACGGCGTAAGCAAATGGTTACTCTACACAAGCGCAGGCCAAATCACCTCTGCAGCAAATATCAACCTTGACCAATACTACAGCATAGCACTATATTGGAACGCGGTACAACACAGAGCAGAAATGTATGTTAATGGTCAAAAAATTCTGGAGTTAAATACAGGCAGCTACAAGACAGTTACGACAGTAGATATGGGTATTATATCTACCTACAGAGTGCAAAATCCACTTCATACTCTACGGCGACAACTTTAGCATATCGAGCTAATAGAAAAACATAAAAAACAACTTTAACCTTTTTTCTTTTTTAAAAAAACGTGCTTTTTACCAAGGATCTATAGAAAACAAGTAAACAATCTTTCAAAACAGATATTTAAACAAAACTTGAAAAAGAAAAACTGAAACAATGTCCAATGTTTTATTTGTTACTATTTAATAATTTAAACGTTACAAATTCACCTATAAGTCACTGACAGCAATGCAGTGGGAAATCAATTTACTTAAATTTTGTTCATGAACAATGCAGTACATTCCTTAAAACAATATCCAAACCCTGTTCATTAACTTTTGAAGTTATCATATTTTTCTTTTGTAATTCTCTACTCCAATTTAGCAGTCTATACATTACTCTTTCCAAACATCTTCTTATGCTGCACCTTTTCGTTTTAAGGAAATAAGAGTTCCGCAGTGAGGGCAGTCTTTTGTTATGATAGATGGTTTGAGGGCTCCAAATCCACAATTAAATCTTTTTCAAAAATTGGCAGGCTAAATTCTTTTCTGCATGCCGGCATATTAGTTGGTAGGTTGCAATGTAAATTGTTTGGTTGGCAGTTCTTCCTCTTCTATAGTTTCAATCTTAATTCTATCTGTGGTTTTTTGGACATTGACTGGAAAAAGAATTGGAATTTGTGTTTTATTTGATGTTTTATCGGTTTGATTTTATAAATTTTCAGGGGCAAATCTGTTTGTACCTTCTTGGGCTTTGGCCAGGGATGGAATTGTACATGACACTACGTTTGATTCTTTGATCACGCCCAAACCTGATTTCCACACAGCAATAATAGTTGCCGCATCGGCTACGGCCGTTGGTTGTTTTGGCTACTGTGCTTTCAAGAAAGGTTATGTAACCATCGAAATGAATGAAGAAAAGAAGAAGGATGGGGTAGAGTGATCAGAAAATAACACGTTAATATTCTGATTTCTTTAAGATAAAGAATTTGATTGGTCATCTCTTTGGTTGTCACAAGAATCCATTTTGAAAAGGAAACATTTCCCTATCCCTCTGATGCTAAACTTTTCAAAACCGTCAACTGCACTTTGCAAACCCGTTAAATTCACTTCGCAAAGTACATAGCTTCACTTCGCAAAGTACATAGCTTCACTTCGCAAAAAACTTAAAACGGAATAATGTCGTGAGAAGCGGCTAAGGAAGAGAGGGAACAAAAATAAAAAAATCAGTATATAAGATAATTCTCATAGCCACTTTGATGACTATTGTAATTAGTGGAACCTCAACGATGATTGATCCTTCAGCGGTCTTTGCTAAAGCTGCAACTCCGAATACGTTAGTCAGCACAGAATTGATTAATTTCTACAGTATGACAAGCTCTGAAGTTCAAACATTTATGACAACTTTGCATAATCAGGGAATTACAACGTTAACTGTTAGAATAAACAGCTACAATGAATTCACAAGTAACAGCAATACTGCTATAGCTAAGATTAAAGCCATTATTCCTGTTGCTAATGCGCAGGGAATTTCCGTTAACGTCGATTTGCACACTTGGTATACTACATGGGATAATAACTTTAGGGATTCTGCGTCGAATTCAGCTGCCAACCGCAATACGTACATAAATTATGTTAAAACAACACTAACAGCGTTTAATGGTTACAATGTTAATGCTTTTATGGTTTTAAATGAGCCGCAAGCGAGAACTGCATCTGCAAGCGAAAACAACTTTATCTTAAGTATAATTTCTGCTGCACATAGTGTTACTAGCAAACCAGTGTCTGTTAGGTTTATGGCTGGTTATAGTCCAAGTACAGGGCATTATTCGTCTGCTATTGATCAAGCGTCTGATTTTCTTTGTCGTAATACCTATTGGGATGCAAGGAATCCGTCTATGTCAGTTTATGGTTGCTCTGAAGCTAAGCTTTTAGCTGCGTTGTCTAGTGCTCATGGCCAAGGTAAGCAGTTGTGGATTACTGAGTTTGGTAAGTCTAATAGTAATCTTGCAGATCAGCAGGCTTATGTTCAGGCATTCGTGGCGTACGCTAAGTCTAAGGGAATGGATGAGATATTTTGTTGGGTTAGTCAACCGGAGTCAAGCGGGGAAACTTACAACATTTTCAGCGGTTATACGCCTAATCCAGCTTTCCGTGAGTTAGTTAACTCCGCCACAGTTAATCCTACACCATCACCAAGCCCCACATCACCACCCACAACAAATCCCACACCAACACCCACACCAACTCAGCCTCCGACTTCAAACAACTTCATTTTTGACGACAGTTTTGAATCTGGAAATCTCAACAGCTGGAGCGAAACAACAACTACTTCAGGAGAATCAGTAACTTCAGCCATATACAGACCTTACGACGGTGACTACCATGCTCGCTTTTACATCACTGGAAGCTCCCAAGGCAGAGAAGATGCGTACTTAACTAAAAACGTAAACCTCCAGACTGCAACTGCAACCGGCCAATTCCGCTTTAGCAGCTACCTAAGCACAACCATCCTAGACGACAACAACGATAGACTCTACCTCATACGCTTCGCCAACGAAAACGGAAACATAGTTCGGGCAGGAATAAAACAAGAAAACGGCGAAAACAAATGGTACCTCTACACGAACACGGACCAAATCACCGCTACAGCAAATATCAACCTTGACCAATACTACAGCATAGCACTATACTGGAACGCAGCTCAACAAACAGCAGAAATGTATGTCAACGGCCAAAAAATCTTAGAATCAAACACAAACAGCTACGAGACAGTTACCACAGTAGACATGGGTATTATATCTACCTACAGAGTGCAAAATCCACTTATACTCTACGGCGACAACTTTACCATATCAAGCCCATAGAAAAAACCCATAAAAACAAAATTAACCCTTTTTCTTTACTATAAAAATAACGCTTTTTACAAAAAATAACTTTAACAAAAAACGAACAAACGCACCTTCAAGCAGATATCTCAAACAAAACTTGAAAAAAATACAAATAAAATGTTTAATATTTTATGTTTTAAAAATTAATTATAATTAGAGATGTGCATAATTTCAAATATAGTTAGCGCCTATTTGTTCTCATGGAAGCCTGTGAATTATAGGGTTTATAGCCAACAAAACAACTGTTCAAAAAACCCGATAAAATAGATCAGCTATATCACAGAATAATACTATTCTTTTGTTTGCTTGTTCTTACTAGAAAAGTCTGTTAGATATACAATACTGATAAAACGATTTCAGCATTTTAGATATTTCTCAGGCTCAAGCTTAGAAAACGTCGCTGAATATTTTGATACTTGCATTTGATTTCACAGCTAAAACATTTGAAACCTGCCTTCGCTGCTAAAACATATGGAAGAAGAAGATGGGACTTTTTGGGACGCTTTGGGACTTTTGCCGACTCAACCTGCAACCAATTCAAGCCCTAAAAATCAAAAGCAATCCAAAATAAGCTTATCTAAAAATACATTTGCGAGTCTTCTTCTTCTTTTGCACAGTCTTTAAAAATACAGGTTGAATCAAAGAGCATTTTGCCAATTGCTTTTGCAATTTCCTTATTTGCCAATATTTTGTTTTTGGCAAGTACACCATCAAACGTTCAAGTGGGACAATATTTGAAATATGGAAAATTTGAGGAATAGCATAACGATAAAAGTTGGTTCATGTGAGAAGAAGAAGATTTACCCTTTCCAGCCCTTTCCAACTCTTTTGGACCCCCAATCTACAAGCAATCCAAACCCTAAACATCGAATGCAATTCAAAACAAGCTTACCTAAAATGCAATTGCACCTCTTCTTCTTCTATTGAAGATAAAAAAATATTTCCAGATAACCCTCAAATGGTAAGATCGGCAAGTCCTCAACTATTTTTTGTTCGAATTTTATTTTCCGCTTTTCATCAATTTCATGAATGCCCAAGAAACAACCATAACGATCAAACCATTCCAAAGAAAAAATTCAATCGTACACATCCCTCAATTAATAATTTAAACTCCGCGATAAAATCCATTTCAATTAGCCAGGCAAAAGAATTCAAAAACGATAAAGATAAACTTGTAGTGTTTTTGTTTTGGTTGATGGTGGTATAGATAGAATTTTGGTTTGTTAATTGAACTTAACCTTATTGTTAACTATGCTTTGCAAGAAAGCTTATTTTTGGTTACGATTGATTTGACTCCAAGGAACTGAGAGGCTAATAGAAATGAAAGTTTCCACTTCAAAACCACTAATTAGACTAATTTTCCCTTGCGTCCTTATTGCGCTTATTTTTGCCGCGTTTTTCATTTCACCTGGACAAACCCAAATAACCCCAGTTAATGTAACAGTCAACCCTTCAGTAACACTATTGACTAATAAACTGCAATTAGGATTCCAAATGGAAAGCAAAGACATTGCAGCTTTCACAAGCAGCCTAGCTATACAAAATCTAGCAAAGAATGCAAATTTCAAATTAGTTAGATTCTTTGATCAAAGAGTCAGGCTTGCTTGTACAAATTGGGATGAAACCACAAAAACAGGTACTTGGAATTGGGCAGCGATAGATAATCTGGTGGACAAGATTTTCTCTACTGGAGCTCAGCCATTGATAGTTGTAGGTTTCTACAGTTGGAGCTACCACCGTTTTACCGATTTACCAAAGGGAATGACCACAAACTATCAAAATACAAAGCTTCCTAACCCATCGCAATATGCTGCCTATGTTACCGATTTGGTAGAGCACTTTAAAGCTAGAGGAACCCCAGTCATTTATTGGGAACTTTTTAATGAACCACAACACTTCTTCAACGATGGCGGCACATGCAATAGTTTTAAAAATTTCATGAATCCCGTCTTGTCAGCTATGAAAGCTGCTGATCCAAACATTAAAGTCGGTTGCGACAACAGCATGATCACGTGGAGCCAAGGCGGCAGCGGAGGAGCTTTCAACGCATGGTTCGCAAACAACATCAATCAGATAGATTACTTGAGTTGGCACAGATACCTGACGGGATCCAAATCAACAACGGATTCTTCATTATTTGATTATGCAATCAATGATCAAGGTGGAACATATGGCGCAAACAATTTCATTAATCCAGCACGCCAAGTTTACTATAATATAAAAGGCACATGGCTTGATTGCATGCAAACTGAGGCTAACATAGATTACAGTTATTCAACTGGAACTGATCCTCGAATCCAGCAGATGTCAGGAGCAGTCGGGACGGCATTAGCTTTAAGAACTGAAATTTTGAACGGAAATGTGCTCTACAATATCTATATGCAGTTGGCAAGTGGAAGTTCAGATTCGAGCAAGTTTGGAATGATTAATCTTGATAATAATCAACCGTGGTATCCCTACTATGCTCAGTACATGATTAGCGGTATTGGGGGTCTATCTGTTGGGGACAGCGTAGTTCAATCTTCAAGCTCATCTTCAAATGTTATTCCTTTGGTTTGGAAAGATGGCAGTTCAACAAATATTCTCTTAATCAACAGATCGACCTCATCCGTTAACGTAGCCTTATCTGGGGTGTCTGGACCAGTTAGCTGGTGGAAAATTGATAATAGCCTCAAAACATTGCAGAGCGGAAGCTCAAGTGTTCCGTCGTTTACTCTCAATGGATATACTGTAATGCTGTTACGAAAGTAATGCCACGCCTAATCAAAGTTCAATAAGGTCACTTGACCGGGGACTCTTCAGAATTGCACTGCCGCTACCAATCAAGAACCCCTTTCTTCATTATTATTGCAATTAAAAGTAGATCCCAAAAAAAGCCGCTTCCCTAAAACTGCAAACTTAATTAACACCAATGTTTAACGAGATCTTTCCCCATCCTACTCTAAAATTTCCAAAGATCCTCCTCTTCCACAACAACTTTTCGTTTTAAGGGAATGGAGACTCCGCAGTTAGGACATGGTTTGATTATATTAGATTTCTTGGGGGGTCCAAAATCTACAATTAAATCTTTCTCATAAATTGGCAGGCTAAACTCTTTTCTGCAGGCTGGGCATATTAATTTGGTAAGTGGAATAGTCGCTTTTTTAGTTGGTGGTTTTTCCTCTTCTGCCGTATCTTCATCTTTTCTAACAATGATTTTTTGGGCATTAAATGCAATTGGTGTTTTATCTGGTATTTTGCCTGTTTGAATTGTACATGATGCTTCATTTGATTCCTTGACAGCGACAATGAATTGTGAGTCAGGATTTTTCGATGTAGCACCACTTATTTTGTCAATTAAACCTCTGACTAACATTGCTGTTGCTAGGGCAACTGCACCAGATGCGGCAGCGAACGCAAAATATTCGGGTAGAGGGATTAAGCCAAATGTAACAAGATTTGCAAAAATCAATAGACTGGCTGCGGCTGCTATGGAAATAGCAAAAAGGAGTCGTTTATTAGACGATTCTGCTGAGGGAGGAACTGGAGTTGGTGATACTTCTGATTCTTTAATGGTTTGAAAATTTGGCGGGTTAGATTCAACTTTATCTGGGTTTTCTTGGGCATCGACTGTTGAGGGAACCATGATTGGCAATGCATTTGATTCTTTGATTACGCCAATGACATTTGGTTTTTGTGTTTTAGAAAACACGCCCCTACTTTTGTCCCTGATTACAATCGTAATCATTATTAACGTTAAGGCAACGGCTACTGATAAGGCAGAATAAGCAATGATGTCACTAACGTATGAAGGGGCAGAAATTAAGTTAAAAGTCACAGCGTTTGCATAAAACAGTAAGCTACACACAAAAACTGCCATGATTAGGAAGAATTTTTGTCCATTAGAGAAGTTTGTCACGTTTAGCCCACGAATATGAGATTGAAGCCCAATCAATAAAAATATTGGCTTTATCACAATCATTAATCAAGGAACACTCAGAAGTGTTTTACCCAACACTTCAAGTTCCAACATTTTTAAGTCTCCGTTTAATTAATATTTTGGATTGCAAATGCATCTACCGCAATAATTTTATATACATTATTTGTCATACAATATTTGTATGTCAGAAGTGCTAACTTTAAGGGTTGACAAAGCTCTAAAAGCAAAGATAAAAAAATACAAGATAAGTGCCAGTAAAATCGCAAGGCGAGCAATAGAAGAAGAAATCAAAAGACGCGAAATGCAAGAACTAACAGAAGCAGTTATCGAAATGAAGACCATACTAGAAAAGATACCTGACGAAGAAATAATAAAAGCCGTACGGGAATCAAGAGACCAACGATGAAATATCTTTTAGATGCAAGCTCCCTTATGCTTCTAATTAAGAAGGCAGATGTTGAATCGACAGTTGCGTGTTTGAAAGACTCTTTAATTCTTGACTTAACATTCTACGAGATAGGCAACGCTGTTTGGAAAGAAAGCACACTTTTAAAGTTTTTAACACCTGAAAAAGTGTCGTGTGACATGCCCTGTGTGTACTTTTCGTTTTGGTCAATAAATTCGATAATTTCTGACAAATATATCTTGGGGCTGGCGTTCCAGATTGTCCCTTTTCACACCGACACAGCTTCCTCTAAGACATGGTCTCTGATGTGTTTGTTTAAGAATTCCTTTGAAACAACATCCACTTTCATCTGACGATTAACTGATAAGTAACTTCTAACTCAAAAAACACATTTCTGCAAACCAAAAAACTAAAAAACAATAAAAAACCATAAAAAACACCTAAAACATTTATCCAATACATCACAAACCCCAATCAGCAACATCCAAGCACACCCACACTCTTGGAGCAGATGGAAAAGAAACATTTATATCAGTTGACTAGGCTTCTGTTAGAATTCAGCTATAATTGCTAGCCCCGCAATTTTCACATGGCGGCGGCTCAACCCCTACCGTAACGGCGATTACGCCTTGCAGGAATGACGGAGTTGGCCTCCAATTGCGGGGACAAAAAAAATAGGAAATGTAGACCTGACTAATTGCTCAGTTAGGTCTGAATTGGGCTTTGACGTATAATTTGTGGAGAATGTTTCTCCCTCCAAATCCAGTTAGGCATAGATATGCGAAAAGTGCAGAACGTACCACACAAAAAACAAGATAGTAAGATCCGCAGAAATCAATATGGAGTGCATAACTCCGGTTGATCCTGCCGGACCCCACTGCTATCGGGATAGGACTAAGACATGCTAGTTGAGCGCTTCCAGCCAAAACGGGAGCGCAGCGCACAGCTCAGTAACACGTGGCTAATCTGCCCTTGGGACCAGAACACCCCCGGGAAACTGGGGCTAATTCTCGATAGGTGAAGAACTCTGGAATGAGTCTTCGCTAAAAAGATGCTTACGTTATGCTCGTAAGCGTCGCCCAAGGATGAGGCCGCGACCGATCAGGTTGTTGGTGAGGTAATGGCTCACCAAGCCTTTTACCGGTGCGGGCCGTGAGAGCGGGAGCCCGGAGATGGGCACTGAGACAAGGGCCCAGGGCCCTACGGGGCGCAGCAGTCGCGAAAACTTTGCAATACACGAAAGTGTGACAGGGCTATCCCGAGTGCCATCCGCTGAGGAAGGCTTTTACCCAGTCTAGAACGCTGGGGGAATAAGGAGAGGGCAAGTCTGGTGTCAGCCGCCGCGGTAATACCAGCTCTCCGAGTGGTGTGGATGTTTATTGGGCCTAAAGCATCCGTAGCTGGCTAAGTTAGTCCCTTGTTAAATCCACCGAATTAATCGTTGGATTGCGGGGGATACTGCTTGGCTAGGGGACGAGAGAGGCAGACGGTATTTCCGGGGTAGGGGTGAAATCCTATAATCCCGGGAAGACCACCAGTGGCGAAGGCTGTCTGCTAGAACGCGCCCGACGGTGAGGGATGAAAGCTGGGGGAGCGAACCGGATTAGATACCCGGGTAGTCCCAGCTGTAAACGATGCAGGCTAGGTGTTTGGACGGCCACGTGCCGTTCTAGTGCCGCAGGGAAGCTGTTAAGCCTGCCGCCTGGGGAGTACGATCGCAAGATTGAAACTTAAAGGAATTGGCGGGGGAGCACCACAAGGGGTGAAGCTTGCGGTTTAATTGGAGTCAACGCCGGAAATCTCACCGGGAGCGACAGCAGTATGAAGGCCAGATTAAAGGTCTTGCTAGACGAGCTGAGAGGAGGTGCATGGCCGTCGCCAGTTCGTGCCGTGAGGTGTCCTGTTAAGTCAGGCAACGATCGAGACCCGCGTCCTCTGTTGCAACTAGCTTAGAGCTGGGCACACTGAGGAGACCGCCACTGATAAAGTGGAGGAAGGAGCGGGCCACGGCAGGTCAGTATGCCCCGAATCTCCCGGGCCACACGCGAGCTGCAATGGCAGGTACAATGGGTTCCGACCTCGAAAGGGGAAGGCAATCTCGAAAGCCTGCCGTAGTTGGGATCGAGGGCTGCAACCCGCCCTCGTGAACATGGAATCCCTAGTAATCGCGTGTCATTAGCGCGCGGTGAATACGTCCCTGCTCCTTGCACACACCGCCCGTCGTTCCATCCGAGCGACTCTTGGGTGAGGCGCCGTCTTTCGTGGCGGCATCGAATCTAAGTTTCGTAAGGAGGGAAAAGTCGTAACAAGGTGGCCGTAGGGGAACCTGCGGCCGGATCACCTCCTAAGTAAAAAGCGCATAGAAGTGCTTGATTGGAGGAGCAAGGAGAACATTAGAGCAGGCCACAAAGGTTACGTCAAAGCCCAATAACATTAGCAATATAGCCAACATCGGGTTGAAAAACAATCTTTATTTTTTATTTTGTCTAAAGCAATTAGTCTATGGGTTTTTTCCATCCGCCATTGCTAAATCGTGCCAAACTCCCAAAAGGTAAAGCCAGCAAAACAATATCGATTACAGCAACATAAGCAAAAGATAAGTTTAGTGAAGTTTGCAAAACAATGTTAATTGTCGAGAATGCAAGTAGCAGGAAGATGCCGTTTAGCCAGAAACCAACTTGCCAACCCTTGGTTTTATAAAGGGTGTTAATTATGAAAATGTTTAAAACTCCAATTGAGATCGGCTGCACAAGATACATTATAACTACAAAAAAAGAAAATCCTAATGGCGGCATATAAGTCGTAAGAGATAGCCGTGCGGCATCCAACTGAGATTGAATTATTACTAATACGGCTGCTAAAATCAAACCTTGAATCCAAAGTTTCTCCACTAAACGCAAGTTGCGAAAATGTTTAATGACTCTATTTTCAGTTAGTGTTTTCTGCAATCCAGTCACCTACTGCTTGTTCTGCGGGTCTGTCACGGATTCCATAATTATCCAATTGGCTGTTCCAGTAAACTAGCCAACAACCCTTGAGTCCTATACTTTGGAAAAGGTTAAGCCCTTTAATTAGGAAGTCACTTTGCGCTTGACTATTGCTAGTCGACATACCAAACTCCGTTATTACTACATCTCTATTTGTTATTTGATGCAGGTTTTGTATAAAGTGTGGGGATAACACAAGGAATGAATCCATGAATACGTCTAAGCCAACGAAATCGAGTTTTTTGCTAAGTTCTATGGGGACATTGCTTCTTAGGATGTAACCAACTCCGAAATTAGTGTAAAGTTGAGCTGAAAGATGATGTGCTTGGACAGTTGAGTAAATATGTTCAAAATTAGAGATTATTTCGTTATCAGTAAATATTGATCCAACCGACCATGTTGATGATAATTCTGGTTCATTCATCACTTGAACATACTTGAGGTGGCTTCCCCAACGGTTAAGATAATAATCCAACTTGTCGGTTGATTCCAGATTCTGAATTACTAATGCAACTGCTAAGTCGTGGTTGTCGGTTGCCGAAAAGAAAGCATCAGTTTTCTGATTTTGCAAGTCGTTGTAGTCCAGGGGATTGCATTCAAGAGTAATACGTATAACTTTGAAGCCCAAATCGTGAATGCGCGTAACTTCACCAAAAATCTGGTTCACTGTGTCTTGTTCGTAGACGTAGTGGATTCCAACTTGGAACGGAGAATTCGCATTTCGATGTGCTGTTTCATAATACTGGTAAGGATAAAAGATTTGGACAAAAATGAGCAATATGCAAAACGTGGTTACTATAAGGTTTTTTACCAAACTCTTATTCAAGAACCCTATGAAGGCATGAACGAGGTTTACAAGGAGCTTGGTCATGGTTTACAATAAAGCGCTTGTTTTCTTTTAAGTCTTAATGAATTAACGCAAGAAAAAGAAAAAATTAAACAAAGGGAAACTTTGTTTTAGTAGAAGCTTTGGATTGGCGATTCGTCGTTGTGTTCGCTTTTTGCCGGTTTGATTTCTTCGATTTTGGTCTTGGTTAAAGCTTTGATGTTGTTAAAGTTTGACATTTCGCCGTAGCTTACAAGAGTTATTGCAGTGCCTTCTTCGCCTTTGCGGGCTGTTCTGCCTATGCGGTGGAAGTAAACTGGGGCGTCGTTTGGAACATCGTAGTTGACTATGTGTGTAATGCCTTCAATGTCTAAGCCTCTTGCAGCAACGTCAGTTGCGACCAGCAAATTTGTGCGTCCACAGCGGAAATCGTTGATTGCGCGATCTCTTTGGGCTTGAGTAAAGCCTGCGTGAAGCGCTTGTACTCTGCAGCCTTTGCGGTAGAGTTGGTCCGATAAGCGACTAGTCTCGCGGCGTGTTCTGCAGAAAATTATGGCTTTATCAACGCGATCATCGTGAAGGATGTCGCAGAGTGCTCCGAATTTTCCATTCTGGTTAACGACAGTGTAGAACTGTTTCATCTGGGTTAAGGCGATTTCGTCTTTGCTGACAAGGATTTTCTCTGGGTTTTTCATGTATTTATTGCAGACGCGCATTACCGATTGTTCGATTGTTGCGCTGAAAAGGCTTGTTTGTCTGTCCTTTGGCGTTTTTGAGAGAATGTATTCAACGTCTTCGGTGAAACCCATGTCAAGCATGCGGTCAGCTTCATCAAGAACAACTATCCTAACGGTTGAAAGATTCAACACGCGCCTTTCCATAAGGTCAATTAACCTGCCTGGTGTTCCGACAACGATTTGAACTCCGCTGGCTAATGAATGGATTTGCTTATTGATGGATTCTCCGCCGTAAACAGCTAAGACCTTTAATTTAGCATGTTTTGCGAAAAGCGCCATTTGTTCAGCTACTTGCACAGCTAATTCGCGGGTTGGAACCAAAATTAATCCTTGGACGCCGCGGATTTCACGGTTTAAACGTTGAACCATTGGTACGCCGAAAGCGGCGGTTTTCCCTGTTCCGGTTTGTGCTTGCCCGATGACATCTTTGCCTTCGAGTAAGGGTATTATTGCTTGAGCTTGAATTGGAAAAAGACTATCAAACCCGAGTTCTTCTATACTTTTTAGGACTTCTCCTGATAATGGCAAGTCCTTAAATGATTGAATTTGCATACTTTATTTTTCTTCTGCCACAGGATTTTTTCATGATGTCTCTAAAAGCTTCAAAGCTTTGGTGATAGCATGATTAATGTGACAGCCCAAAAAGAGGTCGGCGCGTATATTAAGGTTTAGCAAGATTTCAAGCAAAGGGTACGTTAGAAAAGAACGTTTTATCAAAAAAAATGTAGTTTACAACCAAAAAATCAGTAATTATCAACAAACTTAATTATTTTTGCAATAAAGACAATTAAACACACTAATTTGACTCTAAGCGACCAGTACAATAAATCGAGTTTTTAGCAACTAAATCCAGGTTTGCCTAATTGTGTGACTGTTTAGCGCCAATCACATAGTAATAAAAGTAATTGACCACCAGTTGAATCATAATAACGGACAAGTTTGAATGCTTAAATGGAGAAACGAAAGATGAGTAAAACCAAAAAAAAGCCTCAACCGTACTTATACACTGGGGATCCAAAGCCTGACACCGAAGAAGAAACGGAGGACATTTACAACTCAAAAGAACGAGAAGAAATGCTTGACGACGACGAGATCACAGCGGCCGAAGAAGGCTTCATGAGAGGGAGAGAAGATGAACCCCCAAGCAAGAAAGAAACACGGAAAAACGCCATTAACCATGATGATCAAGTAGCGGTAGAGTTAGCCAAAGAAGACGCAGAAGACGACTAATAGATCCTTTAATGTGCCTCAGATTTGGCTGGCAAATCTGTTTTTTGCACTATTAAATTGTCTGATTTGTAATCGGCTGTTAGGGCCCACTTGATTTCAAAATAATCTTTTAGTATGAATAAAATAGCCTGATTATTTGACCAAAGAGCCGGTGACCCCCAAGCATTAGGTGCATTTAAAACGGTGATGAAAGCTTCTTTGTCATCGTATATCCCAAACCTCGCCTTGAGGGGAGCGGCATCTGTTCTCAAATTTAAGTTAGGGTGTCTGATTAGGCTACGAGTGATTTCATCAGCCAAACAGGGGGTTGCCTGTTTTTCTGTAATCCAGCGTATTTTTACTCCTTTATTTAATGCAAGCTGCCAAGATTCATGTAGCGTAAAGAGCCATTGTGTTGACTCGCGCCAAGGCGTAGAAATTAGTATGCTTTCTTTGGCTCCTTCAATTGTTTTCTTTATTCTACTTATAAGAACTTCTTTTTTTGGAACTAAGATAAATTGATGATTTTCCTGATCTATTTCTGTCTCCTTATTCTTAGCAAAATAATTGAGAAGTTCATTGGCTTCTTTTATTAAAACTTGGGTTCTTTGGTTTTTTTTCTCCATCAAGATCGTGACTGTTTCCTGTAGTGGAATTGCTTTGAATAACGCGGGGTTTCCTATCACCATCTCAACTAAGCCGAGTTCACGAAGCTCGGTTATTGTTCGATAGACATCTTGTCTTGCAACCTTTGAGCAAACGCTCGTTGCTTTAACGGTTGAATGAGTACATAGCTTTACAAGCGCTAAGTACACTCTTGCTTGTAACAAACTAAGCCCTAGTTCGCGAAGCGTTTTCTCTCCATACCCAATAGCTGCCAAACAGTTATACCCTTGTACTTTTTGTTTAATGTTGTTTTTGTTACTTTTCAAGTTGTCGGTCAGAAGGACTTCTTACTACATTTTATTAGCAAAGTACCTCCCTATGTGCTAAACTAAGCGGGGGATATTTTGAACAGCTATCCCTCGTTTTAAAACAAAAAAGGAAAAATACAAATGGAAAATTTAAACATCAAAAACAAAAACTCTATAATCGCCATAATTCTAATTTCAGCTATGATTGCTTCTTCAATCTTTGCTATCTTGCCAACAGATACTGCTCAGACGGTAACAGTTCAAAAGTATCCTACCTTCATTTACGGTGCAGTCGCGCCTAACCCGGTAGGTGTCAGTCAACCAGTAACTATTGTTGCATGGACTGCTGAAATGCCACCAGATATTGGTGAACAAGCAGGCACAGTCGCATCTCCAAGCACGAGAGCTGGATGGAGTGGTTTGACATTGACTCTAACGGATCCTAATAATGTCACTTCAACCATTGCGCTTCCATTTACTGATCCAGTAGGAAACACTTGGTATACATATACACCCACCGTACTCGGTACATACTCCTATCAATTCCACTTCCCAGAAACGTGGAAAAATACTACAAATTCCAAAAGATTCTATGCAGCAGCTGACAGCGCCTTAGCAACATTTACAGTACAAGAACAAACGTTAGCAAGTATTTCGGGTGTTCCACTTCCAACTGAATACTGGTCGCGCCCGATATATGCATATAATCGCAATTGGGGCGAAATTTCAGGCAACTGGATGACTGGTCTTAGAGATCTTCCGTACATAACTGCTCCAAACAGTGCTCACATATTATGGACAGCACCATACGGTTTTGGAGGAGTCACAGGCGGAGCCTATCTCAATAATGCTACTGACATAAGCTACCACACCGGAAGCGCATACGAAAATAAATTTGCTGACCCACAAATTGTAAACGGAATGCTCTACTACACACAATCTCTAGAGGACTCAGTAACTACTACACACACTAAAATCATTGCAAGAGATTTGATTACCGGAGAAATAAAATGGACACAAAACGGCACCAGCACAGCTGGCAGCAGCATATACGACTACGAATCACCTAACCAGCATGGAACTCACCCATATCTTTGGACTTCCGGCGTTGCAACACAAGCCCTAAGCCCAGGAGTAACACCTCCCGCAAATACTGTTGTAGACCCCTTCACTGGATCGGAATTGTTCAACTTCATCAACGTGCCAACTGGTACATGGTGTGTTGGACCTAGCGGAGAGCGAATGCAAATCGTTTTCGGCGGTGGAACTTCTGCGAACAGAACATGGATGGCTCTATGGAACAGTTCAGCAATACCTTCAATGTTACTCGGCACAAGCGGTACCAACTACTGGCAATACAGACCCGTAGGAAAGCAACATAATGGAACACTAGGCTATTCATGGAATTTCACAGCTCTACCTGCAGGAATAGGAACAACCTACCAAGTCTATGTTTTCGACGACAGAGTAATTAGCGGAACCGGATTCGCACAGTTCGGAACAAGTCAATACAACGAACAATTCACAGTATGGGCTCTAAGCACTAAACCAGAATCACGAGGAACACTACTATGGAAAATAGCTCCGAGACCCCCAGCAGCAAACGTTACGCTACAGTGGAGCTCTGCAAGTATGAACGACGGAGTCCTTGTCCTCAGAGCAAAAGAAACAATGCAATTCATCGGCTTTGACATAAACACTGGAGCACAACTCTGGATAACTGACCCTCAACCAGCTTGGATGATGTACAGCAGCGGTTCTGAAATAGTCAACGGCTTACTAATCTCAGGAGGATACGGCGGACAAATATTTGCCTATGACGTTAAAACCGGAGACCTCGTGTGGACAGCAAACACAGACACTGAAGGACTTGAGAGTGCCTACGATATGACACCTTTAACCCTGCAAACTGTCAACGGAAAAATCTATGCACGTTCGCAAGAGCATTCACATACTCAGCCTCTTTACAGATCTTGGAAGGTTTACTGCTTTGATCTTGCAACTGGAAATCGCATATGGGATCTTAATGGATACTGGGGTGCATTCGCTTTCTCAAGTGGAGTTGGTGTAGGTCTTAACGGTATGGACAACCAAATATACTCTATTGGAAAAGGCCCTAGCGCTATTTCAGCTTCAGTTCAAAACGACATAATCGCTAATGGCAACAACGTGTTGATTACTGGCAAGGTTACTGATATTTCTGCAGGCACAAAGAGTCCAAACTTAATGGCACGGTTCCCACAAGGCGTTCCAGCTGTATCAGACGACAGCATGACAGATTGGATGCAATACGTCTACATGCAAATGCCAAAACCAACCAACGCAACAGGAGTATCAGTCGATTTAGAAGTAATTGACGCAAACGGCAACCTACGCCCAATCGGCACAACACACGCAGATGCAGACGGATTCTACACTTTCAACTGGAAACCAGACATTTCAGGTGTATACACAGTAATCGCTACATTCCAAGGTACTGAATCATACTGGCCATCACACACAGAAACAGCCTTCGTCGTAAACGACGCAGCACCCACACCCACACCACAGCCAATTGCAGCTCAGCCTCCAACTGAAATGTACTTTGCAGCCTCAACAATAGCCATTATTGCAGCAATCGCCATAATCGGCGGTTTAATAATGGTTATGCTCAGAAAACGACCATAAAAAAATAAAAAAACCAAACCAAACATCTTCCCTTTTTTATTATTTTTAAAAATTGAGATTTAGTTAACTATTAAAAAGTTATTAACTTTTTCCAAAAGAAGAATACAGAAAACCTAGTAGTAATAAGTTACAGTCACATTTTCAGTGGCATTTCCATTGGTCAATCCATTTCCAACGGCAAAAGTTATTTTTGAAGAAGGCAAAATAGGGAAATATGCTACCCCGCTTGTGCCAACATTTGTTTGGGCGTTGTAGTTGACGCCATGCGAGGAATAGGTCACGTTAGCGAAAGTGGTACTGGCTGTTGACGATGATACTTGAATTGAAACGTACCCAGCATAACTTGCTGGTTCTGACCAAGTCGTGTAACTCCCAGCTTGTTGGCTCACCGTTTGATTATTAACCCAAACCATAGAAACGCTAAGATTGACAATTGCATTGAGCTCATTTACTTGATTTTGTAGACTGGTTATTTGGGTATTAGCGGTTGTAAGCTCAACCGATAAATCGTGATTTTCAGTATTAATAACGTACAGAAGTGAGTTGTAATAGTTTTCCATGGTCTCGAAGTTTGATTTTGCGTTTTCAGTTTGAACTTGTAAATTGGATATTTGCTTATTTAGTTCTGTTAATTGCGTATTGTTACTTGCTATTTCGGTTTGTAAGGTGGACAGTTGACTGTTAAGGCTTGAAATGGTTACATTTGCTGCTGCAATTTGTGAAACTAAGGAACTATAATCGGAGTTTATAACGCTATGAGTTGATGTGTAGTTGTTAAGGTAAAGAACTGCACCAACTGTACTAATAAGAAGAAGGATACATGATACTTCTAAAACAATAACGATATTTCTGCCCGCCATTTTCTTTTCACCCATCTCTTATCGCCTTGTAGTTCTTTTCTTATATCCTCAAAAATATTAAGATTATGTGTTCGGTGCCTTGTTTTTTGTTTGAAATCAAATTGTTAAAGTAATATTTAGGGGTGTGCAGAATTTAAGTTGCTTCCCAATTATGTTTTAGTATGGAAGCCTGGGATGTTGTCAGGCTTTTCGTAAATAAAGCCACTGTTTCTTTGCAGCCTAAACACGCTGGTAACCCCGGTTATGGCCGCCTCAAAGCCGCTCGAGTGCTAGTTTTTGCTAGGTTCAAGGGCTTAGAGAACGATACTCGTCTGGTTGAATACTTAAAGAAGCATACAAACGCACTCAACGGGTTAGGTTTGGGTTCAGTTCCTGACCGAACCACAGTAGGTCGATGGTGGAAACGCTACTTAACCCTGCTTGAGGAGACGTTTGCCAAACAAGCAGATATGCTGCGGTTAGTTATGCCAACAAGTCTGCTTATTGTTGATTCAACGCCACTTGTGGATCTTTACGATATGGAAGCTATGTGGGGTCATACGGAGCAAGGAAAATTCCGAGGTTTCAAGTTGCATGCAGCAGTTAATCAGGCAGGTTTGCCATTAAGAGCAACGGTTACATCAGGCAACAAATACGATGGACCTATTTTTCCGGATTTGATCTGGGATTTGGAGGCTCCTTATGTTTTGGCTGATGCAGGCTATGACTCTAAAGAGAACCGTCATGCGGCCAGGGTGATTGATGCTAAGCCGGTTGTCGCCGCGAACGTTCGCAATGGAAAGGCCAGAAAAACGCGGTTTGCGAAGCTTCTTAGGTCGAAGTGGTATGTGGTGGAGCAGTTTAAAGGGCATATGAAGGTTAATTTGTTAAAGCAGTGCTGGATTAGGCCTGAGGGGTTGGTGAAGAAGTCGGCTATGGTTTTTGCTGCGTTGATTGGGTATGATGCGGAGGCTCTGAGGGCAGTGGTTTTTGGTGAGGAAAGCCTCAAGTCGGTGAGCAAGTACTGGGCTTAACTCAAAGATGTTTCGGTTGAGTGTTGCTGACACAAACCATATGGAAAACTCGGGTTTCAACCCAGAACTCGCTCAATATACTATAGGTTGAAGAACAATAAAAAAATAATTGTGCACATCTCTATAATATTGAGATAATATGCATTTGAGCGATACTTTATTTTCAAAGTGTGAATCATTGTAGTTTTGCTTATTAATTTCCATAAAAAGCAGCTTTTACTATCTATGGCTTAACTTTTTTTTTAAACAAAACTTTAAAAGGCTAACTCCCATTACTTAGGATGCAAAAATTTAAAAGGAAAGAAAAAACAAAATGACATCAATAAATAATACAGCAAAAATCTCAAAAAACAAAATATCAGCTACAGCAATCATTCTTCTGCTAATAGTGTCTATGGCTGGTGCACTTGCATTTGCGCCAACCGTCGATGCTGCACAAGCTTATCCTACTAACGTAATTACCCATCATACCTACATGTATTGCAGTGTAGCTAGTAATTTGCTTGGTGTCGGACAAGAACAAGTGATCGCTTACTGGACTGCTGACATACCGCCAGACACTGGAGAAACAGAACTGATAATTCAAGGTGCTTTCAATAGAGCCGTTTGGAGTGGTGTATCATTTAACATTACAACACCCAGTGGTGTGACTACCAATGTTCCAATCGCACAGGGTCAACAAGACTCAATTGGCGGTGGATACATGATATATTCACCAACAGAAGTTGGCAAATATACTGTCAAAGCTATCTTCCCTGAACAATGGAAAAACAGCACTCTAATACAGGCTGCTAACGGAACTTTCGTTTCGACCCCAAGACAATTTGGTTACCCAACTCCGACAAGCCAATTCTACACTGCAGACATTAGCGGAGATGTAACTTTTGAAGTTCAACAAGAACCAATCGGTATTTGGAATGAATCCCCTGTTCCACAAGATTACTGGACACGCCCAATAAACAACGCTGCAAGACTGTGGAGTCAACTAGGTGGAAACTGGCTAAATGGAGCTTGGAATAACATTGCAGGGCAAGCAGGCGGTACAACCACTCGTTTCGTTTATGGTACTGGTACTGAAACTTCTCACATTCTCTGGACAAGATCACTATATGCAGGTGGTTACATGGAATCCCGATTCGAAGATTATGGCTATGTAACTGGTCACTATCAGGGAATGGATTTCAATTCGATTATCTTTAACGGCAGAGTTTACTATGCAGATCGCGCGGACGCATACAGATCAATAGGCTTTAACGTTGTCGACTTGTACACTGGTGAGTTACTAGGGTATTACAACGAAACTATGCCATCGTACGGACAAATTTATGCCTATGAATCGCCAAATCAACATGGAGGATATCCACTTTTGTGGAGATCTGCTAAGTCTTGGCGCAGGCAACGGCACTTCATTAGAAATGCTAGATGGATACGCGCTACCTCTACGTCATATTAGCTACATCGCTAACACTTCTGCCACAGGTACAAACGTTGTCGGTAACAGCGGAGAACTGCTCTGGTACAACATCGTTAACAAAGGGACAGCAACAAATCCCCGCTACTACTTAACTTGCTGGAACAACACTAATGTTCTTGGTTTAACTGCGACAGGACCAAACACTGGTACAACTTATTGGCAATGGAGACCTGAAGGCGGAGGATTCGGCGGCGGTCCAGCATTAAGCAATGCTTATGTTTGGGACGGTTCAACAGGCTTCTCAGTCAACACATCAATACCCACTCCATACAATACGCCCAATACTCTTCTAAATCAAACAGGCACAATACGCACCGTGCGCGTAGGCGACATTAATGGTGTAGGTGGCTTCGTAATCATTGCAACTGATGGAAGAAACAACGAGCTCGGAAATGTACAAGGTCAATTATGGTGCCTTAGCCTAGAAAGAGGTCAAGAAGGCAAACAACTATGGACATCATCCTTCACACCACCGTTTGCATCGATAGACGCAAATGAAACGGTAGCCGCTATGGGCTCCGGATTCGGAATGACTGGCATTTATCCAGAAGATGGTGTAATAATCTTCCACTCCACAAAGCAACTGAAATACTGGGGCTACGACATGATGACCGGCGCATTGCTCTGGGAAGGTGCAAGAGAACCTGACCAAAATTATTACAGCACTCAAGTCAACTACTATAAAGGCTTGCTTCTAACATCAGGTTATGGAGGAGTAGTCATTGCCTATAACATTACGACAGGTCAGCAAGCATGGAACTTTACTGCGACAAACATCGGCGGAGAATCACCCTACGGCAACTACCCAATTAACATCTTTGCTATTTGCGACGACAAAATCTACACCCTCACAGGTGAGCACTCAATTACTCAGCCCTTGTATAGAGGACCAAACATACGTTGCATAAGTGCAGCTGATGGATCAGAGATCTGGTCGCTTTTGGGCATGGGTGCTGATAATGGTGCGCACCTTACAGGTCAGTATATGCAATTTGGCGACGGTAAAGTTGTTGGTTTAAACTACTTTGATAACCAAATCTACTGCATCGGTCCAGGCACAAGCGCTACAACTGTTAGTGCGCCACAGACGGTTTCAACTTTAGGCTCTAGTGTTACTATTACTGGCACTGTTACTGATCAGACAAAATCAGGCAAACGCAACATGAATAATCTCTATGACTTCACACTTGAAGGCACTCCAGCAATATCCGACGCAAACATGGGCGCATGGATGGAATATCTATACCAGAACCAAGCAAAGCCAACAAGCGCAACTGGTGTACCAGTTACTCTCTCAGCAATTGACCCAAACGGCAACATAGTGAATATCGGAACAACTACTAGCGACATAAACGGCAACTATGGCTTAGTTTTCAAGCCAGATGTTCCAGGAACATACCAAATCCTCGCCAGCTTCGCAGGTTCCAAAGCGTATGGTTCATCGCAGTCCTCAACCTACCTAACAGTGGGTGACGGACCAACCGTTACTCCGGGACCAACAGCAACTCCAGACTCTGTAGCAGACATGTACCTGATTCCAGCAACCCTCGGCATCATCGTCGCTATTGCGATCGCAACGATCGTGATAGTATTAGCTCTACGAAAACGACCATAAATCGGCAATAAGCCACAAAAATCATTTCCCTTTTTTTACTTTTTTAAGTTAAACACTTAATTTTAATTTGCGCTACCACTAACCATAATAGGCAGAAAGTAGAATCTTCTGAATGAGGGTTACCTACAAGTAATGTCATTTAGAGATCCTGTTTGCGGAATGGTTCTAGACGAGAATACAGCTAAATTCAAAATTTCTTATGATGGCGAAACATATTATTTCTGCAGTTTAGTTTGTAAGAAACGTTTCAAACGGCACGCAACAAAATTTGTCAAATAAACCCTTATGTAAAGCAAGAGCGCTGTGCATAACAAAGTTCTTTCTTTGGATCTCTTTAAGAGATAAGAATACTCTTAGGGTTTTCATGCGTTATTTGGAAAAATTGAATATGCGAAATTAGAGTAGAGACGGTGAAGAACTTACTATTTCTAGATTTTTGAAGGTGTACTTGCCATTAAAAAAAATGTCAGTAACTAAGGTATTTGCAAGAGTATTTTGCAAAATGCTGGTTGTTTCAATCTGTATTTTCTGAAAAGTGAGCAAAAGAAGAAGGAGACTTGCAATTGCATTTTGTGATAAGCTTGTTTTGGGTTGATTTTGATTTTTAGGGCTTGAATTGGTTGCAGGTTGAGTCGGCAAAAGTCGCAAAGTGTCGCAAAAAGTCGTATCTTCTTCTTCCAACTGCAAGGAACAGAGCAAAATGAGAACTAGAGGCGCTAAGTTGATTCAAAGTTATGCGCACTTCTCAATAAAGAAAAAAATTGGTTGTTTAGGTTTACTTGAAGAGTTTCCAGACTAATGCAGCTAAGATTCCGCCGATTATAGGTGCAACAATGAACAGCCAAAGTTGACTTAATGCCACGCTGCCTGATGTTAATCCTGCGAAGAGTGCAGGTCCTAGGCTTCTTGCTGGGTTCACTGAGGTGCCATCGATGGGTATTGCCACAAGGTGGATAAGCACTAATGTTAAGCCAATTGATATTCCTGCGAATCCTTTCGGTGCCCGTTCGCTTGTCGAGCCGAAAATGACCAGCAAGAATATGAAAGTTAAGACTATTTCAGCGATTAATGCAGATGTCAAGTTGTAGCCTGCTGGAGAAGCCATGTCGTAACCATTTTGTCCTAGCCCATTTGCCGCTAAACTATACGCTGGATTTCCAACAGCTATCGCGTAGAGTATGCCAGCACCAATAATTGCTCCTATACATTGAAAAGTAACGTAGAACGCCGTGTCTTTAACGCTGAGTTTTCCGGCAACTAACATCGAAATTGAAATTGCCGGATTAATGTGGCAACCAGAAATTGAACCTATAGCGTAAACCATGGCTAGCACCGCAAGACCAAAAGCCAAAGAGATTCCAACTGTACCGTTACCGCCTAGACCTGCAAAGTTTGTACCTGCAATTACTGCGCTGCCGCAACCCATTAGCACAAGGACCATTGTTCCAATAAGTTCAGCGACGTATTTTTTTGATGCACTAATTTCGGGAACTACCGAAATTTTTGATTCAGTCATTTTTACTATCCTCTTTCTTTCAAATTGTTAACTTTCAGTTTCTACTGTTCGCTTTATAATTGTTTTTAACAAGAAAAAGCTAAAACGGAAAAATTGCTTAGAGTTTTTCGCTAGCAGAAATATCCATCATCATCAAACCTGACACTATCTTTGGATAAAAATCTGTAGTTTTCTCGGGCAAGAGTTCGTGTTGTTGCGCTATTTCTGCAACTGTTTTCGCGTTAATAGGATTAACAAGGAACGCTATGCTGGCTTCTCCACGGTCAACTTTCTCAATCGCTGCCTTAGTCCAGCGTACATATAGTATGTTATCGTCGATGTTTAACTCGCCAGTTTTCAGAATAAATTTGAAAACTATATCTCGCAGAATGACTACATCAAAGACCTTCGTTTCTTTCGAGACGTTAGCGTTTACGAAGTCATAAACGGCCTTGTCATGTTTAAGAATCAAGCCATAGGCACTTGAACCGTTATAAATACAAAATGCATGTTCGTTAATATGATTCTTGAGAAAACTTTCTAATCCATCAACAGTGGGTTCAATTTCTTGGACGTCAAAAAAGAATTTGAAAACCTGCAATAAATCATCGGTTAACTTGTAATCCTTTAGCAGCCTGTGAGTGGGTAGCACAATGAGTCCTTCTTCTTCAACAGGTACCAGATAGCTTATGTGGAAGTTGAAGGCTGAATCCTCGGTCCAGATGACTTTACTGCGCATTTCGTCACGGTAAGCTATGGCGCTCTCATAACGGTGATGTCCGTCGGTGATCACCATGGTTTTGGTGCTTAAAACAGCCTGTAGCTGCTTGATTTTCTTTGGGTCAGTTACCACCCAAACTGTATGCCTAACCCCAAGTGAATCGGTAACTTGGATTGCTGGCTTGGTCTTGGCTGTTTCTTCTAAGAAAACGATGGTTTTCTTTTCTTGGTCTTGATAGATCAGAAAGACAGGTTCAAGGTCCTTTTGGACTGTACGCAGCATGTTTAAGCGATCAGCTTTGGGTGCTTTATACGTGGCTTCATGGGGGAACACCATGTTTTCGCCATAAACGTAGAGCCGCATGGCAGCGATGATTCCTGTCCGAGAATATTTTTTGCCATCAAGCGAAAATTCTTGTCGTGAAACAAAGATAGCTGGTTGGGTTTCTTTTGCCATTATTCCCGCTTCTAGCCACTGAAGAATGCGCTGGTTTGCAACTTCGTACTTATTCGGTTCAACGGGCAAAATTAAACGGCAATAATTATACGGCGAATTCGCATAGTATTCTTTTTGCATTTCCGTATCTATTTTGTCGTAGGGTTGAGTGATGAGATTCTCAACATTGCCAGCTTTATTGGTGTAGCGTATGGCTTTGAAGGGTCTAATATCCACCAAACGTTTCAGCTCACAATTTTTCCAGCGCTTCAATAACAGCTTTAGCTATTTGTATGCTTGCCTTAAACTGCGCTTCAAAGGTTTGAGCACCCATATGCGGCGTGGCGATAACGTTGTTTAGTGATAATAGTTTACTATTTTTAGGCGGTTCTTCTTCGAAAACGTCCAAGGCCGCACCAGCAACCTTGCCCGAGAGAAGTGCTTGGTAGAGGGCTTCTTGGTCCACTACGCCGCCGCGGCTACAGTCGATTAACATTACTCCCTTTTTCATAAGGTTGAATTCTTTTGTCGATATCATGTGGCGTGTGTGGGTTGTTAATGGTACATGGATGGTGATGAAGTCGGCTTGAGGCAGCATATCGCCCAAAGGAACAAATCTGTCATGGACGCATTCTTCTACAGGCAAGACTTTCATGCCTAATGCTAAGGCTAAACGTTCCACAGTCTTTCCTATGTAGCCACAGCCGATAACACCCAATGTTTTGCCGTTAACTTCATGACCCATTAATTCTTCTTTTTCCCATTTGCCCTCGCGAAGGGAAGTTGTTCCTTGTATTATGTTTCTTGCTAGAGCAAGCATGTGCCCAATTGTTAGTTCGGCGACGCTCATGTAAGAAACATGTGGTGTGTTAACTAGTGTAATGCCCATTTTTTGGGCTCTTTCATAGTCCACATTATCCAAACCTTCACCTGCACGTCCGATTACACGAAGTTTTTTGGCGTTTTCTAGCAGGTCCCCTTTTACTTTTGTTGCTGAGCGTACAATTAGTACGTCGTAGTCAGCGATGATTTTGGGTAAATCAGCCTTCGGTATGTCCCATGCACATGTGACTTGGTAGCCCTTTTCTTCAAGAAGCTTTATGCCTTCGTCAAATATTTTGTCGCTAACGAGGATTTTGACGGTCACTTTAATCCCCAAATCTGGTCAATTAAGCCGATAACTTCTCTGATGCCTGCGAGGTTCCATTCGCCCATGTGTCCAATCCTGAAGGTTTTCTCTGCCATTTTGCCGTAGCCTCCGGAAATCATATAGCCTCTTTCAGCAAGTTTTTGATTAAGTTCTTTGACGTTTTTTCCTTGGGTATTCTTTATACAGCTGACGGTTATGGATTCGTATCCTGGTTCAGGGAACATAGCGAAATGTTTCTTTGCCCATTGTTGAGTGTATGTTGCCATGTCTTTGTGGCGTTGGTAGACCTTGTCATAGGTTTCTTCAAGTAAAAGGTCAATGCGTTTGTTTAGTGCATACAGTAGCGGGATGTTTGGAGTGAATGGGGTTTGGTGTTTCTTTTCAAACTCAAAGATGTCTACTAAGTCGGTGTAGGCACCTCTATTCGGGATCTGTTTGGCTCGCTCAATCGTTTTGTCATTCACAAGTGCAACCGCTAAGCCAGGGGGAAGCGCGAAGCATTTTTGGGTGGAGCCAAAAACGATGTCGCAGTTCATTTCTGAAGGCAAGGTTTTGTCACCTGCCATCGAAGAGACTGCATCCACGGCAAAAATGATATCAGGGTATTCGTTTTGGACCATTTTGCCGATTTCATCTATTGGGTTTCGAACTCCAGTGGATGTTTCGTTGTGGCAAACGGTAAGGGTATCGAATTTGCCGCCAGCGAGTTTTTCTGCAACCATGTCAGGTTTAATTGCCTTGCCCATTTCCACTTCTAGAACTTCTGTTTCTTTGCCACATGCCGCTAAGGTTTGTGCAGCACGTTGAGAGAAGGCCCCATTTACGCATGCTAAAGCTTTCTGTTTTACGACACTTCGCCCAATTATATCAAACCACAATGTACCTGAAGAGGTAGTTACAGTTGGTTTGAAATCGGCGGTTAGTTGGAAGAATTTTGCTATTTTATCAGTTATTCCGCCGTATAAGTCCGAGAACTCCTTTTCTCTATGGCCAATTAGAAAATGGGTTTGTTCATTTAGGATTTCTTGGCTTACTTCGGTTGGACCCGGAATCAAGAGTTTTTTGTGCATCGTAAAGCCTTCAGCAAAAGAGGTCGGTCTTTAAAATATAAGGCTTATGCGCAATCAATCTACCCTTTTAATCATCAACATGTAAAGATAGAGTACCGTTTATCTCTACAGCGTAGTCTTTAACTGGGTATATTTTCAATATTGCTATTCAGTTAGCCTTTTGAGCAAAATCTTTTTGATTTTTAGAATTTAGAATATGTCGAATTTAGCAACTTGCTTTTTAAGCGTTGAAAAAAAACTATGTTTTGAGAAGAAAGGGGAAGCAGGGAAAAGGAGAAGGCTTCAATGTACACCATAAAGACAGAAGTATTTCCGAGTTTTTTGATAATCCTTTTGGGCTCAATCGACTGTATAACCACCATAATAGGTGTTATGTATTTTGGCGCTTCCGAACTTAATCCCTTGATGACAGGTATTGTAAACTCAAGCATCTTGGCGTTTTTAGTGCTGAAGATTTCAGCTACTTTTTTGATTGGCTTCACATATCTTTTGGCTAAAAAAACTCTCAACAAAAGTATGGATAAGAGCACTAAAACCTTCAAATATTCAAACAAATTGATGAAGGGAGTATATGCGGGCTTGATGATTTTCTTGCTAATCACCATAATAAACAACCTTGTAGTACTTTTGGTCTAAATTGTATTCTGAATTCTAGTTTTATTATTTTGAGTTTTTTCGTTGCCTTTTTGTTGTACTCAAGAATTGGTGTGCAATTATGTTTCGTCGATACGAAGAAAAAAACTTTCTTCATGGGGATAGTGAATGGTTTTTCCGTAAAGTTTTCCTTTTCAAAATCGAAAACTATTTCCATATACCCCAATAACTAACTTTAGGCGCAATTTGATGGATCGCAAAGATTACCTCAAAGAACCCGTAAACCACATAAAATTAGGGGGCACAATGACTGTTGACCAGTTGATGCAGCAGTTTAAGAATTCAGGTTCCTTGGGGGCTGGACGGTTAGCGGCTGCCTGTGACATTTATGAGAAAATGCTCAGAGAAAAAGATTGTACCATTTTCTTGGCATTGTCGGGAGCTGTGGTCCCAGCGGGCATGCGCAGAATAGTCACTGATTTGATTCGTAACCACCTTGTTGATGTGATTGTAAGCACAGGTGCATGTATGGTACACGACGCCATAGAAGCTGTCGGTGGACACCACTACAAAGGTGGTTGGGCAGTAAACGACGCTGAACTCTACAAGTATCACCTGTTCCGAATTTACGATATTTTTGTTCCCGAAGAAGACTATGTCCGATTGGACTTTAAACTCTCAGAAATGTACTCTGACATAGCCAAAGAACGCAAAGGTGAAAGCTTGGCTTCAGATGAGTTTACTTATGAATTGGGCAAACGTTTAACTGATGAAAACTCGATCCTTCGTGCTGCTTACGAGGAGAATGTGCCTATTTTTCTTCCGGCTGTTCGCGACTCAGAATTCGGCTTCATTCATTGGCTTCACGCTTCACAGAAGGATCAGAGAAATGTTCTTCTCGTTGATGCTTTCAAGGACGTGCCAACTGTTTGTGGAATCTGTGCTAGATCACCAAAGAACGGCATGATAGTCATTGGCGGCGGAGTCCCACGTAACACTATCCAATCATCTGCGCTCGCATCCAAGAAAGGCTTAGACTATGCGGTTGTTATTACTTTGGATCGCCCCGAAACTGGCGGTTTGTCTGGTTCAACGTTGGAGGAGACGGTGAGTTGGGGAAAAATGAAGGGTTCAGCCGACCATGTAATGGTTATCGGGGAAGCATTGATGGTTTTTCCATTTCTTGTGGCATCAGCAATGGAGCGGGTTGGCAAAGATTTTAATCGTGACTCTTTTTTGCAACGAGAAAAACGCGTGGGAAAGGGAAATTAACATGGAAAACAATGGCGAAGAAAAATTCTGTGGCAACTGCGACAGCCACAACTGCTACGATTACCCAACTAAAGTATTCTGTTCCACTCGTTACTGGCAGAACAAGAGCGCAATCGTGGACACGCTTTGGTATTGTGAAGACTGGAATAAGGTTAGCCAAGAATGTTACTGCATACGGGAAGCAAAAATGGCTAAAATTCCAAAGTAGTTTTTCCACAACAAAAAGAGAAAGACATCTTCCCCTAACGAAAATGTTTCTTGAAGAAAGCTTGATTACAATTAACGTTTAATGCATTTACCGGTTATAGCATCATAATGGTTTGTGTCACCGTAATCGCAGGTTTTACAGTCGTTTTTTATGTCTTGTCCAAATGGGCAACCCTTCAAATCAGCCATAGGAACGCCTCAGTTTAGGTATCTGCTCATGTTTGACATATAAACCTGCAGCTTATTTTTTAGCTTTTATTAGGAAGACTAAGTCAACGCGAGAAGCAGCCATATTTCTTTAATGCTAAAGTTTCTTCAAAAGAAGAAGAAGAGGTGCAATTGCATTTTGGGTAAGCTTGTTTTGGGTTGCTTTCGATGTTTGGGGTTTGAAATGTCTGCAGGTTGTGGGTCAAAAAGTGTGGAAAAGGGTTGGAAAGGGTAAATCTTCTTCTTCTATTGCCCTTAACAAGAGCTAAGATTAGAGTGCGGCTTTCAAAAATAATTTGGATCACAGCTAATCGTCACGTAAATCCTTCAGGCCAAGAAAAGTATTAATTTACTTCTGGAAAGTAAGCGCCCGTGAGTTACCATTCTCTGACGCTAATTTCTACCGAAATTTCCGCTTTAAAAAAAAGTCTGGTTAAAAAAAGAACAAACCTTTTACGTTGAATAAACAATATTGCTTTCAAGGGAGAAGTCACTTTGTTATATGTTGAATCAACAATTAGCTTAGGCATTCAGATAATTGTTCTCAGTTTGCTGCTAGCCGCTATTTTTCTGAAAAGTAAGAAGAAGTACAGACAGCATGGAATGGTAATGCTATCTGCGGTAACACTGCATTTAATATCCATCATAATTGTTATGGTCCCGTCTTTCGGGATTTTCTTTAGTATGACTGGTACAGTAAACTTCGCAGATCCCTTGGTGATAGTGACACTCGTTCATGTTTCCTCAGGACTTCTAGCTGCTTTGTTCGGCATTTGGCTGGTGAGTTCTTGGCATTTGAAGGCGGATTTGCAGACCTGTTTTAGAAAGAAGCGTGTGATGGACGTCACTATTACTCTATGGTCGATTGCAATTGTTTTGGGAATCATTCTTTACTTAGCAATTATTCAGGCATTCTAAGCCTTAAGAAAACATTTTTTTAAACTTTAGATTAGATTCTCAATTTGAGTTCTATTGCGCAAATCCTTCATAATAGATTCCGAAAAACCATTTTGTTTTAGTTTCAAAAGACGTTTAGATAATTACTCTGGAGTTGTTTTTGGTAGCCCGGGAGAGATTCGAACTCTCGTCAAGGACTCCAGAGGCCCCTATGCTTGACCACTACACCACCGGGCTTTAAGGGTTCAATTAAACATCGCACCAATTATTAACTTTAACTTTCCGCTTCCGAAACCACTTTTTTTATGTTGGTTTTACATCCATGTTTCTACTTGTCTGCTCTACCTGAAAAAATTCTCTTGGCAACGCTGCAACATAGCGTCGCAAACTCTTACTGGCTAAACGAGCTATTCATGCTATGACTTCAACCGTCAGCCTCTAATGCGTTTCTTGTCTTGTTTGCCGTTGTTGTTTGAAAAAATCTGGAAGCCCACGATTACTGAGTAGAAACCATATGAAGGCAGGAGAATTGGACGGTGAACTGCATATTTTAGGTCGCTAACAACAAATTCGATGTGTTTCTGCATGGTCCAAACTGTTTCTGGCCTATAATGAATACAGCATGGTTCATAAACTCCAAGGACTTTGTAGCCTTTGGATTCTATCCAATCCTTGATGTATCCATCTTCATAGGTGTGCAGCTCAAAGGGAATATTGATGTCCTTAACTGTTTTAGTGCGAACCAAAAGGTCGTGGGTGCCACCTCGTTGCTCAAAGATTTTCAAAGTGACTCTTTCGAAGAGGCTGAGGATTTTGTTGTCTTTTAGAACTGACCAAATTTCGATTCCCCATACACCGCCGACATCATTGTTTACAAGTTTTTCTGCTTTGGCAAACCAGTTATTTGATAAAACCACGTCACTGTCCACGAAGACAAACCAGTCTGTTTTTACCAGCCCAATCGCTGTTTGCCTTGCACTACCTCTTGTCCCCTTCTCCTGAACAAAAATAACGTTGCCGTATTTCTTTTGATATTCGCCAATGATCCTTTCGGTGTTGTCTGCTGAGAAACCATCAACAACAATGAGATTGTTAACAGGTATGTTTCTGTAGATGGAATCAATACATTCTTTGAGTTTACGTTCACTGTTAAAAGTTAGGATGGCTACATCTATGGGTGTCTTTATAGTTGAAGGGCGAGACGCCTTTGTGTCTTTTTCTTTTGGTGGCAGGTTGGTCAATGCAGTGTTTTCTCCATTAGAGCATAGTAATTTTTAGTATCCCATTAAACCGCAGCAACGAGAGCACACTGGAAAGACACCGTTATCGCAGCTTTTTAGAGCTTGCCTGAACTTTCGGTGTTTTTCACCGTTGTATATTTCCTGTATGCTTGATTCTTGTATGTTTCCTGTAACGAAGTCGGGGAAGTCTCTGCATGTGACAGTGTCGCCATTTGGCATAATGTCAAGTTGGAACCAAGGTGACACGCATTTTTTGTATCCGAAAAGGTTCTCTGGTTCGGTATAATATGATCGGATTTGTTCTATTTTTAGATCTGGCACAAGTAGGATAGGCATTTTGAATTTTTCAGATTTTATTTGTTGAACTTGTTTAGTGATTTTTTCAATGTCTAACACTGAGGTGTCGCGGACATATCCTTTCCACGCAAAGGGGGTCACTCCAAGCTTTTCTTGAGCGATTTTTGTATGTTTTTGCCCAATTGATTCCTTAGTAAACCATGAATAATAGATTATCATTCCATCAGGCGTTAGTTTTTCGGCTTCTCTAGCTGTCTCATAGAGTGTTGATTCGTTGTTTTTTGAAATGGTTGTCAGAACATAAATGCCCGGTTTCTTGGTCTTTTTCTCTTTCTTTATTTTTTGTATCGCCATTATTCCTTTGGTTGCCGTCTCCAACGCTCCAGGAGTACCTCTGCATTTATCATGGATTTCTTTTGGGCCATCGAATGAGACGCAAATCATATCCCAACCGTTGTCAACTATGGTTTGAGCATTTTTTTCCAGCCCAACTCCATTTGTTACAATCTGGACCGTAAGATCTTTTTGTTTCATATAGTTTACAAGCGGAATAAGCTGTTCGTAGAGGAAGGGTTCGCCGCCTGTTATGTAAACATGAACTTTTTTGGGGGCAACTTCATCTATTACTTTCTTGTATATTTCAACCGGTACTTCGCCTGTAACTTTGGGTGTATCTTCCCGCGCGTTGTACCCAACTTTTCCCCATTGCGCACATATGGCACATCGGTGATTGCAGCGATGAGTAATTCTTAGACTTAAAAGCCAAAGAGATGAGCTCCTTCCATCTTCATTTCGGTAATCCATTTTAGATTTTACAAACTGCCTGTATGAGCCTCGGGCAAAGCTCCTTAAGAGTTCAGGGTTTTTGCAAACTGGACCAAAGAGTTGCGTTGGGATGCGTCTCATGAATACTACCGTTTGTAATGTGCCTTAGGGAGGAGTAGAATTTAAATTTGCTCCAAGTCAATCTTCTGATTTATACCCTTTAGATTTCGAATACCTTTGTTGCATAACCGCGAACTTAAGGAACCTTTTTTCTTCAGGATTCCAAAAATGGTTTAGTGTACTGCTCTGAAAATTGTTTAAAAACTTATAGCCATAGATTCAAGTGAGCTAATTTTTTCTGTTAACATGCTTTGCTTTCAGTTGGCATATGTCGCTTTAAAACCTCAATTCTCTTTGAAAGTAATGGAAAGATTTTCTCTACAGCAACAAACGCGATGACCGCATAAGCAATTCCTCCAAAAACATCAACTATATAATGTTCGCCTAAGTAGACCGCGCTAAACCAAGTTCCAACAGGAATTATTGCAACTGGAAGACTCTTCCACTTCCAAATTTTAAAAGTAAAAAGGAAAACTAGCCATGGCATTGCTGAATGCATACTGGGGAAGGCAGCAAATAAGTTTCCGCCTAAGAAATCAAACAATGTTCTGTAGACAGGAATTCCCAGGTTGACATCAACTGAAGTGGTTAAGACTCTCTGAACCACCGGTCCAGTATAGGCGGAAGTGAAAACTGAGTTAAACTCATACCACGGAGGTGCCACAGGGTAAAAGAGGTAAGTTATCAAAGCAGCGTAGGTTAGTACGCCGAAGGCAACTATGTATTTCCAATAGTTCTGAGGGCTTTTTTTCCAAATAATAAACGCGAATACGGTTGGTACAAAGAAGTATATTCCGTAGAAGACGGCTCCAACATAATCTAAAACTGGAAACCTAAAACCCTGCTGCAGAATAAGGCTCGGAAGCTGACCAAATATCTGGGCATCAAAATTACGGGGGCCAGAATGAAGATTATACAGGGAGACAGTACCTACGAAGCTATACATGATTTCGTAAGAAATGAAAACTGTAACGAATGGGAGCCAATCCTTTAAGGCGCTCCATGTTCGTTTATTATAGGAAGCGTAAAACAATATGCCCAAAACAAAGAATTCCGGTCCTGGAATAACATTGTATTCCACACAGAAGATTGTTATTGCTACAACATAAATTCCCATAAAGAGAAGAGAGAAGAACCGAGACGAATGATAGTCGAAGTTCAAATCTTTCTTTAGTTTTTCAAGATTGATTTTTTTGATCTCTTCTTCCTTCTTCACCATTATGGAATCGTCCAGCTTCAATTACCTTCTATCACCCTTTTTAAATGTTTTTTCCCACTTCACCCGCAGAACTAATGCACAATGAGATCTACGATGGACCAATTTGACATTTCAATAATATTGAACAAGCGACTTTAGAAACCTTCAAACCTTAACGCCTGTAGAAAAATGTAACAAGTTTGGGATTAATTAAAAAATAATTGAAGTCCAAACAGAACTCATTGGTTAATCCTCGAGAACTTCAATCATGGGTTCCCCGCAGCACCAAGGCGCCTTCTCCACGTTACGTTTAACATCGCCTGTACAAGAAACCTCAAATTCTTCCTTCTTCTTTCTGCCACATACCTTACATTGGAATAAAGGCAAACTTAACACCAAACAATATCTTAATTTGAAGAGGTAAAAAGCGTTGGGATTAAAGGTTTTGATAAACTATTTGGCGATGAGTTTAGATACCCTTTGAAAATGTTTTCAAAGGTATTTTATGGCAAATTTTACAAGCCACCGACAAAACGATTGTATGTTAAGCAAAAAAGCTATTGTCACTAAGTTTTTATTTGATGGATACAATAAAACCTTGTGGGCTTAAGGGAAGAGAGAAAAGGGTTAACTTAAACGCAAACGAATTCAGGAAGAGAGAGGGGGAAATACTTCGCTTGCTTTTAAGTTAACCTTTCCTATCATAACTAATTGTCTTTTAAAATAAATAATGATGTGGTTGTGCCTACACAATTACAAGTTTTATATTTTCAATGTTTCTGTGATTGGCTATTAAGTAAATAATTTGACTTAGAAAGAGAAGTTGTCGAAGATATGCATATTTGTCGAGGGGGGAAAAATGTTTAATTGAGCGGATTTAGCCGCGGACTAACATAAAAGAGGTGCAAAAATGTTGTAGACACCTTCTCATGTTAGTCGCCAGACCCGCTCAACTTGTTGGCTCTTAGTAAATTGCTTCCTATCAGCATGTTACAATTGGATTCGATATAAGGAAATGTTGTCACATGATGAAGTAACAATCGCAAGGTTCAAAAATTTGCTCAACTCGTATCTTGTTTAGGGCGCTCTTTATTAGAAAATTCTGTTATTTAATTCCTGCACAATGGCTATAAATGAAAGATAATGAGCCCCAAGCGGCTGGGAAGCTGCTTTGTTATTCAGAGAATATTTATATTAGGCTTCATTGTTTAACTGCAAGGAAAAACCAAAGGATAGAGACTCTTTGACGACTCCTCATGACGTTCCAGCTTCAAAATTTATCAACCGATTGGCAAAGTATCTTAGGGAAAACGTTGACGCAGTTCAACCACTTCCATGGGCAACTTTTGCTAAAACGGGCATGCATGTTGAGAAGCAGCCGCAAGACCCCAACTGGTGGTATACCAGAAGTGCATCAATTCTGCGTAAAGTGTACATTTATGGTCCAATCGGGCTTGAAAAACTACGCGCTGAATACGGCGGTAGAAAGAACCGCGGCAGTAAACCTGATCGCGTGAAAAAAGCCGGTGGAAGCGGTATTCGTAAAACACTTCAACAACTTGAGGCTGCAGGCTTAATCCAAATTACCCGACCTAAAGGCAGAATAATGTCTCCTAAAGGACGGAAGCTTCTCCAAGAAGTTGCTGGAGACTTATCGAAAGAATTAGTTAAAACTGTCCCAGAGCTCAAGAAATATCAAGGCGAATAGGACAATGGCTGATGATGAGCTTGACCAGATTCGTAAACGAAAACTTTTGTCGATGCAAAATCGCGTAAGTGATGAACAAAGGCAAGCTCAAGCAGAACAGCAGATGGAAGATCAAAAACAGGCGTTGCTCAGTAAGATATTGGCGCCTGAAGCTCGGCAAAGGCTAAATAACCTGAAAATGGTTAAAAAAGACTTTGCTGAGAACATTGAGATGCAGCTGATTGAGATGGCGCAAACAGGAAAGTTGCCTATTCCGCTTTCAGATGCACAGCTCAAGGGGATCCTAGTTCAGCTTCAATCAAGGAAGCGAGAGACAAAAATCAGAAGGATATAGAAGATGGCAAGAGTTAAACCAACAGCAAAAAAACTCAGATTAGCCAAAGCTGGCAAAGAATCACAGTCTGTTCCAACATGGGTAATTGCCAGGACTGACGGAAAAGTCAGGAATAATCCAAAGCAGAGACGCAATTGGCGAACCAGGAAAATAAAGGCATAGGAGAATTAGATCGCGATGTCCAAAGAAACTCAAGCTAAGCAAGTATCAAAAGAAGAAGAACTCGAAGAGTTAACTGTGCCAGAAGAGGAACCTGGAACTGAAGTTGTTGCTAAAGAGCAGGCTCCAGCTGAAGAAGAAGTAGCACCAGCCGAGGCAGTTGAAGAAGCTAAGCCTAAGAAAAAGAAGAAAGAAGAAGAAATCGTTGAAGAAAGATTCTACACCATCCCCTTGTCAAGAGCTCTTGTGCGTCCGCCCAAGAAACGTGCCCCGCGCGCCATGCAGCTAGTCAAAATTTTTGTCACCAAACATATGAAACTTGCTATCAAGGTTTCTGAAGAAGAGGAAGAAGAAGAACTGCCGCAACTAGTCATCAGCAAAGAGGTCAACGAGAAAATTTGGGACCGCGGAATAGAGAAGCCTCCACGCAAAATTAAGACACGCGTAACCAAAGATAAAGACGGCAACGTAACCGTTTATTTAGCAGAAACGCAATAGCTGTTTCTATATTTTATTTTATTTTTTAAGCCAAGATTGTCTATTTTTAAAAGTTGATTTTTGGCGTGTTAAATGGCTTAGATAGTCGTTTCCAGCCTACTTGTTCTTGGGGATTCAAGGAGGTTTTGGATTATCTCAACCTAACTGTTTTGTTGCTTTATAACCGCAATCTAAAAAAAGGAGTATCGCATGAAACTTTCGCTAATAGAACATTCATTAGGAGATTTAATTCTTGACTGTTTACTTATCAAGCATCGTTGGAAGCGCAAGTATAGGTGTGTACTCGCTTGCAACTGAGAATATAGTTTTGATTCCGCGGATTGTGCCGCAGCAGAAAGCACAGGAATTCGCTGACTGGCTAAACGTCAAATTAGCCTATACATCGATCAGCGGTTCAGTTTTAGCTGGCTCACTAGTTTGCGCAAACTCTACGGGCATGTTAGTTTCAAACGGTGTTCGAGAAGAAGAATTAGCTGCGATAAAATCTGTTTTCGAAGGAAATATCACAGTTATGGATTCCAAAAAAACCGCTTATGGCAACTTGATTTTAGCAAGCGACAAAGGTGTGGTTGTTGATCCAAGATTTAAAGAGACTGAAATCACCAAAATCTCGAAAGCCTTAGGCGTCGAAGCGGTGCCCACAGAAATCGCAGGGTTACCCTACGTTGGCTCTTTAGCTGTAGCGACAAACAAAGGCGTACTCGCACACCCATTATTAAAGGATGAAGAAAGAAAAACCTTAGAATCCGTCTTCAAAGTCCCCGTTGACGTCGGCACAATAAACTGCGGTGTTCCCTATGTTGGCACAGGCTTAATTGCTAATAGTCATGCGGCGGTAGCTGGTTCTATGACAACTGGACCCGAGATGTTTATAATTGGGAACGCACTGGATGTTGTGCAGGAAGAAGAAAAATGAAAGCTTTCAAAGTAACAGGTCAAATCAACAAGCCGCGACTAAATACTCCATTTGTTAGAGAACTCTTAGCAGACAAAAGCGAACATGCGGTTGAGAAGGTTTACGCTGAAATAGGTAGCCGCCACCGCGTAAAGAGATACCATATCAAAATAACAAGTTCACAAGAAATTTCCGGAGACCAAATTGAAAACCCCATTTTAAAGAAGATAGTAAACGGGGCATAAGATTTGGCGCAAAGCAATAAAGCTGAAGAAGAATTGCGTCGCCTTAGCATGGAAATGCGTTACCTCGAACAAACTGCGGATGCCCTTCAGCAACGCATAAGCATGGTAAACGCTGCTTTAACCGATATTAACTATGCTAACATGACGCTTGACGGTATCGAAAAAGAGAAAGAAAGCTCTGAAATGCTTGTTCCAATCGGAGGAAGCTCCTATATTAAAGTGAAGCTTGCCGACACAAACAAAGTAATCATCGGTTTAGGTTCAAGTGTATCAGTCGAGAAAAACCTTTCCGAAGCAAAAGCAACCCTTAAAGAACGCTTAGATGAACTTGAGAAAACTATGCATTCCGCTCAACAACAGTATAGTCAAGTGGCTGAGCGAATCAACTCTGGAAGAAGCAGACTCGAAACCCTGCTTGCGACAAGAGAAGGGAAACAATAGTTCAATGTTTGAGAAGCTCAAGTCTGGTTTTAAAGGGTTAGTTAGCAAAGTAACCACAACTGAGCTTAAAGTAGAAAACCTCTCTCCTATTTTATCTGATTTTAAGATGAGCCTTGTCGAAAATGATGTCGCTTTTCCTGTGGCTGATAAAATTTGCGATGAACTTGCCAAGCGTTTGGCAGGCGTTCAGGTTAAAAGGTTAGAAGATCGAAAAAAAATCGTTGAAGACAACCTAAGGCAAGTCCTGCTGGAAGTTATGCTAACTAACAAACGGATTGACCTTCTAACGATGGCAGAGGAGAAACGCAAAAGGAAGGAACCTTTTGTTCTAATGTTTGTTGGCATAAACGGTACCGGAAAAACCACCACCATCGCCAAAGTAGCCCATTTTCTACGTGAGAAAAGCTACTCGGTGATTCTCGCTGCTGCTGACACTTATCGTGCGGGCTCCATAGAACAGTTAGAGGAGCATGGTAAACGGTTGGGTATGCGTGTTGTGAAAAGTATCTATGGCGGCGATCCGGCTGCTGTAGCTTATGACGCTGTTAGTCACTCAAAAGCCCATGGCATTAACATAGTTTTAATAGATACTGCAGGTCGAATGCAGACTAACCAGAATTTAATGAATGAACTTATCAAAGTTAAGCGCGTTGTACGACCTGATTTGACAGTTTTCGTTGTAGATTCGCTGATTGGTAATGACGCCGTTATGCAAGCAGAAGAATTCGACAAAGCTGTGGGTGTTGATGCCACAATACTAACCAAGGTAGATGCAGATGTGAAAGGCGGCTCAGCCCTAAGTGTAACCTACGTAACCCAAAAGCCTATATTGTTTATTGGGGTTGGCCAAACCTACAAAGATCTAGAATTGTTTTATCCTGAAAAATTCGTTAACATGATTCTACGATAGATTAAGGCTCTTCAACTTCAATAAGTTCAAAACGTATTTTGCTTGGGTAAACCCAATAAGCCTTAATAAAATTCTCCATGTCTTGGTCAATGTCTAAGGCATTGAAAAAATTGAAGAATTCTTTATCAATTCCCTCGAGGCTCTTTGAAGTGTATACTTTAAGTTGAGTCAAATATTCCTTTTCAAGTTGCAGGTCTTCCATGGGGATGTTTTCTGGAACTTCTAAGGCGAATGACAAATTAGTTAGGACATCCAGCGCCGCCGCTTTGTAAATATTTGCGTTTTTGGTTTTAATTACAATTAGCCTTTGGTCTGTTTTTCGGAAGTTCCAATCGGTTTCCTGATTAAATGACGCAGACAAGTAAAATCCCAAATTAGATAAAGCTAAAGTGCTATTTTACATTATTTCTTTAATTCAACCACCAAAAGCTCAAGCGTTGACTGCCCAATGTTCTCGGCTTCATGCGACTGAGCATTGAGAAAAATTGCGTCGCCATCTTTCAATTCTAAAATGTCGGTTTTGCCCTCTGATGTTAGCTTCATTTTGCCGCCTTCAAGCACGTAAACGACATGATCAGGATGATGGTGCATTACTGCTATGTCGCCAGCTTTGAACGTAACGTCAAATACTCGGACGCGATCATTTTCCATTTTTAACTTGTAAACATTGCTTGCAACGTACAATGGGTCAGAACTAGTTTCGTTTGTCAAAACAATTCACGAAATACCTTTTGAATATTAAAGCAATTAAGCTTGTGTTGTTGCACTCAAACAGTCACACTTGCTCAGTGAGTGATCTTGGATTTGTTCCATTGTGTTTTTGTTTAGATTGGTTAGCTTGTTTCATTGTAGCTAAACCAATTTCTTATTCAATATTATTTACCTAAAGTTTCAAAATATGGAACTCTTGACTTGCTTAAACTCGAAGTAAACTAAATGTGTTCAGCACTATCGGCACGTTCAAAAGAAATTTTGACTGGATAAGCAGTAACAAAAACAAAAATGATGTTAAGTTTTAGTGGAATCTTTTTGGTGCTGAGATATATCGCGTAGGTTCTGGATTGGCGAATCGTCCGTATAGCCTAGCTCTGTCTGAGTTTTCCGCTTGTACTTTTGTTCATCCAGCTTTGCTTTGCCTTCTTTGCTGCTTAACTCAACGCTGTTTGCGAGTTTGTAGATGGTTCTGCCGATTCGGCGTTCTCCTTTTGTTGCAGTACATCGTCCCATTTTTACTCAATTAAGTACTAAACGTTAAAGTTAAAAAACCCTTCCAACTTACTGTCTAGTGGTCGTGGAAGTTTTGAACAAATCAGAAGTAACAACAATAACCCAAAAGGTAATCATCTCAAAAGTTTCTCCCAAACAAGTCTACGAAGCCTATGTTGACCCCAAAAAACACAGCGAATTCACCGGCAGCGAAGCCACTGGAAAACCTGTTGTCGGCGGCAAATTCACGGCTTGGGACGGATACATTTCGGGCAAATTCCTCGAACTTGATGAGGGCAAGCGTTTGGTTCAGGAGTGGAAGTCGACGGATTTTCCTGAAGGCGCTCTTCCTTCGAGGCTGGAATTGACTTTTCGTGAAGTGCCTAAAGGAACAGAAATCGTGATGGTTCATTCAAATGTTCCAAAGGACCAAGAGGACGAGACCGCCGAGGGTTGGACTGAATTCTACTGGGAGCCATTGAAACAATATTTCAAAAAGAAATCGAAGTGACAATTTTAGCTGGCTGTCTTTATTCCTGAATGGTGGTAATAAATTTCTTTCCATCTTTTTTGCAAAGATCTCTAACGATGTTGCGACCCATCAAACATACTGTGTTTAGTCCAATTGTGCCTCCAGCCCACTGGCCTACCATGTAGAAATTCTGAAGCCCTGGCAGTGTTTTGCTGACTCCATTTTTGGCGATTATTTTTGCATACTCTTTAGGGGCACCCCATGCTTGGCAGCCTCGATAAGAACCTGTCCAATGCTCAACTGAAACTGGGGTAACAACATCGACTGCTTCAATTTTGTCTTTGAATCCTGGAAACCTTTTCTCCAACTTTTCAGCAAGTAAATCCGCCACTTTCTGTTTTTCTAAACTGTACTTTTCTGGGTCAGCTGATAGTTCTTTCCAGTAGTCATAGTTGGATTCCAGAACAACTTTAACTACTGTTTTTCCTTCTGGCGCAAGAGTTTTGTCAAACCCGAAAACTTCCACGTCAAGCCTATCGTATTGCTTGTTTTCCACGGTAAAAAGCTCTTCTTGGAAAAGCACTAGCGCATGCGGTTCTTTGGAAAGGTCAAGTGCGACTCCGTACCAGACTTCTAACCCGAAAGCTTGCATTTTAGGGAACGCTTTATAGTAGGCTTGAATGGAGTCATCCAGGTATTTTCCATCCAGCATGCCAAATATAGTTGAGTAACCGTCTGCTGCGGAAACAACAACTTCAGCAGGGTAATGGGAACCATCCTCTAATTGGACGCCAAAAGCTTGGTTGTCTTTAACTAGGATTTTCTCAACTTTAGAACGGTAAGCTATTTCGCCGCCCATATCAAGATAACGTTTCTCTATGTTCTTGGAAAGTGCCATGGACCCGCCGATTGGCCATCCGCCGTCGCCGTTGTTTAAAGTTGCTAGAAAAATCAGGGTAATCACCACGGGAACCTCTGGGATGTCGTATTGTATCGTTGCAAAAGCTCTGCGCATGAAAGGGTCGCTGAATTTTTCCGCGTAGTCTTTTAGGGTTATCTTACTGTACTTTACCAGTGCACCCATCAAAGGAAGCATCTTTAGTTTGGTACCTATTCCTCCTGAGAGCGCTGAAAATAGGTCGTAGCCGCTAAACCTGTGAGCATGCTTGATGTAGTCACCTATCAGTTTTTTGTCTTGAGGCGCAAGTTGCTCCATGTGTTTTTGGAGTTCATCAAGGTTAGTGTGAACCGTGAAGACTTTGCCGTTTGGGTCTTCTATTTGAACAAATTCTTTAAAACTGTAGGTTTTCAACCCTTTTAGAGCGCCGAGCTCTTGCCACATGTGGTTATTTACGGAATTTGGGGTAATACCGAAAACGTTGTGTACCGCATAGTCGAATGTGTAGCCTTTGCGTTTCCATGAGACGCATACTCCGCCGGGTTTTTCTTGCATCTCAAAAACCTTGGTTTTGTAATCGTTCATTTGAGCGTAGCAGCCTGTAGCTAAACCTGCGAGGCCTCCGCCGATTATTACCATAGATTTGAGTGACATGCGGTATCTTGCTAATTTGAATTGGTTGTTAACGTTAAATTCTTTTCGCAGAATCAAGTAAGCGCAAGCAACTATGCTCAATGCTATTAATTCAATTCAGATTTAGATTACTCAAGGCAAGAAAGTTATAGCCTGATGAAGTATTCAAGAGGTGCATACCAGAAAATCGTGAATGATTTTTTGCAGTTGAGATGATCGCACTTGTACTTCTTTTTTATTATTTTCTCGTGGAAACTAGTTGGCAAAGGCTTAGAGATTGAAAAGGCTGAGTGCATTCGGTCGGGGGGCTGAATTTCGAGGATTTCATAACAGAAGGGACATTCAAGTGTAGCCACTATGATACACTCCAATTACTATTAGGTTGTCCACTTTTAAAAAACTTGCCCCATTTGACCCATTTGAGAAATCTGTAAAACTTTAATTAGTGTCAATTTGATTCCAAGTTCTTAGGTAGCAGTTACAATTGACAGTTGAAAGCCAGAGGTTATCGCAGATTTTTCAGAGGATATCATCTTTGAGGATTGGTTGGAAATGCTTCATTATTGCGCTTGTTGCCTTACTTGTCTTTTTGATCTTTAAGGGTCAGCCGCCTGGGCAAAACCACTTTGTCTATTTGGCTGACGCATTTCTCCATGGCAAGTTAGGTGTTTCAGGGGGTGGTACGGGGCTAGCTGAAATTGTGCCGTTTAATGGAAACTACTTTGTGGTTTATCCTCCGATGCCTGCTGTTCTTCTCTTGCCTTTTGTGGCGTTTTTCGGCACAGCCTTTGACCAAGGCTTAATGTCGATACTTCTAGCATGCCTCTGTGTTCCAGCTACATGGTTAATGCTTAAAAAAACTGGTGTAAACGGAAAAAAAGCATTGTGGTTGACGGTTCTTTTCGGTTTCGGAACATGTTTTTGGTTCATTTCTTCTGTCGGTTCATCATGGTACATTGAACATGTTGCAGCAGTTCTTTTTCTCACCTTAGCAATAATTCTTGCTCTCTCCAAGAAAAACCCGTTTATTATCGGCGTGCTGCTGGGTTTCGCATTTCTATCACGGTTGCCCGTAATTCTTTCTTTTCCGTTCTTTCTGCTTTTAATTTATGAACAAAATAACGCTTGGAAGCCGCGGTTTAAGCAGGCTGCCTATTTTATCGTGGGTTTAGGCATATTGGTCGGAGTTTATGAACTGTACAATTTTGGTCGATGGGGAGTCTTCTCAGATTTGGGTTATACCCTTATCCCAGGTATCAATCAGGATCCCTACTTCACAAGTGGCATATTCAGCCTCAGCTACATACCCCGTCATATCTATGCCATCCTCTTCCAAGGACCAATTCTTCTCAGCAGTTTTCCCTATTTTAAGCCTACCTGGATAGGGTTGGGCTTGTTTTTCACCACTCCAGCATTCATCTATATCTTCAAGGGACCCTGGAAAAAGCTGAGCAAATATGCTGCTTTAGCCGTTGTCTGCATCCTGCCAATCCTAATTACTCATGGCACAGTGGGTTTCACGCAGTTTGGCTACCGCTTCAGCCTCGATTTTACACCCTTTCTCTTGCTTCTAACGGTGAAAGGCATGAGAGAAAACTTGGGTTGGGAAGAAAAAGTCTTGATAATTCTGAGCTTGCTGGTTAATCTTTGGGGTGTGGTTTCGATAATTCAATTTAATTTTGTAAGCTTTTAATCCTTACTTATTTTTTGCTGGTGTTTGTTTGATCGTTCCAATGATAGTTTGAACTGTTTCTTCGCAGACTTCTGGTTTCCAGGTGCAAATGCCTTCAATTATTTCGTCTAAATAATGCGCTAATTCCTCGCTTTTTACGTCTTTAGCACAATCAACTTTGTAGACGATTTCGTCTTTTTTTCGGCTTACAATAATCGTAACCAAAACTTTTTCGTCCATAAGTCTCAACTATAGCTATTAGAATTTGTTTTAGATTTAACTTTTTACTTTATCACGCGAGCATTGATTATTTTTGGTTAGGAGGAGTTTCCCCTGAGAGAGAAAAAGCTGTCTCTCAAGCGCTTATTTTTTGTTTTTTCGGGTCAACTGAGGCAGCTGCGCCCTTTGAACCTGCAAGTCCTGTAGCTCCTATGCCGCCTACAGTAGAACCTTGGCCAGTTTGTAGTTTGTAGGAGTCAACTAGACTTGTCTGCGTATTCTGGTGATTCGCAAAGACGTTGCGAGCGCCTGGATTAATGTTGATTTCTGCAGCGTTAAGCACTCTTAAGGTTAAATTAACGGTAGCCCTTGTCGGGTTTAGTGTAATGTCGAACAATTTTTCCTCGACACTCATGCTGACGACGTGAACTGGCACGGTCCGTTTTGCTCCCCACTTAAACACAACTATGGGCAGTGACGATTGTTTGCCCCCTACTTGTGGCTGCATCATTAGCTCCAGCATGGCCAACGCTGGGTGCAGACCCAAACCTGTTGAATTTTGGTTTTGGTTGGGTGGATCTGTATCGACGTTATCAAGTTCAAATGTTAAGTTGAAGAATTCTGATGGAGCGCTTTGAGGGTCACCTGGGGGGTTTGCAACTGCGTTGGGCAGGGCTGGGTTGAAGGTGTGAATTAGTTTTTCTGGGTTGTATTGAAAAACAAAATAGATGTTTGTTGAAGAGATGTTTGCGTCTTTGGCGTTTGGGGCAAGCAGGATCAGGGTTCCTCTGTTTATGTTTGGCTGACTTGGCAAAGGTCTACATCCTAACCTGTGTATTATGTTTCTTTGGGTTCAACTACGCCGGTGTCTCTTTCCCAGCCTTCATGCTCAATGGTTATGCTTTGAATAGCAACTGCGTTTTCACCGGCATCCAACTCTGGCAGGGCAGTGTACTCTGAGACCCAGCATCGATAAACCTTGTAAGCAATCACTGGGATACCTGCCTCATTTAGTAATTCTATGACTATGTCTTTGCGGAAATTCTTAAGAGACATCGAACCGCTGCTTTTGTTGAATACTAAATTTGCCCAGGTTTCAAACTCAGGGTCATGAGTGACGCCTCTCTCCAAGGTTATTGCGTCGTAATGGGTTTTGCCTGGAGATTTCCGCTCGACGTTTGCGTCGCCGCCTTCACGGTGCATTATGACGTCTGTAGTACGTTTAAGCGGACTCATTTTGGAGACGCCTGCAACAACTTTATTGTCCCATTTGATTAAGAACTTGAATTTCTTGTATGGATCAATTCGGCTTGGGTTAACATTAAACTTTGGCATATTTTTCAACCGCTTGTTTCTTTGGCAAGTTAAACTTATTATGTTTGTGGAAAGCACTTAGCTAACTTTTCACAAAATACTGCTGATATTGGATAATTCTTAATTTGGGGGAAGGTTCATTTCGCAATGTCTCATTTTTTTAGGTGGACGTATTGAAAAGAGACTTTTTTGGATTTCACAGCACCGAGGTGCATTTTAAGTTAGGATAATTTGGATAATGAATTGTTTTGTCTTCAAAAGAAGAAGAAGAGTTGCAATTGCATTTTGGGTAAGCTTGTTTTGGGTTGCTTTTGCCTTTTAGGGTTTGGATTGTTAGCAGGTTAAGGGTCCAAAAGTGTTGAAAAGGGCTGGAAAGGGTAAATCTTCTTCTTCTATTTGCCATAATCAAACGGGGATGTTTTAAAGAAGACTGCAAAGAGGTTCCAGCTTACCTGTTCTTAGATCATCACCAGGTGACGATTCCAAGAATTTGATCGAATAGCCATTTCTGAATTAGGTCCTTGGCAAAGTGTTAAATCTGCAAGAGAGTCATTGGTATTGAGGGAGAGGTCTATGTTGGAAAAGTTTCCTGTAGGTTTGAAGAAACATTTAGCAAAAGTAGCTCTTGCATTATTATTTCTGAGCATATTAACTTCAGTGGTGGCAATGGCGCCGGTGGCAAACGCACAAGGTTTTCCTAATGTTCCGACTTTTCCGCCAAGAACAGCAACCCCTACTCCTCCTCCATCTCCAACTTCAACTCAATCGGCTCCTGCTTCACCTTCCCCTTCCCCAACGGAATTTCCATGGCCATCTTCCACTAATAACCCAAGTTGGAGCCCAACAGGTGTGAGCGGTGGATTTTGGTCTCCTCTTACAATCGGTTTAGTTGCAGTAGTAGCATTAGTCGCGTTTACTATTCCAGCAGCGTTCTTTTATTCAAGACGCGGCAAACGAAAAATGCTGCTTGATGAAGACCGTCCATTTAACACGCAAGAATTGCCTGCAGCGTCAAATCGGTCTGCAGTATCTTCTCGGTATCAGTCCTCATACCAAAGCCAACAGACTGCAAAACCAGCCGAAACCTCGCGATATGGTCAACCGCCAAGTTACGGTTATCGTCAGCAACAGTCAGGTCCTTCTGTGACAACGAGTTCTCCTCAGTCCTCAAGTTACAGCCGACCGTCCCCTTACACGAAGATTTGTCCTCATTGCAAACGAGGCGTAAGGAACGACCAAAATGTCTGTCCATACTGCGACAAAAGGCTAAGGTAAAAAGCGTAGCACATGCTGTCCCGAGTTAAATAATAAAAGTTTGCTTGTTAGATCAACAGTATAGAAGTGAAATTGGAATGGGCAAAGATGCAGATGCATATATTGAGAAACAAAAATCGCCTCAGAAAGAAATTTTACTAAAAGTGAGAAAAATCTTCCAAGAAACCCTTCCAAACTGCGAAGAAAAAATGGCTTGGGGCGTCGTAACGTTTTCGTCAGGTAAATTCTATATCGCGGCAATGAAGACCCGTGTTCATGTCGGTTTTGCCGTTACTGGATTGAGCGAAAACGAGATAAATTTGTTTGAGGGAAGCGGTAAAACTATGAGACACATAAAAATCCCTTCTTTAGAAAGTATTGATAAGAAAAGGCTCAAAGAAATGATAGAGATGGTCGACAAAAAAGCAATCTGCAAGCCATCCTAGCACAAATCTCCACCCTTAGCAAACGGCTAAATTTGCCAGACCTAAAAAGCTAACTTTTTATTCAGTAGCCATCCAGCAGACTAAACTTGTTTTTTCTAAGCATATCTAAATTATTCTTGGTGGAGCTGGGATGGGAGATGAACCTTCCAAGTTGGCGATATCGTCTTTGATGCCTTTTTTTCTGAAATTCTTCTTTTGAATTGTTTAGAAGTTTTATATATCGATAAGCAATTTGCTTAACAAGCGGTGTTAAGTTATGTCTGTTGCGACTGTCTCGTCAAAATTTCAGGTTGTTATTCCCGTCGAGATCAGACATAAAATGAACCTAAAACCTGGTCAGAAAGTCATAGTAATTGAGAAAGATGGCGTTGTTCACATGATTCCCGAGAAACCACTGAAAGAAATGAGGGGATTTGTTAAGGGCGTCAATACCGAGAATCTCAGGGAAGAACCGGATCGTCTTTGATTCTCGTTGATTCATGTGGTTGGATTGAGTATTTTGGGGAAGGTCCATTAGCTGATCCATAGCAGTTATCGAGAAGACAGACAGGATGAGATGGTAACACCAACAATCGTTTTGTATGAAGTTTATAAGAAAGTAAAGTGCACAAGAGGAGAAGGCTTTCTTGACTAAGACGTACCTACGTTGGGATAGAACAACAAGTTATCTTACAGCTCATGTTTTAGTGTGCTTATGGGATTTGGCCTGTCTTTTAATTAAGTTTAAATGCATGATTATCCCACTTATTATTGTGGGAATTATGGAACAGGTAGACCTTAAAGTGGATTCAAAAGGAAGAATCTGCATACCTGCCGAAATACGAGAACAGATCGGAGGCATCGCAACCCTGAAAAAAACAAGCGATGGCTACCTCTTATTGCCAGGCAAACAAAAAGACGCTATCGAAGAGTTGCATAAAATAATAACATCTAAGCATCGTCGCACAGGGAAACCTGAGAATTGGTCTCCAGAAAAGATGAAGTCTATTTGGAGCAAACCCCAGTGATCGTGGGTTTGGATGCAAACATCCTGTGTTATGCCCTCGACGACGCCTACCTTGAACACAAAAAAACAAAAGAGTTACTGCTAAACCTCTCTTCAGATAATCGAATAGCTGTAAACCCAACAATAATCCATGAAGCATACCATGTGCTTGTTCACTCACAAAAATGGCTACCCCAAGATGCTTCAGGCGCCCTAAAGATACTGCTCAAAAACCCCTACTTAGAATTTTTTAGTCAAACAAAAAATATCACCCAAATAGCCCTAAGTTTATCTGAGCATTACAAACTTGGAGGAAGAGATGGCTTGATTGCAGCTAACTTCTTAGCCAACAAACTGACACTCATGTACACCCATGATAAGGAACTTGTAGTTCTACAAAAAATAAAATGGAAAAACTCAACTCTAAACTTTCAAGATCCCATATCTATGAAGTAAAACAAGTACGGCAATAATCAAGACAAATGCTACTATCTCCAGTCTTGTCTGCTATCCCAAATTTCTTCTCAATAGTCTGCTACGCCAAGAAAATTAACACGGATTCAGGGTTATTTAAGTCACAATTGTTGGTTACTTGTTTGAGAATCTTAGTATAGTTTTGGACAATGGTTGTGTTCTGACTTCATGAATACTGCGCTATCTCAGTTTTGAAAGAAGCGGCTTTCTTGATGCTCAACTCGCTTAGTATCTTCAAAAAGAAATCGGAAAAGCAAAGTTAAGTTTTTCTGCTTGCTCCACAGTGAGGACAGAAAGTTGCCGTCTGAGGAAAAAGCGTGCCACAATACTTACAAGGAATTACAACCACTTCCCGTATAACCTCTCGTGCTCCACTAGTATCTTGCCTGGAGCCAAAAAGAGAACCGAAAATTGAGCCACAACCACAACCAAACATAATCCGCTCACTTCCTAACGAAAGCTTTGGGCAAGTTCATGCCGTTGATTTAATTGGTCTAATAGAACCTCTCGGACCGTGTCACATGCTTGGTTGATTTTGGGGTTGGTGACACCGTAGAAAATGTTTGTGCCTTGTTTTCTTGTTTTAAGAATGCCTTTCTGGCGCATGATTGCCAAGTGTTGAGAGAGATTTGATTGGCTAATTCCCAATATTCCTGTTAGGTCGTTAACGCTTTTTTCTCCATCTCTTAGAGAATGGAGAATTGCCAGGCGAATCGGGTTTGCTAATGTTTTTGATATCTCTGCCTGCAGGTTGTAGATTGTCATGTCGATTTTTGGTTTTTCAGCCATCGTTTGTTCCTTCGAATATTCTAACATACTGACCCTCTCTTATGTCTTTAAAAAAGAAGAAAAAAGAAATTATTGATTTTAGCTAACAGCCTGCTCTTGTAAAAAAGCGCCGTGCCATGAGTGGTACCATACTTGTCCGGTGAAGCTGTTAACGCTTAGCATTCCATACGGTGTTCCATTCTGTAGGACCTCGATTGTGTAGTGACCGCTAAATGTTGCAACATCGCCGACAGTTGTGCCTGATAGGTAGCTGGTTAGATATTGTTGTGCGCTAGTTTTTGCTTGCTCAACTGTTACCGTTGAGGTAGCTGTGGTTGTTCCTCTGAGCCAGTTGCAGAAGCCTGCTCCGAAGGTGTACTGGGTGTTCCACATCATGTTTGGTCCAGGTTCAGGAGTTACTATGCCAGAGTATTTGTTGACTAAGAGTTCGAATGCTCCGTTGCCTTTGCTTTTCTCTGTGACGGGCACGTAGAAGTTGTTGGCGTATTCTTCGATTTCCTTTATTGTTAGGTCAAGGTTGTTTAGTGATGCGACATAGGTCTTTGCTATATCGGCTGCTTGAGTTATTGTCAAAGGAGTTGCAGTTGTTCCAGATGTTGGATATCCTGCACCATTACCCCATCCGCCGCGTCCCCAGCATCCACCCACTCCTCTTCCGTCAGTTGCTTGGTAAGGATAGGCTGGTTGGTAAAGGGTTGGTGTCTGAGTGTTTGTCTGCGTGACCGGACTCAAAACTTCAGGTTCATTCATCATATTACCTACAGGTCCATTCATCATATTACCTGCCGTTGCCTGGGAACCATACGGTGTTCGTGCACCCCATCCAAAGGCTAAAGCTGTTGCTACTGTTGCACCCACAATAACGAGTGCCAAAACCATTACTGCTCCAACTATTTTCAAAGTTTTCATTTTTATTTTTTCTCCATCTTTGTTCTTTGTTAATATTATACTATTCGAATGATATGATAGTTCGGTGAAACAGACTTTAAACAGATTTGAAAACGGATTTTGAAACGCTCAAAAAACGTTTTTCGTCGGTTTCGAGGTTGATTTCAGCCAAACCCGCACATCATTGCAAACATTATAATATTCTAATGTTGCTTATAGGCATTGTGGATCCAAAAAGAAAGCCTAACCAATTAGAAATACAAAAATATAAAAGAAAACAAAACGGGTTTTATTGGCCACTTACCAGAAGCGACCGCACATACACATCCCAATGCCATAACTGTGTCCATTAGGACCGCCGCTCTGAGCTCCTCCATAAGGATAGTGTCCTTGCTGAGGAGACTGGTAATACCCACTATTCTCGCCCTGCGGATATTGAGCAACTATTCCACGGTTTACATCAGCTTGGGCACTTGCATATTGAGCAAAGGCAATTCCAGCAACTACCGCTACAAGTACTGAAGCGATTATCAGCACTACAGCGGCTTTAGCGTTAACCATTTTTTTTCACCTCAAATACACTATAGGCTTGGAAGGTAAGATAGTTCGCTGATACAACTCTGAAACAAACTGAAACAAATAGACCGAATGCTTCAATGGTAAAATTTGCCTTTTTTTTGCATAATCCTTATTTTTTTGAGAGAAACATTTAATGGATATGAGAAAACTGCACATTTTCCTTTTCGTTCTCACAATCACTCTTAGCATATTAGTGACCCTTCTAGCGGTTTCCTGGTATTATGCCGCTACAGCCCCAACTTACTATGGGGACAGTTGGATGGGTCAAATGTGGGGATCGCATCTTGGTAATAGCCAGAACAACTGGGGAATGGGCGGCATGGGTGATGGTTACTATGGCACAACCCAATCTTATCTTTGGATAATTCCAGTAGCTCTAGTTTCGGTAATTGTTACTGCCATTTTGGGTGTCGCCTTTTATTTAGCCTATCCAGAGCTCAAACACATCAGAAGCCGAGGCGCATGTAGTCCTCAAACCCCCATGTTAGCTCCCATCCAAGCAGCTTTGGTAATACAAGTACCTCCTCCAAAAGCCACAGTAGAATCACCAATTCCGCTATCCACTTCAACCGCTCCGCCAGTTGCACCTAAAACACAAAACTGTGATTTAATCTTGAAAACCATGACCCCGGAAGAGCAAAAAGTCTACAGTGTCCTTGTAGCACACAAAGGGAAATACCTGCAAAAATATGTGGTAAAAGAATCAGGGCTCAGCCGACTGAAAACCCACCGCATCGTAGCTCGATTTGTCCAGCGCGGGATCGTTACGGTTAGTGAATTCGGAAATACAAATGAGATCATCCTGTCTGAATGGGCTAGAAGCACCTAGCAACCAACTAGAATTTTGAAGCCAAAAATCAACACTGGCATTCTCGGCACAAAACCCAAGAATCAACCGAATAACCTTCCACACATTCCGCCACTGGAAAGCAAACCATGGAATACTTCAAAACCAAAGACATCTTACACATAATACGACTACCCGGACACAGGGGCGTCAAAAAACTCACTTGTTTATGCGCAGCTTATCGAATTCAAAAACGATGAATTAAATTGTAAACCGCTAATACTATCAAAAAAGTTTTTGGAGTGCTTTTTCAACGCTTGGCAAATCATTTGTTGTAGTCATATTTGGAATTTGCAGGACGACTACTACCAATCCAAGGCGACTAATTTTTTTCTTCAGAAATCACGCAAAACCCATTTTTTTTATTTACTGCTTAAAAAATCAATTGCTGAAATCAAAGAATGATTAACCTTATTAGTTTGGTCAGTAAATAGAGCAATTTTGGTGGATTAGATGAGGGCAGTTTTAACAGAAAAAGATATTGAAACAATCAAGAACAAAACTTCATCTACAACTAAGCAGAAAAACGAAGCTGACAACCTAAAGCCGGATGATTACGCTTCTCAAATAGGCAAATTCATTCCGGCTGAAATAATAGCTTTTTATGTAGCCATGTTCGCAGCCGCAGCTGCTATTAAGGATACATTACCTTCCTACCAATTAGTTACTACAGTAATGTTCTTTATGGGACTAATCGCGACAATAATATTCACATTTGCTACTGACAAGAAAGATCTCAAATCAATTAACGCACCTGGGCTATACTCAAAAGCAATAATATCAACAGGAGCCTTCATTGTTTGGGCGTTTACTTTTGGTGCCCCTTTTACCGCGATTTCATGGTACAATGCATTCTACGGAACGTTAGCCTTAGCTTTCTATACTCTTGTAGCTCCAAAAATATATGAACTGGTTCCAGTTTCAAACAAGTAATGCCAGCCCAGCATAAAAATCAAATGATTAGCAACAGCAAAAGGTGACTACATAGTAGTGTCATAGGCGGGGATTCGATCCGACCACTGTTGCAAAAGCACCCAGAGTTTGACTGGCATCCCTGCAATCTTCCGCCAAACTTATCTCGAAGAAGAAAAAAGGGGAGAGTAACTGCTAAGATACTTATTGAGCGGTAATATGCCTCTTTCTTGGTGTCCGAAGCCCACCCCCGCACAATAAATAAATAAACGCTAAGAGGGTTTTGTCATGACCATGCTTTTGCTTTCTTTAGTGGCCTATCTCAACAGTGCTTTTCCTTCGAGTATGACAAAGAAGACAACAAAACAAGACAACACTCACTGTTTCTACGTTTAAGTAATGATATGCGATTGTTTTTTACGAAGATAAGCTAACTTGATGTCGGCTTTGGAATTAATATTGCACTCACGATAGGTGAGGACATATTAAATACGACTCAATATGATAGGAACTTTTTGTTGGCAAGTAACCTTCTGAAAGATTATTTGTCAAACAGAAAAGGAGAAAAAGAAAAAATGAATATTTATAATACAAAAATTCGACTTTTTGCATTGCTTCTCGTGTTGTCTATTGCTTTATCAGCGCTTTGTGCTTTTTTGCCAAACGCTAATGCGCATACACCACCATGGAACGTTCCAACCTCAGCTTACGTTACTTGTGCGCCAGATCCCATTGGGGTTGGTCAAACAACCACTATCGTGGTATGGGTTGACAGATACTCACCTTTTGCAGGTGGCGGCGTAGGTCAACGTTGGGATGGCTTTACAATAAACATTACATCGCCTAGTGGAAAAACACAGATAATCGGTCCATTCTTATCTGCAAGTGACGTCGGAAGCGACTGGAAAGCGTTTACTCCTGATGAAGTTGGGACATACACCATCGTTTTCAGTTGGCCAGGAGGAACAGCTAAACCCACAGCTGCCCTCCAAAACACTGGCTCCGGAACATTTGACATAAATAACAGCGGCGATTTCTACCAAGGCTCGACAAGCGAACCCTACAAACTTACCGTTCAAGCAGACGCCGTACCAACATGGCCAGAATCACCGGTTCCCACGGATTATTGGACTAGACCAATAAGCGGTGCGAACAGAGAATGGTCATCGCTCCCAAGTAACTGGCTTTTGGGCACATGGCTATACCAGAACGTCCAACCAGCCGGCACCGGACCGAAATCCCCGCATATCCTCTGGTCGAACCCCATTATCCCAGGCTATCCAGGAGGGCTCGTTGACGCACAATGGCCAGACATACCAGTAGATGCCAACGACTATGAGAGTCCATGGTCATCGCCGATAATCATGGAAGGAAAAATCTACTACAACTCTCCAGCCGTAGCAGATAGCAATCAATATGGGTACTACTGCCTCGACCTCCAAACTGGACAACAAATCTGGTATAAGAACGGCACCGATAACGGACTCAACAACCCAGTATCATTAATAACAGGATCTTTTGGCGGTATTCTTCCCAGTCTCTCTCAACAATATCTTAGACTGACGAACGGCCAACTATACTACTATTACTCAGTCAACGGACAGGGAGTGCTCGCTTATCTTTGGATACAATCAGGTACCACATGGTACATGCTTGACGCGACCACCGGAAACTTGATACTGACATTGATAAACGTGCCAGGCGGCACAGCCGCAACAGACGAAAACGGAGACCTGCTAAAGTACAGCTATAACAAGAATACAGGAACAATTCTCTGCTGGAACTCCAGCCAAGCCATTTACCCAGGCGGAGTCACCGGTACAGGACAGCAACAATGGAAGCCTCGTATTGGCGGAGTAATCGACGCAGTCAATGACACCTCATGGATCAATGGAACATGGTCTGCAAGCCTGGGACAAACAATCAACCAAGCACTGACTAAACCGCACTCTGGATATACGATGAACGTAACGGATGCCTCACTGAAGAATTTGCCGGGAAACTCTGGTTGGTGTTGTCGCTGAAAATCGAGTGCCAAAGATACTGCTCGGTACAAACTTTCCCATAACCGTTAACACTGGTTCAAGCGTCGGCTTAGACTATTTCCAAGCGTGGGCAGTAAAGATAAATGACCACGCAACAGACTACAGCCCCAACCCGGGCTACCCAAGCAACCTACAGAACAACCTTGGATTCACCACAACTTTGCTGTTCTCAAAAACCATACCAGTTCCAATTGCTGGAAAGAACTATACTTGGAGCATGACTGGATACAGCTACAGCGATGATGTCTTCTGCATAACTTGCAAACAAACAGGCCAAATATGGGCCTACAGCCTAACAACAGGAGAACAAGTCTGGGGACCAACAACGACCCTGCCAGGTGGACCTATGGCATTCTGGGGAGTTAGCACCAACTTCTACGACGGCAAGTGCATCGCAAACTCCGGATACAGCGGACAATTAGCTGCTTACAATGCAAAGACCGGCGAGCCCCTTTGGACCTACAACTCCACTGCCGATGCACCCTTCGAAGGCTACTACGGACCCAACATGCCGCTTAGCATAGGCGCAATTTGCGATGGAATGATCTACACATACTCCAATGAACACTCACCAACAAAGCCACTGTGGCGCGACTCGTACCTGCGATGCATCAACGCGACAGACGGAACAGAAATGTGGAAGCTACTCGACTTCAATCAGGGCTTAGGACTTGCAGACGGCAAAATCGTAACATGCGACGAGTACACCAACAACATATATTGCATCGGTAAAGGACCAAGCGGACTTACCATAGATGCACCGAAAGGTGGCGTAACAGAGGGAAACAGCTTTACACTTACGGGTATAGTCACTGACCAATCACCAGGTGCAGTAGCATACGCAAATAAATTCGGCCTTCTGAATGGATTGCCCGCGGTATCAGATGATAGCCAACAGGCTTTCATGCAATACATCTACCAGCAACAGGTAAAGCCCACCGATGTAAAGGGCGTTCCAGTAACGATCGATGCACTTGACCCCAACGGCAACATAATCAACCTCGGTACAGCTACTAGCAACGCCAACGGCTTCTATAGTTTCCAAGTGAATCCAGACCTGCTTACAGCGGGTCCAGGAACATACCAGGTCATCGCAACCTTCGCAGGCTCTAACTCTTACGGCTCATCAAATGCAGAATCTGCATTCACACTCAATTCCGCAGCAACAGTCTTACCAACCGCTATACCTCAATCAAACCTAGCAACTACAGCAGATTTGATGGCGTACATTCTTGCTGCAGCAATCGCAATAATCATCGCCATAGCCATAGTCGGAGCGCTTATACTCAGAAAGCGATAATAAAAAGCTACATAACCAAAATCACCCCCTTTTTTTGGTTTTAATTTAAAGAATATGATTGGGGCTGCGAACTTTGATAAATCTTTACTCAGAATTTTTAACTTCGTTCTTCTTTAGTGTTTTCTAGAGCCTCAATGTGAACCTTGTATTTAGACTTCTATAAAAAAAAGCAACTGCATTAACTTCAAGAAGGATAGCAATGGCACCAATTAAATTAGATCGTTTAAGTCTTACCTTTAAGGTGGTTGCGTGAGACCATTACAATCTTTGTGCTCCAGAAATGGCATAGCAATCCATAAGCAAACATAACTTTTCCCCTTTTTTATTTTTTTAAATGATTAACGCGCCACACTCAAATTAAGAGGAGCACAATGCCTGCAGCACGGGCAAGGAAAATATCCTCCTAAAGGATTAAAGTTATTTTTTTTATTAAAAGTTTGTACTTCCCTGACCTTGGCTTTTTCTCAGTTTTGTTGTCTCTTCATCGACGATAAGACGTTATCTGCAGTTTACCGCTTAGTCAGGATTTAAAACATTCTAGTTCACACTAACAACAGTTGGGGTCGAAAAAAACGATTATCAAAGACGTGGGAATAAAGACAACCCTAATGTCATCAAGAACGAAGAAAAAAGGGAAAGTTGCGGAGAAACTGAGTTTATTGGCGATATCGCCTCTTTCACTGGGTTCGAATCCTATGCCCTTGCAAGAGATTTTATAGCAAAAATCCCCTCTTTTCTTTGTGAGTATTAACAGTATTTGCATTGCAAGTTGCTCAGATACCATCGAAAAACTTCGTGCCTTTTAGTTTGTTGGGGTCTGAGCATCAGTTCGGTGTGATTGGTTTGTCTATGATTGTCCCATTTGTTTTCAATGAGATGCACATTTTCTTGGATGCCAAAATGGCGTCGAACTCTCCAAACTCTGCGCTGCCTTGACTCCGCTTCTGCCGAAGCTCGGGCGATAGAAAACAAGGCAATCAGAAGGTTCGGTTTTGTCGTTAAAATGATTCAGGATTTGTTCAGGCTGATTCTTCAAAAGCCACAAAGTTCGGGCTTCTTCGCCGTAGCTATAAATCCTGCTCACGTACCGCCATTATGCGATTTCTTCTTAAAACACTTGTTACAATTAGTTATCGATGGCTCCATTGAAATACGGGAAATCCATTTGGCAATTAGTTACTGAAGCGGGCTGATGTCATAGATGAAGAAGTTTTTACTGCTTCGGATATAATCAAGAAAGTACATGAATCAAACTCCGATGTGCCAGAAATCAGCATAAGAAGCTACGTTATTGCAATGGCTCCAAACCATCCATTTAGTGGTCATTGGCCCTCTACCCGCAACAACCACCCGTATTTCTACTACCTCGGAAACGGAAAATTCAAGTTACTAAAACCGACTTAAAAGCCCTCGTTTGACGAGCATAAAAAACCGGTTTAGCCGGCGCTTGTCTAAGATAATTGATCTTAGACTTCTTCAGCTCTTCCTCTTGTCTCAAATATTGCTCTTGTAAAGATGCCCGTCTTTTAAAGGTCCCTGAAATTTGGGGGTATAATAGGAAAGGCTTCACAGAAAATACCTTATCATCAGAACATATAAAATACAATAAATAATTTACGGGTTATTTTATCCTGTTGCGATCAATCCGTAGGAGTCCTTGTAACTACACTTTATTAGGTTTGAAAATTCAAACAATAGCACACATAAGCAATGCTGGTCTTAACGTGGATTTAACATTTCTAGCCAAGTGAAACTATTTTCGAGGGATTTTCAAGTCTTGCGGACGGTTGCGGTTTGTTCGTTGCCTTAGGTATCCTTATTCCATTGTTTGGTTGTTTTTTAGGGTTGGAGTTTGGGGCATCGTTTCTTTTTTGTTTTTGCGCTTGATTGGTGGGCGGTTAAAAAAACGGAAACTTTTTGAAGTTTGCTCGTCGATAGGTGGCAAAGTAGGGGTTTAGAAGAGTCCTGTGTTGCGGAAGACCTGCAGCGTGCTCTGCGCGGTCATTTTGCATTGGTAAGCCATCGCGAACTGCGGATTAATCTGTAGCGCCCGATCGAAACACGCCACCGAATCTGTCACGTAGCCAATGTTGTGGGTAAGCTTGCCTAAACTAAACATTGCAATCCCCTTATCGTTCCATGCGCCCGCTTGCTGCGGGTCAATTTGTAATGCGCGGTCAAAACACTTAACCGACTCGTTGAGCGCGTTAACATTGCAGTTAACGATCCCCGCGGCCCTAATACACAATCCCTTACCATACCAAGCATCAGCGTACTGCGGCATAATACGAATCGCCTCTTCAAAACACCTCAATGCATCATTCATACCTGCCAAGTTGTTGTTGCGCATCGCAAGCGTAACAAGCGCTGTTCCCTTACCATCCCAAGCATCAGGCAAATTCGAGTTAATCTGTAGCGCCCGATCAAAACAGCCGATAGCTTGCTCAACGTTACCAGCTAATAACAGGTTCACGCCCTGCTGATACAAAGCCTGCGAATCAGCGTAGCTGGGTTGGTTAGATGGGTAGGTTGGAGGCGCAGTATAGTTAGTAGGAGGGGTATAGCTCATGTTGGTTGAGGTTTGGGGGGTCTGGTAGGATTCTTCGAAGACAGTATTAGTTTTAGACGCTGCTTTCTTTGTTGCGGGCACGATGATAACCTTTTCGTCGCGGCTATCCGAATCCAACTTGATGTTCCTAAAAGTAATTATGAGATCCCTGACTTCCTCAAAGTTATGCTTAAGATCAAACACAGCCTTAGTAAGCTGCTCCTCAGCACCATGAATCCCCGCCTTTCTGCGTCTAGTAGCATCCTCAAAACACTCCATGTTAGTATCCAGCGCAATGAAGATTTCTCTCACATCACGACGATACCGACCCGTCAAGTCCTGATCCTGTAACAAAACACCAAGACCAGAACACAACTGCTTAGCAGCCTCATCGATCTCCAGATCCTTACTAAAAAAACTCTTAAGGATACTGTCAAGCTGCTTAGTATCTACTGTTGCGCTGTCCATAGGGGTTTCGTAACCTCTCTTGCATACTCTACAGTGTCTCTCAAACGGTACTGTGCATCCTGAAAAGCCCCTTGAAACTTTGGACCCTCACGTATCCTACAAATGCGGCGTGCATCCAAATAATTGTTAAGGTTAACATCCAGCGAAACCCGAAGCTCCTGCAAGTCCTCCTTCTCACGCCTCTTAAGACCAAGCTGATCAGCCTGATCTATAGCGTTCCTAAGATTGTATAAGTAGAGCGCAGAAATATCCTCGATATCTGTGTTATCATTCTTGGAAACATCAACAGTACTCGCCCAAACAATAACCGACTGGATTGAACCAACATCTTTTTGGATGCTTGCACCAACTGCCTGAACCTCAGCAAGCTTCTGCTTTACCTCATGCACATCTTCAACAGTAATTTTACTCCTGTCCTTTGCGTCCAATTTGTCTTTAAGATCCTCGATTTCCTTAAACAAAGCATCAGAAACGACTGGAATGACAGGTGCAGCCGAAACGCTCGAAGCATCAGAAGATGTAGGAGTAACGACCTTCACAGAAGCGGCTTCACCGCTAACTTTTGAAGCCTTTTTCGAATCCCGCTCACTAACCCATTTCTTAACAGTATCAAACAGATATTTTACAATAACCGGAGCAATAGGAGCTGCTATTTCCAAGATTTTTTCTGCACACATAGCCATTATGCCTCTGGAAGCCTTTGAAATACTATATCCTGCGATTTGTTTATATGACTTTTGGGCACAATGATCGTCGAAAATAATCCAAGAGACCTTTAGCTTAGTCTAATACCTGTTCATTGCTTGCAATGCGAGTTATCTCCAGAATTTTTTAGGAAAATTTTTTGAGCGACCTGATGCCCGAAGCTCAGGCCAGAGTTCTCAGGTTCTTAAGAATCAAAACAGCTAAAGAGTCAAACCTTGATGTCTTTCCTTTGTTCGTTCTGCCCAAGACCTAAAGTGTTTGCTGAGAGTTGGATTCTTCTTTTTGAATATATGGAGGCTCGGCATAAACAATTGTATTATTTCTCGCTGTTACCAAAGTTACGTAAATTGGCGTACCGTTATGCAATTCTTCATAAAAAGAGCCGGGAGGAAAAAACAAGCTTACTTGTTCTGTGGCGTTTACTGCGATGATTGAATCGTTTACCTTTGCCCATGTCGGTGCGCCAGTTACGTTTATTGCTTGAATCCCATTTACAGAACCGCTCGTAATGGTTATTGGGAAGTCGCCTGTGTTTCGAATGTTTGTCGACAGCATATACGCGTCTGCACCCTTCCAATAACCACCGGTAACAATTTCGACAATTACCCCTTCTTCCACAGGGCCAGTCGCGTTTGGATGGTACATGTGGTAAAAGACATTTCTTTCACTCCAAACGATTGGATTATTCCTCGGATCATCTTTATCTGTCGTTAACCAAAAGGTGTATTGCTTACCGAGAACAACGCTGCCCGTGGACATAGTTAGTGTAATTGTTCCTGTGGAATGTCCTTGGATTACAAGATTTCCTGTAACCTCGATTTCTTGTTCATTTACATAACCGCCTGCTATTTCGATAGTCTTGTTAAGCATATTTGATATTGTGATTACTGTTTTGTCATTGCCCATCCCGCCATCAATGAATTGAATATTTGTGATTCTTCTAGGGTCTCGATGATCACTGAGGGGTACCACGGGGAGCGATGTTTCTACATAAATAACCACAATCAAAGAACAAATCAACAGAGTTGAAATTCCAATGAGCAGGAGCTGTCTTTTATGCATAATTACGGGTTACGGCTCAATCTGTATTTAAGCGTTAAGACTCAAGACGTTCACCAAATTGGACGGACAAGAATTCTTCAGTCGACATTAAGAAAAAAACAACTGACTTGGCGCAATTTTTTGAAGGCATTCGCTATTTTTGCCCCCATAGAGGGAAAGGCTTTTCAGGTTTTACCTTATCATCACAACATATAAAAATAAAAATAGTGGATTTTGATTTGACTTACTCTTTACCCGCCAATTCGTGAAAGGTCTGGTTCTAGGATTGTTATTGGCAACTAATGTACAAGTTTTGATAGGTGATTCGTTTGTGGGTAGAGCATTGATGGTTGGCTTCGGGTTTCTTCTATTATTGGCAGTGCTTGTGTGATTTCTCGGAAATACTTGAGTACATTTATGCCGCGTTGCGTAACTGTGAAAACTATGCGTTCTTTTTGGATGGTTCTTTTTTCAACTAGCTCTTGTTTGATTAAGAAATCCAAATATTCAGTGAGAACGCTGCAGTTGACGTTAGCCTTATACATGATGTGTGTTAACTTCATTGACCCTCTCTGCGCCAACACACCAAGGATGTCAATGTACATTTCTAATTTTGATCTTCTCATCTTCAACCCTTTCTTTCTCAGTTTATTGTATATTTCCGCATGTTATGTGAATGAGGGCTATAAAGCTTTGCTATTTTCTATTGTTTAATTCAAGCAATTATGCTTTTTATTAGCATATTAGGTATTATTGCAATAAAATGAATTAAATAAAACATTAGTAGGAAGAACTGTTCTTAAATTGCGTTGTGTTTGCGACTGCGTCGCGCCAATCACAATTTCTTATGAGTTGAAAATGGATATAGAAAAATTCACTGGTAAAAAGTGAGTCGAAATAGCAAAGAACCAAGAAATTAACTTCAATTCGGGCCAAGCTGCAAATCCGCCAACCATCGAAAAGGAATGCCTACAATCAGATGCGTGTGCGGTTAAGAATTTTGATAATCCCCGATTTGAAAGCTATGAACCGCGCAATAAAAAATCATGTAGCCGAACACAAGCAAGCAGATTATGATTTAGCGTTTGACTCGTTGGAGGAGTTTTTGAACGAACAGCTTCTGGTGGCGGATAGCAAAATGAGTCTGCCAAATGTAAGTTAGTGAAGAAAGCTGCTAAGGTCTTCCAAAATCTGGGTCCTAAGAGGAAGAGCGGTCTTTCGAGTTTTAGCTTATCATCAGAACATATGAATACAATAAATAATTTGCGGCTTGACTTATCCTATGGCGTTTTAATCCATGGAAGACTTTAGTCTGAGGTTAAGCAGCGTTGTATAGACAGAAATCTGATAAGCTCAGACAGGCTCTCGATGGAAGAGAAAAAAAGACAAGCTCTCCGCTTAATAATTACTGACTTCTTTTTCTTAAAGAATTATCGTGGTTGATTATAGAAGCATTGAAAAGATAGTGTCAGAGTTTTCTTTTTGCTTTACCTACTTCTTCTTGGACTTTGCCTTCTACTTGTTCCACTTTGCCTTTAATCTGTTCAGTTTTGTCGCCTGTAATTTTGCCCAAGCCTTCGCGAACTTTGCCTTTTCCCTGTTTAATTTTACCTTTAGTTTCATCTTTGCTCATAAAAAATCACTATAGGCTATTGTCTTACCGATTTTATTAAAAGTATGTGACTGCTATCCCGCACCAACAAACAATGCATCTAATCATTTCTTATTTCTTTGTTACAAAAAAGTTGGGAAGCAGTTTCTGGTGCCGCGTTTGCGTTTTTGGTAGATGTTATATTCTGCTTCCTGAAAGTAGTCGATAAAGTATTATGATTACGGCTAAGACAGCAGTACCCATATTATGGTGCCAAGGTTATATACGAAAAAGCCTAGAAGCCACAGTAAGACAAGAATCACAGCAACTATGAAAAGAAAATCACGTGCGCGGATTTTCAAAAACTCTACGTACCTATAACTCGCAGTCTTTTTTAACATGCGTGACTGTGAATAAACAATAACAACTTCCGCACCCTTTCTATTTTAATTTTTAGAAGCAAATACTTGGCGCTAATTATTGTTGGTTGATTTTAAGACTCCGTTTGGCGTGTTCTGTTGTTGTGTGTCTGGAGATCCTCTGAGGTGTTGAAGACTCTGGTTCTGCGAAGTATATTGTATTTCAAACCAAATGAACCTCAAAAGAAAAATACTGCTTGGGTTAATTCAGTCCTACAGAAAATAAAATGTTGTTAGAGGTTACAAACATGACAAAATGGGAGTATGTCTCAATTGCTCTGGTAAAAGGAATCCTTGATGCCGGCGTCAAAACACAAGGAGAGTTGTTGAATAAATATGGTTTAGATGGGTGGGAATTGGTTTCTATTGTTGCGCTTCAAATTAATCAAAGTTTTGAAGTAGTTGCTTATCTAAAACGACAATTAAGAAACGAAAGTGAACTTGCCAATAATGAACCGAAAGGCAATAGCTAAAAAAATTAGCAATCAACCGAACTTTTTTCTTTTATAGGACAGCGTCGTTGCTTGCTTGGAAAACATTCTGAAAAGGGATTTTGCAGCTAGATTGCCCATAATCCTCATGTGAGGTGTTCCAGGCTAACTGGCTTGCCCTGGCCTTTTACCTAGGCTTCTTATAATGTAGTTATTAGGATTTGAAGAGGGACGGCTTCATTGTTTTTTGTCGATCCATGTTTTGACCGCTTCTTGGATAGCTTTGGATAAGTCGCCTTTTTTGCCTCCGAATTGCTCTACCGTTTTTAATCTGAGCTGTTTTTCTAGTTCGGCTGGAATGTCAACGTTTATGCGGCCCAATTTTAGTCACTTGTTTTGCTTTTGGAATAAGCGAGCAGGCAAATTTTTGCTTGTTTCTTTTTTGTCCCTTCGAGTTCGCTTATTAACATAAATACATATGCGTATACACGCTTATAAGTTTATGTGTTTAAGTGTGTAAAATACATGGGAATCTTGCAGTAAACCAGAGAATACGAATGCCTAAGGTCTTCCAAAATCTGGGGGTATAGCAGGAAAGGCTTTACGAGTTTAAGCTTATCATCAGAACATAAAAAATACAATAAATAATTTCTGGGTTGACTTATCCTATGCCCTCTTGGTGGCGACAGGCCTTTGCCCTTGAAGCTTACCCTGATCACCGCCTGCTTCGGACTGAGAAATTAGCCCTTAGTCAAAAAAACGCGTTTTAACTTGAGCCTTTTTCCTTTCTATATGCACTTAAGAAGCGATGTGCTTGCGGAGATTTTCGATTTATGCCCCTGATTTAGAAGTTCTATCGCCTCATCATTTGTAATTCCGAATGGGAGAAAATCTCTGTGAAAACTTTCAACATGTGACCGTACAATAGATATGGCTTCACATATGCTACCTAAAATTTCAAAACTGTAACCGCAGGTACATTGACCTTTTAGCTTTCTTCTCAAACCCACCGTCTCCTCAATCAACTCAAAGATGTATATAAAATAAAAATGAGATATTAACTTCTGTGACTGCACAAGCACAATCACAACATTATCATTTGGAACGACGTCCAAGCCAACCAAGGCCTTTCAGAAATTGGGGGTATAAAGGAAGGTCTATCTCGGTTAAGCTAATCAGTAGAACCTAAAAAAAATATTATAATTTGATTTCTATTGTTCTATGGAGCCCAATCCGAGGAAGACCTTATTCCCGATCCTTGCAGGCATTGAAATAGCATTTCTTATTTGCAAAAAAATTCAGAAATAATAGTTAAGCAAAAATATTTATCCTTTTTTCTCAGCTACTATCAATACAGCTCTCAGTTGTGGTCTTTGTGGTTCAACACTAAAGAGATTCGTATTTGAACTCATTACATGAGGCACTTCGATTTTATCATAATGCTGCTTGAGTTCTTCAAGCATTTCTTGATTACCCCGGATTTTAGAAATTTTTGGGTATCTATCAATCATAGTCGTTACTTTTGCAGCTGTAACATCAAGGATGAATTCATTTGATCTTATTCCATCTTTATTTACTAATTGAAAAACATCGTTTCCTTCATCCATTATCATCGCATCGGAACAAGCGCCATATATTTCCATTTTTTGTGCCATAGTTTCGATAGTATCACCCATCAGGAATTGTTTCCCTGCCGATGCGAGCATAACAAGTTTAGTTGATTCACTTTTATCCTTCTTCCGCTTGATACCAATAGCTGTGAATGGATAGACATTTCTTCGGAAAAATACTTCAATGTGAGCAATTTGCGATTTACCATTGAATCTATTATCATGTCCACTACTGACATTTGTAGATTGCCTGATAAGCCTAAATTGCCCTGGTTTGTTAGGTGGATAACTGACTTCTAAGCTATTATCGTCTTCCCATTGTTTAATTATGCTCATCTCAAGGTCTACCCAGTCAGGACTGTTCGGAAGCGGTTGGCCAGGGAATGAATAATTGCTAAAAGCGATTTTTAGTGGAGTATTAAGTGCTTGTCGTCTTCTGTTTAGAGCTGCTACTTTATCGCCGTCAAATAGGTCTCTTTCACCAAAATAAATCCAAAATGTCGGTCGACCGTTCACATTCAACGGAAGAGTCCTAAACAAGCGTTTTAGAACTAAACCGTCACTCACTTCAAAAACATCCATTGATTGGTTATCTATTTTTAGCTCTGCAGTCTTTTCATCTTCTGACATAGTGATTGACATATTATGGTTAGGCTTTTCGAGAACGGTAATCTCTTTTTGAGTGATTTTGATCTTTCTTTTTTCAATCCACGCTAAATTATATTTTCTAGAGAAATACTGTTTAAAAGAACCAAAATCTTCTTGGCACACTTTATTCCAATGAAACAGAGATAATGGTATGCGATAATCATATCTAGGCGTGGCAAAAATATGGCGAATGTCTGAATACCTTTCGATTACTGAATAAAGAGGCACAGTCTGATTTCCGCGAAGTAATGGTTTCCCCGATACAAGGAATTCAATTTCGTTTTCAATTCGGGTCATTTCCCCATCGGTGGAGATTCTTGATATGTAGGGCTCATCAGGGGTATTCTGACGCAAAGCAAAAGAAACATCTTCAAATTTATACTCGCCAGTTTTATATTTAACAAGAGATGTGTAAATTTTGTCCATTTCGTAAACTGGCTCTTGATACTCCTGCTGAATTGGGAGGCCAAGGCGCGAAAATTCACATCTGCCCCCGCACAAACTGCTATTTTTGAGAACAGCTAATACCCAAGGATTCATTGATAGATCCCCGAACCCTTGAGCTCCTAATATTCGCCATTCTTTGCCCATTTTGCGGCAGAAGTTCTTTAAATGATTGAAAATTGTCCACGAGCGGGCTCTTTGTTCAAATTCGTCACTTGTGTCACGATAGGGCATATTTCCTTCTGAGACATCATCTGGATGGAACATTGTGGGATTTGTTATGCCATCACGACGAATTGAAGGACCTAAGGTTAGTTCGGGAGTTATGCTAACAAACATTTGTACATCGTTAGTGCCACCTAGTTCAAATTCAGAGTAGCCTGTTGAAAAATGTTCTGCCTTATTCATGAATATTCATTACACTTAGTATCCTATTAAAACTTACTTACCCTTGCAATAGCTCATCCTCAATAAAGAGATAGTGTGGCGTTCAAAATTTTGAATGTAAAATATCTGATAATCTGAACGTCACTTAAGGAAACTGCTGCAAGAGTTGGAGAAGCCTGATGCTAAAATGGACAGATCTTGACATAGAAAACAGAACGCTAAGAATTACACAAGAAAAAGGAAGCGAACCCCGAATATTCAAAATATCGCCAAAACTACTGTCAATGCTATTATCAATGCCAAAGAATAAAGTCTGCATATTCGGAACCTACCCACTCCAAGGCTATAGAACCTGCTTTACTAGACAAAGAAAAAAAGCTGCAAGCAAACTCGCAAACCCAAGACTGCTGCAAATAACCTTTCACACATTCCGCCACTGGAAAGCAACCATGGAGTACCACAGAACCAAAGACATCCTCCACGTAATGCGACTACTCGGTCACAAAAACATCAAAAACACTCTCATCTACACGCAGTTGATAGAGTTCAAAGAAGACGAATTTACCTGCAAAGTAGCTAAAACAGTCCAAGAAGCAAGCGATCTAATAGAAAACGGCTTCGAATTTGTATGCGCATTCGACGACGCTAAACTGTTCAAAAAACGCAAGTGACCAATCCAATTATCTCCACAAAAGCTTAGGATTCGGCTATGGAGCTGGGGATGGGAGTTGAACCCTCACCAAAGAAGAGATTTCACCCGCGCAATCCTCTTTTTTCTCAACTTTAGTAAGCGGGAACTACTTTTTTCAGTGTTTGCGGAGATTGTCTATTTTTTATGGAAAACCAAGCAACCACGACTAATACAACGACAACTGCAATTATGATAATAAGATAGTCAGTTGGAAAAACAGCAACTTCTTGCCAGCGATATACTCCATCAGTTCCTACAATCCACCCGTCAGTTGAGTTAACCATATCCACACATGATAACCATGCACCAGTTGGACTGGTTACATCGCTCCAACTGTTTCCGTCCCAATGGATTATGCAACCTGAGCCTACTGCCCAACCGTCGATCGAGTTTACCATATTAACCGAAAACAAGTGTTTGTCGATTGGACTTGTTACATTATTCCACTCTGCCCCATCCCACCTTAGTATTATCCCACTGTCGCCAACTATCCACCCATCAGTCGAACTCACCATATCAACCGACCATAACGTTCGAGTTCCAACTATCTCAGGGCTTTCAACGATGTTCCAGCCAGTTCCATTCCAATGAAATATGCCTGAATTATATTTGTTGGAGCCTACTGCCCAAGCGTCTGTTGCACTAATAACACTTATTGATTCTAAGGGAGTGTTAGTCGGGTTTTCTATCTGAGTCCAGTTTATTCCATTCCATCTAATTGTTAATCCCCCATATCCCACTGCCCACCCATCAGTCGAACTTATCATATCTATTGACTTGAGATAGCTTTGGGGGGTTGTTACGTTCTTCCAGCTTGCTCCATCCCATCGGATCACGGATTCATTAATTGGAATCGCTTCAACGAAGGCTACTGCGTATACTTCATTTGAGCTGATCACGTCCACTGCTCTCAGGTTGGCGGTAGTTGGGCTGCCAATGTTGTTCCATCGTATTCCATCCCAATGGACTATTGTTCCTTCAGATCCTACCGCCCATCCATCAGTCGAGCTGACCATGTCGACGGACTGCAAATTGACATTATCTGCCACTATAGTCCAGCTCCAGTTTTCAGCTTTCACAGTCACCATAGGCGTTGTCATAAAAATCATTGAAACTAAAATGAATAGAAGTTTTAGGAGCGCTTCTTTTTTCATATTGACTTCATATCTATTGCGGATATAATAAACTATAGATAAAGAACAATTTGGCGAAATTTCTTAAATTTGAATGATTCAATTCAAAATATTTATGGAGGATGGTGGACTCGCTGGGGCTCGAACCCTGAAACTAAGTCTCTCTTAGACCTAACAGGCCGACTTTTAATGTTCAAGTCCGTTTGGGAACCGAACCCGTCACATTCATCTCAGTAATTGTACTGGGGATAGGCATTTAACTTGAAGTACGGTTGACAAGCAGAACTGAACATTGAACCCAGCAGGTACAAGCCACCGATGCTTTTGTGTATATTATTCTATTGAGGCTTAAAAAAACAGAAGAAAAGATAGCGGAATACCTCAAAGAAATGGACCAAAATGACACAGCTGACTCAGATGAAGATGAAAACATGTCGATGAACTTAAGGAGAAAATATGCAAACTTGAAGAGGAAAAGCAACGATATGAGCAGCTTCAAGATCAAATGAAGGCAACATGCCAAAGAGAGATTTCACTTGTGGACCCGGATAGCCGTTTGATGCGAGTTGAAAGTCAACGGCTTGAAGTTGGAAGTAAGGCCTTCCAAAATCTGGGGTAATGAGGAAAGTCTGTCTCGTTTAAGTTAATTATCAATACATATAAAATACAACAAATAATTTCTGGGTTGACTTATCCTATGGCGTCCAGATTTTAACAGACCTCAGGTATCAATTAACTGCAATTCAGAAATTCTTTTCTGCACTGTCTCGGCTAGTTTTTGCCTTATTGGTTCGTCAGGCGCTGTTTTGTCTAAATTGTCGATTCTTCGAGCGAGCTCCTCATCGCCGATAGTGATTCTTAGCCACTTCTGAAAGTCACCGCGTTCGAAGTGGAACCTGATTGATTGTATGTCCAAGTGGTGAAGGTCACTTAGGAAAGAGCAAAGAGATGTGGCTATCTCGCCTGAATAATGGCCATCTGGCATGAAAAAGTGGAAGCCTTGCTCGTAAGGAACTGGGCTGAGTATTTTTTGTGCCTTTTCAGCGTTCATAGACAAGGTAATACTCTCCAGATAAGCATGGACACAAGGCGTTAAAACTGTTTTGGCGGTTGAAGGCCTTCCAAAAATTTACCCAATAGAGGGAAGAAGGTCTTTTCGGGTTTAAGCTATTGCTTAGAACACAAAAATATAAAAAATAAAAAATAAAATATTGAATAGACTATATACCGGTCAATCCTTAGAAAGCCTTCCAAAGCTTCAATTACTCAAGGACCCATTAACTGCAACTATGAATGTTTCCGAGGCAATGAAGCTCAAAACAAAAATCAAAAACATCTCCGGCATCGATCTCAAAATGCTTGATATCCCCGAAGATGGCCTTGTTTTGTACATTGAAAGAAAAGCACTTGACGTTAACTCGTACAAATTGTTGGCGGATTTTACCGCTCAGAACGATTTAAGCCTGCAACTAGACCTTGGCAACTTCATCATTTCTACCCATCCCCTGCCACCTCATTAGGACTTCCAACCGCCAAAGAAGTAGTTGATTTAAGTCAAAGATCCGGGTCTAGCTCTTTTCTGTCTTCTTTGGGCAATGGCTTGAACGTCGGCGACGGAGGCAGAGGGAGTCTTCGGTCTTTTCTCTTCGGCTTCATGCTCTGTATTTAGAAGGATTTAGGAGATAACGCTTTCTACCAAGGCCTTCCAGAAATTGAGGGGGTATTGAGGGAAGAAGGTCTCTTCGGGAATTTAAAAAATCAGAAAGATCTCTAACTAATTTTAAGGCATGAGTTTTTATGCTCGAAAACTAATCCAGCCAACCTTTCCTTTTGAAATACCACAACTCAACCACACCGATGACAGCCATTAGGATTATGACGATTATGAACCCTTGAGGATTTTGTATACCGGGCAATCCTCCTACATTCATCCCTAACAAACCCGCAATAAGACTGAAAGGCAATGTAATTGCTGAGATAATAGTCAGTATTCGCAGCCGTTTATCCACGCGAGAGTTGCCCATTGCCTGATAAGAGTCATATAAACCGTTCACCCGAGTTTCCAAACGTTGGATTCCCATTTGAGCGATCTCCAGCTCTGATAGCAAATCTTTGACATAAGCCCTACGATGAGGATCTACTAACGTTTCATTGTCAGAGGAATCGAGACCAGTAACGCAGTAAAGTTGGTTTTCGATCAAGGAAATCAGTTTTTCAACTTGCCACCGCAAATTCGCGAGATCACTGGCTTCAACTTTGGCTGGATTATCGACTAAGGTTTTATCGATATTTAACGCCTTATCTCGGGCTTCCGTTTCGGCCTGAACGCTTAAGTCAGTCAGTTCATCGAGGATTAGGTACAATATTTGAATTAAATGATTAATACTGGGTATTTTCTCGGAAGCTATGTCGCTCAAGAGTTCTTTTATGGCAGGCATTGGGCAAGATCTGATAGTTACCAATACTGGACCCTGCAGTACGATTGTTAGGTAGGTTGGATCTAAGCTATCTAAATTGAGGGCAACAGGAAATTCCAGTAGAATTGCTCTATCATAAGATATTACGCCAGGTGTGATGGTGGAGTCGGAACAACGTTTTATCATTACGGGGTGAAGCCCGAGTGGCGCAAGAAAATTGACTATTTCCTCAGGTTTGGCATCTTCTATATCAAACCAGCTCTCACCCAACTTGGATATATCCACAGTTGGCCAGCTAGTGAGGAGTTGTTGCTCTCTTAATCTTCCAGAACTAATTAAATACCAGTTGATTTTCACGTTAACACACTCGAATGCCTAAATTATCCTGTCCTCTGTGACAATAAGATCTATCAAAACCCCTCATTAATTGATTTTTCGTCTTTCACTATACTCCGAAAAGGATTTGTAAAGCATCTCAGAACGCGAATGGATTCGATACCGCGCGTTGTTTTAAATTCGTTATTTTGTATAAACCCCAGTAATAATTGGGTACATGTCTCCACTGCAATGAAGACCAGCTTCAACAGATCCCTTTTTGGTAATCCAGTTTGCCTAAGCAGTATGGACTTAATGAGACCTTGTGATTCTTGTGGAAGAGGATCCATTGACTCAAACTTGACCTAGATAAGCCCAAAACAGGGTCAGATTGGAGTTGGGGATGGGAGTTGAGCCCTCCTCGGCTCGTGATTTCACTCGCACCCCCTCTTTTCTTTGCGTATTTGGTCGGAGCCTAATAAAGTTTGAACAAAAGGTAATTAATTGCCCTCACTGCGGCAAAATCATCTCAAAGGACTTTCTTAATGGAGATTACGTTAGACCAGAGGTAACTTGCCCTGAGTGCGGCAGCCATAACACCCGAAGCTTCGCTTATGTTGGCTCGGCGCGGTGCAGTACGAATGCGAAAAACGCGGTTGCCTCTTACAAATCAAAACACAAATTCAAGTCGAAGTCATACGGCATGGCAAAAGAGCTTGAGGTATTTTTGAGCGACCTGAGACCCGAAGCTCAGGCCAGAGTTCTTAGGTTCCTAAAAATCAAAACAGCCGTAGAAGCCAACCTCGATGTCTTCCCCCTCTTCGTTTTGCCCGAGCCCAATCAATGAACAATGACTAAGGGCGCATGAAGGTTAGCCCGCTCAACTTTACAAATTGGCCCATTTTGGTTCTCAAGAATATTCAAAAGCAGCCTTCCCGCTTAACTGTTTTTAATGACCAATATGGAGTCCAATGATATTCACGGTCGGTTTGAGGCCTCAGTTAACATATTTATTGACCCGTCTCAAAAAGCGCAAGTCATAGATGCCCTCGAAAAGGTCGAAAACATCGAGGAGATTTATGACGTGAAAGGCGAATTTGACATTGTTTCTATAGTTTCAGCTTCGAGCGTGGAAGAGTTCCGCAACGTTTTGCACAAAAAAATTATGAAGATCAAAGGGGTCAAAAGCACTATAGTTTCTGTTGTTCTCAAATCTCATAAATCCTTGAGCAATATTCAGATCGCTAAACAGTTGCCAATGCCTTCCAAAAACTTACCTGCATAGAGGGACGGGCCTCCGTCGATTGAAGGTCTTCGCCGTTTTGCCCCCCCCATAGAGAGAAAGATCAAGGATGTAATCGTTTTAGCTATTCTTCACATTAGTTGATTAAGTTCAGTTTCAATCGGAACAAAAATTGGTACGTCTTCTCTGGTAAATTTCGGCTTACTCCAACTCAAACCCTTAAACTTAACCCAATAGTCATAGGCATTAGTCAATAATTCCTTGTAGCTCTCAGATGATTGATAGGTGCAAATTAGATTCTTTATCTGTTCTGGATTCTCTAAACTCCCTATTCTGCCTAATCTGCCTATTCTTTTGATATACGTATCAGATGTGCATTCTCTGATATGTTGTCTAAGAAAGGTTTGAAAATCTATGTGTGTGGTCTTGGAGCTGGGGATGGGAGTTGAACCCATATAGAGCAGCTCTGCAGGCTACCGCCTGAACCGTTCGGCCACCCCAGCACGAGACTCTAAGGCTGTGACTGACATAAAAATATTGTTGGCTGTGTTCTATTTTCTATTGTGTCTATAAAGCGGTTGGGTAAGCGAGTTATTTTTTGAATGCTAACCCTGTGAATAATGCCACAGTTTTATCTTCTTTACGTACTGTCACTTGATACAATCCCATGGTTTTGCCATCTGAAACCCGTGTTGCCTCAGCCGACAAAACGTCGCCTTCAACTGAGGGTTTGAGAAAGTTTATGCTCACTTGGACAGCCACAGCCACGTTGTCGCCGAAGTTGCATGCTTGAGCAAAAGCATAATCCGCCAAAGAAAAAATTGCACCACCATGCGTAAAACCCAAGGCGTTAGTGTGAATTTTTTCGACTTTCATCGATACCTTTGAGTAGCCGTCTTTTGCTTCAAGAACCTTCATGCTTAATGCTTCTGCGAAATAATCGGTGCCTTTCATTTGAGTTTTTTCTCTTTACTTTTTGGTTCTGAAATAAGGTAATTGTAGATTTTAGTAAATAATGATAGCAAACCTTTTGGAGCGAAAATCACAATAACAATGAGGATTACGCCTATTACTAGAAGACTTAGGGGCGGTCCAACGTTGCTGACACTTGGGAAGTAAGATCCAAGTGCTCCATTTAAGGAGTCAACTACGCTGGGTAATGTCGAGATTTGCTGAATTGAGACAAAAAATATGGATCCGATTATTGGTCCTGGTACCGTTCCTAAGCCTCCGATGACTGACATTATTAGAGGCAGGAACGAGTTTGCTGGTGAAAATACTGAGTTGTCGATGAGCCTGATAAAGTAGGCGTACAACCCTCCAGCTATCCCAGCGAAGAATGTGCTTATGACAAACGCTATCAGCTTGTATTTCGCGGTGTTTATGCCAATCATCTTTGCTTCGTCTTCATTTCCATGGATAGCTCTGAATGCTAACCCCATTCTTGAACTCATTATGAAGTACATTACCGAAATGGAGGTTACGGCGAAGAGGATAACTAGAATATAGAATGGATAACCTTTGGTCACAAGAGTTGTCGTCGAATATCCATCTATTCCTTGAGTGATTGAGTTAAATTGGCTTGACAATGTAGCCGCTATCACTGAAAAACCAAACGTTACCATAGCTAGATACCAAGCCTTCAATCTTATGCAAGCTAAACCTATCAGTAGTCCAACTCCCGCTGAAAGCAAACCGCCTAGCAAAAGCGCCAAAATTAAAATAAGGCCAGATAAGCCTCCAACTGGCATTTGCGACGTCCCCAGAAAGTTAACGGTTGCTTTTGATATTGAGCCGCCAATTATTGCCGATGCGAAGCCGCCTACGCCTAAGAATACAGCGTGCCCTAAGGAACCCTGCCCCGAATTTGCCAAAAAATTCCAGCTTGCTGCGTAAATTGAAAAGATCGTTATTAGTGTCATGACTGTTAGGAAGAAATTGTCTCGAACAAGTAATGGAACGAAAGCTATCGTAACAAAAAAGACGACTATGAAAAGGAAGCTTCTGGAATGCAAAAACGTATTAAGAGACAGTTTGAGTTGCATTCTAATCCCCTTTCTCCCCGAATATTCCGTTGGGTCGAATTATGAGCACAACTATAAGCAAAGTAAAGGCAACCGCACTTCCCCAGGTGCCTCCCAAAAACAAAGTCGCCATTTGTTCTGTTATGCCGTACAGTAATCCGCCGATAATGGCTCCTTTGATGCTTCCTAAGCCACCCATTATTATAATTGCAAAAGCAATGATCGTAGGCATAGCCCCAACCTGATAATCGAAGGGGTAAATTATTCCGTACAAGCCCCCAGCGACTGCTGCCAAGGCTGCTCCAATGGCGAAGGTGAGCATATAGACTTTTTGCACGTCTATACCCATCAGCATAGCTGTAGTGTTTCTTTGGCTGGTTGCTCGCATAGCTAAACCGATTTTCGTTTTCCATAAAACCAGACCAAAAACTACTAGTGCACCCACAACCACGAAGACAGCAATTACCCGGTCATATGTTATGGATAAGCCTGGCAAGCCTATGCTCATACCGTAGAAGGGACTCACCACCTGCTTTGAGCTTGCTCCCCAAATTAGCATTGCGACGTTTTCAAAAATGTAGATCAAACCTAAGCTTACGAAAATTTCGTTGAGTTTGTCGGTGCCCAGAACCTTTCGGAATGTGAATCTTTCAACAATAACACCCAACAATGCGACAACTATCATTGAAACAAAAATTGCGATGTAAGCGTTTAACCCTAAAGAAACAGAAATAGTCCACGTTAGGAAAGCACTTATCATAAGTAACTGGCCATGGGCAAAATTAACGAGTTTCATAACGCCAAAAATGATGTTTAAACCTGTGGCTAAAAGGATGTATACACAACCTATGGCGACACCCCAAACTAACGTTAAGATAATTGTTGGTATGTCCATCTTTTAATACATCCCTTCGTTGGTTTGGAGATTAAAATAATCTCTCATGTTAACTATTTAAAATATACGAGAAATAAAAGAAAAGAAAGAGTGGATTGTTTTTGCCTATTACGATCCAGCTTGGTAGCCTGTTGGCAATGCGAAATCTGCTTGTTTGAGGCTGCTGCCTGGTGGTGACCAAACTATTTGTGATGTCAGGTGGCTGGTTGTTGCATCCCATTTAAGTTGCTCAATGAAGGTTACAGGGTCGATTTCATGATAGTTGATGCCTTTGCTGAATTGTATTTTACCTGTCTTTGTTTGGATAAGCATCTGGTCGAGGTTGGTGTCTTCGATTGCTGTACGGACCGTTGCTTTGTCAACTGTTCCCGCTCTTTGGATTGCATCTTTAGCGATGTAAACCGCATCGTATGTGTCGGCACCCATCATTCCCGGCATAATATGTGGATAGGCTTTATCGAAGTTCTTAGCGTAGTTTTCAACAACAGTTGAGTATGAAGGCGACATGAATGGGTTGAGTTTTGACTCCAAAAGTTGCCCGTTTCCTACGCTTCCTAACAAGTCATAGAAGGCTTCGTCTTGGTTGTTTTCAACTGCTATGTAGACGGTTTTTAAGCCAACGTCGTCCCATCCTTGTTTTATTATGAGTGGTGTTTTGTCGGGGTTGTCAGCGATGAATACTGCGTCTGGATGTGCTGCAGCAACGGCTGTTAAGTCAGTTTGGTAGTTTGAAGTTGCGGGGTCATATGCTCTGTCTGCAACTATGTTGATTGGGAGGCTTTCGTTCTGTATCCAGAATTTAGTTGCCTGTGCAACTCCTGTTCCAAAAGCGTCATTTCGGTAGAGTAGTGCAAGACTGAAGTTTCGGTCTGCAGCAACTAAGGGTTTCATTTCGCTTGCGAAGAAGTCAACGACTGTTTTGCTGTAGTGGTAGGTTGTGGTGCAATAGTGGAAAATGTAACTCATGCCTTCCAAGTCGCTTACACTATTTGGGCCGTTTGGACCAAAGCCTCCATAGTTACCTTGTGGTCCTCTCCTCGTTACGAGTTGATTCGAGGCTCCAGCAATGATATATGGGACTCTGTTTTCGATGGCAACAATTTCGTTAGCCAATGTTCCTGCACTGCCATATCCACCGATAAGCATGTCAACATTGTCTGTTTCAACTGCTCGGGTAACTGGGGTCACTGCGTTGGCTGGGGCATCATTTATTGTGTCAGCGATGACAAGAGTTAAGTTTACTTTGGTGTTCCAGCTTGAAACAAAGACGCCGCCTGCATCGTTGATTTCCTTAACGGCTAGTCGGGCGGCACGCTCCATGTCTTGACCAATTGGAGACCCTGATATTGGTGCAACTAAGCCTATTTTTATGTCTCTTGCATCAGGTGAGGCTGGTTTTGTTGTTAATTGAAAAGCTGCTATTGCTGCTACGGCAATTATCACAATTACTAATATTGCTAGTATTTTCTTCTGCATTTTTTATTTCCTCTTGTTTTTCTTTGCTATATCAAACGGAATAGCTAATAAAATTAACTCTTTAACACGCTTTCCCGACCTAATTCAAACGCTTTCAAGTTCAAGTTTATGTATTTTTCTTTAAGTCTACTAGCTATCGCTTTATGAAAAGACTCAACTTTTACGGGTATCTCTGGAAGCGCCGATAAAGCGCCTAAAAGAATAGTGTTCACAACCAACAAGTTACCTAATTTCTCTGCGATGCCCACACCGTCTACTTCATGAACCAACGCTTTAGCCCGCAACAGAGCCATCAAATCCTCAATCTTTTGGGGTTTAGCACCTGAAGCCACACAATTAGGCGGAATATACTTCATATTAACGATTACTGTGCCATTCTTCTTGAGCATGGGCAGGGCTCGTGCGGTTTCTAAAATCTCAAACCCAATGAGTGCATCTGCTTTTCCGGTTTCTATCAACGGTGACTCAACTTTGGTGCCGATTCTCGTGAAAGCGACAATTGAACCTCCCCGTTGAGCCATCCCGTGAATTTCGGCTTTTGCCACATCAAAACCATCAAGCATAGCCGCTTCACAGTAGATGTCGCTTAAAACGACAACTCCTTGACCTCCGACGCCGGAAAACACTATGTCAAGGTTCATTTCTCTTTTCTCCTGACGGCATCGAAAGGACACACTTTTTCGCAAACCCCACATCCATAGCAGAGGGTAGCGTCAATTTGGGCACGTTCAGTTGTTAGGCTTATGGCTGGGCAACCGAAGGCTTTCACGCATACTCCGCAAGCGTTGCATTCATCTTTGATTTCTCGGGGTTTGCCTCGTTCAATTAAAAGTGGGCAAGGACGCTGCGAAATAATGACAGATGGACCCTGATAATCTAAATTCTCTTTGATTTTCGCGGTTGCGGCCTCTATGTCGTAGGGGTCGACAACATCTACTTTTTGTATGCCTACACCTTTGGCGATATCTTGGATACTTATGATTTTAGCGTCAGTACCCATAGCGGTTTTTCCTGAACCAGGTGTTGGCTGATGACCAGTCATCGCAACCACACTGTTGTCCATTATTAACACACAAACATTTGCCTTGTTGTAAACGATGTTTAATAATCCAGGCATGCCCGCATGGAAAAATGTTGAATCCCCGATAACAGCAAAAACCTTCTCTTTAACGCCAGCATGAATCATTCCAGCTGCCTGAGAAATTCCCGCACCCATACAAAGGCAACTCTGAACAGCGCTCACTGGAGGCAAAACTCCAAGAGTATAGCAGCCGATGTCTCCTGTAACGATCTTGTCGTTTGATTTTCCTGTAAAACTCAACGCACTCTCAGGGCAAGCTGGAATGCACTTGGGGTCGCCTCCGCAAGTGTCGCATACAATGGCCTTGTGGCTGCTGGAATGCAGGGTTATGGCACCATATTTGCAGGCATCGATACACCAATCGCAGCCCTTACATTTGGATTCGTCAACTATTATCGCGCCTGTTTTTTTAGCTTGAGATATTGCTTTTTCGGGGCAAGCAAGGATACAGGGAGCATCTATGCAGCCTTTGCAGGTTACTGCCGTGTTTTGGATTTGACCTATCCTAACTGAACGAATCCTTGATTTGAGGGGGTTGAAGATTTTCTCTTTCTCAAATGAACAAGCATACTCACATATGTCGCAGCCGACGCATTTCTCATTGTCACATTCAACATGTTGGTTGAGCATGTTTAGAGCGTAATAGAATGCTCTATGTGGGCATCCTGGGCAAAGCGCAGGCGGTCTTGGAGGCAAATCCAAAGGTTCTTGCTTTTCAGCTTGAGCTGTCAATCCCAAAGATGCAAAGGCTTGGCGTATGTTGTCTGGGGTGAACTCGCCGATTTCTTCTAAGCCCAATTTGCTTTTTCCTGTGACTTCAAGTTTTAGCCTTTGGATGTTTTCCTCTAAGTAGGGTCGCAATTCTTCAACTACAATTATTTTTTGGACTTTGGAAGCAAATTTAGCAACAATTTCCGAGGGAAAAGGATGAACAAACCCTAATTTTAGCCAAGAAAACTTTTTAGTATCCAAAATTGAGCGGGCATAATAGTAGCCGACCCCGCTTCCAACGATGCCGATTTCGCTCCCGTTATCTTCAATGATATTGAATTTTGAGTTTTCAGCTAGTTTTCTTGCTTCCACTAACTTGCCTTCCAAAAGTCTGTGTTGCCGAAGGGCGTTTGAGGGCACCATGACCCATTTGGAACTTTTTTTGTCAAAGTCCGCTTTGCGTTTTATTTTTTGGAATTCGCCGAGTTTTACTCGGGCTTTTCCATGGGCAACTCTTGTAGTAAGCCTTAGGATTATTGGTAGGTGAATTTTTTCGCTGATCTCGAATGCTTCTCTTGCCATATCGAGGGCTTCTTGTGGTGAACCAGCATCAAGCAGTGGCAGCTTTGAGTGGACTGCGAAAAATCGGGTATCTTGTTCGTTTTGGCTGCTGTGCAAGGCTGGGTCGTCGCAAACTGCGATTACCATGCCGCCTTCAACGCCCGTGTATGCTAACGTCATGGCGGCGTCTGCAGCAACATTTAAGCCAACATGTTTCATAGAAACAATTGAGCGCACTCCCGTCATAGAAGCGCCCGCAGCAACTTCGGCTGCAACAATCTCGTTGATGCTCCATTCAGCGTAAATGCCAAAATCCTTCGCAACTTCAGCTATAGTTTCCAAAATTTCGGTAGCAGGTGTTCCAGGGTATGATGCTGCAACTTTAACGGTGGCTTCTACTGCCCCGCGTGCAACCGCCTCGTCACCGTTAAGCAAGGCAAAACTGCCTGGCTTATCTGCTGCAATCTTGGAAGTCATAATTTTGTCCTTACATTTTGCCCTTACGCAGATCCAGTACTCTTTTTGCTTTTCCCTCAGTTCTTGGAAGTTCGCCTGGATTTACAATTTCCACATCAGCTGATATTCCTGTAACTATGTGGATTCTTTTTTGGATGTCATTTTTTAATGTGTTTTTGTCGGTTTGAGGGTTTTTAGCAGCTTGTTCAGACAATTCAACTTTAACCACGAAGGTGTCTAATGCTCCTGGCCTGTCAAGAACGATAAGGTATTGTGTGGCGAGTTCTGAGAAGCACATGACAGCGTATTCGATTTGTGATGGGAACACGTTTACTCCGCGTATGATGAGCATGTCGTCTGATCTTCCATGGACACGTCGCATTCGGGCGTGGGTTCTTCCACACGGGCATTTGGCAGTGTCAATTTTTGATATGTCTCGGGTCCTATATCTTAGCATAGGTAATCCGGTTTTGCTAAGGGCTGTAAAAACTAATTCTCCTTCTTTCCCAGCCGGTAAAACTTCGCCTGTGTCAGGGTCAATTGTTTCAACAATAAAGTGGTCTTCCCAAATGTGGAGACCATTGTGCTCGCTACATTCGATTGAAACACCTGGACCACAAAGTTCAGTTAACCCATAAACGTCAAAAGCTTGAATCCCCATTTCTTTTTCAATTCTTTCGCGGATTTTGTCTGACCAAGGTTCAGCTCCGAACATTCCTATTCTAAGTTTAAGATCTTTTTGTGGAATTATTCCATCTTGAGCCATTGTTTCAGCAAGGTAAACCGCGAAGCTCGGGGTGCAAGCTAAGATGGTAACGTCCAAGTCTTTCATGAGTTTAATTTGGCGTTGGGTCATGCCGCCGCTTGCTGGAACGATTTTTGCGCCGACTTTTTGGGCACCATAATGGAAGCCTAAACCTCCTGTGAATAAGCCATATCCATAAGCTATGTGGATTACGTCTTTGCGTCTACCACCTACAGTATGGATTGAGCGTGCCATGAGTTCTTGCCACATATCCATGTCGCTTTTGGTGTAAGCACCGATAATTGGGTTTCCAGTGGTTCCGCTAGAAGCGTGAATCTCTATAATCTCATCTGACTCAGCGGCAACCATACCGAACGGGTAATTATCCCTCAAATCACTCTTAACTGTAAACGGAATCTTTTGCAAATCATCAAGTGACCGAATATCTTCAGGTTTCAAGCCGACCTTATCGAATTTTTTTCGGTAAAAACTACTGTTTTTGTAGCAATATTTGACTTGTTCTTTGAGTTTTTGGAGTTGAAGCCTTTTTATCTCTTCAGTAGGCATGGTTTCTATTTTTTCGTTCCAGTATTTGCCATCCGCCAAATTTCTTTTCCCTCTATGCTTAAAGGCCTAGATACACTTCTTTTATGTGACTATTAGATAAAAGTTCCCTACTCTTGCCTTCCAATATTATCTTGCCTTCTTCTAGAACATAGCCTCGGTCGGCAACGTTTAAGCTGTCATGTATATTCTGTTCAACCAAAAGAACAGTTACGCCTTCCTCGTTTATGGTGCGTACAGTATCGAGAACTTTCTCCACAATTATAGGTGCTAACCCGAGTGATGGCTCATCCAAAATTAGCAGCTGCGGATTAGACATAAGGCTTCGACAGATAACTAGCATCTGTTGTTCGCCGCCGCTTAGTGTTTGAGCCAACGCCTTATCCTTCTTCTTTAAAACCGGAAAAATACCAAAGACTTTTTCTTTGGTTTCGTTAACTTTCGCCTTGTCTTTTATGCTATAGGCGCCAAGCATCAGATTTTCTTCAACGGTCATGCGAGGAAAAATTTCTCTACCCTCAGGAATCATAGTTAGCCCTTTTTTAACTATCTCGTAAGTAGGCAGTTTCTCAATGTTTTCGCCCTTAAACTTGATTGAACCCTTTTTTGGATGCAGAAAACCCATTATTGTCTTTACCAGTGTGGTTTTGCCTGCGCCGTTTGGCCCGATGATACTGACGATTTCTTTTTCTTCTACCTTAAAGTTTACTTCCCTTAAAATTTGAACCATGCCATATGCAGCTGATAAGTTTTCGATTTCCAGCATTACTCATCCTCACCAAACTTAAACTGCTTACCCAAGTAAACACTCACCACCTTCTCGTTGCAGACTACTTGTTTTGGTGTTCCTTCGCAGATTTTTTCTCCATGGTGAAGTACAACGACGCGGTCGCACAGTCCCATGATTACACGCATAACATGCTCAACGATAAGCACAGAAATCCCTTGCTTACTGATTAGTTTGATTAGTTCAATGGATTCGTCCGATTCTTTCGGAGTTAAACCCGTAAGCAACTCATCTAGCAAAAGCAGTTTTGGACTTGTTGCCAAAGCTTTCGCAAGTTGAATACGTCGCAATTCGACAACGTTCAAATTTTTTGCCGGCACATCAAACTTCTCTTTACTTAAACCCACAAACCCCAAGAGCTCCTGAGCTTTCGCCATACCATCGATTTTACCATTGGCTTTTTTTTCGTTAAAAAGGACGCTTGCGAGCACATTTTGGGCAGCTGTCATTTCTGGGAAAGACTGGACTGTTTGCGCTGTTTTGGTGATGCCTTTGGCGCAGATTTTGTAGGAAGGCATTTTGGAGATATCTTCATTATTGAAAAGAATTTGTCCTGTGTCGAGTTTGTAGACACCGCTTATGAGGTTTAATAGCGTTGATTTACCTGAGCCATTAGGTCCCACAAGCCCTGCTATTTCACCGTCGTTAACTGTGAAATCTACATTCTTTAATGCTTGAAGTCCTCCAAACTGTTTGGAGACCCCGATGCACTTTAACAAACTTGCTATCTCCGATTAGCAAGAAATTATCCATGTGCAAATATAAAGGTTGGTTAAGAACGACATTTTTTCTAAAAGTTTGGTTAAAGTTAAATATCGACTAGAACTATTGATTTGTAGGTGTACTGTTTGCCTATAACGCAAGTAAGCGTATTTCTTGATAATCGACCAGGTTCCCTTTTTGAAACAATGTCGCAACTTGACAAGAACAAAATCAGGGTCTTTGCGCTTTCAATTGCTGATGCAGGAGAGTTTGGTTTGGTTCGATTGATTACCGAGGATCCTGAGAAAGCTGCTAAGCTTTTGGAAGAGGCAGACTTTAATTTGGCGAAATCCAAGAAAAACACCGAGGTCACCGCAACTTTCATTTCCGAACAGAATACCCTCTCTAAGATAACAAAGATTCTGGGCGATGGCGGCATAAACATAGAGTATGCTTATTCTTCGGCTGTGCATGTAGGAGGCAAAATTGCTTTGATTCTGCGTCCCAACAACGTAGAGAGTGCAGAGCAAATGTTGACAGCTAATGGCATTGCTGTTCTCTCACTTGGTGAAATCAAAAAGTACTTCGAGTAGCTCATTTTTTACAGTACAATTGTTCCAAGCTGTCCAAACATTAAACATTAGTAAACGTTAGTTTTTAATCTTAGAATGTGGTTTGTATTCACGGAATACTGATTCTTGAACGGTAAGCTTTAATTTCCCCGTTTGCACGACCCTAAGCAGAAGGTAAAATTGATGGGTACCATAAACCTTGACAAGATTTTCAATCCTCAAAGCGTAGCGATCGTTGGAGCTAGTGACGTTGAAGGTTCGGTTGGTTATGCTATAGTTAAAAATTTTACTCAGATGGGTTACACTGGTAAAGTTTTCTTTGTTAACATTCGCAAGCCTGAGATTTTAGGCGTCAAAACTTACCCAACTGTTGATCAAATTTCGGAACCTGTCGATTTAGCCATAATTGCTACACCAGCTAAAACGGTCCCTGATGTTATGGAGGAATGCGGTAAAGCGCAGGTAAAGGGTGTAATTATCGTTTCTGCAGGCTTCAAAGAAACCGGTGCTCCAGGAAAAGCTTTGGAAGAGAGAATATCTGAAATAGCTAAAAAATACGGTATCCGAGTTATTGGTCCAAACTGCATTGGTCTCATCCGCCCCAGAAATAACCTCAACGCAACCTTCCTAGACAAAATGCCAAAACCTGGCAACATAGCTTTCCTATCACAAAGCGGCGCATTAGGCTCTGCGATACTTGACTGGGCACTCCACGAAAATATCGGGTTCAGCAACTTCGTCTCAGTGGGATCCATGATTGACGTGGACTTCGGCGATTTGATTGATTATTTCGGTTCTGACCCAAAAACCAAAAGCATACTCATGTACATTGAAGGCATAACTGACGCCCGCAAATTCATGAGCGCAGCAAGGCACTTCGCAAGAACCAAACCAATCATAGTCGTTAAATCAGGCAAATTCTCCGAAAGCGCAAAAGCCGCTGCCTCACATACCGGCTCACTTTCAGGCGAAGATAGCATTTACGATGCAGCCTTCAAACGCGCTGGTATAGTGCGAGTTAACGAAATTGCTGATTTGTTCAATGCAGCTGAGGTCTTAGGGACTCAACCATTACCTCAAGGACCCAGACTTGGCATAATTACTAACGCTGGGGGACCTGGCGTAATGGCAACAGATGCATTGATTGCTCAAGGCGGAAAATTAGCTAAACTTAGCCAAAAAACTTTGGATTCGCTTAACGCTATTTTGCCTCCTTTCTGGAGCCACGGAAACCCAATTGACGTTTTAGGAGATGCCAAATCAGAGCGGTACAAGGCTGCTGTCGAAGCATGCTTAAACGATGAAAACATCGACGGAATTTTGATTGTATTCACTCAACAGGCAGTTTCTGAATCGGTTGAAATATCTAAAAACATAGTGGAACTTGTACGTAACAAATCCTATCAGACAAAAACCATCCTAACATCATTCATGGGTTTCGGAGCCGTGCAAGAAGCAAATACTATACTCAACGCCAATAACATTCCAACTTACAGCACGCCCGAGCAAGCAATCAGGACATACATGTACATGTACAATTACCAACGCAACATCGACCTTCTCTACGAAACCCCAGAAGAACTGCCAGTTGATTCCGCGCCACCAAAACGCCCAATCATGGCGTTGCTTAGAAACGCCGCGTTCGAAGGCCGCGAAATCTTAACTGAAGATGAAGCTAAAAAGATACTCAAATACTATAATTTTCCAGTCGTGAAAACAGCTGTCGCAAACAATGTTGAGGAGGCGATCGCTTTTTCGCAGGACATGGGCTTCCCTGTTGTGCTAAAGATATTGTCACCTCAAATTATCCATAAAAGCGACGCGGGCGGAGTCATCTTAAACGTTAACTCTCCACAGGAAGTCCGCAAAGCCTTCGAAGTACTAATTCAAAGGGCAACAACATATAACCCCACTGCCCAAATAATCGGCGTCACCGTTCAGCAGATGATTGAGAAGAAAGGTCAAGAAATAATCATCGGAGGCAAAACTGACCCAGTGTTTGGTCCAGTTATACTTTTCGGGATGGGCGGAGTCGGCGTGGAACTCTTCAAAGATTACTCAATTGGGCTTCCACCGCTAAATACAACGCTTATCCACCGCATGATGGAAGAAACCAAAGTCTACCGTTTACTGAAGGGATGGCGTAATGCACCGCCTGTGGACCTTAAGAAACTCGACGAAACTGTGCTAATGTTTTCCCAGTTGCTGGTTGATTTTCCACAGATAAAGGAAATTGACATAAACCCACTGTTAATCAACGAGAAAGATGCAATCATCCTTGACGCACGGATAGTTATTGACAAAGATATGGTCTGCAAGAAATTTGAACCCCACGAGCACATGGTAATTAGTCCTTACCCCAAAAAATACGAGCTACTGTGGTTGCTCAAGGGTGGGCAAGAAGTGCTGTTGCGACCAATAAAGCCTGAAGATGAGCCGATGTGGCTGGAGATGTTCCAGAGTTTCTCAGAGGAATCCATCCGTTATAGGTTCTTCCAGATGCTCAAAGATACACCGCATGAAGTCCGTGTCCGCTACTGCAACGTTGACTACGACCGCGAAATCGCCCTCGTCGCAGAAACAGTTGAAAACGGAAAAAGAAAAATCCTGGGCGTTAGCCGTTTCAGCATTGAACCCGACGAAAAAAGCGGCGAAATGGCCTTCATCGTTAGCGATTACTGGCAAGGACTAGGTTTAGGCACAAAAATGGTTGATTATACGCTTGACATTGCCAAGGAAAAAGGGATAGAAAGCGTCTATGCAATCATGTTGCAGGACAACTACCGTGCCTTGAGTCTGACAAAGAAGATGGGCTTCAAAATCGACTACTTAAGCGACGGCACAGTGAAAGCAACTCTTAATTTAAAAGAAGAAGACTTAGACTTTCGCTGTGAACAGCCTAAGGCTTCTTCATCGGTGCCAACAAAAGAGCAACCGATAGTTCAAGCCCAAAAAACCGAAAAGCATCCGGAAGTAGCTTCTGCCTAAAGTAATCTTTCTTTTATTTTGTGTAAAGAAAATAGAGATAAAACATTGTTACATTAATGGAAAAAAAGTTTTTACACAAAAGGCCTCGTCAACAAATTGACTTTTTACCAATTAAGTTTGATGTGACCAATTTTATGGTTTTTGAGGTCCTGTTCTTAATTTTTCTCCTGTAGACTTTTATATTACCGTTTTAGTACTGCCCTGAGGATAAATTAGACCTATAAATCCCTGGAGGGCTAAATGATGTCTGACACAGATAATCGACGGTTATTGCTTGAAAAAGTCCTAAAAGAACACAATTATCAAGAAAATGCTCTTCTAGAAATACTGCATCGCGCCCAAGAAATTTATGGGTACCTAGATAAAGATTTGCTAATGGATATTTCTGGCTCATTAAACATTCCTCCAAGCCACGTCTATGGAGTCGCGACTTTCTACAGTTACTTTAAACTTAAAAAACCCGGCGAACACGTCGTAACAGGATGCTTAGGCACAGCCTGCTACGTGAAAGGTGTCGAGCAAATCATGCAAGCGGTTGAAGAAGAATTCAAAATAAAACGTGGCGGATCCACACCAGACGGCAAACTATCACTGCTGGTTACCCGCTGTATTGGCGCATGTGCCATGGCGCCCACAATAGTGGTTGATGACGAGGTTATCGGTAAAGCCACAAAAGAAGTGGTAATCGCCAAAATTAAAAGCGTTCTTGGAGGGCTTAAAGTTGAAGCTTGATGACCTTCAAAGAGTAGCTGAGCAAGAAGTAGATTTTCAAAGAGCATACAAACACCGCATCAACGTATGTTGCTCAAGCGGCTGTGTACCCTTCGGTGCCTTTAAAGTTTTAAAAGCCTTCGAAGATGCCGTTAAAGAATTCGGTGTTGAAAAAGAATGTAAAGTTGCGCGTACAGGCTGCATTGGAACATGCTCAGTCGGTCCCGCAGTGCTAATTGAACCTGGAGACTACCTATACCAAAGCGTTACTCCGGAAAAAGTCCGCGAAATAGTGCGTGACCACATCGTTTTAGGCTTACCAGTCAAAGAAATGCTCTACCAAAACCAAGCATACTTCCAAAAACAGCACAGACTCGTTTTAAGAAACGCAGGCAAAATCGACCCCTCAAGAATTCAAGATTACATATCCGCAGGCGGCTACTCAGCCATCGCTAAATGCCTAGCAACAATGACTCCGCAAGGCGTAATCTATGAAGTTAGAACAAGCGGTCTTAGAGGTCGAGGAGGCGCAGGCTTTTCAACAGGGCAAAAATGGGCACTTGTGGCCAGAGCACAAAACTCTCCCAAATACATAGTTGCCAACTTGGATGAGGGCGACCCAGGCGTCTTTGCTAACCGAACCTTAGCGGAAGCTGACCCACATGCCATTATTGAAGGCATGCTCATTGCCGCGTACGCTGTCGGCGCAGCAAAAGGCTACATCTACATCAGGTCTGAGTATCCCTTGGCTATCCAAACGCTGCAGAAAGCTATAGCTCAAGCTAAATCAATGTCTCTGCTCGGCGAGAACATTCTTGAAATGGGCTTCAAATTTGACCTTGAACTACGCTTCGGCGCAGGCGCATTCGTGGCTGGCGAAGAAACCGCTATACTTGCCTCAGTTGAAGGCAGAAGAGCAATGCCTCGTCCACGTCCACCTTACCCCGCAAACTCGGGCTTATGGAAGAAACCCACGCTTATCCAAAACGTAGAAACTTTAGCAAATATACCGCTGATTGTACAAAACGGCGGCCTATGGTTTTCGAAGCTGGGAACAGCAAAATGCACCGGAACAAAATGTTTCTCTTTAACTGGGCAAATTAACAATCCAGGACTCATCGAAGTACCAATGGGAATAACGTTGCGAGAAGTGGTCTTCGAAATCGGCGGAGGAGTTCCAGACGGCAAAAAATTCAAAGCAGTCCTCGTAGGCGGTCCTTCAGGAGGATGCCTTCCAGACACCCTGCTTGAGCTTCCCATCGACTATGACTCGTTAACAAAAGTTGGCGCCATCATGGGTTCAGGCGGCATAGTAGTTCTTGACGAAAAATCCTGTATGGTTGATACAGCAAAATTCTTCACAGAATTCTGCGTGGAGGAATCCTGCGGGAAATGTACTCCATGTAGGGCAGGGCTGGCACGCGTCAAAGAAATATTTGACGGCATCACACAGGGCACGGGTAAAATGGATGATATTTCGACTTTGGAGAAATCTGGGGTTTTCATAAGAGATGCTAGTCTTTGCGGTCTGGGGCAAACAGCACCCAACCCCGTTCTGACAACTCTGCGGTACTTCAAAGGCGAATACTTGCAGCATATTGTTGAGAAAAAATGTGAAGCAGGCAAATGCTTCAAGAAAGAAAAGGAGGCTTAAACTTTGAGCGTTGGAACTGTTAAAATAAAAATAGATGGTGTTGAGGTTAACGTAGCTGAAAACACCATGATTCTGAAAGCTGCAAAAGACAATGGCGCAGTTATCCCCACGCTTTGCAATCTTGATGGGGTAACAAGCTATGGTGGATGCCGTCTTTGTCTCGTTGAAATTAGCGGTTCACCAAAACTTTTCCCCGCGTGCATAACTCCTGTAAGTAACGGAATGGAAGTTACCACCAACTCAGACAGGCTCAAAGAATATCGCAAGATGGTTGTTCAAATGCTTCTTGCTGAGAGAACTCACATATGCTCTGTCTGCGTAGCCAACGATCATTGTGAACTGCAAGCGATGGCAAACCAGCTTGGCATAGACCACGTCATGCTTGAGCGTAATTGGAGCCACGACGAAATAGATTCAACCCATGATTTCCTTGTTATCGACCGCAACAGGTGCATTCTGTGCACAAGGTGCATACGCGTCTGTGACCAAATTGAAGGCGTCCACACACTTGACCTTAAACTCCGCGGCAAAGACTCACAGGTAATCATGGATTTAGATGAACACTGGGGTAATAGCTGCTCTTGCACTTCCTGTCGCAAATGCGCAAAAGTTTGCCCTGTCGGCGCCATATACATTGAAGGCGAACCCATCGAGCACACCAAGAAAAAAGACATTGCCGAATTTATCGTTGCAAGGAGGAACCGCAAATGACCGAAAACAAAAAAGTACGGGTCGCCACAGTTTGGCTTAGCGGCTGCTCAGGTTGCCATATGTCCTTTCTCGACCTGGACGAACGCCTCGTAGATTTGGCTAAGATGATAACGTTGGTTCACAGCCCCATAGTTGACGTGAAGGTGTTCCCAGAAAACGTCGATGTTACCCTGATCGAGGGCGCTGTTGCAAACGTGGAGCAGTTAGAGATGCTAAAGAATGCGCGGGCTCGAACAAAAATCCTGATTTCTCTGGGCGACTGCGCGGTTGATGGCAATGTAACCGCTTTGCGGAATTCTTGGCATCACAGCGACCAAGCCGTTTTAGAGAGAGCATACAAAGACCCTGCTGACCTCAACGCTGCCATCCCCAATGCTGTGCCAAAACTGCTGGTTAATGCTCGTCCGCTGCATGAAATCGTTAAAGTTGACTTTTACATTCCTGGGTGTCCACCCCACGCCGACCTCATATATTATGTGTTAGCCGAGCTGTTGGCTGGCAGAACACCCGTCATGGAGGGAAGATCAAAATATGGTTAAAACACGAAAAGAAAAAACGATCACTATCAGCCCCATTACTCGCATCGAAGGGCACGCTCAAGTAAACATCCTGTTAAACGAGGATGACTCAGTAAAGGAAGCTCTCTTCAAAGTAGTAGACTTCCGCGGCTTCGAAAAATTCACCGAAGGCAGACCCTTTTACGAAATGCCCAGCATAACCAGCCGCGCCTGCGGCATCTGCCCAGTTAGCCACCTCTTAGCCAGCGCCAAAGCATGCGACGCCATCGTCGGCGTAAACCCGCCCAAAACAGCAATAATGCTAAGACGCCTTATGCACATGGGTCAAATGATCCAATCACATGCATTAAACTTCTTCCACCTATCCTCGCCAGATTTGCTGCTGGGTTTTGATTCTGACCCAACGCAACGTAACATCTTTGGTTTAATCGAAAAACAGCCTGAAATAGCGATGCGTGGGATAAAACTCCGCAAGTTTGGACAAGAAATAATCGAGAAAGTCGCAGACAAAAAAATACACTCCAGCGACTGGATACTGCCAGGCGGCGCCAAATGGCCCCTAACCCAAGAAAGAGCCGACTACCTCTGCGCCAACCTACCTGAAGCCTTAGACAGCACACAGAAAACGCTTGAAATGTACAAGAAAATGCTCGACGGACTCGAAGATGAGGTTGAAAACTTCGGTAACTTTCCCTCCTACTATATGGGCTTAGTAACGCCAGACGGCGGCTTGGAACACTACGACGGCAAAATTCGCATCATGGACCAACATGGTCACATAGCTGCGGAATGTGTTGACCCAACAAAATACCGCGACTTTATCGGCGAAGCTGTTGAGCCATGGACTTTCATGAAGTTCCCGTACTTCAAAGCAATCGGTTACCCAGACGGCGCATACCGCGTAGGACCCCTAGCAAGACTCAACGTAGCTACCCACTGCGACACCCCATTGGCAAACGAGGAACTGCAGCAATTCAAGAAATTAGGCAAGAACGGCGTAGTACAAAGTACCTTTCACTACCACTACGCACGCTTAATCGAGATGTTGTTCTGCATCGAAACTGCCAAAAACCTACTCAATGATCCAGAAATTCTTTCTGAACATGTCACATCCAAAGCACTCGTGAACAACTATGAAGGTGTTGGCGTCGCGGAAGCACCCAGAGGTACACTCATCCACCACTACAAAGTTGACCCAGAGGGAATGATAACTTGGAACAACATGGTCATCGCCACAGAACACAACAACATCGCTTACAACATGGCCATAACCCAAGTAGCCAAAAAATACGTCAACGCCAACCAGCTTCAGGAAGGCATGCTGAACCGTGTAGAAGCAGTCATCCGCGCGTTTGACCCATGCCTGAGCTGTGCAACTCATGCAATCGGTCAGATGCCCTTAGACATAAAACTCATAGATGCAAATGGCAAGCTGTTAGATCGAAAAATCAGATAAAAACATTTTTTTATTTTATTTTTTGTGATTCTGGATAGTTTTAAATTTTAAAGCAACCACCTATAAATGGTGAAATAGTGACAAAGCTACCTTGGGCATTACTTCTTATTGTTATCTTGGGTGGCACTATAATTTTTGTCGGAACGGTTCATGCTTCAGCACAGGTCATTGGTACAATCTCCACTGATACTACTTGGACTTTGGCAGACAGCCCTTACAGGCTTTCAGGAACTGTTATCGTGAGTAGCGGAGTTACTTTAACTATTGAACCAGGCGTTGTTGTGGACCTTTACATGTATTCAATGTTTATAGGCGGTACCCTAAACGCTCAAGGCACAATCGATAACAGCATAATTTTCCAAACTTCTTATCCATCCAGCTATCCCGTAATCTATTTCAATTCAGGCAAGAGTTGGAATGAATTAGCCAATTCAGGCTGCATTATAAAAAACGCAGTTGTCAGCGCCGTCGCAATAAACTTAAACAACTGCTCAGCAAAAATCAGCAACAACTACTTCACCAACACTAATATCTACAACACAATCACTGTTACAGCGTCTTCCCCAATAATTGTAGACAATGCCATTGTAGGTAATGGAATAGGCATCAACACAAACAATGGAAACGCAACAATTTCAAATAATTTCATAAAATGCACAGGCAATTATGGGATTGCCGCTACAAATAATGCCTACATCTCTGACAACAACATTACGGGTTGCAACACAGGCGTTTATATCATGGGGAACTCAGCGGTCACCCGAAACCTAATCACCCAAAACACTTACGGCGTAAGAAGCAGTTCAGCAACTGCCAAAATAGAGAACAACATAATCGCTAACAACAACTACGGCATAAGCGGAGGAGGAACAATCCGCAACAACACCGTGGGAAATAACCTAATAGGCATCGATGTCTCGCTTGCCTCAAACATAATCCAAAACAACATCCTTAGCAACACGCAATACAACACTCGTATGTCTATGCCAAACACTACCACCATCGACGCAACGTACAATTGGTGGGGAACCACAGACACCCAAACGATAAACCAAACAATCAGGGACTACAAAACCAACCCATCTGTAGGCCAAGTTAATTTTACTCCATTCTTGCTTGAATTAAACCCACAAGCGCCCGCCCTACAAACTATAAACTTAATCCCCGCTCCAACACCCACGCCCTACCCAACTCCAACTCTTGCCTCAACCCCCACACCAATCCCTAGACCAACCGTCACTTATGGTCCTACTATAGCGCCAACTCCAACACCAACTCCCACATCTACACCAATTCCGACACCAACACCGCCACCTACACCAAGCCCAACACCCAAAATAATGCCTGGATCACCGCTCTCAATGGGCGACACAACATTCGCTGAAGCCATAGCACAATTCGACATTACCGCAATAGCCGAGTTAACCCTCATGGCACTTGGTATAGTTTGGTTAATCGTAATACTGTTTTATGTGAATAGGGATTTCGTCAGAAATAGAACAAAAAGTTAAAGGATAAAATCCACCATAATTATATGGTAAATCTCAAGCAAAGTTCAAAACGATAAACGAAGTGTCATAGGTTTGGGTATTTGATGGTTGAAACATTTTATCTGAATTTAGAATTTAAAAACAAGAAAGATGTTTGGACTATGAACTTGCCTTTTTTATGCGACAAATGTGGCGTTTGTTGTACACTTGATGATTTTTTGACTGCTGGAGAAGTTAATGCCAAACTCGAAGAATACCCTGAAGTTCACACTAAGTTAAAAGCCCTCTTTGAATCGTTAGGCGAAATATTTGAAACAGACGAATCAAAATACGACCAATACATCATGGAGACCCCTTGCCCTTTTCTGGTGAAAAAGTCATGTTCCATCTACGAAATCAGACCCATCGGCTGCCGAAAGTTTCCCAACACTATGTTTGGTATGCAAACCAAAGACTGTGAAGCTCTCAACCGGTTCAAAAAAATGCGAGCATCCCTCAAAAGAGGCAAGACCGCCAAAGAAACATACAGTCACGTTATAAATAACCAGGTAAAACCAGTAAAGCTTACCGAAAAACAACTTCAGAGCTGCATCGCCAAACTTCGTCAAGCGGGTATAACAGATACGGAATTGGCCCTCTTCAAACAGTTCAATATAGTAAAAAACAAACCTCAGTCTTAACGAAGTTGGGCAAATCGGAAGCAGCCAACTAAATGGTCGTTTACCAGTCCCGCAGCCTGCATGAATGCATAACAGATTGTGGGTCCTGCAAACTTGAAGCCTCTCTCTTTGAGTTCCCGACTCATTGATCTGGATTGATCCGTCTCAGAGGGCATTTCAGAAAAATCCCCAAACGCATTTTGCACGGTTTTTCCTTTTACGAATTTCCAAATGAATGCATCAAAGGACCCAAATTCTTTTTGGACCTTTAGAAATTGTTGAGCGTTTGTAATGGTTGCTGAGATTTTGGCTCGATTCTTGACTACACCAGGAGCCTGCATTAAACGTTCAACATCTTTGGCAGTGTTTTTTGAAATCTTGGCAGGTTCAAAATTGTCAAACGCTGCCCTAAACGCTTCTCGCCTTTCCAAAATCAGCCACCATGACAACCCAGCCTGAAAACCATCCAAAACCAAAAACTCAAACAACTTCCGGTCATCATGAACAGGGACGCCCCATTCTTCATCGTGGTACTTTACGTAAAGGGGTTTGTCAACATTCCAGCATCTCTTCAACGCTGCAGTCATGGCTTGTTTCTCCCGTAAACGCTCGTTGGAGTCTATTTGTTGAGTTCTTTTCCTACGCTCCAAGCTTTGGCTAATTTTTCTCCTATGCCATAATAGCTTTGGTTATTCATCACAAACAATATGGGCTGGACTTTTACCATATCTACTTCGCCATCAGTAAGAACTGTTTCATCGCAGAATGTGTTAATTATCTTGCCTATGAAAACGTCGTGATTTGGGAAATCTACGGTTTTTACAAGTTCGCATTCCATGTTGATGCTGCACTGTTCAATCATGGGGGCGGTTTTCAGTTTTCCGTAAAACGTATTGAACATATCTGCTTTATGCTCGTTTTTTCCTGAAATTAAGCCGCAGTAGTCAGTTTCCTTAATCATTGTTGTTGAGGGGATGTTAATGCTGAAGGTCTTGTTTGTTTTTATCCCTGAATTGGTATAGTGACGTTTGTTCATGCCCAATGAAACCGATTCAAGATCCATTATCCCAACGTGCGCTATGGTTATATAATTTGGTTTACCGTTAACCAACGCCCCAACTAACACGGTTGGCAACGGATAAAGACAATTTTTTACTCCAAGTTCAGTCTTCATTTTTAAACCTCAAAACTATTCTTCTCTACTCAAAAGGTATTATCTTAAATATTTAAAGAAGTAGAAAAGAATACGAATGCTTCTTAAAATTAATAAAAGGCTCATTTGCCAATAATATTGGGTCTTTCAGAGAGCGTTCTCCGCAAAAAATCTTTATGCGTCAAAAGGCAATTGGCATGTCTTTGCTCCTTAAAAAAATAAACGGTTTAAAACTTAAACTATCCGTACAGTGGATCTACGTTGGTCTAGTTGCACTCAAAAGACCACTGGTGTAGAGTCTTCCTTCAGTTCCTGGTCCAGTATACCTTGATGCAGGGGATATGAAGGTTACAAAAGCATCGAATCCATCATTCTCAATCGTCACTTTGTAGCCGGAAGGAAGACCTGAGAGAGTGCGTTTAGAATGTGTTGAATTGCCATATCCCTCAAAAAGAAGGATTGCTGGCGGGACAACATATTTCGGAGGAAAAACTGGAATAGGTACTGTCCAACCTGCAAAAAGAGTATTACCTTGCCTCCATACTCGGAGCTCATGTTCTTTGACCCGAAGAACATTTTGTCCAGCAGGAGTGCCTGCAAATACGGCTTTATTATAATTTTCGATTTTTGTGGCAATTGTGTCTTTTCGTCCCCTGCTGACAACGATAGCGGTCGGCACGAAAGCGTAGCCCTTCGGGGTTTTGAGCCACATGGAAATTGCCATCCAATTTGCCTTTTCGTCAGTCGGTTCGCCAAGATGCATAACATCAATTAACATGTCGGGCATGTCAAAGTGCCCCAGCGTATGGATTACTGCCTGTGCCGAACAGTATGTGGGAAATCCAGAATGGGGCATTTCTACAGAAACACTCGCGGAAGGCTCAGGCGATTGAATAACAGCTGATTCCGAGCCAAAGATCGAATCGAGTGTAACTGTCGATGGACAAGTTGAGTTTTTCCAGATGTCATCTAGCAAAACCTTCATTTTCGCCACATAGGTTGAGTTATCAGAGTAAGTGACTTCTTCAAAAGAAGGCATTCCGTCAGATTTTTCTAAAACTTTTGGAGCCCATCTATAGTTTCCCAGTTTTCCAAACTGGAAGAGATACTTTCCATCAATAATCGTGGTTTTTAAATAGCTTGGGAGTACGTGTCTGACTTCACAAACCTTCGAAAGCTCTTCTGCCGCTTTCAGGTTCTGGTTCGTTATGGGCGACATTATCTTGATATTGACTCCATCTTGAGCCATTTTTTTTGCAAAAAACGTTTTTTCGGAATAAGCAAGAAGTCCATTAGATGAGGTTAGAATTACTATTTCTTCTTTAGCCGAGCCCATGATGTCTTCATAATTTTTCATAGCATCCTCTTGCTCGTACAAAATTGAAGTTCGAGGGGCTTGCCCGCTAGTTTCCATGTCCAAAATCATCTTCTCTATGTCTGATGCATCCTGCCACGCTTCCTCAAAAACAGTCTTGAATGTCCGCACTAACTCCCTACAATTAGTCCAAAGACAAACTTCGTCTGGTTCTAAATCAGAAGTGCCAGTTCTGGGAGTGATAAAGAATAGTATTTCATCTTCATCTCTAATTACAATTCGAGGCGACAACCGCAAACCAATCTCTGAGTTTCTGCTCTTGATCTGCAGCGGGATTTTGGGAATCTTCTTCAGCAGAGTTTTGGTTGCCTTCAGGTTCTGCTCGTTTAATTCAGTAAGCAAGCGGAGTTGAATCCTAGATTTTAGTGGATGACCGATTGCGGATTCGAAAAGACCATAATGGTCGGCACGAGCCAAACCAGAAACTGATACTGTTGCAGAGAATTGATCATTAGTGTCTTTTATCATCTGAGAGATTTTAGGGTAGATTTTTTGTTTTCCCTCAATTACCACGAATTTTTCAAGAGTTGGCTCAGGTTCAGATGTGGTACTTATTTTTTTCCAGTAATTGAGCAGCTCACTCTTTGTGTTTTCTAGTTGAGCAGCTTCATCTTGTTTGGCCTTAATGCTAAGATCTATAAATTTTTCAAACTGGACGGCTGTAAAGCGTGCTGGCGACTCAAGGGTTGTCTCTACCAAGCCTTTGCTTTGAAGGCTCCCTAAGATCCGATAAATAAGGCCCCTGTGCGTTTTGGTACGTTTAGAAACTTCTCCCCCTCTTAACGCCCCATGCCTAGCGAGGAAAATGTAGATTTCAGTCTCTTTTTCCGTTAGCCCAAAATCCATAAGGACTTTTTTTACGCCATTCTCGCTCAGATTTGTCCCGCCTAGATTAAAGTGCCACCTACTTTGGTGACTAGCACCATTTAATGTAGACAAAGCAGGCTTAACTGTTTTTCGATGATTAGAACTGAATAAACTAATCTATTGAAAGAAGAGTAAAGGAGGTGAAAAAGATGAAGAAGAACTTTGTTTTGGGAACAATAGTTGCCGTTTCCCTTATAGTCTTAGTTTTGGCTTCGAGTGTGGCTCCAGCCCTCGCAGAAACGATAATCATCAGCCACCAAAATGCACAAGGACAAGCTGTTATTGACATTGCGGGGCATCCAAAAATGCGAATTAGTGTATCTCACTTTGATTGGGACCGAAGCATAGGAGCTAGAGACGTAATTCAAATATGGGTTTGGTCTACACAAGCGAATAGGTGGTTGCCAGTTGAATATTTCACAGATAACTCTCAAGCTATTGGATATTATCAAAAGTTTACAGTGCCATATCCGACGATAATTGCAAAGGTTGACAAATGCGACATTCAAGTGGGCAGAATAGGAAAAACCGTGTTTGCATACTGGACCATACCATTAGTGGTACCTGAAGAAAAGTGGGGACCTACGGGAGCGTTAGTGACGCCAGCATTTACAATTCCTGCCGGAGGCTTGGTTTTCAAAGGATACGGTGACGTTCAGAATAGTATCGTAACACAATCTGATCCAATCTATCCATACTGGACGCAGACCATTGACTCAACAGGCTACTATGCTCATGCAACTTTTGTTTGTCCAAAGTGGCATTATTGGGGGCAAGTTGGAGAATCTACAGGACCAGATGCAACGAGTATACGCACAGATGCACTTGTGACAACAACCTTTACCAGGTAAATTGGCTAGTCGTAGAAGGCTCTTTTCCCTTTTTTTTGTTTTTGTTCTCGCAAAGGGATGTGTTTGGTTGAGTAAAGAATTGATGCGCAAAACCCTCGTAAACCTTGGATTTAAACAGCGTGACGCTGAAGTCTATGTTTTTCTCTCAGAAATGGGTCCCCAGGAGGGAAAAGCAATAGCAGACGCATTGAAATTGCCTAAGCAGCAGCTATATCGAAGCCTAAAAAACCTGCAATTTAGGGGCATGGTAAACACATCCATTAGGCAGTCAACACGCTTTTCGGCAACGCCACTTGAGAAGGTAATAGACTCTTTAATTGAAGCCAAAAAGGAACAAGCGTTAGAATTGCAGGAAAACAAAGAACAACTTCTCTCCAGTTGGCGAACCAAAATCAGGAAAGATTTTTAGATAGCTGATAATGACAAATGCTAAATACTGATTTTTCACTTTGTATATTATGAGCGATGAAGGCACCGCTGCTAAACAAGAGTCTCCCAAGAGACTGTTTGTTCCATCCTTAACTGTGCTTATCTTTGCTATTAGCATGTCATCTGTTACATTATCGATTTTCCTGCCTGAAATAGCAAAAACCTTCCTCGGCTCAGCAGATCAAGGCGCCGTCGGCATTGCGAGCCAGACTGGCACAGTCAATGCTGCTGCTGAAGTCTTTCTCGCATTTCTAATGAGTATGATAGCGGTCCGATTTAGACATAAATCGTTGCTGATAGCGGGTGCGGTTCTTGTTGTCTTTTCAAATATAGGTTGTTTTTTTGCTCCGGGGTTCATCACGTTTCAAATCTTTTTTGCATTAGAAGGAGCAGGTTCAGTGATGGTCTCCATATTAGCTATTACATTAATTGGGAATAACTTTGCTTCCAACAAAAAAGCACGGGCTGTAAGCTGGTTTGTTGCAGGCACATATCTGGCGGGCTTAGTTGGAGTTCCAATATTGTTATTAATTTCAAATGTTGCAGGTTGGCGATCCATCTTCCTTCTTTTTACATTACCGGTTTCCCTTGCAGGACTCATCTTAGCCATAATTGCAATTCCATCCTCAACAAAAGGCAAACAACCGACACCTAGCACTAACAATTATATCAGAAATTTTAAGCAGGTTCTAACAAACAAGTCCGCTTCTACATGCTTAATTGGCACTCTCGTTGGAAATGCATCCGTAGTTGCGCTTTTCGTTTTAACTTTTTATCGACAACAATTCTCATTATCAATAAACTGGGCAGTGGGAATTGGTCTCATTAATACTGCTTTTTTCGTGATCGGAAGCTTGATTGGTGGCAAACTAATAAACAGATTCGGGTCGAAAAAAGTAGCAGTTCTATGTGGTCTTCTATCTGGCGTTTTGACGATGGCGTTCTTTAACATTCCCAATTTATGGCTCGCACTACCAGTCAATTTCGCGAGTGTAATTATTGGCGCCTTTGCGATCCCGGCCTTCATTTGTCTCGTGGTGGATCAGGTTCCAGAATCTCGAGGAACTATGATGTCGCTTCATCGCATTGCCAGAAACGCAGGAGAAGCCATCGGAGCTGCCATCGGAGGATTACTTTTAGCACTGTTCTCGTATCAGGTCTTAGGGCTTGGGTTCGGAGTTATAATGATAGCGTCAGCCGCTATCTTCTTGATGGTAAAACAGCCAACTGAACATGACGAGAACTTGCTGGCTTAGAATCACCAGAATAATTTACGCCATTGAATCCAAAAAAAGTGAGAAAACAACAAGAGGCCTAACTTCATTTCCACTAGAGCCAAACACGCACAAAAACGTGAAAAAATCAACTTCAAATCCTTGAAACTCTTATATACGGCAGTTGATAATTTCTCTGTTGAGTGTCATGGCTGAAGTTTGTTCAACATGCGGACTACCTAAAGACCTGTGCGTTTGTGGAGAAATAGAGAAAGAGCAACAGCGCATTCGTATACGACTTGAAACAAGAAAATTCGGTAAAGCAACCACCATAATCGATGGCATGGATGATAAAAACTCAAATTTGTCAAGCATTGCTCAAAAACTCAAAACATACTGCGCATGCGGCGGAACCCACAAAAACGGGCAAATTATGCTTCAAGGCGACCACCGCGACAGAGTACGCGATTTCCTGGTTAAAATGGGTTATCCGCAGGAAAACATCGAACTACAATAATCCAAATAATCCGCAAGCAAGAGACTTTTCTTATGAAAAAACCAGATGGCTTACGCGACATCCTCAAAAACACCAAACACAGAAAACCAACCCAAATCTACTGCCCAAGATGCGCCAGCCCAAAAATCGCCCTATCAAACAGCCTCGCGGTCTGGTTAACTCCAAAACAATACTACTGCGAAGAATGTGGTTACCTTGGCATAATTGTTATGGAACTTGAAAAAGACGACAAAAAAGAAGAAACTTGAATAATTAAAAAAGGTCCTTAATCGGGCAATTCAAGGTTTAACTGCTTTTTGAGTGTCTTGTAGCGATTGCGTACAGTTACTTCAGTTACACCAGCGGCTTCAGCTATGTCTTTTTGTGTTTTCTTCTCATTGTTTTGTAAGCAGGCTATGTATAGGGCAGCTGCAGCTAATCCCATGGGGTCTTTTCCTGCGGCTGCGCGTTTTCGTCGTGCTTCTCGAAGGATTTGGATGGCTGCGCCTTGTGTTTTGCCTGAGATGCCTGTTTTTTCAGCAATCTTTGACACATATGTTAGTGGGTCAGCGATGGGCATGTGAACATCTAGTTCTCGCAGTAAGAGCCTGTAGCATCGTGCAACATCTTTCTTGTCAACTAAACTGGCTTCAGCGATTTCGCGTAATGTGCGTGGGGTTCCGCTTGCGCGGCAGGCAGCATACAACGCAGCTGCGGCTATGGCGGCTATTGATCTTCCTCGGACCAAGCCTTTGTCGAGTGCTTTTCTGTAAACGACAGCAGCTTTTTCTTTGATTGGTGCTGGAATATAGACTTTGTCTGCTAAACGGTCAAGTTCGGCCATTGCTTGTGCAAGGTTTCGGTCGATGGATGAATGAACTCTGCTTCTTATTTGCCATTTCCGTAGACGCCACATCTGCAGTCTTGTAGACAGGGGGAGTTTTCTTCCAAAGGCATCTCGGTCCACTTGGCTGATGGCTGTGGATAATCCTTTGTCATGAACAGAATAAGAAGTTGGGACACCAACGCGGCTTCTGGATGCTTTTTCTTCTTGTGTGAATGCGCGCCATTCTGGTCCTTTATCCATCATTTGCTCGTAAACAACTAATCCGCAATCGCCGCATACGGTTTCTCCAGTATCATAATCGTGAACTAAATTCTCACTACCGCACTCTGGGCACTTGTCTTGCAAGCGCTGTGCAGTTTTAGGTGTTTCTTTTTTGCTCAATTCTCTTTTACCTCTATTTTGATATGCGTAGAACCGTCACCATAGGCCATTTTGGCTAGAAAATAGTACATTCGGCCCGCGCAAACTAAGCAAAGGAACCGCTTTAATATTTAAGCTTTGTGGTTTATTAAACTTATTGCACATAATGGCTTCGAATTACTCACAATAAAGGTAATTCACTGATGGAAAATAACGTAAGAAAATGTAAAAAAACCTAAATCTGCGCGAAAGAAAACCATGATTTTATTCATAATTTTGACAAAACTCGGGAATCCTAAAACTAAAATTAATTTCAAAATCCCCTAAGAGAACGCTTATTAACAAAAAAGTAACCCATTAAACCTCTAACAATAAATAAAGCAAGTGTTATTTGAAACCGTGCAGCCCGGTGGTGTAGTGGTCAAGCATAGTGGGCTTTGGACCCGCCGACGAGAGTTCGAATCTCTCCCGGGCTACCATCTTCTAAGGTTTAATTTATGCTTGTAAGAAAAATCGTTTTTCCAGAAATAGAGGCTTCTTCTTTCATAACCAATTCATGATGAAGGCGTTGAAAGTTTGCTCTTGGCAATAAAATAGAGTTTGAGGGCAACTACTTCGATCCAAATCAACGTTGACCCAATCGTAATGCGTTCAAGTAACCCTCGGAAGTCAGAGTTCATAAACGTCGTTGTCGCAATCCCTGAAAAGAGCGTTACACCAAATACAGCAATGGAGAAGAGTCCAAGTTTTCCCCAACGCGCATCCTTTCTGGCGCTATACCCAAAGCCCAGCATGAAAACAAACGTGCAGGGAACCACTAAGCCAACCACTACAAGATGCATCATTCCCGTAAAAGTTACCGATTGGCCAGCGGCATCTAATGGGAAGAAAACTGTAACAGCAGTACCAAGTATGCCCGTTAAGACCAAAGCTATCATAACCAGGCTTTGAGTCCAGCCCTTCTTTAAACCATAATATAGTCCAACTGCGAAAGGAATTATGAGAATGTTGTAGACCACTAACATGATGTTAGTAAATCGCGGTTTGGAGCACCCCTCTCAACGAGTTCACTAACAGTCTTGCCAATGTACGAATATGATGGATCCAAAAAGCCACCCACTGCCACGGTAATAACATAAACAATTAGTGATAGAATTCCACACAGCGCAAGCGCTCGAATTTTAACGTTTGAAATATTCATCAGAACCAAAAAACGATTGTAGTGGATTTATTTAGTCTTTTCCAAATCCTAATACCAGTTGGTTTATATTGCATAATAGCACATGAAACGTCTGAAATTTAAATGTCAAAAAAGAATCAACTGGAAAAGCTATGCCCTGAATGCGAAGAAGAAATGAACCCTATATTTGACAAGAACAAGACCCTCACTTGTTGGGAATGCACCGAGTGTGGTACAATTGTTTCTGCAACCAAAGAAAAGCCTTAACCCAACATATTTGGTAAAATACTTTAGTTCTTGTTTAGTTTTTTCCATCAGCCTTAAAGTCGATTTTGCCGCATTTTGGACACAAGTATACTATTACAGGTAATGCTTCTTCCTCAAGTCTCGTCGAATCATTGTCAGCAATTTTTTGATTTGGTCTTTTCCAGCCATCAATTTTAAGCTTGGTTCGAGTTTGGGACATTTCGATATTACATAAAGAGCAATAATTAATTGGAATGTTTTCTGTTTTTTCCTCTTCGGGTATTTTGTCACTGATCAATTTGTTGTTGATTTGGGTTTCTTCAAACTCAGTTTGTTGTGGGGCATTCTCTGTATTCCCCAAGAATCGGCAGGGTGTCGCACAGTCTAGTACGAACATGCAAAGGTAACAACAGGTCATCTTCTCACTATTTTTACATCGAACATGTCTGCTTGACCTTGCTTTCTCGCTTTCAGAAACAGCTAGACATAATTTCTCGCTTGTTAAATATTCGCAGCTATTAGCTAAGTCTGACAAGTTATCTCTCCCACTGAACAATCAAGTTGTTAGAATTGCCTATTTGTGTTTTGGTCGAGATAGGTAACGTTATATCTTATCTTCCTTCCAATACAATATGGGGCGAAAAATATTTTATCTTCAAACGAAATGCGCGATTGGCGTCAAGTTGTTGATCTCCGTCTGCTTAAACAGTCAGAACAGGCCATCAGTGAAATTGTGGTTAATCATCCAAAAACAAAAACCGTTTGGGATATGCTCTGTAATGATTCCTTTTTGTCATCCCAATGGGACATGGCTGATTACATTGCAGTAACAAAAATGCAGTATAATGCTCATGGCAAAGTTCACGCAAAGATTGTGACAGCGAATGCACTTCACATGCTTGATTTGCTGGTTGCAGCTGGGATTCAACCTGATGTTGTCAAGACCTCATATGAAACACAATCAGGAGATCTAGTTGAGAGCGGAGAACTTGATGACGCATATTTAATCATTCTAGTGTCTGGACTATTGCATGACATAGGAAATCAAGTCAATCGAGCCGACCATAATTTACACAGCGAAATATTGGCAGTTCCGGTTCTGGACAGAATTTTGCCGCTTGTATATCCTGATCAGAGGAAGATGGGGATAATTCGAGGCTTCATATTGCACTGTATCTACACCCATATGGAGACTACAACTAGTTACACCTTAGAAGCCAGCTTGTTGAAGGTTGCTGATGGTACCGATATGACTAAAGGAAGAGGGCGAATGCCATTTGAAATGGGAAACGTAAATATCAATTGCGTTTCTGCAATGTCAATAGAGGAAGTAAAAATAGAAAAGGGAATAGAAAAACCAGTTAGTATTAAGATAAATATGTCTAATTCTGCCGGTATCTATCAAGTAGGGGAAATATTGCATAAAAAACTCGTTAGCGGCATTGCAAGCAAATACATGGAAATATCTGCCCAAACGGTTCCTGAGCAACCATCAACGGACGAGAGAATAATCTACAAAATTGTTGTCGACAAAGATAAATTTGTACACTCAAAATAATCCAAGAAAAAAGAAATATTTGGCGCTTTTAAAATTTAGCAAAGGCAATACAAAATAAGCGACTATCTTAGTCGCTAACTTTTGATCCGCAAGACTCACAGAAACGAGCAGAAGAGCCGATTGGCGATCCACAATTTCCGCAGAACTTCGGGTTGGATTTGGTCGCACTTACTGATTTAGGAGGCTTAATGGAGGCCCCACAGCCGCTGCAAAACTTTGCCGTCGAATTTACAGAGCTTCTACACGAAGGGCATTCTACAGTAGAGTTGTTTGTTGTCTGAATTGGCATGGCTAGCGGAGGAGCATTTTTTGAATTTGAAAAAGTTGGTGGCGGCGGTGGAATATATGATGGTTCGGGATTGAGTAGGGGGTTTGCATTAGTTTGGAAAGGTGGTGAACGAAGGGTCATGATTGTTGAATTAATTGCGGCAACCCAATCCTCGTTTTTGGAGAGGCCGCTTCCAAGTATGAAAGAGTGTGCTGGTTTTATGGAAGAACAACTGTTGTCAATTCTAAGATATGAAGAGCCAAAATGACGTGCGGTTTCTACCCGAGTTATGTTTTGAATCGGAATAGAGTAGCTACCGGGGTGACTTGCTACGTCGTCTAACTCGGCTTTTGAGACACTCTTTTCAGTTGCCCTAGCTGCTAGTGCGCCGCCTAAAGCGTACATTGCAGCTCTGGCTGTTCCGCCTTTATTTATGTAGACAAACCTTTGATTGGTTAGAATAATTGTGCCTACGTCAGCAAATGCTCCAGCTTTTAGTCCAACAGTTGGAGGATGCTCGCTTTCATAGGCTTTAACGCCTGATTCAACCTTGAGAATTGTTTCTGTCTCAGACATAGTTTGTTTTCGCCTAATTTTAATAGGGTTATGTTGTTTTAAATGTATTTAGAAAAAGCAACAAAAGTAAATTAATTTCATTAATTAACATCTATGAGTTGGAGTCAAATTGGCAGATAATCCACTGATGAAAACCGTGATGCTCGGCTTCTTAATTGTAGCTGTTGGAATAACGATGATTTTTGGACCGGGACTTGTAGGAATAGACGGCTTCGAAGGAGGATTTGCAATTTCTTTTATTGGAATATTTGTAGCGATTTTAGGTTCAGTTGTAGCTGGGGTCTACTTTCAACAAGCCAACATCTTGAGTGGGATTTTACGCGGAGAAGGATTGTTGGTTCACTGGATATTTGACGACCAAACATGGAAAGAGTATACACGAAAAGAATATGCCGAGGAATTAAGTGAGAAGAAAGGCTTGTTTGTTATTATCTCAGTTTTTGCTTTGTTCTTTGGGTTATTGTTCTGGTTTTTAGATAACGAAGCGGGCTTTATTGTTTTTCTGGTAATGTTGGGTTTAATTGGCCTGGTGGGTTTCGTGTGGCGTTTCTCAGCCTGGTATAACCGTGAACAAAACGAGAGAGGAGTTAAGGAAGCTTACATTGCCCGAAGTGGCGTTTTCATGAATCGGAGGCTTTACACGTGGCGCTTGTTTAGTGCTAAGTTGTTGGGGGTCGAAACAAAGAATAAGGAAGGGTTGTCATTTCTAAAATTCAGTTACACTGCATTTACTCTTCCTGGTCCACAAACATACACAATCAGAGTGCCCATTCCAATTGGTCAAGAAGAGGCAGCAAAAACTGTTGTGCTTCAGCTCAAAGATGCATAGTATTTTTCTTTGTGAATTTGCTTGCTTCCTAAACTAGGAGTTATGCGGTAAGCACCTTAATACTTTTGTTAGTGCCTTACAACAAAAGTGTTTATTATGTAAGTATTTGCCTTTCCTCTTGGGGAATTGCAATTAATTCAATTTCATTTGGCTGTGCGGGTTTTTTGGCGATTGGTTTTTGTGGTTGGTTTGATTTTGGTTGTCTTAATTGTCCTGTGAAGTAGAGGCTCCAACCGACGATGAAGACTACGATGAGTATAGGTGATAGTAGGGCTACTTTGAGTTTGCTGCGTTTTTTTCTAATTAGTGGTTTTGTCATGTCGGTCGCTACTACAATCTGGTAACTTAACTCTTACTATATAAGCTTACTCAATTTATAGTTTTAACCAAGAATCGTTGAACACATAAACTGATTATGGTTTCTTATTATTTCAATGCTCCTTTACGTCGTTGTAGAATAAGCCATATTAAACCCTACAAAAATCTAGGAAGTGATGCATGCATGTACGAGATCTACATCTACATTATCATATCTATCATCTTTGAAAGCGGAGGAGGCATGCTATATGGCGTCGCCGTTGGATTCGACCCTCGATTGGTTTTTGTAACCACGCTTACGATAAATATTCTAACTGTTTTTGTTTCCATATTACTGATTGATAGATTATTAGAATGGAGAAAAGGCTTGAGAAGTTGGCTCGAAAAAAGAACAGCGCGAGGTCAAAGAATCATTAACAAATATGCGTGGATAGGCATAATAATTGGGATGTTTATGCTCTCGCCCTTACAGTAGCAGTTATTGGTCGTCTACTAGGAATTCAATCAAAAAAATTTTATCCTCCGTTAATTGTGGGAATAGTACTTTCCGCTGTAGTATCTATGGGAATAGCATTGGGCATATTCAAATTAATTTTGAATTGGTGACCTAAAACGGGGAAAAGAGTCCACTCAGTAAAAGAATTGAAATTAATTTTTTTGAAGGGTTGTTCAATCTTTATAGATAGAAATTAGGCGTGGACCACTGTTTCTGTTATTGTTATTCCGCTGATGTCAAATACTGTGTCGCGGATGCGTCTTACGTCTTCGAGGTCTTTTCCTTCTGCGTAGAGTATGACGTCGTAGTTGCCCATGACGGAGTGAGATACTTTTACTCCTTCAATCTTAAGAGTCTCATGAACAACATTTTTAGATTCACCAATTCTGGTTCTGATCAGCATGTAAAAAGGGACTACCATTCCGTTTCACCTTACCATAAATTAGGCGGAAACCTCAATGTAAGGTTTGCTGCAAACCACCTCAACACAGCTATTGGAATAAACGAAAAAGATAGGGATTTTTCGATGATCCAATATGAGTAACTAATATTGCAGTATGAAGTTCAATCCCAATTTTAGCCAATAACGCTTATTACTGGGTTTTTTCTCGATTTCTAATTTAAAAAAAATTTTGGGCTAAAGCATGATTCCCTTCAAAAGAAAAGAAGGGAGAATCAATAACGAAAGCAGTTGCCTATTACATTTTATGCTCTTTTAGAACAGTCATCGGTGACGTGCTAGTATCTGCGATGCCAGGCATTGCTCGTAAGACCTCACCGACGAAGTGAAGGCTATTTTCATTGCTGTCGGCTTTGAAAAAGAGAACGAAATCCCAGTATCCAAACAAGCTCCATGAGGACTCTATCATTATTCCTTTCATTGGCTCAGTAGGCATCTTTTGGAAAGCTCCCCAGAACTCGCCGCCCTTTCCCGAAATTGTTTTGATTAAAACTTGATATTTCATCATACTCTTTTCCAACTAAAACACCATTCTCATTTTGTAAAGACCCACCTTTAAAACTCTGTGACTGCATATCCACAGCCACAACAGCTTTAACCTCTCCGACTCCAACTTTAACTTTCTTTCAAAGAACCTTCGCAAACCATTTAAGAGTGTTAGCGATAATTTACCATTAATTTTATATTTTGATTTGCAGTATAATACTTAGGAGTTACTGGTTTTTGCCTCGTAAAGGATACAAATGCATAACAGTTACCGATAAACTGCATGAGGACATCAAAAAAAGAGCCAAAGAAACCAATCGTACATTAAAAGAATATATCGAATATCTGCTTGCCAAGGAAAGTTGAAAAAGAAAAGCCTTAACTAAAATTTTCTATTTTAATTGTACGTCAAGTTCTACTCTTTTGTTTACTCTTTTATTATCCTTTAATTTTGGAGTCATGTTGTTGGAAAATTTAGCTTAACTTTTTTTAACTTATATGGGAAAACATTATTAGTCTTGTACGTTCAAGTGGGCTTGAGTTGGGCTGATGAAACGAGCAGAAGCAGTTGCTCTTCTAAAAGAGCTAAGTGCAGTAAATTTGATTCAACCATCCCTAGTTCTTATTGAACAGAGGAAACCCGACAGTTACGAACTTTGCATCAAAGGGTTCTACGACTTGCCATTAATCGCAACGTTTATCCAAAAGTTTGATTTAGCCGCTGAAGAAGACACAACAAAGGGCTACTTGTGTATTTTTAAGCCTTGAGACCAGCCTCGATAGAAACGGCATTGTTAGAATTTGGTGCTTCTTTCAACGAATTAATACTAAAACTCTCTAAATTGACCTGAAACCATCAGGACCTCTCGATAGGGCGTTACACTAAGATTGTGAGTTTCTGCAAAATCCTTTAACGCGCAAGAAGAATTTTCATTGGTGCGAATGGGATCAACAAAAAGTACGTACCCTTTTTCAGTTTCTTGGCAATTATCTTCAGGAAAACCAGAGAATTCCTTGTAAATTCTTGGATTACAAGCCGAAAAAGCCTTCAGAAGCTCCATGGCTGCTTCAAAATTCATAAATATACTCCAAATAGCATTATCCAATGAAATAAGCTCAAACGCACTCTTAAAGAAATGTGACTAGCCTATTACTACAACATATGAAAAAACAGGATATGATGCTTTAAAAATAAGATATTTACCTTATTCATTCCTGAAGTATCCATAGCTAATCCTCTAAACCCTAATATCTTGTCCTCAAAAGAACTTTTGCAGTTCTCAAAAGAACAGTAAAAGATATTGAACCTAAGCTAAAAATTTGTGTTTAATCAAAGTTCAACTCTCCAACTTGTCAAGAGAGTGTTTTAGAGCTTTGTCCGGTTCAACTTTTATTGTAACGTTTGGTCCTTTGATCCCGGCCAGAGGTGGAAGAATATGAGAGATAAATTGCTCTGCCGTACAAGGACGAACTGTACCGTTCCTGCTGTATTCTTTCCAACCATCATCTTCTTTTCTAAACTTCTGTAGCCATCTATCTTTGAACATAATGTAGATTGTGCATTCAGAATTTTTCATGAATATCCCTTATGCAGATAATTATTAAAATTTAGTGTTTAAAGAGCTCAAAAAATAAGGAAGTGCGGATGATATCTTCACAATTGGGCTTAAATGTGAGGAGTTATTTGTTAGGGAGGGTTTTGATTGCTGAAGTCTGTGGTCATCCATCTGTCATCGCGTTTTTCTATTTGTGCAAAGATTGTTTGTCCCACTTGAGTTGATATAAGCTCGTTCCATTGTTGTGCAGTGAGGTCTTTGGGAGTTGCTTCAATCCAAGGGTAAGTTTGGCTATTCAAGTGTAGAATAATGTGCGTTGTTCCATCTTGCACATACTCGTAAGTATTCAAAACGTTGGCGGAAATTCTAATGTCTGTAGTTACATTAGCCCCGAACAGTTTAGTATATTCAAGTCTTGTTTGCTTTACCAATTGTTCACTGGTTATTCCTTCTTGATTTATGGTTGAGGCAATCTTGTTGGTATCCTGGGCGTCAACTATTGCGAAACCTGCCAAGTAAATCGTTTCATCACTTTCGCCGCTTCCTTCATTCCAATAAATAGGAACATACCATGCAAGCCGATTGTTTCCAGGAGTAACCTCAATAGTGTAAAGCAAGGGCATCACAGCGTAATAATCTCCAGTCGCAGGTTTGGGTAGTCTTCCTTCAACCAAATCTTCCGCGGTCATGCCAGAGATATAGTTTGCTTGCTTAAGATCGTAGTAGAGAACTCCTTCTCGGGTAGCTTTAAACACTCCAGATAATGTTCGTTGGTTTTCAGTGGGATTAACGCATACCAAAGCAACGACATTCTTTGTTTCAGGATCTATCACGTAACGAGTGTCCTCAGTCATCTGAAAACGATCCTGACTTGGCGGAACTATCCATAGAAAGCCCCCTGCAAAATAGTCAAAACCGTTGCCGCGTCGAAAGCCCCCAAACTCGTTGATCATGTTCTCAAGCCAATCTTCATCGTAGACCTGAGTCATCCATACTGGAATTTCACTCATACTTTTTGGTTCATATTCTAGTTTACCTTGGGAATCATAAGCCAGTGGCGTTTCATATCTTCTAACAAAGTCAAAGCCCAAATTGTAGTTGGTAACAACATAGATCGATTGGTCAGTTTCCAAGTTCCAAGTCGGGTACGCCACACCATAAGTCTTTGTTATATCATCCATGTAGTTTCGGAGAGGAATGTTTCGATCCCACCATAATCCCTCCCCTACGTTAAATTGGTTGTGAACTATTTTTGGTGCGGCGGCAGGTTCATTTGCGTCCACAACGACGAATCCTTTGATGTAGTTTTCTGAAATTATGTTCGTTGAGCCAATCGTTGCTACCCACACCAATTTTCCTTCAGGAGACTTCGTAACGTGGCAATCTAGAACCTGTGTGTTGCTGCCAAACTCGGACATGTGACGCCTAGCAATCGAAATTGCAAGGTCCTGAGTTACTAACCGAACCATATTATCTGGAATTGTGGTGTTAAAAGGCAAACCCGATCCTTGCTGAATAAAACCGTTGAAGTAATTAGAGTTCGTCACGCGTTGGGCCTCGCTAAACACGGTTATTCCAAGCATCGAAACCAAAAAGATACCAACCATAACAATTCCAAGGAGAGTTCTTTTCTGTTTGAACCTTAACTGAAACTGGGGAAATTGACCTGATTGAAAGCTTTTGTCAAATTGTTCAACTTTGAATATTTTCGGCGAGACAAAATATTCAAGGAATGCTACTGCGAATCTTGAAAAAATCAGGAAATATACAAATGAGCTGAGAGGGGTTAGGGCAAGAACGTTAATTCCAAAAAGAACTAACCCTATTGATAGTGAAGCGATTCGGCTAATCGATAGGGGTCTAAATTTTGTTGGTGGTATTGGAATATACCAGATAATTGCCCAAATGACCAGGAAAACTAATAAGTTCAAGTCTCTTCCTCAAGTGGGAATATGCATCTTTCAATATTTAAAATAAACTAAGAATTGACCAAGCATATTTGTTAAAGAGTTATATTTGCAGAGAAGATATAATTCGATGAGGATACTAGGCATGGCTGGTTCAGATTTCATCATATCTCTTGGTTTGTGGTTTTTTAGAGCTTTTGTTTCAAGTCTGATTTGTCTGCTAATTGGATACGTGGGAATTAGATGCATCACCCTTTTGACGACGAAAATTAAAGAGTTCGAGAGCCTAAAGGGTAATTCCTTGGCGACTAGTCTTTTTGTTGGTGGCTTTTTTGTTTATGCTGGTTTAGTTGTCTATGGCTCAATGGTTAATCCTTTCTTTCTATCGCAATCAGTCACGGTAGGTGCCTATTTCAACCTGCAGAGGCTCCTAGTTGTCGCGATTAGTTTCTTTGTAAGCCTATTCTTCGGCGGTTTGTTCTATGTGGTTTTTGCAAAGCTTCGACCGTTCGGGGTAGACTTAGACGATATTAACAAACATCCCTTGGCAATCGGGATCTTTTTGTTTTGTTACGAAGTATTCCTAGGGCTAATAATGTTGGCAAGCTTAACTCTTCCCATAGGATAACTGGCGATAACAAGTGTCTGGTAAGCAACGGCTCATCTTGCTCTTGTTTCTTTTTGTTTCTTTTTTAGTTCTAGGTCAAACTGTTAAAGGATCTCCCGCTTCCAGCTTTAATTTGCAAAATGGCGATTGGTATGACAACTTTGGAGTAGACAGAAACTATTACGCCGGTCCTCACGGTTATTTGCCCAACCTTGCGACTGAAACACTCAACGAAAACAAGGAACTTGCTTATAGTATAGGTGAATCGTTTCTAACAGACTATCCTAATAGTAACGAAAGGGCTGTCGCCATTTTAAAGTATGTTCAGCAGTGGACGGAATACGGCTATGATAGTGATTACGTCTTCAGAGATGGAGTTTCTCAAGAAGAGTGGGCATGGAATGCTGATGAAATGGCACATGCCTTCAACCCAACTACCGGCGTCACCGCCGTTGGAGACTGCGAAGACATGGCTTTCTTATGCGGCACAATCTATCTTGGAGCGGGTTTTGACGCAGCCATCGTGGACGCTCCAGACCATGTTGCTCTTTTGATTTGGCTTCCAGAGTTTTCTAACGCAAATAACTATTGGGATCTGCCCAATGACAACAAGGATGCGGGCTGGATTTGGGTGGAGGCTACGGGCAGTTCTAACCCTCTAGGATGGACCCCGCCTGACTACAAAGATGGTGGATGGACTGCTTACTCGATAGGTTCGATGGAGTTTGTTGCTGAACCCATACCAACTCAGAGTGCTTCTACAACAATTGACTTGGATCTTCTTTTGATTATTGGTTTTATTTTGCTTTCTGTCATACTTGCTCTTTTGAGGGCGCGCAGAAGATAACGGTCTTCTCACATCTTCAGCAAAATAGAAATGTTAGCAGATTGATGAGTATCACAAATACTTAACAGCCCATGTCCAATCTTCTATTAACTGCTTCAAATGCTCTGAACCACACATAAAGTCATCGCCAAAAAAAAGCTTATTACTAAGATCCTCCGAGGAAATCACTCAAATTTTTGCTATCATACAACTGGGCACAAGAGGAAAATATTAGGACAAATAACACGATGATTTTGAGGGGCCTACCTATGTTGTTTTGAACAAATTGTTAGGATGAAAATAAATAAAAAAAGGGCTGAAGTAATTAAGGGCGCACCTAATGATTTGGTTTGCTATTAGGCTAAAAATTTAAGTGTCTACTAGATGGGCTGTGCCGTCTGGGCAGTATACTTTATCGCCTAAACATGCTTTTCCAAAACGCTGCTTGCACTCAAGCTGCATCCGTGAGCATCCATCACAATTTCGTGATAACAATTCTATTACACCTCTATTATATTGAGACTCAATAAATGTAAAACAAAGAAATAAAGCTTGTTGATTTTTAATCATAAAATAAAAAAGGGTTAATTCAGCAATAGAAGAAAGAAAGCGAGTAATTCCTACGTAGAAGAAACAACTGCAAGTCTCGAGAGTAAAAGATGCCTTTCTAGTAATCATGTGCGAACGAACTTACAAAATATGCTCCAAACGCTGGTCACTTAAACCAAATGAACCTTTCTTGAGCTGCAAAAGTATTGAAAATAGGTGATATCAAGATTAATAATTCATAAGGGCTATAAGTAGAATTTACCCCTTCAAAGGTAATCAACCCTATGGTTGGTTGTAGGACTATTAAATGCAAATAGAGATGGAAGTTCAACCTACAATACGCTTAGAGTGTTCAAAAACTAGTCCTATTCATGTTTTGCATGTTGACGATGACCCGTCAATTCTGGATATAACAAAGCAGATTCTAATGGGTATGAATTGCTACTTTGAAGTTGAACAGGCGTGTTGCGCTGATGAAGCCTTCAAAAAACTTGCATCTAAGAATTATGATCTGGTTATTTCTGATTTTGAAATGCCCCAAAAAGACGGTCTCCAATTCCTAACAGAGTTACGTGAACAGAAAAACGAAATTCCTTTCATATTGTTTACTGGAAAAGGCCGTGAGGAAGTTGCAATAAAGGCATTAAATCTTGGAGCTGACGCCTATATTAACAAGCAAGGCAACCCTGAAACGGTATACGGCGAACTATCACACTCTATAATCAGAACAATGGAACGTAAAACAACTGTTGAGAAACTTAGAAAAAATGAGGCACAGCTGAAAGCCATTATTTTGAATGCTCCAATCGGGATAGCATGGTCCGACTCGAATATGTTTTTTCTCAGTGCAAATGAACCTTTCTGCAAAATACTCGGTTACTCAGAACAAGAATTACAAAAACTAACCTTCAAAGACATCACCCAACCCGACGAAATCAAAGACAGCATTTCAAAAATGCAAGAACTCAGTTCGGGGTGCATCCATGTTTTCAGTATAGAAAAACACTATATAAGAAAAGACAAAACAATAATTATTGGAAAAGTCACCGTCACCGCAATCAGGGACAATGAGGGTAAACCTGCTCTTTTCGTTGCAGAATTAGAAGATATAACAGAACATAAGAAATCTGAGGCGGATTTGATTGAGAGCAAAACAAATTATAAAAATCTAATTAATGGCATGATGGAAACGGCTTGGGTTATTGATTTTAACGGTAACTTTATTGACGTAAACAATGCAGCTATTAGAGTTCTGGGTTATTCCAGAGAAGAATTGCTTACTTTAGGCATAAAGGGTATTGATAAGTATCTAAGTCAAAAACAAGTTAGAAACCTGATTATCTCCATACCTCTGGATGGAAATCAGTTTTTTGAGACAGTTCATACAGCCAAAGATGGAACCGAAATTCCAGTTGAAATTAGTTCTAGCTTTGTAAATTATGGAGGAAGAAAGGCAATTTTAAGCATTGCCCGAAACATTACTGAGCGCAAGAAAATAGAATTAAAAATCAAGGAAGATTCAGTTTTAAGAAAAACTCTGCTTGATAATCTTCCCTGTACTGCTTTGATTCTTGAGAAAAACACTCGCAAAATTGTTGCTTCCAACAAAATTGCCAAAGAAGCTGGTGCAGTAATCGGAGAAACCTGTTATAAAACATGTGCTAACAGAAGTATTCCTTGCACATTTTGTTTGGCTCCAAAACTTTGGAATACTAATAAACCCCAATTCTTGGAAGTTGAACATGAAAGGAAATTCTACAGAGGCGTTTGGATGCCTTACAACAAAGAGCTGTATGTTCACTACATTTTTGATATAACAGAAACCAAGAAAACTGAAGAAGCGTTACGAGAAAAAGAGTTTCGGTTTAACAAGCTTGTCGCTCAAACACCTGGAATGCTATTTCAGTTTTTAAGACGACCCGACGGTACATACTGCGTACCTTTTACATCTGAAGGAATATACGACATTTTTGGTTGTTCACCTCAAGATGTCAAAGAAGATTTTTCTCCAATTGTCAAAGTTATAGTCCCAGAAGATTTAGCTCATGTAGTTAGTTCAATCGAGGATTCTGCTAAGAACATGACTGTCTGGCGATGTGAGTACCGTGTACATCTTCCAGGTCAAGAAATACGTTGGATGTGGGGGCAGTCTATCCCAGAGAGGCTAAAAGATGGCAGCATTCTTTGGAGCGGTTACAATACAGACATCACAGAACAAAAGAAAACCAAAATGGATTTGCAAGAGAGCGAAGAACGTTACCGGTCGCTTTTCGAGCAAGCACCCCTTCCTGTTGCCATAACAGCTTTAGATGGAACCATCCTTAACGCGAACATCGCAATGCAAACCTTCACAGGCTACTCTTTAAAAGAATTGACGAAGATCTCTGTTACATCTTTCTATCAAAACCCAAAAGATAGAAAAAAATTACTTGAAATCATAGAACGAGATGGTGTAGTTACCGATTTCTTCACCCTATTAAAAGTAAAAAACAACAACTTTATTGATGTTGTTTTGAATGTTTCAAAGTTTCAAATAGGAAAAGAGGTCTTTCTACGAACAACCATTCAAGATGTTTCTGAGCGCGTAAAAGCTGAAGAGACAATGAATCAAATCATGGATCAATTGGTATTGGTTAATGAAAAACTGGGTGTTGTTGGTAGCTTGACTAGGCATGATGTCCGTAACAAGCTCTCAGCAGTGACTGGTTATACCTACTTGCTCAAAAAGAAGTATGCTGATAAAGCAGATATTGTTGATGGGCTTAGCAAGATGGAGCAAGCTGTTTGGGATTCGATGAAGATTTTTGAGTTCGCGAAAATGTATGAACAACTTGGCTCAGAAGACCTAATCCCCACCGATGTTGAATCAAAACTAAATGAGGCGGTCAATCTCTTTTCCGGCGAGTTACCTGAGATAATTAATGAATGTCATAATTTGACTATTTTGGCGGATTCATTTCTAAGGCAACTATTCTACAATTTTATAGATAACACTAGAAAATATGGTAAAAAAACTACATACATCAAGGTATGGTACGAAAAAACGAATTCAGGCGATTTGCATTTGATCTACGAGGATGATGGCGAAGGCATTTCGCAAGAAAATAAGTTGAAGCTTTTCACTGAGGGTTTTAGCACTGGAGGCAGCACTGGCTTTGGACTGTTTCTCATAAGAAAGATGATGGATTTCTATGGGTGGCAAATCCAAGAAGTTGGTGAAATGGGCAAAGGTGTTCGATTTGTCATTACTGTTCCTGAGAAAAATAAATCAGGTCAAGCCAACTACCAGATTTAAACGCAATTATAGCATTTTTTATTGACTCTCACGGTTTATTTTTCTAATTAAACCTATTAAAGTTTAACATAATCGTATTATTTTCTACTTCTAATCGGATTTCATTTTGAAAGTATAATGCCTCTACTTTATTCGTGGGGGAAATACCGAATTGCTGAAGAGATAGCAAACTAACAGTACAAGCATTAATTTTTTTATCCAATGTGAGCAAAGTTTTTAGCGCAACAAAACAAACGTAGGTGCAGTTGTTTGAAGAGACTATTTGATGGGCTACTTATATAGCCAACAATTTCCACTTGTGTCTTTATTGAGTTTTTCTCGCCCTTGGCGACCAAATTATTTTTTGGATTTGGATTGTTTTTGTTTGAAAAGAAACTTGAAGCTTAAGGTCAAAACTAAAGTTGCTGAAACAACTACTAAGAATGCTATAAAATAGGGATTCGGGAATCCCTCTGTTTGAATTTTCGAAATCTCCTCTTGAGGAGTTGGGGAAACCTGAGTTGAACTGTTCCAGTATATGATTGATTTGTATTCTTGAGCAATGGCAGATCCAAGAGCATCTTGGTAAACTATGTCTAGCTTCGAATCGTACTGTTGAAGTAGGTTGCCTAGTTCTATACTCATTGGGGATGACAAAGAGTCTGCCTCCCATAATCCCCAAATCTTATCGTTTGGACCGCGAAAACCATATGCGTAATCTTTGGGCAAAATGTAAGCGGTCCGTTCGTTAACTTGGCTTGTTTTTGGGAGGTTCTGTTGAGCATATTGCCAGAAGTGTTTTAGTGCATCTAAATGTTCTTGCGTTAGAGTGCTGCCCGTATATTCTTTGTTTGAATCAAAGACTAAAATGTATTTTGCTCCATTGTCATACGCGCACACGAGATCATTGTATAGTTCTTGGCCTGACTCCATGTAGGGTGGTTGTCTATATGTCCAAGTTATTATAACACCCCATTCTTTGGCTTGTGCTGTTGCGGCGCCTCTGCAAAGTGCAGCGTTCAATTGTCTACTGTAGTTCCAGCCAAACTGAGCCAAAAGCACATCGTAACCTGCCTGATAATCAAATTGGTATAGCGCATAGTCCGAAGTAAACAAAGTAACATTCTGTCCTCCAATGTAAGAGTGTCTAAACCAATCGACGGATCCGCTTGTCAGCCTGTTGAATTGGCTACTAGCCTCAGAGTAGTTGTCTGCTTTATGAACCGTTACCCAATTAGGAGCAAGATCCAACTGCCGCCCCCCAACCTCATCAACATAGTAAAAACCCAGAAAATGGCTCCCCCAACGATCCTTCGCGGTTTCAAGCCAACTGGAATTACCACTTGAAATCCAACTTAAATCCAAAGGATGATCCTGGTATACAATAAAAAACATGCCCTTATCAAAAAGATACTGACATGCCTCCTCTAGCTTGAGTCTATCTTGAGTAACGGCAGTGCAACCTAGAACAAAAACATTAGTGTACGAACCAACTTTATCCACCCACTGCTTAATCTCATTCACGCCACCATAAGCTATGTCAACGCCCACGAAGACATCAGGTGCGTTCTCGGCTTGAACAGTGACTGAAGGAAAAACGCCTAATAGAGTTGAAAAACTTAGCGTAAGAAGCAATAAGAATCCGTATAATCTGGTCTTCATCAATCTTTAAGGTGAAACAGCGTGGTTTAAAGTTATCCCGCAATCCAATTTTTTAAGGGAAGTACCGGAGTTGACCAATTAGCGAAGTGCGCTTCTCAAGAATCCTTAATTTAAGTTTGTAGGTATCAGTTATTGGGGGACATAGTTGTGTCGAAACGGAATAGAGTAGCCACAATCATCCTGTTGCCTTTTGTTGCTTTCACATTTCTTGTTGGATGGTGCCTTTCATGGACAGACAAAAAGGAACCTTTCAAACAAAAAATCCTGAAAACACATAATTGTTTAAAATAAGGTCTACATAGGCAAAAGGACGACTCGTAACGTTGTTGGTGTTATCCTACACCAACATTCGTTTAATAGTCGTGGATGGTTCTATAGTCAAGAGAAAGGAAAAGGCTTCATTTAATTTGTCAGTTTCGGAACTGACGATTGGACTGAACCATTTGAAAATGGTATAGTTCCTTTGAACAACTTATAACACCTTAATATCTCTCAAAAATGAATTTCCCTAAAAGTTTGGAGAACCAAAAATGTTCGGTCAAAGATATCAACCCATCCACCCTACCAACGTATTTATTGCTGCACTCAACGAAGAGGAAGGCGTAGGCGCCACTATTTCTGAGCTTTCAGAGAACATAACTGTTAATCGTATTCTGTTAATTGATGGACACAGCCATGATCGAACAGTTGATGTGGCCAAAGAGTGTGGTGCAGAAATCTTTTTCCAAGATGGTAAAGGTAAAGGCGATGCGTTGGCCAAGGCTGTGCAGTGTATGGGTGCCGATGTTGAGTACGTGGTTATCACTGATGCGGACTTTACTTATCCAGCCGAACGTGTGCCTGAAATGATTCAAATCCTCGAAAATAATCCGCACGTAGGTATGGTTTGCGGGAATAGGTTTAGTAAACAAACTGAAGGAAGCGCTTTCCAAGGTCGATTTACGTTAGGAAATAAACTGTTGGCTTTAGCTCATAGTTTTCTTAACGGAATAGATTTACAGGATCCATTAACAGGATTGCGAGTTATCCGTGCAGACATACTAAGGAACTGGTTAATTAAGTCAAAAGGCTTTGATATAGAAGTAGAATTGAATCATCAAGTAGGTAAACAAGGGTTTGAAACAGTTGAAGTCCCAATTGAATATCGCGAACGATTAGGCGAGAAAAAACTGAAAATGAAACATGGCGCAACAATTCTAAAGAGAATTATATTTGAAAGCCTCAATTAACCGCCCTGAATCAAGTCTTGACTATCTCAAGTAAAGTTTGCATTGTTTTCTGTACCTTCTCTTCATTGTGAATTGATCATTCTATTATTCAGATCCTCAAGTCATTTCCTCTTTCTTCTTTTCTTAAGAATTTTCTAGTAAAAAGAAAACCAACAATCGGATAGTAATCATCGTCCTTTTAATTCAAGCAATTTAGATTATTGGTATAATGAATACTTAGTACTCAACGAATGAATTACGGCAGAAAGAATAATAGTGAGGTTGCTTTTTTTGGGTTTTAATGTCAAAGCAAGTGCCAATATCTAAACAAGAACTAAAGAAGTCGCTTCTACTCATCGCATTAATAGTGGGAGCAATAGCGCTAAGTAGTCTGCTTTTGTTTACTCAATTCTGGTTTGTTTGGCCTGCAATCATAGTCTGCTTGCTGTTTGCGGTTGGGTACTTTACGGCATCAAAAGACACTTACGAGTGTTCATCTTGCAAGAAAGCGTTTAAGATTACAGCATTGCAGGACTTCTTGGCACCGCATGGAGTAACCAAAGGTACAAACGGACAATTGTACGAGTGGAAGTTACTCAAATGCCCCGGTTGTAATAAAAGAGAAAAATGCTACCGTTCTTAGAAGAGAGAAAGAAGTATTTTGGCTAGGAATAACTTGTCGACGATTTAGATGGTGTTTTTTCGGTTTATGATATCGCAAACTCTGTCAGGGTTTTTAGAGGAAAAAACAAATACTCTGCCTACTTTGGGAGTAACCTCGACAGCGCTGGCAAAAGAAGTCGTATACGCTATAGAACCGTCAATTCCAACCCTAACACCCACCCCAAGGTATCTTCCAAACGATTTGGTTTTTTTGCAGGAAATAATATCTTTGAGCAAGAAGGACTTTTTGTCGAATCGCCCATAATCAACCGACAGGCTCTCGTCTGTAATATTAATGCGAAGTCCTCTGTAATTATAGAATACCAAAAGCAGGATAGCTAAAATCACCCAAGCCACCAAAACCCCAATAGTATCCTCAACCAACAATTCTTTACTGAAAATGAAAACTGCAAAAGTCACGACAACAACAATTAAACTAACCATTATAAATAAACCCTTAACTAAAGTCCCTGCAGGAACCCACTCAATGTATTCGATATTTTCCATACCTAAAACATCAAACAGGTGCCAGATAAATTTTCGTCAAATCACAAAGGGCTAACAAAAATTTCTTCACTTTGGAGTAGGTGTCCACCAATTTAGGGTTTAAGTTCTTTCTTGGAGACCGAGCCGACTTTGAATCCTGATAACAGAGAACAGGTAGTTTTCTAGTTTCATGAATTCGAATAAGGCCGTTGACTACTTCGAAATAGTTTTGGCAAAGGCGGAGTTATCACCAACCATAAATAGTAAACACTGATTAACTCACTAACACACATCCCAAACGCTAAGACGGTGATTAAGAACCCTGCCAGCATCTAATCGAGAACAAATCATCCAAGAGGTTATGAAATGGATTGTTCAATCGGGTTTCCATTTTGAATCAATTCCAAACTCAAAGCACAACTTTACAATAATCTTCAGTGAAAAAGAAACCTTGCCAGAACTGCAAATAATACATCAGAAACCTGAGAGCGCCTTTCTATTGATTGTTAGTCAAGTAAGCATTCCTGTGAATGATCGGGAAAGTTTGAAGAATCGGAACAAACGCCAGTTTGATCAATTTATTTGGGGCATCAAGCTAAACCTATTACGCTTCGGAGTAGATTTTACTGTGTTGGGACCTGATGAGACTGATCCAGATGCGTGGGAAGTTCAAGCGCGTTTGTTCTTCAATGAAGCGAATACAAGTAGTTTCAATGATGCCTGTTCAAGGGTAAAACGTGCTTTGATAAGTATCATCTGGTCGTATAAGCGTGAACTATCATCTTTGGAATAGATGCATGTGTTCTTCATATATTTTCTAACGGGTTCCAAGAAACTCCACAAGTCCTGACAAAATTATCTTCCATTTTTCGGAACGTTCATTAAGAGAAGGAAGACCTTCAGCTACGTTTGGCCATTCTTCTATGAAACTCTGGGTTTCATCGTAGAAACTTAAACGTCTTTCTTCCTGAACTTCGTTTACAGGCTTAGGTATTAAAACGTGGTACTGAGGGATCACGTAAGTAAGTGACATCTGTTTGGTTTCTGTTCTGTGTGTCCATGTATCTTGATATTTAAACTGTTCAGGTGCGGAAACAGTGTATCGTGCGATCTCCAAGCTTAGCCTGTTGACCATTTTTAGATTGACTTCGGTGTTGCCAAGGTTCGATGGCGGGCTAATCAAAGCCAAAAAATACATTGCAGCGGGATAACCAGCAAGTTTCGGATAAAGAAAATTAGTCATAATCGACGAGAGGAAGCCCTCCTTGGTAGCCTTATTGAACGCTTCCGATAGAACATATGTCTTTAAGTTTTCGTTGTTCTCTGTAATAGACCTGTTTGGTTGAAGGGTTGGAAGCATCATCTCAACTATATCGGCGAAAACATAGATGCAGCTTGAGTAGTCTTTATGCCAGATTCCCCATGAATGGTTAAACCATGCTTCAATCCCCCGATTCTTAACAGTGAGAAGGGCTTCCGCCACTTCCAGATATTTTTCCACTACTTTCTCCGGTAACGTTAATGACTTAATTGACTCCAAAAAATGGTCGTCATCAGGTGTTAAGGCTAATTCATTTTCAACATCGCTGTCACTGACCCATTTATCTTGAATGTAGTGCAGGGCATTTCCAAGTTCGCCATAGGCGTACTCGTCATTTTGTAGATATAAGGTCCTTGCAGTCTCTATTTTACTTAGTATCTTTTTGTTTTTTCCAGTGGCATGTGGGAAATCTGCATGTGAATCTGGACCTATTGAGCCAGACACAAATATCTGAGTATTTTCTTCAGAAAATCCTAATTCGCAAGCAATCCTTTCAGCGATGGTCTTGTGAATAAGTTGATGCATTTCTTAAGGTTCCTTTAGGTGTCTTTTGAATGAAACTGTTGATATTTTGAAACACAACCTTATTTGTTGTCAGTTTTGCTTGGAAGTGTTGGGAGAGTGTTTATCCACTCCGATAGAGCGCCGAACAATTCGGCAAAAGTGGCATCTTCGCTCACCAACAAGTAGGTGTATTGTGCAAGTGAGTCGTCGTCGAGTTCTTCAGTTAACTTTGGCAGACCAAAATCGTATTCATCGATTTTTTTGGGACCTACATCAAACACTGGATCACACAAAAATGGTTCAATCTCTTTTCTCTTCTGATCAATCTGCAAATAAATATCTTTGCGCATATCAGACATCATAGCCCTCATTTTATCGTTAACTTCGGGCAGTTTTTGTTTGACCTCTTGGCGAACCTCTTCGCCGGTTTCTGGGTCACCTATTGCTTCAGCCATCCCTGAAGCCATAGCGCCCGATGCATTAATAATCAGCTCTGAAAACCCACCCATCAAGGTGCCCATCAATATAATACTCGTATTCACTACGGCATTCATGATTCCTTTTTCCCGAATTGTCTTTACTCCGCATTGATCTGATTTATTCTTATTTTCGATTGGATTTTTTGCTGACATATTCTGCACAATAGTAGAATATCTCTTCTTTCCGATTATAACTTTAACTGTTAAGCTGTCTGGTACAGCTTCGTTAAAATGCTAAAATCGATTTGTACGCTAAGATGCCCAAGAATGTTAGGGTGAATAAGTAACCGATGGAGTCAGACTTGAGTCCATCAAGAATTCGATGTTAACCGCGCCACCGTCATGTTGACTTGCAACGAAAACATCAAAAAGACGAATCTGATGGGAAGCCAATAAGGAACCAAACAGTAGGAAAAGGGAAAACGCAACAACCTGCAAGACATCCTCTGTTCTGTTCAATGTTGCTCGCATACCTCAAGGTTTTTGCCAACCTGTAAGTTCTAATCTAAACGTCTTTCGGTAGCCTAAGAAACACTCAACAGCATCGATCACTACGTCAAATGGGCTGGCTGTAGTTCTAAAAGCCAGAGCTCACCCAAACATCCAAACAACAACGTACGAAGTTTCTATAGCAAGACCCCCAAATAACCCGCCAACTGTTGTTAAAGAAATAGAACGACAAGTAGTCTTAACCGTGGTAATACTGTGGCTCATTCATAACTGCCGAGTTAATCTTCTATCCAAATTGCGGTGCAAAAAGAAAAACTAGCAACTACGAATTATTGTTGTCCACTCTTCTCAATCCAGATTTTGAAATACAACAAATTTCTGTTTAACTTAAAAAGAAAAGGACCTATATCATTAATGGACAGATGACCTGAATGCTAAATTGGACAATCGTTGACTCAGATGGTAGCCTTTTTTCAAGGGGAAAACACGATTACTACGCAATAATTGTTAGAGGAATTCCAGAAGAACACCCAAAAGACTGTATCGTGGAACTATATGTGACAGATAAAGAGATGACAATTATTGAGATCAAGACTAGCGCCAATAATGAACAAACTAAACTATTATCGCGGTCAATCGTTTTGGGGAACTTGTTACCTGTGACAAGTATAGGTCAAGTCGTTGGAGAAATGAAAGATACTGCTGAGAGAAGAGAGCTGGAGAATCCTTCCAATCTAATTTCAAGCGATTATAGGTCAAGGTAAAACAAGTTGGATAAAACAATGCTCTATGTTTGGAGTTTTGGGGTTTTAAAAAGTCTTAAATCTACAAACCCTAGAACTAAACAAGCGAGTAGTGAAAGAATATGCCGAAGGACATTGAAGTTTTTGAACCAAACGATGAAAATATTGCTCAACTTATCGTAAGAATCCTTGAGGAAAGAGGGTACTATGCAGGCTACCAACTCGGTTACCCACATAATAAAATCTTCATAAAAGTTGACGACAAAGAAGAAGCAGACAAAATTTCAAGCATCATTAGAAGGTTCATGAAAAAATTCAATTTAACTGAGAGGGGAATAACAACTTCTAAACTAGACACGTTAACAAGCAAACTTGGTAGCTTAATACCTGAACCAACAAACAGAAATCGAGAAATTTTCACGGAGAACATAGAAAAGAAACCAGAAAACATCGATGTTGATCACTCCGAAAAGTCAGAAAGTGAGGTTTACAATAACGTCAAGCTTGAAGAATTGAGAACCAAAATCGATGAAAAACTTAATCAATTAAATAAGTTAATTTCGGAAAAACCAAACGATCGCTCAAACGAGAAGAGAAGAATTGAACGTGACACTCTGGTTTGGGTTCTTCAAAACATGCCGTGATTAGCTCGGAAGATTAACACGGAAGAGGGAGTCGAATGGGTTTATCCAAGCCAGATCGATACGATTACAGTTGAAGCTTTCACAAACTTAGGCTTCAGCTTTGTTAATACGTTCTATTGTTGGGCAAAGTTCATTTAGGGTCTTCGAAATCTCATCTACAATTCCATCAATAACGTAAGCAAAGTCTTCCGGTCTTCTATGAATCACTTTACTAATTAAGTACCTGTTTGCCGTCAAGGGGATTCCTTCGAGTTGTCTGGTCTCTTCAATAGCTCTTTCAATAGCCATCTTGGTGCTGTTGTATAAAGTAAGACACCATTGAAGTGATTGAATATTTCTTATGTGATAGTACCAAAAAGTGTCACAGAAGCAGTATCCAGTGTCTCTGTGGTTGAGAGATTCAATCTCGTTCATTAATTCTCCATCCAAAAGCATTTCATAGTATCTTATTCTATACTTGTGAGCTTGACTTCCAAAATTCAATCCTATCCTAATATCAATGGGCGTAAAGGTTACTCCAACACTTGCCCTTTCAACATGTGCTCTATTATTAGGTTTTTCAGGTGTCACAAAAGGCATCCATATTCCACCAGTGTTGGGAGTGAAACCCGATATTTGCGCACCCCGCAAAGCAGGCGCCAATTTCTTTTCTATTTCCAGCTGTAAAGCAGGACACTTATCATAGAGTTTATCGAGATTATCAAAATCCGATTCAACAAGCTTCTCGTATTTCCCATTTGTGGAAGGTTGCTTTGTATTGAGAGTTGCAATTTCCTCAAAGGTTCTATTTTTGAGTTCCTCATCTTGGTCAACGCCTGCTTCGGTGCAAAGAAACCGCAGGATTTCTTGAGCTTTAGGATTAGCGGTTTTTGGGGCAGTTTGAGAAGGGGTATGCATTAGGGAATCATGAAACTCCTCGTATTCTCTGAGTTTCATGGCTGTTGTAGAGTTTATGTGGCTTTTCTGTTCTAAGAAACGGATGACCTCATACACTCGGATATCGCTTGGATTTTCTTTCTGAAACTTGGGAAATTTTAGCCCGGTTTGGATTATCACCCTGTTGAAAGTTACCACACAAAGAAACTCGTCTAAGCCGCTGGGTCCAACTAAATACTCCTTAAAACGTTGAAGTGCCAAGATGTAGCGAATCATACCAATCAAATCTTGATCAAACACAAAAACCGACATACTTAATCACCTCTATACTCTGTAAATCTGGTTTATTCGGTTTTCTCCGCCAAAAGTTAGCTCATCTGTACATTTAGCTTAGAATAGCTTTTTGACTGAACTGATTATAGCTTTCCATAATGGTTAATGGTGGGGTTAAATTTTAATTTTACTTGTGGCAAACTACGTTTTTCTGTTCACAGCAAAAAAAGAAAATCTGGAAAAGTTACGGTTGATTTCAACAAAACTCGTTTTTTATTTAAAAAAGAAGAAATTATTTAAGGTTGATTTCTGCGATTTGTGTCAGGTCTGTTAGATTATTGAGTTTCACTTTTCCATTGGATAAAGTGTAAAGCGTGTTTTCAATGTATAGTGCTCTATTGACGTTTAGGTTATAGTCTCCGTAGTAGTCTTGTTGATTTGCGTTGTCTTGGTGTGTTATGCCGCCTTCTAATTGGAAGCCTGCTTGAGTTAGCTTGAATACGTAGGCACCTTGCCAATAGCCGCCTTGCAATGGAGCTATGCCAACATCCTTGCCGCTTGGAGGAACCGCGTTTCCGCCTTCAATAACGCCATATTGGGTAATCGACACTGGAATAACCAGCAGGTCCTTTGCTTTATCGAATAGAAATGCTTTTGGCTCGTATAGCGCGTCTGATGATGTGTAGTCCCCTTGAACCATGTATCTTGCTATTTCGGTTGGGGTATTCACGTTTGTCACATCAAATAGCGACAGCTTTACTGTGTTGTTTTCCATGCCTAGGCCAATTACGTGATTCTCGTCGTACATGTGGAGATAGCTGGAATATCCTGGGATCTTAAGTTCTCCTGCAACTCTTGGTTCTGCTGGGTTGCTGAGGTCAAGAACGAAGAACGGATCAGTCTGTCTGAAAGTGACCAAGTATGCTTTGTCGCCCATGAATCTAGCTGAGTAGATTCTTTCTGTTATGGCGAGGTTTTCGAGTTTTCCGACAACGGTCAAATTCATGTTCAAGATGTAAACGTTGTTGCTGCTCTGTTGATTCTGTGAGGTTGTGGCTAACCTAAAGTTTCCGTTGTACTCATCCATTGAGTATTGGTTTAGGATGTTGCCTGGTACGGTTCCTTTGGTTTCAAATGCTAAAGAATCTTTGTTTACGCTGATTCGGTAGATTGATGTGTATTCGCCTGCTTCGCTCCAGGTTGGGTAAGTTACGTAGATGTTGTTGAGGGAAACATACATATTGCTTGCTCCTCCCATCAGAACCGTCATGTTTGTCAGTTTTTCTCCGTTGTCGTTTACGTTTAAGCCGACAAACGTGGTGTAGGTAAAGTAGTTGTTGGCTATGTCGGAGTAGTTTGCAGAGTCTGAGTAGTATATTTTTGATGGTGCAATCTCAGAGACTGCTGTGTCTGCGTAAACTGTTGGTAGAGGCAATGCGTTATTCTCTAAGATGTAGGCTGGTTGGTTGACAACGGCGTATACATAGTCACCGATCATTCGGCTGTTGAAGTAGCTGCCGCTCAATGTGAAGTTTCTTGCTAGCACTGGATTAACTTTGTTAGATACGTCGTAAACATTAAGAAAAGTTCTGACTTCGTTGAGGTAGGGATAGATCATTGCTTCACGTGGAACCATCACATCGAGAGCGTAAATTTGGTATTCGCTGCCGATAACTATGAGTTTGGAGCTGTCTTGGCTTAGGTACATTCCTGCCAAGTATACGTTTTTGTCGAGGGTTATTCTTGAGACTGTTCCTGGGTTTTGAGGATCGGCTCTGAGAATGTAAATGTAATTTTGGTTAGTTGAGTAATCATTGGATGCAACGTAGAGATAGCTGCCGTCGTTTTTCACAATGTCTGCCTCGTCCACTCCTGCCACTTGGATGTTTGTTGTTGAATAAGAATCGCCCTGATTTGCGGATTCAGTCGCCATAGTTGGGACAGCTCCTGTTAATGCCCCACCACGCGAACTATCTCCGAAGAATTTTGAGTCCAATGGTCCCCCAGCGTAGTTGGTTGTCCCTTGGGTGTTCGTTAATAGGTAGTTTCTAAGTTCCGTTTCATCTGAAAAAGTTTTTAATGCTGAAGCAGCTGGCAGATTTGCCAGGGGTGTTAAACCTGGTGTTGAGCCGAAAACGAATATTATTGAAATTAGTACCATCGCGGCTAATATTGCTGTTACGCTGTAAATTCGCATTTTCTTTTTGACTTCTTGTTGAACCATTCTAATTACCTTGGTATACGCTAAGGCAGCGTCTAATATTATACTAATTAGCAGAACAGGGTGTCTATCAGTTAGAACAGAGCAGGACCAGATTTGACAAGCTTTTTAGGTAGAAAGTATCTTAGTTGTTTTTATGAGAAAAAAGCCTCTGCTCTTAATCTTTCTGGTCGTCTGGATTTTTGTAACGGGTTTGGCGTTGCTATTTGGATTCACCTATAACTGGCCCGACAATGTGCATGTGGATTATGGATTGCCCTTAACCTGGGGGACAAATACTCAAAGCACTTTGGTCGGACCCGTTGACAATTGGAGTGTTAACATTTTAAACTTGTTAGTCGATCTGATATTCTGGTTAGGAATAATGGCTACGATCGTTGCGGTTCTCCTATACAAACTTCAGAATTAAAAACAATCAAACTTCGATTCGGTTGAAGGAAAGCCTTCAATTCAGTGACCACGTCAACGTAAACACTCGCTCTGGAAAAAGGAAAAAACCTCTGAGCTTTTGCTTTTGGGAGTAGCGATAAAAACAACGAACATGCCGATTAAGCCGAGAATAAACAATTTTTTTAGGTGGATTGCTAATTCATAAAGCCTAATTAGATGAAGCTTCAAAATCACATTTATGTGCAATTTGCCAAATTACCAAACTCGCGATTTAGAAGAACTTCTTCCAGGAAAAAAACAAACAAAAAAAATCGACGCTGAAACGATTGAAATGATCATCCCCGATAAAATTCTGCTGAGTTGCAAATAAGTGACATTTTCATCTACTGCAGTCAAATTCAACATTTTTAATTGATAAAAATTGCTAGCTTCTTTTGGACTGGGTGAAGGGAAGAAAGAAAAACCCACGGTTCACCAAGCTCCTTCTGTTCATCTATCTCAAAGTGTTCAATCGTGGCGGTATGGTAGAACGTCATCTGTAAAGAGTTGTGAGTGCCATTGTTAGATAAAAAATAGCGGTTAGCATTTTGTTCGCAGTACTTCCAGACTAGTGAGGTGCTTCCCCAGATTAATTCGGTTGGAATTGTTATGTTAAAGCTTATAGTCTCTCTATTCGGTCCAATGAAATCACAGTTAACATACTTTGATTCTGTTTCAGGGAAGAAAACCTTTGGTACAGAGGTCCAATTGGTTCTAACTGTTATAATGTAGTTTTTCTCCCCAACCGAGACAGAAGTATACAACTTGCTTTCGGCTTCTTTCTTCCCTGCTAAATCAACCAGAGAAACCCAGCTGCTATTGCTGTGATTAGGATTACTGTAACAAGCGTTAATGCCAAGGCTTTTCTTTTCATAGCATCAATTGATGTTAGGTTATTCGTCTAAAGGGTCTTTTGGTCAACACCTTTCTTGATAACATTTTGAGCTAATAAGCGATAGTTGACCCGACCTATCATCTAGCAAATTACTATGGCATTGATTTGGACCCTTTCCGCGTGGAGATGTCACTCGCAAAACCCTTTTTCACTGAGTGTTAAGCCTACTCTTTTGTTGTCTTTTTTTGAGAATGAGTATTGTCGCAATTATTGATGCGAAAGCAGCAGCTATTATGATTGCGTAAAGGAGCGGTGAATTTTCGGCTGAAGATGGAGGTTTTTGGGTTGATGTAACTTGTGGTGAAGGCGAGACAAGCGGTGTTTGGCTTGGGTTTGGAATTGACGTTGGACTTAAAGTTGGGGTGAGCGTTGGAGCAGGTGTTGATGAGGGGGGTTGCGTTGGGTTTGGCGAAGGGGTTGAAGATGGTGTTGGAGAAGGAGATACTGGAATAACATTAGCTTTAAGAACATAGATTTCTCCGCTAAGAGAACAGAAGTAAAGCTCGTTTTTCTCATCTACTCCGAACGAAGAAATATTGAGACTCGTATCAGCCAGTAGAGTGTTCACGGGGACGGTAGCTCCATCGTATTGGAGTGCCCAAATCTTGCCCGATCCGTAATCTCCATAGATGTACTTGGAGTTAAGCCCAATCAAACTTGAGCCATGGTATACGTAGCCGCCGATAACTGCGATACCCTCGGTGTGACTATATTCCCACACAGGCAATTCAAGTCCAATCTGGCTTCCACTGGAATAAGTTAAGGTTCCTTCCATAATGTTCCAACCGTAGTTCTTGCCCTTTTCAACGAGGTCGATTTCTTCGCGTTGGTTTTGTCCAACATCTGCGACCCAAAGTCTTCCTGAAGGTGAATCGAAGCTAAATCGCCAGGGGTTACGGAAACCGTAAGCGTAAATCTCCTCTTTGTAACCCAAAGCGTTGCCAGAATAAGGGTTGTCTGGGGGGATGCTATAGTTTCGTCCTGCAGAAGTCAAATCAATGTTTATGCGCAAGATTTTGCCCAGCATGGTCGAACGATTCTGAGCGTTTCCAAAGGGATCGCCACCAGACCCGCCGTCGCCTAACCCAATGTAGAGGTATCCATCCTCTCCAAACGCTAATTGCCCGCCTTTATGGTTAGAAAAAGGTTGATTCACTTCAAGCAGGACTAATTCACTATTTTCCAGTGCTTGGTTAGGATTGTTTGGAGTAACTGAGTATCTGGCAATAACGGTGCGAAGTGGATTATCAGCGACGTAGTCAACGTAGAAATATCCATTTATCGCGTAGTTGGGGTGGAAAGCAAGACCCAGAAGCCCTTGTTCGCCACCAAACAAAACCTTTGTGCTGATGTTAAGAAAAACTGTGGACACTGCAACATTTTGAGAGTTCCCAAATACACGAACAACCCCCGCTTGCTCAATTACGAAAAGCCTGTTTGTTCCGTCACGTGGGGCAACTATTCCGACTGGCTGATTAAAGATCAGGTTGGGAAAGGACAAATCAACCAGGTATTCGCTTTGAGTTTGCCCTAAAAGGTTAGGAATCTTCCAAGAAAGAAAAAAGGCAGTTAAACTCAAAACCACAAGGAGGGATATGGCAAAACCAAGATGCTTTTTATTGATATTTTTTCATCTCTAAATTATTTATTAAAATAGCTATACTTGAAGATTCCGAAGACTCTATGAAGCAGCATTTACTTTTTCCGTTTTAATTTTAAAAAGTGGCTTGAGATCTTGCTTAATCCTACTGTTTGCCAAGCTGGTTATTAGAATGCGAAGTTGACATTGACTTGTCAGTTTCCATTATTCTCAAATTCAAACTCCCATACGCCAACTATTTTTTAGGCATATGAGTTTTTTCGACTGCAGCTTTCAAAAATATTCAACACCTATTTATGTTAACTTCAATTTTTTTTTGATAAGCCAGAAATAGAATTAAATAACCTAATATTGGCTAGAATAATTAGGGCGACGATGAAAACGGTCACGTTGAAACATAAGAAAGCTCTAATATCTCTCTTGTTGGTAGCGCTAATGGTTCTATCCTTCTTTTTAGCTTTGAATAACTTTTGCATTCCAACAAGCCAAACCCCAATTCCATTAGGGCCTTTCATAGGAATTGAAACCGGGTGGAACAGCACACTTAGCGATTGTCAAGCCTTGATTGATGAAGTTAAGAATTATACTAACCTGTTCATAATTGCGTCCCCTTTGATTATAAGTAGTGAGTCATTGCTAAATCAGACATGCGACTACGCGTATGACGCTGGAATGTATTTCATGCCAGTATTTTTTCAAGATTTTAACTATGACATAGGCACCGGTTACACCCCATCTTTGTGGTATCCAACAGCAAAAGAGCGCTACGGAAATCAATTGCTTGGCTTATATTATTATGATGAACCAGGCGGAAGTCAACTTGATATAAATGAAATTATACCTAATCCAGTTTTAACTGATCCGCCGAAAAGTTATTTGGATTATTCTAACTATTATTTCTGGCTGTGGACTCACGGTGCTGGCGGCGTAACGGTCACGGCTGATTTCATGCGTAACTCTGGGTCTTCTTTGTTTACGTCAGATTACGCCTTGTACTGGTTTGATTATGTACTTGGATATGATGCAGTTTTAGCCCAATTTGGCTGGAATAACTCTCGAAAAATGGAGATCTCGCTGATAAGAGGAGCGGCGAATGTTCAAAACAAACACTGGGGTGCCATAATAACTTGGACCTACAATCAGCCGCCTTACTTGGATTCTGGTGCTCAAATGTACAATGACATGGTTTTAGCCTATAATTCAGGTGCAAGCTACATAGCTGTATACGACTCGTCACAAAATTACACATCCACCACCTTGACGGAGGACCATTTCGATGCTTTAGTGAACTTCTGGAATTATGTAGAGCTTAATCCTGACAAACATGGTAGCATGAAGGCTGATACTGCAGTTGTGCTTCCGCAGGATTATGGTTTTGGTTTCCGAAGTCCTATCGATTCAGTGTGGCAAAATCACGAGGTCGAGAGCTCGACTCAGAAAATGTACATGGACGTTACTAGTTTTGTTAACCAGCATAATTCAAGTGTGGACGTAGTCTACAGTGACTCAGAGGTCCAGAATTCCCTCCAAACAAAATACTGCAAAATCCTTAATTGGCCAAGGGATTTCGAAACAAGCAATAACTATCAAGTAACAAACACTAACAATGGATTAGGTTACAACAGTATCCAAGCTGCAATTTCTTCTTTCGCAACCTATCAAGGGGCAATCATTTCAGTTAAACCTGGACTGTATCAAGAAAATATTGTGATAGCCAAACCCGTCTCATTGATCGGCCAAAACAAAGATTCGATAATTAGAAGCAATATGCTAAATGCCACTTTGCTTACCATAGTCAGTGACAACGTAACCGTTACTGGTTTTACAATACAAAACAGCAACAACTCAGCTGGAGCGGGTGTAGGAATCCTTCTAGATGGCGCTTATAATTGCAGCCTAACAAAAAACGTAGTCACAAATAGCTACAATGGAATCTTGATAAATAATTCATCTAACAATCTTTTCAAAAACAACATTATCGACAACAACTATTACGGAATAGTGATACACAGCTCATCTGAAAATACTTTTAGAGGCAATAACTTGAACAATAACACATACGACTTTGTTGGGCAAAACACCTTTCTAAACGATGTTGATTCCTCCAATATTGTTGATGGCATACCTTATACAACTGAGTAAGTACCTGAACAGCTTGTCTTAGATCAAACAATTGTTGTTAACAATTTGTTACTTCTGCCACAGCATCGTAAACTAAACAATCAAAGACGATTTAGGGTCGTTTAGGCTGGAATTGTTGGCTAATTGTTAGGATCTTTTCATTCGAGTTGGGATTCAATCGTGTAGAATGGGGATGGGAGTTGAACCTCCTGTCAACTGGAGATGTTTCCCGCAAACCCCTTTTTTGTTTCAAATAATTATAGGCTAAATTGTACCTTTTATTTTGAAATGATTCTTATTATCCAGTAATGCAATCAGATTATCAAAGTGACCACCTATGCCAAGTGCACACAAAATATCGTTTGCTACGAAAATTATGTCTCGGCACAGCTTGGCTGATGTTGTTTTACCCAACGATAAAAAAGAGGAAATACTCAAAATAATTAATTGTGTAAAGCATCGCGCTGAAACTTTTGAAGCTGGGGCCTTCCAGAAACACTTTCGCAGAGCTGGTCTCCATATTTTGTTTTCAGGACCATCTGAGGCTGACAAGAAATTGGTGGTTGAGATTATCGCCAACGAACTAAAGTATGATGTATTTAGGATTGATCTTTCGATGGTAGTCAACAAGTATATTGGAGAGACAGAAAAGAATCTAAACAGAATTTTTAAAGACGCAGAAAACTTGGATGCAATCCTGTTTTTCGACGAAGCAGACGCATTATTTGGAAAAAGAAACGTAGTAAAAGACTCTCACGACCGTTACGCCAACGTTGAAATCAATTATTTACTACAGAAAATAGAAGAACACAAAGGAATCGTAATCCTCGCCTCAAACATGAACAAGAAAATTGACGAAGCATTTCTAAGGCGGATGAATTTCATCGTGGATTTTAAGTTTAAAAACCAAGATCAGGGCTCAAAATAGGTTTGATTAACGTCTTAGAGGATATTTATTGCAAAATCCGTCTTTATTGTTCATTTAAGGTCGAATTGTGACTGGCTGTTTTTTCAAGTTTTTCTTCAAAGAGCAATAGTAATATTATTGCATATTGATAGAAGATAGATAGCGATTGTATTTTTGAGGTGAAAATGTATTCCTATACAAAGAAAAGATCCACATCGAAACTATCGCTTCAGAGTGGAAATAGATGGCATTCAACAAGCAGGTTTTGGAGAAGCTACCATTCCCGATTCAACAAGTGATATAATAGAATACAGAGAAGGAACCGACACCGTTTTAAATAACCGAAAATTGTCAGGCATCACTAAACACGGGAATCTTGTATTGAAGTGGGGTATCACAGAATCTATGGATCTCTACAACTGGCGCAAGATGGTTGAGCAGGGAAAAACTGCTACTGCCCGAAAGAACATAGCCGTAATTCTTGTAGATGCAGAAGGAAATGACGCTGCAAGATGGGAATTTGTAAATGCTTGGCCCTGCAAATACAAGGGTCCTGATATGAATGCTGAAGGAAATGACGTTGCGATTGAAACTCTGGAAATAACTTTTGAATCAATGCAACGCGTAAAATAGCCTCTTTAGCTCGTGCGAGGTATAGCCTAACAAAAACCCATTTTCTTCATAAATTTGCTGGAGAACACGTTTTTGAAGCATCTCAAACCTGTTTTTTCTTTCCTTTGTTCCCCATTGCTTTGATTCCAATGGCAATAGTTTTGGTTTTTCCAATGAGCCCTCCTTTAAAACTGGCAGTAACCATTTCCCTATAATCTTTTTTAGATATAGGAACATCACTAATTGCGTGCATTGTTTTAGAGGATATCGTTCCATTAACTAACTCGGAACCCGCTTGTCTAACTGCCTCAAGGTTGCCATCAAGTAAATGTGGAACGTTTGCTGCCCCAGCAGAGGGTATTAGAATTTCGCCACCCCACGTTAATCCAATGTGCAACATAATCTTCTTAAAATGTTCACTCATTAGGGTAAAATTCTCCATATCGGGAAAACCACATGACGAAACCAAGACACCCTTCGCCTTAGGCGTATAATGCTGAGGGTGATTAGTTATCCCATTATCCATTAAAATTTGGGAAGATTCCATGTTTACAAAGAATCTATCTAACACGTTTTTTACTGTGGCGGGAAAACCAAAAACGTACACTGGTGCAGCGATTATAAAGTAGTCACATTTATTGTAAACGTCGTATATTGATTGAAAATCGTCTTTCTGGATGCATTCACCTTTGTTTTTTCCTTGCCAACAGCTCCAACAGCTTGTACAGGGTCCGATCTTCATTTTGTGTGGGTAAAACTTGTGGACTTCCATTTCACCCATTCCTTCAAGCAAGTTGTCTAAGATTTTTTCAGTAAAAGAAGGGCTTCTCAGGGAGCCCGATAAAGCTAAAACGGTTGGTATTTTTTTGTCAGAAATCACAAGTTGCAACTCAGGCTTGGTTGATCTTTTCGATTTCTTGGATTGTCTACCTAAGGAATGGTCTGTTAAGTTAAATAGTTTGCCAGAAGGTTTCGGTGTCCAATCCGAAACATGCATGGATGAGTAATCCCGTATTTTGTTGCCTTCAAATCATGGTAACTTCCTGGGGTAAGAGTTCGCCAATATGAGGTTTAAGTGCTTTCTTGGAGACTGTTCGCCTTGCACATAATGAGCCAGTTCCTATTGAAACGGTGCAAGGTTAGTGTCTAAATTAAAGTCTCTGATTATAATTTTATTAAAGGCTCTTATGAACATCGGCCACGTCGTCAACATTAAAAAAATTCTTATTGCAGTTCTGGGTTTAAAAAAGAAAAAAATGGTAACTAAGGAGAACAATTTTTTATGACAACATCGATAAACAAAACACTTATAACTTTACTGCCCCAACAAATAATATAGGTAAAGGAGGTGTTTGTTTTTGGTTAAAGTAACTGAAGCTCAGCGAAGGCAAATTGAAGCAAAGTTAGATGACCCAAAGGAGTTGCAAATGCTTGGTGCCGCACTGGTTCACACAATGTTAGAACAATTGAAACTCGGCGTTGACGTTACCAAAATTACCATGCCCATAGCTGCTGCCGGAAGAATTAAGAAAGGCGGAGCAGGACCAATATCTGATTCTATCGGAGTTAGTGCAAACGAAATCGTAAGCGTGGGTTGGAGCAAAGACCTAAAAAACGTTCCAGGCATAGATAAGGAAAGATGGATGCCAAAGGGTCTAGAAGCTGGTAAAAGAGCAAAAGTGATAAGGTAAAACATTGACTGAAATTTTTTTTCCTACCTTTTTTAGTTGGTTTTTATGGAAAATAATCATATTGCAGTAATAATGAAAGTTGCAAAGTCATGCAACCTTAACTGTCGGTATTGTTATGAAGATTTGTCCCCTTTTTTGTTAATGCCTATGTCGATAGCAAAAGAGTGCGTGAGTCAACTGTTACGTTCATTCTCTAATGTTGAATTAATATTTCATGGAGGCGAGCCGTTGCTATTAGGTACCCCCTTTTTTGAGGGGATTTTAAAGTTGGAAACTAAAATGTTGGGAAGAGGTCATACTATTTCAAATTATGTCCAAACTAATGGCACTTTGGTTAATGACGAATGGATAGATTTTTTCCTAAAAAACAACGTGGGTGTTTCGGTTAGTATTGATGGCCCCTCAAGACTTCATAATGCAAATAGAATTTACAGAAATACAAAGGGCACGTTCCCCCGAGTTTATAAAAACCTACTGAAAATGAAAAAGCAGGGTATCGGGATAAACGCTTTATCCGTGGTTACAGAAGAAACCCTAAAGAATGTAGATGAAGTTTTTAACTTTTTTTCGAAAGGGCTTTTTGATAAAATTGATTTTTTGCCTTCTGTCAACTGCAAAAATCCTTTTGAAGCTATTTCGCCTCGACAATATGGAGAGTTTATGGTAGCCGTTTTCGATTTATGGATAAAGAACAAAAAGAAACCTTCAATTCGTTTCTTTGAAAATATAATCAAAAATGAATTGAGAATTCCCGATTCATTTTGTGTTACTATGTTTCCTAAACAATGCGGTACAAACATACTTACAATTGATCACAATGGTGATGTCTACCCTTGTGACGATTTTGTTGGAACGAAAGCATTTAATTTGGGAAACGTCAGAGATAAAAAAATAGTTGATATAATACAAGATTTCAAAGAAGGAAAACATTATAATTTAATAAATACCTTACCTTCAAAGTGCGGAAAATGCGAGTTTTTAAGACTTTGCGGGGGTGGTTGCACCTTTCACAGATGCCTTGAGTCGAAAACATTTGATCAAGCCAGTTGTTTCTGTGAAGCCTATAGATTAGTTTTTTCTCACGTTAATGATTGGGTAAAAAAAGGTGGTTTAAATGGAACTCGAATCATCATTGGAATATGAGGCTCCTTCAATCGCAACTACTGTTCAGATTGACGTTGGTCCATCTAGCAACATAGGAGTGACATTAGGTAAAGAAGGCAAAATAGGGCTATTACTAAATACCAAGGCGAAACAAATCTACATCAAAAACTATCTTCATTTGATTCCTAAAAGGAGCAATGAGAAATACTGGATTTTAGAAGAAGGCTGGGGAACAGTGTACGAAGTGAAGAAAGGTATCCCCTTTTGGTTTAATAAAGTAGCAAAGCGCATCTGCCTTTTTTCTGATGGAAAAAATGATCTTTCAACCATACTAAACAAAATGATAATGTGTTATCAAGACCAAAAACCAGAAAGAATTGTAAATGATACGATTGGCTTTATTTTTTTGCTCAAAGAGTTGCGACTTATTAAGTTTTGGAGAGAAAAAAATTGAAGATTCTACTAGTTTACTCAAACTTTAGGCATGGAATAAAACCGCTCGAGAGAAGTTTCCCATTGGGACTTTGTTATATAGGCGGAATATTGCGAGACAACAATTTTGCTGTCAAAATTGCTGATTTAAGTTTCGAAAGTAGCCAGAAGCCTCTTGTTGCCTTGATTAAAGAATTTAAACCCGACATAGTAGGCATAAGTTGTTTAACCCAGAATTATTTGCAGGCTTTGAAGTTAGCAGGTACTGCAAAAAAAATCAATGATGACTGTATTGTTGTGTTTGGTGGTATTCACACTACCTACAAATGGAAGGAAATTTTGAATTGCCCCGATGTAGACATGGCCATTTTGGGAGAAGGTGAACAAGTAATGTTGGAATTGTGCCAAACGCTCGACACAAAGGGAGGAGACTCGGCATTGGGAAAAATTAAAGGGCTTGCATACAAAGAAAACCGGCAAATAATTGTAAATGAACCACAAAGTAAAATATCAAATTTAGACGATCTGCCCTACCCAGCCTTTGACTTAGTTGTCATTCCAAAACTTGAAAGCTATTTTGATAGCAAACGTCGAATCTTGCCTATCTTAACTTCTCGAGGGTGTCCAAACCAATGTGTTTTTTGCTCAACTTCAGTGATGCACGGTAAATATTACCGCGCAAGAAAACCAGAAAAAATTGTTGACGAAATTGAATATGACATCAAGAAATACGCAATCAATGGATTGTACATAGTTGATGACCTGTTCACTTTCGATAGAAAACGTGCAGAGCAAATTTGTTGCGAGTTGATAAACAGAAAAATAGACATCAAATGGGGCTGTAGCGCACGAGTTGATACTGTAACCCCCGATTTATTGAAACTTATGAAGAAAGCTGGTTGTGAAGGGGTCTTTTTTGGTGTAGAATCACTCGATGATGATATTTTGAAGGTTATGAAAAAGGGATTCACTTCAAAGGAATCAGAAAGAGCGGTAGAATGGGCGTTAAATGAAGGACTCATAGTTGACACCTCTTTTATAGTTGGTTTCCCTGGTGACAGCCTTAGTTCACTAAGAAAAATAGCAGACTTCGTATCCAAGCTAAAGGTTAACGGAAGGGTTCTAACAAACAACCTGCAAATACTTCCAGGATCAGAAATGTATGCACATCCAGAGAGTTTTGGAATTAGACTATCAACCAACTACGATTCAGATTGGTTCACCGTTAAATCATACTCAAAAAAAGTTGACACCGCAAACTTGCTTAAGGAAATCTTTAACATAAAACTGTGTTCGCATGAGTCAAAAAATGAAGACAGCAGACTGTACGAAGTACCAAAACTTAGCCTAGATATTGCTGATAGCGAAATACTAAAAAATATTCAATAAGGGTAGGCGAAAACAATCTCTTAAGAGAACGTTAGACAGGTTGAATGGAGAATTCTCTATATATTTGTAGTAGAAGGCTTAATTGTGTAATTTGAATTTAATTCTGATAGATGAAACTCGTGAGCAAAATTCTCGTTGCATCATCATTGTCATCAACATCTTCTCTTTCTTAGATACTCTCGCTCTGTTCTAAACCTTCTGGAATACCAGTTCTCTTCCATTCTTTCCAGCTAAGCGAATAACGCCGCCCTTTCTTAAACAGTAAGTTATTTGCCGCGCAGTCCTTACTGAAATCTTGGCTAATTTCGCTAATTCTCTGTTGGTGAAAACTTCATTTAGACCTTGGGGCAATATTTTGAGGTAATCAGCTTTGGTTTGGAAGAGAATTCTATCGTTTACCTTCAATAGTTTCCTTTCTTTGATGCTGACGCCTCTTCTTCTCCAGCTTCCTTTCCCATCATCACACCTAACCTCCTCTTCATCGATGAGTAAAACTTCCAAAGAAAAGTTCTCCTCATTAATCATTTGTGGAATCATTACCAACTCGCGAAACAGATCAGTTAACCTTCCCTTTTTTGAGGATTTACGCGTATTCAAGACTACATGATCTTTTGTAACGTGTTTTATCCACTTCTTTTCCGGCAGAGGATAAACTATCCTCACCTGGTGTTTTCCAGTTAGCACTTCGAGTTTTTCTTTGAGGGCTGAAAAATTCTTGGTTTGAACTTCGATGACTAAATTTTCTCTCAAGATATCAACAATGTAATTGCCTAATTTAACCTCAAACTGATCTCCAGGAATTGAATAAGCTTTCTTAATTTCTGAATGAAGACAAAATTCGTTCATTATCTTGAAAAAGGCTAATTTGCAACTAATAAGCCTACTTTTCATTTCTATACTAATGCTAAAGGTAAACTCTCTCTAACTATTCTGTGCTATTTGCCCAACGGTGTTGTATGTGCATCTGACGATTTAATCAATAAAGTGGGTTTTCGATGCTTTCCACTTAGAGATAAGATTCCACTCTCCGGCAATTTAGGCAGAAAACTTCAAAATGGAACCCAACGAAGTCGTGTGCCCGTGGTTTTCAGGTCATAAGCGTTAAGGATTTTCCTACTAAATTGTAGTAATTCCTTATTAGTAAGTTTGCTATTAAATAGCAACAATGATAAAAATATGGCATCAGTCACTGTAACGAGGCATTCACAAGTCACAATACCGAAAGAAATACGTGAAGCAGTGGGAATAACGGAAGGAGATAAGGTCAAGATGAAGGTAGTGGAAGGTAACAAAATCGTAATTGAGAAAGCAAATGAAGACGCATGGACAGATTGCGCAGACTTTCTACCAGAAGATTTCGAAAAGCTCCTAACATCTATGCGGACCGATTCAACATGTCGATTCAAGCGCCTTGGGCTGGTTCCTTGAAGATACCCCAGAAAAACGAAAAAACTACAGAAGAAACAAAAACTGTCTTTGTTGACACTTCAATAATTGTCGATGTAGATAGAGGAAAGCAAGACATTATTGAGCTTTGCAAAAGACTAACCAGTACCAATAATGCATTCATAAGCACTGTAAGTGTTTCGGAAATTCTGACAGGATCTTATCTACGAAAGGACTACAAGACTGCCATAAAGAAAGCAGAAAGAGTCCTTGGTCAATTCCGTTGGGTTCCATTAAACGGCGAGGCAGCTAAACTTGTGGCAGAACTAAACGCATATCTAATCTCAAAAGGACAACCAATAGAATATCAAGATGTTGTGATAGCCGCCTCTTTTCTGACAGTGCGTTGTGATGTATTGCTGACCGAAAACAAAGAACATTTTGAGAGACTACCAAACCTGAAAGGCAAAGTAATGACTCCTAAAGAATTTTGTCAACAATTTTAGTAGGTTACTTAGTTGCAAATCTTTAATCAAGCTCGATTATAGCAATTAATTTCTAAGTGGTGTTATGGGTGGGAGTTGAACCCTCTAAGAATGGAGCTTTTACCCGCATGTAGTCATTTTTCTGCTTCTGTCATGTAAAGTTGGAAGAAGTTGTTTACCCTAAAATTTCATCCAGCACCATTTCATCTCGTAAATTGCAAATTTTTATATAAAAATTCAGATGTTCATAATGTAAATCTTGATAGGTGAAACGGTTGGTTCTGTCTAATCCAAGCTTAATAGGAAGGAATAGCGAACTAGACGTTTTATACAATTCCTTAGATTCTGTTCTTGATGCGAATGGACAAACAATCTTTATTTCAGGCGAAGCCGGAAGCGGAAAGACCCGGTTGGTCAACGAGTTTGTTAACGTAGTTCGCAAGAAAGAAATCAACGTTTTGAATGGGTGGTGTCTAAGCAATTCAGGTGTTCCCTATTTTCCCTTCATTGAAGCGTTTAGTGCAGTTTATTCGAATATGGAAGAACTACTTACCGCCATGCCTAAGATTTCTGGTCAAACAGAAGGGTTGATGCCATTTCAGAGCAGCGGATATGGAAGCGAGCAAAGATCACCGCAAGGTTGGATGGACTTTACCTTTTCATCGGTGACAAAAGAGTTGCTTGGTCTGTCGACAAGAAAGCCTGTTATTTTGGTACTTGAAGATATCCATTGGGCTGATTCTGCTTCACTAGCTTTGCTTCATTACATTTCTCGATTTGTGAATTCTGAGAGAATTCTTGTTATAGCTACATTTCGGAGTGAAGGTTTAAGTTTTGATTTAGAAGGGCAACCATCATCGCTGGTTGAAACACTTCGAGCGATGGGTCGGGAGGATCTGTATCGGGAAATTAAGTTGCCGAGTCTTAGTGCATTTGAGGTTGGGTTGTTGGCATCTAGTATGTTGGGCGGTCAAATACAACCTACTTTTTTGGAAAAGTTGTCAATTGAGAGTCATGGTAATGCTCTTTTTGTAGTTGAATCCTTGAGGACGTTGGTGAATGAAGGTAGTCTTATTGAAGAAAATGGTGAATGGCGTCCCTCAACCGATAAGATAAGAATTCCATTAAAGGTTAAAGATATAATTCTGCAAAGAGTCAGCGGGTTAAAGCTTAAACACAGAAAGATTTTGGATGTTGCTTCTGTTCTTGGAGAGAAATTTGATTTCAAGTTGATTGCGTCTGTGTTGAGCCAGGAGCAAATTCAGATTTTGGAAAAACTGAATTCAATTGCTCAAATAACCTCGCTAGTAAAGTTTGAAAACGATTCTTACTCCTTTGACCACGCGAAGTCCAGGGAAATAATCTACGATGAGTTACCCGTACCGTTGAAGACTGGTTACCATTTGATGATTGCGGAGCGATTAGAATCCCTTAGCAAGAATCAGAAGAAAAGTGTTGCTAGTGACTTAGCATTCCATTACCAAAAGGCTGGAAACGCACCCAAAACATTGGAGTATTCTTTGCTAGCAGGTAAGGAGGCATTAGCAAAATTCAGTAATCTGGAAGCGAAGAAATTCTTCTCGCATGTTTTGGATATTGCAGGTGAAAAAGAAAAGTGTTTAGATGAACGCGCTTCAGCAATTGAAGGATTGGGAGACGCTTTTTTTGCTACAGGTGAGTTTGGTGAGGCACAAAAAATGTTCCAGCGGCTTTTGTACAGTACAGACAAAGGAATAGTAAAGCTGCGAGCGCTACGAAAATCAGTGGCATCGTCACGCTGGCTTGGAGATTTTGCTCATTCACTAGAATTGTCCAAAGAAGCAGACTGTTTGGTAGAATTTGGCAGATTGGAATACGCACGGCTACTTGTAAATAAAGGGGCGGCACTAGGCTCGTATGGAAATATAAAAGAAGCTTTGAAATGCCTAGAAACTGCTTCAGCCATTTTTGAAGACGAAAACTCTTATGCAGATTTAGCCCAGGCGCTTAATGAAAGCGCGAGTCTTTATCAAACCGAATGTTATCCAGAAAAAGCCGTTGTCACTGCGAAGCGTGCTATTGCGTTAAACGAGGAAATTGGTGATTTTCGTGGGCAAGTTGAAGCTTACTTCTCTGCTGGTCTAGTGTTTTTCAATTACAGACTTTTTATGGAAGCGTTAGCGTGTTTTGGAAAGGCAGGGGAGATCAGTGAGAAGATTGGGTACATTTACAGAACGGGTTGGGCTGCTATCTATTCAGCCATAACTCTTGATATTTTGGGGAAATTGGAGTCCGCAGTTACGAAGAATCTTCTTGCGACTAAATATGCAGAAAAGACTGACTCACATTATATCCAAAGCCAAAGTTTAGCTAATCTTTTAGGTTTATACTCTAAACTTGGCGATTTGGAAAAGGCTGAAAAGATTTATCTTGAAATTAAGCATCTATTTCCCGACGAGTCTCGAGCTGGGAGCAAACTTGGCCATGCTGCCATGGTTAAAGCCGAGGCGCTGTTTTTTGCTGCAAAGAAGAATTGGGCAGAGAGTAATAGACTTTTTAGCTTGAGTTTTGATCTTTTGAAAGATGCACTTTTCGCTAGAGCTTTTGAAGCAACAATGAGGCTGGATTATGCTGCAGTTTTGGATAATCAAGGTCGATCTGCAGAAGGCTATGCTCAAAGATTAAAAAGCTTGATGTTCACTGAGAAAATTGATAGCCAGTTCAAAAATTTTGATTTAGAAACATCTTTGACGCTTAAGAAAGAAAGTTTGGTTGGGGAAGAATTTGAAGTTAGGCTTGACATAGTTAACGTTTCAAGATGTAAGGGATTTCTACTGGCAATAAATAACCTATATTCTACGAGTTTTAACGTCTGTAAGATGCCTACTCAATATGTTTTGGCAAAGGGTTCCTTAGATTTAAAAAAACAGTCCATCGAGCCTTTTCAGCTTTTAACCTTTAAATTTTCGTTATATCCTGCCAAGGACGGCATCTATAGCTTTGCTCCAGAAATTATCTATATGGACGAAATTGGAAGCCGTAAAATATGCGTGCCCAAAGCGGTCAATATAAAAATATCCCCCGTTCATCAATTGAACGAAAGTCTAGGTGAAAGGGCAGTTTCCATTAATTTTGCTAATTTACCTCCTGAGTCTCAACTGGATTCTGCAGTGGAATTTGAATTTAAAAATGAGGCTTCTCGGAAAGTATTCGACTTTTTGGTCGGTTCTTTTGTTGAGGACTACATGCGCTTGAGACTACCTATGGAGAAGTCGGGCTGGAGGACTTCGATGGATGCGGTCAAGCATGGCAAGGTACCAGCTTCATCTGTGTATGGACGAAAAGGTCGGTTGGGTAAAGTTATAGGCGAGTTACAACGCAGGGGTCTAGTTGAGATGCGCTTTTTCCCAGGAGAACGTGGTCGTGGAGGCAATATTATGAAGCTTCGCATTTGTTACGAAAAGGATCCTGTAAAACGTCAAATTGATCTTAGAGTGGCTAAAGACAAAAAATAAATGGGGCTATTTTGGGATTATTTACTGGTTTAACAATTAAATCTGCCTTTGTAGCTGCTATTAATTAATAGAATTGAGTTTTATCTTAAATTAAGCTAAATTAAATCTTATGTGCCATTTTAAGTCACTAATTGAGGTTTTTCTTAGAGTAAAAATAACTATCTATTTTTTGTCACTTAAGAAACTAGGAAGGAAAAATCGGTGAGAAAAATGAACAAAAAAGCTTTAACAAAAACAATATTTGTAGTGGGATTAATAGCAGCAATCGTATTTGCAAGTCTTCTATCTTTTGGAATCACATCAACTCAACTTGCAGTGGGAACAAAAGAATTAAAGGGCGACACAGGCGCACAGGGACCAAAAGGAGACAAAGGTGAAACAGGAGCAGCCGGAGCAACTGGAGCAACAGGACATAATGGAGCAAATGGAGTAACCGGAGCTACAGGACCCCAAGGTCCTCAAGGACCTGAAGGGCTTTCTATCCCAGAATATGACAGCGGCTGGGTCGACATATCTAGCAAAGTAGGACAATCCACGACCCTGACTCACAACCTAAACAGTGTCGATACAATAGTGCAAATAACTGGAAAGACAACAATTGATGGTCAAGCCCACCAAAAATACTATGGCTTAACAAACTACCTTTCTGGGTGGAACAAGACTTTCGGTGGAGCACTCAAAGACCAAGCCTACAGTGTACTTCAAACAAGTGATATGGGCTTTGCCATAGCAGTTGAAACAACTTCTTTTGGCGCAGGCGGCTGGGATTTTATGCTAGTTAAAACTGATATGAACGGAAACTTGCAGTGGAACAAGACATACGGTGGGGCAGGGACTGACTACGTTAATTCCATAATTTCAACGGCTGATGGAGGATATTTGATGGTTGGCCAGACTAATTCATGGGGGGCTGGCGGCTATGACTTATACGTTATCAAGACAGACAGTCTTGGAAACATGCAATGGAATAAAACATACGGCGGTGCAGGCCAAGACAAAGCATACGGTTCTATTAGGACGAATGACGGTGGATACGCAATTACAGGTAACACTGATTCTTGGGGAGCAGGACTCGTAGATTATTGGCTCGTGAAATTAGATTCTTCGGGAATGATACAATGGAATATGACATACGGTGGAACAAACGGTGACGCTGCATTTTCTCTTGTGCAGACTTCTGATAGCGGATATGCAGTAGTTGGTGGTCAATTATCCTTTGGCGCGGGTAACCACGATTTCTGGCTAGTGAAGACAGACGCTTCTGGTACAATGCAATGGAACAAGACATACGGCGACGTGGCTCAAGACATTTGTCGCTCTTTAATCGGCACGTCAGATGGTGGCTATGCAATGGCTGGCTTCACTAATTCTTCGGGAAATGGCGGCTATGACGTTTGGATGGTGAAAACTGATGGCAACGGTAACATGCAATGGAACAAGACGTATGGTGGAGCAAACAATGATTACCTATATGCATACACTGGGCTCATCGCAACAACAGACGGTGGATATGCATTGTCGGCATTCACAACATCATATGGTTCAGGCGCTTCAAAGGCGTCTACACTTATGCTTGGCGCACGCTCGTTAGATGTCTGGCTTATCAAAACTGATTCGTTCGGCAATATGCAGTGGAGCAAAACATACGGAGGCCAAGGCGATGATATACCATATTCAATCAAGCAAACAACTGATGGAGCATTCGCAATTGCAGGGTTCACCAACTCTTTTGGAGCAGGCAACGATGATGTGTACCTAATCAAAACCAACGCAGATGGAGAAACAGGATTAGCTTGGACTGATTCGACTGCAAACTCAATAACTCTTTATCGGGGCACAAATGACATCTATTGGAACTATGTGCGAGTTCAAGTTTGGAAAGTAAGGTAATTAAATCTAACATTTTCCCTTTTTTCTTTTAACGATCATTATTACTTATGGTCTTTCTTCCATTAGTTCTGGTCGCTTCTAAGAATATTTAAGATTTTCCAGTTGCTTTGTAATTAATTGCTTCTAAAAACCAAATGTGTCAATTGGTCATTTTTCACTAAATTTGAGAACAAAATCTCTGACGAAGTCATCCATAGAAGTCAATTCAACACCGTATAGTTTGGAGAGCTCGTTCATTTCGATTGGTGAATCAAAAAAGTTTAGTCCTCCTAACATTTCTGCCATCTGAGGTGGTAAACCCGGTACTGGCTCGCCAGGAGCAACGTGGTTTATGGGTATTTTATGGTTTAAGACTTGTTCAAAGATTGCCACTGAGTCAAGAATTGAGTAAGGTTTTGGACCTCCAATGACTAGCCGTTGATTAAGTGCTTTAGGATTATTAATTGAAGCTACGATGAACTTTGCTACGTCGTTTAGTGAGATGAAGGAGTGTTTTCTTTTTCCTTCACCCACAACAGTTACTGTTTGGCCTGTGATTGCTGGAATACCTATTGGGAGGGCTATCCATGTCTCCATGAAAGCGTTTGGGGCAACTATGGTGTAAGAAATGCTGCTGGATCGCAGGTATTCTTCGGTTTTTGCTTTTGCTTGGATAAATGGAATTATGCTGTTTGGATCAGCGATGCTTAATGAAGTGAATATGAACTGTTTGACTCCGCTTTCCTTTGCGGCATCTATTAGGTTGTGGTTGCCTTCAAGATCCACTGTTTTTGGAGTGTCGGGGTCTCCGCGTTTGGTTGCCGTGGCAGTGGTGACTAGAAATTGGGCATCTTTGCATGCTGCAGTGAGAGAGGTTGGGTCTTTCAAATCTCCGAAAACCTTTTGGGCTCCAGCTTGAACTAAGGGTAGGTAGTTTGACTTGGGTCTAACGAGGATACGTACGTTTTTTCCTTTTGCTAAAAGCATCCGAGTAATTGTTCCACCTAAGTCGCCGGTGGATCCAACTATTAGAATAAGGTCCTTTTGGGTGTTCTGGGTAGCCATTGGAATTCTCAAGTTCTAATTAGAGAATTAAAGCCTAAAAAGTTTCAGGTACCCCATTTTTACCCAACAACTAAGGTTTGCTGATGGCGCTTAGTCTTGAAAAAGCTTTGCCAATCCAAGTGACCCTTAACTTATCATAATAAGAAGAAGAAAAATAGATTTGGTAAAAATTGTTATAATGCACGCATTCGGTTGTTTCTTGGGTTATGTTCAACCTCTGCTAGTCCCAAAGCCTCCAATATAGGTGGCACATAGTTTGCAAATCTGCCCCGTAAGCCTTTTTTGATGCCATACCATCCGCCGATTGGGTTTTTTGATGACCTCCCCCAAGCTTCGACTGTTCCTTCTTCTGCTGGTTTCTGTTCGTCAGCGCTTCCAAGCGGTATCCAGTCTCCTTTTGCCTTCAGCATCTTATGCAAATCATCCAAGGCACGGAGTTGATACTTAAGCTCCGTTTTACCCACCCAAACAACAACGACTGGTGGGTTTGAGGTTTCATCTTTGTAGGCTTTGAATTCAGAAGTTCCAGGAGGAGTTTTTAAAATCCAAGGATCATCCTTTGTTCCTTTCTGTTTAACTGTCAAAAAATTCACCTAATAAAAGAGTAGTTAGAGCAAATTTCAACTTTTCGGTTTTCTTGAAACTAAGGTAAGATTAGAAAATTAGAATTGTGAGACGAAAAAGAAAAACAGATTATTTTTTTTGGAAACGGTTGTTCTTATTTCAGAATTTGTTTAGGTTTATGCTTTATGGCGATCAAAACTGGTTAAAGGTGCCTTTATAGTTAGTTTTTGTTGAATTCTCGATTTGGTCTATCTAGTGTTGGACTGAATAGAAGTAATAAGCAAATGTTGCCGAATTAGTTTTTGAGGTAAAATTTATGGCGAAAATAGCTATTGCAAAAGGGACTATAGTTGTTTTGATTGTAGGGTGGTTTTGGTTGCAGGTGGTGTTTCGGTGGGAGTTACGATGATGTCAGTTGGTCCGCAGGGACAGAAAGGAGACACCGGTGATAAAGGCGCAGCTGGAGCTACAGGTCCTCAAGGACTAAAAGGCGATACTGGTGAAAGAGGTGCAACAGGCTCTACTGGAGCATGCAGCTTAGATTTTTGGTTCGTTAAAACAAATGCAAATGGAAATATGCAGTGGGATAAAACCTACGGAGGAACAGTATCCGATACCGGAGTTGCTTTAGTTCAAAATAACGACATTGGATATGCAGTTATTGGTCGTACAGCTTCATTTGGCGCCGGCGGAAATGACATTTGGCTGATTAAAACTGACATGCTGGACAACTGGTCAGGAAAGATTTGGGAGTGGAAATAACCCAAAAGACGGTTAAAGTGATTGCTTTTGAGCTCGACGCCAAGTATGTCTGAAAACAACGAGCAAGAAACAACAAACAATTTGCTAAACTTGACAGACTTTGTTAAGTTGAGGTTTCAAAAAATTGCTAAAGTTGACAATTAACGTTATTTAGTTTTTCAAGAAACTATATATTAAATCGTGCGATAAGATGAATCAGCAAGAAACGGCAACATTATTCGGAGAAAGATAAAGGATGCAGAATGAAGAATTATCGTGTCTCGCAAAGAAAATAAGAACCTCTTTGCCTAACCTGGAATCGTTCCCCATAGCTACAATTTATAACTTAATCAAAGAACAAGAGAAAATGAAACTGAACCTATCGGACTTTAAGGAACTAATCTATCATTTGACTGGTTGGGACATATCATTTCAAGTTATACGCAGACAACTGGAAATAAACCAGATAGTATGGTGAAAACACGTCTAAACGAATTCAATATGGTTTTGTTTTTTCGACTTGATATTCCTTGTCTTTTGCGTTCCCGCTTTTTTGATTCGACGGGCAACTTAGAATTATTTTTGCAAAAAAGGGATGGTGCGGGTGACATTTCCACCCTTAAATAACAAGTTTATGTTGTCGTCTGTCCTCTAAATGTAGAGTTGTGATAAATATTAACGCAAAGCAATTCTTCAGAATCGAAGTTAGCACAAGTTGGGGCCATTTGATCAGAGAAAGGAAGGCGCTAACTAAGGACGAAGAGAAAGTAAGAGAAGCAAGAAGGACTTATCGTGATGGAATCAAAAAAGCATGGGACATATACATCCAAGATAACATGATAGTAAAGGAAGCAAAGAAGACTCTTGACTCAGCAATAAACGAAGCATACAATTTATGCTTGCCTGAACATGGGGAGAGAATGGCACAGACAGAATATGAACAGGCAACCAAACTCTACTTCAAAACTTTGTACAAAGTTCACCGCAAGTTTGCTGATACGATTGGACAAATTTGGGGTGTTTTCATGAAAGACATGGAGACTTTTCCAAGGCTAACCAAGAAAAATGCTTAGAAACTGAACTGAAATCATATTCATTCTCCAGAGGCTAATTGTGCAAAACCATGCGACTTTCAATGAGTATCCGAAAACTCACTCTAAATAGATAACCGGCTAAACCTTCCTCAAAATAATTTCGGGAAAAACGGGTTTTCAGGTGACCTCTCCACGGGTTACGGGTTCGAATCCACCCCCGCGTCAATCTAAGTAAAATAGATAGCTCTTTGTTGGCGATGTTAGCAGGTTTTTTGGACCAATAGCAGATAATGATTGATAAAAATAAAACTAAGCGTTTAAGAGAGGAAATGATGCAGCGGTCAAACAAATTAAATGCGCCAGCGGTCACGATAACGAAAGATGGAAAAGAAGAATATCCACCGTTCCTTGTTCCAGCAGAGAAGTTGGAACCATGAAGGCGTAGCAGTAACAGCGTCTTTTCGGTGGTTCTATTAAGTCTCTGCTACTTGAGCAGAATTCTTCTCCATATGGAAAATCGTCACCTGAACTATATTTCGTTGTAGAGGTTGCAGGTTGGACACTTTAATACAACATTCTTGAATTTTCCTTCGATGATATTCTCGCCTATCTTTGCTCCACAATTACCACATAGATAAGTAGTATTACCACCCTTGCTTTTTATTACTGGCAACGTTTTAGATGCAAAAACGGTTCGGGTTCCATTTTTCGGTTCGGGTATAGTTTTTAATTTTCTGTCCATTTTATCCACTTACTTCGGTTTTATTGGTTTGACTTGGATTATAAGTTTATTGCTTTCTGCTTTTTTCGATTATATGTAGGGAACTGGAGGATAGGTAATATGTTTGCAAGCGACTTCTTTGAGCCCTAGCGTGGAGTTGAATCGCATCTCAAGTTAGATGCAATTCCCAGATCCACAGACGGAAGCACAAAGTAGTGTCATTCTTTAATCGTTTTTATAAGTAATGTTGTATAGTATATGGCATAACGTATTGTTGAAATGGTGATTGATATGACTGAAAAATCAGGAATTGTATTCGTTGGAAATAAAATGCCCATGGACTATGTTCTAGCGATAATTACAGGAATGTCTGCGAGCAATGCTAAAGAAATAACATTGAAGGCTAGAGGACAAGCAATAACTACAGCGGTTGACGCAGCTGAAATAACGAGAAATCGCTTCCTAAAAGACATAAAAGTGAGCAAAATCGCGATAGGAACAGAAGAGATGCCGCCAAGAGAAGGCGAAACTAGAGCGCGAATGGTTTCAACAATTGAAATAGTGCTTACAAAAGGATAGGAAATATAGATTTCCTTATTTCTATTTTCTTAAAGATTAAGAAATAGATTAGATAAGCCATCGGAATTTTTTTTCCGAGCGGCCATTGACTAAATAAATAACGCCCGGCATCAAACTTCTTTTAACGCCTAATCTTTTAGCGCATAGCTTCCTTCAAGCAAGTCAAGATACAAGTAGTTGTTCACCCTAAAAATTTTGCCCGTTCATAGTATACAACTAACTAAAGTGAACATCGGCTAAAAAATGGGATTGTACTCTAACGTTTCTATTGAATTGTGATTTGGGCTGTTTTTTGTTTGCTGTTGGGTTAAGGTGTAGGGTTTTTTGCTTTGCTACTATGTGGATTTATCGGTTGTGGGTGTTGAAATGTTGAGTGAGATTATGGCATTTTTTGGGGTCAAGTTGTTTTATGATTGTTTGATGGTAAGGATCCGTCCGTAGTTGCTGTGAACGTTGATGGTTCGTGTTTCACCTTGGGCTATGTTGCCTAGTCCAACCCTTTCATTCATAATGCTTATAATTTTCGTTAATCATAGGCTAACAAAATGAAGAATATCAAAAAAATTGGCGTTTTAACGCTTGTGATATCAATTCTCATAGCTGCTTACATACTTTATTTAGTCAACAACAATTCAACCGACTCAACAAAATCTGAGGCAATTTCATTGTTGAAAGCTACTTACCCAGAATATAAAAACTACCCAAATGATAATCTGCCTCCTCAATCAATCCAAACAAAACAGGTCTCTAACGGCTGGTACGTTGCTTTTGTTCAAGAAGGGTCTGGCAGACCTATTCTTGAAGCAAAATGTTTTCAGGTTAAAGACGACCAAACCATAATGTTAATCGGAGAATATGTTCCTAAAGTCGGCGAAGACCGTTATGACCTTTTTGGGGAAGACATTTTCAAGCTTTGGATTAAGTAGTTTGCCACCTTAAACTAGAATTTTTTTTGTCAATCATGGATGCGCATTTTCTGTAACTGTTATTTTCTCTCATGTTTCCTTAGTTAGCCCCATAGATGCGGATGTTCAGTTTTCGCTTTCTAAAGCTATCAAAGGATTAGTAGTGGGTTGAGTTTCTTACCTTGTAATTTAGCCAAACATATCCTTTAGGATATATTTTTTTCTTATATAGCTTCAAGTTCATGTTCTTTTGAATATTGCCAAAGATATTGTATGCTTTCTTGCCAACAATGACTGGATGAACCAAAAGACTGAGTTCCAAAGCCAACCCTCTCTCTAAAAGCAAATTACCCAGTACCCTGCCAGTATCAGCCAACACCCTCTTGACACCATAATTTGAGGAAAGAAGTTCAAGAGCTAACTCCAAATCTACTTGTTTATCTCCTACAACATGGTAATCATATTCTCTTTCTTGAAGATACTTAACATAGTCCAGTGGGGTTGTTTCCGAAATTAATACAATGACATTTCTGCAGAGCTCAAATCGTCTACAAGTATGCAGCAGCCCCTTTAGCTTTCCTCCTGTGTCAAGAATAACCCAGTAAGGAAGAGCAGCATCTCTTTTGGGCTTTTCAAAGTCAATTCTTTCCTCTGGAGGAACTCCATCTTCATACAACTCAATGCCTGTGCTGACAGTGTTCGAGCCAATCAAGTTCGCGCCCGCTTTATACTCTCCTGCAATTTGGTAATGCAACTGCATGTTTGGTTCAAAACCCGTAAGCGAACCATCAAGACTAATTGAGTTGTGAACAACGACTTTGGGCAACATGATTTACCACAGTATTAATTTTATTTCTCATCAAGTTAAGCATTGTTAGACCACAATAAGTCAGAAGTCATGTTTCACAAGACTGAGAAACTAATGGCATAGAAATTGCAGAACATCGGCCGCTAGATCTTCATGCGTTAACGCGCCGTTTGTTGACGATAGAGATTAGTTCTAGCATGGTTTGCAGCTTGCTTTTTTGTCAACCATCTCTATCGTTTTTACAAGACTATTCGCATCAATGTTTTCTAAAGTAGGGATCTTTATGTGATTCATTGTTTTGCCGCTTCCTTCAAACATACTTATCTCATCTTCGCTCAATCCAGAAACTGCAAAACCGACATGAACACGAGTCTTCATAGCTGCGATATAGAATTTACCTGACGCAAACGTTACAACGCCCAAGCCATTTTTTCTTCACAGTTTGGAAGCGTTTCTTGGAAGATCTTCCTCACTTTTTGCAAAATTTCTTTCTGAGGCGATTTTTGCTTCTCTATATACTCATCAGGCTTGTTTATCCATCAAATTTCACTTCATAAAATTGGTAAGTTATTATAAACAAGCCTTTTCTATTCAGCACTAAAGGGTCTGATTTCAGGAAAAAGGGTTTTGGTCCTTATGATTATTAGATTATAATATTTGGGAATCTTTTTTGTCGGAGCTATTTGGGTTTCTTTCTCGCTTGGAGCGTTCCGTGTTGCTGACATCTAAGATAAAGTGGAGATCCATCTTTCATATCATGGTTTAAGCATTAATTTTATTGACTTCCTTAATCTGTGTTCTTGCATTTTATATCCAAGTTTCTCTGGATCAGTAGTGCTAGGTCAAATACGAAAAAGTGTCTTGAACGATATTTAGACATAAGAGCTGTTTTAGCCAGAAGGAATTATTATAAGCTCAATTCATGTTTTTATTCGATGAGTCATTAAGACTTATTTTGGTTTAAAATACACTGGAATTGAACAATATGAAAACTATTGCTCTTGTAGCCCATGATAACAAGAAGAAGGATATAGTTGAGTGGTGTGCCTTCAACAAAGGCACCTTATCCCAGCACTGCCTTTATGCAACAGGAACTACTGGTAAGAAAATAATTGAGAAGACAGGTTTGAAAGTGTATTTGTTAAAGAGTGGACCTTTTGGTGGAGATATGGAGCTTGGAGCTATGATTGCCAATGAGAAACTGGATATTTTAGTTTTCTTTTGGGATCCTTTAGAGTCTCAACCTCATGATGTAGATGTTAAAGCAGTTCTTAGATTAGCAGTCTTGTATAATATTCCAACTGCCTGTAATAGAGCAACAGCAGACATGATAATCTCCAGTCCCTTGTTTTAACTCAACCCACTAATGAGTCTCCAACAGAGAGATTGAGACGTAAGACTAGTTTTATATGAATATGCAATTATGCATTATTCACAAACTACTTTTACAAGTCTTCTAATGAGTGGAGTTATAGCTAGACTTGTTGGCAATGCAACAGCAAAACCTATCAGCCATGCACCAGCGAATCTTTGAATAAATCCAGAAGTCCAACCAACAAATACTGAAGTCATAGTAAAAGACATAGCAGTATCCAATACAAGCACCATGAGAAAAGCTGTAATGAAAACAGAGTATTTGGATTTAATTTTCAATGTTGATAAACCAACCTGCTAAAAGACTAAATGCCCAAAATATATTAGTTTTGCAAATACCTAAAAAATAAACTCTTTGTGACTCGAGTCCAACTTTAGCAAAAGGTAAAATGGCTGATGAATCAAAAAGAGACTTCATCAGCTGTCCCGGTCTTCTCTTATGCTTTTCACGATGTCTTCGACGCTGACCTTATCAAGTATTGGCTTTAACTTGTCTATCTCTACTTTTAGCTCTTGCACTTCTCTTTTCTTTACAGGCTGAGATTTTTGACTGTCAACTGTTGGCTTACAAATTAATTCATAATGATATGGTCCTACGTCAATTTGTTTAAAGGCACAGAAACCGTTCTCTGCCAAAACCCGTTTTGCCTCATCTTCCGAGAGTCGATCTTTAAACGGCGGTCCATATTCGGTTTGGATCTTCTTCCAGTCTACATCAACAATGTAGGCTGCTGGTTTAGATATACGTCTAACTTCTTGGAAGAACACTTTCTTATTCTGTACCTCATGTAGAATGTTGGCGAATAGGACAAGGTCGACGGATTCTTTGGGAATTCCTGTATGGCACACATCGCTCTTTACTATTTTTATGATATTTGGGTTCACTTCTGACTTGGCAATGTTTTCTTTTAAGCCATTTAAGCATTGTCTGGTTGCTATCAACGGCATATACGAGGCCTGTTTCTCCAGTTATCTGCGCCATTGGTATTGTGAAGAAGCCAGGTCCAGAACCTAAGTCTGCCATAGTCATTCCCTTTTTTGCCCCTGCCTCTTTAAGAATTGATTCTGGATTATGTTGTTGCTTTCTTTCTTTTGACATTAAGAACTTGACGTGGTCAATATGATGGTCAATGTGATGTTCCATTAATATCTTCTCAACTGCCTATGCGAAATCAGTCCACTATTAAAGTAAACTGGTCGATTTTCTTTATTTTTGGATTTGCAGCCGCAGTAGTAATTTTACTTCTAGGATTACTCAAATTCTGAACGGGGCTTCTCGGTTTGCTTAATAATATATTGCAGCACAAAAACAGTAACTTCTTTGTAATGAGGAACCCATGTTGTTAAAACTCTATTGTCAGCTCTTTTTTTAAAAGTCGTATGCTTGCTTGAGCGAACCTTTTCAAAGCCATGGATTGCAAGATATCAATTACTTTTCGCTGAGACAACGGTCGAAGCTTCGGAATGCAGAACCCCTTTAGGAACTTTAACAGCAATACTTGCTATCGAAAGAGAAATTAATTATCAAACGATGGCTTGGGTGTGTCGGGATCACTGAGATAATCGTTAATGAGGTCAACCATATTTTCTTTAACTTCAGCTTCAGATTTTCCCTGAGTAGCAATATCGAGAAGTGGACAAGAAGCAACAAACCACTTGCCTTCTTTAGCAACAATAATAGGGAAAGGCATTCGAATAGACATAATAACTCAATAATATTATTCACTTAATAAGGATTTTATATTTCCACAATTTGTTCTAAATTTATCTGATTCTTCTATTTTCAATTTTTGATTTTGCAGTCGACGTGAATTTTTCCTCTATGGGTTTGTGCGTTTTTTGGTTCGCCACGTTAAGCCGCTATAGATTGTAAAGGCTAAAAGAACCGCAAAAATCGCTGCTTTGACGAGCTGTGAAATCTGTAATCGCAGAGTAGAGCGCGAATGTTGCTGGAAACGCCCCGATATACAGAGTGAAGAGTATTGCTGTGGGCAGTTTGTAGCTATATTTGTAGTCTTTGAAGATGCGTTTGCCAAAGTATAATGCTGCCAAGCGTCCCATGCCGTGAGTGCATTTTATGCAGTTATAGCATGGACGCAGACAACCGAGAAGATGCAGTAAACCATAAACTAAGATCAGCGTCGCCACAAGAAATACGATGCCAATCGTTAAATCAAACAGTAGAAAAGCAGCTGCGTCAAGAGTTATCCACATGAAAAGGGCGAGGTTGCCAAGTAGAACCAATTTTTTTGGGAAGAAAATTGGTCGACCGTTTTTTGGTTCTGCCATGCACGCTTATTGCAGTGGATGGGATATAAGGATTCTTTGTCCCAAAAAAATTGATCGTGCTCTCTTTTGTTTGGTGCTTTTGTTTGGTGGTGTTAAATGTTATGTTTGATTAAAAGTTTATACAATGGTGTGGCTATATTATTTATGGTGGAATATTTGGAAACTGGTGTTGAAGTGAAGAAAGTGGATTCTCAGGGTCGTCTTATCCTGCCTGTAGATTGGCGTGAAGCGGAAATCGGCCAAAGCCGGGAGCTTTATGTTATTAAGCGGAAAGGTTACTTGAAGTTAGTTCCTAAGCGTCGAGTTGATTTAACTAAATTTTTTGATAAAGTTGATTTAGGTGTAGATTCGATCGGAGACTGGGCAGCCTTTGAGAAAAGAATCACAGAGGAAGTCCCATGAAGTTCTTAGACGCCAACATCTTTGTATACGCGTATTATAAGCCTAAAAAACCGCTTTCAGAAAAAGAGCACCAGATGAAGGAACATGCCAAAACAATAATTAGCAACATATCCAGGGGCAAAGAAGAGGTAATGATAACAGTTGTACATGTTTCAGAAGTAGCTACTGTCCTAAAGCATGGTTTGCCCCAAGACCAGTTAACTCCAATAATACGAGGATTGTTCATGCTAGATAATGTAAGAATAATGGATGTGACCAAAGACGCTTACTTCGCCGCAACTGAACTAGGCGAAGACCTTAAACTAGAACCCAACGATGCTCTTGCCATTGACGTAATGCGCCAAAACAACATTACAGAAATATTTTCCTTCGACGAACACTTCAACCAAATAGACGGCATAACCAGAATACCTATCTTGTAAACACGCAACCAAGGCATGCGTCTTTCAAAAGTTCTAAGCAGCTTCATCAGAAATCCACATTAAAAGGGCGAGGTTGCCAAGTAAAACCATTTTTTCGGGGAAGAAATTTTGTCTACTATTTTTTTGGTTCTGCCATGCACGCTTATTGCAGTGGATGGGACATAAGTATTCTTTATCGTAAAATTGGGGGCTCTCTAAATTGGCTCACGTATCTTCAATATTTCTTTTTTTGGTACGAGAGCCAAAAAAGGCGTTTACCTAGACATTTTTTAGAGCTTTCTGTGCATTTCTTTCAATAACTTGAGATGTTTTTTCGTGAGCCTGGTCCCTTCTTGGGCTAAAACTTTCTTATAAAAGTCTATGATCAAACCATTTTCGAAAGTTCGTTAGCCCAACTTCGAATAGCATCCAAGTCCCGTAAGTCATAAACTCCATTTTTTGATTCCTTGTAACCTGCTCCTTCAAGTTTTGGTTTAATTGATGAGAGAGTTTTTTTGAAGAACCAAGACATTTTGTTAAAGTCGTAGCATCCACCAAAGAATCCTAAAGCAACAGGAGTAACGTTGAGTTCTACCGCTTTGTCTTCAAGATACTTCTGTTTAGCGTTATCCAATTCCTTGTTCTTTTGATCTCCTTCAGATAGAGGATTTGCTCCGCCGCAAGAGACAAAAAGTGCCAGCTTCTTTGGTGCTAATTCTTTCTGGTGTTTTTTGATGAAGTCTTCGGGTTCGCTTGTCCATTTACCCATCTGAATTCCGCTACCAACTAAGATGAGGTCAAATTCGCTTATACTTTGAACTTTTTCTTTTTTAGCATCGACGATTTTGACTTCGTAGCCTACTTGTTTTAGAGTGTCTGCGATTACCTCAGAAGTGTTCGCTGTTGCTCCATAGCGAGTTCCATAAACAATCAGGACTTTTTTCATATTTTTTCCCTTACATTTACCATTGCTTATTTTTGCCATTGATAATTTGAAAATTCAATTGCATCAATTATTCTTGCAGTGAAATCCGAGCTTTCGCATTGGTCACAGTACATCACAAAGCCATCAAAAGCAAAGAAGTATACGTTTTTGCGTCTGTAGATGATTTTTGGTCTTGCAATATCTGATAGTTCAAGGAATTCTTTTCTGTCGAATTTGACTCGATAGCAACTTGCATCACTTGAAGAATATTCAGCCATTGTCTTACCTCACATACACTCTAAGGTTTGTTTCGAATCCTTAATAGTACTTTTCATTTTGCTTTGGCACTTTTTTTTAGGGTTCCTTTGTGTTGGTTGGTCAATTTACTTGTTGAACATAAAGGTCTTTTCAACTTTTTCAATGATGTTTGTAAAATCAGTTTGAGCGGTCACTTTTTTCTCTGAGACATTTAAGATACAATCGTATCCTTTTTCTTTTAGTATCTTACTGAGTGTTCCAAATGTAGTACCTTTCCACAAAGCGTAATTGCAGACAGAATCGCTTTTGTATTTTTGGTTTGAGGCATATTCTTAACAAAAGCTATTGTCTCCTTTGCAGGTCTGAAGCCTTTACAGGAGTTCCAACAAGAACAACATCAAAGTTTTTGATGTCTTCTGGTTTTGTGTTGGCAATGTCGAAGATTTGTGCTTGAGTTACTTTAGACAATGCTTGAGCCAAAAGTTTTGTATTTCCTGTCCTTGAGAAGTAAATGATACATGCTTTCATGATTATCAACAAGACATCAAACACTATTAATTCTGTACAATATAGACGCTATAGTCTATATTTCTGATAATAACTAAATAGCCACTGTTCAAACCATCGTGTTCTATTTTTATTTGGTTTGCTTTTATCAAGGCTATATGTGTTATCTGTGGTTCCTTTGGTGAATAGCTTTTTTAGGTGTTTTCCGTTAAAGTTTTATAGGTTATTTGTATACATTATTTGTTAGGTGTATACGTTGACTGAGGTATTGTCGGTAAGGGTCAAAAAAAGCCTCAAAGATGAGGCTGAGAAGCTAGGAGTCGACTTAAAAGTGGCTGTGGAGCAGCTTTTAGAAGATCTTGTTGCCGAGAAAAAAGCTAAAGCGCAAAAAGTAGCTAAAGAACTCAAAAGTCTTATGGATGTTAAAGCTGACGAGTGGGTAAACGATGTCAAAGCGACAAGGCACGAAATGTAAGTACCTTCTAGATACCTCTGCCCTCTACCCCATCTTAATTTCTGGCATGCCGTTTAATGCTGAGGAATGCGCGGTGAGTTCTCTAACAGAGTACGAGGTTGGGAATGTGCTTTGGCGGGAAAACCAGCTGAAAAAACTTAAAGATCCAGGGAGGGTAGCGGCGATTTTCTCTGAAGCTTTGGCGCCTCTTAGAAAATTTGAGTTTGATTCAATAGCGAACGTTTTGGAGGTTGCGATAGCGCGGCGTCTTACTTTTTATGATGCATCTTATGCTTATTTGGCGGAGAAGGAAAACCTCAAGTTAGTTACGGCAGACACTGATTTGCTCAAGAAATGCAAAGCTGCAATTTCCATAAATGAAATGCAATAAATCAAATTTTGTTATATTAAATACTAAAAGTAAGCAAACATGAGAGCAATCGAGTGATAAACACTTTGACTTACAAGATGAGCTTTCAGACCAAAATGAACCGATTATTTGGAGAGGGTACCCTTCAAAAACAACTATTCTTCTACAATCTTTTGCAGGAATTTGGCCTACATTGTTTTTTTGGGCATTCGCCATATTAATGCTAAACCTTGGTGAGTCTCTGTTTGGTTTCCCCATAATCTTGATAGCTGTTTCTCTTGCACTTGTCATAGTTCCACCAATCTGGAAGCTTAGCAATCTTCCAAACACAGAATACCTAGTCACAGACAAGCGATTAGTAATCAAAACGGGAATCAATAAAGAAAAAGTCTGGTCATCCAAACTCGCCAATATAAAAGAGGTCGTCGTTACTAGAGGAATCATCGACAGGCTGTTAGGTACTGGAAAGCTCTACCTGATAACCCCACAATATCCTTACAAGCCAAAACCTTATGCATATAGCAAAGGGGGAATGAACAGCACCAAAAAAGTCTACAACCTTACAACCGAAACCTACGATGAAGTTACGCAAATGGAACTATATAGAAAAAGCATGTCTCATCCTCATCTGGAAGGCATAATGGATCCTTTCAAGGCACAGGAACTTTTGAAAGAAAATATTAGTTCTGCCCTGCTATAGATACACTTGCTTTTGGATAATAATTATCTGGAGATTTAGTAACTAATTAAGAATTATGTTGGGAAATTCTGAGATAATTATTCTTTACATATCTCAAGCCAGATAGCGCTAAAGGCTGACTGAAAAGAAAATTGCTAACGCGCCTTTTTGTTAAAACTTAATAAAGGCGATAGGTAAGCCGACAGCTATTTAACTCTACAACAGACAAGTAGTCGAATTGGTGAGAAGAAGTGAGCACTGTTGAGAACGAGTTAAAAGAAAAGATTGAGGAAATAATCAGGCAGAAAGCAGAATCATCCACAGATGAGCTTTCAGACTCAGAACACGGGTTTATAGATGCTCTGATATGGCTTAAAGAAGGCTCAATCCAGCTAACTAATGAAGGCATTGGAAAAGAAATTGTGGAGCGAACATATGCGGACAAGGACCCAAGCAAAGAATACTGCGAAGGTTACGACTCTGCACTTAAACTGGTGTTAAAAATACTAATTGAATTGAAATAATAGTTAACTTAAAGCAATGACCTTTTCTTAAGCAATTTTGTATCCCACTTGAGAAGTAGTCAATAATTATCTTGGCTTTTTGTAACCTAATTAAAAATTATGTTAAGAATTCCCAAGATAATTATGCGTCAAATTCCTTGCTGGGTAGTTGGTATGCTGGTGAGAATTATATACTCTGAAAATAATGTGTCATTGTTAATTTGGGGATTTGAATTTATGGTAAAAAGCAAAGCCAAATCTATTGAACCCGGTGGTGTAGATGAATACATAACAAAATTCCCTAAAGAAGAGCAAGCCAGGTTGGCTGAGATTAGGGCTGCAATACGTGAAGTAGCGCCTGACGCTATAGAAACCGTCAGTTACTTCCAAATCCCTGGATACTACTTCAAGGGTTATAATTATAACGGGATGTTTGCTTGGTTTAGTTACAAGAAACCAAACGTGCGCCTACACGTGCGTCCTCCAGTATTACAAGACTATAGAAACGAACTTGCAGGCTATAGTACAACCACAGCTATCGTTAGTTTCCCATTACACAAAGAGATACCAGTGGCGTTGGTGAAAAAACTCGTGAAAGCAAGCCTAAAAGTAATGAAAAATAGCTCTAGATAGTCATTTTCACATGAGCTATCATCAGGGTAATAGGCTATCTTTCAAAAGTTCATAGACATCGTTAGAGACGTTTGCTGCCAGGTTCAAACTAAACCTCAAAGAATTGGAAAGAAATATGTGAAATCAACTCAATAATTATCAGGGGATTTTCGACGCTAATTAAGAATTATGTTGGTAAATACTGAGATAATTATTGGTATTATGTGATTCTCTTTTTAGGAATTTTCGAAAATACAACTATATTTCACTTTGACTCATCATTAGGCATGAATTAACCTAGCATTTATTTGCTTTGCAGTATTGTAAGCATCGTAGATATTATACATCCAGAAAAGTGGGTATAAAAGAAAACCAATCAGAAATAACATTGAAAACACTAAAAACACCCCAATTATTATGAAACTTATCCCTTTGCTAATCTGACCATTATAAATCTGCCCTAAACCTAAAAATACGAATGACAAAATTGCCGCTATTCTTTCGTTTTTCCTCTCAGCATATGGAGACGGGGGAGGTACTGGAGGATATGGAACTGGAGCAACTCTAACACCACATGTGGGACAAAATTCAGCTCTTGCATCAATCATACCTCCACAACTAACACAAAATCTTTTGTCGTTTTCAAATGAAGACCCAGGTTGTTCCAAATCAGACAACACCCTAATTGCAGTTTAATAATGTTATAAAAAAGCTTTTGCACAATGTGCAATCCATCCAAACTTTTTTGTTAGTTGGGAATTTGTTTTTTCTTAATCTGCAGAATTACAATAAATCAGTTGCGGAGTTCATAAGTCAGTATTGTGTCTATTTTAAGATTTAGAAAACTGCCGTAACTGTTTTTTAGATGAATGAAGAAAAAAAAGAAATAATTTCAAGTTAACAACAGGTAAGAGAATAATTGAAAACAATTAAACGATTTTGAAGTGTACACTAATATTTTCATAATCTGCATACTTTTTAATAAAACACGAACAACCTTAGTTGGATTAAATTTTAATCCAACTAACCATGCGCGTCGTGCTTATTTTTCTTTTTTGAGGTTACTGTTTATGCCGTAGACGCAGCAGGGGTCATTATGAAAGTTACCTGTAGCTGCATAACTGCTTGCACTGCAACCACCTTTGCAGCTCTCACCCATGTCACAATCTACGCAGTTAGCGCCTAACTGGCTCTGGGCAAATTTCCTGTTGTAGGCAAACGCATTGGGATTAAACCATATATCCCATAAGTTATTTTTCCGCAAGTCTCCTTCTACCAACTCATCGGGCATAGAGAGGCACCCTTTAACTTTGCCATCACTAGTAATTCCACATGTTGACCATCCAGCTGAGCAACCTAACCAAGGGTGCTCTTTTGAGGTTTTTTCTTCTTCGAAAATATATTGGAGTCCATCGGCTTCCATTATATCAAGGCCTTTTTCCTTTGCTTTTTTCTTGTTTTTCTTGATGAATTGGCCTATTTTGAGAATAGTTTCATTGTTAACTGTTAACTCGGCTGAATCTTTAACCCTGCCCAGTGGGATTAGCGGTTGGAGTCTCCAACCTTTTGCTCCATGTTGCAACAATGTTTCCATAAGGGCAGGCATCTCGTCAACATTCAACGAAGTCACAGTTGTAATTATAACAGAATTCATATTGCTCTGATTCAGCAGGTCCAAGCTATGAATAGTTCGATTGAAAGTTCCATTTTGTCCTCTCATAGAATCATGACTTTTTTCTAGACCGTCAATACTTAGTCCAACGCATGTGATGCCTGCTTCTTTCATTTCGTTAACTATTTCCGATGTTAAGTTTACTCCATTTGTAAGTAGATTTGTTCTAATTCCCAGTTCTTTTAGTCGGAGTGCTATCTGTTTCCAATCTGGTCGTAGTAGCGATTCTCCGCCTGTAAAATCTACTTCTTGCACTAGAAGGTCTGGAAACTGATCGCATAATGCAAGTGCTTCTTGGGTGGTTAACTCGTTGTTTCGGGGTAACCCGGCAGATGATCCGCAATGATGACAGCGTAGATTGCACTTTAGTGTGAGTTCCCAACCTATTATTAGGGGAAAAGCCTCAATGTCCATTTACTTCACCAAAATAGAAAAAAAAGATTATTGAGCAGCCTCATTACTAAAGAATCTTTTGAGATCTGCAATAATTCTGTATTGCTATATAGTCTCCAGCTCTAAGTACGGGGTCTCTTCCAGAAAGTACATCATCAGCGGCGTTCATTATCGGCACTTGAATTTCAGCAGCAACAGCTTTACCACCTAGGTAGGCATCGAGTTGTTCAGTTAGAAATTTCGCGAATTTTTCGCTGGCAACAATGTCTTCAAGTATTTTTCTTTCTCTGACTATTAGGTATTTTACCCAGTCTTTGCGTTTAATAATGCTGTCGGCTATATCCACTTGGACATATTTAAAAGAAGGTATGGTTTTTGGCATAATATCGCCTATTATGATATGTGTCTTACTCTTTAAGAGCTTTTTGGATTTGAAAAAGGCCCCAAATTGCTGTTAAGCCTATTCGTAAAAAATTCTTGGCTGACATAAGTCAAGGTTATTGACAAGCATTTTGAGCAATTTAGCTCTTGGAGTGGAACTTCAATCCCGGGGTGATTTGGGTGGGAATCGATTTGAACCCACATGGCAATGGAGGCCTCACCCGCATTTTCACTTTTTTTATTTGAGATGGAGTCATCGTGGATTTAAGAAACAGAAGGTACGCTGAAATTGTTTTTTAGTTCAAGATTCATTTAGTATTTAAGATTGTACAATCGTAATCAATTACGATTGCCTTAAACAAGCTAATCTTAAATGGTAAATTTGGAGATAACAAAAAATGCGGATAGTGATTGTTGCGATAGGAAGCCGAGGGGATGTCGAACCCTACGTTGCCTTAGGAAAGGGACTAAAAAAAGCAGGTCACTATGTTAGGCTGATAAGTCATCAGAACTTTGATTCACTTGTAAGTTCTCATGGGTTGGAGTTCTGGGCTATAAAAGGTAACGTGCAGGACATTGCACAAAGCGATGAAATGAGTGAACAAATAGAGAAAGGCAATTTTCTGTCTGTTCTCTCTAAGATGAAAAAGGCAGCTGAAGCTCAAGCAGCAGGCGCTATAAAGACTGGTGTTAGCGCATGTCAAGGAATGGATATGGTGCTTGCAGGGGTTGGCGGTTTATTTATTGCTGCGCCGCTTGCTGAGAAGTTTAACATTTCATTGTTGCAGGCGTACTATATTCCTTTCACTCCTACTGGTGAGTTTCCAAGTTTCTTGTTTCCCAAACTTCCGCAGTGGTTGGGAGGTTCAGTTAACCGCTTTTCCCATCATATTACGAGGCAAATCATGTGGCAAGGTTTTCGTTCAACAGATAAGTTAATACGAAAACAACTTGATTTGCCTGCATCGTCTTTTTGGGGACCTTACAAACGCTTACAACTCCAAAAATTCCCAGTCCTTTATGGTTACAGTCCATCAATAATACCACCTGCTCCTGACTGGGATGCTAATACTTATGTTACAGGTTTCTGGTTTTTAGATGAGCCGTCTGATTGGAAGCCTCCGCAAGATTTGCTGGGTTTCTTAGAAGCTGGTTCTCCGCCAATCTATATTGGGTTTGGCAGCATGAGTAGTAGAAACCCAGAGAAAACTGCAAATCTTATTTTATCAGCTCTTAAAGAAACAAAACAACGTGCAATTATGTTATCGGGTTGGAATGGTTTAAGAAAAAACGATTTGCCCTCATCGGTATTTATGGTTGATTCAGTTCCCTTCTCTTGGCTTTTCCCAAAAATAGCTGCGGTCGTTCATCATGGTGGCGCTGGAACAACGCATTATGGTCTTAGAGCGGGTGTCCCTTCAATAATTGTTCCATTCTTTGCTGACCAGCCATTTTGGGGATATCGAGTAGCAAAATTAGGTTTAGGACCAGAACCGATTCCTCGAAAGAAACTAACAGCTGAACGACTTGCAAAAGCTATCCTGAAAGCTATTAACGATAAGGGAATGCGTCAGCGAGCTGCTGAACTTGGAAAGAAACTGCAAGAGGAAAAAGGGGTTGATAACGCAGTAAGCATAATTCAGAATAATGAAAATAACCTCGTATTTCTCAGGAAGGAACAAAATTAATCGAACCGCCTGTTCAGGGTGGAACTCCAATCCCCGGGCTATTTAAGGGGGAGGCCTCACCCGTATATCTTTTTTTTCTTAAAGTCATTGAAATAAAGTTAAGTTCTTCAAGGTATTGTTATGTCTCTAAAAACAGGTTGAATAACGCTATCACATTTTTTGACCCCTAATCCCTATTTCGTCGTCGTAGAAAAAAGGTACTGATTCAATTAAAGAGAAAAGTTAATGTGCGGTATTTCTTAAAAGATTTGGCGTGAATATTTTGACTAATGCTGCGCTCGAAGTTGTCCCCAAAGTAGAGCTTGAAAGATATTTAGGTAAATGGTATGAGATTGCTCGTCTTCCAGCTAAATTTCAAGAAGGATGTGACCGCACAACAGCTACTTATTCGTTGCTTAAAGATGGCAGTATATCCGTTTTGAATGAATGCACAAAAAATGGTAAATATAAAAAGGCAAAAGGCAAGGCTAAGGTGGTTGACAAAACTTCTGGAGCTAAACTTAAAGTTACATTCTTTTGGCCATTTTACGGTGATTACTGGATTATTAAATTAGGTCAAGACTATAACTATTCAGTTGTCGGTACACCAGACCGTAATTACCTCTGGATTTTAAGCAGAACGCCGCAGATGGCTGAATCGCTTTTTTCAGAACTTATTGAGTTTGTCAACGGGAAAGGTTTCAATACTGCTAACTTGATTAAAACAACTCAGGTATAGAAAACTGGGTGAAGGTTTTCTTTATTTTTGGATTTGCAGCTGCATTGTAATTTTGCCTCTATGGGTTCGAGCGTTTTTTTTGCAATGCCAAAGGAAGGGGTCGTTTAGGCTGAATAGACTTCTTTAGGGTAGTAGTTTTTCTCTGCGGATCAGGCGGCCTGTAGACAGCAACAACGTTAATGAAGCAAGCAAAGTGACAACAGCAATGGTTAAGTCAACGACTATGGCGTATGAGGGGAACGCTATGGGCAGTAACAGGGCGGGAAACATTGGGATAACGCCTACGATGATTCCTAGTGGCTGGTTTGCGCCCATAGGTGTTTTTTGAAGGGAACTAAAAGCTACCATGCAGACGCTTACGAGAAATACTTCTGAGATGCCGATTGTGAATGCTAGAATTGCTATAGTAACTAGGAAGGTCAGATTGGTTCCTAGGAGAATGCCTACTACTGTGTTTAGTATGATTGCAAAGAATAGCAAATATGTTGCTAAAACTAATGATGCTTTCACATAGCCTTTGAAGATGTCTAGTTGGTCAAGCCCCGTTGAGAGGAGATATTCTAAGACTCCGTTATTTTTGTCATAAACAAAGAGCATGACTGCCGGTAATGCAAACATAACGGCTGAAAGGGATAGCAAAGCTATTGAGAGGAGTGGGAAATTGCTTGTTAAATCGATTGGTGCAGGGTTATTTATGTCAGGGGGAATTATTGATGGAATTATGGTCATAAGGTTTGAAAGAACTACCCCATATATGGTTAGAAATATCCCTAGGAAAATGTAACTTTTACTTAGCCGGGTGCTTCTCTTCATAGTAACTTGCCAAAACCCCACACTTAATCCTCCTCAAAGAAATCCTGCAATGGATTATCCAGCTCGCGAAGCTCAATTATTTTAGCACCCTGCGACACAACTTTATCAACGATCTCAGCTACCTCCTCAGGGCTTTGCACAGTGACTACAAAATATCCATTCTCAAGCTTGGAATTTGGAAGCATCTTTGATATATCATTTAGAGTCTTGAAACCTACACGATAATGTTTTGTCTTTACATTTTCTATTCTATCAAAATACGTCAATGCACCATTTTTTATCACAATTAGATACGTGCCGATTTCTCTTGCTTCATAGAGATTATGGGAAGAGTAGAGGACAAACTTATCCTTGCTTAGTGCAGTTAGTAATTGTCTTATTTCTTTAGAGATTTTTGGGTCCACGTTGGAAGTAGGTTCGTCAAGAAGGTAGAGGTCTCTTTCCCTAAGAAAGATCTTGCCCACTGAAGCCCTCTTTTTCTGTCCTTGTGAGAGAGAAGAGAATTTTTTGTTGCGAAGATCATCGAGGTTTAAAATGTTGATGACGTGCTCAACATCTCCACCTTCAATATCCGCATAGTACTTCAGGGCATTGTAGACAGTCATTTCTTCTGGCAGGGCATTTAAGTGAGAAAGGTAAGCCACCTTCTGCCTGGCTTGCTTAGAATTGAACAGATCAAACTCATCTAATCTGACTTGTCCAGAAAAAGGTTTCAAAATACCAGAAATAGCTCTGAAAAGAGTTGTTTTTCCAGCGCCATTTGGTCCCAATACGACATAGATTGATGGTTCAGTTAGTTTCAGATTAATTTTGTGAATTACCTCTTCTAGACCATACCCTGCGCTAAGATCCTGTAACTCTAACTTCTGCAACCTGAATTACCCTTCCCGCTATTTTACAGTCATCTGCTTTTAAAACTTGCTAAGAAAATTTATGATAAATATTCTGAACTTAAAGACCAAAACAGAGAGAAGAACGGAGGCAAGAAGACTGAATTCTTCACCTGATTATGCTTACGTTTCGCTTCATAATTTGGAGCGAAAACATTGGCTTGAACGGATAAGCACCGGTCTTTCAGTTTGTTCCAGCGGTTTATGGCTATCCTGAGAAGATTGCGCCTGCTAATTCCTTTGTGTTTTGTATTGAGAAGTAGTTGGACAAAGAAAAAATTGTCAGTAATACTACTTCTGTGATTGACCAACAAGCGTAGCTTCTTACATTTCCGTATCTGGGCAGTTATCTAGCAAATTTCGTTCAGAAAACAGCTAGCATAGCCATTGGCCCACGCTTCCACTGCCCAAGAAAAAAGAAACCTGTTTAAAGCTTCTGAGGTATAAGCAACCATTTCCAGAGTGGAGTAAATATGACTGTTTTGTTATTTACTAACGTGGTTGCCTCATAATCCCACGTAATAACGAGCATATTTTCGCACTTCAATTCTGCGGCTGCATCTCTAAAGGATTCAAGCTCTCTTTGGTCTATTTCGTTTTTTGCTGAGGCGTAGGTTACTTGTATAAGCTGCTGTATTGACTCTGCAGTTTTGACGATAAAATCAATTTCTTTTCCTGTGTGGTCTTTCCAGTAATAGAGTTCGCAGTCTGGATGGAAGTATAATTTTCTTCTTAATAGCTCTATGAACACTATGTTTTCCATCAATCTGCCCGGGTCTTTGCTTAGTTTAAACGCTACATTGTTGGCTAAGCCAGTGTCAATGCAGTAAACCTTCTTTGGGGCTTTGAATTGCTCTTTAAGTTTGTAGGAGAATCTTTCAAGCAGAAATATGAGGTAGGCATCTGAGATGTATGCAGTGTATTTTGCTATTGTATGTGGATCTTTTATTTCAAGTGCTGTCCTTAGTTTGTTGAATGTAATTTCTTTCGCACTGTTTGAGATTAGGTATTTTGCGAGTTCTCTTAGATTTTGGTTTTTTCTTATTTTGTGGTGTCCTATTATGTCGTTTTCAATTATGTCTCTGTAGATTTCATTTAGCATTATGCTGCCGAACTTGCCTACTTCTGGGAAACCTCCTTTCTCTATAAACTCCGAAAGGGCTTTTTTTACCATAGCAATTCTACTTGTGGAGTAGGTCCAGTTTTCGGTTAAGGCTATGTTTTTTGTTCGTAGGTATTCTGTGAAGCTGAATGGTAGAAGCGTTACATCAATGTGTCTGCCTGTTAGGAAAGTCGCGAGATTTCCCCTTAATAGGTCTGAGTTACTGCCAGTTATTACTATTTTATTTGATGTTCTAAGTCTGCTAACGAATCTTTCCCAATTTGGCACTTTCTGTATTTCATCAAATACAAAGTATGTTACGTCGTTGCCGTACAACTCGTAAAATGCTTGGATAACTTGGTTTAATTCTTCGGCTTTTAAGTCAATTAATCTTTCATCGAAGAAGTTTATGTAGCCGAATTTTTCTTTGCTTAGAAGTAACCAGGAAAATATGGATTTGCCGCATCGCCTAATGCCCAGGATTGCTAACACGTTGGGTTTTGCTAGATAATTTTTAACTTGTATAGTATCTATGTCTCTGTTTATGATTGGTTCTCTTTCAAAAAGGCCTTCTACGTCTTCTTTTTGTGCTGTGATTATGGCTTTAAGCTCTTCGATATTCATCTAATGTTCAAAAAAATATTAATCACATAGTTTTATAAAAAGTATGTGGTTAGCATTAAAAATATTTTTCTTTGCGTTACTATTGGTCCTTTCGGAAGGGCCCGAAAGCTCTCAGATAACAATGACCGCAACAATCAGGCTCTAATACTTACCCGACTCTTGAGAAAAAGAAAGGCAAAAAAGTGTTGTAGACTTGGGTTAATAAGTGGGTTAATACTACTTTTACCACCGGTGTTGTGATGTGACTGCTGAACTTAAAGCAATAAAAATCAGCAAAGAAACATACGCTGAATTAAGCGCCATAGCAGGCGAATTACAAATCCAAAGGAAACGACCTGTATCGATGGATGAAGCAATGAAATATCTAATACGGCGAAGCAGTAAAGGAAAAAAGATTTCTGATCTAGCGGGTTCATGGAGTATGAATGATGACGAAGCAAAAGAAGTCAAAGAGTCAATTGCCAAGGCATGGGAAACATGGAAACCTTGAAAACAGTAATCGATACCGACCTCTTAATTGACTTACTAAGAAACCAGAAACAAGCAACAGCCTTCATCATCGAGCTTGAAGAAAAAAACACTATTTTGGCAACCACTGCAGTCAACCTCTTTGAACTTCATCATGGAGCACATAAATCTGTGGAAAGCGAAAAAAATCTTCAAGCAATCCACGTACTCATGAGCAGGTTAATTATTCTTCCGTTTACATCAAAAGCCGCCCAAAAAGCAGGCCACATATACGCACAACTAGAGTGTCAAGGACAACCGATTGGACTAAGATACACACTCATTGCTGCCATCGCCCTAACGAGGGAATGCCGTGTCGCCACACGCAACCAAGCGCACTTCAGCAGGATTTCTGACTTAGAAATCATTACACCATAAAGCCCAATCGCTGATTTTATCATTTCGTTTAAGGATAAGAATTAACTTTCAGATCTATGAGAGAAGGGTGGACGACAAAGAAGTGACTAAAGATAGAGAAATAACTAAAGAAGAGGTTTACAAAGACTACGGGGTGTTCAGCGGTGTCAAAAGTAGGTCAAAAACCAAGACCCGAAGACCTCCAAAGAAACTACAACAGTGCGCCAAATGCGGCAGAGTAGGCGACGCAATGACTAAGCATTCACTCACAGGTGAACATAAGCCACCTTTCATATGGCTGTGCAGGCAACCGTGCCACGACCAAGTGCACAAGTTCGGCCTAAAAATGACAAAAGAAGAAAAAGCAGCACTAAAGCGGCAGCCACAATGCAACATACAATTCCCCACAGAAGACAACCTTGCCAATCCTTATGCAAAACTGATTGAGCCTGAGTCGCTGGAGGGGAAGAAATTCAAGCAGTCTTTCAAGCGAATAACTTCTGAACCCAAATAGAGAATAGCCTGTAGGCACTGTAATAAAACAGTAACTTGTGTATATTGTTCTGCAATAGGACAACTCAGGAAAGTCTAAGATTTTTGTGGACGCTTCAGAAACCGTCAGATCGAAAAGTCTACAATAAAATTTAAGCCACTTCTTGATTGGCTCCTCGAAGGATGAACCGTCGATTTGCTAAATTATCTCGTGGGTATTCATGAAAAATTAGAATTTCGCTAAAGAGCGGGGGAAGTTGAACCCACATATAGCAGCTCTGCAGACTACGGTTTGTGTTCTTGGCTAGCGGTCAATGTATTGCTTGATAGAGTTTCTACGCCCAAGATTTCTGCAGCTTTAGCAAGTTTGTTGTCATCTGTTACTAGGATTTTACTGGTTTTCTTTGCCTCTACAAGATATGCGGAATCATAAAATGTCAAATTACACTTATGAGCCGTTTGCAGTATTTCGATTCCTTGTTCGCCATCGACCTCAACTACCTGCATATGCTCAAGCATCGCATACATTAGGCTCAACGATTTCTCGGCTTCCTCAATGCTTATCCTCTTAAGCAAATGAGCCTCTCTCCACAAAGCGTTGCCAAGCTCATAATACGCTAAACTAATCGTTGTCCCTTCCATCAGCTTGTCGATGGCTTTTTCAGGGCATTCTCTGATAAGTCTGTATATTGCGTTAGCATCAAACAATAACCGCTGCTCTGTCATCTGCTGTCCCTTGAGGCACGGACGGATTGGGCGAACTCTTCAGGCGGGATTTTTTTGAGTATGGTGGATACCTCTTTGGCGAGTTTGTCTAGTTTTTCTTTTTCGAGTCGGTCTACTTCTGACTGTAAGGATTCACGTATTAACTCGCTTACGTTCACGCCTAGGCTGGATAACTTTTTTTTGAGTCCAGCGGGAACCTTGGCGCATACTGTTTCTTGCATACCCATAGGTATTACCGAAATAGTATAACAACTGCGTATGATAAGAAGATTTCTGCAATTTCAAGTTAAAGCAATTGGAGCTGAGGAAGAGTTGAATCCACTTCTTAGTGGAGATTTCACCCGCATATAGCCCTTTTTCTGTCACACTCAAGCTAAAACCCTTGATGAAGTCATGAAAAGAATCAAGGAAGCCCTTGAGGCATGTTTAGAAGCTATAATTCCTGCGATTATTAGGTTTTATAGATCTCAAGTCAGTTAGCGCTTTCCGTAGTCAGTTGAAATCTGACTGAAAAGAACAAGCGTTTTTTATAAGGCTCAACGGAGGGCGCTGGGTGAGCCGACAGCTATTTAACTCTAAAACAAACAAGTATCGACCGGTGGAAGAAGTGAGCAAGGTTGAGAATGAGTTAAAAGAAAAGATTGAGCAAATACTCAGGCAGAAAGCAGAATCATCCACAACAGATGAACCCTCAGACTCAGAACACGGGTACATAGATGCTCTAATATGGCTCAAAGAAGGCTCAATCCCGCTAACAAATGAAGGCATTGAAAAAGAAATTATGGAGCAAACCTATGCGGACAAAGACCCAAGCAAAGAATACCTGAATGGCTACGGTTCTGCTCTTAAATTAGTTTTAAAAATGCTAATTGAATTGAAAAAATAGGGTATTTTTGTTCTCCCAGCTTAACTTATCTTAACAAGTTTTTGAATGTGTCATATGAGGGTTTTTTGGTGTATTCTGTGGTGATTAGGCCGAAAAAGTTCTCTTTCGGAGGCGTTAAGCCCACATTGTCTTTTAGTTCGTACCAGAAGACTTTTTCTACGTTTGGTGCCAGGTGGTCAAGGTTGTCGGCAAGATATGTCGCTTGCTCTTTTGGAGAGTAGTTTTCAGTGCTTGAAGGTCTGCCTATCTCGGTTATCCAAACAGGCTGCCCGTTGGCTTTAACTGAGTTAAGCATTTCAAGGTTAGTTGACGCCAAATCATAGTAGAGATGAAGGCCTTGGATGTTGCTGTAATTTTTTGACCCCAGATCCTGCAAATGATTCAGCCAAGTCTTCCAATCATCGTTAGGAGCTAAACCAGCGCTTACAACCGAAGAATCCGAAGAAGATTTGATTGTTGTATAAGCGACTTTTAGCATGTCAAAATAATGTTGTGGCGTGCCATCCATGTAACCGAGGTAAAATGAAGGATTGTTAGGTTCATTCCATACCTCCCAAGCACTCACCAACTTCGCTTCGTCTGACGCCACAATTGCCGACACGTTTCCTTGCCAGTCTTGAAGAGTAAAGTTTTGCTGATTTAGCGTATTATGATCAATGATAGCTAACACCTCTATTCTATTCGCTGCCATCCTTTCCATAAAAGAACCCATTTCACCCATGATCCAATCGATCCGAACCCATCTAACCCCCAAATCCAACATCGCAGATTCCGTCTGGGAATTGAAATCCGAAAGATGCATGCACACACCAATTTTTTCAATATAAGATGGAGGGGGAGATTTAATCAGAAGTGAGCCAGCAACTAATATTGAGACAATGAGAAAGATTGCTAAAGCCATCAAACTAACGCGGTTCATGCGTTGACGTAGGCAATAGTTAACTTAAAAGTTTTTAGAACCCACATTCAGAAAAACCTGCCGATCCACCACACTTACCACAGATACCACAGTTTTATCCTACTCCTTTTTTTTATTCAATAACCTAGGCAACTCGTATTTTTCAGTTAGAAATATGTGTGGTATGTGTGGTACCTGTGGTAACTTCAACGAATTCAGCAGGAAACAACGGTTAACGGGTAGAGAAGAAACGCAAAATTTTTCAGTCTTCTTCTTCTCTTGACGCCTTAGCTTTTTTTGGTAAAGTCGAGATAGAAGTAGTTGTTCACTCTAAAAATTTCGCGCGGTGCTACTACTACTTCTATTAGAAAGAATTGATTTTTCAATTTCTTGTTTTCGCTAAAGATTGTTTCGCGATTAGGAACAACAATAGTTAAAAAAACTGTTATTATTTTTTCAGTTTTGAAATCTCGGCTTCTAAGTTGATAAGCTTAATGAAAAAGGTCACTAACTGTAATCACGAGTTAGAGCCGAAAAGTTAAATCAACATAACCTAAGGAATTTGAGGAAGCCACAGTAACCAGTTCTAAAATACATTTGAAAACATACATTAAAAAAAGAAAACTATTTTTGAAGAACTAAATTAGTCAAGATAATCTGTCCTTTAAACTAAATATCCTTAGTTGCCTTTTGCTAATTTTGAACAGTTTTGTGGTTTTGTTTTCTCTTGTTGTCTATCTTCATGCCTAAGTGCTTCTAAAAGGCCCCGTCGCAATCCAAGGGCAGTAGCTTTTTCTGCAGCATATTGAGACAAAACCGCGCGTGACTCTGACCGCGTAAATATTTCATTGCATAAATGGCAATGATTTACGTAGCTGCTTTTGAACTTGATTTGAGGATCTTTTTCCTGAATGAACTTCATTATGCCGTAAGGTCCTTCAAGCGATAGCCAATTTGCTATTAAGTCAGAGTTGACGTTGATCAAAATCTCGCAGAGATTATCACTGTCCCATTTCCCAAACGTAAGTTCCGGTACAGTTTGCTCCATCATGCCACAGCACAATTTTAGTTCTTTTTCAGGCGATATTATCAATCCATCCAACACTCCACAACAGGGGCTGGTCCATCCATAGGGGCTTGTTGGATAAATAATATATTTGGATTCATCGAGTTTATCGGAGCCTTGACCTATTGGTACGGTAAATGAAGATGAGTAAAGGTTTTCACCATCCTGCTGATCTTCATTTTCTTTAAACTCTTTTAGCTCTACTCCCAAAAATTTGCTAAGGTATTCTGGAGTAATTCTCATATTTACGACCCGTTTATGCGCTAAAAGAACCGGCATTGTTGCTTTTTTTGCCGCCCAAAAAGCATTATGTATATTCTCTAACGGAATATGCTCCTGATGCAAGTCGTCGCAACTAAAGTTTATCTCCGACAAACCAGCTTTTTTGAGTCGTTTTATAACTTCTTCAGCAGCTGCAGGATTTTTGGCCCAAAACGCATTTGTTACAACACGGGTCCAAAGACCCAATGAGTGAGCAAAGCGGATGGCCTCTTCAACGTCTTCTGACCTGTAAAGAGGCTCTCCTCCAGTAAATATCACAGATCTAAGACCCACCTCATTATGAACAACAGAAATAGCTTCTTTCATAAATTCAGCGTCAAGAAAAGGGCCATTATGCGGCCCAGAACGCGTTACACAATACTTACAACTAATCGGGCAGTCATAAGTTACAGAAAAAACTAGCTTCTTTAACATGACTTGCCCTCCTGATGTAGCACTATCGTTTATCGTTGGGATTTAGGTTTTTATATTCTTATCGGCTTTTTGTTTCAATAGCTTTCGTTAATTGAACTATCATGTCGTTTGACAACATGGGTGCTCTGAAAAAGCGTTCCCTAACTATATCATCCTTGAAGATAGAGGTTGTTTCAAACTTTGTAGTGCTATAATGGTCTGTTCCCTTTTCCGACACCGTACCGCTTCCGCCCCAATCTGTATTAGATCCGCGGTTTGATTCTGAGCTTTTTTCAGAATAATAGACTTCAACACTTGTGGAAAAAGAGGCCTCAACTCTTGTGGCAGTGCCGTACGTACTGGGTTTGAACTTCAGACGAGCTTCGTCAATTGTGACAAATGGGAGCCTAAAAATGTCTTCAAAGCGCAGTTTTTTGTCGCTATTTAATTTTATTCTTGCGTTTTCCAGTGCAAAACGAAAGTCAATTAGCGCTTGTTGCGTTAAGTCAGGTGATGGATCTATTCCATGGGCAGATAGTGATGATTTAAGATTTTGTAGAAAAACCAAGTAGGCATCATCATTGAAGAGAAGGTCTTTAATAAAAACTTGAATCGTTGGGGAAATTGGTTTAATTTTTTCTCTAATTCTCAAAGGTTTGTCTGTTCTTCCTGACAATATAATTCACCTAAAAAGTTTACTTCTGAAATAATATTCCTGTTGTCTTAATATTAAAGTTTTGCATTTTTGACAAATCAGTTCGAAGGCATCAGGAATTTCTCAAGAGTCAAAAAGTAAGAGCTGAATTATGCAATATTTGTCCGGGTTTGCTGGGTGCATGGAACATGAACTTGGTAAGTAATTAAACTGTGGAAAAATCTACTTAAAACTTCAGTTAGCAAATTTTTTTAAAATTAGTGTAAGCAGGCTGAGTCTAAGCCTTAACTGCGTTCACGGTCCATAAAAGCAATGTCTTAATCGCTAAATGATCTTTCACCGTTTTGACCATACAGCTCATTGCCTTTTTGCAACGCTGTTATGTCCAGCCCGTTAAAGCAAGGTTTTAGTCACGTATCAATTTTCAGCTGTTTCAATTAATACGTTCCATGCCTTAACGCATATCTTAAAGCGTGCTCCTCAGCCTGTGAATATGGAATTATGGATGCGAACTATTAAATATTGCGACATTTCTGTCACAAATTATACTATATATGTGCCATTTGGTACAATTAGAAAGCGAAACTTCTATATCAAATTCCAGTTGACACAAAAGGAGACTTAACAATCAAGGCACACCAATCGCCAATTCACAAATATTTCTCTCAAGTGACTATAACCTGGAACTTTTAATCTGAGAAATAAGGGGACGCTTAAGAATTTCAAAAGCGCTTATGCAAATATATGCTCAAATATAGGGTTATTATCGAAAAAGATGAAGATGGTATCCTCGTCGCTAAAGTTCCTGACTTGCCCGGCTGTGCTACCGAGGGAAAAACAAGGGCGGAAGTCATGAAAAATGTCAAGGAAGCTATACATGCGTACCTTGAGGCACTAAAAGAACATGGCGACCCAGTTCCTAGCGGTCCTTCAAATCATGATAACTTCCTGCAGTATGTGTTCGCCAATGTGAGGTTTGAGTGCCTTTTTGGAAACCAAGTCGACTTTGACTCCTAGCAAATCTGACAAGTAGTTTTCTAGCTTCATGAATTCGAACAAGCCAACGGGCTCCTCAAACTCCACAAGAATATCGACATCGCTACTCTTCTTCTGTTCGCCGCGTACATAGGAGCCAAAAACACCTATTGTTTTCACTCTGAACTTCTCAGTAAGCTCAATCTTATGCTGCAAAAGAGCACGTTTAACGGTCTCAACATCTCTCATGGTTTAAAATATGCCGGCTCGGAACTTTAAGCCTTTTCACAAAACAGTGTAATCTAAATCGACAGCATCTCCTTTCCTGGGCGAAAAAGTCTTCTGACCAGAAAGGCACACCAATCGCCATTCACAAATATTCTCTCAAGTGACTATAACCTGAACCTTTGGTTCGAACTTTAAAACTCGACAGTATAACTTGAATTTTGAACAATCATTGCAGCTTTCAAGCCTCTGATGTATTTCTCGCATGGGCGCATCTCTTCGGCATGATAAATAAAAATGTCAGTGCAAAAGTTTCTGTTTATTCCTTAATTAAAAAAATGCGTTATATTTAGCGTTGGTATGAAGTACCAAACCAAGAGGAGGGCTTGTAGTGTTACAAAGATTGGGACAATCAGAAACTTGATTTTACGCGTTTTATGTCTGAAAAATAGCATGCCAGCCAGAGCGCCAAATGGTCCAAAGAAGGAGAGCAGTAAAAGTCTTGATTCAGGTATCCTGTAGCCTCTTTTCATGCTGTTGAATTTGTCTACTCCAAAAGCAACTAAACTAATTACGTTAACTGTCAATAGAAGGATTAGCAGGATTGTTTGAATCATGTTGTTCTTAACCTATAGTTTAGAGTAGTGTCGTCTTTAGACTAATAATGTATTAGTGCAGCTTCCAAGTGACTTGGCATCAGCTTACTTGGATGAATTCAAGGCAACAGCTGAAGAGCGTCTTGCGTTTTTTGAGCATTTAACGATGCAACGCAAACATGCAAGGGTTTAACAGCCGATAATTCGGATTTGTTCCAGCCCATCCAAGTGGAGATGTCACCCGAAGGCTTTACTATTGATCGGTTCTTTAAACAGCATTATATTGCACCTTCAAAGGAGTTTCTTGTCAAAAATATCTTGTTATTGCGTGCGTTTATCCATCATGTTTCGGCTCTTTTCCGTATGCGACCTGCTCCTCCTCCACCTGAGCCCCCTCCACCGAAGCCTCCTCCTCCACCACCACGTCCACCTGAGTAGCCACCACCGTAACCTCCTCCTCCGCGAGCGCGGAGTGCAAATAATGCAATAATAACGATTACTACAATGACTACAAAGATTATAAGATCTGTGTCGAGTTGTCCATTGTTGTCTTCTGTTGCAATAACTGAAGTTCCGATTGCTGTTTCAGCAATGGCTTTAACTCCGTCTATTGCCGCTCCTGAATAGTTTCCTTCTTTGAGTGCTGGCATAACGTAGTTGTCAAGGATGCGTCCACTTCGTCCATCTGTAAGGTTTCCTTCAAGTCCGTAACCAACTTCGATACCACTGTGTGGTTTACCATCTGAACCTGCAACTACAAGTACAAGAAGGACACCGTTGTCTTTTTCTTTGTCTCCTATTCCTTTAACTCCGCTTAGTGGTTCATCGTTGAATATTTTGTATCGTGCAACTGCTGTGTCAGAGCCTCCTCCGTAGTCATCCAAGTTTGTAAGTGTGACTACAACTATTTCGGCAGTTGAGTTTCTGTCAACTGCTTCACAGTAGTTGTTGATTGTTGTCTCAGTTTGTGCATCAAGAATGTTTGCCCTGTCGTAGACGTATGTTGGTCTAAGAGCTTGAACTTGAACAATTGATGCTGATGCTACCAAGAGCAAAAAAATAGTGAGGGTTAAGAGTTTCCCTTTCATGGAAAGTTCACAACAGGTGGATTCTCGCTTCCTTCACTGCCTTGGTAATACTCTTTTCGGGCATGTCCAAACATGCTACCTGGGAAGGTTTGTACTGCTCTGTTGTAGTCTCCGATTGCTTCAATGTAGTTACCTCTCGCTACTGTAATACGATTTTGTGTTCCAGCAAGTTCATCCATTAATGTCTGGACAACTGTGACTGATTTCAGTTCAGGATAGCTTTCCATCGTTGCTAAGAACTGTCCTGTTGCTATGTTGAGGTTAACTCCTGCTGTGTCCTGGTTAAGTTCGGACTGTGCAAGTGAGTTTAGCCAAGCTGTTCTTGCGTTTGTAACGTTGGTTAAGACTCCAGCTTCAAATGTCATGTAGCCTTTTGCTGTTTCAACTAAGTTTGGAATCAAGTCTGCTTGTCTCTGGTATTGGTTGCGTACTTCAGACCATTTCTGGTCTACTGTCACACCGAGACTGATGATGTTGTTGTTAATGGCAATAATGACTCCCACAATGACTGCAATGATTGCAATAACTATAATGACAACTATTAGAGCGCCTATTCCTTTTTTGTTCTTTCTCAAGTTTTTCATATAATTCCTCCTTCCTCCTTTTATGTTGCTTGTGATTAATGCAACTGTGATTCTTTAGCACAAACTATTGTGTTACCCTTGTTGTATAGCGCGCTGCTTGTTCCTGAATATTTTGGGGATCTTGGAGTTTCATTAATTACATTGTTTGGGTTATTATAGTGAATGGATATTTGAATTAAGAGGTTTCTCTTAGCTTTTTTCGGTATTTTCCATGGGTTATTTTGTGTGCTAATCTGAAAATAATAACGGTTTGAATTCTAGGTTGTAAGGTTTGGTAAACGAGGAGCATCTTGCGACTTGAAAAAAGAGGTAAATTTGGAATAAGTGGAGAGAAGATATGAGAATGGGAGAAATAGACTAGCTGTCATTCAGAGAAGATATTGATATCGCGAAATATCTTAACTGCTTTTAGCGCTTTTTGAACAATCGCTGAATCTGCGGTCTCATTGCTTTCGAATATTTGAATACCTTTTTCGCATTCCACTATGTGGAGAAACTCTTGTGTTAGTATCCTGTAAAAGATAACGAGTTTCCGTTTCTTCCCCGAAGCTTGGACGCCATCAACCTGAATGTCCATTTGGCTCCCCCATTCAAGCAGTTTCTCCTCTCGAATAATAATAGCGTATTTGTATTTTCCGAAATGAGGGATATCAAAGGTTTCTCTTAATATTGGTGTGACTATCGGTCGAACTTGCGGTGAATAGTTTTGGGCTAGCTCAAATATGCTAGCGACATTTGGGAAGAATTCTTCTGGACAAGTAGGCGAATTCTCTTCTTTTGCTGCACCTGTTTGAATAGCTTCTTTTTCAGTATTGACTTTAACTATGTTATCATAGGCTTTTTTTAGTTTCGTGTGTTCTTCTTCAGTTATCAGCATGACAAGAATTGAACCGTTATTTGTTAGAGAATACTCTCTTCTAGGCATAAGCTTTGAGGTCTGAGAGAGCATTATTTAGGAGCCTCATAATGGCTCAGTTATCCAGTTATTCGCTTAATTATCTTGCGCATTAATTATCTTGTTACCTTATTGAGATCTTCATGATGGTCTCCCTCTTCTCTCGCATCACAAGAATAAACCTATTTACCGAGGAAAAAGAGTCTAAGCGCCTTTTTTTCTTTTAAACTTTATTGCTTCCTTTCCCAAGGGTCTGGTTCTAATGCTTTCTTAGCTACGATGTCAGCTTTCTTCTTTAACTGGGTAAGATTTTCTTTTTTTTGAATTTTTCTTGACATAACCAATCCCGCTTATCTTAATCCAACATTTACGTTAAGTAATATAAAAATCAATGTCTCGGTCAAACTTGTCATTTTTAATCTTCTCAGAAAATTTTTTGCCAATGCTTTGAGCCATTCTATTGCGATTGCAACTTGATGTTTTATTATATGTTGTGTTGGAATTATGGGGAAGCATTGGCGATTATTGGTATGACTTTTGCTTCTAAATGCAAAGTTCGATTTACCTAAAGCGGTACTTATGGTTGTTGACGGTCAAAGACCATATAAATCGAGAGTTATAACTATCACAAACTATTGTCAATCAATAGCCCGCGTGTGATACGATGGAAACTCTGTATATAACGATAACACGAAATGATGTTAGCCGTTACAAAATAATTTGCGACGAATTGATAACGAAAACACAAATTGCCAAAGATTACCAAACTCTACGAATTCTATTTATCGCTAACACTTCCATCCTTGAGGTTTTTCAAAAACAAATCACTCAAGCAATCGGTGGAAACTTCCAAGGCAAGTTACCGTCTCAGGCTCATGCTTACGCCTACAAACAAAATAGGGGCGCTATTGCGATTAACACGGATAATTTGATGAATAAAACAACGGAGAATTGTGTGCTTATTCTTTTAGAAGAGTTTTGTCATTTGTTAGATTATGCTGCAGTCGATTTTGCTCAAAGCGACCAATTTCTTAGTTTCTGTAACGATTATAGTAAACATGTTGGTTCTCGTTTTTCGTCTAAAGTTTCTGAGCAACTGGGAAGCCACTATGATCATTATTACGTCAACAAGCTTGTGCTTTCTTTTGATGTAGAAAAATGGATTCAATTTAAATCTAACGATTTTGGTCTAAGCTCTCGAGTCCATTTAAATCGTTTATTTGCTGAAATTAGGGCAACAAGGCCAGCTAAACATTGTCTCGCTATTATTACGTCAGAAATCCTAAGTATGCTCTCTTTTTCTCGAGCTGTAGAGAGTTTTCTAGCGCATGCAGAACTGTCAGAGGAACAGAAACAACAACTTTCAGAGAGTAAAAACAATACAACCGAAATAATACGATTTGCAGAACAGAATGCGAGAACGATTGATAAGTCCTATCCAAACACTATTGATTATTTTAAACTAAGTGATTTTGTTTCTAAGGATAGCTTTTTTATTAGAGTAAGGCAACTCTGGAATTATCTTCACTTATTTGGATGATGAATTCTTTAATGATTATTGTGTATTCACCTTGAATTAAATCGGGAAAACAAGGTTTCTAAAGTTCTGTTAGGTCACGTATTAAATTGTGTTTCCAATATACTGTATTTGTCAGGTTTTCTTTTCTTTAACTTTGCCAAGGCAAGTTAAATACGATGCCTTTCAGCTACTCATTTTCTTGTCAGGTGGTGGATTAAATTTTAATGCACATACACAAATAGAATAAATAAGAAAATATGTTCTAAAATTCCAGAAAAAGACACTCGCCCGTACTAGACGAGCATTTTACTACGATCTATTTACGTGTGAACCAATAGAAAATTGCAGGTTCGTTTCCGATGGTCCAGCCGTCATGTCCTGGCGGAATATCGACAACATCATCTGGACCGAAATCCATTTCTTGACCATCGTCAGCTCTCACACCCAATCTACCTGATACCAACACCCCGAAATGATGCACTTGACAAGAATCTGTTTTAGCGATAGGTTTAATGTCTTTTGACCATTGCCATCCAGGTTGATAAGTCTGCTTCAAAACAGTCATGTCACCTAATGTGATGTTTTCTGTCCTTACATTCGGAGGCGTCTGCGTCGCATCAGGATTCTGAAAATTCTTTTTTTGTAAAACCAACTTTATTCACGACATTTTTAGTGGTTGCTACGACCTATTAAGCAAGTGTGGGTGTGGTATTGCAGTAACAAGTATTCTTATCATCGAGACCCTTTTGAGAAATCGTATACTCGATTCCGATTATACCTATACGGTATTCTTCTATGTATATGAGTAACCGTGTCTACTCCAAAGGATGCCTAATCACCTAAGCGTGAAGTAGTTGGTTGGATTAAATTTTAGTCCACACACACCGATTACGGATGGTTACTGAGGTTACATCGGTTTGTCGGGTCTGTGAAGGATGATAATGGATAGGATTGATATGAGGGTCAAGAAATGTTAGAAAAGTTACCTCTCGTAAATACAAGTAAAAAATGGTATTAGGGTCGTACAAAAATTTAGCCAGAAAGAAGTATACTCCTATTGCCTGTATTCAGGCATTGTTGCCGTTTTCATGGCGTAACTCTTTTCCATAATGAATAAGGTGGTGCTATAAAAATTTCAAATGTCACGGTGCAGCCTAAAAAATTAGCTATTATTTTTTATCCTTCAAAACGAACTTGTAACATTCACATTTAGGTTTAACACATACTCTATCTAAAAAAAGCGAATGCTCACTCTTAAGATGCTCACACGTGCACATTTCATCTTTAATTTTAGCTTTATCCATCAAAATTTATCCTTGTTAAATCAACTACTTCAGCCTTCAAAAAGTTTTTGATATAGCTCAAACTAAATTTTAGTCCAACCAATCCGTAAATCAGCCTAAGAGGGGCTAAATTTTTTTGCCATCCGCTTTAACCTCAAAAATTGCTGCTCAAGGTTTATGATGAGAGGTACTGGTTGACCAAAAGGTTGGCAGTGTCCATCCACGATGGCTTTAGCTATGGCTTCAACGCTTGGTTCAGCTGCTTCAATAACTGTGTAACCATAACCGATTTGGGAACCATAGTGGGCATCAGTTCCAGCCACACGTGAAAGCTTCAAGCGCTCTGCAGCTTCCTCAGCTTTTTTCACGCTACTCTTGAAAGGGAACGCGCGGGCGTTTATCACTTCTATAGCATCAAACGTGCCAGTGACCTTTTCCCTTAGACATCCTTTGAAGTAAACGTATGGGTGGCATGCGATTGCGACTCCGCCTGCTCTATGGATGCGCTCCACGGTTTCAACTGCACTAAAACCTCTGGGAATAAGTTCGTGGACATTAAGAGCAACTATATGTCCGTCTGCGCTGGATACTTCCATGCCTGGAATGATTAAGAAGTCGGTTTCTTTGGCGATTTTGTAGGCGCCTTCGAGTTGGTCATGGTCAGTTACGGCGACTGCGTTCAACCCGCGCTTCTTGGAATAGTAAACGAGGTCTTTGGGGGTTATCAGTGAATCTTTCGAGAACGTTGTATGAACATGAAGGTCGGCGCGAACTTGAAACTTGTTTGGGTCTTTAGTTTTATTCAATTCTACAGCATTATACGGCATACAGTGACCTTTCTGCAGTTAGTCTATTGATTTGGACGGTTAAGTATTATCATTTTTATTTTCTGCAATATCAATAATCGTTCGACCATTAAAAGAAAAGGTTTGATTCAATTTTACGGCTTGTTTGTTAAACTTACTATGACCCTGCTGTGTTTGATGTTATAGGATTAAAATTTAATCCAACCAACCAACTTTATGACCTTATCTATGTTGGATGAGGCTAACATGGATATTGATTTTCTAAAAAAGGGTGATTACTTTATCATCGCTGACCAGTGTACGTTTTTGGTTTTTCCCGCTCCCCTAAAAAGGGGGTGATAGATAGGTTCTTTGTAAACTTGGATTCTTAGCAGATTTTAATGGATAATGGAATTTTACTGCAATGGCATATTAATTAGGTGGTTCACTTTGCATATTTCATACACAATCATGTGTGGATACTTTAGGAAAAATTTGAATAAATGGGCGTTTTCTTTTTCCAATTCAACACTTGGATCAGGCTCATAAATCCTACAAATAGCCAAGCAGTTCTCACTAAGACCACTCGTCATTTCATCAAGGGTAAACCAATGATGCGGATTATCCTTAGCCTTATACTCTATCTTATAATTAGGCAAACGACCATGAAAATGACCTTTATTTGAAAATGTTATTCCTTTAGCAAGTTGACCAAAAAACGGATGCGCCTCAATAATAAAAAATCTACCCTCATCTTTCAGAACTCTATTAATTTCGCCTAATACTTGGCTGAAATCCTTATGATTATGGGCTGTTCTACGATAGTCAAAACTCACAATTGTATCTATCGCCACAATGTAGTCAAACTCTTCAGAGGGCACATTTTTTGCAAAATCAAGAAAATCCCCTTGGAAAAACTCTACATTTTCAAGTTCTAGTCTTTGTTTGAGTTCATTTGCTTTCGAAATCAGAAATGCACTTCTGTCAATTCCAGTTATGTGTGCTCCACGTTGGGCTAAAATCGTGGAAAAGTATCCTGGTCCACATCCAAAATCGAGGATTTTCTTTCCAGATATTTTTTCTCTGGTAAAAAATTGTGTAACAAAATTTTGTACGCAATATTTGTAGTAGGCTCGGCTTTCAGGTCGTATATCTGAAACGTCATCATAAAATTTGTTCTTAAACCATTTTTCCATAATTCCTTGCTGATCATCATTTTCCTTCAAAGCTTTATCCATTGCAGTTGACATAGCTTTGTTGACCGCCGAAACCACCATTTTATCGATGTTCTGCAAGGACCCATTTGAATAATCAATCCCAATGATTTTTTCGCCAAATGCAGAGTTTAACCATTCTTTGTACTCGGGCAACGTTTTTTCTATGACTTCATGGATTGTTGATTGCAGTTTTGCATAAATTTCTGGATCCAACTTTTCAAAATACGGAACTTTTTCCGAAGGTGCGTTCAGGCGTTGATTTTGTTTTTTGGTTTTTGTAGGTTTTTTAGAGAGGATTTTAGTTGTTGTTTTATTTTTTGGCAAAAATAATCGCTGCTCTATTTATGATCTCTCAAGATAATATTTATGGGTTTAGTGATTAAACATGAAGACTTTACTAGGAGACGTTTTCTTGAAAGTAAACTTGTTAGTAATATGGAACAATTATTTTTAGGGGATAATTTCTTTTTGAGCCTGATGTTTTTTCCATGCTTAAGCGATTCCAAACCAAACGTAGATTTTCATATCGGTAGCTATCTGGGCATAGGCGAATAAAAATAACTGTAATTAGCCCTTGTTTTTCCTTTGATCAGCTCAATTCCATATTCTTGGGGGTTATGAGAAATTTCTGAATCAGGCAAGACCCCAAAACGTGAAACGCTGACTTGATCAATAAAGTGGTGGTTTTGCTCTAAGAAAGCAACAGACTTGTTAAAATCGCTAAGAGTTTCTCCCGGAAAATCTACTATCATAAATATCTGAACACGAATGCCATTTTTTGCAGTATCGTGGATCACGTTTTTAGCAGTTTCCAAATCATACCCTTTTTTCATTTTACGCAGAATTCTCTGGGACCCAGATTCTATACCAAACCACAAGCCCATACAACCCGCTTGTCGCATTTTCCTAAGTAGTTTGTTGTTCATTTTAGGACGAATTCTGGCGTTGCTCGTCCACTGCATTCCGATATTCTCTTCAATCAATAAATCGCAGAGTTTTTCTAGCGATTTGATGTTACAATTAATCGAGCTGTCATTGAATCGAATGATGGAAGTTCCGTATTTTTCTTTGATATTCTTGATTTCTGATACGATGTTTTCTGGTGACCGCATCCGATACGTGTTGCCCCATAAACGTTTTTCAACACAAAAAACACAATCTCCAATACAGCCTCTAGAGCCAACAACCGGCATTACAGGCATCCCAAATTTATTCTGAGGGTATTCATGTAATGGTAAATCATCGTAATCGGGAAAAGGCAAAGCATCAAGAGATTTAATTAACTGTCGATCTAGCATTGGAGACAATTCCGTTTTTACCATTTCTGTAGGAAATTCCATCGATTCTCCTTTATTGATTCCAAACTACCGTCATAAGAATTAGCTATCTCAGAAATCGTCACCTCGCCCTCCCCTCGAACTATTACGTCAATTTCTGAATTGACAGATAGAACTTCTTGCGCTGAGAAGAATGCTGGACCGCCCAAAACCGTCAAAATTCTGGGCTGAATTTTCTTTAATTTGCGTGCCAGAAGTATGCTCCACATCAAACCAGTGTGGCTTATTACATGAAATCCCACTATATTTTGCCCTTTGGAATCTTGGGCAACTTCTAAAAACCAATCATTACAAATTTTCCAAACATCCGATAACGTTGCCTGCTTTGATTCTTCACTGATAATATCTTTGAACATCAAGTTTGAGACATTATAGCCTAATTTATCATAAGCCTCTTGTAACATTATTTCTTCAAAAATTTTTTGGACATCTCGCATGGTCGAGTAAATCTTTGAATTAGGAACTCTTTTCCATTTTGACTTTTCCGTGTTGTTACTTTTGCTTAGAATTTCTCCGGGTTTGATATCTATTCTCTGATGGAAAAGAGTTAGGTTAAAAGCTTTAATGTTCAGATCAAAGGTACTTACCTTTTGATTATTTGCTCTCAGGCTGCTTGTTAAGTATGGAATTGCAGGATATGGAACTAAAGAAGAAACTGGCGGAATGCAAAGAAAAACAGACAATTTAGATCATCTGAACCGTCTATAGTCATTGGTTTTATGGTAGCTACTATCTTTATGGCGTAAATAGGCGAACTGTTTTTCAGTTGATGGCGTTCGGTTTCTGAACCGCAAAGCAGCTTCTTATTTGAACTGTTCTTTCAAAGCTTGACGAATTGCTCCCATCATAGCCTCGTTGACAGCATTCACAACAATGTCATCAATGCTTTTAACTGGTGTGGGACATTGGTTGCTGCATGCACTGCACAATTGTGTTGGGCAGTCGTTGCCGCATGAACTACAGATTTCTACCGGGCAGTCGTTGCCGCATGAACTACAGATTTCTGTCGGGCAGTCATCGGCTGCTATCAATGAAGAATTTACCCATTGCTGATATTCCGGTAAAGTTTTTGCTACGGCATCACGTATCGTTGACTGCAGTTTTGCATACATTTTAGGATCCAGTTTTTCAATAGTTGGCATTTGTGCCAAAGTTTTCTGCAAACGTTTCTTTTGTGCTGGAGTCAATTTTGTTCCCAATGGAACAGTAGTTGGTCTTTTTGAGGAAGAGTTAGGTTTTGATTTATTTTTTGACAAAAACAATCACTACATTGCTGTATTAAGTCGTTTTATTTAATGTTTATTGTGAAGTAAATTCGGGGCTGGATTATTGAGGAAAATTTTTCAACTTTTGGCTTTTGCAATTATGTTTTTTTGAGATTCCAGCAGGAAATTGTATGATAACAGGAGCTTTAGTATTTCATTTTGGAAAGTGCAGAAGTAGTCTTCTTTTATGCCAAGTTGACCCGTTTTAACGTATATATCGTAGGCGCATCCTCCACCGCAAATTCCAATCGCAGGACACCGCATGCAGTCTTTATTTTTTAGTGTGCCTAGTTCCAGCCATTTGTGAAATAAGGGTTCTTCTTGGACTTTCAAATCATCTTTTATTGGAATTTGATATTTCCCCGACGGATAGAACGCGTGGCAAGGTCCTACTGTTCCGGTTGGCGAAAAAAATAGTAGTTGACCAAACGCTGGGCAATCGTAAATATGGAATATTTCTTTGAAAAAATAATTTGCTCGTCGATTATCGATTCGATCTTCAAACATGTGCAATTCTTTTGCTTTTAAGTAAGCTCCAAAAAGATGATGAGCGAGTTGTTTTGGGTCAGGAACCTCAAATTTGCTTGGCTCTTTAAGTCTGGTCAACAAGTTGAAGCCTATGGTTCTGACTCCCAGTTTCTGGAGAAATTCTACTATTTCTTCTGCGTGCATATAGTTCTGTTTTGTGATTGTGCACGATATTCCTGTGTTTACGCCTGCTTCTTTTAGAATAGCTAAGGCTTTGAGTGCTGAGTAAAAGGTTTCTTTTCCATCTGTGAAAACACGGTTTTTATCAATGTTGGCCCATCCATCTAGCGATAATCCTACGGCAACGTTGTGTTGTTTAAGTTTTTTAGCTATATCTTCGGTTATTAGGCTTCCATTTGTTACGCAGGAAAACAAGAATTTCTTAGAGGCCTGTTCAAGCTTCTCAATAATGTAGAAAACAATTTCGCTATTGCTAAACGGCTCTCCCCCATAAAATGTGACCCTGAATTCTGGAACTTGTTTTGCCTCGTTGATTAGGACGTTTATGACTTTGTCAGCCAAATCCTTAGACATCGCAATACTTGGTCCTTTTAGATTGTTTTCGATAAAACAATAGCCGCATCTGAAATTGCAGAAGTCAGTCACCAAAATGTAGGCAAGATTGGCTTGTGGTTTTTTTCTTAGCAGGCTGCTTGCAACTGTATCAAATACTTTTTCCTCATCAAACCCCTGAGGCACTATAAATTTTAGTTCGATTAACCTTTTGACATCGTTACTGGAGTCTCCTCTACTTAGGTCTGCTAAAATCTTTTCGAACTTTTTGTTGGTTAAGTATTCTTTTTTTAGAGTTAAAGAATTGAAAAGGCACTTCGTCGATTCATTAATATTGAATAGGTGGACAAATGGTGAAAGCGTTAACTTAGCCGATTCTTCATGGTGCGTTTGTTCAGAAGGCTGGCGTCTATTCACGAGAACATTTACCTTCTTAGATTGTTTCTTGCTCAATTTACCCTCCGAAAAAGAAACCACCAAAAATGACCTAAACTGGCAAATTATTAAAATCTTTCCTAAATCTTGTTGGCGGCATGTGTTGTTTTTCTTTGAGGCATTGTCACTGAGTTTTGGAAGTAGTAGTCGATGCTGCAAATTTCAACTAACTACTACTTCTCTCTCTTGAAGAACTTTTTTTACCGATTACTTAGCAATGTGTTTCAAAAATGTATAGTTAATTTAGAAGAAGAAGAGCAATTTTCGATGGGTTTGAGATTTTTTTGGTTTTGCCATAGTTTTTTTAGGGTAGGAGTTTTTCTCGGCGGCGAACAGAGAGAAAAATGGAGTTAGTGCTTTATTGTTTTGGTTAAGTGAGATATATTGAGCAAGTTATTTTATGAATAAAACATTCTTAAGTTTTTTGAAGTGTTCGTCTCCAGTTACCACTTCCGCTTTCTTTATGGTTGCAGTGGCATAAACAATTGAGTCTCCTAGACCCCATCCATCAATCTCTTTTCTCATCTTAACGTTTAACCTAGCCGATTCCACTGCAATTGTTTCATCGAGAAACACAAGTGCGCTTTTTTCTTTTATGTAAGCTCTTTGTTTTTCGGCAAGTTCTGGGCTTTCCACTTTAAGGGTTTTACCGTAAACTTCTGCCAGACAAATAGTCGGAGTAAATTTTTCTTCAGAATTTTCAATAAGCGATTTAACTGTCTCGCCCATCTTGGTTCCCATAAAATATTCTATCCAAGCGTAAGAGTCAACGATGTATTTCATTGATAACGATCCCCGTGGTCTCTAAGGTCATTAGTATCTGTTTTTTTCATGGTGCCAAACATACTTTCGGATTTCTCAAAATGTTCAAGGAGAATTTTGTTGATTTCATTGGAGATATTTCGAGCACCCGCTGTCTCTTTTAGAGTCTGGTAAACGTCTTCACGCAAGATTATGGTTGTTTTCTTCGACGTAATACATCACCATAGACATCTATGGTGAGGCAACATTTTAAGATTGTTACAGTTTTTAGAACCTAAAAACATAGCGAATCTACCACACTAACCACAGTTACCGCAGGTTTTTCCTGCTCCTTTTTTTATTCGATAACATAGAGGGTTATTTTATTTTCAGTTAGAAATGTGTGGTATCTGTGGTACCTGTGGTAACTTTGACGAACAAACATGGAAAGGCCACCCAGAAAACTCCGCAGACAACATAGTAAAAAGATCCAAAAACAACTTCACAGAACTAATCAAAAACACCTACAGAGTACTACTATCACGCGGAATGAAAGGATGCTACATCTACTTCACGGACAAAGAAACTGAAAGATTCTTCAAATCAAGAATAGAAAAATAATCAAAAAAGATAACCATTTACAGTACTTCATCATGAATATTAGAGATCGTTTTTAGACATTGTTTGTTGCGGTTCAGGGGTATTCTGAAACAACAATTAAAACTATTAAATACCATAGAACTTAATGAAAGAGTTGACATCGTTACGAAAAGGGGGTGTCATTAAATGGGTGGAAAAAACGGCAATGACAAAAATGAGTTACAGCAATGACACTGAACAATCAAAAAATGCGCAGTCCACTGCGATATCCAGGCGGAAAATCCAGAAGTTTACGTAAAATACTTTGTAATTTTCCCCTTTTCACAGAATTTAGAGAACCATTTGTAGGCGGTGGATCGGTTTTTTTGGGAGTTATCCAATGGCCAGACTTTAAGTACTTTTAAGGTTGGTGATCTGAACTATAATGTGTATTGCTTTTGGAAAGAACTCAAAGAGCACGGTGATCAGCTCGTTGAAGAGATACAAACACTCAAGGATTACTCTAGCAATGGAAGAAAACTTTTTTGCCTCTTTAAAGGAAGATAATAACCCAAAAAAAGACATTGAAAGAGCGGCACGATTCTTTGTTCTAAATCGTATTACATTCTCCGGCACTACTGAAACAGGAGGATTCTCAGAACAAGCTTTCAACAAGAGGTTTACACAATCATCGATTGAAAGACTCAAGCACTTGCCAATGTACCTAAAAAATGTCGACATCAGATTTTGTGACTACGAACAAATACTAAAGGAAAGCGGCTCCGATGTATTCATTTTTCTTGACCCACCATATTATAGTCCTTCGAGATCAAAGCTTTATGGAAAAAAAGGATATTTACATACCAACTTTGATCACTGCAGATTTGCAAAAAATATGGAAATATGCCGCCATAAATGGCTTATAACATACGATGATTGTAAAGAAATACGTAATCTTTTTTCACATTTCGCGTATATTTACGAATGGAAAGTTCAATATGGCATGAATAACGTTTCAGCTAGTGGAAAAGCAAATAAAGGAAACGAACTTTTTATCACTAACTATCCTTTAGAGAGCATCAAAAGCTCAATTTTTAGTTGTGTGAATCAGCAATAGTAGTACTCTTTTCTAGCAAATGCTTCATCTCTTGAATTATACTAAATAAAACATTTGTATTCAGCTTTCGTCCTCTAAACTTGGGAGCATATAGTCCACTAATATTCGATAACTTGAGGTAAAGTTCGCTGTAATCGCATTGATTGAGTTTGTCAAATATCTTTTCTAGTAAGAACGCAATTCGATCAATCCTCGGTTTTTCATCTTTTTCAATATCAAAATAATACCCAGGGCAATCTTTGTCATTTAAATAATAGAGTTTGGTTTTTCGTGTTAGTTCATTAGAACGCCGCATTATCCCGCATAAAGAAGTCTCGCCTTTGGCGATTTTTAATTCTTCTAATTTATTTACAACCTTAAATTCCTTTAAACATTCCAGCGTTTCTTTTAATACGATTGACATAACCTTCTGGTTTGCTTCATCATCAAGACGAATTTCTGAAGCGATTGAGCTACTTGCAACTAGTAAGAGGCATAAGCTAGTTAATTTTTCCTTGTCATTCAAACTTTCGCTTTGGATACTCATTGCTTTTTCATCGCATAACTCCAAAAACGAGTTAAATTGCTGTTCTAAAGTTAATCCATATTTCAATTGTATACATCGGGCTGTGCCTTTCATAGTTAAAGCGTATTTTTCTTGTTCCTCTGACAAAACTTGATGAACCAATTTAGATTCCAGTAAAGGAATCGCCTCTTCAGACTGAAGCTGCTATTCCACTCTCGGCGAAAAGAATAATTCTATTGTTTTTAGTCATTCGGTATAGCTCAAAAAAGAATTCAAGAGGACGGAAATTTTTCATAATATCGCTAAATTGGGCTTTTTATTAGCAACGCTAATTAATGATTCAAAGAGGCGCATAAGCTCGGCGTCTTCGCTATTTATTCTTTCCATGTTGTTCATCAGTAAGAGTATAAATAATATTTTTTATTTTGCTTCTAATACAATTACTTTTCCTTAGTCGTGTCATTATTATTCTCAAATTATAGATCTAAAGTTATTCATTTCAAGTGATATTTGTTATTAATGTGTTTGTTATCAGGAGGTTTTTTTCATATCTTTCCTTTTCTAATTTCAAACTGCTCACACTGATTTTTCTTTTCAGGAATTTCAATACTTGTTATGGATCTCATTCTAATCTTGCATTTTGAGATTCTTCGATTGTTCGATAGAGTTACCGATTTTTCTTCAATCCATTTTTTGGCCTTATCGAAAATACTCTTGGCCTGTAAATAATCGCCTTTTGCGTGCATAATTGCTTTCTCGCAATCTGCAATTTGCAATTGGTTAGACGTATTCTCTTGACGCAGACCTTCTATCCTTTGTTCAACAGCTTTCATTTCAGATGGTTATGCCTTGGATCTTTTGTTTCATATTATTTGCTGAAGTTTCAAGCAAACAAAGAATGTGGTAATAATCTGTTGTATATGTACCTCGGTACCCGTATTTGCCGCGGCGTCCTGGATGTAAGATCTTTTTTCCAATATATCTATCGCCGCTCGTGATTGAAGTGCCGCAGACGGAGCAAGAATATTGAGCTTTGGATTTTCTTTCCCACCAAGTTGGCGAAGTTAAGCCGAGAAATTTAAGAAAATAATTTTCTGGATATGAATGGATACTGTTTTTAATCTTGGGTTCTCGAGTTTTCTTTTCTTTCTTTGTTGTCGTTTCGTTCATGGAGGGAAATGAAGTATTATCTTCGGTTAGCAATCCAGATACCCTGAGAGCATTTTCTAGAGAACCAAATTCTTTCTTAGCCAATTCAATAATGTGGCTGTAGCCCTGGCTCGTTGAGGGTGGGGAGTCGCCCTTTTTCTTCAACGAAGTCTCTCAGCAGTTGTATTAAATCCTCAGACATTTTGCTATCCTTTTTGTATTAGATTTCGGGTAATTTTGCGGCATATGAAAGATGCATTACGTCATTTTCTGTGAAATTTTTTAATTCCTTTAGTACGCCAAAGCTAACTGTTTGGTTTAGCATTCTTGCTCTGAATTTCGGCGTATATAATTGACTTATCGATGCTAGCTCTTGGTACATTTCTTTGTAGTTACATTCAGGGTCATATTTCTCAAAGATTCGCTTTAGCAAAAAGGAAAATTTAGCGGGATTCAAGGTTCCATTTTCTTCAATATCAAAATAGTAGCTTGAAGCATTTTTTGGGTCATTGACAAAATAAAGATTGGTTTTTCTTGATAAGTCATTGACTCTGCGCATTATTGCTGTAACAGGGTGCTCACCACTTGTGGGCTCTTTTATCTCCTCCTCGCTTTGAAGAACATGATGCTTTTTTAGACTTTCGAGAGTCTTGTCAAAAACTTCGATCATAGTGGCTTTATTTGCATCATTATCTAAGTGAACTTCTGATGATTCGGAGGTACTTGCTATTAGAATTAGTGATAAACTAACCAATTTTTCTTTCCAAGTTAGCGCTGCAAGTTCAGTACCGTTAAATCTTTTATCACATAATTTAATTAACTCTAGAAACTGCTCTTCTATGCTTTTTCCATACCTAATTTGAATTGATTCGGCAATTCCTCTAAAAGTAAGTGCGTATTTTTCAACGTCTTCTGAAATGACATTTTGGATTAATCCCTGAGATAGCATTTTGTTTATAACTTCTGGTGCGATCGATGAGCCACTGTTTGCAAAGAGCTTTGAACGATTGTTTTGTGTCATTAGTATCAAATCGAAAATCAATGAGTCCCAAGAGTTAGTGGTAGATTTCTTGAGCTGTTTTTTAGCAACGAGCTGCATTTGGTCAAATAGTTTTAGCATTTCATTATCTACTATATTCTTTTCCAATCTTAGCCCCACCCAAATACGTCGATTTTCTTACCTGCCTCTTGGCATGGTCTGACAAGCACTGACAATGCTAATGAGCCATCTTTGTATCTTTCTTTCAAAGTACTTTTGACGTTTGCTAAATTTTCGGGATCTAAATCAGCAATTTCATCTATTAGAACGATTTTCTTCTTTTCATCATCCATCTTTTTGAAAATACCTGTAATCGTCGCCATTTTGCTTTGTCCTTGAGAAAGCTTGTCAATGGGGATATTACGATCGTCGTCTGTTAGAAATGTGTTTTTTTCGATATCAAAGAACTTGATGTTCTGTAACTTATAGTCATACAAGACAGGTTCAAATTGTTGTCCCAAATACTCGCCGACTGCATTTGTGAATATTTGGTAGTCTTTAAGTCCAAAACCTGATCGTTGTTTAGTTGATTCAAATTCTTTTCTTGTTTCAGCAGGTCTGGAGAGTATTTCGCTCCATTGATGTATGTTTTCTCTCATTCTTGAGGTTTTTTCCATTAAATACTTTAGACCATTTTCGTTTTTTTCATAGAATGGCTTCTTACTAGAATTCTCTTCCAAAGTTGCGAGATTTTCTTCGTACTTAGTTTTAAGTGTCTCTTCGGTTTTAAGTTCAATATCGAGTTGCTGAAGCTTTTTCTTTAAATCTTCTGGGTTTCCATTAAAAGTTTTCAGCGATTCCCATCTTTCCAACAAATCTAGTTTGTCATTTTGAAGTGAGGTTTGGAGAGCCATGTACTTATTTTGTGCTTCATTAAACTCATTTTCAACTTCCTCAAAACCCTCTAAATCCTTCCGTTTATCTTTAAGTCCATTAATCTTGGACTGCATTTTTTCTTGTGCAGAGAGCGCTAGGCTTTTCTGGTCCAATGTTCGATTAAGGACTTTTGCTAAATTAGAAACTCTGTCTGAGCTGAGTCTTACCTTTGCTCTGTACAGTTCTTTTTTTGTGTCACCGACTTTCTTGTCAATGACGGGGACAATTATGTTATCATCATACGATTGTAGAATTGATAGCATATCATCAACTATATGTAGCGATATCGTTTCGTCCTTGCTTTCGGGTTGAATTTTCTCTAGTAGTGCATAAAATTCAGAGTAGTCATCTTTCAATAGTTTGTTTGTATCAAGTGAAACGCCATAGGTTTTTAGAGATGTACATAACTGAAGGATATTCAGGTTAAAGTCTTTAATTTCACGTTCAATTAGCCCTAGTTCTTTTCTCTCTTTCTCTATCTTTCGTCCAAGGTCTTCGTCTTCTTTACCCTCTAAGCGATTGTATTTTTCTTTTAAGGCTTGGTACTTACGTGTTATCTCTGCTTCGTGGTTTAACAAATCGATTTGCTGACTAATTTCTCGCTTTTGTTCTGCTTTTGTTAACAATTCAGCAATTTTTTGTCGTTCGATTTTTGCTTCGAATGACTTTCGGTTATGCGACTCTATCTCTTTTAAAAGATTCTTTTCTTTGCCCTCATAATCCCTAAATTCAACAATATCTAAAAGATGCTTGTTTAGATTCCCTTGTAACTCAAATAATCTTTTATCAAGATTGCTGAAATATCCAGCCAGCTTATCACGACTAGCAGACACTACTTTGCTTGGATCGTCCTCAGTTAGGAAAATTATGTCGAATTTATCACTAAGTTTCTCTGAGCTGATGGGCCTTGAATTAAGCCACCTTTGTGGTTCTTGCCCTCTTTTTCTTTCAATTACTATTTCGATTGGTTCTGGATTGGAATAAGTTATGCGAAACAAATATTCAAGGCTAGGATTTTCATTTAGATCTTCAAGCTTTGTCTTCAGCATTGGTTTTGTTTCGAGCTCTTTTTCCTCGTTAAGGTAACCTAGTGCAAGAGCAAGAACGTTAAGCAGAGTAGTTTTTCCTGTACCGTTTTTTCCCTGAATCTCAATTAGATTACTTTCTATCGACGATTTAGTTCCTATTGGTGGAAATGAAAACGGCGGCTCGTTAGCTCTATGATACCCTGGTTCAAGGTAACTCATCTTGTACTCGAACAATCTGACTCCTCCTTTAGCAATGCTTCGATTTTTTTGTCGAGTGGTATTGTATCGTCCCACAAAATTTGTAGGATTCTAAGTTCATCTTTATCGGTTATCTTTTTCAAAAGGTCTTCAGCGTATAGTTTGCCGTTCATGCGTCCACTACTCCTCTAATAGGTAACGGGAATTTAACAAATTTTACTTGAGGTAAAGCAACATTTGACATAACAGCGAATCCACTTTCAAGGGATGATAACTCAATCGAGAGGTTCCTAACATCGAATTTTCTTCCCACATCCCCTAGTGTTCTAAAGAAAATTCGTGTATTAACGATTGAGGTTAATCCGTTAGGTAAATCTTCTGGATTCTGTGATGCAAAGATAACCCCAATTCTTTCCGAGCGCCCCATTCTAGCAATTGCATTTAATTGCTCAAGCGCCTCTTTTGATGCATTTGATCCGTAAAATTGATGGACTTCATCGATTATTAACAAAACAGGCAAATCTGGGTACTTTCCCATCCTCGCTTTAGCGTCATAAATTTTGGAAATAAGATGACGAAGCAAGATTGCGCCAAAAACAATAGTGTCTTTATTGGAAAGGTCTATTACAGAAAGCTTGCCTGGAACCATTATACTTTCTTCTCGAATGGCTACGCAATTATCGTCGGTATGATCAAAATACCCAGTTGCTGCCTCAAGAGACCTAAGAATAGCGGAAACCGTCCCTGGATGAAGCGGAATTGTGCCCTCCTCGTCAACCTGAGAAAGTTTAGGAAATGTATATTCTTGTTCTTTAGAAGCATAGGTCTTAAACCATGAAATGAAGTTTCTAAAAATCGGTGATTCATGGTGTACCCTATCTTTCCAGTATCTGAAAATATCTGGTAGCGCTTCTGCAGCTCTGTCAGTGACGTTTTGAAGTACACCTAAGAGAGCTGTAGGTTCAAGATCCCGGGTTCTTAGGGTTATTGGACGTACGTTCTGAGGGTTAACCCCTTCTTTATGCTTTTGCTCAGTTGAGGGAACATAAATACTAAATTCACCCAATTCTTTTTCTGATAAACCGATTGCATTCCACTCTTCGGGGATTTGTTTTTTGAGCTTAGGGTTCTTTAAAGTGGTTAATTGATCCATTGTTAATAGATCGATTCCTTTGACATTGATTGCTAGAACCGCTCCTTGTTCGTGTTCGAGGAATTGCTCTATTAAGTATTTCATGGCAACTGTTTTTCCAGAGCCAGTTTGTCCACAAATCATTGTTTGCAGGTATAATGATTCGAATGGAATTTTCACATGTATCAAGTTTCCTGACTCTTCTCTTAGAGTGGAATTTTGACCCATGAAATTTGTTGCAAGAAAGACCGGGTACCCAGTTTTGGATACAAAAATTTCATCTATTTCTTGTTGAGTGGTTCTTCTAGCTTTTTGATTTGGCTTTATAAAACTAAATAAACCATCGTTTCTTAATGGATATTGTCGAATTTCTCGGGCGTGAATTATATTCTTACATTCTTGGTCCTGTGTTAAGACCGGCAGGTCAGCATCAACTACTAAGGGAGAAGGCTCAAAAAGCGATTTCTGGTGAGATTGTTCCACGAGCAGTATATGCTTTATTCCATCTTCAGCTGTGACAGTTAGATATGATCCAACTGGTAATATTCCGTCTATACTCTTTGAAGATACAAGTGTTATGAGGTCTTTCTCGGCTCCTGTTACAATCCACATATTTTATGTCACCCAAACCTTACTTGATTAATCGTCGGATGAAACCCTTGCCTTGCAAGTAGGACAGGAATGTTTAGCATTCTCAGTCCTTCTCTTGCATATTTTTCAGCTATGACTATGGGTCTCACCTGAGGATTAGCGTAATCTCCTTGGACAATATAGTAATACGAAATTAGATTCATGATTGATGGTATTAAACTGCCGTAGGTTTCGTATGTGGAAGGGTGCATTTCAACCCTTTCGGGGAAACCGGCTAAAGTTCGTACATAACAAAAAACCTTTGTGTTTTTTGGGTTATGCTCGTCTGTATATTTGAAAAAAGCTGACCTGCCCCGCTCGTTTAAACGTTGAGTCGCCCAGTGGAAATCACTGTTGAACTTAACAGAAAGTTCAGAATTACGACTGTTTGTTATTACCAAACGGCTGTCAGAGTTTTTCACAAAGTAAATCGGTATACAATCTTTTTCTCGCAACTGTTGATCCATTTCACGCATGTAAAAAGATACCATTCCACCAACTAGAGGACCATCAATAAAAACTATTGAATGGGGTTCGATGCCTTCAAGGATTGATTGTTGCTTAGCTTCTACTATAATTTTGTTTCGCTCGGCTGAAGGCTCCTCAGTATATCTAATTTCGTCTTCGTTTCCTCCCTTGAATTTTCGCATAGAAGTTAGAAAGTACGGGAGAACTGTGAGGTTGAATTCGTATTTTACTGCAACTTTAATTAATGCAGAACTGCAAAAAATAAGGTCGCCTTCAAGAGATTTGAAGTCTAGGGTGCTCTCATCATAAGCAAATACCTCACGATCTTTAATCAAGCTCAAGTCGGTTGGGTCGAGTGGGTAACAGGCATTTTCATTCTCAAGACAACTCATCGGACCATTCATCGAATATTCCCTTGGAATTATCGTGGTCTCAGAAGGCTCGAAAGAAATGAATTTCGTCGCCTTTTTATTGATGTTGTCGAGTCTTAGCTTAACACTGCTTAGCTCTATTTTTCCTAAACCTAACGCTTGCTCCCCCAATAGCTATTGATTTTACACTCTATTAACCCGTTTCATCTTATAAAAGCTGTTATTCAATAATTCATACGCAACAGAATTTGAAAATATGTAAAATATGCGGGAAACCTGACAAAGAAATATTCACTTTGCTTTCGGCATTACTTTATAAAAGATATCCGGTTTGACTTATTCTTTCTATAGAAAAATTTAACCCTTGAAGCTACTATTATGAGGTAAGATGTGTGAGGTAATGGTTGCTCAACACCGTACAAGCAAGCTTTAGCAAACCTCTGGAAGTTCTCAAAAGGAATAGATTTTGCATCGGCTCCTTTCCTCACTTTTTTGATTGACAAAGCGTATGGTGTACCAGCACCCAGCGGTAAAATTATTCCTTTCTTTAAAATGTATAATCTGCAGTTGAGAGAGAAATATGAGATATATTTACGTTAACCCTTGGATGCGGCAACCATACAAAAACACGGTTAGTTGCGTTAGATACAATTGAGTATTTCCGGCAACCAAGCGGATTTGGATGTTGGAATGGTCAAGACCTTAAAGTTAATTGTGACAATTATCAATGCAAGTACCACCCGAGTGAGACAACAGCTCTTATCCATGCAACTTGACGCGTGAGGTTATATGGAAAAGAGTAACTCCAGAGGGACCATTTACTTTTGGTAAGAATTATATCTCGATTATGCAGAAACAAATCCTTTCCTACAAAAAAATCCCGCTTAAGGACTACTCACCGTTTTATACTGGAATAGTTCGTATAATCTACAAGCAACTTTTCGAGAAATTTCAAAAAGAGTTTTCCTTAACCTCCGAAGAAATAGATGCCTTTTTTTCATCTTTAGGCGAGACGCATGAGTCAATAAATGTAACTCCAACCCGCATGTTCAGAAAAAGAAATTGACTTCTATCCCGCCTAATTTAGAAAAGACTAGCTTTGAACATCAAGCAACAGATTCAAAACTATGGCTTGTCGAGTGAAGATCTATTGGATCAGACTTCAAGCTTTTGCAATTGCGAATGGCAGAGTCCCTAACATTGATGATTTAAGTATGAAAGAAGTAGTGAAAGCGGCTCGACCAACATTTTGGCTCTTTGGAAAATGCTCTCATCGTTGCAGGTTTATCAATTCAACAAAGTAGTGTCTGTAGTTCTTCGCAAGACAGAAAACGAGAGCCCGAGACTCTAATAGATGCAATAGTTAGCTTATTGGATAATAATCCAATGGATTACACTACTATTTGTAATAAGGTCAGAGGGGTTTCAGGGTTTGGAAGTGCAAACAAAACAACAATTTTGGCTACTATTCAGCGCGGTAGTTCCATCAGATCAATAGGTCCCAGACGTTCAAAGATCTATTTCATTTTAGGACAGGAAGAATTAGCTCTAGAAAAGGTAGATAGAAAAATTGAAGAAACAAACGATCAAGTTATGCCGAGTATTTCGACAAATCAAGAAAACGCAAATGCTGCAGGCTCGTTGGATTCGCTTTCAGTAGCGATAACTAGTTTGTTAAAAGAGAAACCAATGACTATGGAAGAACTTAAGTCGAGAATTCAAATGACCTATAACTTCGAAAAAGTGGATACTTTGTTGCTTTTAATGACAATCTATAACATGGAAAATGTAACGTCTGTCTTGAATGAAAATAAAAAAGATGTATATTTCTTGAATGAACTAAAACAGTTAGCTGTTGATAATCTTAAGTTATCTATCTGACAATTTAGGTGAAAATAAAATCGAAGGTTCTGAAATTAAGGAAATTGTTGAGAATTTTAAGACTAAGTGTTATTGTTACTATGCTCGAAAGTACGTACAAGTAACAGGAAAACTGATACGCGAAGATCTTATGGATATAAATAATTGTTCAGATTCTCGTTGCCTTTTCCTAAAAGGCCCGTCCTGTTTAATCGGCAAGATGCGGCATTTTGAGGAAAGTTCAACCGAAAGAACAAACGAGCGAGATCAAATAAACAACTTTACTCCAGAAGCTGTTATCTCTGAGCAAGAAAACATTATAATGAGTCGGAAAATAGGCAGCTCTGAACTGAGCAATAAGGAACAAATTGAAGAATTGACTGAACTCAGTAGCGAAGAAAAATGGCAGCAATTGATTTCAAAAAAGCATATAGGATTCAATGACAAACCAGGGGATAAAACGTTTACTATCTTCTGTTTTGGTCATCAAAAAAATGCAAAGGTTACTGGACGTGTTTTTGAAGAACAGAGTGGTTATCAGTCGCTCTACGTTGTTGAATGCCAGAGAGAATTGCTCTCCAGGAACAAGTCCTGATTGTCTTGTAGGTAAATTACGGAAAGGACATTTTTCGGATGAAGCTGAAAGGCCTATGTTAGAGTCAGAAAAATTAACGAATTTCATTTTACTGTTACTTGACAGAAACCCTATGATGGACTTGGAGCAAATATGCGAGAAATTACATGATATACCAGAATTAACTCAAGTACAGAAAGGCGATATTGCTCAAGTACTCTTTATTTCAGAGCAAATAGGTTGGACAATAGCTTCCCAGAAAAGGGTATATTTTGTCAAAGCCCCAGATATGCCTGAAACCCAAATTAACGCCAACGTGCAAAACAGTCAAATTACTGAATATTCTTTAAAAGAATCTGGCGTGCCCGATGAAGAACCAATAAATTTTAATCCAAACGTTGAACAAAGCCTTGATCTTCAAGTAACGAATGATGAGAATCAAACAGAAGAGGTTGATAATGATCAACATGACTTACTTGATGATGACTTATCCGACACTGAGAGACAAGACAGGGAAAAATTGGCCGAAGAAGTTGCTGCGGTGATTAAAAATGATCCGATGAGCTTAAAACAAATCAAAGAGGTTCTTCATGTTAGTGAGAAATATTCTAGTACATCCTACAGAGATATTCTTAACGCTATCCGCGAATCTAAACAAATTAAGCGGAGCTACGCTCTTGGTGTTGAATCTTATTATTTACAAAGAGAACCTGAGCTCAGTTTCATCAATTAATGAGCCACCGTTGAATTTAAATTCAAATAATACTCAAGACGATTTAGAAAAACAAGTTAGGCAAGATAGCATCCAAATTTCAGTTAATCACAACGATGGACAAACTAAAGAGCTTTCACTTGACAAAGTAAGTAATGGAGAAACAGCAAATCCTGGAAAAGAAAGACAACATCTTTGCGCAGAAAAAGTTGAGAATTCGATCTCAAATATGCAAATTAACGAGAACAGCACTGTTGAAATTCAGGAAAGACCAATACGTAGTCAAGAGACTGGTTCAAACGCTTCACAACCAGTGAGAGATCAAATCAAGCAAGAAAAGAAGGACTCAAGTTTCGCGAGTAAACTAAGAAAGTTCTTGTCAGGTCCCCAATAACCTTCAAGAAAAAATATTTTGCATATAGTTTTTATCTTTCAATCAATTCGAAAACTTCTCTGGGTAGTATATGCTTAAGCCTAATTGAAAGAGAGCTTGAAAAGCCTTTGTCATTGCTTCCCCCCAGTATTCCTCTATTAATTAAAGCGGCAAGGGCTTCAGGGTGATCAGTCCGACAGAAAAATATTTTTCCGGCAAGATTACGGAACAAATCTGTCGCTGTATACTTTTTGCCCACTTCCCGCACTTGCGACAAATCTAACGCGCCAGATACTTTCAGTTCTCCAAAGCTTATTTAAAGATCTATTTATACCAAAATCTAACTTTGCATATCCTTTTGCAGCAAATTGCTCACGAATCTCATTTTTTGTCATCGGAGTCACGAGCATTCGAAGAAGTTCCTCTTGTATTTTCGATGAGTCCAGTCTGTTCAAAATTGGATACACTGTATTACTTGGTTCCTGCCCTTTCATGAAATATAGTTTATGACCATGTGCTCCAATTGATAAAATATCTTCAGTTTGGAAGATTGTACTCATAATTGTTTGAACAGTACAATCAGAATATTTTTCAATTTTTCGAATTTCAGCGGCTAAAGTTCCCAAGGGCAAGGGATTATTGTTTAAGATTTGCCTTATGGATGATGAAAGCGTTCGAGTTTTTCTAAAATCAATGTACGGTTCGAGATGAGAAGCGTCTAAAGCATTCTCCCACGAACCAAAATATTTCTCAGCTGCCCAAATGAGTTTTTGAAATCCTGGCTCCTTAAAACCGGAAGGTCGCTGTTTCACCCTATAGAATTCCCGAATTTCAGCAATTATAAGACTTTGCTCTTGAGACAAATTTTCATTTACTGGATTGCTTGCTTGAGGAAAAATTGGTTTGTTTCCAGATTTGACATTAACGAATGGGATTGTTTCAATCTGAGGGTCCTTGGATTCAGCGTTAACCTGAGTCTCAACTATTTTTTTGACAGTTTCAGCTAGTTGGTCTTCATTTTCCCTATTGATAATGCTTAAGTCTGCTATGGTATGTCTTTGAATTTTAAAGCCACCTAAATTTTGCTTTGACAATTGTTGCTTTTTTAGAGTTATATTCGGTATTTCCGTGTCGACTTTTTTTGGGTTACCTTCAACATTTTGGTCTAAAATTAAGTAACGCTTTAGAGCTTCCATGAACCTTTGCAATTCAAGAAAGAGCTGATTTTGAAATCTGGAAAAGTCCTCAACAGCTAGAGATTCATAAAGTTTCTTATCTGTATAATGTTCCAGAATTTTTGAAAACCTGAGTCTCTTGTTTAATACTTCTTTCTGATCGCCGTGTTCTAAGTCATGTCTAATTTCGTTTCGTAGATGCTTGATGGTAAAACCTATTGAATCTGGTGATCTTAGTTTCTCGGGTATTCTGGACAGGTTTCCTGATCCCTCATAAACAATCTTGAAGAGAGCGTCAATGAGATTTTCAAAGTCATTCTTTGAGTTGACTGCTTTTCCGAGTTCTGCCATTTCTTGAATCATTGTGTTAGTAACTTTGAATATTTCTTGATTGGGATTTGAACCGCTGATCTTGTTACAATCGCCGATTAATGAAATTATCATATATGCTTCTTGCGTCAACCCTATGATCCCCAAATCCTTACTCAATCTCGTGGTTGATCTAAATTAATTTTGCTACTTTCAGCTCCAATATAATTTTAAATATTCCACAATCTCAAGCATTCTGACTCTATAGATTGATATACACTTACTGAATCTTTCCGCCTTAAACGAGATCCCGCTGAGAGGCATAAAAAATCATAACGTTCTATCTATAAATCTCAAATGCTAGACAAGGTTAGTTTACATTAGTCCTCGGCCCTCGTTCCAGAGGTCGTCTCCTCCACAGTCAGATTGTAGCGTGGCTCCTGAACTATAATGGATGGTGTCTCTTATAGCGCCACACTGGTCGCATATATCTGAGATTCATTATTTTCGTTTCCACATTTAAGACACTGCCAAAGAAACCACAAAAAAACTTATCAAGCAAACGGAGGTTATGCAAAGTGATTGCCATGTCGAAACAGAAGCACCAGCCAAGGAGTTAATCATAGTCGAACTATTACGCAACCAATTTAGAAATCGCTCGGACAAAAGAAAAAAACGTATGGACGAGCAAAGAGAGGCTTTACCATAATTTCTTACAAGTAAATAGGTTTTTACATAGGACGGCGGTTATGAACTGAATTCTCAATCGAAATCAAGAATTAACACTAATCTTAAAAGCAAATACCTCTATCTTGATTAACGCACTAAGAGAAACACTGTATGAGTAACATTCTTGATAACCTGAATAGTCAACAACGAGAAGCTGTGCAAGAGATAGAGAAACCTCTTCTAATCATCGCTGGTGCTGGTTCAGGTAAAACGTTGACTGTTGCAAGCAAAGTTGCCTATCTGCTCGGACAGGGCGCCAAAGCAGAGAATATTCTTGCCTTAGCTTTTAACCAAAAGGCGGCAGAAGAACTCAAGAATAGAGTCATAGGCATGGTTGAAAATGCTGAGGATTTGAGCATATCAACATTTCACTCTTTCTGCAATCAGGTCATCCAGGACAATATTCTAAACACCAAACTAAACGCCAACTTTAAGGTAATTACTGATACAGCTCAACTAGTTTACTTAACCAAGAACATCAACAGCTTCGGTATTGAGCATCTTGAATTCAACCATGAGCCCTACACCTTGGCGGAAGAAATGGCAAAATTCATTTCAAGATGCAAAGACGAATCAATCTCACCGGATGACATCCAACAATATATTGAAAAACAGGAAAAGAAAACTCTTGACGAAGAAGCTCTTGAGGACTTAAACTGCCTAAAAGACATATTGAAGATTTATCGGGCTTACGAAGATTACAAGTTAGAAAATAACATGCTTGATTTTGGAGACATGCTCTACACAGTCCACAACCTATTAAAGAGCAAACCTTTGATTTTGAAGAAATACCAGGAAAAATTCCAATTCGTTATCGTGGATGAATTCCAAGACACTAACTACATTCAACTGCAGATTGTCCAACTAATAGCCAGCAAGCACGGCCACATCACCGTAGTTGGAGATGATGACCAAAGCATCTACCGCTTCCGCGGAGCATACCTCACAAACATTGCAGAATTCAAAAAAATGTTCCCTAACTACGTTGAAAAAGCGCTGGAAAACAATTACCGTAGCACCAAAAAAATCGTAGCCATAGCAAACAAACTAATAGAAAACAACCCAGAGCGAACAAAAAAGATACTCTTCACAAACAACCCAAACGGAGAAAACGTATCCGTTGTTGAGACTCCAAATGATTCTTCGCAAGCAAACTACATTTTGGAAACAGTCAAAGAACTCTTAAACAAATATTCCCCACAGGATATCGCGGTACTTTGCCGACGCAGAGCAACTGCTGAGCCAATAATCAAAGCATTCCGAAAACAAGCCATACGCTTCAATTTCGTCGGAGAAACAGGATTTTTCCAAGAACCAATCATAAAAGATATCACTGCGTATCTCAAAGTCATCAGTAACCCCTTGGAGAGCAATGCGGAGATTGTTCGGATCCTAAACCGACCCAACTTCGGCATTCGACAGGTGGATATTTGCAGGTTTAGCTGCTACGCAGACCGCAGCGGTCTCTCCCTCTATGAGGTTTTTGATCGCTTATGTGAGGTAGCGGTGGACAAAATCAAATTTTTGCAAGTTAAACAAATACTCTCCAGCGTGATCGGCGCCAAAAAAAGGATGCGCACCCTGGACCTTTTACACACTTTGCTTTTTGAACGCGAATTCTACAAATACGAAATCGTACTCCAAAACAACCGAAACATAGCCCTGCTAAACCAGTTCTACTTGTTCGCAGAAGAATTCAACAACATTTACCCCGACAACGACATAGAAGACTTCAGCGAATACCTCTCTTTTGCCTCCAACTTTGAAATTGAAGAACAAAACCTCGAAGAACAAGCTGTAGTCATCTCAACGATTCACGGCGTTAAAGGCATGCAGTACCCAGTGGTTATAGTTCCGGACTTGGTGGAGCGCAAAATGCCTACGATCTATCAAAAAGACAAGTTCGCCATACCCAAAGAACTCCTCAAAGGCGTCCAATCCAAGTTTGATGAAAAAGAGCTTCACCTCCAAGAAGAAAGACGGTTATTTTACGTGGCGATAACCCGAGCCAAAGAGAAGCTCATAATTACCTACGCGAAACGGTACGGGGAAAACAAAACCGACTCGAAACCATCCAAATTCCTCAAAGAAATAGACTACCAAAACAACGAAAAGATAACCTTCCAACAAGCCGACGGTGTAGACCTTTCTCCAGAATCAACCACAGTAGAAGATCAAACGCAAATACTTCTCATGAAACAAGTAATATCAAACTTAACAGCAGGAAAATACAATGAAGCCATCGAGAACGTGCTTCTTTACGCTAAATCAGCAAATAAAGACTTAGATGTCAAAGCCGAATTAATATGCAAGATAAAAGAACCCGATTATTCGGTGCTGGGAAAGCCTACAGAGGAACCTGTTACAGTCTCGGAAAACCACGTTTTTAGTGTTTCCCAATTTGTCGGCTACAAAAAATGCCCCCGACTCTACCAGTACCGTCATGTTATGAAGATCCCAGAGAAACCCAGATACTACTTTGATTTTGGGTCCTCACTACACAGTATTGCAGAGCAGTTAACGCGGATGGAGAAAGACGGCAAACCCACAAACGAAACCATCGCCGAAGAGCTACTGGCGAAGTATTGGGATCCTAAAGGCTACAAATCAAAGATCGACGAAAAAAGAGACTACAACGAAGCCAAAGCCATTCTTAAAGTGTTCCTCGACGAGCAAGCTAAGAGCAAAACACAGATTTTAGATATTGAACGCTGGTTTGAAACCTCCATAGGCAACATCAAACTGAGGGGAAGAATTGACCGCATCGACAAAGACGGACCCGGCTACACGGTAGTGGACTACAAGACAAGCAAGAAGGCGCCATCGCTAAACGAGCTCAAAAAGGACATGCAGATGCTGGTTTATGCCCTTGCGGTTAAAGAAATCTATCCTGATGGGGATCCATTGAAGGTAGGCAACTGGTTCTTACGATCCAACGAGAAAATATTCTTTGCACCAGAAAAACAAACCATCGAAGCCATAAAAGCAGAAATCACAGATATGGCAGCCAAAATCAAAGCAGCCGCTTTCGAGCCCAAAAAAGGAAGCTGGGAATGCAACTACTGCGACTACCAATGCCTCTGTGATGAAAAAACTTGAGTGGAGAGAACTGAAGTGGTCGAAGTGATAGTTCCTTTTCGGGCATTTCTATGCACTGGATTCTAAAGGTCGGAATTAACCTTAGGTTCACGGATTAAACCTTGAACATGGACTCCAATCAATATGGGACTAACGAAAAAATCTATTTTCTTTTCCATTGCCTTCAAGCGCTGCTTTTTCCAGAATCTTTTTTATCAAAAAGTTTTCGATATATTCGAAAGCTGCTTTCCCATCAGCAGGGGTCTGCTCCTTTTTTTGATGTTCTTCAGAATGAGACTCTATACACCGTCCCATTTCTTTAACATCAGGGATAAGCAAAATCTCGGCGCCACACTCGCACAAAATAGAATGTGAGGAATATTTGTTTCTGTGCAATGTCAGGCGTTGATAGATTTTCTCTTCAATTTGCGACTCAAACTTTTCGGTGGAGCCGAAAATTTTTTCTTTTTCATTTGGGGCAGCCATAATTATCAATCAGTTTAAATGAGAAGTATTTAGCGGCACTATAGTTGCCACATGGCTAAATAGTCATGTGATTGTGAGCCCACAGTAACATTCAGACAGTTGTATATACGTCAATAAGTTAATGGAAGATTCTTTTCTTGAATAGTAATTTAGAGGTCTCCGAAGTGTTTGCAATCAACTTTTGCCAAAATCCGCTTAAGCTCAAACCAAGAATTTCAATATGGTATTGGTACCTTAGCCTAAAGGCATAAGGCTCTCTTAATGTACATTTTTGTACTGAAAAGTCTTAAATAAAGACATCAAAGTCTGTTTATAAACTGAATGTTCGTTGCAAAAACAAGGAATCACCATGGCTAATAATCTTGAGATTTGCCTTTCAATAATACAGTTCCTCGATAAGAAAGGTCCACAGACACTAGGAAAGATAGAGATATCAACAATAACAAAAGCTGACCTGATCACAAAATGCTTGAACCTCCTCATAGAGCAAAGGCTAATAGAGAAAACAACAAATCATAACAACCAAGAAACCTACGTAAACACCGACCGCGGCAAAAGAATTTTAGAATTTTTTCATGTAAAATTTTAACAACAAGGATTACGCGAAATCAAAGCAACATCGTTTGAATCCAAAAAAAGAAGATGGGAATGCAACTTTTGGACTTCGTCTTCGCTAATCTTAAATTTTGGTCTCCTAAGGACAACAATAAGTTCCTTTAGGATCAAGTCAGAAATCAAAATTGAGTATTGGTTTGTTATTCCTTTCTTTAAAAGTTCTCTTGATTTTCCATTAGAAATTATTGCGCTTACCAGAACGTTGGTGTCGAGAACTACTCGAAGCATCAAATCAGCTATTTTACCTTACGTGTCGCAGCTATTTCTTTTTGTATTTCTTCGTCGGATATCTTCAATGCTTTTTTATCCATCATTTTGAAGATGTCCTCCCACTCTTTCTTTAAGCTTGGAAGCTCCAGTTTCTTCATAATGATTGTGTCGCCTCGTCCGTAGACTAAGAATTTGTTTTTAGGTTTTATTCCCAGCTCTTTTCGTATGGACTGCGGTATAACTACTTGTCCTTTCTCACTTATTGTGGTGATTTCAGGTGCTTCAGCGGTCATATCTATCGGTAAGAATAGTTTACTTTCATACTATTATTCTTTCTGGGAAAACACATAATTAAGGGATAAATGGTGCATTCAAATATTCATGGAGAAAGTAGAATTGCGACTCTAACATAATACTCCCATCCCACAACTTTGGGTATCATTGCCTCGGATAATCCTTACTCGCATAGAATAATGAATTACCTCTTTATCTAAAACTTTGTAGCAATACATCGACACTTCTTTTCGATGTGTGGATTATAGTAAGGGTGTTTGTGCTTGTTTTTCTGAATGCAACTTTGTGCCTGTTTCCTAGTTGCTTTTTGGGCTTTGGGTTTAAGGATGCGAGCCATTACGCATTCAAACATGCCAATTTTGGATCAACACACTTACTGCAGGTAATGCAGGTTTTTTCAACTGCTTTTTTTCTTCGCTCTTGCCTGAAGAACTTTTTTAGACAGTTAGAAATACCTGCTTTACTTGCAGTGATTGCAGTGGTCTGATAGGTCATTCAAACCAGGTTGTTTTTAGTTCCTTGATTTGGCTGAAGTGGGGATCATCTGAAAAGCAAACGGCGTTTAGAGACAATGCTGCGGCTGCAATCATGCTGTCTCCCATTGAGAGTTTGTATTTTTGGCGTAGTTCGGCGGAGGTCTCTGCAATTTGGCTATCGACGGGTAAGATCTTGAATTCTTGTTTTAAGAAAGTGACTTTGAGTTTTGCGGTTTCTCGTCCCTCATTAGCTAATGAAAGTTTGTAGAGCTCGTGTATTACTATGGCAGAAACATATTTTTCACGTCTAGATTTTTCTTTCCGAATTTTCTCCAATAATGCCGAGTCTTTAGAATTATAAAATTCCATAAAGAAGCGGGTATCGTAGACTGCTTTATTCATCTTCTTCCCTGAGTTTGTCGAGTTGCTTTTTCATTTCCTCAGGGGTTGCAATATGTGAAAATGCTCCGGCCATGTCCCAAAATGATTTCTTAGGTTTCAACAGTATGCCCTCGTCTGTTTCAACTACTTCAAGCCTTGTTCCTTCTTCAATTTTGAACTTTTTACGCAACCTTACAGGGATGGTTGTCTGACCTTTTCTTGTTACTACGACCTCAGATTCCAACTTAAAACCTCGCACTACATTAGGGGTATCTTACAAGTTAAGCGTTTCCATAGGAATCCAGCAATCGCAACTTTACAAATGGAAGAAGAAGATTTACCCTTTCCAGCCCTTTCCGACCCTTTTCAACCCTTTTAGACCCTCAACCTGCAATCAATCCAAGCCCTAAAAGACAAAAGCAACCCAAAATAAGCCCTTCCGAAAATGCGTTTGCGAGTCTTCTTCTTCTTTTGCACACTTTTCAAAAAATACAGATTGAATCAGCCAGCATTTAACCAAATACTCTTGAAATTACCTTAGTTACACACATTTTTTTGGGGCAAGTAGACTATCAATATTTAGTCGTAAGGTTCCTTTCACTACATACCTCGGGTGCGGCTGGTTTTTTCACATCGGAAATATTTTCGTTAGCGGTTCAAAGATTTTTTTTGCATTTAGAATTACCTGTTGCAACTGCCGCGCAGCGAGTTTGATTCACGCTTTCTTTTCTAAAACGTTATAACGAGATTTTTTCTAATGTAGAAGTGCACGATGACGGAGAATGGTGGAATGTCTAACATACAAGAACCCGAAATAAGAAAAATATCTCCAAAGTTTATGGAAGATCTAACAAGTCAAGAAGGCATTTTGCATCCAATACTGGCACAAGTAAAAAAAGACCACACCCTTATGTTAGCAATCAGAAAAAACTACATCAATATTTACTATCGAGGTGGAAACATCTTGAGAGTAACAGAACGCAGCAAAAAGTACACTGCGGACTTTGATGAAAATTATAACTTGTCGGATAAGGAAATTCCCAACTCGCCGGCTGCTATTACGAGTCAAAATGATTCCCAGAATTGGGTTGACTCCTTTGCGCAAAGAAAGAATATGATGGATGAATATTTCTCCAAACGTGGTAAGGCTGAACGGGAATTTCAGCAGTTGGTAGCAAGGGAAAACACCAATTCCACAATTTCAAAGAGTTGTGAATACTACATCACAGACATTGAAGTCACAGACCCTGGTCTTGCACGGTTCGATATTACGGCCATGCGTTGGCTAACCAAAGACCGCAAAAACGGTAAATGCAGAGCTGCTTTGTTTGAGATGAAATACAGTGATGGCGCGCTTGGAGGAAAAGCGGGTTTACTTAAACATCTCAAAGATATGGAGACGTTTGTCAAGGATAAGAGTCGGTACAAAAAACTATTGGAAACGATGGTTAGCCAATTCAATCAACTAGACCAATTAGGCTTGCTAAACTTCAACAAAGGCACGACCAAAGCAGAAGTTAAGCTCGATTTGAGTGATAGACCCGAAGTGATATTTGTCCTAGCAAACCATAACCCACGCAGCACAAAACTAAAAACAATTCTTAACGATCCAGAAATTAGAAAATATGGCAAGTCAGAATTATTTGATCTGAGGTTTTATGTTGCTAGTTTTGCTGGCTACGGACTCCACTCTAAAAATATGCATACTTTAGAAGACTTTGGTCATTTGTGTGATATCTGAGCTAGATATAGTCAGACAATTATTAGGACGCCAATGCTGTAGTTTAGCATAATTATTTAATACGTGCGGAACCATAGTAGGATTTGACCAATCATGACATCTGAAGTTGAGTTGAAAGAAATTAGAAGTCTGCTGCAGAAACTAAACAAGAAAGTCGATGGGTTAAATGACTTAGTGGAAGAGAGACTAATCGGTTATGAAGAGCCAACTAACGAAGATGTTGTTGCAATAAAAGAATATGAAGCTACTAAGAAGAATGGAAAATTAACTTTGGTGCCTTTGAGTGATTTGACAAAAGGGATTTAGCGCTTGACTAAACATCTGATTTTTGTTGAAGTTAAAGCGCAAAAGCAACTCAAGAAAATGTCTATGCGTGACCAAACAAGAATAATTGAAGTTCTAAATACCTTAAATAGAGAAGGGTTGTCGGCTAAGCTTGATATTAAGATGCTTCGAGGTTATCAAAGGCATTTTCGTGTAAGGTTGGGGGATTACAGGATAAGATTTGAGCTTTCTGCTGATCAAACAATTGTGGTTTACTCCATTTCACAACGCGAAAAAGCATATGAATAATTCGTACTCATAAATTTCCAGAAGACTTAGGCGATTTCACTTTTTCAATGATTCGCCGAGATGGCAGCAAAAATCAAGGCAGCATCATTTGAAGCTAAAAAAGGAAGCTGGGAATGCAACTACTGCGACTACACATGCCTACAATTTTTGATTCACCACACTTACCGCAGGTACCGCAGGTTTTTTCAACTGCTTTTTTTATTTGTCTAGCCCAGAGGAATTTTTTTAACAGTTAAAAATACCTGTTGTAACTGCCGTGACTGCCGTGCCTCGATTGTGATTCATGCTTTCTTTCCAAAACTTATAACGAGATTTTATCTAAATGGTGAGTGGTGGAATGTCTAACCTAAAAAACCAACAATTCTAACGAAAGAGTCTGCAAGCAATGCAATTATTTCATAGATTATTAGTTTCCTTACCTGTTTTTTTCTGAGGACAACTTTTTCCGAACTCAATTTTTGAAGTCTTATTTAATCTAAAGTTTTGAGGGGGAGCGCTGAGTTTTTCTTCAATTTCGGGTTGACATTCTCTGCATAGAGGTTTATCGAAGTTCTTGAATGAAAATTTGAACTCTCCATAGGTTATTGTTTGTTTGCAGTCACTGCAGGAATATGTTTTTTTGGAGGTTGCTGTTTTTTGGTGTTCAAGGCATAGAGGTTTGCCAAAGTGGCTTGTTGAGTATTGGTGGATTGCTTCGCTTATTGGTTCTTTGCAGATGCAACAATAATTGCCCATAATTGTCGAAACATGCTTGTAAGTATTTTAGCTTTGCGAAGTTAGAGTAAATCTTAATCCAACAGCAAATTAAATTGCCTAACACTCAAAGAAAATCCGCGTTTTAGATGAATTCTGTTCTTTACTCACTAATATCGTTTGAAATATGGTTGATTCAATGCAGCAATGCAGGTAAAGCAGGTTTTTTCTCACGTCAAATTTTTTCTCTATCCCAGCTTAGATTTTTTTGGTAGTTAGAATTATCTGCAGTATCTGCAGTGACTGCATTGCATTGGTATTTTTCGTTTAGAAATTGGAGTTTAGAACTAGGGGATATAGCCTGTTGTGTTTTGGTTTTTTAGATTTTGACGTGAAAAGTTGTGTACCTGAGTGAGATAGTGTCTTGTGTTACTTGTGGAAAGTTGGCCATGATTTTGCCATCTAATCTTACCTCGACCGAATGCCAGATTAACCTTGAAACCTCCACAACGTAATCGGTGGTTGAGTTTGGGGATTTGTATATGCTCACGACTGCTTCCCATAACAGCATGTGGTAAACTACAGTGTTATGTTGCGACTTTCTGTTAACGCTGTTTTTGACCCAACATCTTTTTATTATAGTAAAATAACTATAACATTATAGTAGATGTGCTATAATGGTTAGGTGTGAAGAGCAATGGATAAGGCCACAACTCGAATCCTAGATACGATTTCATCTAGCATAGGCGATTCTTTATCAATAAACCAATTAACTAACAGAATTAAAGACCAGTATGGGTCTGCTTATTACGCAAATATTTACGAGAAATTACAGAATCTAAAAAACAAAGGCCTGCTCAATCTTGAACCAATCGGGCGGTCCACAAGCATTAAGCTGAATTTTGAAAATTACCTTTTGATTGACACACTTTCTGAAATGGAAATTGAAAAAAAACTGGAATTCCTATCCAATAAAGCAAACCTATTCGCCTTCTTTGCCGAGATGGATAAATCCCTAAGTGAGAAGTGTTGCATTAGGTCAATCAGCGCAATTAACCCGCTAAAAAACATTAAACTAAACCGAATTGAACTACTCACTCTACTCAATCAAACTCCTGATTACCCCAACCAGACAATAGAGCTCAACAAGGTCACGCTAAACCTACAAAAAAAGCAAAACTTGAAAATAAACAACCTAATCTTAGATGCAAACGATTTTTTTGCCCTGTTACCCTCAGATGAAATTAACCCCCTCAGAGAAGCTCTAAGTCACCAAATCACCCTCTACAATCCCCAAGCGTTCTGGAGCCAAATCAAAAACGTCGCCAAAAAGAACCAGATCCGAACACTGCACACAGAAACTAAACCGCTAAGCATCCCTGGCTCAGACCTAAACTTCAACCTTAACAGGTTTGGCTATCGCGAGTTTGGAACAACCTTTGTCGAGAGCAAAAAAATCTGTATTGAATACATAACAACCTCTTTACTTCTCAGAGAAGAGGCACGTGGGAGAGATGCTGTTGCGGTTATTCTTGCTAAAAACAGTTTTAACAGTAGCATGCTGGCGTTTCTTAGCCAAAAGTATGAAGTGTCACCCAGATTGTTGGGAATACTAAACGTTCTGGGGCAAACTAGTCCTAAACCAGAGGTTGACAATACGGTAAAAATCTTAAAAGCAATAAACCCACAAGAACTTCCTGCAGATGAAGATAGTATAAGGCAAAAGCTGGAACTCTACAATGCCCTGTGACAAAAGCGCTCTCTTTGACTTTCTAAGCGTACTAAACGAGGACTTGACTAAGAAGATTACCCTGGTTGCCGCAGGCGGTACAGCCATGACTCTACTTGACCTAAAACCATCAACCATAGATATTGACTTTACAATCCCAGGTTGCGACAGAGTAGAATTTGAGCAAGCTCTGAAAAGCAATCCGCCAGGCTATAAAGTTGACCGATGGACTGACGGCTGCGTGTTCTGCCAGACGCTTCCCAATGATTACCTGGAGAATAGTATCAAAATAAAGGAATTCAGCCACATTTCGCTCAGGGCTCTCCAACCAGTCGACATAATCGTGACCAAAATTGGGCGGTTAAATGCAAGGGATATGCAGGATATAGAAGCCTGCATTCAAAAGGCGAAGGTCTCAGAGGCGAAAATCAGGGAGAGGGCTTTGCTGGTGGTTCAAACATACGTTGGACCCGAAGAAGAGTATATTTATCATCTAAATCTGATGCTTGACAAGTTCTATAAAAAACAGAAAAGGGTGCCGTGACTGCAATGCTTGATTGTTCTTGGTTCTGAACTCAGACGACTAGAAATTAGTCAGATGCTGCTCTATAGCAGATCTTGGCTTTTTCAGATTGGAATGTGAAAAGTTCATATCCGAGTGAAGCAGTGCCCTTTGTGACCTGTGGAACGCTGGCCATGATTTTGCCATCCAATCTTACTTCGAGCGATTGCCAGGTAAACCTTGAAACATCGTGTTTTTCTGAATGCGATTTTCCGCCCGTTGTATGCATAGAGTCTGGTATAATCATAATTCGCAAACTTACCTCTGTTTCACCGAGTCTGCTCTTCATATAGGCAAAATGATTTCTTTGAGATTTCATATTATTAAAAGGTTTAAATAGGTTTTTAATAGTATGAAATTACTATGAGACACCCAGAACCAGAGTTCGCTTTCAGCAAATCAGAGTTGCAAATCCTCAGAGAACTCACTAAAGAAAAGTTATCCCTGCCCGACCTTAGAAAAATCCTCTCACTCAAATCAGCTCTTCTTTCCCATTACTTAAAAAAATTACGGAAAAAAGGGTTAGTCCAAACAACAGAACAAGGAAACAGAAAATATGCCTGCTTCAGCGAGACAAAGCACGCTTCTTTACTTAGAGACTTATTGGTATCACATGATTTTATGGACTGGGAAAATATTCTTCCGGGAAAAACAATTGAAATCCTTTTCCAAGCCTTAACATGCAAAGAAGGTAATTTGTCCACTTTTTCAAATGCTACGCGTTGGCGTTACCTCAAAGAACTAAAATCAAGAGGCATAATAACAGAAGCTCAAAAGATGTATCAAATTAACCCACGCTTCCCAGTTCTCATAGACTTCCTCAATGAATATCAAAAATATTTTACTGGCAAACTTTTGAAATCCCTCTCAGAAAATTCAGTTATCCTTTGGCATAAAGAAACGGAATTTTTAGTTAGAGTGCCCAAAGACGCGAAGACGCCATCTGACGACTTTCACAAAACCGCTACCTCTATCTTCCAACACTATGATCTTCCGCTTTTTTCAGAATTTGACATATATCTTTATTCAAAAAACAAGAAAGAAATCAAACCAGAAGACGCAATACTGCATACGTTAATTATAGAATCCGATAGCGTGCGATACACAACTTATGCTCTATTGCTGCTCAAAAAAACCGAAAAAATAATTGATATACAATATCTGTTGCATGAGGGCGAAAGGCTTGGGCTCAAGAACCTAATAATGGGTATGCTTGAATTCCTAGAGACTCACATAAGACCTGAAGGTCTACCACTCCCTTCTTGGAACGAATTTACCATAAAAGCAAATTCCTATGAGGTGATAGTTTAATGGTTCAGCGGCGCTCTTTTGATAAGAACTACCTTAAACTGGAATTCGATAAACTAAATGAAATAGCAGGACAACCTTTGACGCTTTACCTCCTGGGCGGAGGTGCTATGGCATTTTATGGTCTAAAAGATGCCACAAAAGACATTGACGTCATTCTCACAAATCAAGACGACCTATACAACCTAAAAACGATACTTGAAACCAAGGGATACAAGGAGCCAAATCCTCTAATCATTACCAGACCATACAATGACATGCAAACAAGCGCCTTATTAGAAAACAAAGATGGTTTTCGATGGGACATATTTCGAAGCAAAATTTGTGGTGGGTTAACACTTTCTACTGATATGAAAAATAGAGCAACCGCTATCTACCAAGGCAACCGACTAAAAATATTCATAATTTCAAAAGAAGACCTTTTCTTATTCAAAGGAATTACCTCAAGAGAAGCAGATTTGGATGATACAAGAATACTTGCCCAATCCGGGCTGAACTGGAAAATCATAAATCAAGAGTGCAAGAGCCAATCTGAAGTTTCAGGCGTTTGTTGGGAAGATGGCTTATATCAAAACCTGATTGGTCTAAAAGAGAAATTCGGTATTGTAACTCCAATCGAAAAACTTCTCAGGATCGCAGCAGAACGAAAGATAATTGAAAAAACTCTGGTTGAGCAGATTGAAAAAGGAAACAACACTGTAAGAAGTATAGCTAAAGAAATACACGAACCAGAAACCTTTGTTCGGGCAGAGCTCAATAGATTAGCTGAAAAAGGAATAATTACAATCGATAAATCAAAAAAACCGCATAAACTCTTTTCTAAGGCAAAAAAGAAAACTTAACCTTGGAACCAAGCCGCTTGTTTTTGGTATTGCCTCGGATAGGCCTTACTCACATAGAGCAATACTTTGCCTCTTTATTTAAAACTTAAGCAAAATATTGGCACTTCTCGTTAGATATGCGGATTGTAGTGAGGTGTTTGGGCTTATTTTTCTGATGGGTTAGAAAGTTATATATAACTTATTATAGTATGTTATAGACGATATATAATGAAAGAAGCTACGACTATCCAGCTCAACAAATCAATCGTCAAAGAGCTAAAAAACATAAAAAAATATCCAAGAGAAACCTACAACGAAACCATTTCAGGCTTAATAAAGCTGGCAAAAGAATCCCAAAAAAGAACACAATATGACGAGTTTTTACATAGAATTCAACAGGCGAAAATGAAAGAACTATGGGACAACCCGGAAGATGAGTCTTGGCAAGATGCTTAAAGCTGGAGATATTATTATTGCCACTGTACAGTTCACTGATACTGCTGAAATGAAGATAAGGCCTGCAGTTGTTCTGTTTGAAGAGTCAGGAAACGTTGTGATAGCTGGCATAACTAGCAATTTGAAGATGAAAGGAATACCTCTAACTAAAAGCGAAGGCGCCCTAAAAGAAAGCGTCATAAAACTAAACTACATCTTCACCATCTCCCAAGAAATGGTTTCCAAAGTTATCTTTCATCTAAGCAACGAAAAAAAAGCACTTATATTTGAGAAATTAAACCAGAAACTTGGTGCACTCAAAGCTTAGTCAACCAAATTATTAACCAAACACTACTCTGCTGCTACAGCGCTTCTTTGGTTGAAACGAAAATAATCAAGAAATTTCCCTCCCGTAGAACCCAACATATTGAACTAAAAGAAATTGAACTGTTCTCCCGCAAAAAAAGTTGATGAAAATGATTTGAGTATGAGTATGAATTGAAGGGAATTCTAAACTAACTGACTGTTTGCGTTTTCACGTTAGTTTGTGTCTATGAGTCGTAAGATGCTTTTGTTGGATAGCTTTGTGTTTCTTATCTTATGTATGAAAAGATGCATGGCTTTTTTCCGAACCCATTCAACGGTAGCCTCGATGGATAGAAGACTCTTCACGATAGAATACCTAAGAAGCCTACGCCTTAAAACATCAAGGAGAGTACAGGCCAAAGTGACTAGGTGCGCGTGTATAAGCGCCGCTTCGCTCTCCCTAAACCTGTACTCCCCAAAACCCAAAGCCTTAGCCTCCTTATAGAAGTCTTCTATCCTATGCCTCTCCAGCGCATGACCCAACAATCTCCTCAACACTGCAACCCACCAGGTCAGTGCAGAGAAAATGAACATCCTTAGTGCTGTGCCTTAACGTTCATCACGATTGAGAAATAACCCATCTTTAGGCATGAACACATCCACTTTAAAGCACTGGAATAAACCTCGCCATTCACCACGACGTCAAAGAAACCGCCTCTAAGCCGAATCTTATCAAAGAGCTCATCTAAGCGGTACCTTTTTCCCTCGTAAAACACGATTCTGTTGCTCTTAATCTCGCCAATCCAGTTGTATCCATATGCTTTGCATTTCGACGCCATCTCCTGGCAGGTAAACCAGGAATCCCACAGCCAAATCGTCTTCTTCGCTACTGGAGTGTGCTCATCGATAATGTCGCAGGCTAACTGCAGCCTCGGTTTTGAACTCAACTCCTTTCTCTCTGCATTTCTTCTGGTTGCCATACAGCTTCAAGCCATCAGGAACTGCAAGGCCGTTGTTTACGTAGAGTGAGGTTACGTAGTCGTGGCTTAGCACTGTTCCCATGGTTGAGGAGTGATTGTAGCAGACCATCTCGGTTTGTTGGCTGTACTTGCGGCATACGGTGTCATCGATGATTTTGTACTCAAATCGAACTGTCTATGTTTGATTCGCTAAGAAGCAGGGTTTTGGCTTGGTTGAGTTACTGCTTGGATGTTCCATTTTGGGTCGGTTAAGAATCGGTTTAGGCTGCTTTGGTCTTTTCTGTCGATGAAGAGTTCATTTACGCTTTTGATGTCGTGTTCTTTTTTGCCGGCGACTATGAGTCCTAGTTCTGTTCTGCAGAAGTTCTCGAACTGAGGTTTGCTGAAGTTTGACTTGAACTTTGAAAAAAGGTGTTTCAATCTGCGTGGAATGCCTGCGATAAAGCCGAACATGAACTCATAGTATGAGTCAATTAAAAAATAAGCTTTGGACACAGAACGACGCAAAAAACGCAAACACTCAGCTAATTCAGACGTTTGTTAAAGTAGCTAGCGTCAACCTATTTATCCGGATTATAGTGGTTGGTGTTTATGCGTGTTTTTCTGAATGCGGTTTTTCGCCTGTTGCCCAATTGCTTTTTGGTTCTTCATTGACCACCTCTTGCAGTCCGAAGCTTGTTGTGGTGCAGCTACAATCACAGAGGCTTAAATCTGAAGAAATATTACATCTTATTTAGGTGAGTTATTGGCTTTAACTTCTAACTCGGATCTTTATGCTGCAATACGTGATGAAGGAATAAACAGAGTCGTCAAACACGTAATGCGCCAGCGGCCATCACTATTCAATTATGGAACTATCTTAGTTAAATCAAATCCTTCCTTACTTTGCTCTCGCATAGATGCAGCGCCCGGAGTTACCGAATTAATTACTTTACTACCTCGCGTCCCACTTCTCCCATCTGACGCAACAAACATTAAAGAATTAACTGACTTAGGAATAGACCTCTCAGCAGCAACCAGTCTAGGACTTGACTTTGCAGCACAATTAATCGACATTCAAATAGATTTCCATCCAGGAGACGTTTTAACTCTACCCTCTGAACTAAATCCGCCCCTTGCACCTCAAAGAATGGCTTTCCACGGCAAATTATGTGCAGGACTGAGCTGTATTCCAAAAAACATTCGCCGCTGGTTTCCACCGGTCGTAGTTGATCTTGGAAATCCTGGGATGAATAGACGATCAGGTCGAAAACTCAATCAAAGATTAAGAGCCTATCAAAACAGTGATAGTATTGCATCTAACGCCTTCACGTCCAACCTTTCCACAGTCGAAGCTTCAGCGACGTTAGATTCTCCCTCAAAAGAGATAATTAGAACTCGATTTCCAACTTTCCCAATATTTCCGATATTTCCAATAGATAAACTCGAGTGTTTCTGCATAGAACTTTTCGGAATAGGCTCCAGTCATTTTCAAGGGCAAGCAGGCAACCAAAAAATGCTCCTAAACATGGATGGAATAGAACTAAAAGACCTTGCACCCCTTGGATTAGAGAACAGTATAGAATGCTACATAGAAATACTATTAGAACGGGTTCTTCTTCCTCAAATAAGCGATGTTGTTTCAGAACTTGCTTTTAGCTTACATGAAATTCCACCACCCCCAGAAACACCTAATTTAGGAAGTATACAAATCTCGGCAGCAACCACAGTTCCGAATAATCCTGCAATCGAAGACAATCAACTAAAACTCTTCATAAACTTAGAACAGCTTACTTTGAACATACCACCGATTACAATTGGAGACGCAGGATCATCAAATCCGCCACCGACAAGAATTACAAGAAACAGAACAAGGACTGGACCTGCGGATATGACTGCAGCAGTTTCAGAAAAGGCATTTCAAAGAATCTTTGGAGTTATCCGAGATACAGGAAAATTCAAGATAAACGTTGCTCCTCAAACCTTAACAGTTTTGGGTGTAACAGGCAGCGCTTCAGCAAAAATAGAATTTCACTTAGCAAATGGTACAGTTGAATTCCAACCCGACGGCACCATAAAAACAGATGAATTAGACATCAAGTGGGACAAATTAGATGTAACACTTGGACTCAACATACCAAAAATCTGCTTTGAAGTTCCAGTACCGGTCCCCTACCCACCGTTTGTTGAATGGATAACCTTAGGCTGCTTATTCGACGAAAACCCGGACTTATCCTTCACCCTACACCTACCAACAGGATTCACGACTGAAATCAGCGCAAATGCAGGCATCAAGACATACTATGGTCTTGGAACTCCAAATGAATGGTTAGTATACATTACTCCAAGCCGAGTAGATCTTGATTTCATAGATGTAGCAGATACTGTAGGAGATATTCTTGACACTGCCTTAAATGCAGCAATCAACGCGTTAGGCGTACCAAGCTGGGCATACCCCGTCGTTGATAGCATAGTCGATCTAGTTAGAGGATTACTCGATATTCCAGACGACTTAGGTGAATGGCTTCAAAACTTAATCTTTGACACATTAGGAATCGAGAGCACAATTGAATCCTACATTGCAATCTGGTTAGCTGATTCAATGCCAATATTCAGTCTTGAAGATCCAAAACAAGTAATGGAAGCAAAAGGCAACCTAATCCCAGTAAAAATACCTATAGAATATCTAGGAGCGACAATAGACGATAATGAATTGACTATCATACTCGATGTGGGGGCTTAAAAAAATGAAATCATATATCAATAAACGGATTCTATCTCAATCAACTCTTGATAGCGGAGAAATCACTCCTATGATGGCAATAATGCACCGCTTCGCAGAACCAGGAACATATAATGTTACTGTATTTCAAGGCGGTAATCAGACTGCAACGTTTCCTTTGATTGTAGATGAAAAGGCACCGCAAATGCTCAACAGGATAGATTTAGGATCAGCCAACTGCAGTTGTGCAGTAAACCCAAAAGCACACGTCGTTTTTCATGCTCCAACAGGAACTATAGGATACTCGTTCTTAGTAGAGAAATTTGAGGGGACTGATAGATCAAAAGTATTCGACAGTAAGAACCTTCAAGATGGAGATATTTTCTTTGCATCACTACTCCGACCTGGCGATTATCATGCTTCAAATCAACGAGGCGCAATATGCAAAATATCTGTATCTCCTCCTAAAACAAGAAGAATGCAATTTACCGTGACTTCTCAACAAGGAATCAATCGGCCTAACATTGAAACTGTTCAAGTAGAATGTACAGCTACTGGTTTCAAACCTGAAAACGTTAACATTCAAACAGCTCAGCCTTTAGTCTTCATGATAAAAGCGCCTTCCCGAATCAAGATTGAGTACGAAACGGCAGAAAAACAAGAGGCAAAAGCTTCTTTATGAGTTTTTTTGTTGATCCTTTTGGGCTTCTCTTTTTTGGAGCTATTCTCTACATTGTTTCAGCTAACTTCAAGTTTTCAAAGCAAATGATATATGCTCTCTCGTCGGCCATTTTAACGAGCTTTATCTTTGGAGGAGTGGCCCTCTATATGGATTGGTATCGATGGATCATACCAGGCCTTGTCGATTTGAAAGGATCATTTATTATGTTCGACCAAGGCTTAACCAACATAACCAAAGCAGCATTCCCAGTGTGGATAGCGATGATGTTTGTAACCCTCTACCCAGTCTGGTTCATTTTAGGCTACGAAACCGCAAAAAAATCCAACCTTCCAGTCAAGTTTATCCCAATCTTCATCATAGGCATCCTGCTGTTGACAGTCCCATCAATCATACAATCCCAATTCCTCCCTCATATCTAAACCACTAAACAAAAAAGAGAACGGCCTAACAATCATGTTCGGTAAGAACCAACACGTCAGGGGCGAAACTACCTAGAAAAGGCGCTTTGAGAATTGTTTCTGATTCGCTAATTATCAGGGATATAGTGAAGGGTGTTTGGCGTGTTTTTCTGTATGCGCCTTTCTGGCCGGCAAATTTAGCTATGGGTTTTACTTTAGCAGTTTTTGCCGTTTTTTCAAAATTTGATTTCTCTTGGGTCTATTCTTTTTATTCCTGGAATGCAGTCGAATACGGTGTCTGTTGAGATTATTTTGTGGTCTTCAATTTGGTTAAGTGCGGTCGCTGCGTAGTAAGCGTCAAAGATGGATGTAAATCCGTATTGTCTTATCAATGCCAAGGCAAGGAGGTCAATTTCGTAGGTTGTGTCAAGAAAGGTCAAGTTATCTATGGCTGTTAGGGCAGCTGTTCGGGCGATGAGTTCATCTGTGGACACGCCTTCCGCTTTTGACACATAGTATATTTCGTGGAGAGTCTCTCTTGAGGTATAGATGGTGCCGAATTCTCCGCTTATAATTGTTGATATGAGTTTGTTTGCTGTGGGTTTTAGCCAGTCTTCTTTTTTGACATAGGCGTATAGCATGTCAGTTTCAATCATCAAAGTTGGTTTCGCCTTTTTGCTCGGTTCACGGCGTCTTCTTTTGCAGCTTTTTCAGCTAGGCTTTTTAGTTCTTTGTGTTCTTTGTTTGTGGGAAGCCATTTTTCTGCTTCTTTTTGTGGAGTCTTTGGGAGAGGAATGGCGACGAAAAATGAGCCTGCGGGTATGATTATTGCCCTAGATTTTCTTAAACCTAACTTTTTTGGGACAGTCATTCTTCCTCGCTCATCAATTTCAACAACGGACATAAAGATTCCCTCAACAATATTATTTACCCGCAACTTAAAAATTTACCCCATATAACAATTATTGCCCTCTAACTGAAAATGGTCGAACGCAACCAACAAGGTTCTTGAAGCTAACGTAAGGTGGCTGCACTACAATGCAAGTTACAGGAGGTTGTTTGGCGTGTTTTTTCTGAATGTAACCTTCCACCCGTTGCCAGTTGCTTTTTCCGCTTCATAAATCACTAGAGGACTGCTTAGACAAACGAATCTAAGAATAGTTAGACTTTTCCAAATTTATTAGGTGCCTCTGAATCTTTATTATGTTAGTTTGGTGGGTTGATGGCTAAGACTGCATATTTAGATGAGGATGATCGTAAGCTTCTTTGTGAAACCAAGAAAAAGCTAGACGAAGCTACTAAGCTTATGGGTGAACTTATGGAAACGATCGAGGTTTTAAGTGATCCTGAAATGATGAAAGCTATCAAGCAAGGTCAAGACGAAATTAAGGTTGGAAGAGTCAAGGATTTGCGTTCCCTTCTGAAGGAAGAGCACGTTGAAGCCTAAGTTCAATGTTGTTTTGACGAGGCAAACCGAGCGTTTCTGCAAAAAGTTAGAAGGAAACGAAAAAGCAACTCTGCGGGAATGCTTAATTAGTTTAGAACAGGATCCTTACGCTGGAAAACGGTTTCATGGAGACTTAAAAGATAATTTTAGTCTAAATGTTGGTAAGCTACGAATAATTTACTCTGTTTCTGAGAAAGACAAAGCTGTCTATGTCATAGCCGTAGGTCCAAGAAGAAATGTCTGCCAATGATGGGCATTTTGAATACGGATGATTTAGAAAATACCTCAGCAACCTGGATTAACTTAGTAATTGATCAAAGAAAGCTTTTAGTTCAGAATCATTAACACAGAAAAACAGGTTTAGTTCAAAAACATAGACAAGAAACTTCCGATGTAGGCTATAGTGAGGTGTTTGGGCAGGTCTTTCTGAATGCAACTTTCCACCAGTTGCCCAATTACCTAGAGCATTTTTGAAAAATCATTGTATACTTTGCTTCTGTGGCCGACAAAAAGAATGATTACTTGTTTTTTGTTTTGGTTTATTTCGAAGATGACTCGATAGTCGCCTACTCTTAGGCTCCAATAATCTGATTGCTTTAGGGGTTTTCCGAGTTTGTCTGGGTTTTCGTGTAGTTGTTTTGCGTTCTCGATGATTCTTGTGCAAATTTGTTTTTCTATTTTTTGGATTTCTTTTGCTGCTTTAGGGTGCAGGAGTACTTTGAAAGTCACTATAGTTCCTCTATAGGGATGAGAGATTCTGGGTGTTGTTTTGCTTCTTCGCTTCGCTTGAGGAGAAGATTAAAAAAATCGCATGTTTTTTCGCGTTCTTGGTAGTAGTTGATTATTGATTTTATGGCGTCACTTCGGTTTTTGAAGCGTCCTTGAGCTACCCAATTGTCTATTTCCTCAAGGGTTTTTTGTGGAAGACGCAGTTGTACTTGAGCCAAATTAGCCACCGTAAACAGTACTGTTTACAACCAACTTAAAGGTTTCCAGCAATCAAATCCAAACATCAAAACAGGCTATGTTGAGGCGGTCTGTGCGTGTTTTTCTGAGTGCAGTTTTCCTCCCTTGGAAAGTTGCTTTTTTGGGCTGCTTTGGAAGTAACTCAAAATAATTGAAATACACGCAGCCTGTTCATCAACATATTCCGTCTTCCAGGAACAGAGTTGACTACAAAATTATCTTTTTTTCCAGAAAATCACCGTAACGTTTGGCAGCTTTATTAACAGAATTGTGTTCAATTTCAGTGAGTTTTTTGAACGGATTTAGTTTGATTTCAACGGTATCTTTATTCAAAACTCTCTTCCAGGTGCCTGCAACTTTGCCATCCAAAATTATCACAGCTGTTAGAGCATTACCCATTGCGAGCATTTTTTCAATGTCCCGCTTTTCACTGATGTCACTTCTGTCTTTGTATGCGATAGAGTATTCATCATAAACTGACAGCAAAAAAGCTTGCTTTTCTGGAGCATCGCGAGAATTAGACAAATGATGACTTCGAGGTTCAATATTTGAGAGAAACCAATATGTCTTCCCATTCACGGTTGTATGGGTGAGTTTTGATTTAACCAATCCTAGACCCTCGTTCGCATCTTTTGCAGGTAGACCCGACCACCATGCGAAATCTCCAACTTGAGCTGGACCATGGCTCACAAAATATTTTAGTGCTAGTTTCGCGAGAGCCGCTTCTTTATTCAGATTCTTAGCCTTTGGAACTATCTCTTCAAGCAAACCATACGTAAACTGTTTGCCTCGTCTTGGACCACTACAAATTAAAGCGTTTTGTTCAGAATAATACAGAAGATGGGCAAGTTTTTGTCCAAGGGCTGAAATGCCATTATTCTTGAGATGCTCCGCAAGTTCCGCTCTATTTAAGAAGTTTTTTCCTTTCAAAGCTTCAGCAATTAATTTCTGACTCTTAGCCACCACCTCATCAGTGATGCCGAGTTGTTTGTCGTAAGGTGCGAGAATTTTCTTCACTCGGGGAGATGTTAATTCGAGCATCCAGCGAATATCTTCAGGCATAATAAAATGCCAGGTTGGTCGCATGACATGTGTGCGCAGAAATTTGCCTTCATTAAAAGCCTTCTCTACAATTGCGTCTGTAGCTTTTTGCATTCTCAAGCCAACTGACCATTTAGCAGCTGCAAAATCTTGAGCTTGTACAGCTCCTAAATGTGTTACTACTTCATCGGGGCTCTGAAATGGAGAACTATTAAGACCAGTGTTTAGCAAACGAAGGTGGGGTATATCAATTTCTGTTGTCATTTTGGTTACTTCTCTTTTTCCAAGGAATCAATCAATGGTTATTTCTGTGCTGTCCGCAAAATAAATCAGTTCAGTTTCCCATCTAACTGAGATCCCGAAAGCGACATAGACTTCACCTGTATTGGTTGTAACAATTTTATTGGAAAGGCTGTAGGCTCTCCATCCAGACACTTGATTGGCTTCACCTAAAACCTGAAAATCTGCTTCGGCTTGAGGGTTATTTTCGCCTATATAGCCTACAACTGCAGCCAAAGTGTTGAAGCTTTCTTCTTTGCTCCAAAGCTGAAACGAGATGTTAACTGATTTTTCGGAATTAGGCTCAAGCGTAAGTTTCCGCGTTATCCAGATTGTTCCATCATCTTGTCTTCCATCAATCAAAAAAAGAACAGAGTATTTACCTGAATAACTATGGTTTGTGGACCGCTGAACGAGCCATTCTACACCGTGTCCTGGATTGTTTGGATCTTCAGGAACATGTGAACCAATTGTCCAATTGCCAAAGTCATTCTCAAAATCATCAATAATTGTGGTTTGATCTGGCTGCAATTCTGGACTTAGAAACTTAAATGCCAAAAGAGCAAGCGCTACAACAAGTATTACCCCAGCAAGCAAGGCGACAGCTTTGTTCATTTTTTGTTTCACCGATGTTTAATTTGATTGGTAACTATCAACTTCTGATCGAAGGGTAACCCACCAATGTCATCAACTCTCCTAATAGGACCAGAGCTGCACTAATCGGAAGTAAAATCGCGACACAGGCTGAAACCCAAGAAATCCTTATAGAAACCGCCCTTGTTCCTTAAACTACGTTTGCTATTTGTTTCTTTGTGGTAGATTTGAAGCTATCACAAGTTTACTAGTGAGCTTCTGCCTTTGCAAGCATAATATCAGTTGTAATTTAGAAATATGAACGTGACCCGCAATAGCTAAATATTTTGCTAAGCTGAATATTGACAGGATCCTTTTATGAATGTTTTTCATCGACTAACAGTTAGCGCGCTAATTGTTGCTGTCAGCACAAACTTCGTTTGGTTTGCCCTAACATACTTTGTGTACATTCAAACACAATCTGTTGTTTCAACTGGATTAGCTGCAGGAATCTACTTGGTTATTGTGGCTTTGTCAGGGTTTTGGTTCGGTTCGTTTGTAGACAGAAACAAGAAGAAAACCGCAATGTTTGCATCCAGCATATAGCCAGTTTGATCTTTTTCACGGTGGGCTTCTTCATGTATCAATTCGCACCTAGCGACGCATTTAACTCTGTAACGAGTCCTTATCTGTGGATTTTTGTTTCTATTCTGCTTTCCGGCGTAATTGCAGGGTTGATTTATTTTATTGCAATTCCAACATTGATTACATCTTTGGTTCCAGAAAATAGACGAGACAAAGCAAACGGATTGTTTAGCACAGCCACAGGCTTCATTTTTGGAGTTAACTCAGTAGCAAGCGGAATAGTGCTGGGTTTTGGCGGCATGTTCTGGGTGCTTGTTAGTGGGATCGCAGTAACTTTGCTGGGAATCGTATATTTGGCATTTATTCCAATTTCCGAAGAGAATCGAGCTAGAAGTGAGGTCGAAAAAGAACAAAATGAGATTAAAGGAACAATTAATTTAATTAAGTCTATTCCGGGGCTTTTTGCTTTGATTTTCTTTAGCACTTTTAATAATCTTCTTGGTGGAGTGTTCTTTGCATTAATGGATGCCTATGGACTTGAACTTATGTCCGTTCAATTTTGGGGTATCTTATGGGGACTTTTAAGTCCTGCTTTTGTGATAGGTGGGCTTGTTATAGCGAGAAAGGGTTTGGGAAAAAATCCTCTGCGGACACTTTTTCTTGCAAACATTGTAATCTGGACTAATGCGGTTTTCTTTGCGATTCAGCCCTCGATTATTCTGCTGTCTATTGGCATCAGTATTTGGCTTGGCTTATTTCCCGTCATTCAAGCAGCCGAACAAACAATTATCCAGAAAGTTGTAACCCAAAATTTTCAAGGCCGCGTTTTCGGCTTCTCTCGCAGTATTGAACAATCTGTTGCTACCTTAACTGCATTCATTATTGGTCCCATCGCACAGTTAATCTTTATTCCCTTTATGACTACAGGTGCAGGGGTTCAGTTGATAGGCGGCTGGTTTGGGACGGGAACTGGCAGAGGAATCGCTTTAGTGTTCATTATAGCAGGCGTTATTGGGCTTGTCGTCGCACTCGTTGCCATGCGGTCGAAAATCTACAAGTTATTAGCCAAACGTTACTTAGAGTAAAGGCTTGTTGAGTTGCACCTTGAAATCCTATTAAGGTTGCGTTCACCAGAAAATTCAGAGAAAAGGGCACATCAACTGTTTACTATGTTACTTAGTTTTGGGTTTCTCTTCATTTGAAATAGGCAAGAATGTTTCAATTCTTTTGTTGGTTTTTAGATTTTTCTTTTGGACTTCTTTGAGTCTATATTTGGAGTCTATTTTTGGTGTTAAACTATTTGTTTTGGATTTTTTTGTTGTCATTTCTTTTCTGCCTCTAAAATTTTTTGATTTGAAAAATTTGGTTTCTTATCTGGCTTGGAAAACATTGTTTCCATTAATACCTCATCTGATACGGTAGTGTATAAGCATTTTTCGGTTTCGTGTATTCCCAGGAGATTTTGAGGATTTATATTTGGAATGCAGAGACGACTAATTAACGGAAGAATCCACCAGTATGCTGATGAATTAATCTAATCGGTATTGTTTTGAGGCTTTGCATAAGCCCAAATAGATCGGTATGTTGGTATTTGTTATTCTAGGCTGATATCATACTTGGAAGTCTTTCCACAATAAGGGCAATGGATTCTGTATCCGAAAAACCAAGTAGGATGAATTGCCAATCGGTGTTCATCGTAAACTACAAAGACGCCTGATATGTTCATGGTTCGTGTTCCTGCCCGTGAGACTAAGGGGTGTCCTTCAACTTCAACATCGAATTCACGGCCACATTTTGGGCACTTCAAATGTGTTACTTTCAAAACAATCTAAAACTCCATAGTCTAAGAGGAGAATACATCCTTCCAAAGTGCAACAATTGTTGTCCGGTAATTTTTGCCAAGCAACATAACGAGCAAAAATTTAGTAGCATTCTCCACGATCTTATTCAAAGATTCGTTGAAGTTCATTTTTATTTTCACCCAGAGTCTTGCAAGGGTTAACTCTATTATCGGTTAGCGTGGTGTTCGTTTTCGGTAACAATTACTTGTAAGTGTTCAAAAACGTTACCACGCCATTAATTGGTAATTTTCTCAGCGATAATATAATTCCTTGTTATTGTGACCTGACAACCACAATTGCTTAATTAATAACAAAAATTGAAGCAATCCGTTGCTACGCCCAGCGTTCTTGGTTAAAACAATTCATATGAGCATACCCAAAAGATAACCATACTTTACGGCTATCGCAAGTCTTATAAGTTGAGTAAACAGAGGTTATTTTGAGGTATTTTTATGAGTGTTGAAATCCCAAAAGAAGAACTTTTTGAGCATGTAAAAATATCAGCAAACATGGTGACCTTAGCTTGTCTGCCTGGAACTAACAATATTTGAACTGAGAAATTATCATCGTGATAAATGCGGGTTCACGTAAGAAGAAGAAAAATTGCACTTCCAGATCCATTCAATTCAAGCTCCAATAGACCAAAAGCAACCTAAACAAGCTTATCCCAAAATGCAATTGCACCTCTTCTTCTATTGAAGACAAAAAATATTATACACCCAAAAAGAAGTTAGGGGAAAAAAGCAGTCACATTTAAAAAAGAGAATTATAATATGGAAGTTATATGTCATTGGAAGAGAATAAAGCAGTAGTTTGTGGGTTTATTGAAGCATACAATGAGAGGAAATTGAATTTAATAGATGATTTTGTATCGCTAGATTATGTTGACCACTCCAATAATGTAGGTCGAGAAGGTCTCAAACAACTAATCGCCATGGGTCTTAATGCCTTTCCCGATTGGCATGAAACGATTGAAGATATTATTGCTGAAGGCGACAAGGTGTGGGTTCGCCTTACCTATACTGGAACCCATAAAGGCAAATTCATGGGACTAAATCCCACTGGAAAGAAAATAACATCGAAAGCCGTTGACATCTATCGAGTAATTAATGGAAAACTTGTAGAATACTGGAACGTCACTGACAACATAAATATCTTAAAGCAAGTTGGTGCCATCGAAGCCACAGAAAATGGAAAGCAACTCTTTCCAGAAGAAGCCAAGAAAGTTATTTTGAGTTAGGATTAATAATGAACGATGGGAGACAATGAAGTTGCCGAAGTTTTTGATAGTTGTGTATTCGTATCATCATAACAACACTCAGAAAGTGGCAGAAGCCATAGCAAAGGTACTTGATGCTCAGATTAAGTCTCCACATAAAACTGGTTCTGACGAGCCTAAACAATACGACCTTGTGGGTTTTGGTTCTGGAATAGATAGTGGAAAACACTACAAAGAACTACTTCACTTTGCCAATGCACTGCCCAAAGTCTCCGAGAAGAAAGCCTTCATTTTCTCAACCAGCGGAATTACAGGAGAAAAAAAACTTGCCAAAGATCACTCGGCACTTAGAGAAAAACTACAATCTAAAGGTTACTTAATTTTTAGTGAATTTCAATGCAAAGGGTTCAACACCAACAGTTTTCTCAAATATTTTGGTGGAATAAACAAAGGAAGACCTAACAGTGAAGACCTCAAAGATGCAGAAGCCTTCGCTGAGAAGCTGAAAGTTTAAGCCAAAAAAACTATACCTCGACAAACTTAGTCGAAGAAAAAAATTGGACTTTTCCATATAGCGATTAATAACAGGAATATCCAAGTTGAAACTCTGGAACGGCAGGCGCTGGAGAAGATGTTGAAGTTGGAGAGGCTGAAGAAGGATGCGATGGAGATAAAGATGGGTTTTTAGAATTGCAATTGTGTAATCTGTATCAGATTACCACATGTGTCGTCAAATACGGCGATAATTGATCCTGTCACCTTTGTGGGCTCCATAGTAAACTTGACGCCAAGTTTTTTTAATCTTTCATACTCTTTTTGAATATCTTCTACAAAGAATGATGTTGCCCTAACGCCTTGCTTAAAAATGGCTTCTTGATAGGCTTTTGCTGCTGGGTTCTTATTTGGTTCAAGAACCAACTCTATGCCATCTTGGTCTTCTGGTGATACAACTGTCAACCATCTGTAGTTTCCAGCCTTGATATCCACCTTTTTGATAAAACCCAAAATCTCAGTGTAAAACTTAAGGGCTTTATCCTGGTCTTCAACGAACACGCTAGTTACTTTAATCTTCATTTCATCACAATATAATTAATCAGAGCAAGTATATTTGCTTGCTTTTCATATTGCATTGCCCAATCCAAAGCGGCCCCTGGGATTTGAACCTGCGCCAGCTGAAGATTCACCCAAAACTCCTCCATTCTTCCTAATGTTGGCTAAAGATAAGGAGGCAAAAAGGCTGAATCAAAAAACGTCAATTGCCCTACATTGTGGCAAGATAATATCAAAGAATGTATTGTCTACAAAAAGAACAGATTAAGATGAGTCATCCGTGATGGGGCAGTCAAAAGTCATTTAGAGACGGGAGGAAGAACAGGCGAGTTGGGAAAATTCACTTTACCTCACCCGTGATTGCGGACGAAGACTTACAGTCTCTGAAAAGGCAAACTTAGAGGCATCAGAAGTCCCCTTTAGCAATCGCAATTATACATGAAGCGTTTTCTTTTGAACCCAAATAGCCTCATCGGGTTTTATGACTAAAACATCAATCGGTCCACCAACTGTCTTAGGTCTAGGGTGAAATCGCATTGTGTCTATAGTTACTTTTACAGCATATATGCTATAATCAATCGCATCCTGTAAAGTAAAATAACCGAACTGGATTGGGTAATTTGGATAAGCTTCAAAACCCTTATCTGATTTTACCCCTACAGGTTGAAGCAGCCTAGATAATACATCACCTTCACCTCCCCAGTAAGCACCTTGCGTTCCCGGCTCGTCTACCCTTACGGCTGAATTTTTGCTTACTTTAACTTCCCATACTTGCTGCTCCCAAGTATTAACTATCTTTTTGTATCCTGTAACTATGAAAACGGTGTCAAGCGATTGGGATAAATCTCTAAAATACTTCAAAATTCTTTGAGGTATTTCATCCACCTGGGCATCATTTGATAAATTTTCTTTGATAAAAGATTCAACATAACCTGCTATAGGTACTCCCTGTATGTCTGCCTGTCCATATGTTGCAATTCCCACTTTGGAGTTAGTTAAAAATAATTTACTATTAGAATCAGATTCCGCAACAGCCATTTTAACAACCTGTTTTTCTCCCTCTTGACTAGTTGTATTCAAGGTGAGACGGCTGTCGCTTGCAACGACTATTCCTTCTCTTACGTAAATAGCAATAATAAACGTCATTCTTTCACAACCGACTTTATCCTGTTTCCATTATTTATAATTTATTAAACGGGCAATTCATCGGTGAACCATTTTTTATTCATAGTGCTTATAGAAAAATTATCGATTGGCGTCCAAGCTTTAAGAAAAATAAAATTTTGTTGGGGGTGGGTGGGATTCAAACCTATAGCCCTGGAAGATGTCACCAGCATTCCCCATTTTCTTTTGTAGGATAGCGTTGGTGACGAGGACAAAGACGAATTCCTAAACGCTGACCAAGAAAACCAAATAATCTAAAAAAGAATAGAAAACCTGGGAAAACTAGGTCTTATAGCAACCAATTTTTATTTGAAATTGAGATATTCTATTTGTGCCTAATTATTCCAAAAAGCCAGTCCTAACATTTAGCGATGAAGAATATGCGATGCTGATAGAGGTTAGTGTAGAATTTGAGAAACAAAAAATCAACAAAATAACTCGCGAGAAATCTGGAAGTGCAACGGAAATAGTTTTACGCAATCACCTGCTGAGACGAAACCTCAACCTTACAATGATTCCAAACGTCACAATTCAAGGATCTAAAATCAAAAATGATCTGCTTCTCTTAAAAAGCGGCGTGGACCCAAACCAAAAAACCTACCTGCCTACCCAGGTAAAGATGGTTATAGAGGTTAAGAATAACGCTGTGGGTGGCAAAACTTTGGAAAATGGAAAGCGGGAAGACCAAAACAAGATGCTTCGTGCTAAATTCAGTGAGCTTGAAGCAACTACGGATGTGAGGAATTTTGCTGTTATCGTTCTTTCTGAAATGCTGCTTCCACCTATGGCTCCTTACAAATGGCGATTTAAAGAAGAAGTGATAGGAAAAGAAAACTGCAAAGTCTTTGTCTTAGTTGCCCGTCAGGTGTACCCTCCTGGGGGACTCTACCTCAAATATAACATAGAGGAAATGCTTGAAAAGGGACAGATGAAAAAAACCGGAGAATTTCATCAGCTAATTAATTACCTTAAATGCCTGTAGCAACAAATAAACAAATTTCGAAAATTATGCAAAACCTAATAACCAAAAAACCCATACACCCGTGCAAAGAAGTGGAAAATAACCAACAACTACAACCAATAAGCTTTAAAAAACAAACTAACAACCTAAAACAATCCAAAACACAATCCACAGCAAAAAAATTCCTACAGACTTCCCACAACAACAATCAAAGAAAAAAATTCTGAACGAAACCCTCTTTTCAGTTAACTGGACATATTTGGGAAAACGGTAATAAGGTATAGATTCTAATCTTAGATAAATGAAATTAAAGCATCTAACAAGTCTTCTTATTCTTGTTATAATTCTACCCCTTTTCATAAACTATAGTTTAACAGCCAAAGAAGTTAATGCACAGACACCTCCAAGCCTCTATTTGGGGGTGGATGTTGCTTTTGAAAGCGTGGCTGACACTAAACAATTAATCGATAAGCTTAATTCATTTACCAATTTCTTGGTAATTGGATGCACAGGAAACTACAATGAAACAAGGCTTACTATAATTAGCCAATATGCCTATGACAAAGGTTTGACCTTCATTGTTTATACCGATGACTCAAGATATCCATCAAAAACGTGGCTTGGCGATGCCAAGAAATGGGGAAGCAGTTTTTTGGGGATTTATTTTTATGATGAACCAGGCGGAAAACAGCTTGACCAGTCAAGTTACCCGCTAGTCAGTGCAGCAAATAATTACAGTGACGCATCAAACAAATATGTTAGTCTTCTAAATTGGTGGCTAAAGGATGGACCCACAGCAATCTCCAAAAGTTTTGGAGAATCAAATTATCAACTATTTACTTCAGATTATTCACTTTACTGGTATGATTATGAGGGCGGCTACGATACGGTTTTTGCAGAGTTTGCCCTAAATTATAGTCGAGAATTAAACATTGACCTATGCAGAGGTGCAGCGACTGCTCACGGCAAAGATTGGGGGATTATGATAACTCACTCATTCACTCATTTTCCGTATCTAAAATCAGGTCCAGATCTCTACAATGATATGGTTTTTGCTTATGAAAATGGAGCAAAATATATCATAATTTTTGACAGCGACCCAAACTGGACACGCGACATCCTTCAACCAGACCAATTGACTGCCATGCAACAATTCTGGCAATACACCAAAACTCACCCGAGATCTATCACTCCAGTAGCCGATAGGTCAGCCTACGTGTTACCTCAAGATTACGCATATGGTTTTCGTGCACCAACAGAAGACAGAATCTGGGGATTATGGAGCAACGACTCACTCACTCTTGCAGTAAGTATGAGTATGGCTTCCCTTTTCCAAATATTTGGCAGCAATCTAGACATTATCTACCCAAATAATTTGCATCCTCCCGAATCTTTAGGATACAAAATGCTGATTTACTGGAACGACACAAGACTCATACCCGCCCCAACACCGACACAAACACCAAACCAGAACACAACCACAGAACAACCCACTCAAACCCTAAGCAACCAATCATACGCATCTTTTCTGGTTTACGCGCTCGGAACAAGCGTTTTAGTCACTATCTTGATTAGTATTATAGTTTTAAAATTCAAGAAAAGACAAATAAAAACAATTCAGGTAAAAAAACCCACGTAATCTCTTACTCTACGCCTGTTTCTTTATTTCAAGAGAAACTTCGTAAGGAAAAAATTGTTTTTTAATTGAAGGACCAATTTTTATGACGCCTGAACCATCTTTGAATACTAATGGATATTCATTTACAAGTATTTTGACAAATTCTTCCAAAGCATGCTCAGCTGCTATTAACTCAGATTTCTCTGCCTCTGAAGACATATCTATCACCTAAACAATCTACGCCAATTTTACCTTTAAGTCTATACTAATTAAAAAGACATAAAGTGGAAGGTGGGCCCAGAGTTGACGGAGATGCAAAGTGTGATGGCGAACCATCAAATGCATTCCCTCTGAACCCAGCCTAATTTCAACAGATTTGTCTCTAAAGCTTTATGAACCTAAAATTCATAATTAAGGAATAAAAAGCAAAAAACTTCTTTTGACAGTGACTTGCAGTATTTCGATTGGTTGAGAAGAACCCATAGTTGCTGTAACTGAATTTCTGCAATTCAACAGCTGCATCTTTCAAAGACAAAAACATATCAGAAGATCGGCAATCACATGGTGGTGCGGCTGCAATTTTTATTAACGATTTTAACCAATAAAGTGAATTTAGTTACGATAAGAGGCACGTTTTCGAAATTAGTCATTTTTCTGCCTGAAAATAGCAAATAAAACAAGTCATGTATATAAGCTTCTTCTTTCTCTCAGTTAAGGTGCGCGGATCGCATTACTTTTCTTTACCTTGATCGGGATTTTATGATTTAGTGGCGCTCTGGGCAAATAAACGGAGTTTAAGTAAAAATGAGTATAATCCAAAATTTAAGTAAAGAAGTTCCAAAAACGCGTCAGCGCTCAGCTGAATTTTGTCCCGAATGTACAAGCAAAAATCTAGTTCACGACTACGATACTGGTGAGACTATCTGCGGGGACTGCGGTCTTGTTTTGTATGAGCAGATGTTGGATAAGGGACCGGAATGGCGGGCTTTTACCCAGCAAGAGAAGGCCTCAAGAAGCCGCGTCGGCGCACCGACATCATACTCAATTCACGACAAAGGATTATCAACAACCATTAGCCAAGTGGACCGAGATGCATTCGGAAGAAAACTACCTCAATCTACACGTCTGCAAATGTGGCGCCTACGAAAATGGCAAATCAGAAGCAGAGTCCACTCATCCACCGACCGAAACCTTGCACAAGCAATGTCTGAACTTGAGCGTTTATCAAGCAAAATAAACATTGCACCACCTATCAGAGAAAAAGCCGCCCTCGTCTACCGAAAAGCACTCGACAAAGGCTTAGTCCGAGGAAGATCAATCAACGCCATCGCTGCAGCGGCACTTTACGCTGCTTGCCGCAAAAGCGGATCGCCCAAAGCTCTCCGCGAAATCTCAGAAGCCAGTCTAGTAGACAAGAAAGATGTTGCAAGATGCTATAGACTGCTGCTGCAAGAGCTTGATTTTCACATGCCAATTTCTGACCCATTGACCTACGTCTCAAAAATTGCTGAGAAAAACCGAATTTCAGGCAGAACACAGGGTACAGCAATAGCAATACTTGCAGACGCTAAACGGAAAAGATTTGCAGCAGGAAAAGACCCAATGGGTCTGGCTGCAGCTGCCCTCTACATTGCTTGTCTGCAGCACAACGAGAAGATTACACAAAAAGACATTGCAGATGCATCTGGAGTCACTGAGGTTACAGTTAGAAACAGATACAAGGCACTAATGAAACAGCTAAATCTTAAAGTACCAGAAAGAGCTCATTTTTAGTTATCTTTACTTTCTGTAATATTTTTCATAAAGCGTATATGCATATATCAGGCGTGTCTGTAGCTTCGAAATTCTGGTTGTACCCGATTTAAAGTCACGACCCAAGACATATTAAATCATGTTGTAAAGCATAATAAATCGTCCTTAGGAGTTTGACGGATTTCTTAACTGAGCATACCTAATTGTGGCAATCAAAATAAATCCTTTTTGAGATTCTCCAAAAAAACTCTAGTTATGCCCTCAAAATATGTGTGTGTTATAGTTTCTTGGCAAGAACCGCATTCCAGTCCGATTTTCTCTTTCTGTAAACCTTTATGTTCTCAAAACCGGCAGAATGCAAAATCCTCTTCATTTCCTCTAACGGCACAAGATTTACCCGTGTTTTAGCGATTATCTCAGCGTTCTCAAATTCAAACGCTCCGTTTTTGATCATTTCGCTTATGATGAGTAAGTATCCTTCTTTCTTTAAGATGCGTTTTATCTCTTGGAACGCGGCTGAAAGGTTAGACCAGAAATAGTAGGTTTCAATTACTGTTATCAAGTCAAAGAATTCATCTTTGAAACCAGTTTTCTCGACTGCGCCGGGGAAAATTTCGGCCCGGTTTTGAACGATAAGTTTTCTGTTGATTTGTCTAGAATACTCAACCATGTCTGCAGACTGGTCTAAGCCATACACTTTGCCTTGACATGCTTTCCTCGATAGGCGGCTTATGGTTTTGCCTCCTCCACAACCCACATCCAAAATCACAAAATCCGACTTGATGCTCACATGTTTAAGACCCCAAGTCGTCAAATCCCAATGTCCCTTGTTCATTTTTGCAGCAACCTTTCTACCTGAATCACCAGTGGGGCATCTATACTGGCTCCACTGATCTTCTGACGATGTGTTTTTCTCTTGAGGTTGCATAAGCAAATCAAGAATTCAATGTAAATAAACAATGCTTGGCAGACGAACTGAATTGCTATCTATATTACTTGACCACCGTTAGGGCTTATGACTTGACCTACCATAAAGTTAGCGTCGTCAGATGCTAAGTAAGCTACCAAAGAGGCTACCTCTCGAGGCTTACCTAACCTGCCTATGGGAATTTGGGTCAGGAGTTGTTTTAGGATTTCATCAGTTATTCCTGCGCCCGATAACATGGGTGTTTCGATGTATCCAGGAGCCACTGCATTGACATTTATCCCCTGCGAGATCACTTCTCTTGCAACGGCATGGGTGTACCCCATTATTCCGCCTTTTGCAGCTGAATAGTGAGCAGCACCCAAGCAGCCGGTTATGCCGCAAATAGATGCTATGTTTATGATTTTGCCAGACTTGTTTTTCAGCATTATTTTTAATGCTTCTCTGGTACAGTTCATGGTGCCATAGAGATGCACTCCAAGCATATTGTTCCAAACATCATCCTTCATATCAGCTGCCGATGCGAAGTTCCCTATTCCAGCGTTGTTCACAAGTATATTTAATGTGGAGAATTCCTTTATGGCCTGCTCAAACATGGCTTTTACATCTGCGCTACTTGAAACGTCAGCTTTCACAGCTAATGCTCTTCTGCCCATAACGTGAATTTCTGAGACAACCGCTTCAGCTTCAGAACGATTTATAAGATAATTAACGACAACATCCGCTCCTTCTTCAGCCAAATAAAGCGCAACGGCCCTGCCAATTCCAGAATTTGCACCAGTAACTAAAGCAATTTTTCCAGACAATTTCATATTCTCAAAACCTGCCTGAATAAAAATAAATCTCTTATCGATAAACGCTTCGCATTTGTGATACGGCAAGAGAAAAAAACCTTCTTTTCGTTTAATAAACTTGGCTGTACTTAGATTGCCTGAGCATATCTAGGACTGGGAATCCAAAAAGATCGAGGCTATTGAAAGACCGCAAAGGACAGCTTATTTTTCTTTTTGCAAAACAAAAGTTCAACAATCTTTTATTTTTTGAATTGCTTAGTACGAGAACTACAAAGTAACATGTTTGTATTTGGATAGACACAAATGCTTAAGAAGAATAACCGCTTTGCATTGTTGGTGATATTTTGATCGAGTCTGATTTTCCCTATGAAAAAAAGCCAAATGACCCTTTTGACGATTTAACTGCACCAGTCCCACCTGATGGCTCTCTTGAATCCCCCGATCAGCAGCCCTCCGCACTTCCTCCGATGGATAATCCAACATCAAACAAGTCTACTTGCCAAATATGTGGTAAAGTTTTCAATACTAAAGAAGAATTAATCATACACCTGGAAACTGAACATCAGAACCCCAAGAACAAAGTCTAACACTTTATGCCAAAAAGCCTTGTTCTATAAGATTTATGCAAATAGGATGTACGCGAAAAAAGAAGAAGCAAACAAGTTCGCCTTAGGACTGATAAGATTAATCAAAAATCAAGCGAAAGTCCAGCAACGAAGCAAGCCTAACCTAGTCGGATTCTCATCTTCTTTCTTTCTAACTAAATACTGACTCGGCGAAAATTAAGTTTTTTTAACTTGTTTGTTAGAAAATAAATAAACTAAAAAACAAGTAAAAGTTTGTGAAAAAGTAACCTTTCCTAGCTATTGACTTCGCAATAATAATGTTTGTCAACCTTTATTGCGATCAAAGGACCGGTTCTTTGAGCAGTTTCGCGTGCTCTAAGTAACGCGTTATTTAGAATTTTTAAGACTTGATCTTTTCTATTAATGTCGTGGTTTGAGCTTTTGCATGTTTCAGATTTTACTATGTTTTCGGCAATTACTCGTGTTCCGCAGATTTCAGCATTTTTTATTAGGACAGATACCACCATTCCAATTATTTCTTCTTTACATTCTAGTTTTGTCCACAAAGATTCATCTTTGGCATCTTTTTCAGGGGCTTTGCATGTTTCTTTTGTGTTCTGTTTTCCGATAAGCAGGTTAACTCGCTGTTTCCATTTCTTAAGCCAAATACCACTCCAAACAGTAAGAAATGAGTCAAATTCAGTGGGTTCAGTTTTTTGCAGCTTTTCCATTTGTTTGGCTAGATCTAAAATATTTGTTTCTCCGTTCTCAAGGTTGCTGTTGAATTTAAGGTAATTCGCGAAGTCTTGAATTGCAACTTGGAGGACTTTGCGGTCTGCGCCTTGAAGATCCAAAGTTGGTTCTGCTTCTCTTATTTTTTTTGAAAGAGTTGTTTCAATGAAATTCATGTTATCCTTTCCTTTTCGTTAGTTGATTAATATTGCATTTATCGTATCGTAATATAACTGGATTAGGCTGGCATCAACAATATTCCGATTTTCTACATATTTTCAAACCCGCTCTATAAGACCGAAGAAAACTTCCCAAGTTCTCTCCCTAAAAAACACTATCGAGAACCTTGCGCCCATCAATATACTCAGGTTTTTCTTGGCGAAGCGCTATTCTTCTTTGCAACTCGAGGAGTCTTTTCCGCTTTAAGGCTTCTAACTCAGCATCGCTCTTTGAACATAACAATTTTAATTTCAGATCCGTTCTAATAATGTAGGCAAGCTTATTTGTTCGGTGGCTCTATTCTCAATGATGATTCTGCAAGAAACGTTCTATCAACGGGACGCGATAACTGTTTCAAGAGAACTTTTGGGAAAAATTTTAGTTCACGAATCAATAGAAGGCACGACGTCTGGTAGAATAGTTGAAACAGAAGTATATCGAGGACCTGAAGATCAAGCAGCACATAGTTCTGGGGGTCGTCGGACAGCTAGAAACGAAGTAATGTTTGGGCAAAAAGGGCACGCCTATGTTTATTTTATTTACGGATTATATTACTGCTTTAACATAACAGCCGGTAACGTACCAGGAAAACCAGAGGCGGTTCTAATTAGAGCTTTAGAACCTGTGGCAGGCAAAGAAATTATGGCAAAACGTCGGTGCCAACAAGTAAAAATTGCTAATCTTACGAATGGTCCGAGCAAACTGTGCATGGCTCTGGGTATTTCAAAGGCTCAAAATAAAACTGATCTTACTGCTCCGCCGCTGTACGTTGAGGATGCGTCGCTGATTTCTAAAGGCGATATAGTGGAAACAACTCGTGTGGGAGTGGATTATTCTGGCGAGTGGAAAAATAAGCTCTGGCGATTCTACGTTAGAAATGATCGGTTTGTTTCCATAAAATAGTATTACATTATGAAAGGCAACAAAGTAACTAACAAGACAAGAGTTATGCAAGCAACAGTTGCCCCTATAGTCATTGAATGGATAGCTTTTTCACTTATTCGTTTACCCAGGGCCCTTTTCAAGGTGATGTTGAAGATTCTTCCTCCGTCTAAGGGATATATTGGTAGGGCATTGAAAATTGCGAGGTTGAAGTTGACAAACCAGAGCCAGAAAAGTCCGTTAGATAGTATTTGCCATTGAGGTATTGGACTTGAATAGAAAGGCGCTAAATAGTCAGAAAACGGGGTTAAACCAGATGCTAAGGTGGGGGGAGCCAAATACATAGCAAGCCGTTCAATGGAGAAGGTTCGGTAATTGTCTAATCTTGACTTTGTCATCAAATCACTTGACGATATGCCCATGACTGTGCGGTTTTCCGAAACTGTGAGCTTGACCGCTGTTGAAAATTGATGTTGCCAGTTCTCGCCTCTTAACACAGTTACGTTCAGTGTGTCTCCAGCAGTTTTGTTATCCAATATCGCCCTCAAATCTAACGTGCTGTTGACTTTCACGTTATCGATTTGGACAAGAACATCTTTTGGGATTAACCCTGCAGTTTGAGCTGGTAATCCAGCCGTGACATCGTTGATATATATGCCGTTATCGATGATTGGAGTTAAGCTGCTAACAAGCAACAAGACACCTAAGAGGCATACTGCTGATAGAACGATGTTTGCACCAACTCCACCAGCCATAACTTTTAAGGCAGCGCGGGGTTTTGCTCTCTTTATTTGCTCTTCGTCGACATCCACAAAAGCGCCTATTGGAACAATTAAGAAAAATAGTAAGCCACTTGATTTAACATTTAAACCAACATTTCTTGCAATGACTCCATGTGCTCCTTCATGAACCACGATAGCGATTACTATTGCAATCCATCCATAGACTATAGGAAGCATAGGGTTGATTCCAGGTAACAACAAAATTGATCCTGGTCCCAAGTCCCGAATTACTTGCCCTACCCCGGGAATTGATAACAAACCGATGAGGCTGTTGATTAGTAGGTAGAGTGCGATTCCTGCAACAAAGGGCACAAGAATAAGTCCCAACCATGAAAAGTACCGTGAGCTGCGAAAAGAGCCTAACCTGTCAAAGATGGCTGCAAACCGTTTTGTCCTAACAATTAGCATTGGAAAATTGAATTCTACTCTTTGCTGCTTCTTTTCCGGCTTTTCAGTTTCGTTATTATCCGCTGCCAAATCTACAATCGCTCACTTGAAAACCTGCTTTCTAAAAAATAAACCTTTAGCAAATAAACAAAAAAATCGCTCAGCAGCGTTACCACCATTTTTTCCGCAAATAGCATAAGCACTTTTTAACATTTTTCTAAAATCATTACAGAGTGGATGGCTTCACACAAGGCGCAGGATAATGGGCAACTAACTTTACCCAAAAAGCGAACACGACAAGATTCCAGAACTCACGTATACCAATGCCCTCAAACAACTCCTTCCAATGATCTCAAACCATCCATCTTTAGGCAAGCCTTTGAAGCTTGAGCAGCGAAAGAAAAAAGAAAGGCAATCTTGAAGTTTTTTAGGCGCATGCTGAGCTATTGCGGCGAATTATCTGATGGTTTTTTCTTTGATTTCTCGATTATCTCACAGATGCGACAGGCAGCATCGTCGAGCGTCTTCTTAAGCTGCTTCATATCTTCTTCCACTATTTCGCGGTTTTGCAAAAGTGGGTAGACGCTGAGATGGATTAAGTCGAAAGTGGCTTTAATGTCGATTTTTCCAGTTCTTTTCTGATTCATGACTGACTTCATTATTTTTTCTCTTTTGGCAATTTCCTCAATCTTTAGCCTCGGTTTGTCGCTACTTAGACTTCTGCTCATTACATTACCACCTCTATCTCTGGGATTTTCATTCCACAAAGGTTGAGTCCCTTGATTTTAATGCCTTTTAAGACTAAGCTCAGGTCCAGCTTGTCGGCAATTGCGGAGTCAGTTGTTACTGTGCCCGATATGTTCGAAAATTCTAAGCCGCCCCTGACCCTCATTATCATTTTAGTGATATTGAGAGTTAATACGCCGGTGATGTGGGCTCTATCTGCATCACCGATAAGTGTAACACCAGATCCATACATCTGTTTTGCAGTTGATAATGATAAAGCAGTCTTAGATTGAGCTTCGAACCCTTGAGTAGTAACAGATGGAATTGTTATGTTTAAGGCTTTAATGTCTTTCATGGATGCTTGAGGGCTCGATATGCCAGTTGAGTCCATTTCGTCAATAGTAGTCTGATCTGTTGCTATGTCGTTGGGTCCCATTGGATTTGGGATAGGAAGGCAGAGTCCAATGTTAATTCCCAGGGGCGTATCTATTGGGATACTTGAACATTTCATCTGTATGTTATCTGCGGTAACTTGATCAATTTTGGTTTCCTTTATCGGTTCAGCCGTCATCGAGAATGGACCGATTCCAGTTATCGCTGAAAACATCGAAAACGACCCAGCACCGAAAACAACATCTCCCAATGTCTGTTTCTCCACATAAGAGTCAAAGTTTACCCCGCCCGACACGCCATAACAAAAGTCTGACCAACAAAGGGGCCACGGCAAGTCAATGTTACCCGAAAAAGTCGTACTTATGGATAGAGTAAGTTCTAACTCCACATTTTTAGCTTTACATGAATCATACTTGAATGTTCCACTAAAATCTCTCAACTTAAGGTTTGGAATGGATATTTCACCGATTTCTATCTCCCCAACAGATAGTGGTCCGCCGATGCTGGAGGCGATTTCTGATTTGGGAATAACCGCGCGGGCTATCACCTTTTCTTGTCTTGGGCGACATCGCATCTGAGGCGGAGGGCAATCACAACCCTTTGTTGGGATTTTGGGTAAATCGAAACATACTTTTTGTGTATCTACATTTATTTTAGGTAGGTTTACGCAGACTTTTTGCGTTTCCATTTTCGGCAACTGAATGCATATTTTCTCATCTTTTGATGCAATGATTGCGTTAGTTTTTTCAACGGAAGTTATTTCTTTAGCATCTAAAATTTTTTTTGTTCTCGAGCTTTTGCTCAATTCCTTAGCCCCATTTCTATCTAGGATTATAGTTATTTATCGTTTGTGTTGAGTCTGATTAGTCGCCTCAAGTTAGAACCTTGTCGTCTGCTCAATACCCTTCTATCGCAATCTGTATGTCAAGAAGTAGAAACGAGGCGACAATCTCGAAAGCAACAAGATCTGCTCAAAAATCCTATAGCACTTTAATAGAGTTGCAGGTTCCCCAAACGCTTCAACCTTGTTTGCTTTGAGCGCTTTTTCAAGGGTTATTCTACCTTCAAGAAGGTCAAAGAGGCATTTTCTTGAGACACTTACTCTAACGTCAATCATTTTAGGTCCAGTTTCACCTCCGATAACAACGTCATCGGCTGTGATGCGAATCAATGTCTTTTCTGCATCAAGAGTTTGAAGCCAAATTAAGCCCTCAGTATCCGCGATCATTCTTCGAAGATGCTGAGGGTAATCTTGTTTCATTAACGCAACCAACTTTTTCAAAAACTCTTCAAGCGTCAACTGCATTGATTTCAACCCTCTTGCGTGGTCGAACAGATTCAAACCAGCATGGAAGAACACAATCGTAGGTGGTGCCGCCGACTTTTCCCCTCAGGTATGCTTCACAGAACATTTCGTTGAACACAACCTCTGAAGAATTGATAATACTAGTGTTGACTATGCTGCATACAGCCTTGGGGGTGAAAACAACTTCAAGTTTATCCCAGCCTTTGGAGGCAGCAAACGATTTGTTTTTTGGAATTGCCGGGTGGTAATCTGGATATAGTAATTGTGTGATTGCAGGCATAATTTTTAGATCACCCTCATAGTCTCCTGTGGTAACGATTTTCATTTTGGCGCTGTCAAAGAATTGTCTTTTTCCATCCTTAGTTTCGAGGAAAACGCCGCCGTACGAAAGATCGTTTGTAGAACCATAGCGGTAAATTAGAAAATCCACTCTTTCTGGCTCGCTAACAGCGTGGGGATCACAAAAGATAACGCCAGTATCCCAACCCCAAGTCATCCCTATATCGAAACAGCCGCCTTCATGATCTTGATATCCCTGATTAGTCTTAATCGCGTAATTCTTCTTGTTAACTTTCAATTTGCCTTCAACGAATAATCTGGGTAACTCAACCCAGCTTTCCCATTGGCTGCTCATTTCTTGGGCAGCCAAAAGCATTTTTGCATTAGGATTCTGCTCTTTGAGGACTTCCATAAAAATGTCTTTGTCCGTTACAGGTGGCGAAACAACCTTAAAGTTCAGGTCAAATGAAGTCTGCTCCATCTGCCCCACCACGTCAAAAGAATTATCCTCCAATAAAACCACGGAAAAATTATCTCCAATAAAGTTGGGGTTATAGGAGCTAATCTCGAGTTGACTCATCGGAATTAACTTTAATTCAGAAAATATCTTTCGAGAAGGATCCACAATGTAGGAAAGAACAGAGCCCCAACCACGTTTGGAATCATAAGGATTTCCATGAACCCCAAAGTTCAGCAAGCCGAATATGCCTGTCTTTCGGTCGAAGAATACGAAGTCGTGCCATTCCTGATAGAACCTAGCTTTTACGTCGAAAAGCGAGGGTAGAGTGAAAGCATCGACGCTAGCCGTGTCTTCTACACGGTATAGAGTCATTGGGTTGACTGCTCAGTGGTGGTTACTTCTGTTGTTGGTGTCGCTTTTTCTATAATATCGACAGCTCGATTGGAAACTTTTTGTACAAGGGTTAGGAGCTCTGTGTTAAACTGTATGTAGAGGCGCATCATGTCACTAACAGAGTTGCTGACTAGTTCAGTCATTTCTTCGTTGTTAAGTTTGCTCATACGTGCAGAAGCTTTACTCAATCTTTGAGCTGTCTGAACAGTGTTATTGACTGACGCCTGAGTTAACTTGGTTAGTTGTTCTTTGTACTCTGGATTGTTTAGTGTGGTTACAATTTGGTCTATAGCTTTCTGAACAGTTTTTGGGTTAGGCATGACTGTTTTTGGGTTTCCCTCAGTAGCGCGTTTGGTCCTTGTTGTTGTTTTTTTTGTTGTTTGATTGCTCACCGTTATCTCCACTTCCATGTTATTTGTTAACGTATTTATTTTTTCCGCTGGACGAGGTAGTCGGTCTGTTCAAGGAAATAGTCTTTCCATCTTTTCTCAACCATCCAGTCGCATTCATTTAGCAAAACGTCCTTGGCTTTGCTTGCGAATTGTTTCGCAATTTTAACGGCGTACTCTATGGCTTCGTATTTTTGCATAAGACCTCTAACATACTCAACATCGGCTTCTGTCTTGACCTCTCGAGGTTTGCCCAAAATCTTTCGAACATGATCTCTCTCTTTAACTTTGCAGGAGTTGAGGGTGTGTATGAGCATGAGAGTTCTTTTTCCCTCTAAGATGTCACCATCGATCTCTTTGCCATAAAGATTTTGTGAAGCAGTAAGGTTGAGGGTGTCATCCGTTATCTGGAATGCTATTCCTGTATAGAGCGCGTATCTAGTGATGGCATCTAACTGCTTAGGACTCGCCTCATCCAAACCTATTATGATCCCAGCTCGGCAGGGTGTAATAATTGTGTACCAGCAAGTTTTATTTTCACAAATGCTGAAGTAGTCTTCAGGGGTTAAATCAACCCGGTTATCCTTAACAAAGGTCAATTCCTTTATTTGCCCCTCAACACTTCGTCGGGCTGTCTCTTGTATTTCCATAATAATCTGTAAGGATTTGCGTACGCCAATCGACGATAAGTTGTCTATAAGTGGAGACATCGCTAGGATTTTTACCGCGTCGCCAGCGTTTGCCGCCAAAGCAAGGCCGTACTTTCTGTTTAGTGTAAGATCGCCGCGGCGATAGATTGATTGATCGACAATATCATCTTTTATCAGGAAAGAATTGTGCAGAAGTTCAATAGAGGTCGCTGTATCAATGGCTTTGTTGTAGTCTCCCCCGACTGAGGCCGCCGCTACAAGACAAAACAATGGTCGAATCCCCTTTCCAGGTCTAGTTGGATAGTCAGCTAAAAGATCATAAGCTAACGTTTTGGATCCAAAATTGCTTTTAAGATAGTACTGCATCCGAACAGTGACTTTTTTCTTCATAACAGATAGGGTTGTTTCACTCAAGCTTTGACCATCGTCTCATAATAACCAGAAATCATAGATAACCTTTCTCTATTCAGTCTTAAGTGTTCTTTTAAGCTTAAGATTAGTTGTATGTCGACTTTCGGGCGCTTCAGTGTAATTGGATGACGTGACTGCAACGTTGATTGCGTTTGTCATCGATTTAATGGCCCAATCAAATAGGGCAGAGGGATTCTGCGTTACTTGAGCTGCTACTGCAATGCCTGTTTGTACGGCCTCCAAAGTAGATTTTACCATTGCGTTGGGATCCTCTACCATCTCAAGCCAACTATTCAACCCCATCGATAACATTGCCTGCTCGATCGTTCCTCGAGCCACTTCCAAGTTAGAGGCTTCGCTTTGGGGCACGGTTCCCATTAGGATGCCTCCGACGATATCGGCGTAATTTGAATCAACCCGGGAACGCGCCGCCATAAGTTCCAGCGAGTGCAGCCATAACGGGTTAAAGCTTCGATTGCGAATTAACTGGACAATTAGACCCGCAATTGACATCCCGTACCGAAGTTCTCGATCAACTGTATCTTGATATGCCGCCAAAGCCTCTTTAGACAAATCGTTTGCAATTAAGCAGGAAACAGCGACTTCAGAGGCCAATCTGCCACTAAGAAGCGCATATTGAATTCCCTCACCATTTAGCGGATTTACTAACCCCGCAGCGTCACCGACCAGCATAACTCGGTTGTCAATCAATGGCTGGCTGGGATTGTAGGTTGTTAATGGCCATCCCCCTATTTGTCCGATTAACTTTGCATTCTTGAGTCTTCGGCCCAACGCTGCGTTGTTACTGATGAGCTGGTTTAGAAGCTCTTTTAGGCGAATGTTAGAAGGTATTGTGTCTAAAACAACTCCTACCCCCACGTTAGCTTGGTTTTTGCTTGTAGGAAAAAGCCAGCAGTAACCGGGAAAACTCTCTTTGTTGAAGTGGAGGTCAGCTTGGTTTGATGGTCCTTCTACATCTGTGTAGTATCCTCGTATGGCAATGATTCTATCTGCACTATAAGGTGGTTGGCCCCTAACGATTCTGGCGATGGATGAATTGCTGCCATCTGCACCAATCAATAAACGAGCCTTCAAGGTTCTTTTGCCTAACGGCCCTTCCGCATCTAACTCAACACTTCTTTGCTTTACACGCATACCTACCGCTCTCAGGTTTTCCAAGAAAACAGCTCCCTCTCTAATTGCTGAGTCCAAGAGCAATTTATCCAAGACAAGGCGGGGCACTACGCGACCGTATCGCGGTAAACCTTGAACTTTTGGGACGAATCTAGAAACCAGTTTGCCGCCATCCAGATAAACCGAGGCTTTGCTTATCCGGTTTGCATTCTTAAATTCAAGGGTACGTGTAATTCCGAGCGTGGCAAGCTCATTTTGTGCCACAGGACTTACAAAGTCGCCGCAGATTTTGTCACGTGGAAATTTACATCTGTCCACAAGAATTACATCGTAACCTGCAATAGCAAGATAATGCGCGGCAGCAGAACCTGCAGGTCCAGCGCCCACAACTATCACATCGCTGTCATATTCTTGTTTGTTATCTAACGAAATGATTAGTCACTCCTGACAAGAGGATTTGAAATCGGCTTCAATAATCTACCAAAATGGCTGCTGGGCGGGAAAAGCAAACCGTCCGAATCTCCTATTCCATCTTGTTAGCTATGTCTCACTAGAGACGATCTTGTTTATAACTTTGCTTTGACCCAACAAACGCAATCGTAGCCATGCTTTAAACTGCAGGGAATAAGGAAATGACATCCTTGGCTTGTTTAAGATGAAATTTTAAAAAATAACTTCCCTTATTTTCACACCAAGAACCACGATGGCCCAAACAGAGACGAAGAAAATACTTGAACAAGAGTTAAAGTTTTCTTTAGTTGTTGTTGTGGGAAGTCTGTAGGAATTTTTTTTCTGTGCATTGTGTTTTGGGTTGTTTTAGGTTTTTAGTTTGTTTTTTAAAGCTTATTGGTTGTAGTTGTTGGTTATTTTCCACTTCTATATCCGTCGACTTGTGCATAGTTCCATAGTTGATGGCTAATGGTTTATCCGAAAAAAAACCTAACTTCGGTCGATACTCAAACCAATAGCAAACCCATAAATGCAACGTATCTCAATGCATGAGTGCGCAAGTTGCATTGTCACTTTTCTAAGCCCTAAAGTGGGATTTGATGATTCAGAAGACGTTTCTGAGCAAATAAATGAGTTGAAATAATGATTGTTCCACAAATAATTATGTCCAAAGAAGTTCCAAAAACGAATCATCACTCACTTGATAAATGCCCAGAATGCGCAAGCAATAATCTTATTCACGACTATGACATGGGCGAAACCATCTGTAGCGCCTGTGGTCTGGTTCTATTTGACCAAAAATTGGACAAAGGTCCAGAATGGCGCGCTTTTACCATGGAAGAGAAAACCTCAAGAAGCCGCGTCGGAGGGCCAACATCATATTCAATCCATGATAAAGGATTATCCACAGTCATAAGTCAAGTGGACCGCGATGCCTATGGAAGAAAACTTCCGGTTTCCACAAGATTGCAAATGTGGCGTCTTCGAAAATGGCAAATACGTAGTCGAGTGCACTCATCAATCGACCGCAACCTCGCTCAAGCCATGAGCGAACTCGACCGGTTATCAGGCAAAGTTTCAGTCTCACGCTCAACTAAAGAAAAAGCTGCGATCATATACCGAAAAGCACTCGACAAAGGCTTAGTTCGTGGAAGATCCATATCCTCCATCGCAGCCGCTGCGTTGTATGCCGCTTGCCGCAAAAGTGGAACATCCAGAACCCTCCGTGAAATCGCTGAAGCAAGTCTTTCCAGCAAAAAAGATGTTGCAAGATGTTACAGAATGCTGCTAAAAGAACTCGATTTTAATATGCCAATTGCTAACCCCTTGACGTATGTTTCTAAGATTGCTGAGAAAAACGGAATTTCTGGAAAAACACAAGGTGTAGCTATTGCTATACTTGGAGAAGCTAAACGGGGACGATTTTCAGCAGGAAAAGATCCAATGGGTATGGCAGCCGCCGCAATCTATATAGCTTGTCTTCAGCAAAATGAAAAGATAACGCAGAAGGAGATTGCGGAGGTGGCTGGAGTAACAGAAGTTACGGTTAGAAACAGATACAAGGAACTAAAGAAGCAGCTACATCTCTTAACACCAGTTGGAAGGTTTGTTTATAAAAGTTCAGATAACAAACCAAGTTTCTGCCAGTAAATCATAAAAACATTATTGCCTTAATTGTATAAGACAAGGAACAACTAAACAAGGTGAAAAGTGAGATGAGTAAGAAAGGGGAAACTGGAGAACAAGATCGGGGGAAACCTCAGCCTCAAAAGAAGAAGGACAGAGATGCGAAACGCAAGGATAAAAAGTCTGCTAGGCTTGAAAGACAAAAATCAAGATAGGCTTAGAGACTCAGAATACTCTAATTGTTTAATGTTCAACCTATTTCGCAAATACCTTTTTTTTAATGTCAAGTATGCCAAACAGCGGTTGAAGTAAACCTTACTTTTTCTACTAAATCCTTTAAAATACCTTGTCGAAGCCCAGTTTTCACAGCCAGCTCATACAAGTTTTCATCAAGCAGTTGACCAATGAGTACTATTCCAGATTCAACCAGCTTCAGCCTAATCTCGCCACCCAAGCTTCTAAGGCAACTCAAAGGATACAACCTCTTTTCCTCAATCATGCTTTGTAATCCATTGTTTTCTGGTAAACTCCAACCGATCTGAAGTATATTCCTGCAGCTACCATATTGTATGGCGTGATCTGAATATTTTGTGTTGGTGACTATCATTGCGCGGTCAATCTCCAAGCCAGATTTATCAGTTACAGCGCCATCCGTAACATCTTCCAGTATAGCTTGTGCTATGCGACTCTCATCCAACCCCGTCAGGGCATGATAACTAAAATGATGCTTTGCTTCCACAAAAAAAGTAACGCCATCCTTCTTTGCGATCGCATCAACTTCATGTTCCACACATTTTCCCTTCAAAATTTGGTTGGGACTCACTTCAAACCCGTTATTCATTAATAACATCTGAACGAACAATTCAAATTCAGGCTTAGGACTCATCAAACTTATGCCTTTTCTCAAATCAAAAAGATTCCTAACTTCAGGTTTGTATTTTCGCAAAAATCTAATGATCATCCTATGAATCATCTGTGTTGATATGCCATCATAGAGTCTGCTTTCAACTTTTTCTGCAACCTCAATAGCAACTTGACTGCTCGCCCCCATCTTCAAACAAGTCCTAATTACTTTCTCTTTGTCGAATAGTTGTCTTGAGCCGTTCGCTTTGGTTACGAAAACTCCCAAAATATTCACCTTTAATGTAAAAAGAGTATGTGGGGAAATCTTTTAAGAAGTTATCCTGTTCCTCTTAAAACCTGAATCTAATTTTATGGAACTTTTTTGATTTTATGTTTCCTTTTCTTCTTGATTGACGATAAAACTTCAGCCACACGTCTTAATTGATCATCATTAAGTATGATCTCAGAAGTTTTTGCCTTAATTGTCGCATTTTTCAGCATTTCAAAGAACGGTTCTCTTTCCAGTGAGTACTTTTTTTCTGTTTCAAAAGCAAAGTGGAAGTCTCCCTCATCAGTCTCTACACGCGCTTTATCTAATATTTTTCCGGATACGATTTCTATTTTGCCGCGTTTGCTAAAATCAGCGACATAAGCAATGTCTCCCAGTTTGACTTGGGTAAAAGCGTGGTAAGTAATGTCCCCTAATACTGCAATATCTATTGGCCAATTCGTTTCTTTCTTAATCTTATTTTCAGATTTTTTAGATATCCATTTGGATACTCCAATATACCATGTGTCGATGTAGCTGTTTGTCCAGTATCTGATCTGTGTGTGAGGCTTGATTTTTTTCTGGATGGCTTTTTTCGTGGTCTTTTGCGACAAATTCCAATTAAGCTTATACTTTTTTAGATCACCTATAGTTTTTGAAGTGTTCCATAAGCTTTCAGTGAAAAAACTTTTTGCTTCTTCTACGTCTGATCCTTCAAGCAGTATTCCAGTTTCAAAATTGTTTTCAAACATTTCATTGGTCAAAGAGGCTGACGTTATTAATGCTGAATTGTCAAAAATGTAAATGTTGGAATGAAAATTTTCATGAGATCTAATGCTAATACCCTTAAAGCGCTCCATAAAGTACGTTAATTCATACGGGTTAACTTCACCTCTGTTTACTGCCAAATCATTTATTGAAAAAATAAATCGAATATCGACTGGAGGGTTCTTTAGGATTTCCTGTGAAAAAACTCTATGGGCGCCTAAACCAACAGATGGGGAACAAACCCATAAAATCTCTTTTGTTTCTAATGATTTCTGAAGAATCGTTTCATATAACTCTAAATTACAGAGGAATTTAGTCATATATTGAAGTTGCCTTTTATGCATAAAAGTTTTCTCAAAGAATGAGCCTTAGCAGCTGCGTCGAGTAAGCGATTATATCAAAAAAACCAACTTATACTACTATTTGCTGAGCATATTTGGGAGTAATCATTTATTTCCAAACATTTCCTCAAACTGTCTGGAGTTTTCTGTGTGGATTGGAATTATTTTTACTGGGTTAATTCTCTCTCTTAATTCTTTAAATTCTGGTTACTTTAATAATTTGTTATTAGCGACACTAAATAAATTCCTTGACTCCCCACCGCACTTCCATAGGTTTTGGGAATCCTTTTTCAGGGTACTCGGTCTTGCATTTTTTAAACAAATTAAAATTACTTGAGGTATCTGGGATTACTTCGGTGGCGATTATTTGCTTTTCATTACAAATATCGTCTCTTCAAAATTTTCTTTTGGTTTCCAATAAACAAAAGATAGAAAAACAATCTCGCACATATTTTTAATTCTTGGTGTTGGAATTTGGCTCTTGATTGCTTTCTACCTGACAAAACAATTCTTATTGATGCTTCAGGATGGAGCGACCTTTTACTAGGAGTCGTAATAGGGGCAATCAAGCCACCGCATCCCATGCTGATGGAGCGCAGAATCCCCACCGTTTCCTTTCAGCCTCCTAACTTCAAAAACAAAAAATACTTAGAAGACGCGGTAAAAATCGCCAACGAAATCATCACCGTTTTGCAACCTGACAATAAAACGTGTTTCAAAGTTTGCTCAGAATACGTTCTATCCAGCGTAGTCTTGCACCTAGAAAGTCAGGGATTCAAAGTTCAAAGAGTAGAATCCACAGGAGATCTAAAATCCTTAGTTGAAAAAGCCTACATCCGATGGTGCATTGAAAAAGGAGTCCCCGAAGAAATGTTGAATGAAAAAAGGCGTTTCTGGAAGTTTTTAGATTGGGTCACAGAAAAACCGCATATACGAGAGGGGCTGGTGAAGACTGGTTGGGCAAGTTGGGAACAGAAGTGGCGGGTCGAAATATTCAAGAAACACCTGAATATAGACACTTGACCTCTTTGCACCTCACTTTTTTGGAATGATAGAAGGCAAAAGAATTTTAGAACTAATAATTTCTTAGTTCAAGAATTTTCATGAAACAGCAAAAAATTTTAGCTGAAAAAAAAATAATAAAAAATCAAAACTTCCCAACCGTAAAAAGTGTTGCAGGAACCAGGGTATCAGTTATTTCAGAATCGGAAAAGAACTTCATAATGAAATTGAAAAAACAATAAAGAAAGAATATGTTAGCAATCGTGATGATTGGTAGTTTTCTTTTTCCCAGATAGCTAAAGAGAGCTATTTCTTTTTTCCTTTTGGAGGAAGTTGATTTAACATAGCTTTCTTTTTTGCTTCTTTTTCTCGTTCTAAGTTTCTTTTTTTGTTCAATTTGTGTGTTTTTGTTTTTTCTACTCATTACGCTCATATTTCGACACTACAAGCAAACAAGTAACGTTTCATGCTCTAAAATGTTACCTTTTTTGGAAAGAACCTTCCATTTGTCAAAAATCAAGAAACTGTTCAAAACTTAGTTTTTATCGAAATCGTTATGAGATTCAGCTGTATTATTGATTTGGTTGGCCTATTAGAGTGTGTGAGTTTTGACCACTAAGACTCTGCTTTGCGGATGCGTTTACGAAGAAAATGAATGGATGCTTGTACGCGTTAAAGAATGTGAGAAGCATCATAAGGAACGGCACAAAAAAGTAGAGTACCGTCCCAAAGCGGAATGCAACCGAAATGACACTAGAGGCGAATAAGACAGCTTATTTGGTTTTTTCGTTAGCAGGTTCAGCAGATTGTTTAGTTGTCATTTTGTAGAAGAGCAACGCTATGCCAACCAGCGGAAGTGATAGCATCCATAAATCTAAGTTATGCCCTAGGAACCATGCGTACCAGCTGCTCCATCCGCCATTGAAGAAGACCCAAGATAGATAATTCCATAGGAAATACATGCCGAGCGCTGTTATAATGACACCGACGCTTCGAAGGTTTAGTTCTTGCAGGGTTTGTGCTCCCTTGTTTTTCTTAGTAACGTAAATGGCGTAGATTGCCAAGGCTAAGAGTCCTACGGCGGTTAGAGCCAAACTTAATGCGTGCTGGGGATAGGTGGTGAGGTATTGTATGCCTTTAAGATCAATGGCTTGCATCCAGGCGCCGGTATTTGTTAACCAGAACACTAAGACGTAAGTTATGCCAGTGATTAGCGCCCATTTTATGGCTTGGGTTTGAGGTTTGTTTGGGTTGAGTTTTTTAGTTAAAATCAGTAGGGCGACGGGGGGAACTATTGATTCTACAACGCCGGGTATAGTTGTCCATGCAAGGTTGCTAAGGAAACTCATCATTGATAGGTTAAGGTACCTGGTGAATGCAAAGTAAACTTCGATTCCCGCAAGTGGTATAAGCGAAAGCCAATAAATTGCTTCTAGGATTAAAATCCACCTAAGGATTGAGTAAGTTTTCTGTCGGGAAGGGAATCCTTTTTTGTAGTAGAATAATACGGCGGCGATTGCAATAATACCTCCGATAAATCTAGTTATTATCCCAACAAAGTTGGTTATGTCTTGAATAAAAACTGGTAAGGAAAATCCCCCGCCGAAACGGTTCCACTCGCCAATCCATTCTAAAGTAAACATAGAGTGCAAATTAAAGAGGAAATAGGATGCGGTGACTATTAACAAGCCCACTTTTAGGGCAGAATAAGATGTTAGATCCTTTTGTCGCATCGCTGTAATGGTGTTTGCCAAAATAAGAACCAGAAGTAAAACGCCCAGCACTATTAGCGGCGCTTTAAATGCAGGTTGGGAATGTAAAACGTTTGTTGTAGGCATGCCACCGAGGTATGCTACTAAGAATATGGTGACGAAAATGGCGCCAACAGCTTCAAGTGATAGCAGTAGTAGCCTTGTTTTTCTTTGCCGAATCCAAATTGCGGAGACAACTGCCACTGCTGCCGCAACAACGATAGTTACTGCCAAGACAACATAGAACGTTGCTGGCGTGAACCCGAGGATGTCAGGTTGCCAAATGTTGGTTGCAATTGTCGTCGTTACCATCTTGTATTCTGGCTCGTTGGATGTTGCTTGAACTAAAGCGCCGGTTTCTCGATCCCACGCATATGTGGTATAGTTTGTTGCACCTAAAACCACTGTTCGCTGAGCACCTGCTTCTGTTCGCTGCTCTAATCCAGTTATGGTTATGTTGCCTTGGTATGCATCGTAGAATTGGTCGCCTATATTGAGGTTTTTAGGTATGATAAAGTCGTCGCCCAAGATGCCTGTTGATAAGTTGAGTGTGATGTGGTCTGGATGGTTTGTTTCGTTGTTAAATAGAGTTTGGATATCCAGAGTTATAGCGGTTCCCTGCACGTCGGTCACATTCATGGTGACCCGTTTTATGTTGTGGTCCGCAGGTGGGTTCCCGGTTACAAAGACGTTGTATTGTATCCAGTCACCTTGCTTTACGCCAACCGAAATATCGTTTGCGGCGGCTGCGATTGGAATTATCATGAAGATCAGGATAAAAGAAATTGCCAACAGACCAAATTTGCGCATGTTTATCAAAACCTTGTTGTCTTTTGTCTCTAAAATAGTTATTAGTTCACAACTTTGTTATATCTTTTGATTTATTTTTGCAGTCAAGGTCCTGCTAACAGCAACGAATTCTTAAAATTCTTTTAACTGAAGATTTGTCGTTCCCCTTTATGGAACAGATAAACATTGTTGATGGCTGATAATTTACAGTTATCGTATACCAGGGCTGAACCTTTGGGAACCGCAAAAATGTCCTCCGTTGTCGATAATTCAGTTAATTCTCTATCCCAACCCAGCCTGTAATGAGCCTTCAGCGTAAGGTCTACAAGCCCCAGTCCATCGATAACTTTGACTTCTTTGGTACTTCGATAGGTTATCACGCATTTTCGGCAAAGCGCTAAAGCTCCTGCACTTCGCCCAACAACAACTCCCTTAAACCCCCTAAGGAGGCTATCAACACCCAATTTTTTTAGGCGCTCAATCAACATGCTGGGCACACCGCCTGTTAAGTAAACAAGGTCTGATTGAGCCATTTTATCTTTGATTTCACCATTTGTAATAGAATAATCAACTGTGTTAATTGTACCTGCACCTAAACTTCTGAAGTAATCAAAAATTATTTTGTTTTTAGCATAAGTATTATCAAAAGAAGCTCGCGCCCAAGAAAAAACCATAATTTTTGGAGCTTCACCTGCATCGTTGAAGGCTCTTTGGTTGACTTTTTCTGCGTCTCTTTTATGGGTGTTTTCTCCTCCTAAAAGATAGATTTTGGGCATACAACGTTTGAAGCTTTCTAATTTAAAAAAGTTAACTGTGAGCCATTTGTGGAAATATTTATCTGGAAATATTTTTGTCTTCAATAGAAGAAGAAGAGGTGCAATTGCATTTTGGGTAAGGTTGTTTTGAGTTGCGTTCGTCGTTTAGGGCTTGGATTGTCTGCAGGTTGAGGGTCTAAAAGGGTTGAAAAGGGTCGGAAAGGGTAAATCTTCTTCTTCCATTTGCTTTGCTGGGCATGCAGTTTCAAGACAAGGTTTAGAGATCGCAAATCAAATATATTGGAGGTTTTTGGGTTCCCAAAATTTATTAACTTTGAGTCGAGATTTAGGCAGCGATGATTATGATTCCTCAAGGGTATGCTGTGTACAAAAGGAGAGAATTCCGCAAAGACGTCCAGTGTCCCGTCCAAGTTGATTTAAACCAGCAAACCGAAGGTACGCCAGCATACGAGCAGACACGCCAAAAAAGCAGTATCGCCTGCCTATACACCACATGGCAGTTTCATCACTGGCTCATAGAAAAAGGTTATTTAATTCTAAAACTAAAAACTTCCACGGAGAAATGATTATGGAATGGGGAATGAAAAACCGCTTAAGCAGACTCATCCAGAAAGATGGGAAAGCCCTCTTTTTACCTATTGACCATGGATACTTCCAGGGACCAACCCACGGTCTTGAGCATCCTGAAGAAACCATCAAACCTATTTACCAGTATGCAGACGCCATCATGCTAACACGCGGAGTGCTACGCAACTGCATTGACCCAGCAATAGAGAAACCAATTATAATGCGGGTTTCAGGTGCGGTATCAGTGGTTGGGGAAGATTTAGCCAACGAAAGCATAGTTACATCCGTCCAAGAAATCCTAAGATTGAACGCTTCGGCAGTTTCCATGTCAGTTTTCGTCGGAACTAAATATGAAAACAAGAGCTTAAGCAACCTCGCCAAACTTGTTGATGAATGTGAAGAATTTGGAATTCCAGTTATGGCAGTGTCAGCAGTCGGTAAAGAACTCGAAAAAAGAGAAGCCCGTTACCTTGCTTTGGCTGCAAGAATTTCAGCGGAAATTGGCGCACGAGTAGTAAAAACATATTACTGCAAAGAACACTTCGAAAAAGTCGTTGACGGCTGCCCTGTGCCAATTGTTATTGCTGGTGGACCAAAAACTGATACGCAAAGGGAAGTTTTCGACTTTGTTTACGACGGCATTCAGAAAGGCGCAATCGGTGTCAATTTGGGACGTAATATTTGGCAAACCGAATATCCATTAGCCTCAATTAAAGCTATAAGAGCCATAATTCATGAAGGTTACAATCCCAAAGAAGCCGAAGACTTCTACAACCAAATAGTAACCGGCAAAACCTAACCTTCCCTATTTTCGGTGAAACTCATGCTTGCCGCCTTTTACTATAATAACCACGATGTCCGCGTTGAAGAAATCCCTGTCCCAAGCATTAGCGAAGACGAAGCGTTGCTCAAGGTGATGGCGAGCGGAATCTGTGGTAGTGACGTCTTGGAATGGTACCGCGTTCCAAAGGCACCGCGCGTTTTAGGTCATGAAGCTACAGGAGTTATAAGCAAAGTCGGCAGCAAAATCAAAAATGTCAAAGTGGGGGACCGCGTCTTCGTTTCCCACCATGTTCCATGTAACACGTGTAGATATTGTCAACATGGAAACCACACAGCCTGCCACACACTCCACACAACCAATTATTATCCCGGCGGTTTCGCACAGTTCATTCAAATTCCCAAAATTAACGTCGAATGTGGTATCTACAAACTGCCTGACGCCATGAGCTTTGATGAAGGCACCTTCATTGAACCACTCGCATGCGTTTCACGCGGACAACGCCTCGCAAACCTGCAAAAAGATAATTCGCTCCTAATCATCGGTAGCGGTATCTCAGGTATTTTGCATGCTCAACTCGCCAAATTCAAAGGCATAGAAAATATTGTTGTAGCAGACATTAACCCGTATCGGCTGGAGCTTGCCAAAAAATTCGGGGCAAGGAAAGCGTTAAACGCTAAAGATAACCTTCCTGAAAAACTCAAGGAAATAAACGATGGACACTTAGCTGACCAAGTTGTCGTCTGTACGGGGGCAACGTCAGCTGCCGTGTCTGCCATGGACTGCGTTGAAAGTGGCGGAACCATACTGTTCTTCGCAGTACCCGACCCAACAGTAAAGTTGTCAGTGCCCATCAACCAGTTTTGGCGAAACGAAATCACAATGCGCACCAGCTACGGTGCAGCACCAAATGACCTTGAAGATTCGTTGCGATTTTTGGCGACGGGAAAGTTGAATGTTAAGGACATGATTACCCACAAGTTTAGTTTGCGTGAAGCGCAGGAAGGTTTCCGTTTGATGGCTGAAGCTGGACAATCGCTTAAGGTTATTTTGGAACCAAATAACGAATTAAAAGGATAAAAACACAACGCAACATACAATCAAATATGACCGACCTCTTAGAAGCCATTAAAGGGCGACGAAGCATTAGAAAATACTTGCCACAACCAGTTCCCTCTGAGTTAGTTGAAAAAGTTTTGGGTGCCGCTGGATGGGCTCCGTCAGCACACAACTCTCAACCATGGCGCTTCATCGTTTTAGACAATGCATTAGTTAAGCGTGATTTGGCGGATGCAATGGCTGAGGCATGGGCTGCTGACTTGATAAAAGACGGCAAAACCGTTGACGCAGATAATGCGTAAGGAAAGGGTTGAGCGGTTCGCAAATTCACCAGTGCTAATTTTAGCATGTTCAACAATGGATGGGCTCAGAAAATTTCCCGACAAAGAAAGGCAGAGGTGTGAGAGGGATTTAGCTGTTCAGAGCTTTGGTGCAGCGATACAAAACCTGCTTTTGACAGCACACGCAGCGGGGTTAGGAGCTTGCTGGTATTGTGCCCCGGGTTTTTGTAAAGAAACCGTGCGGAAGGTTCTGAAAATTCCTGATTCAATTGAGCCTCAAGCGTTCGTTATATTGGGTTATCCCTTTGAAACACCCATGGTGCCGAAGAAAAGATCACTTGCTGAGTACTGCTTTTTAGATGAATGGGGCAGGAAGCTTTAGGATTTTATCATTGTCAAAAGCATCTTAAATTTAGTTTTTGCCGCTAAAGCATGCGGATGATTGGCGGGCATTATGGTCATTTCCCCCTGTTTGAGCGTTATGGGGTTGCCCGATATTGTAACTTCCACTTCGCCGTCCAAAACGTAAACCATTGCGTCATAGGGTGCGGTGTGTTCGCTTAACCCTTGCTTTTCATCAAACGCAAACAACGTCACCGTTCCAGCCTTTTTGTCGATGAGGGTGCGACTAACAACTGAACCTTCCTGATAATCGATTAAGCCTTCCAAGTTTGAGGCTTTTGCAATAAATTCATTTTTGGTCATAGCTTAAGCTTGGCTAACCTTCGATATTAGCCTTGCCGAAGATCCTTTTGCCTTATCAAACGTAGGTTACTCTTTTTTGTCTGGAATAAAATCCATCGACATCGAATTAACGCAGTGACGTGTGTCTTTTTCAGTTAAGTGTTCACCAGTGAAAACATGTCCCAGATGAGCGCCGCAATTGACACATTGGATTTCTGTTCGTCTTCCGTCAGGGTCAGGCAACCTTTTAACAGCGCCTGGGATTTCGTCATCAAAGCTTGGCCAGCCACAGTTGGCTTCGAACTTATTTTCTGAACGGTACAGCTTTGCGCCGCAACGTTTGCAGACGTATGTGCCTTTTTCCCAAAAAGCATAGTATTTGCCTGTGAAGGGCATTTCTGTGCCCTTGTGGACTATGACTTGTTCTTCTTCAGGAGAAAGTTTCTTAGAATTGGTTTGGGTTTTAGAAGCAGACAACAAAAAACACCACTTGTAACTATACATTTGGAAAGTAAAAAACGCTTTCCAAGAAACACCCTTAAAAAACAAATATAAAGAAGCGGTTGGTATTTACTATCTAAAGGTTTTTGTATGGTTGAAATTACACGATTATTTTGGAAACCAGCTATCACTTCCGACGGTTTTATGCTAGGCGAAGTGCAGAGCGCAGAACTCGACATGAGTAATTGGCAAATAATCAATCTCTTTGTAGCCCTATCTGAGGAAGCATCGAAAAAAATGGGGTTCAAGCATCCTTATCTTGGCAAAGTTATAGTTTGCTTGCCTGTATCTGCCGTTGAATCCGCATCAGATAAAGTGATTTTGAACAAGACTACTGAGGAACTGCGTAGTCTAAGGCAATGCAGAGAATAATCCTTTCCTTTTTTGATTAACTTCTAATCGTTTTTTCTTGGATTTATCCATAAAATGCTCCACCAACTCGTTTCTACATCATAAACAAGGAAAAATCGACCAAGGTTTGGCTGAAACTTTATTAGTGGATACGGGCTTTTCTGAATAAAGCACCATAGTGTACATAAATTAACTGTCAAGGTTAAACTTATGACTGAGGCAGCAACAACCCCACAAAATAAAGATCAACCACCCATAAAAGCTTCCGAACTTGACCCAAAATTCAAGTACGAACTTCAAAAAATACATGGAAGCGAAAAAATTCTGAAATGTTTCCAGTGCGGAACATGCACCTCAGATTGCCCAGTTGCACGGTTCAGCGATTCTTACAGGCCAAGAACGTTAATCCACATGGCTCAGTTGGGCTTAAAAGACCGCGTTTTAAACAGCGACACTCTATGGCTCTGTGCAGCCTGCTTCACATGCACCGACCGCTGCCCACAAGATGTCGAAGTCGCAGCCGTCATAAGGGTATTCCGCAATTTAGCAGCTGAAAAAGGCTGTGTTCCACAAGTTTTCAAAGACCAAGCCCAAAGCCTACTCGAATCTGGCTATGCTTACAAAATTCCAGAATTAAGAATCAAAAAACGTGAATCACAAGGGCTACCTCCACTGCCAAAAGGCTGTCCCGAAAAAGTTTGCAAAACTCTCAAAGGCGTAAAATTCATAGAAAAAATCCAAAAACCCGCAGGAGAAAAACCAAGTGGGCAATAAATACCTGATTTTCCTAGGATGCGCAATCCCCTATCGGGTTTCTGGCTACGAAATTTCTTCACGCAAAGTTCTCGCTAAACTCGGCGTTGATCTCATTGAGATGCCGGAGTTCAATTGCTGCGGTTTACCCTTAGACCCCGTAAGCCACGAAACCATGCTTATTTTGGCAGCGAAAAACTTGGCGTTAGCAGAGCAACAGGGCTTAAACATCCTTACGCTTTGTCCGGGTTGCGCTGGAACCTTAAAGAAAGTCAACAAAATACTCAAAGGCGACAAAGTCCTCAAGGAACAAATCAACAGTCACCTAAAAGAGGCAGGCTTAGAATTCAAAGGAACCGTCGAAACAAAACACCTTTTGCAGCTCTTAAAAGAAGATGTTGGTTTAGAAAAAATTAAAGCATCAGTCGTCAAACCCCTAACAAACCTAAAAGTCGCAGAACACAACGGCTGCCACATCCTACGCCCCAAAGAATACATCGACTTTGACGACCCAGAAGACCCCCAAACCCTAAAAGCCCTAATCGAAGCCACAGGAGCCACATGCCTAGACTACATCGATGAAACCGAATGCTGCGGAGCCCCCAGCGTCGGAGTCAGCGACAAAGTTGCTTTGGCACTTGCAAGAGACAAACTAAACCATGTCAAACAGGTAGAAGCTCAAGCTTTAATCACAATTTGTCCCTTCTGCCACATAATGTATGATACTAACGAATTACGCATAGAAAAATTGTTTAATGAGACCTACGGTATTCCAATACTTCATTACCCACAACTACTCGGTTTAGCCATGGGTATGACGCCTGAAGAATTAGCGTTCAATGAACTCAGAGTTAATGCATCAAATCTGCTAAAACAAATAAACCAAGGAGCAAACAAACCATGAGTCAAAACAAACTAAAAATAGCCTTCTATTGGGCTGGAAGCTGCGGCGGCTGTGAAATAGCTGTCTTAGACTTAAACGAGAAAATCCTCGACGTAGTAAAACTCGCCGACATAGTTTTCTGGCCAGTCGCCATCGACGTCAAATACAAAGATGTCGAAGCCCTCCCAGACAAATACATAGACATTACCTTCTTCAACGGCTCAATCCGCAACAGCGAACAAGAACACATGGCAAAAGTACTCAGAGCAAAATCCAAAACCTTAGTAGCATTCGGCTCATGCGCCCATGAAGGCAGCGTCCCAGGATTAGCAAACCTAAACGACAAGAAAGAAATTTTCGATCAAGTTTACATAAAAGACAAATCAAACGTTAACCCACAAGGGGCAACACCAAAAACCCAAACAATAGTCAAAGAAGGCATCCTAAAAAACGCGGAGTTCTACGACACCGTAAAAACCCTCGCGCAAACCGTAGAAGTAGATTATTTCCTTCCAGGTTGCCCACCACCAGTCAAACTAATCGCGGCTGCAGTAGATGCAATAGCAAGCAACAAACTGCCACCAAAAGGGTCAGTACTTGCACCACTCAAAGCAGTATGCGACGAATGCCCCCGAAAACGTGAAAACAAAAAAATCGATAAAATCTACCGCGTTTTCGAGAAGACTCCTGAACCAGAAAAGTGCCTAATGGAACAAGGTATAATCTGCATGGGAATGGCAACCAGAAGTGGCTGTGGCGCTCAATGCTTAAAAGTTGATATGCCCTGCACAGGTTGCGGTGGACCAGCTCCGAATGTGCCTGAACAAGGTGCAGCAATGATTTCGGCTTTAGCTACAATCCTTGGCTACGACGGCGTAGAAGGAAAAACCAAGTATAATGAAAAAGAAATTGAAGATTTAATGAACCAAATCAAAGATCCAGTTGGTACAGTATACATGTACAGTCTACCAAACTCCATCTTGAAAAGAAAGGTGATTAAGAAATGAAAGAAATTGTAATAGACCCAATTACACGTCTAGAGGGACACGGAAACGTATCCATATTCCTAAACGACCAAGGCGAAGTCGAAAACGCCTACCTCAAAATTCCCGAACTACGCGGCTTCGAGAAATTCTGCATTGGCAGAAGAGCCGAACTCATGCCCCAACTCACCACGCGCATTTGCGGTGTTTGCCCCGTTGCTCACCATTTTGCGGCAGTAAAAGCTCTAGATGCAGCATTCAACGTTGAACCAACCTCAGCGGCCAAGAAACTGCGCGAACTTATGTACAGTGCCTACTACATTTACGACCACACTCTCCACTTCTACTACCTTGGCGGTCCAGACTTCATCGTTGGACCAGATGCACCTGCAGAAAAACGCAACATCTTGGGCGTAATAGAGAAGGTCGGTATGCCCATTGCGTCGGAAGTCATAAAGCATCGCGCATACGGTCAAAGGATAACTGAAATCATAGGTGGCAAAGCAACCCATCCAACCTGCGGATTGCCAGGCGGAATTTCTAAGCCCCTTAGTGAGGAGAACAGAAAAGAAATCGAAACGATGGCTACTTCCTGCCTAAACTTTGCACAGTTCACGATAAAAATCTTCCATGACATCGTCTTAGGGAACACAAAATACGTTGACATGATTAAAAGCCCCGCTTACACGATGCCAACCTACTATATGGGCATGGTCGATTCAAACAATAAGGTCAACTTCTATGACGGTAAAATCCGTGTAGTAGACCCGAAAGGCAAAGAATTCCTCAAGTTTGAATCCAAAGACTATCTCAAACACATCGGTGAACACGTTGAAGAATGGACATACAGCAAATTTCCCTACCTCAAAGCAATCGGCTGGAAAGGACAAGTTGCAGGTTCTGACAGCGGCGTTTACCGTGTGGGTCCACTCGGACGCTTAAACGCATCCGACGGTATGGCAACACCTCTTGCCCAAGCAGAATACCAAGAAATGTACAAGACACTCGGCGGCAAACCAGTCCACAGCACCTTAGCTTTCCACTGGGCAAGAGTAATCGAATTACTTTACGCCACAGAAAGGGCGTTGGAATTGGTTAAGGACCCCGAAATCACAAGCACAAACGTTCGCAACACACCGGGCGAACCAACGGAAGGCGTTGGCGTCGTTGAAGCAGCCCGCGGAACCCTGATTCACCACTATACCCTAGACAAGGATGCACTTGTGAAAGACGTAAACCTAATCGTTGCAACCACAAACAATTACCCCGCCATCTGCATGAGCATACGCGACGCAGCCAAAGGCCTAATCCACAGCGGCAAAGTTGACCAAGGAATCCTAAACAAAGTTGAAATGGCATTCCGAGCATACGACCCCTGCTTCGGATGCGCAACACATGCCGCAATCGGCAAAATGCCGCTAACCGTCGAAGTTTTCAACTCCAAAAAACAATTAGTCAGCTCAGTTAGTCGTTAGCCCACTTTTTATCGGGGCAACCTTCTTTTATCTTTTTCATTTTATTAAAAATTTGACGAGAATACTGCAGCCGTTAGGCTGCAGATGAATCGTCCATAAGCTCTTTTTGCTTCTTACTATTTTTCTTTTCCTAGACGGCAGGTTGCGTCTACCGTCTAGGAGGTGTCACAACATGGGTTTGGAGTCTTTCAGCCATGGCTATGGCCAATGTGCGTTCCACATTGTGTTTGTGCCTAAGTATAGGCACAGTATATTTGTGGATGAAGGCGTTAAAAGGTGTTGCGAGGGAGCGTTGAGGGAGACTGCTTTTAGAAAAAGCTGTCAAGTGCATGCGTTGCAGGTCGGTTCGGATCATGTGCACATTTTCGTTGGAATGCATCCGAGTTGTTCTGTGTCTGGGATGATTCGACTGTTCAAATGTAACTCTTCGAGGCGTCTGTTCCGAGAGCATCCTGAATTAAAGTGCAAGTTCTGGCGTGGGAGTCTTTGGTCAAGAGGCAAGTTCTACAGGTCAATTGGTCAGGTCAACGCTGAAACAATCAAGCGTTATATCGAACAATCCAAGCATCAGTAGTCTCAAAGGATACCGCAGGCGTAAGCCTGCGGTCATTCATACTGTAAGCAAGTTTTATATTCCCTTAAAATCGAATATAGCGTTGTTAAGGGATTAAAATTTGAAAAGTTTAGTGGTTTACTATACCAGAACTGGTAATGCACGTTTTGTTGCTGAGACAATCGCGGCGGAAATAGGCGCAGACGTTGAAGAAGTTGTTGACTTGAAAAAACGAAGCGGCGTCCTCGGTTACTTGAGCGGCGGAAAAGATGCTAAGCAAGGCAAAGAAACCCAAATAGCTCCAGCAAAGAAATCTACAACAGACTATGAATTAATTATTGTTGGAACTCCAGTTTGGGCTGCAAGACCAACACCCGCAATCACTACCTACCTCAAGAAGAATGACCTTTCAGGCAAGAAAGTAGCTGTTTTCTTCACGCAAGGCGGTAAGAACCAACAAGGCGTCGAGCAAACCAAGGCGTTAATTCCCAAATCTGAATTCATTGGAGAAATCAAATTGGTTAATCCTCTAAAAGATAAAGAGGCATCAGAAAAACAAATCGCCGAGTGGTGCAAAACTCTAATTCAACATTAAATCTTCTTTTTGGTTAGTATTACAATGTCAGATCCAATTGAACAGAACCTGAGAAACTGGTTTGTGGACGCAAAGAAAATTGTTGTAGCTGCAATTGGAAATCCTATTCGCTCAGATGATTTCGTTGGCTTGAAAATTGTTCAGGGCTTGCAAAACAAGGTTTCAAAAAAAGTTTGCTTGCTGGAATGTGAGACGGTTCCAGAAAGCTACCTTTTGGATATTGAGCAGTTTAAGCCCACACATGTTTTGTTGATTGATGCTGCTTTTTTGGGGCTAAAACCGGGGGACGCCAACTTGGTGGATGCTGAAAAAGTCGCGGATTTTCCAGCTGTAACATCGCATATGTTGCCTTTGCGGATTTTCTGTGACTATATTAAAAAGACAACGGGCGCAAAAATTGGTATGCTACTGATTGAGCCCAAATGCATGGAGTTTGGGGAAGGCTTAAGCGTTGAAGTAGAGGTAGCAGCTGAGCGTTTAACTAAGTTGCTTTTTGAACTGCTTGGTTAGGCTCTTTTCTTTTCAATACATAGTTGACGCTGAGCTTTATTTTGCCCTTGGAAAAATCTTTTTCTTTAACTTCAATTTGATCTGGGCTTACCCAAGTCACCGTTATTTTCTCTTCCAAATCCTCTTTTTCATAGCATCCTCTCCAACTTAGCTCAAGGGTCTTATCATCTATCCATTCGCCTTCATGGTCATGTGCATCACCTTGAGAGGTAACGCTGAAGAAGTGAATTTTGCCGCTGGCTTGGTCAAAACTCCAAACATCGCTCTCAAAGTAAACGTCTAACCCTTCGACGTCCATGTCCATTTCTGAATATACGCCCAGTTGGGATGGCATTTCTTTGGCAACCATGGTTCCGCAGCCAGAAAGAAGCTTGCCGTTAGATGATTTCATTGCTACCCCTACAACCCATTCTCCAATCAGTTGCCCCAATAACTTTAGCTCTCTGTTTTGTTTTGTCATAAAATCAACCCTAAAAAACCAAGAATTCAAACAGATTAATTAGGGTAATAAAGGCTTGTGGTTGGTGGCTCACAACAACGTAAAAGTTGTCAAGAAAAAATTGTTAAAAACCGATTTAAGCGCTTACCAAACACTATGCTTCTGAGGTTAAGCTGATGATGAACCAAAATGAACAAATCGAAAACGTAACTTTCCAAGCGTTAGCACACCCAACACGCAGAACAATAATTAGAATTGTGGAATCAAGAAACCAAGGTATATCCTACACTGAACTGATAACTGAACTTGGAATGTCAACTGGAAAACTAAACTATCACTTAGAACAATTAAGGGGGTTGATTGAAAAAAATAGCAACCAGCGCTATATTTTAACTCCTTTCGGTAAAAAAACCATAGAACATCTTAACCTAATAGAGCAGAAAATAAGCTCTGAAGATGAAAAATACGTTAAAATTGCTGTCTTATCACAAAAAACCAGTCTTCAACCTATAGTCAAAGCGTTCCTAACAATTAGCATTGCTCTGTCAGCTGTTTTAACTTCTGTATGGATTTTTCTCGCTTACATATTCATAGTCGAGGGTGCGCCACTAATAGTTTTTATTCTTATGCCCGTTTTGATTTCGGTTGGCTTTGCTTTGCTCGGCTCACTAGTATACGCTTTGGTTAAGGCGCCTTCGTGGGTTAAGCGGTTTGAGCAAAGATTTTTCGGAGAAAAATAGTTGCAATGTGCAGAGGTTCTCCTTTTGCCATTTTTTGGTTTAGTTAAATATTAATTAGCCAGTTTCAAGTTAGCATTTGTTGTGATTGGTTATGGCTGGGAAAGCAGTTATCATTATGGGTTCTGAGCGGGATTTGGATTTTTCCCGTGAAATCGCAAAGTACCTCAAACTCTTAGACGTAAACTACGAGTTTCGGGTAGCTTCAGCCCATAAGACACCGGAGAAAGTGCTTGAAATAATCAAAGAATTTGAAACTGAAAAAGTGGTTTTTGTCGCTGTAGCAGGTCGTTCCAACGCACTCAGTGCTTTCATAGATGGCAACACAACAAAACCAGTAATCGCTTGCCCGCCGTACAGCGAAAAATTCGGCGGTGCGGACATCTTCTCTTCACTTCGAGTGCCAAGCGGAATCGGTAGCGTTGTCACCATTGAGCCTGAAGGTGCAGCCATAGCAACTGCAAAAATCTTGGCGCTTGAAGATGCCCAAATTGCCGCTCTGGTGAAAGATTACCAAGAAGATAAACGCAAAGTCCTCGATAAAGCGAACGAGATAGTTAAGAAACTAAAGTAAGTTAACAAGGAAAGGCATAGGTCTCTTGGAGGCGACCTCTCTTCCTTTATTTATTACACCTGACCTGAAGTTTTCGATCGCTTGCTAAGTATATTGTGCCGTAGTCCCTTACTACTCGGGATAATTCGCAGCTATAGAAACATATTTTGATTTTAGCATTTAGTTCACCGCAAATAACTTTAGGCGTCTCAGCAACATTTGACCTTCGCCATTTCGGTTCCATACTTTGGGGCTGAGGTTGGACTTGAACTCACATAATGGTAGAGACGCCACAATCATTCCCATTTCTCAGAAAGGTTGCGGGTTTCCAGATTTACCTTTCAATTACTCCATCTTCTATTTTTATCTGCTTTTGGGCATAGCCAGCGATATCTTGTTCGTGGGTAATTATTATTATCGTGGTTTTGGTTTCTTCATGAAATTTCTTAATCAATTCCATTACTTGCTTCCCAGTTTCAGAATCCAAGTCGCCAGTGGGTTCATCTGCAAATAAGACTTTAGGTCGGTTCGTTAATGCTCGCGCTATAGCTACACGCTGCAATTGCCCTCCACTCAGTTGGGCAGGATACTGTTTTGCCTGTTTATTGATTCCAACACCGTTAAGGAGGTCCTCTATTCTGTTTTTCAAGTCCTTACTAAACCCTGCCAGGTCAGCAGGTAGAGCTACGTTTTCTCGAGCATCAAAGTGTGGCATTAAAGCATAATTTTGGAAAATGAAACCCATCTCTAATAACCTAACCCTCGATTTTTCAGAATCTCCTAAGTGATGGAGGTCTTTACCCTTGAAAAAAACAACCCCATAGTCGGGATCATCTAATCCTGCGATACAATTTAAAAGAGTAGTCTTGCCAGCTCCAGAATTGCCAACTATTGCAACAAATTCACCATCTTTGATATCGAGATCTACTCCTCTAATTGCATAAACGGTAGTTTGTCCTAAACTGTAGTTCTTGACTAAGCCCCGAACAGATATGATGTATTCAGCGGAAGTTTCAGCGATTTGAGGAATTTGGAGGCTAAAGATGTTGGATTGGAATGTGAAAAATGGAATATCTGAACTAAAAAAATCCAGCCATAGCTTCAGAAGTTCCGCCTCAATAAACAAGTCAGAACTCAATTCAGCCGTTGACAAGAGAGCAAGTTTAAACTCATCAATGGATTTTACAACCTTTACCTCATTTTTTGTTTCATCCAAATAATCTTTTAGACTTGTCAAGCACTCTTCAAGTTTCCCTTGAACATCAATCAAGAGTTCGTTACCTTGATCTATTTGCGCAGACACCTGTTTGACTTCTGTCCGCAACTCACTGACTATCTCAATGAAATCTTTTCTGAAGGATATTTCGGGCTCAGTAAATAATTCAAATATACTAGCAGTCGTTTTGTCCATGTTCTGAAGTGAACTAAGTTTAGCTGATAAGATTCGCAAGAACATTTCAAGCTTTGTTTGTATTCTGGAATCTCCACTTTTGTAGTGTGCTCCATGAAGGTTCAATTTCAAAGTTTCCAACAATCTGCTAATTTCTCGCAGACGAAACAATGTAGGTTTTAGAAAAGTAATAAAGAAATTCAGAAATGCTATTTTATCAACCATCGCCTCCAACTCGACATCTTCAGGGACAGGCGATGCTTTGAAAACTTGATTTGGGCATCCTGACAAATATAGCTGGACTTTCTGTTCTTCATTTAATTTCCAAATTGTCGTCATACTATTAGTCTGGATACTGTAGAATTCGGTTGGCAACTCTAAAATCCGCTTTTTCAACTGAAGTTCAAATGCTTTTTCAAGCTTAGGATCTATCTCTTTGAGAAAGTCTTCAACTATATGCGATGTTTCCTTCAGTTCCCGCTTGCCTTTCAGCTCTTTTTCAAGTCTTGATTTATTCTTAATATAGTATTCTTGAAGTCGCAGGCGGATTTTTTCTTGGGTTTCTTCTATGATCTTTAGGTCAATCGGTTTTTCTACCGGTTTGTCTGCAGTCAAAAAAAGAAAGGTGTTGTGTTCTTTAAGACTTATACTTGATTTAGGTGTTTTAAGGAGTTTCTTTAAGTCCTTGCCGAGGTTTTTTGATAATTTGGAGTTTTCTAAAGGAACGGATTTATCTATTAGAGCAGAAAAATATGCCTTCATCTCTTCGTCTCCGTTGCTAAAGTATTGTTTTCTATCCCAGAAATTTTGCCGTCAGCCATGTGAACTATATAGTCGCATTTTTCTGCAATCCATCGGTTGTGAGTAACTAGAATAAGAGTCTGCTGATTAACTCTGTTTATTCGCCGAAAAAGATCCATAACATCAGAGCTTGTTGAGGAATCTAAGTCGCCAGTAGGTTCATCTCCTAGGATGATCGCGGGTTGATTGATTAGAGCTCGAGCGATAGCAACTCTTTGTTGTTGTCCGCCTGAGAGCTCCTTGGGTAGATGATAAAGACGGTCTCCCATACCTAGTTCACGCAGCATCATTTTTCCTTGTTCTCTAGCTATTCCAGAGTTAACTCCTTTTAGTAACAATGGAGTCTCTACATTTTCAACCGCAGTCAAAAACGGAAAAAGATTGAATAACTGAAATATGAAACCGATTTTGTCTCGGCGAAAAACTGTCTTTTGTCCATCGGATAACGTAGAGGTTTCTACTCCATCGATAATTATTTCTCCTGACGAACGGCGGTCCAAGTTACCAATCATATTAAGAAGTGTGGTTTTTCCACAACCAGAAGATCCCATAATTGCCATCATGTCTCCTTTCCCAATCGTTAAGTCTATACCTCTTAGAGCGTGAACCTCATTTGACTTGCCCTCATTGTATCGTTTGTGTAGATCTGAGATTTTCAGGATCGGGGTTTGTGAAACTTCAACTTTTGCGCTATTGTTTTTCATCCGACATACCTCAAAGCTTCTGCTGGTGGAATTCTTGAAGCAACGATTGCCGGGATTGAACCTGACCCTAATGCTATAAGAACAATAATGGAAAGGTACAATCCAATTTCTTGCCAAGGAATCAAAAGTGGTGTATCCATCATGTTCGCAAAGCCTACACTTATCAGCAGGCCATTAACAACGCCAATGGCTAATCCGATCAATCCAAGGACTACTAGTTCAAAGAGAACCGACAGCACCACTTGACTTCTGGAAAAGCCTATGGCTCGCATCATTCCAATTTCTCGCTTTCTTTCGGAAACATTTCGAACTGAGATTACGCCCATACCAACTGCACCTATTACAAGACCGAATGTAACGTAGATTTGGAGGAAAGATGCTATTCGATCCGTCATCTGTAGGGTGGTCTCAATTTTAGAATAGGTTAGAGTGGAACTGGCAACGTAGAAGGTGTCTTTTGCCAGAAGGCGATATCCCTGATCGTTTGTATTTGTAAACTCGGCAATTTTCTGAGCTATAGTCTCAAGTTGAGGATCATCAATTGCAAGATCGGTCTTAAGTAAGTAGGAGTCGTACTGGTCTTTTCCTCCAGATGTTAAGGTTTGACCGTTAGCTTCCCCAAGAAAATTGGTTTGATTTGCCCAATATTCTGGCAAATACACGTTTCCGAGTATTGCACTGAAATCGGTTTCGCCTGCTCCAAAGCTCAACGTCGACCCTAAGGGAAAGCCTCCAGCCCGTTGAGAGTCAAGACTCCCTCCAATTGTGAAAGCTTGGTAATTAGGCAATCCAGTGGAAGAAGTATTCATGGGTATCCAGATTTGAAGCCCAGCAGGCAGCAGAAAAGAGTCCGTGAAGACTATTGGGTTTTTGACTATGTTACCCTCTTTATTCATTAAAGGGTCGAGTCCTGCTAGAGGATCTGCAACTGAGCCGCCAAAAGATCCTGCTGATCCCTCAGAGCCCAATTGAGAAAGGTCGGTTTCTCCTGAAAATACTGAAAGTAAATCAGAAGAAACATTGTAGGAAGCCATCGCATATTGTGGATCGAAGAATTGATCCCAAGACTTCTTTGATAAGTCTAACTCTTGGCTATCAGACATGTCTTTAACAACGGATTCACGTACGCCATCAGGAAAACTAGATAAATAAAAAGCATAACGCCAGTTGTTATTTGAATAGTCTGAGGCGTTTCCCCGAATCTGTTCCGAGTTAAACTCGCCCATTCCAATTGGAAGCAAATCTGATCTATAGTCAAACTCAGGGGAAAGTGGATCTTGCAAAGCTACGAACTTTGCGAAGTCCTGATTAGGCTTAAAAGTTTTGAAACCAATGACATCGGTTATTCGTTGATCAATCTTGTAAAGCTCATTAGAATAGGATGTACCAGGAATAATTGCCTCAGGTTTACTTAGAAAGATAGTAAAATCTACACCCACAGAGTCTTGTTCAACCTGAGTTGCAGTCCCTAAACTTGTGGGAATTAATGCCGCGACAAGCACGTTAATAGTTAAAATAATGGCAAAAATGGCAAATGTCAAAGTTGAACGAGTAATATGCGAGGATATTAATGCGGGCGACAATTGTCCAACGCCCTTTGCACCCCTAACTTTTACCAGCACGTTCCTAAGGCCACGCATTACAATGGGTAAATTGAGCGCGACGAACAATATGGAGCCAATAATTATTTCAATAATCCCGATTATCAAGATTTCAATGGATAGTCCAGCAACTCCAGATATCCAGTTACCCAAAGCAACAACAAATAGAATTGAGGGAAATACCCAAAGAGTGATAGCTGTTATGTTGAAAGCTTTAACTCTGTCTATGAACCTCGACAAGACAAAACCGAGACCTCCCGTCAACAAGCCAAAGCCTATAAGTAGATTTCGCCATTCGCCTATGCTGTCCCATCCTGCGCTACTCCAAAAAACTTGATTTGCCTCATCAAATACTCCGTTGTAGAGCAGAACAATGATGCCTGCTATAGCCATCAGAACACCCAAGACTGCTAAGTTCTTGCTTGATTTTGCTTTAAATTTCACTTTTATGCCGCGTAGAGCTTCCACAACATTAACTTGAGAAGCTCTTAGAGCTGGAAGAATTCCAGTTACTATGCTTAGGACCACGCCAATTACTACGGATAAAATGACTGTTTCTTGAGAAATAACTGGTTGAACACTAGATGCACCTGTACCAAATAATCCTACAAGATACGCGGCAACTGCTTGACCAAAGGCTAATCCGCCAAGCAACCCTATAAGTCCGCCGATTATTCCTTGGAACAAGTTTTCAATCATTATAGATTGGAAAATTCCTTTGCGATTGTCACCTACAGCACGTAGAACTCCTGTTTGAAACTCCCGATCTTCCACACTCATAAGCTGGATGTTAGTTATGAGCAATACACCCGTTAACATAATCAGAAATCCAAGAGCAGTTAACATAGTGCTCATTAATGTAATGAAGAACTCTGCAAGTCCAAAGAAATCCAGCCGTGCGGAAGAAACTTGGTAAATTTCTTTTGAAATACCTGTTTTGGGGTCTACCTCTTGAGGAACTGAAGCTTTTAACGAATCCACTTTACCTTTCAAATAATCTTTATTTATTTCTTGAACAAAATGGTCACCTTTGTAGGTAACCAAAAAAGCGCTAACGATATCTGTTACATGTTTAGGATCCTGTAAACTAATCCATTCCTGCAAATGCTCTAATTTGAATACAGCGCCGGAATATTGTGAGCTAATGCCGGGATGATTAGAATCGAAGATTCCCACTACTTGCAGGTCTACTCTTGAGATTCCAGAGGAATATTTAACGATAGGCAATCTTGAACCTGAGTTTAGATTTGGGCTCTCAAAGGCTATTTCGGTAATGTTAACGCTGGCTTGAGTTCCATTTAAACTCATTATCGTCATGAAGCCTTCACTTCTAAGTGTTCTTCCATTATAGGGCGTCAAGTCAAAAACTAAGGAATTAAGTGTAGCAGGATCTGTCATGTTTGCTACAGTAATTGCGCTGTCATCATCCAATAAGAAACCCAATATAATGCCAGCGTTGCTTGTTCCAGTCACTGTCACGTTAACTGAAAAATAATTCGACAGATTCAGTTGGGGACAGTTGACGGTGTAAATCGTGGCAATGCTTGTGAAATCGACTGGTTGAAGTTCAAGAAATAGATTGGAGACATCGCTGTTTAGAACATATTTGCCGCTTGTGAGGTTTGTATTTATAATCCATTCAGACAGAGGAACAACAGGCGGTATGAGTGTTGTTGTAAGGTTGTTGAATTCAGTGGTTAAAGTAACTGGTAGAGGTGTATCTTGATTTAGTCCTAGTTTTTCCGCTTGGTCACTGGATAACAGGATGCTTGTTTTGTTAGTCAGAAGGGCGTTGAGGTCTAGTCGGTTTCCTGTTTTCCAATCGTAAAAATCGCCGAAAACTTGAGGATAGTCTAGCAATATTCCTGCCGCGCTCATCTTGGGATCAAATTGGCTTTTTACTAACGCAGGAATCTGAGTTGTAAGTTCAGGCATGATTCCTTCTGCTTCGGGAACAAGATTTGCTATAGATCCTTGATCTGCTGCCTTAAGGTAGCCGCCCATAGTGCTGTTTGTAATTTGAAGGTCTACCTCTCCTTGACTTTGAGAGAGACTTGATAGAAATGAGTTTTCCAAAGTAGCCGTTGTAATCTGGATGCCTACTAGTAAGGTTACTCCTAAAGCTACTGCAAGAATTGCGCTGAGGTTTTTGCTTTTCCTTCTGGACAACGATCGCCATGCAATCATAAAACTAGCTTTCAATCCCATATAAGCACCAATTTTGTTTTTCTATTTTCGCTGGCTGATTTTTTTCTCATCGATTTTTTCGACAATTTTTCTTAGCTGTGCGTTAGAGTTGTCCAAGATTTCGGCTATTTCTTCGATGTCTCTTTTTGTCAAATTGTCTTTTTTGGTACCCAATTGTATGAATGTCTCTAGAACTCTTTTCGCTGATTCTTTGGCACATAGCAAGTTTTCATGGTCTGTGCCATAGTGGAACCCTCTTATGAGTATTGGTGCAAGCCACTCCATTTTTTCTAAGAAATTTTGCCCAACCCCTACTTGTTCTTTGAAGAATTCTTTGCCCTTGTCTGTAAGAGAATAACGTTTCATTCCACTTTCAACGACGGATACCTCGCTAGCGAACCCTTTGACTTGAAGCCAACCCAGAAGTGGATAGATTGATCCTGAACTTGGTTTCCACTTTCCACCCGTTTCCTGCTCTATTATCTCTACAATCTCTGCGCCTGACATAGGTTTCTCTACTAAGTATTTCAAAACCAGAAATCGGAGAAGACCTCTTGGGACTCCTGCGGTTCGCTTCATTGATCTCTCAAACAGCATGGTATTATCACTAACGATATCGCTCAAGACATCGCTGGTGACATATAACCTTTGTGAACTGCGAATAATGATTTCGTAGAATTATCACTTAAAATCATTTAATAGTAAAATTGTAAGTAGTCGGTAGTCGAGACAGAGCACACATGAACAGTAAAAACCAGATTCTTTTTTAGCAAAACAATTAAGGGGTAAGCCTTGACATCTGTTCCTTGATCTGAATCGATGGAAAACTTTCATATTTCAGTGTCCCAAAATTCGAAACGTTTCGATTCAATAGCACAGTAATTCAAGCTTCGCTAGATAAAGCGATATAAGCACAAAAACAATAATTACCAAACCAATTTGAGGCAACCAAAGATGGGCAGCGTAAAAGACCTACACGTAATCCAGAACCCAACCCAAACCGAAATGGGTACAGGCAGATTCCTGTTTTCCAACCGTTACAGCGTTTTTGATTGGGGAGAAATGCCTGACCACATCGAAGGCAAAGGCGCAGCTTTGTGCCTTATGGGTGCTTACTGTTTTGAGCAACTGGAGAAGATTGGAGTTAAAACCCACTATAAAGGGTTAGTTGATGGTAACAATAAAGCTGTGAAGGTTGCCGAGTTAAAACATCCTTCTTGCATCATGGAAGTGGCTTTAGTTAACGTTTACAAACCTAAAACAAGCGTAGCCAACGGCAGAGTCCAGCATGACTACAGCGTTTACACATCAACGCTAAAAAACTGCCTAATTCCCCTTGAAATCATATACCGCAACGGCTTGCCAGAAGGCTCATCCGTCTTCAAACGGCTTGCCCAAGGAAAGATAACCCTTCAAGATCTAGGCTTAGACCGCCAACCAAAACCAGGTGAAAATCTCTCCAAACCAATTTTCGACGTCAGCACAAAACTAGAAGAAACCGACCGCTACGTCACTTGGACTGAAGCTCAGAAAATCGCTGGATTAACAAACCAAGAGCTAACCGATGCAAAAGCTGTTTTGTTAAAAGCAGATGAAACAATAACAAAAGCTGCATCAAACGCAGGTTTGAAAAACGAAGATGGCAAAATAGAGTTAGCTTTTGATGATGAGAGAAAGCTTATGGTTGTTGACGTGCTTGGAACCCTTGATGAATGCAGGTTTACTTTCGATGGCGTTCATGTGAGCAAGGAAGTCGCAAGGCAATTTTACAAGAACACATGCTGGTACTCGGATTTGGAACAGGCAAAGAAAGAAAGTGAAGCCAAAGGCATTCAAGATTGGAAAACACTCTGCAAGTCAGAGCCACCCAAACTTGACCCCAAACTTAAAACAATCATAAGCCAAATGTACATGGCAGCGGCAAACGAGATGTCAGGCAATAAACTGTTTGATACTCCTAAACTTGCCAAAGTAATTGATGATTACAAAGCCTATATGAGTGAAAGAATATGATGATGAACGATAAAATTAAAGAAACAATCGCAAAGTACGACCAAAAGAAGATTCACATTGGCGTTTTGGGTTCCCACTCTGCTCTTGAAATCGCTTCAGGCGCTCAACAGGAAGGGTTCAAAACCGTGGTTGTTTGCCAAAATGGCAGAGAAAAAACATACGCACGCTATTACCGAAACATATTTGACAAATTCATCTCCTTAGACAAATTCTCAGATATAACAAAACCCGAAACAGTCAAAGAACTAACAGACCTAAACACCATTTTTGTTCCCAACCGTTCCTTCAGCGTTTACGCAGGCTATGAAGCCATCGAACAGAAATTCACTGTTCCACTCATGGGCAACAGGTACCTGCTCAAAACTGAAGAACGCAACGCACCCAAAAACCAACTCTGGCTCCTCAAAGAAGCCGGAATAAAAATCCCCAAAGCTTTCAAATCCCCAAAAGACATCGATTGTCCAGTCATCGTGAAAGTGCCGGAGAAAGGACGAGCAATTGAACGCGCATTTTTCTATGCTTCCACGCCTGAAGAGTACGAACGGGAAGCTGAAAAACGCATAAAATCAGGCATCATCACCCGTGAAGCCCTCAACCAATCCGTCATTGAAGAATATGTTATTGGCGCGAAGTTCAACGCTAATTATTTCTGGTCCCCCTTAACCGACGAAATCGACTTGCTCGGTTTTGACCGAAGAATCCAAACTGACCTCGACGGTGTCCTCGACTTGCCAGCAAAAGAACAATTAGAGCTCAATATAGCCACCCAAAACATCGAAATCGGACACATGGGAGTGACCATGCGTGAGAGCCAACTTGAAAAAATCTTTGAAGCTGCAGAACGTTGGGTGCAAATCTGCAAAAAAGAGTTCCCGCCAGGCATGATTGGGCTATTCGCACTCCAAGGCGCAGTAACCAAAGACTTAGAATTCCGCGTCTTTGACGTTAGTCCCCGTGTTCCAGGTTGCCCCTGCGTTGAGCCAACCTCGCCCTACATGAAATATAAATATGGCGTTGAAGTGGGTCCAGGCAAACGTGTCGCCATGGAGATTAAACGTGCGGTAAGGAAGCATAGGCTTGCTGAAGTGGTAACATGATTTGTAGCCAAGACATCGGCAAAATCATCGAAAAATACGACCAAAACAAAATAGCTATAGGCACACTGGGGTCACACAGTTCGCTTAACATTTTCAAGGGCGCCAAAGAAGAGGGCTTCCGAACTGTCTGTATCTGCAAAGAAAAAGATGCCATAATGTACCAAAAGTACCCATTGGTCGACGAACTAATCATCGTTAAAGATTTCACTGAACTGTTAGACGAAAAAATGCAGGAACGACTCCGCAAACTCAACGTGGTTTTGATTCCACATGGCTCATTCACAGCATACCTAAGCACCGAACAATTAACCGACAACCTCATGGTACCCATGTTTGGCAACCGCAAACTGTTACACTGGGAAGCTAACCGCAAATCCCAAGAAGAATGGCTACGCCAAGCAGGACTTCAGTTGCCAGCCACCTTCAAAACCCCAGAAGACATCGACCGATTAATCATCGCTAAACTTCAAGGCGCCAAAGGAGGCAGAGGCTACTTCCTCGCCAATTCGCCAGAGAACTTCTATAAACAATTCAAAGAAATGATAAAACGTGGCATGCTAACTGAAGAAGATTTGCCAAGTATCCACCTACAAGAATACGCATTGGGCGTGAACGTTTACCCGAGCTACTTCAGCAGTATCCTAAACGATGACGTGGAGCTTTTAGCAATGGATAGACGCTATGAGTCCGCTGTAGATTCAATCGGAAAAATCCCTGCACGGCAACAGCTCGAAATCGACATAAACCCCACATACACCGTAATTGGCAACTTCCCCATAGTCCTCCGCGAATCGCTACTGCCCGAAATCATGCGAATGGGCGAAAACGTCCACAAAAAAGCCCGCGAACTCGCCCCGCCCGGAATCATCGGACCTTTCTGCCTCGAAACCGTAATCACAGACGAAGCAAAAATCTACACATTCGAAATCTCAGCACGAATCGTCGCAGGCACCAACGTCGGGATCGGCACCTCGCCCTATGCTTACCTGAAATACGGAGAAAACATGTACATGGGCAGACGCATAGCCATGGAATTCAAAGAAGCCATCAAACAAAAGCGACTACAAGACATCGTAGCCTAAACCCTATGGAAGGCACATCTCAAGCAAACCCTCAAAATTCATCCTATTTTCGTTCTTCTTAAAATTTTTCAAAGCAGCAATCAATTCTAACTTGTTCTTCTTGCCAAACACTTCATCCAACATCTTTGCTGCCCTGCTGTTTCCCATAAAGAGAAACTGGCAAACCGAAGTAACATTAATTACTCTTCGCACAATGCTGGCGGTTTCAAAATCCACGATAAACGGCTTATCTGCCTTATCCACAAGCAAATGTTTTGGTGCTTTACTTAATTCCCCATGATCCAAACCGATTTCATCTAGTCGCCAGCACTGCTCTAATATGTCAACCAAAACCTTGCGAATAAGCCCTTTATCACGTTGGGTTTCAAGCCAAATCTCAAGCAAATCGCCGTCTATAAGCTGAGACAACAGAAAATTTTTGCTTGCAGCAATGAAATGGGGTCCGACACCGATTACGTTGGCTTTTTGGAGCATTTGGGCTTCATGTGTAAAGTCTGGGCGGTCGGCATCAATTCGGCGCATTTTTAAAGCCATCCGCTGCCCCTTAACTTGCGCAACCACTACAACGCCGACGTAACCTTTACCCAAAACAGGAATGTTAGACGCCGAGGTTTTCCCAATAAATTCAACCGCAGAAACATCATGTTGTCGCAGTTCTTCCAAACGCAATTGTATTTCTGTGGGGTTTGTTCTTGGATAACACACTATTGACGCGTAAGGTTCCTCGATTAATGCTTCAATGGATACGGTTATTGGTGGCGTCAATTTTTTTAGTCCTTTTTCAAGTGCAAAGCTACATTAACTTTTAAATTTAATAGGAACCTTAGTTCCAACTTAAACTTATCCACAGGGTTTAGTATGCCGCGGTTTAAACAAATCCTAGAAATGCAACAGCTGATGAGCAGAAAAGAGCTTATCAGAAACATAGGGATCATTGCGCACATTGACCACGGCAAAACTACGCTTGCTGATTCTTTGTTGGCTGGGGCAGGTTTACTGTCCACTAAGATGGCTGGTATGGCACGGGTGCTTGATTATCTTGAGGAGGAACAGAAACGCAAGATCACGATTAAAACTGCCAACATAAGCCTGCTATACAAAGTTGAAGGCACCTCTTATGTCATAAATTTGGTTGATACTCCTGGTCATGTTGATTTCACTGGCAAAGTTACAAGAGCGCTGCGGGTAATAGATGGCGCTGTGGTCGTTGTGGATGCTGTTGAGGAAATCATGGCTCAAACCGAAATCGTTACAAAACAAGCCCTTGAAGAACGTGTCCGTCCCGTTCTTTTCATAAACAAAGTCGATCGCTTAATCACCGAGCTTCAATTTAGCGATGAGCAGATCCAAAAGAAGCTCGACCAAATAATCAGCCGATTCAACGACCTCATCGAACTCTATGCGGAACCCTCATTCAAGAACAAATGGAAAATCAGTGGTTCACTGGGAAACGTCGCTTTCGGTTCTGCTTTACATGGTTGGGGCTTCACTTTGAATATGGCTAAGCAACTGGGAGTAAAGTTTTCTGACATAACCAAAGCCTACGCTAATGGTGAGCAAATGAAACTGCAAAAAACCTTGCCCGTTTACGAAGCTATTTTTGAGATGGCGATTAATGTCGTTCCGAACCCAAGGGAAGCGCAAAGTTACCGAATTGAGAAGATTTGGGATGGGAAAGTCACCTCCAAAATTGGCTTGGCTCTGGTTGAATGCACTGATGATGCAACAGCCGTCCTGTTCATTACAAACGTTCATGCTGATTCAAACGGTGACACCGTCGCCACTGGGCGAGTGTTCTCAGGCAAAGTCAAGAAGGGTGACAGGTTGCATCTTGTCGATGCCCTATCTGAAACCGAAGTTAAGGAAGTCTCCATCGACATGGGCGCGTTACGCGAAGAAGTCAGCGAGGTTTCCGCGGGCAGTTTGGCTTCTTTTACGTTGACTGGAAGGGTTAAGGCTGGAGCAACCCTCGTCGATTTGGCACATAAAGATGGCATGGTGCCATTCGAGGGGATATGTTATGTTTCTGAGCCTGTTGTTACTTTGGCGGTTGAACCAAAAACTCCCCAGGAAATTCCTTTGCTGCTTGATGCGCTGGAGAAGCTTGCGGCTGAAGACCCAAACCTCAAAGTAACCGCGGACAAACAAACCGGCGAGTACCTGCTTAGTGGCATGGGTGAGTTGCATCTGGAAATAGCCGTGCACCAACTAAAAAGCGATGGACTCAACGTCACAGTTTCTTCGCCCAGAGTCGTTTACTCAGAAACTGTACAGAAAAAAGGTGCGGTTGCTTTGGCAAAGAGTCCCAACAAGCTAAACAGTTTTTGGGTACAGGTTATGCCTGAAACTGAAGAGAATGAGCATCCTGCAGATGTGGATTCCGGCAATGTTCTTTCGGTGGATGAGTATAGGAATGTGCTTTTGGATTGCAGCGGAAAAACCGAGGGAGTTTCCGAGGAAACGTTGGAGGCTATCATTGCTGGGTTTGAGTATGCTTGCAGGGATGGTCCTCTTTGCGGTGAACCAGTGAGGCATTTGAAAGTTAACTTAATTGATTTGCAGACAAATCAAAGTAATGAGGACGGTTCAGAAGTTATGCGTGGCATAGGCAAAGCAATCTTCGGCAGCTTCCTGACCGCAGACCCAGTCCTACTCGAACCCATTTATAAAATAATCATATCCGTCGCAACTGAACTATCAGGCGAATGCTCAAGAATGCTCGCCATGAGACGCGGCAAAGTAACATTATTCGAGCAAAAAGGACTCCTCAACATAATCAGCGCCTACATCCCGGTCTCTGAAACTTTCGACTTCTCAAAAGAACTTCGTTCAGCAACCTCGGGGCGAGCATTTTGGCAAACGTTCTTCGACCACTGGGAAAGGATGCCCCAAAAACTCACCTTGCAAGTGATTAATGATTTGCGACAGCGGAAAGGTCTATCACCCGAGATTCCTATGGCAGAAAAGTTTATGGAGTAAACCCGATGCGGCTAGATGTTGAATTTGATTTGGATTTTTCTCTTGGCTGCGGACAGGTATTTAGATGGCGCAAGATTAACGGCTGGTGGTATGGCATTGTCGGCGAAAACGTGGTTAAGGTTAGGCAATGCGGTGCGGAACTGCAATTTGAGAACATTAACAAAGAATTTATACAAACGTATTTTGGTTTGAATCACAATTTAGCCCAAATCAGCCAGTGCATCGGCAAAGACAAATATGTTAAGAAAGCTTTGCAGAGGTTTGAGGGGCTTCGGATTGTTCAGCAATTGCCTTGGGAATGCCTCATCAGCTTCATCTGCGCCACCTACAAGAGCATAGCCGCCATCGAATTAATGCTCAAAAAACTCTCCATAAAATATGGCGAAAAACAAATTTTCGATGGCATGGACTTTTACACTTTTCCAACAGTGGAAAGATTGGCAGATGCGAGCGAAAATGGGCTGCAGGAATGCGGTTTAGGTTACAGGGCTAAATATGTGCATGCGACAGCCAAAAAAATCCGAGACCAAACCATAAACCTTGAAGAGCTAAAGAATTTGCCCTATCTGGAAGCCCGAAAAAACCTCTTAGAATTCTCTGGCGTGGGCTTGAAAGTTGCTGACTGTGTGTTGCTCTTTTCGCTGGGGAAACTAGAAGCTTTCCCCGTGGACGTTTGGGTTAAACGCGTAATCCTAAACCACTATGCCGACCAGCTGCCTGAACCTTTCGTGAAGAAACTTCAAAGCCACGCCTCTCTAACAAATGGCGAATACCAAAAAATCGGAGATTTTGCCCGAACCTACTTTGGAGCTTACGCAGGCTACGCCCAAGAATACCTCTATCACTACGAGCGAACACAACGTTAAAATGGAAAAAGACAGCAATTCCCTACTGGTGCGCGTGTATGAGTGAGGGCAAAATTGAAGAATTAATCAAACACAAAAGAATTTTCCTAAGACAAACAACCACAGATTATTCTGCGGGCGGCAACGACATGCTCGACGATGTTGACGCGATACTAAAGGATGCAAAAGCAGAAATTGCCCATAACTTAGAACTCGTTAACTGCCTCCGCAAAGATGAAGGCGAACAAGCATGGCAAAAGGACTGCTTATCCATGTTCAATGCTTGGTACGAGAAATGGTTCGGCATACACTAACCCCTTTTGACCGTTTTGTTGCTTAACGGTCGGCGGAAAATGTTTAAATCTGTTTTGAAACAGCAGTATTAAGAGTACAGCGGTTTGGGCCCGTAGCTCAGTTAGGTAGAGCGCCAGACTCATAATCTGTTGGTCAGGTGTTCAAATCACCTCGGGCCCACCAACTATTTCACACACAAGTTTTCCATTTGTCGGAGAAACCCTCGAGGAATTCAACGAATAGCATAAGCTGCGGGTAGATCTGCTGCTGCTCTACGAGTACTTTGTTGAGGGCAAGGATTCCTGCTGGAAGCTAAAAATTGAGGCGACAGCTTCAGATAAGCTTCTGTTCACGACTTAAATTTTTGTTGCCAGTTTTTGTGCCAGTTTTTGTGCCAGTTTTTGTGCCAGTTTTTGTGCCAGTTTTTGTGCCAATTTTTGTAATGCTTCTATCTCGCTATGGTATTTCTTCGATGAGACGCCATTCTGAGTTTAGTAGCTCCTGTTTTTTCTGGGGCAACTACCTCAAATACCACACATCCAGCAGCGTATTTGACGCATTAGACGACTTAGCCTTAGTCAAAAACTACAAAACAAAAACCGTGCCTCTTCAGCAACCAACGACAGGCAAAGTTATGGAAACAGAAGTTATCGACATAGAAACAAGCCTGCCTTTTCTGCTCGATGAAGACGGTTTCCGTGACCCAGCTAGAGATGTTGGCTTCTTGTTAGGATGCGCCAAGTTCTCTGCACTGCAACTTGACACACACGAAAAACGCATAACTGAATTACAAGCGCAAGTTGATAAACTAAAAACTGAACTTGCAAACGTTCTGAAAACAAATGGCTTGACTGATTCAAGTCAGGCTTCTTGAACTAATTGATCAATTTACTTGTTTGAAAAAAGTCTATTGGTTTAATCTAAGTGTTTTTCGATGCCTAAGTATAATTGTCGTAGACAGCACAAAGGCAAATAGCGATATAATTGCTAACCAGGAAAACTCTGGAACCGCAGGAGTTGGCGTTGGGTTAGTTGAAGATGAAGATGGCATTGGTGTAGGAGTTGGATTTTGCGGGTATACAGATATAGGTTTACTTCTTCCTGTGTGACCATTGCCATCATTTACATAAACTACTATATCAAAGCCAGCCTCACTCATATTTATCAAACCTCTCCACGTGCCTTCAGTAAATGCACCCGACATGGATGGACTGACTGTACCTTTGCTTGCACTAAAACTAACCTGACCTGTAAAACTTCTGCATACCTGTGAGGCTGGTAGTTTTTTGGCTTGTTTCTCCATTGTTTGGATGATAGACGGTTGCTGTGGCGTTGTGATGTTTGTTAGGTTTCTTGGATGTTGCATGTTTTGCTGTTTTTTTCTAAGTAGTTTTTGATTTCTTGTATGCAGGGAGCATGGAGGGGAAGTTGAGTTTTCACTTTTTTCTTAGTTTGCGCTTTGTGGCTTCACTATTGCAACAACACATCTTAATTATGCTGTTTCAAGATAAGTGAAAAATAACGAGGATTGACGTATGATTTCAGCAGTTGTTTTATTAAACACCGATTTAGATGCCCAAGATAAAATATTAGAACGCCTAAAACTTGTCGACGGCGTGGAAGAAGCTCACGCACTATATGGCGTCTATGACCTTCTAATCAAAATTAAAGGTAATTCTATAGATAAGCTTAAGGAAATTACCAAATTACGAATAAAACCATTAGCGGGAGTAAATAGTTCATTGACAATGATGATAGTTCAGGACAACTAAATTTTTTGTTGTTGTTTCATTTTGTGACAACATTATTTTATATTATTTCGAGCGCTAATACGCTAACCAGACATAGACCAACAAAAGCAGATAGTTGGGCGGGTCTGGCAGCTAAACAAGGAGAAGGCAATCACCCCCTTTCTTGCTACATCCTGTGTAGCACATGGCTTGGTCCGCTTAGCTTACCTTTTCCCCAAACCCTTGTTCGATGAAAGCTTTTTTGAGACATAACCGTTTAAATTTTCATTTTTACTTAACTCTCTACTATTCAGCTTAGTAGTTGCTGGTTGCTTTTTATGTAATTTCAGCGTGTGCTTGAGCCAAAAAATGCATTTACTGAATATATCGACTCGAAAACTTCTAAAAAAAACTTCAGTTATCATTGATTTGTTTGTTTTTTTATCCAGGTGATTATAGTATTTGCTGTTTGCTGGTCTAGTTCTGTATCTGGCGCGTTGTAGTTTGATGCTGCCTGCGCGGTGAGTTGTCCTCTAGGAGTCTCGTCGCGCTTTAGTACATGGTTGGCGTTTTCTGGGTAAGCGTATGTTATGTTAGTTCTTTTTTTGGTTGCGTTTTCCAACGCTTTGCCGTCTGTTTGCCAGTCAGTTTGGATGTCTTTCTTGCCAATTAGTACTAGAATGGGTTCATCTACTTGGACGATAGCTTCCGTGGTGTCATAGGTCCACAATTCACGTGCAAACGGTAAGTTGGCAGGGTTTGTCAAACTTTGGAGCAGTTGGCGAATTCCTTCGGGAAGGGATGGGTCAGGCACCACAGGCTTGCCAGCGTTAAACGTGGCGACCTCCTCATCATACTTTTTCATGATGTCTTCGACGTTGGGCAAGATCTTAATCTGAGCCAAAATTTGACTGCGAGCAACCGCACCAATCGCCCTTCCAGGTGCACCCGTAAGCACCAACCCCTTAAAACGCCGATTCTTAGTTTGCAACTGGTAATTCAAGGCATGAATAGCGCCTTCGCTGTTAGTAAACGCAAAAATACAATCCCTCCTAACACGATCATCAGAGATCAGAGTTTCAACTGCACCTGATAACTCGTCTAAATGACTCTGCATACTGATCTTACCAATCAATTTGGATATGTTCACTCTGACATGAGGTCCAGATGAACGCTTATCGTAACGCAAAGTAACAAAACCCTCATTAGCTAACAACTCCGCCAACAATTTCCCACTGCCGTTGGATCCGGGCAAGAGTGGGGAACACCAATCACGATCAGTCGGACCGCTACCTGCCACAAAAACTACTCCACAACAAGATCCACAATTTACAGGGGCAGTAACTGTTCCATAAACATTAATCCCGTCAACTTTCCAAGAAACTTGCTTACTTTCAATCATAAAAGATTTCACATACCGTTCCTTGCAGTTTATTTTCGGAAAATGTTTCTCGGGGCGAGATTTATGCTTATGTTAAACTCAAATAAGTAATATGAAACAACAACACTATTCTTCTGATAATTTCCGATCTTTTACCAGTTGATGCGGCTTTATTCTATTTTAGCGCTGCTATGTTCCATCGGGAAGAAATAATGACAAAGTAGAAACAGATCAAAATTGCTCAAACCAATAAAGTGATTCGAATTAGTTTGCTATTTTATGGTCACTTTAAAAGAAATCTTTGCGCCGCATCTCTTAGGGAAGCTCTTGAACTGTTAACGTATTTTTGAGCGAAGACTAAAACTCGCTCTTTATCTTTAACTTGGTCAAAGAATGTTTCAAAGGTTTTGAGAGTTTGTTCTGCAATGACCAGTCTGCATTCCTCAGTTAAGTGAGGCGTTACTTTGAGGTTTTGAACTTTCAGGAGTTCGGGAGTTATCTTTTCAGCCAAATAGGGTTTGTTTGATGCGATTTTCGCCGAATTGACAACTATGTTAGAAACTGTAACCATGTAATCGTTGCCCAAGAAGCTATAATACTTGTCAAATATGGCGTCGAATTTGCGTTTGCTATCGACGGTGGTGAGGTTTGCAATGGCTGCCATGGCATTCCAAGTTAGAATGCGGTGTTTGCTGTCGAGCAAAGCAATGAAGTTGTCCATGTATGGGTACAATTTGTCTGGGTATTTTTCGCTTAAATCCATAAGCACGCTTCCGCAGCCGTATCTAACCGTTGCCATAGACGACAAAGTGCCCTCCAACACTTCAGAAAGCAAACCAAAATCTGACTCCACCATTGCAAAGAGATGCGATTTTGTGATTTCTTTTCTGCCAAGTTTCTGCAACAAATCGATTTCCACAACTATACCTCCAATTTTATAAGAATTAATGGAATAGTTAAAATTTCTGCAAGTAGCCTCCGCTCTTGTAATTGCCTACCAGATGTGTCTTTGATGTGTCTTTAACAAGATTTCTGGAGTGCTTTTTCAACACTTGGCAAAACATTAAGAGTAGTCGTCTTTGGAATTTGCAGGACGACTACTTCCAAGTTGAGACAATTAATCTTTTTCTTAACACTTTATTATTACCAAGGCGAGCATGCTGCAAATTATTGTTTTTTCTGGGAACTTTTCGGTTTTTCACTTCTTGCTTTTCTCGGGAGGTGGCTTATAATTCTCCCCCAAGAAAGTAACTGTTCTCCTATAGAACAACCAAATGCATGCTTACAATTACCTTTAAAATCTTGGGTTGTTACTAGTTTGTAGGTGTTTTTGTGAGTAATCGTTGGGTAGCTGTTCTTGTTGCCGTGGTATTCTTTGTTTTAGCATTTTTAATTCTGTTCCAGCAGAAAGTAACGTTTGGGGTTTGGTTCCAGATAAGCGACCTTCACCATGAAACCTTTGCATTGGCCTCTGTGGCTTTAGGAATAGGCGTTCTAGTAGGCTCAATTATTACAGAAACCACCAGAGAAAAGGTTTAACAAGAATTCAGTTTCTTAACCAACACAGCAATATTTCTACCCAGCGTCTCGCATTCGGCAAGGTCTTCTTTACTTGGTGTACCCATAACCGCAACTCCGTAATGTGCATCATCAGCTCGGCCCTGCACAATCATCCCATGAATCAACATTGCATTCACGATGGAGAGCAGGGTGGTTTCAGCTCCGGAAGCGGTTCCGCCGCTGCTGGTGAAGGCGCCACCGACTTTGCCGCCTAATTGCTTGTGGACTTGGACGGATTGGTCTATTAGGGCTTTGAGTTTAGCGGACATTTGCCCAAAATAGGTTGGGGATCCCATGATTATGCCGTCTGCCGCTAGCAAATCGGCGGGTTTAGTTTGTTCTACCTTCTTCACCGTAACTTCCACGTCGCCAGTTGCTTCTGCGCCCTTAGCTACAGCCAACGCTAACGCCTCGGTGTTTCCTGACCTTGAATCATAAACAACCAAAATCTTCGCCATATCCTTTCACTTCACTATTTCCTGTATTATCGCGTTTGTCTCCATTATCTTTGCGTTGTAGACGTACTCCAAATATTTTAGCCCCTGCTCGTGGTCTTCCAGTGTAAATGCTTCCACGCCATCTTTAGCGATTACGATCTGGTAGCCTCTGAAAAAAGCGTCCGCAGAAGTGTGGCGTATGCACATGTTGGTGTGTAAGCCTCCTAAAAGCACAGTTTTCACACCGTCGCCCTGGTAGAGGCTCCGCAGCAGTGGGTCTAAGCCTGTTTCGTAGAAGCCGCTGTAGGTCCGCTTCTCCACAATGTAATCTTTGCCTTCTTCAGGCTTAAGTTCCGCAATAACCTGCGCGCCTTCGGTGCCTTTTATGGCGTGGTTGCCCCATTTCCGAACAACCTCAACATCCTGTGGATAGTGGGCGTCGATGCTGTAGATGACTGGCACCTGCTTTTTGCGTGCAGCGACAACAAGCCGCTGCAACGGTTCAACTATGTTGATGACCCTTTTGATTTTTAGGGGACCAGTAAAAAAATCGTTCTGTACATCCACAAGAATAACTGCGGGATTTTTAATCACAAAAACACACTCAACTAGAAAAATGCGTTGAGCCTATTTAGTTTTATCCTAAGGCAAGCAAGGTCCAACGGTTAGTATCTCGGCGCCATTTTTCGTAACAAGGACAGTGTCTTCGATTCGCACCCCGCCTAGACCAGGCACGTAAATTCCAGGTTCCTCGGTTACAATGTTTCCTGCTTCTAGGATATCTTTGCTGTCGGGACTCAAGATGGGTGCCTCGTGAACTTCCAAGCCGACTCCGTGACCAAGGTTGTGGACAAAGTACTCGCCAAAGCCTGCCTCCTCAATCACGCACCTAGCTGTCCTGTCAACTTCGCTTGCGGCAACTTGAGGTTTAATAGCTTCAAGAGCTTTCTCATGGGCAAGCTTTACGGCGTCGTAGATTATTGCTTGATGGTAGGTTGCTTTGCTGGCGATGAAGGTTCGGGTGATGTCTGAGCGGTAAAATTTGTAGGTTGCGCCCAAGTCAACTATGACAAAGTCCCCATCGCAGATTGTTCGCTCAAGGTTGCTGCCGTGAGGATATGCTGAAGTTGCACCTGATGCCACTATGGTTTCAAACGCTGTGCCGTCTGAGCCTGCCTTGCGCATAGCGTACTCAATTTCTGCGGCTACATCCTTCTCTTTTACACCAACACCGATGATTTCTTTTGCTTTTTCCATGCCAACAGCTGCAATTCTGCTAGCTTCGCGAATAAGTTTGATTTCTTCTTGGTCTTTGACGCTGCGGAGTTCCCGAATTAGGTTGTTTGCGTATTCGAGTTTTTCTTCTCCGCCGACTGCTTTGGCTAGTGCATGCCAACTCTCAACGGTTAAGGCGTCTACGGCGAATTTTTTGTTTGTGGCTTGTTGGGCGATTTTTTCCATCAAGTTTTCTCCTCTTTTTACAAGTTCGATGGATAAGCCTTTGGTTTCTGCCTTTGCCTGTTCATAGTTCACTGCTGAAACATAGAGGATACATTCGCCTTTTTCAGGGATTAGCAACGCGTTAGCTCCTTGGAAATTTGTGAAGTAGGTTAGGTTAGGTTGGTTGAAGATTAGGAAGTCGGATGGCTTGCCATGTTTTTGGGCTGATTGTTTTAAGGCGTCGGTTCGCTTCAAGGTTTTTCGCCTGCCTCATTGGAAAGAGTTGGGGTTGGTTTAAGTTTTCGCTTCGAGAAACGATTTAGTGGTGTTTTGGCGGGTTATTTGTTGCGTTATGTAACGAAAATCAGGTCGCCTTTAGCCGTAATTTTTTAAATGAATTAGCCATTAACTTAATATACTTTTCAAATCCCTTCTAACTCACAAGACATGAGGGGAAAAAAGCATGTTTGCCTATGCAGGAAAAATTTTATTTGTTAACCTCACAACTGGGGAAACAAAAACCGAGCCATTAACAGAACAGATGGCCAAAAGTTACATCGGGGGTATCGGATTAGGTATTCGCCTGTTATTTGATAACTCCACTCCAGGAACAGATGCTTATGATCCAGAAAATCCAATTATTTACTTAACTGGTCCACTCAGCGGTACCATGGGTCCAACAGGCGGCAACAGTTATGCCGTTGTATCCAAATCTCCCGCCACTGGCGGTATCGGTAATGCCGAAGCACACGGCTTCTTTGGTCCTGACCTCAAACGCGCCGGCTACGATGCAGTCATAATTAAAGGCAAAGCTCCAAAGCTCAGTTATCTTTGGATTGATGATGATAAAGTCCAAATAATGAACGGTGAACACCTCAAAAATTTCACTGTCGGTCAAACAGACAGAGCCATCCGAGAAGAACTCGGCGATTTCTATATCCGGGTTTCAGCTATTGGCGAGGCAGGCGAAAAACTTTGCAGGTTTGCAGCCATAATAAATGATGAGTTCCGTGCTATTGGACGAAGTGGTATGGGCGGAGTCATGGGTAGCAAAAACTTAAAAGCTGTCGCCGTCCGTGGAACACACGACGTTAACGTCGCGAACATGCCTGGGTTCATGGAATTTGTGAAACTTATTCATGAACGCATGAAAGGACCCTCAACAAAAAAATACAAAACCTTGGGTACACCCGAAAACGTCCTGGTTTTAAATTCGCTTTCAGCTTTGGCAACAAGAAACTGGACTAATGCCACTTTTGAAGGCGCCCAGAAAGTCAGCGGCGAATACTTTAATGAGCATTACGTAAAGAAAATTGTCGGCTGTGCAACTTGCGGTATGCGCTGTGACCACATTGGTGTGGTTCCAGAAGGACCATACAAAGGTTCAACCTCACGGCTTGAGTTCGAGTGTCTCTGGAGCATGGGACCCCTCTGCGGTGTCGACCGCCTAGACGCAATAATAGAAGCTATGCGCATAGTAAACGAGTACGGCATGGACGGCATATCAATCGGCGTCGTAGTTGCGTTTGCTATGGACCTATATGAGCACGGCATAATCACCAAGGAACAAACTGATGGAATTGACCTCAAGTTCGGTAACGCCGAAGCCCTAATTGCAATAATCCACAAGATAGGCAAACGTGAAGGCTGGCTAGGCAACATCCTCGCTGAAGGAGTCGCAAAAGCAGCCGAATTAATCGGGGGAGACGCATACAAGTACGCTTGCCACATCAAAGGCTTAGAGCTTCCAGGCTACGACCTGAGAACATTAAAAACTGCAGCGTTGGGCTTTTCAGTTTCGTTCCGAGGTGCCTGCCACCTGAGAAATGGAGCTTACTCACCTGACGTTAAGGGAAAAGTAAACCGCTTCAAAATCGAGAAAGGCCGCGGCAAAATGATAACAGACGAGAGCCACATGTACAACATTATTGACTCACTCATCGTCTGCAAATTCAGTAGAGGCACCTACTACGATGGCTGGAAGGACCTAACCAACTACTACACGTTAGCAACAGGCATACCAATCACCGTGGAAGAAATGATGGCGGACGGCGACAGAATCGAAAACCTCGCACGTCTCTTCAACATACGCGAAGGCAAAGGCACACGCAAATACGACGATGTCCCATACAAAATAAAGAATTTCCCTGTGCCAGACGAAGGACCAGCAAAAGGCGTCTGTGTCAACGATGAAGAAATGGCAATTGGATTAGACGACTACTACGCTTCGCGAGGATGGACCGCTGACGGTATTCCAACAGTTGAACGCCTGAAACTGTTAGGTTTAGACGACTTAGCTTACCTCGCTGAGGACGCAATGAAAGCGGCCAAAGAAGTCAAGTCTCAAGCTGCAGTTGCAACCACTGGAGGAAACTAAAATGGTACGTCCTCAAGACAGAAAATTCGTGACAGCTGACCCCGACAAATGCATCGGCTGCTTAGTTTGCGAGTACGCTTGTAGTATGGTTAACGAGAAAACCTTCAACCCAACCAAATCACGCATACGCGCTATGAGACTCGGACCGCTAGTGAACCTTGCAGTTACCTGTAGGCACTGTGAGGACCCAGCATGCGTTGCAGCTTGCCCAAGGGACGCCTTAAAACAAGATTGCGACACTGGAATAATCCGCGTAGACGAAAACGCCTGCAACGGCTGCGGATGGTGCATAAGCGCATGCCAATTCGGCGCCATGAACATGCACCCAGACAAAAAAGTCGTATTCACATGCAACAGCTGCACCGACAACGAAACCAAAGAACCCCAATGCGTCAAATGGTGTCCCGAGGAAGCATTAACATATGTCACTGCAGAAACCTTGGCACAAAAGTACCGCCAGAAAGCAGTCAAAAACCTGTTCCAAACAGCAGAAGAAAACAAAACTAAATAAACCAAAAATAATTGCTTTTTTATAAGCATACATCTTTTATTTTTGTAGCTATCTCATTTTTTAAATCAAAAAAACTTTTTTCTTTTCTTAATTTTTTTAATTTTGCATTCTATTTCGGTTGAGTCGGCTGGGGTGTACCATCGGTCATAATAGTAGTGACTAATCTGTTTTTGAGTAATCATTCGCTCTTTTTCCTCTTTCCCAGAGTGCCTATAATGATACTTCCAGAAGATTGGTATAGCGATGCCTGAGCCAAAAACAAAGACTAAGAGAGCGCTGACCCAAAGAACTCGCATGCTGAGGGCTAAAATTATAAAAAATATGTAGATAGCAAATGTGAATCCGTAGTAAAGCAGTAGGTATCTTTTTTTGGTCATTTTTTCATCAAGAAATATGATCGTTTTCCTTTTAAAGGTAAACTAAAGTTTAGCCACCTGTCACAAGCGACATCAAAATGACACTGTCGCGGTCTTTGAGAGGTGTGTTTACACCTTGGAGTTGGTCCATTAACACGCCATTAACCATTGCAACAAAGGAGGCTTTCATCTCTTTCTTGACTGGGTCATAGACTTCCTGAGTGAATGGTTTGCCATAGTCCACAGCGATTTTGGCAAGCAGATCCGACAGTACGGTTTTTTCTGGTAATGTGAATTCGTCTTGGCTTGTGTTCGTGTAAGATTTTACTAGACTTATGTAGTGGACTTTGACTTCCATTTCTTTTGCCTTCTGCTCATGTAAGTGTTTGTTGTTGGGTTCTGATATTTCTTTTCTATCTTGATTCGGTTTTTTGCCTAAGAAAACCTTGCTTAGCGTTATGCCTAAATATGCATGACGCATTTTGACTTCCATAGAAACCCGTGAATTTTTAAACTATAAACCCATTAACTTAATATATTCTTCAACTGCACTAAATATTCTAAACTCTTGGAGGAACAAGGTTTGCTAGGTTACGCGGGAACAATCTTATATGTTGATTTAACCACAGGCAAAACTCGCACAGAAAAACTGAGCGAAGAAGTCGCCAAAAAATACATCGGCGGAATCGGTCTTGGCATGGAACTCTATCTATCCAATTCAAAAGCAGGCGTGGCACCACTGAGCGCAGAAAACACACTTGTACTTGCAATCGGACCCGTCTCGGGAACTATGTTTCCGACAGGCGGAAATGGACACGCCTTCATCTCTAAGTCACCTGAAACCAACGGTGTCGGAGAGGCTGTAAGCCATGGCACCTTCGGAGCAGAACTCAAACGAGCAGGATACGACGCAATTATCTTAACGGGGAAAGCAGAAAAACCAGTTTACCTCTGGATCGATGATGATTCAGCCCAATTGCTTGACGCCTCACAGGTTTGGGGAAAGTCCCCAGGAGAAACCGAAGACGCAATCAAAAACGAACTCGGTGACTATTACGTTAGGGTAGCCTCCATCGGTTTAGCAGGCGAAAAACTCTCCAAAATTGCTAACATAATTAATGAGAAAACCCGAGCTGCAGGCAGAACCGGGCTTGGCGCAGTCATGGGCAGCAAAAACCTCAAAGCCATCGCTGTCCGAGGAACCCGAGACATCGCAGTTGCAAAACCCGACGAATTCATAATAATGGTCAAAGAATTCCATGAACGCATGAAGGGACCAGCTGCACAGAAATACCGAACCCTTGGCACATCAGAAAACATCATGAACCAAAACGCATTGTTCTGTTTGCCAACACGTAACTTTAACAACGCTCATTTTGAGAACGCTGAAAAAGTCAGCGCCGAAACACTCAACGATCGATATATTGCAAAAATTATCGCTTGCAACTCATGTGCTATGCGATGTGAACACGAAGCCCTTATCCGCGAAGGTCCATTTAAAGGCACCCTGACACGTATGGAATATGATAACATTTGGGCTTTAGGACCAAACTGCGGCGTTGACAAACTAGATGCAATAATTAAAGCCGCTGAACTCTGCAACTACTATGGTCTTGACGCCACAAGTGCAGGCGTAACTGTTAGTTTCGTCATGGATTGTCACGAAAAAAGCCTCCTAACACATGAGGAACTGGGCGGATTAGATGCTCACTTCGGAAATGCAGATGCATTGGTTCAACTTATTGAAAAAATCGGTAAACGCGAAGGAATCGGTGACATGCTGGCAGATGGCGTAAAAGTTGCAGCAGAAAAAATCGGCAAAAACTCAAGCAAGTTTGCCATGCAGATTAAGGGTTTAGAACTTACAGGTTATGATTTGCGTTGCCTGAAAACCGCTGCTTTAGGCGCAGCCGTATCCTTCCGGGGAGGAGACCAGAACCGAAGCGGCGCTTACACCGTAGATTTAAAGGGTAAAGTTGACCGTTTGAAAGCTGAAAAAGGCCGCGGCAAAATTGTCAAAGAAGCAGAAGACATCTATGCATTGATCGATTCGCTTATCATTTGCAAAAACGCTAAAGGTACTCTATACAAGGAACTCGCAGACATGGCTAAGCTCTACAGCCTAGTTACAGGCTACGATATGACTGTAGAGGAACTCAGTGTTGCAGGCGAGCGCATAAACACAATAGCCAAACTCATTAACGTTCGCGAGGGCTTAAGCCGCAAAGACGACACGTTGCCATGGAAAGTTATGAATCAACCCATAACTGATGAAGGACCAGCCAAAGGCGCCATCGTAACACAAGACGAACTTGACCTCATGCTTGATGATTACTACCAAGCCCGAGGTTGGAATGTTGAAGGCATACCAACCAAAGCTAAGCTCAACGAATTAGGACTTCAAGAATTCTCAAGCATAATCGAAGGAAAAGAGGCATAAACATGGTAAAGCTGCACGAGAGAAAATTCGTTTCCACCGACCCAGAAAAATGCGTAGGCTGCCAAATATGCGAGTATGCTTGCTCATTCACAAAAGAAAAAGTATTCAACCCGCTCAAATCACGAATCCGCGTTGTAAGAGTGAACCAGTTAGCTAACATGGCAGTAACCTGCCGACTATGCGAGGAACCAGCCTGCGTCGCAGCATGCCCACGAGACGCACTTACTCAGTCAAAAGACACAGGCAACATCGTGTTAGACAAAGACAAATGCAACGGCTGTGGCTGGTGTATCGAAGCCTGCGACTACGGCGCTATAATGCTGCATCCAGAAAGCAAGGTAGTCTATGTCTGCGACATGTGCAAAGATAAAGCTGATGGACCTCAATGCGTTAAATGGTGTCCTGAAGAAGCCATAACAGTTGTTACTAGTGATATACTGGCGCAGAAAGCAAGAATCGGGGCAATTAAGAAACTCTTCCAACAACCCGAAGAAAAGAAGTAAAACAGGCATTTTGCCTTTTCTTACTTTTCCCAAAATTCATCTTTAAGAACTTATTTTTAGCAAACTAATTTTTGAATGTGGCTAACTATTCCCACAGCCATAATAGGCTACTCCGCGACAAATTCATAGCCGACAACAATAAATCTTCAAAAAAATAGGTGAAGTGATTTATGCAGCTGGCAAGAATTTCCATGCTTATCCTGCTCTTCTAACGATGAATGTGGCACTTTCGCATGGTTTAAAAAGTGGTTTGGAAACCAATCAACACCATAGCGTCAAATGATTTTTTCCAAGTCCCCAATGAACCGTTCAAACACTTTCAAACCGCCCTTCCAGAAATCAGGATCTGCCACATTTAACCCAACGATTTCGCCGATTTCCATAGGCGACATGCTTCCCCCTAAAGACAACACTTTCACCAATTTGGGCACAAACGCTTTTCCTTCCTTCAAATATCGTTGATAAAGAGCATACACGAACATTTGGGCGTAGACATAGGGGTAATTGTAGAAGCGGTAGTTTGCCATGTAATAGTGGGGTTTCATAGTCCATTCGGCTTCCATTTCGGGGAACCATGTGACGGCATCTCCGAAGATGCGGTCACGGCTTTTAGTCCAGTAGCTGCAAATCGTTTTGTAATCCAAATATTCACCCTTTTCAATGGAAGCATAGAGTGCCTGTTCAAACCACACCCGCGCGGTCACTTGGAACGCTGTCATCCCCGCCTCATCCAAAACCAAACATAGCAGAGCTTTTCGTTCAGCATCCGATTTTGCACTATCCAGCAATTGGTCAGTTAGCAGCAGTTCGCTAAAAATTGAAGCCGTCTCTGCAACAGTAGAGGGAACATTCATGTTGAGCAGCGTTTGGCTTCTTGAAGCGTACCAGTCATGTGTTGCATGCCCCAGCTCATGTGCCAATGTGAAAACATCGGTTAAAGTGCCGTTGAAACTTTGCAATATGTAGGCGGATTTTCCATTGTAGTAGCTTGCACAGAAAGCGCCGTTGCGTTTACCAAAGCGTGGCGTGGCATCTATATGTCGCTTTTCGAATATTTCTTTTACTGCATTAGCGTATTGGGGGTCGAATCGGCTGTAGGCTTGGATAACTAAGTCTTGGGCTTGTTGGAAGGTAAATTTGAGTTCTGCGGATTCGGGCAAGGGCGCCACTATGTCATGGTTACCCAATGCTGGCAACCCCATCAGTTTAGTTTTCAATTTGAGGTAACGCCGATAAGACCCTGCGCCTTCCTCGATGGTTTTTATCAGGTTGACAATTATGACTTCTTGGGTGTCGTTGCTGATTAAACTGGACTCCATGGGCGATAAGTATTTTCTGCGTTTAGACATCGTTACCCAATCGTTGCAGATACTGCGCAGTGCCGCCGAGAAGATTTCGCCGTCTTTACCGAGGAGCCCGTAGATTGTGCGGTTAGCGGATTCTCTGGTTGCTCGGTCGCGGTGAGGGAGCAATCCGTTGGCTTCCCCATAGCTCAACGTTTTTTTCTCGCCCAAAACTGTAACTTCAAAGAGGCGAGTGTTTAGCCACTTGCTCTGCAGTTCCTCCCAAGCGTTGACGCCGAACTGGTCCTTCTCAATGATAAGTTGCTCTTCTACTTCGGATAGCTGGTGTTCAACGCGACGGTAGACACGTTCCAGTGAATGCTTGTAATTGGCTAAGGTTGGCTCATTGATTACTTGAGGCTCGCTTTTGACCAGCGCACCCAGTTCCAAGGAGTAAAACGCCAATTGCTTACCGATGGAGGCTGAGAGTTTGTCTACTTTGTCATTAAACGCCTGAGCTTGGGGCTGAGTCATGTCTGCAGAAAACGAAAGACTCGAAAACAAGGCTATTTCGCTGAATTTTGCTTCAAACGCCTCAACATCCCGAAGGCACCTCAGTAAATCGTCTGGTGATAGGTTGGTTATTTTGCCTCGGTAAGTCTTCTCAAACGCGTCTGCTATAATCTTGGCTTCGCTGATAGCTTGGTCAACTTTAGGGTCAGAAATGCCTGGGAAAAGTTCCGTTAGGTCCCATGTGACTTGTTGAGTGGTCAAGGTTAATCCTCTTCTATGATAGTGGGTAGCTAGGTTATTTTGTATTTTGTTAGCAAAAAACTTTGGTTTTGATTATCAGTCGCTATTTTCTAAGTTTCAATAGGTAACCTTTGTCATTAGAAATTTGATCAAGCATTGCATGCAAAACTTTAGCTTTATCCTTTGGTTTCATGCCGTTTGATTGCTGCCTTGCTTTTAATAAAATATCCTTCATCTCATCAATGTGCATCAAAGTGGCGGCGATGCAATAATAACTCTTTGAACGCTCATTATTGAATTCATTTAGCATTTCTCTTAGAATGTTTTCCCTGATTTTCTGCTGCTCCTCAAACGCCAATACCCCATTTTTTTGAATGACTGCTATGTCGTCTTCGAGTTTTTGGTAACACTTAAAGGAATCTCGTTGTTTTCCCGCCTCGCGATGTTTCTTCCATTTGTCACAAGCACTATTCTCTAAGCATTCCCAACAAAACTCAACTTCTCGCTTTTTAACTCCGCAAGTAATGAAGGGACAACCAACAGTCATCCTGACTGAAGATTTGCAGCCGCCGCATCTGCTTTCTGTTTGTGATTGGTACATGGGGCAAAGTCTGCACGATAAACCGCAAACACCAACCTCAGGAAACTGAATGTTCATATTATTCTTTAGATGAGTAGTTGGCTGATGAAAATAAAATTATGCGTAATTCCCAATTTCATAAGCGAATTTCTTTTTCAGCTTTATCTATTTGTTTTTCTAGCGTTTCTTTGAAGTTGAGGACTTTGTTTTCGTTAAAGTCATTTTTGGGGGCTTGGAAACTTTCCAATAGTCTTTTGTCGCTTAGATTGACCACTGTTTCAGCAAGTTTCTCGACTAGCTCGCGAATTTCATGGAGTTCCTCAGCTATGACCTTGAGGTTTCTCTTGTCCTCCTCTGTGAAAACTGTTTTAACCAACCATGCCACCCAATTACGATTACAATTTACAAGCGTTGGGCTGTATTAAAATTATCTTTTAAAAAACTCTGAATGATTGTAGCTTGTACGGGCAGGATTTGCCCCTCCAGAAGTTTTTTTTTTTACTAAACTCTCCCCTTTTTTCTCTTCCATCTGCCAAAACTGCTCAGGAGGTTTTCTTTTTTGGTAAATGCTGACCGAGTTAAACGCAAACTCCCAAGCTTACTTGTCGATGGCAGCACAACAGAAAAGAAAAGCTGGAACAGCCTCATGCGTTACCGTTATCGGTTTACTCAGTTTAAAAAGCAACATCCTAAGAAGTTTGACTCTATTACTAATCGTATCTTTTTAGACTTGATTGATTTAGAAAAAGCGGTTAATGAGTCAAATGATAGTGGTCGGCGCGCGCGCCTTGACATCGTCAACTAATTGACAAACATTAAGAGAAGCTATACTATGCGAGAATTCCTTAGGTAATGTCGAAAGTGTGTGAGTTTCGAAATATTTGCGATGCTTCGATAGAAAAGTGAAATCTCCAATAAGGCTAAGTTTCTTCACCATAAGGCGTCAAACAGAAGCAACCATCTGCATTTTTGTTACCAATTTTGCTTCGCGTGCTCCACGGTTAAGACAAAACAACATCTACTGAAATTAGGAAAAGCTTAAAAGAAAATTAGGAGGATTCATAGTAGGCGTTTCTCATATAACTAGAGAATCGCTCTAAAGGAGAAAAGAGAAAAATGATTTTGAATAAAAAAAGTATTGCTATCGTTGCTATTCTAACGCTAACAATTATCGTCTCTTCATTTGCCGCAGTTTTAGAAGTTAACGCACAAATAACAGTAGAGAAATACCCTTCGTTCGTCTATGTTGACGCGGCTCCCAATCCGGTCGGGATCGGTCAAACTGTGACCGTTGTCGTCTGGCCGGCGGAGATACCCCCTCAAACGCCAACTGACAACCTACTCGGAGCGCCGGGCAATAGACAGGCATGGACAGGCTGGACGCTTACCATCACGGACCCAGACGGGAAATCTAAAACCGTTACTTTACCCGTCTCAGATCCAGTGGGAGGCACGTACTATATGTTTGCGCCAGACATAATCGGCAACTGGACAGTGCAAACACATTTCCCCGCACAGTGGAAAAACACAACCACCTTCAACCGATTATATGCAGCCGCCGACAGTGACATAGCATCATTCACTGTTAGAGAAGAACCAGTGCAAATCCCTCCAGACGTAGCACTTCCAACTGAATACTGGTCTCGTCCAATCGCTTCATATAATAGACAGTGGAGCCTCGTTGGAAACAACTGGCTAATGGACGGCAGACCCAGTCCAGATGCACCTGCACCTGACACTGCTCACATAATGTGGACAAAACCACTACAGCTCGGAGGAATTATTAGCGACTCCACTGACACCCCATATCTCAGTTACTATGAAGGAACTTCCTACGAACAAAGATTCAGCTATCCAATAATTATTAGTGGAATCCTCATATACAGTCAACCTCTAAACCACAAAGACCTACACAGCAGAGACTTGGTAACCACAACAGGCCAATATATAATTGCGGTAGACTTGCGCACGGGAGAAGAAATCTGGAAAAAAGAAAACATTGCAGTAACCAGCGCCACAATTTACGAATATTATTCGCCAAACCAGCACGGAGCACAAGCTTACCTGTGGAACGAATACGGCACCAACATGACCGCATATGATCCCTTCACAGGAGAATACTTATTCACCATCTACAACGTGCCATCTGGCACTAAGAGTGTAGGGTCAAAAGGTGAATACATGAAGTATGTTATTGGCGGAGGATCTACCTCAAACAGAGCTTGGATAGCTTTATGGAACTTCTCAAGAATACCATCAATGACTACAGTTGCTCAATCACAATGGGGTAATATTGATAGTCCCACCTTCGTCCAGGACACTAACTTCTGGCAATGGAGACCCGTGACAGCGCTAAACTCTGCTGAGCATAAGCAACATAACGGAACCTATGGCTATTCATGGAACATAACCCTTCCAGCAGGAATTCCAGGAAGCCCCATCTTCGCATTCAACGACATAGTATTTGGCGGCACAGGCTTCGGAAGCAGCGGAGGCAGCGTATACACCGAAAGATACTCAGTTTGGGCAATAAGTGCCAAACCAGAAAACAGAGGACAGGTGCTATGGCAAATACATCCAAAGGGAACAGTCGCTAATGAAACTCTGCAATTTGAAGGCAACATGGTCACCGAGCAAGCTCTAGAGGCAGGCGTCTTTGTAATGAGAGCAAAAGAGAGCAGACGTTGGATTGGCTTTGACGTAGATACAGGAAACCAATTATGGGTCACCGAATCAGAACCCAACTGGATGATGTATAGCCGAGGATGCGCCTTCTACAAAAACATGCTCATTTCAGCAGGCTATGGCGGTCAAGTATTCGCCTATGACCTTGCAAACGGAAACCGACTATGGACGGCAACAATCGACTCTGAAGGTCTTGAAAGCGCATATTCAAGAGCCCCACTAAGCACTCCACAAATCGCCGGCGGCAAAGTCTACGTCTACGCACAAGAGCACTCTTTTACACAACCCTACTACAGGACATGGAAGATGTATGCATTCAACGCTACAACTGGAGATCGCATATGGGACACTCATGGAGCATGGAAATCTTTCGCTTTTGGTGATGGCTACATGGCAACTGCAAATCAATGGGATATGAGCATATACTCATTCGGAAAAGGCCCAACTTCCACAACAGCAACAATCCAAAATAATGTTGTAACCGAAGGCACCAAAATACTGATCACAGGAAAAGTAAACGACATCTCTGCAGGCACCACTAGTTCAGCTTTGACCGCACGCTTCCCCGAGGGCGTTCCTGCTATTGCCGACGAAAATATGACTCCATGGATGGAATACTTGTACATGCAGACGCCGAAGCCCACAGATTTGAAGGGCGTTGAAGTTACGTTGAGCGTACTTGATCCAAACAACAACAACTATGAAATTGGCAAGACCACCAGCGATGCAAGCGGCACATACAAACTGGCGTTTATTCCTCCAGTTCCAGGCGAATATACTGTAATTGCGACATTTGCAGGCAGTAAATCATATTGGCCTTCAACTGCAGAAACCAGCTTTGCAATCGAATCCGTTCAAACAAGCCCAACACCAACACCGCAACAAACACAATCAGTTGCAGATACCTACATACTGCCCGGTATTATAGCAATAATAATTGCAATCGCCGTTGGCTTTGCAGTAACGATACTTGTGCTAAGAAAGCGACCATAAATTCAATCAACCAAAATATCCCTCCCCTTTTTTAGTCAATCATTTAGGCAAAAAAACTAGGAGTAGCAAGCGTGCGCCTATCCTTTTAGACTTGGTTGATTTAGAAAAAGCGGTTAATGCATCAAAAAACCAATAGTCAAGGTCAAAAGCTTTAGGTATTTTTTCAAATAATTTTTCTTACCTTAGAACTTTATCAGTTTACTGGGAATTTCACGATGATAATTATGATCTAGGCGAAAACCATGAGCAACTGCTGTCCAGAGAAGCTCTTTCAATGGGCAACATATCAGCAGTTGGAGATCTTGAGAATCATCAGTTATCGGTTCTCACTATGTAACTCAGGGATATTCTCCGCAAGGCTACGGGGGCGTAAAAATGCTTATCTGGAATGGTGCTACGGGCAGGATTTGAACCTGCGAACCCCTGAGGGAAAGGATTTCCCATTTGGGCGCTTGAGTCAAAGCGTCGAGATCTTGAGTCCTTAGTGGAACACGCTCTAGGCGTATTCTTTCACCTTTGACCTAGCTTGGTTACCGTAGCAACGTTTCGGATAGAAAACTGTCTGATTCCGTCTTATTAATCATTTTCCGTCTACCGCAAAAGTAAAACACCTAGCAGCGATATTTAGTGGCAATGCAGACCCAGCACAGAATTATTCTTGGCAACAGCCAACAGATGCACGAACTTGCCGACGCGAGTGTGCAGTTGATGGTGACTTCGCCTCCTTATCCTATGATAGCAATGTGGGATGAGCTGTTTGCAAAAGCTGACCCCACAATTGCGGATTTATTCAAGAAATTGGCTACCGATAGCAATGATGAAACTGTGCGGCAAATCTACGATTCGATGCATGATTATTTGGCGAAGGTCTGGCAAGAAACTTACCGCATTCTCGTTGATGGGGGAATTGCCTGTATAAACATTGGCGATGCTACCCGCTCAATAAATGGCAAATTCCAACTCTATCCCAACCATTCACGCATAACCGAAGTATGCGAAAAAATCGGCTTCAGGACGCTCCCATATATTCTATGGAAAAAACCTACCACTAAACCCATGTACAAAGGAAAAGGTGCTTTTTTAGGCTCAGGTTTCCTTCCACCAAACGCTTATGTTACGCTTGACTGTGAATTTATTTTGTTGTTCAGGAAGGGCAATCTTCGCAAATTTCAGCCCAAAGACAGGTTGCGGTATGAGAGTGCTTTCACTAAAAAACAGCGTGATGAATGGTTTAGCCAAATTTGGGCTGTCAAGGGCACACGACAAACTTCAAGCCAATTGGAACGCAGAACAGCTGCTTATCCTGAGGAAATCGCCGACCGCTTAATACGAATGTTCAGCGTCAAAGGGGAAACGGTTCTCGACCCGTTCTTGGGATCGGGAACAACCACAAAAATTGCCATTCAAAACAGCCGTAATAGCATAGGATATGAGGTCGACCTAAACCTTCTTCCTATAGTAACTAAGAAAATAGGCAACCCTCAAAAGGGAATTATTCTGGAAATTATCAAACGCTAGTAAAGTCTCTCTTTAGGATCTTAACAGTGTTTCTATTCAAACCAATAGCGAATGAGTTGGTTAAGCGGATCTGAATGCTCTGTAAAGGTTCAAATATTATTTGATAACATGTATGCAACAAAGGTCGCATTGATTGGCTAAACGAATTTCGGAAGATGATCCCTTGAAGTCAGGAAAGGTTTCTCGAAGGTTCAACTTGTCAAGCAAACGCGCCAAGGGCAACATTGCTAAAGACAGATTTGCGTTTGACCAGGCCATGCAGGGCCACGACTGCAAAAAGATTCGGCAAGACGGCGACTTTGTCGTACAAAAAAGAGACTTCTTTGGCAACAAAGTTGGTGAACCCACCACTTACGAAGTTAAAACCGGTAACTCAAAATTAACGGAAGCCCAGGAAAAAAGAAAGCGCCAATTAGGAAGGAATCAATACAAAATCGCCAGGTATTAGTTATAATAATTGAGTGAGTCTCTAAGATTAGAATGTTGAATTGGCCCTTTTCGAACCCATTAGCAAGGGGAAAATCAGTGCAAAAGGAAAAAGAAATTACTTTAGTCGGGTTATTTTGTCAAAAAAGCATGTTCTCGAGTGTCGAACATTCATTTAACAATTACCTTAGGCTGTCTGCCTGTTAGAAGAGATTTTTTTCTTCACTTCCTTTTTTGCTTCATAAAAAAGCCTTCCCAAAAGGTTTTTTTGACACCTGCTCAATGAAAGTTTAACAAGCTTTATCTTCCTGAGCGTTATGCATAAAAAAGTTTATATGCCTGCTATGCGGCTTGTGTTTGTGCTCTTAGAAAAGTCAGCAGAACCCTTTTTCGAGTTGGATCAATCCAGCATCGGAGGAAATGAAAAAATGAAAATACAATTAATCAAAACTCACAGGCAGCATTATTTGTTAAATTTATGGGAGAACTGAAAACTTGACTAATGTACAAAAAGAAGATATCCATTATCTTTTGAAAACTTTCTTCAACGAAAAAGGCCTAGTTCGTCAGCATCTTGACAGTTATAACGAATTCATTGACCATGGACTCCAAGAAGTCGTGGATGAAGTAGCTGAAATTCCCATCGAAGTTCCAGAAAGCCCCTATAAGGTGAAACTTGGTCAAATCTGGGTAATCGATCCGCAATCGCGAATTACTGGTCCTTACGCTACTGAAGTGGATGGGACAAAACATGAAATTTACCCAATGGAAGCAAGATTACGCAACTTGGCGTATTCTGCACCCATTGCGCTCGAAATGACTCCCGTCGTTGACGGAAGAGAACAGGATACTGAACTTGTTTACATCGGAAATATCCCGGTTATGCTGAAGAGCAAACTTTGCTTTCTAAGTCAACTCAGCAAAGAAGAGCTGATTTCAGCTGGAGAGGACCCTGATGATCCAGGTGGATACTTTGTCGTTAACGGCAGCGAACGCGTCATAGTTGCTATGGAAGACTTGGCACCAAACCGCGTTATTGTTGACATAGATGAGAAAGGCACCTCGCCAGTTTTCCAAGCAAAAATCTTCTCAACAACAGTTGGCTTCAGAGCAAGGATTGAACTTAAACTCAAATCAGACGACGCAATTTACGTCACCATGCCAGGAGTCCCCACAGAAATCCCCTTCGTCGTCATCATGCGCGCATTAAACATGGAAAAAGACAAAGACATAGCCGAAGCAGTTTCCCTTGACAGCGACACCCAAAGCCAATTAGGTGCCTCATTCGAAAAAGCCATCGGCGTAGATACCCCAAGCGACGCAATCCTATTTATCGGCAACCGCGTTGCCCACGGACAAGTCGAAGAATATCGACTTCAAAAAGCAGAAACAGCATTAGATAAAAACTTCCTACCACATTTGGGAAGAAGCGACAAAAACCGCCGCGAAAAAGCAATATTTCTTGGTGAAATGGCATACCGCGTTATTCAACTAAAAACAGGAAGACGCCAACCAGACGACAAAGACCACTTCAAGAATAAACGTCTTCGACTCGGTGGTCCTTTGCTTGCTGACCTCTTCCGCGTCTCATTTAGAAACTTAACAAGAGACATCAAGTATCAGCTTGAACGCATCGGTGTAAAAGGCCCAATCATAACAGTCTCAGCAGCTGTTCGCCCAGGAATCATCACAGAACGTTTCCAGCATGCACTTGCAACGGGCAACTGGGGAAGAGGTAGAGTCGGCATCACACAACTTTTGGACCGAACAAACTACATCTCAACCCTCAGCCACCTACGCAGACTCCAATCACCCCTTAGCAGAAGTCAACCTAACTTTGAAGCTCGAGACTTACATCCAACCCACTGGGGAAGATTATGCCCCAACGAAACCCCTGAAGGCTCAAACTGCGGGCTTGTCAAAAACCTAGCGTTATCAGCATCCATCGCAGTCGGTGTAAACCCAGACAAAATCAAACAACTCCTCTTTGAAATGGGCACAGTACCAGCATACGAAGCAACAATTGAGTTGCGTATTTCAGGCGCCAAAGTTTTCGTTGATGGCAACATAATCGGCTATTGTAACAACCCAAAAGAAATGGTTCAGTCCTTCCGCCAGAAACGAAGAGCAGGCGAAATCTCAACTGAAGTTAATGTAACATACTTCTCCAAAGCCCAAACAGAAACAGAAGAAGTTCACGCAAACTGCGACGAAGGTAGAGTAAGACGGCCACTAATCATCGTTGAAAACGGCGTCGCAAAACTTGGGTCAAAACACTTTGAGAAAATCGGTTTAGGCGAATGGACTTGGGAAGATGTAATAAAGAATGGTTTAGTCGAATATATGGATGCTGAAGAAGAAGAAAATGCATTCATAGCATTATCCTACGATGCCATTACTCCACAAAACACACATGTGGAAATTGCCACCTTTACAATCCTGGGAATTTGCGCTTCAACTATTCCCTATCCAGAACACAACCAGTCACCACGAAACTCATACCAAGCCGCAATGGCAAAGCAAGCCCTCGGCGTTTATGGCACAAACTTCCACCATCGCGTCGATTCACGATCACACATTCTTCATTACCCGCAGGTACCCATGGTTCAAACAGAAAACATGGACGTTATGGGTTACAAACAGCGTCCCACTGGACAAAACTGCGTCGTTGCTGTGCTCAGCTTCGAAGGCTACAACATGGAAGACGCCATCATATTCAACAAAGCATCTATCGAACGAGGTTTAGCAAGGTCAACCTTCTACCGCATCTACGAAGCTGAATGCCGCCAATACTTAGGAGGCTTAAAAGACAAATTCACCGTTCCAGAAGCTGGCACCCGTGGATACCGCGGAGAACAATACTACCGCCTACTTGAGCCTGACGGAATAATCAGTTTAGAATCCCAAGTCGTCGGTGGAGACGTTTTGATTGGAAGAATTAGTCCTCCAAGATTCCTTGAAGAATACAAAGAATTCGAAGTTAAAGGACCTTCAATGCGTGACACATCTGTGGACATGCGTCCATCCGAAACAGGCATCGTCGATGGTATCTTTGTAACTGAATCAGGTGAAGGCAGCCAACTCGTTAAAGTTCGCGTTAGAGACCAAAGAGTCCCTGAACTCGGAGACAAATTTGCTTCCCGTCATGGACAGAAAGGAGTCATTGGCTTAATTGTTGCCCAAGAAGACTTGCCCTTCACAGATGACGGCATGGTTCCCGACCTAATAATTAACCCACATGCAATTCCCTCAAGAATGACCATCGGACAATTTATCGAATCACTCTCAGGCAAAGCAGCGTGTGCCAGAGGAAAACCAGGAGACGGCACACCATTCTCAAACGAAGGACCTGACGAAGTACGCAAAAACCTCGTAAAACTAGGCTTCAGCCAAACAGGTAGCGAAGTCTTCTACAACGGCACCACAGGCGAAAAATTCGTCGCAGACATATTTGTTGGCATAGTCTATTACCAAAAACTACACCACATGGTGGCTGACAAAATTCACGCAAGAGCCCGAGGTCAAGTTCAAATGCTTACCCGCCAGCCAACTGAAGGTCGCGCAAGGGGTGGTGGTCTCAGATTCGGAGAAATGGAACGAGACTGCCTCATCGGACACGGCGCCGCAATGCTACTAAGAGACAGACTTCTGGAAGAATCTGACAAGTACACACTCTATATATGCGAGAACTGTGGACAAATCGCTTACTTCGACATGAAGCAAAGGCGCTATGTCTGCAAAATATGCGACGAAAAAGCAAAGATTTCACCAGTAATCGTGTCTTACGCTTTCAAGCTTCTGCTGCAAGAACTGCAGAGCTTATGCATCACGCCAAAATTAAGACTAAAGGAGAAGGCATAACATGTCACAGGAAGAATTGATTCATAAAATAGTGGATGAAATCTCATTCGGCTTAATCTCACCTAAAGATCTCCGTAAACAATCAGTCGTGGAAATTCAAACTCCAGACACCTATGACGAAGACGGCGCACCAATCACAGCAGGCTTAATGGACGGCAGATTAGGCACTCTGGAACCAAGGCAAAGATGCAAAACCTGCGGAAACACCGCCATTCGTTGCCCAGGACACTTCGGACACATTGAACTTGCTGTACCAATCGTTCATATTGAATTTACCAAAATTATTTTTGATCTCCTAAAAGCAACCTGCCGCACTTGCGGTCGCATTCTCCTCTCAGAAGACGCCTCTAAAAAAGCACGCCAAAGACTTGAACGCTTCAACGAACTTTTAGGAACAATTCCCGATGAAATTTACAAGGAAATCCTAACAGACATAAAAGCCAAACAATGTCCATACTGCGCAGCTGCCCAATTCAAAATCACCTTCGAGAAACCAACAAAATTCATCGAGCAAACTGAAGCAGGCTCCGAACCCCTAACACCCAGCATGATACGTGAAAGGCTTGAACGTGTCTCGGATGAAGACCTTGAAATTTTAGGGTTCAACCCCAAAGTTGCCCGTCCAGAATGGATGGTTCTTCAAGTTCTGCCAGTTCCGCCAGTTTATGTGCGTCCTTCAATCACACTCGAATCAGGTATCCGATCAGAAGACGACTTAACTCACAAACTAGTAGACATTATCCGAATTAACCAACGTTTGAAGGAAAACATGGAAGCAGGCGCTCCAACCCTCATCATCCAAGACTTATCTGAACTTTTACAGTACCACGTTACAACATACTTTAACAACGAGGCATCAGGCATTCCCCCAGCGCGTCATCGAAGTGGACGCGCCCTAAAAACTCTCTCACAACGCCTCAAAGGCAAAGAAGGACGATTCAGAAGCAACCTCTCAGGCAAACGTGTCGACTTCTCAGCCCGTACAGTCATCTCACCCGATCCTAACCTTGACATAAACGAGGTCGGTGTTCCACAAGACGTTGCCATGCGACTATCCATACCAGAAAAGGTAACTGCTTGGAACATTGAAGAAATGAAAAAGTTCGTGATAAACGGCCCAGAAAACTACCCAGGCGCACTCTACATCATCCGCCCAGACGGCAAACGCATCCGCCTTGAATTCGTCGTTGACCGCACAAAAATTGCGGAAGCAGTAGAATTAGGATTTATAGTTGAACGCCACCTCAAAAACGGCGACATAGCTATCTTTAACCGACAACCTTCACTTCACCGCATGTCCATCATGGCGCACTACGTCAGGGTTTTGCCATACAAGACCTTCAGATTACACCTTTGCGTTTGTCCCCCCTACAACGCAGACTTTGACGGCGACGAAATGAACCTACACGTTCCCCAAAGCGAAGAAGCCCGAACCGAAGCCCTATTGTTAATGCAGGTTCAAGACCAAATCCTCTCACCCAGATTTGGCGGACCAATCATCGGCGCCATCAGAGACTTTGTCACAAGCGCATACTACTTCACCCGAAGAGGCAACTACCTGACCAGAAGCCAAGTTAATAGGCTGCTAACAACAACAAACTACACTGGCCCAGTTCCAGAACCAGAAAAGAAAGACCCAGAACCCCTATGGTCAGGCAAACAAATCTTCAGTTTATACCTGCCAAAAACTCTCAATTACGTCTTGAAAGCCAACATCTGCCAAGGCTGCACAAAATGTGAAGAAGACGCTTGCAAACATGACGCTTACGTGGTCGTCAGAAATGGTCAGCTAGTCTCAGGCGTAATTGACAGACGCTCGATTGGCTCTGAACAATCCGAAAGCTTGCTTCACAGAATCATCAAAGATTATGGCACACAAGCAGGAAGAGAATTCCTAAACAAAATCACACACTTACTCAAACAATTCATCTCCATGCGAGGATTCAGCTACACCTACGACGAACTGGTCCTCTCACCAAGAGCCCGCAACCGAATGGCAAAAACAATGGACCGCATCCAAAAGAAAATCGACGAACACATCGAAAACTTCCGCAACGGAACCCTACCACGCCTACCAGGACAAACCCTTGAAGAATCCTTCGAAATCTACGTCATGCACGAACTTGCCGTAGCCCGAGACGAATCAGGCAAAATAGCAGACGAAGACTTCACATTGGAAAACGCCGGCATCGTCATGACCAGAGCAGGTGCAAGAGGCTCCAGCTTAAACATCGGTCAAATGGCCGCTTGTGTTGGTCAACAATCAGTCCGAGGCAAACGTATCCTAAGAGGTTATGCTGGAAGAGCATTACCACACTTCGTTGACGGCGATCCACGCCCACGAGCAAGAGGCTTCGTCTACAACTCCTACCAAACAGGCTTAGATGCGATTGAATTCTTCTTCCACGCTATGGGTGGCAGAGAAGGTCTAGTCGACACAGCCGTCCGTACACAACAAAGCGGTTATATGCAGAGACGTTTAATCAACGCACTTGAGCACATCCGCTTAGAATACGACAGCACTGTCCGAGATTCCGCAGGCGACATTATCCAATTCAGATATGGAGAAGACGGAGTGGACCCAGCTAAAAGCGACCACGGCAAAGCAGTAAACGTCAGCAGACTAATTGACCAAATCAAACTCGGCGACGAAAAAGGCGAAATGGCATCTGCTGAACACATCAAGAAACAGCTCAAAAACGTTGAAAACCAGTTAACACCCATCCTGTTAAACCAGCTTAAAACAAACTTCGCAAAGAACAAGCTCACAGCCAAAGGCGTAACTAAAGCCGCAACCCAAACCGCTGAACAATACAAACGCGCCCTAATGGAACCAGGAGAAGCAGTCGGCATCGTTGCAGCTCAATCAATCGGCGAACCAGGCACACAGATGACTCTCAGAACCTTCCACTATGCAGGTGTCAAAGAACAAAACGTCACCTTAGGTTTACCAAGACTCATAGAAATTGTAGATGCCCGCAGAATTCCCTCAACTCCAATCATGACGATTTACCTGCAAGGTGATCATGCGAAGAGCAAAGAAGGCGCAGTTGAAGTTGCACGAAATATCATCTATACTTCCGTCGAAAACTTGGCTTCAGCAATATATGAAGACCCAGTTCGCGAAGCAATAATTATCGAGTTAAACAAGCAAATGATGGATGATAGAGCCATAACAATGGATGAACTCAAAATGCGCATGGAACTGCAAAACGCAACCGTAACGGTCACAGATACAACAGTTGAGATTAAACCCAAGAAAGCTGAACAACTAAAACGTATGCTTGCCAAGGTTCCAGGTTACCAAGTTAAAGGTGTCCCAGACATTAAACGAGTCTTAGTTACTGAAGAAAGCGGCGAATGGGTAATACGCACTGACGGCTCAAACCTCTCCAAAGTCTTAGAAGTCATAGGCGTTGACACTTCACGAACAACCACCAACAACATCCACGAAATCGCTAAAACCCTCGGCGTCGAAGCATCCAGAAACGCACTCGTTCACGAAGCCAAAGGAGTATTAGAAGACCAAGGCTTAGACGTAGACGTTCGACACGTAATGCTAGTAGCCGACATGATGACCACAACAGGCGACGTCCAACAGATCGGCAGACATGGAATCAGCGGCAAAAAAGCCAGTGTCTTAGCGCGCGCCGCATTCGAAATCACAGTACCAAACATCGTTGAAGCCGCCGTTAAAGGTGAAAGTGATCCTTTGGCTGGCGTAACAGAAAACGTTATAGTTGGGCAATCAATACCAATCGGCACAGGCTTAGTTGAACTGTACATGTCAACATTTGAAACGCAAGAAAAAGAAGGAGGAAAAACAGAAGCATGATAGACATAGATAAGGCATTAGCGTCTGCAGTGAAAACAGGAAAGGTATCATTTGGAACCAATGTTGCATTGCAAAACGCCAAAACCGGCAAAGCTAAGATAATAGTCTTAGCTTCAAACTGTCCAAAAGACATGAAAGAACAAATAGAATACTATGGAGAAATCTCCAAAGTCCCCGTCATAACCTATAAAGGTGGATCAATGGATTTAGCTGAAGTCTGCAAAAAACTCTTCATCATATCGGCTTTAAGCATCCGCGAAACAGGGGATTCAGATATTCTCAAAGTAACCGAGGAAACTCAGCTACAAGAATAAAAAATGGAGGAAAAAAAATAACAACCGGCATAAAAATTACCTGCGACGAAATGCGATACATTGCCCTCTTTGAAAGCATCAGCGGCGCAAGCGTAAAAGACTGCATCGTAGACGAAGTAGAACAACGCGCAATCTTCATCGTAAACCAAGGACAAGTAGGCGTTGCCATCGGCAAGGGCGGAAGAAATATACACACCCTTGAACGAATGACAGGCAAAAAACACGAAATCATCGAATACAGCGAAGACCCAGCAACATTCATGAAAAACGCCTTAAAACCAGCAGCAGTCAGAGAAATACGCGTAACCGAAAGAACTGATGGCAAAAAGATGGCAGTTATAACCGTCAACCCCAAAGATAAGGGCGTCGCGATAGGTAAAAACGGCAAGAACGCCGAACGTTTGCGCTTTTTGGCAAAACGGTACTTCGATATTCAGAACGTCAGCATCTCCTAAGTAGTTCGCTAAAAACTACTATTAGGCGATGAAAACGTCGCTGATTCAGTATGTATTGTTAAACCTGAATGGAATAAATCTCCATTTTATCTTTAAACAGAAATTTTTATTATTTAGTCAAGAAATCTTGGTAACTCCTACCCCAGAACCTTATCAATCTATACCTGAACCAACAAAGGGAATGATGGTACTTAGTGTTGTGTCAAAATTCACTGGTCTGCAGACTGGCCTATATTATCAATAACCAAAGCATTTGTAGAATTAGCGTTTTTGGCGTTGTTTCTCGTTTATAAAAAAGGCAATGCGGTTTAGGTCAAAGCAGCAAAAAACCAAAATGCCTACGTAGATCTTGTTTCATAGACTATAACTGCGTCCGACTTAATCTGCATGACTAAGTCGTGACCTTCCACTATTTTCCGTAAGTTGCCCATGCTTTCTTTGGAAAGGTTGGCTTTAATGTTGATGTGGTACCCATTGTAGAGTGGATACATTGCTTTTTGGGGTATTAGTGTAATGGTGGCTCCATCTAACCCTGGGCACCTGTCAACAATTTCTCTTAGTAATATGGCGATTTCCGCAAACTTCATGAATCTAACCTGTTAACATTTTGTATATATCAGAATAAAAGCCTTTTAACTATAACTGTTTTTTGAATGTTGAAAATGCCGTTTTTTCTTAACTTCGCTGAAAAAGTCATAATTTAATCTTGAAATTGGTGGGAGCAATGTACTTTCCAAAAGAATTTAGTTTCTTGTCCAGAATCAGGCACTAAACATAATTGCAACCTCCCCACTATTGATTAATTGAGATTTATGGCTACTAAGAAATTCACAATCCTACACTCCAACGACATTCACGGTGACTTCTTGGCAGAAATTCAAGGTCAACAAGGCAAACTTATAGGCGGATTATCCCTCCTATCGGGCTATATCAACAAAGTTAGGCAAGAAGAAGAAAATGTGTTCTATGTTATATCTGGAGATATGGTTCAAGGATCCCTCATAGACACCGAATACAAAGGTATCTCAACCATTGAAATCATGAACTACCTCGCCCCAGATGTCGTTGCTTTAGGTAACCACGAATTCGATTATGGCCTGCCACACTTGTTGTTTCTTGAGAAAATGGCTAATTTCCCAATAGTCAATGCCAACCTGTACATAAAACAGTACAACAAAAGACTAATGCTATCTCACTTAATCCTTAAGAAAGCAGGGTTTGATATTCTTTTCACCGGCATAATTACAGAAAAAGTTATGGATTCCCTAAAACAAGACGAACTAATAAGCAGCTTCGTTAGCCTAGAGGAAGCCAGCCAAGAAATCGAAAAAATATGCAACGCTTACAAAACCGACGACATAGATCTAACGATAATTTTAACCCATATCGGCTTTGACTCTGACTTGGCACTGGCAAAGTTAATCAGTCCTACGGCAGGAGTTGACCTCATTGTAGGCGGACACTCCCACACAATTCTCAAAGAACCCGCTAAAGTAAACAATATCCTAGTTGTTCAAGCAGGCGTCGGATCAGACCATATAGGACGATTAGATATAGAAGTTGAGGATGACACAAACTCAATAATTAACTATGCTTGGCAATTAATTCCCATAGACAACAATTTAGCTGAGCCAGACGTTAAACTCCAAAAATTCATTAGCCACTTCCAGGAAGAAGTCGACAACAAATATAATGCGATAATAGGCAAACTTGCAGTTGCACTTACTCATCCAAAACGCGAAATAGAAACTTCATTGGGTAATCTTTTTGCGGACGCTTTTGCAGAGAGAGCTGAATGCGATGTTACTTTAATTGGAAGTGGATCAATCAGGTCAAAAGAAATAGGTCCTGTAATTACTCTCAAAGACCTTCGAACATGCTTTCCATATGATGACTCCCTTTCACGATACACGATAAACGGGCTCGGTTTGAGAACTATTTTTAACCACATTATGCGTCCAGAAAACCTCAACGGCGAAGGAGAATGCTACCAAGTAAATAGCTGTGTCAGATCCATATACGATGTTACAAGCCGACAGTTTGTATCGCTGAAAATTAACGAAGCTGAAGTGAATAATGAAGGGCTCTACACGGTATGTTTGCAGGGATATCACTTCAAGAATTCATTAGCCAACCTAAACTTGTCGCAAGAGCAACTAACAGTAGCATGTAAACCTAAATTGGTTTCCACTTCTGCCCAAGATGTTCTTGTAGAGTACATTCGAAATAACCAAAATGTGAAAAGGCAAGTTGAAGGAAGACTAACAATCCTGAAGAATCCTTGAAAAGCAAACCAGTGACTCCGATCTTCTTTACTTTATCTTTAGATAAAAACATCCTTTCTTTGTTTGCATTATCTAAATGGTTAGCGCTTGGATGATTCAATCACTTTTCTTCACGTGGATAATTTGCTTAAACATGTCAAATTGTTTTAATAAGGCGCTTTTCAATAGTGTGAACGCTTCAAAATAGAGGCAAGAATCTTTGTTAATCCAAGAAGTTATCCTTGAAAATTTCATGAGTTATGAATACGCCCGAGTACCATTCAAACAGGGCGTTAACATAATAGGAGGACCCAACGGCGCAGGAAAATCCTCACTTCTGCTGGCTATTTCCGTTGGTTTAGGACAGACCTACACTGAACGTTCCCGAAAACTCAGCGACCTAATACGCTGGGGCCAAGACCAAGCTCGAGTCACACTCATCTTAGACAACAGCAAACAAGGCAACAAACGCCCTATCTCAAAATACAGCAAAGACCAACTCTTTCTAACCCGAGTCTTACGCCGAGACGGAAAATACTTTTTTGAACTTGAAAACCGAGTGGCCAGCAAACAGGACATTGAACGGTTGCTCGGCAAATTCGGCGTTGATCCAGACAACATGCTAATTATCATGCACCAGAACATGGTGGAGCAATTCAGCGTACTCAGCAACATCGAGAAACTACGCATGGTTGAAGCAGCCGTAGGTTTGGAACCTTTCCGAGAAAACGTTGTCCAAGCCAAAACCAAACTTATGCGCATTCTAACCCAAGAGGAATCAGTGGGCAAACTCCTAGAACAAGCAGAGCAAACACTTCATTATTGGCACGAACAATATGAGAAGTACCAAGAGAAAAAACAATTGCAGCTTAAACGCCGCTTTTTAGACCGTGAACTGGTTTGGGCAGAAGTTGAACGGCGGGAAGCCATAATCAAGGGGCTGCAAGCGAACTTTAACAAAAACCAGCAAACACAGGGCAAAATAGAAGACGACCGACAAGAGATTATCAGCGAGTTGGATGGTCAACAGGTACACCAGCAAACTCTCAAAGGCGAGACAAAATTAGTCTTTGACGAACGTCTAAGCCTTGAACGTGAAATCGCCCAGAACGAATCCACCTTATCTCTAATCGAACAGTTTCTTACCGAAGCCCAAGCATTAGATACCCTCGCCAACAAAAACCAGTTTAAATTGCTCCGAAGCGAAAACCTCAAAAAAATGCTTGAAACCGCAAAACAACAAATCGCAAAAGCAACAGAGAAAGTTAAAGAAAGCCAGAAAAAGATGCTAAAACTCGAAAATTCAACCGAAAAAATCTCTTCTGAGCTATTGGACAAGCGGGTAACTCTAGGTTTGCTGGAGTTTAAGCGAGCAAACGCCGTAGCCGACATGAAAAACATTGAGAAATCAATCAAAGAAGCCGAAGAAACCCTAAACAACGCTATTTCTAAAGCTTTACCATCGGGAGAGCGAATAGCTGTCCTCAAAAGTAACGCGGAAATCCAAGATGAAATTGGCTTAACTAATGGTCATTTAGCCGCGTTAGCGGACGTTTCAGAAGATATTGAGCGTCAGTATGAATCGTACTCTAAGCTTTTCTTGGAACTCAAAGAAAAAGCGCAGTTAGTCGCTGAAAACCGCGAGAAAACCCTTGAAGAAGTCAAAACACGCATGCTATCTTGGCGCACCGTTATGGAAAGTTTGCTTGAAAGGGTTAATGTGGAATATCAAAAAATCATGGGTCAGACTCGTGCGACTGGAGAAGTAAAACTTTCAAGCGCCCAAGACATTGAAACTGCTGGCCTTGAAATTTATGTTGGTTTTAAAGGTAGTAAACCAGTAGCTTTGGATGCTTACACTCAAAGCGGAGGCGAACGCACCACAGCCACTATGGGTTTCTTGCTGGCTTTACAACAGCATGTTCGTTCACCTTTCCGAGCAGTCGACGAATACGACATTCACATGGATCCCAAAAACCGCGAAATGATAGCTAAAGTCCTTCTGGCAATTATTAAAGATGCCAGCGCCCAATACGTCGTTATTACTCCAAGCCAGATCACCTTTGCGCAGCAGGATGCCAACGTAATTACCGTACAGAATCTTGAGGGAAAATCAGTCGTGCGTGAGGTCGCCTGATGCAGTCAATTAAACATGACAAGAAGTTGGGCAAGGAAAAGCTGGAACGCATAATTGAAATGTGCATAGCCATCGAAAACCACTCTGTTGATCCCTTCACTTTGAACGTTGATGAAATCATCAAGATTGTGCGGGAGTATTTTCCTAATTGGGCAAATCCTGAAGAACTAAAACTTGATGCAGAAGCCCTTCACCACTTAGCCACAGTAATCAAGATGCAGAGCGAATGGGTAAAACTACGTTCAAACTCACTCTACACCGACCCGTTCCTCTTAGAAGAAAAAATTCGCCAGACCAGCAAGCAAGGGATTGTGGATGTTTTTTTGAGGGCTTGGAGTCCGCTGATTGAATTTGAACAGCTTAGCCTACACAGTTTAGCGCAGGGGTTGCTTTATTGGGAAGCGTTGGCTCCAATGGGGGACAGATGGAAAGACATAGATGTTTCCCAAGTGACAATGGGTTACGTTAGCCGCGATGAGCTTGTTAAACAACGTGTTCTAAGTGATCGCGAGTTCTCTGAAGAACTGGAATGCTATTGGCAGGAACTCAAAGTTAAAGTCACAGAAAAAGGAACTGGAGGAAAGATTGCTTATTGGGATTTCATCGGTGCAGACACATACGAAGAAACAGTACAGCGAGCTTTCCTTACAAGTTTCTTAGTAACTTATGGTTACGCAACGTTGGAAATTGACAGGTTAGAAGAAACTGTCTTCATTTTACCCTTCGATAAACCAAGAAAAGAAGCCTTAACAGAGCAGTCCACGTCAGTTCCAATCGCTGTTTCAATTGAAACTTGGCAAAAATGGAAACGAGGCGAACAAATTTGAGCAGTAAGAAAAAAGGCGTTTACGGCAGCAAAGTCAAGAAAGCAACCCAGATGCTCTTCTACAAACGACACCAGAAACCAGGCGTGAAAGGCTGGGAACTTCACAAGGCATTGGGTTCCGATTACCCCAAAGTGCTTGATTTGCTGGAAGATTATTTGAAGCCGCTGGATTTGCAGGTTAAAATAGTGTTTGAAGAAGAAAAAACCCCAGAAAAACCAACAATAGAAGAGCTCGATAAAGCAAGATTTTTTGTTGCATTGTCAAGTGGCACAGTAACTAAGGACAAGTTGATGGGTTGGCGCATCGACGATTTAGCTGGTTTAGCTATAACAATTTCCTACATTATCAGCAAAAAAGGGCAAGCTGCTCGCAAAGACGTCGAAAAACTGCTGGGAGAAAAGATGCCGAATTGGAAAATTGGCTTAAACCTCGATCGTTACATTCGCTACGGCTATATTATGCAGGATGAAAAGGGGCAGTTGTTTTTGGATTGGAGGACACGCGCTGAAGTAGACCAGAAAGCCTTAATCAACATGCTGCTTAACGCGGAAAAACAGACAGAAGAAGCTGCTGAGGATGCAGAACCAGAAGAAAAGGAAACAGAAGAAGAAACCGAGTAAAACTAACGCCTAAAACCAAACATTGCTAAGTGGTTAAAACCGCAACATAACAATTAACAGCGTCTTCATCCACAAAAGCAACGACCTTAAACCCGCTATCCTCCAAAACATCCAAAAACTTCTCCAGCAGAAATGCTTTCTTTAGTCCGGTTACTACAAGCATTCCATCTTTTTTGGTAACCCGTTTTAACTCGCTCAAGGTTTCAGATGGCTTTGGCATGTTTTGAAGCACCGTAAAAGCAAAAACAGCACCAAAAAAGCCATCCCTGAAAGGCAAGTGGTCGGCGTCGGCTTGTAAAATGAAGGAGTTTTGGAAAGCATTTGCGTGTTCTTTGGCTTTAAGCAGCAGTTTATGAGAAATATCAACGCCAACAGTTATGCACGTATTATCGGCGATTTGATTGAAGAAGAGTCCTGAACCGCATCCAACATCCAAAACCGCTTTGCTATCCACATTGACGTTTTCTAATGCTTTTTTGTACTTTCTGTGCTGCTCTTCTGCATAGCGTTCATCGTACATTTCCGCTGTTACGTCGTAGCTTTGCATGATTTTGCGCTTTTCTCTCCAACCCATTGGCGTCTGTTCCTTCAAGAATTCTTATGTACCCAATGCTTGCTAAAATAGTTGGTGAAGACACGGATGCAACAAACCAACAAACTTGCTGTTTTAACTGAACCAACGTTAGCGGATGCGGCTGTAGTCATTGATAAGGCGTTTGCGCAGCGAAGAACCCTTGTCGTCGCAGGAAACTGCCATGTACACTACGCTGGCAGAGCAAACTCTAAGCTTGAACCAGGCGAACGCCTGTTAATAATTAAATCCGATGGCTCACTCCTCGTGCATCGACCAGTCGGATATGAACCAGTCAACTGGCAACCCGCAGGCAGCGTCTTTCACGTCCAAATTAAAGACAACGAATTGGAGGTTCATGGGATTCGCCAGAAGCCACGTGAGAGCGTTCGCGTTGCATTCGACAAAATCTTTATGGTTTCTGCACTTAATCTTTCAGATTCAGGCGATTTTCTTTTGCACGCAAGCGAAGATGACATGCACCGTGCAATCCTCTTAAAACCAGAACTTCTTGAAGAAGGTTTTAAGCCTATTAGCTGGGAGAAAAAAGTTGAACCTGGCTTCGTGGATATCTTCGGGGAAGACAAAGACGGTAAACTAGTCATCGTGGAGATAAAACGCAAAACCGCTTCAAAAGAAGCCGCCTTACAGTTAGCAAAGTACATTGAACCCATCAAAACCAAAGTTAACCGTGAAGTCCGCGCCATCTTGGCAGCCCCCAGCCTCGCCAAAGATGTTCAAAGATTGCTCGTTACCCTTGGTTTAGAGTATAAAGCGTTGGATCCAAAAGTTTGCGCTGATGTTCTTAAGAAATCTGAAAACTCAAAGCTGGAGACTTTTTTTAGCCAGAAAAGCTAAGGCATTTAGGGTTTACGGTTTGGTCGCCAAGTGTTGAAAACGCTATATGAACCTAAAACTTTAGAATTTCCAAACCACACATATGGGCGAAACAAAAAATGTAGGTTCAAAAAAACTTACTACTATTTTGGTTTGCCGTTTTCTGCTGGCACAAAGACTGCCGCTGCCACAGTGGTAGTCCATAAGCCGTTCTTGTCGCCTGCAGCAGATTGGGTACTGTTAGCGGTTTTGATAATAAGACCCGTGGTTTTGAAAAGTTGTTTACGCTCATCCCATGCTGTTTCAGGGTCAAATTGTATACCCATCGTAGTTGCCAACATTGTCGCAGCTAAATCTTCTGCATAGTCGCCTGCAGTTTCGTCAGTTTGCCCAAACGAATGATGTTCAGAAAGGTAGCCGTACTGGTTTTTGCCTGAAGGAATCGCCACGCCCACTGATGATGCAACGAGTCTGTGAGGTTCGTTAGTGGCGTTGCGTGCGATGACGACAAACGTAATTTCGCCGGGTTGTATCATCTTTAAGCCTTTTTCCCGTGTCAATAACTCGCATCCGGGTGGAACAATGCTTGATACAGCAACCAAGTTGCACATTTGAATGCCTGCGTCGCGCAGAGCTAATTCGAATGATTGGAGTTGCTCTTTATGTTTGCCAACCCCTTTTGTAAAAAAGAAGTATTTTGGTATCATTTCGGTGTCGGAAAATAGTGATTGCAGAATGCATTTATTAGGCTTTTGTTTTAAAACATAATATTACCCAAAAAACAATACATCTATCGTTGAGGAATTAAACCGGGTGCCGCATCAAAGTGTGTTCAAAGATGAATCCAAGCTTGACATAAACTACATTCCGCAGAAGCTACCGCACCGAGAAACACAATATCGCTTATTAATGGAATTTTTCAACTTTATTTTGCGTTGCCCAGAAAAAATGGCGCAACGTGTCATTTTAACGGGGGAAGTTGGCACTGGAAAAACAGCACTGGCGCAGCATTTTGGAGCAAGCATAACTTCGGAAGCTAACAAGCGGGCTCTAAAATTCCGTTATGTTCACGTTAACTGCCGTGAATACCGTGGAAGTCTCTTACCAATTGTGCATCGCGCCATCACATTTTTCCGCCCTAACTATCCTCTGCGGGGTTATGGTTCGGAAGAAATTCTTGGAGCGCTCATTCAGGTTCTGGATGAAGAAAACACCCAAATGGTATTAACCCTAGATGAATTTGATAGCTTAATCGAAAAAGAAGGTTCAGATGCCGTGTATAAGTTGACACGACTGCAGGAGATGCGGCAAGGTAAACCCCAACGATTATCCTTCATCTTTATTATGCGGGACTTGAAGGCAATTGAACCTTTAGATGAGAGCGCCAAAAGTACACTGCAACGTAGCATAATCCGGTTAGAGCGTTATGGTAAACCGCAGCTTATTGACATCCTAAACGACCGTGTCTCAATGGCGTTTGAAATAGGTGCCGTACCTGATGATGTGGTGGATCTGATTTCTGAATTGGCTTATACTGAGACTGGGAATGCCCGTTTTGGAATTGAGTTATTGTGGCGTTCGGGTAAATATGCCGATGCTGAAGATGCAGGTTGCGTTGGACCTGAGTATGTTCGGATGGCGGTTTCAAGCATTATTCCAGGTTTGCGCCGAAGTGAGATATCAGGGTTGGGGTTGCATGAGAAACTCTTTTTGCTTGCGGTCGCCAGGATTTTCAAAGAGAATGAGCAGGCTTACGTTGCACTCTCGGAAGTTGAAAGGGCATATGCAATTGCCTGTGAAGAGTTCGACGAAAAACCCAACGGTCACACTCAAGTCTGGAACTATGCCCAATATCTCTCCAAAATTGGCGTGCTAAAAACTGTAGTTTCAACCGTCGAAACTCGGGGACGAACAACACGGCTTTCCCTTCCAACAATTCCAGCTGGTCAGTTGGAGAGGGAATTAACTGCAAGTTTGCAGTCCGAAAGAGGTCAGACTTAACCATGGAGTTGGAGGAAGTTCTATCGTCAAAGTCACGCATGAAAATTCTAAAACTCATCTACCAGTTGGGGCAGTTGAACGTCTCCGATATTGCACGGCGGTTAAAATTAAATTTTGTTTCAACGAGCAAGCACCTCAAATTGTTGGAGTCTGAAGGCATTTTGCAGGAGCGCACGTACGGTCGTGTTAGAATGTACAGGTTTAATGAGGGTTCAGCAAAGGCTAAAGCATTGCAAAACCTATTAGACGTTTGGGAAAAGGGCACTTAGAGTTGATTATGAATGGCTATGGTTGATGTTTCGAATAAGGCTGAGGTTTTCAGGGAAGCAACTGCGACTGGCTCGATAAAGTTGAAGCCAGAGACGATAGATTTAGTTGAGGCTGGAAAAATCGCTAAGGGTAACCCTCTCTACACTGCCAAGATTGCAGGTGTCTTAGCCGCTAAGAGAACAAGCGATTTGATTCCTCTTTGTCACCCATTGCCGTTGACAAACGTGGAAGTGGATGTGAAAGTCACCGATAAAACCACGGTTTCAGCTACAGCAACAGTAAAAACTAAAGCGCAGACAGGTGTGGAAATGGAAGCATTAACTGCTGTTTCCCTGGCGCTGTTGACAGTTTGGGACATGACTAAGCAATACGAAAAAGACGAGGCAGGCCAATATCCTTCAACGGCGATTGAGAATATTCACGTTGTTAAAAAATTTAAGCAGGTATAACTATGAGTGAAAGTTCCAAAGCGCATAAATCAAAAGCTCCCAAAACCTTGACGTTTGGCATTTTTATCTGTAGCACCTCTCGCTTCAATCAAATTGAGGCGGGAGAAAAAGATGTCAGTGACCTCGGCGGGGACACAATCATAGACTTATTGAAGAAAGCGGGGCAGAAGGTTCTCTTCAAAAAAATCATAGCTGATGACGAAACGATGATTCAGGACGCCGTTATGTACGCAACGGGTTTGAATGAGGTGGATGTCGCTATCTTTTCTGGTGGCACAGGCATCACCCTCACAGACATAACGATTGAAACCGTTTTGCCCTTTCTTGATAAGGTCTTGCCGGGCTTCGGCGAGTTTTTCCGGAGAATATCCTTTGACCATGTGGGCTCCGCCGCGGTTTTGTCGCGTGCCATAGCTGGAGTTGCCAAGGGTAAAGCAATCTTTTGTATCCCTGGTTCCCCTGACGCTGTGAAGACTGCGGTAGAAATGCTTATTTTGCCCGAGTCTCCTCACATCGTTAAGCACGCACGGGAACAACGATGAATTTAATAGACAACTGCGGCAGACCCCTACTAAACCTTCGAATTTCAATTACCCAGCGATGCAACAACCGATGTGCCTACTGCCACCGCGAAGGCGAAGTGCAACGAGCGAATCGTTCTGCCGAGTTTATGTCTGTGGAAGAAATAGTGCGTATGGCTAAAGTCGCTGTGAATTTAGGTATTGCCCGGATAAAGTTGACTGGCGGCGAACCGCTAATGCGTAAAGACCTGCCGGAGATCGTCTCAGGCATCTCGGCAGTTGAAGGTTTAAGAGATTTGTCTTTAACAACTAATGGATTGCTACTTGGCGGCGGCATGGCGAAGAAACTGCGCGAATGTGGACTTAAGCGTGTAAACATTAGCTTGCCTTCGTTGAACCCAGAAACCTATCACAAACTAACGGGTGGAAAATTAGAAACTGCCTTGGAAGGCGTCAAAGCTGCAATAGAAGCAGGATTTTGCCCTGTCAAACTCAACATGGTGGTTCTTAAAGACGTTAACGTCGGTGACGTTCCCGACTTAATCGATTACGCAGGAAAAATGGGTGTAGTTTTGCAGTTAATCGAGCTTGACCCAGTAAACGTCGGCGACCAATATTATACAGAACACCATCGCAGTCTGGACGAACAAGAAACTATGCTAAAAGACCAAGCCATCTCAGTAGAAAAAAGACCTTTCATGCACAACCGTCTAATCTACCATCTGCCAAATGCAATCGTCGAGGTAGTAAAACCCATAGAAAACACCGACTTCTGCATGCACTGCACCCGCATGCGCATCACCAGCGACGGGAAACTTAAAACCCTGTCTGATGCGCAACGACAACCTGACTGATGTTTTAACGCCTATCCGAAGAGGAGCAAGCGATGAAGAACTAAGGGAACTTTTTGTTAAGGCGAATTTTTTAAGGGAACCCTACAATAAAAGCAGTTAATAGCTTGTTCAATTCTTGTTTTTTCCTCGGTTAAGGTGGATTTGAGGTCGACGAATATTTCGTTCTGAGCCTGTTTTGGGCAGCTTTAAAATCGTTTCGGATCGATTCGTTTTCAGATTGGGGTTTTGTTGCCTGTTGCTTATCTGAGGTGCCTTTTGTTTTCAGTATCTTGTCGGCGCATTCTTTTGCTTCTTCTTTTCTATTAAGCCTAGCCAACATGATTCCTTTTCCGAGCAGTGCGTCTGTAAAGTCAGGTTTAAGCCGCAGAGCCTGCTCAAAAGAGGCCAAAGCTTTTTGGTATTCCACCAAGTTTCCCCACATGAGTCCGATGTAGTAGTCTATTCTCGCGTCGGTTGGTCTCTGCTTTTTCGCATCTTCATAGACTTTGAGCGCATCCTCAAATCTTTTGAGTCTTTGAAGAGCGATTGCTAAACTCAAACGGTACTCCAAGTTAGCGGGATCCAACTCCACTGCTTTGGCAGAGCATTCGACTGCTTTCTCATGCAGGTTCATCGAGGTGTATATGGCTGCTTTTAGGCGCCAGGCATCCCCAAAGTGAGAGTCTATTTCAATTATTTTGTCATAGCATTTGAGGGCTTCATTGCATTTGCCCAATTTGCTATAGATTACCCCTTTTATGAGCCAAGCATCAACGTAGTTTGTTTGGAGAGACGAGGGCTTCTTCTATTGCGGTTAGTGCGCTTTCATATTTGCCTGTGCTTTCGTAGGCTACTGCGTTTTTGAGTTTGGTGGCTGCTTTTATGAATGTTGGTGGTTCATTGTTTGTGTTTTGGTCAAACATGTACTCACATCCTGGTTGTTGGCAGTTAGCAAAAGGACACAAGAGACTAACTTGATTTATAGGTAATCGCCTCAAAAAATGCAAAAATCCCTTAAAGATCGCTTTGGCTTTACTATGCATGTTTACAAAACAAAAATAAAAAGTTGGTCTCAAGAGATAGGAACCATTGAAATTTCAGCGGATTTATTTTTTTGTATAAATAGCTTATGAAAATTTGCGATTAAAGCTCGATGATTCTTGCTTGTTGCTTAATTGTGTCCAAGATTGCGATGGTTGATTTTCCTGTTAGGTATCCGCAGAGTTCTCCCGGGTTTATGCTGAGAGTTTTCCCTCTTATATTCGATGCTCTGGTTGTGGGAGTGTCCGTGGATTACGGCGTCGAAGTATCCGCCATCGACAATCGCATTTAGAAGTTCAGTTTCGTGTCCGTGAAGTAAAGCAATCCTGTAGCTTTCTAAGGTTATTTGAGTGAAGCGATCGTGGATGGTACAGTTGTCAGTTTCGCTGAATCGTTTTTTTAATAATTCGTGGTCACCGTCGTTGTTGCCCAAGACGCCTACGAGTTGGCAATTAAGTTTCGCGAATTTTGGGATAACAAATCCAGCCACGTAGTCTCCTGCATGGAGTACTAAGCTCTACTTTGTGCGCATTTAGAGTTTGAACAGCTTTCTCTACTGAACGGCAAATTATCGTGGGTATCTGAAATTGCGCCGATAAGCATGTTTTTTCCCTGTTTCTTTTTCTCCGCAGAGCAAAAAAGGTTTTCTGTAAAACGAATAGTTTTGAATAAATCCAAACTTTCTGTCAAATCAGTAGATAAAACGCTATGAGTAAAATTCAGTAGTGTTTGAGCAATAGGGGTAATTCGCTAAGACTTTTGATGGTTTGGTCTGGTGTAAATTTCTCTGAAGCTTTCTGGGGTCGACGTTCAATATATACTACTTTCATGCCGATTGATTTTGGACCTTCAATATCAGCATCAATGGTGTCACCCACAAAGATCGCTTCAGAAGCCGATACTTTTAGTTCTTTTAGTGTGCTTTTGAAGATTTCTGGACTTGGTTTGCGTTTGTTAACTGCCGCAGAAACTATAACAACATCAAATAAGCCATCTAAATGGTCTGCTTTGAGGAGTTTGAGCACACATTCAGGTATGGCAAAGTTGGAGACTATTCCTAACTTGTATTTTCCGTGTAACTCTTCAACTAAGGCTTTTGCGTGGTCGTCGATACGAACGTATTTCATGAATTCCTCACAGAATTCGTTCGTCGCCGCGCTCACCAAAGGTGCCGTTTCGTCATAATTGTATCCTAAACTTTTTAGTGCCTTCGAAATGCGGACGTTGAAGTGTGGTTCCTCAAAATTCAAATCTGCTTTAGCGTAGAGAGCATCACGTTCTTTGATGTAGGCTGTGTTGAATTTGTCGAAGGATACGGCGATGTCATGGTTTTTGAGGTATTGATACATCCTCATTAAGGATGGACTGTAGAACTCATGGTTCTTTTGAATAAGCATGAGGGTATCGAACATATCGAACAATATGGCTTTGATAGGCATCGGATTTTCCTAACTTTAAGCCGTATTAAACCTTAAAATTCTTATCGCACATAAACCGCCATTTTTTCATTCTTGTGATATATCCTTTTCCTCACCAAGTAGTAAACGGAACCAGCAACTAAGAAAACAACCCCCACTAACCACGCATCAGTGGAAGCTAAAAGGATAAATGCTAACAGCAAAATACACGTAGCCAACCCAAGCAAAGGCATAATTTTGCTTCGTCGTTTACTGCCATTTTTCAGTTTGAAAGCTGCAATGTTAATGATAGAATAGTTGAATAGAAGCGCAAATGTGCTAATCGCCACCACCCTTGTCAAATCAACAAACAAAACCAAAACCGCCATCAATATACCACTAACCAAAATCGCATAGTAAGGCGTCAAAAACCTGCTATGTAACCGAGCTAAAGCAGAGGGCAAATCGTTGCGTCTCGCCATTGAATATGCCATACGGGAAACCCCCAGAATCGCAGTAAGCAACACACTTGCGGTAGCCACCAAACCGCCAACAGCAACAACCTGCACCGCAAGTGAACTTCCCGTGACGCCGATGGCTGAACTTAAAGGCGACGCGGAAACTGCAAGCCCATCAGGACCCAGCAACCCAACAGCCACCAACCCCACCAAAACATAAACAATCATCGAAATCCCCAAAGACAACAGCAACGCACGAGGAACGTTTCGCTTAGCATCCTTAACTTCTTCTGCAATTACCGAAACTCTCGCAAAGCCGCCGTAAGCAAAAAAGATGAAGAATGTGCCATAGAGAACGCCGCTTGAAAGGGGCACAAACGGATTAAAATTCCCCGCATTAACATGCAAAACACCGAACGCAACGAAAAATGCCAGCACCGCAAGCTTGATGGCGACTAATACGTTGTTAACTCTTGTTGATTCTCTTGCGCCAACCAAGTTCAAAGCAGTAAAGGCTAAGCATAAAGAAGCTGCAACCCAAATAGTGGGCAAACTTGGAAAAGCCGCCGTCAAATAAAAGGCAAACCCAAGCGAGACCGCGGCTCCCGTAAAAGTGTTCGCAACCAGCCACATCCAACCCGCCAAAAACCCAGCGTAAGGCGAAACCAACTGCCGACCATATTCGTAGACGCCGCCTTCTACGGGTTGCCACGCAGTTAGTTTTGCAAAACTCCAAGCTGTAATGAAGGCGATTATGCCAGCGATAACCATAGATACGACAAGTGCTGACCCAGCATAACCCGCAACGATACCAGTGACAACAAAGATTCCGCCTCCTATGATAGCGCCAACGTTGATAGCGACGGCACTCCACAGACCAATCGAACGCTTCAACTTTCGGGGTTCCTGCTTCTTCACTGAGACCACGGTTAAGCAAAGCACAGGTGGGTTACCTATTAAAACCTTGCAAATAGTCAAAAGTAATACCATAGGGTGGGAAAGTTTTAATTTGAAGTATGACTATGTTATTTGTGGTTTAAAAATGCCTACAAAAAATGTTGGAACAAAAGGGCAAGTTGTGATTCCTAAACGGATGCGGGACGCTTTGGGATTAAAGCCAGGTGTTGAGGTAACACTCGAATTAAGAGATGAAGAAATAATCATTAAGAAACCACAAGTCAAAGGCAACTATGCCGACTATTTCGCAACTACTTCTTCCCCAAAACTCAAGAAAAAAATAAACATTAAAGATCTAATAGCGGGAGAAGTTGAAGAAAGATATGGCTTACATTGACTCCAACGTTTTCATCTACCCAGTATTGTACTCTGAGGAAGAAGAGCCTAAAACAAGGAAAGCATTAGATATTCTGCGTAGGATAGCAAAAGGAGAGTTATCCGCTTACACGTCAACAATTACGTGGGATGAAATCATTTGGGTAGTTCGCAAGACAATGGGTAAGAGTGAAGCATTAAATCAAGGTCAAAAGTTGCTTGGTTTTCTAAATCTAAAATTCATAAGTGTAGACGAAAATATTCTTAGCCAAGCCCAAGCCTTAATAAGCAAATACAATCTGAGACCCCATGATTCTATCCATGTCGCCTCAGCAATCGATAAAAAAATCTACAATCTAATAAGCGACGACAAAGATTTTGACCAAGTTAAAGAAATTAAACGAATTCCACTCGGTTAAATACCGCTCTTATTTGTCCCAGAATTCTCTTGTCCGCAAATACTGAACTTTCGCTTTAAGCAGGTCCATGTAGAATTTGTCTTCGTCAGGGTGCATTTTGCCCAGAATCCGCGAAGCTGTTTCGGGACCGACACCTTTAACCTGCAATGCACGCACCGCCTGTTTGCCATAGCTTAAAATTAAATCTGCTTTTCTTCGTGCTTGGCTAAGTTCTTTTAGTTCTTCAGACGTTAGCTCTTTGCCTTCACGCCTACGCACAAGTGCATCGCAAAGGTGATTTTTGTCTTGAGAACGATAAAGCGGTGCTAATAATCCTGAGCCGCATTTGCCGCATGTTGGTTGGTCGGCAAGGTCTTTGATTTTTTCATGTATCTTCCATTCTCCGCATTTTATGCAGAGCAAGGTTGTTTCGCGGGCGTCTATTGCCATTTTGAGTTTGTCGATGTTGTTAACGATGATTTTTTCTGGAGCCATCAATTCTGTTACGTCTGCAAATTTGGATAGAGATGTAGTAGGCTAGTGGCGTTGGTTTCTCGTAGCTCAGGTAGGTTGTTACCTTGATTTTGCCTGCTTTAACTTCTGCCATTATTTCTTTGACTTTGTCTAAATCTACTTTTTCGATCATGGCTTCACGGATTGTTTCACGGTAAACAGGTGTATTCTCAAAGCGCGCCTTAAGCTCTGCCTGACGCTCATGACTCATAGTTTTGCCTCGCGGCAACACACCGAACCGTTCAGCCACAGACTTCATCTTGTAACCAAAAGGAAACTTTGCATTCAAATACTTCTGAAAAGCAAAATCCACTGCTTCATCTTTTAAGCCGAAAAGTGTCTGGGGCAACTCCGCGATTTCCATTTTGTTTAGTTTTCGCGGTGCTTCTATAAGGATTCGGTAACCGTCCGTCCACCAACCCGTGATTACTTCACGTTCAGAGAGCGCGCTATCAAAGATTCCGCCCAAAGTCTTGTTAACTAGCTCTCCAAAACAAGCGTGCACAACGATGTATCGGTCATATAGTTCAATTACGATGTGATCCTGTGTTGGCAGAGGTGCCCCCTGTTTTATGTGCTCATCAACTTCGCTTATGGCTGTTAACATGCTGTCTTTGTCAGAGCCAAATTCTTTAGCTAAAACCTCAGCGGCAACTCCAACATCCCCTGTTTCTTTAAGAACCTGCGCGATTCTTTTTCTGTTCTGACCTGTCTGCTGGGCAAGATCAAAGGGCACAGGCAAGATTTCTCCATCCCATCCTGGCACTGAAGCAAATGGATCCTCAGAAGGAATGACATGCACTATCCCAGTTTCCTCTTCGATTTGCACGATACGCCAGACCTTGCCTTTCATAATGAAGTTCAAGCCTACTCTGGCGTGCAACGCCATGAATTCGTCGCCTAAAGTGCCGATTCTTCGGTCGCTTATCACGTTTATGACTGGGTATCGGCGTTCGTCGGGAATCATGGATAGGTTGCTGTAGTAATATTCGCGGGTTTTGCGGGTTTTACTCAAAACTTCTTCGTCTTCGTTGAATCTTAATTGGTTGAGGCTTTCTAAAAAGTGTATCAGATCCAGTAATTCTTTTTTCCCGATTTTTCTGAATAGGTGTGATCTGTGAATCAAATGGAGCAGGTCTGTCATGCTTAGCTCTTGTTGATCCATAAGTAACCCGGCTATTTGATGCGCCAAAACATCTAACGCGCCCTCATGCATAGCTACAGGTTCAATGAGATTTGCTTTAGCGTTCTTTATGGCTGCTAACGCTTCAAGGGTGTCATCGGGGTAAACTGTGATAATTATCCCTTCAGATTCTCCGCCTAAACTGTGACCGCTTCTTCCCACCCGCTGGATAAGGCTGTTGACTTGCCGCGGTGACATGTATTGAACAACTAAATCTACCTGACCAATATCTATGCCCAACTCCAAAGTGCTTGTGCAAATAATGGCTTTAAGCTGGCCACTTTTAAAACAGTCCTCAATGGCTATTCTTTCCTCCTTCGATATAGACCCATGATGGACAGCTACGTCGTCTCGGTTGAGCTGAGCCATCTTATGACCTAAAACTTCAGCCATTGTGCGGCTGTTAACAAAAATAAGAGTCGACTTATGCGAATCAACCAACTCAAGTATACGCCGAATTCTTGAGGCTGCTTCGGGTGAGGTTTCAAGTTTTCCAGCTAGATCAAAATCTTTCTCGTTAGGAGAGGGATTTTCTACGCTGTAGCGGTAACTTTTTTCTGCTGCAGCTGTGATGACGTTGATTTTTCTGCGTGTTCCCGCAAGGTACTTTGCGATTTCTTGCGGGTTGCCAATTGTTGCGGAAAGGCCTATTCGCTGAAATTCTTTTTTCGTAACAGTTTGCAAGCGTTCAAGTGCGATTGATAATTGTGCGCCTCTTTTGCTTGAGGCTAAATCGTGGACTTCGTCCACCACAACGTATTCGACGTTTTTTAGGTGTCTGCGCATTTGGGAGCCTGGCAGAATCGCTTGAAGAGTTTCAGGCGTAGTTACAAGCATTTGGGGTGGTTTTAGGGCTTGTTTTCGGCGAATCTTCATTTCTGTGTCGCCATGGCGAACCTCGATTGTTATGTCGAGTTGTTGGCTCCAAAAGGTTAAGCGCTTAAACATGTCACGGTTCAGAGCCCTAAGCGGTGTAATGTAGATGATTTGAATGCCTTTTTGGTCTTGGTTTTTTTGTTCAACCAGCTTTGAGAAAATCGGAAGGAGGACGGCTTCGGTTTTTCCTGTGCCTGTTGGCGCAACCAGAAGTACATTTTTTCCTTCCAAGATGAGTGGGAACGCTAGCGTTTGGGGCAGAGTGGGTTCGGAGAATCCAAGCGTGGCTAAGGCTTTGCGAACAGGTTTTGCGAGTAACTCGAAAACAGAACTGGATTTTTCAGTTTGCATTTCTTAGTTTATTACGTTAAAATGGTTGTTTTAACTCTTTAGCATAAACAGGGTTTTTTTGCCTGAATAAGAGGAATGTTTTAATTTGATCAGTGATTTCTGAGACAATGGCGGGTGAGTTTTTTTTAGAGGGTTTTTTGGGAAAAATTTAAAGGCTTCTGAAGTCAAGATGAGTTATAACGGAAAATTAAACTTCTAATTGACCTACTGTAACAAGTTAGCCATGGGTGAGGGGAAAATTGAACTTAAAAATATACGCAATAAAAAACTTAAGCCAACAATTCAATCGCATCCAACTAGTCGTGGTTGATTTAGATAAAAGTAAACGATACCCCTTAAACTTCGTATGCGTCCTCCCAAGATACTTCCGTCTACTTGAAAAACGATCCAGCCAATTCGCCAAACTCTTCGGAGAAAAAAGCCTCTGCACAGCAAAAAAACTGTTGATCGACGCTTTCCGAAGCGAAGACGACCCAGAAATCAAAACAGCCATAACCAAACGCATAAAAGCAATCGATTCAAAAGAATGCACAAATGAATAACAAAATTTACTTATTGCCCGACTTAAGAAGAAGCGAAATGAGATATTCCTTCTCCACCAATCCAAATCCACCCTTCTGGGCTGATGATTCATCAAATTTTTTGACGCTGTCAGGCTGCAAATTCGGCGCCGCAATAACGAAGGGCACAGGGTCCCGTGTATGAGTTCCAATGCTTACTGGCGTTGGGTGGTCGGGCAAAATAGCAATCGCATAGGGCTCATGTAAGCCCTTAAGGATCCTGCCGAGGAGTCTTTTGTCTAAGTCTTCAATAGTTTTTACTTTCAACTTGTAATCTTTGATGTGACCCGCTTCATCGGGCGCTTCAACATGAACACAAACCAAGTCGTTGCTTTCCAACGCTTTCAATGCTGCATCGGCTTTTCCTTCATAATTCGTATTTGCCAAGCCAGTTGCCCCCGGAACGTTGATAATTTGCATTCCCGCATAAGTACCGATGCCTTTGACCAGATCAACGGCTGAAATAACTGCGCCCTTTAATCCGAACTTTTCCTTAAGTGTAGGCATGGAGGGTTTTTTGCCGCCTCCCCAGAACCAAATCAAATTGCCTGGTTTTTTCCCAGCTTTTTCACGTGCCAGGTTTACCGGGTGAGAACGCAGAATCTCTCTTGAACCCTCAATTAAATCTCTGAGATGTTGCGCTTGTTTTTCTGCAGATGGGACTTTGGCTTTAGGAAGAACCGTTGAAACTTTGACTCCTATGGCGTCATGCGGTGGTGTACACTGGATTTGCTGGGGGTTTGGGAAGTTGCGCATTATCAAGAAGTGACGGTAGTCTAAGCCTGAATAGAACTCTATTTGGTTGGGTTTGTCAAAGGCTTTTGTCACTGCCGCTATCAACTGTGATGCTTCCTCAGTGGTTATGTGTCCAGCGGAGTAATCGTCGATTGCTCCGTCTTTTTCAGTTATCAAATTACATCTAAACGCAGCATCATTTTCGCCCAATTTTATGCCCCTTGACGGTGCTTCCAAGGGTCCTCTGCCCGTACAATATACTTTGGGGTCATATCCTAACACTGAGCAAATAGCAACTTCCGAGCCTGGAGTTAACCCGTCGGGAATGTTCTTAATTAAGCCGCTTCGGCCTTTTGCAGCTATGGAATCCATGTTGGGTTTGTAGGCTGCTTGGAGCGGGGTTTTGTTACCTAATTCTGGAATTGGGTAATCTGCCATTCCATCTCCAATGATTAAGACGTATTTCATTTAATACCTCCAGTTTTAAAGTGGCTTTTAAGTAAATTGGGACGCTTGTATTTCACAGAATAATGTAACCGCTTGTTTATCTACTTACTCTGCCAGCCTAAAACTCAAACAAACATTCCCGCAAAGGAACAAGCAAGCGGTTGTGGTTGTTACACTACACCAACAAATCTATTTAAGAAAACAACCCACCAATAGTTAAAATAAAGAAATATCCAGGGGAATTTTATAAATGCTCGAAGGATGGGAATGGATCATCATCGGTGTAGTTGCCATAGTCATCATTATGTGGGGTCCAGCAAAGATTCCACAGTTTGCCCGTGCACTAGGACAAGCCAAAGGCGAATTCAGCAAAGCATCAAAAGAATTCAATACAGCTGCTTTAACACCTGAAAACTCTCCAACGCCAGTTCAGCAAGCTGCCGCACCTGCTCCTCCACCAACTGCAGCCATCAAAACCAAGGATGAAATGCTTCTTGAAACAGCTCAAAAACTAGGTATACCAACAGAAGGTAAAACTAGAGAGCAACTATCCGAAGAAATATCTATTAAGGTTAAAATCTTAGGCGCCGAATAAATGGCTACTTCAGCCTTTATTCTTTCTTGGCAAGATAAAACAATTCAATCCCTAAGAATTTTTTCACTAACTCAGTGCAAAAAACTGGAGAGGATTCTGTTTTTCCTTTCCATATCTATTTTGACCAAAAAAATAGTTGAAGCTAAAAAAGAATTTGAGAGTCATTGACATGCCTGAAGGACAAAGCTTCTTTGAAGGATTCTGGGGACACGTTACCGAATTCATAAAACGTATGAAGATTGTGCTGGCTGTTTTTGTTGTTTCGTTGTTTGTTATGCTTGTTCTTCCCGGCAACAGTGACTTCTTTGCAACTACTGAGAATTATAAGCCGTTGATGTCTGTGCTTTTAGTTTATATTGGTAACTTGTTTTTGCCGCAGGGAGTGCAATTGTTTGCAAGCTCTATGTCTGATCCGATTACGCTCTACGCGTATGCAGCTGTTATGTTTGCAGTCGGGATAACGTTGCCAATTTTTGCGTATGAAGCCTACAAATTCATCGATCCAGCGTTGTATCCGCATGAAAAACACGCGGTATTTCCCTTCGTCACAGTGGTATCTGCCCTCTTCGTTTTAGGCGCCTTCTTTGGTTTCTTCTTCTTGGCTCCATCGTTTATTCAAGGGTTCATTCCATTCTATAATGCGGTAAATGCTATGGAAATCTTCCCGATTATGGATTTTTACAGCACAGTATTTTTCACAGTTATAATAAGCGGAATCCTCTTCACGATCCCAGCGTTCTTCGTGCTCTTAGTTAAGTTCGGGGTATTGCACACAAAAACAGTGACTAAGCAAAGAAAGTACATCTGGGCTGGACTCGTAATCGTAGCGATGTTAATCTCGCCAGGTGCAACACCCATAGGCGACCTGTACTTGTTCTTAGCGCTTCTTTCATTGGTTGAAATCAGCATATTCGCAGGCAAGATATTTGAAAAAAGAATTGGCAAAGGCAACTCCCAATCTTTGTTATCAAAATGGTTCTCAACTCAAGCTCCAACTTGCAAGTACTGTAATTCTGCCATTGAGGCGAACCAACCTTACTGTCCGAACTGTAAACATTACCTTATTTGATCTTAGAAAATTGTTCAGTGCTTAAGGCTTGAAGACAAGTTTCAACACTGGCAAATTGGATGTTGCATTAGTTTTTTTCTTGATTATCATAAGTTTTTTAATGTTGAAAGTATGATCATCAATTAAATTGTGATTGCAGCGGAACTACCACAAACTTACAAAAGGAGCAAGCGCTAATTACGAGGTTGAGGGTTTTTAGATGTTCACAAAAAAACCGAAAATAATAGTTAATTTCTTAATTATATCAGCTTTGCTTCTTTCCGGATTAGCTACCCTAACATATGGTCAAATGGACACAAAACCTTGCGACTCATGCGGAATGGCTGTTGATGCAACTGGTCAAGCCCGATTCAGAATCGTCGACGGCTCAGGTGGTCAGCATGTTGCCTGTTGCCCAGTGTGTGCTTTAAAGTTGGTTAAGACGTATGGGGAACTTATAATTACTTCTTTCTGCGATTACTACGGACCAAACTTTCCAATAACAATAGGCGCCAAGCAGAGTGGTAGTGTGCTTACTGTCAACCCTCAGAATGCGCTAATAATTCTTGGCGGTGGATGCGCGAAAAATAGATTAGTCTGCAACTCGGCAGCTGCAGACGCATTACTTGCACCTCCCAACAATGGGGCCTCACAATGGCTCTCTCCAATGACTAACGCTACAGTTCTTCCAAACGCGACCCGAATTGGGATAGCCCAGGCAGTATTACAGTATGGTGGGGGTGCAACTTCTGCTTGTGAGCAATGCGGAATGACAGTTGATGTAACTGGTCAAGCGAGGTTCAAAATTTTTGATGCCACTGGGACTTTGCACATCGCATGTTGCCCCGTCTGTGCTCTTAGATTGCAGAGAACCTATAATAACCTGAATATCACCGCGTTTTGCGATTATTATGGTCCAAACTATCCAATAACAATAATTGCCAAAAACAATGGCACTGATGTCACTGTCAATCCACCAGATGCCCTGATTATAACCGCTGGAGGGTGTACTAAGAATAGAATAGTGTACAATTCTTCAGCTGCAGATGATTTGCTTGCAACATCAAACAACGGAACCTCAAAATGGCTCTCACCCTTGAGCAATGATACCGCAAATGCAAACCCGATCAGATTGGGAGTAGCTCAAGCAGCTCTTATCAATGGGGTCGGATTGCCTTCTCCAACCCCGACTCCCTCGCCAACTCCGAGTATTTCGCCTTCTGTATCCCCATCAACATCTCCATCTACTTCTCCAACGGCCACGCCAACATACTCGCCAGAGCCAACAGCAACAACTGGAGACATTCTAGAATGCGAGGCATGCGGGATGGATGTGACCCCTGAATCTCAAACACGATATATGGTATCCGATGGAGCCGGAAAGATCCATTATGTAGAATGCTTCATGTGCGCTATGCAGCTAATCAACGACTATGAAACTTTGCACGTAGAGACTTACTGTGACTGGTATGGACCAAACTACCCAATAACCATCGATACCTCTAACTTTGGACAAACAGTCTCTGTTAGCCCATCTACTGCGATTTATATGCGCGGAGGAAGCTGCGTCACCGCTCGAGCGGCATATAACAAAACAGCAGCCGACAATCTTCTGGCCAACGGGTTCTCCCAATATACATCGCCAGAACAACAATATGCGTTGCCCTCAAGCACCCAAGTGAAGTTGGTGAATGAGGCGATAAATACGTGGTATGCCCAGGCAGATACAACTGCGGCACCGACCTCGCTTATATTTGTCCTGTTCTTGGTTGTTGGCGTTGCGGTCATCGGCGGTTTAATCATCGCATATAAAAAACTGAAACACTAATTAGTCCAATAATCCAGATAATGATGGAGAGAGACTAGAATGATTATAAACCTGTATGTAGCCGTAGACTTAGCCATAGCTCTGTTCGCATTAGTCGTAGGCTGCTTCGCCGCGTTCAAAGCATACAAGATAGAAGAAAGCGTCAAGGTTGTATCCGCTGACCAACGTTATGAACTAGAGAAAGATTTTTACTTAGTCTCAACCGTTGGCTGGATGACTCTTGGGACTCGAATTCTCGCAATTCCCCTATTTTGGATCACTGTAGTATCATTAATTCCATCTGTACCGGGCGCAATGTGTGAATTTGGTGTTTTTCAAGCGGGAGCACCCTGGTCTTGGGCAGATTTGGGAATAAAGTTGTTCACGATGTTTGCCTTTGGTGGCTGGCTATTTTTTGACGTAATGAATCGAAAATTAAAGGGTTCCACGATGATGACTTCGCTCTCGCGTGGCTTTGTCTTGCTTTTGCCGCTTTTGTTCATTGATGCCTTGTTGGATATTGCTTTTTTTGGTGGACTAAAGCCCTTGGTTGTTCCTTGCTGCATGGTTGTTTATTCGAGTACCGCACCTGGCTTGTTCAATGTCGGATGCCCCTTCTGTTTCGTAACTTACCAGTATCCTCTCCTTTGGGGCGTTATTGCCGCTTACGCTGTTTCAGCAGCATTAGTGGTATGGAGCTTTCTATTTAGGCGGTCTTCAAATAATTTGCCCGGGGTTCAAAAAGAAATTCCTTCATTGATTCGAAAAGTCATGCTTGCATGTATTATTCTAGCCATAATCGGCACGGTTTTGTTGTTATTGCAGGTAGGGCTGGGACAATTTAGCAATGCTTAAATACCAAATCCAAAATTTCAATCACTTTTCAATTCAGCAAGTCAGTTTGAAGTCTAATTGAGGGTTACTACTTGAAACTAAAGAAACTCATTGTAATCGAGACTTCAGGGGTAATTGTTGCGATTGTGCTGATCGCGGTTTTTGTTGGAATAACCCCTTACCTTGCTAGTTCAGGACAAAATGGTCAAATCGGAGTCTTCAACCAAAGAGAGTACGCTCGAGAAACCGTTACGCTTCAGTCAGGTCAAAGAGCAATCTCACGGTTCAATTATTCAACATATGATCCAGCAATACTTGTTGTCGACTTGAAGTTTCAAAATTGGCAAAAGTCAGGTTCTCTGTCCATGTACTGTAATGACATTCTTGTCGCGACCTTTGATGCTACACCAAGTAATCCTAACATTGAATTAACCACTATTACTTTTTCAGGCATCGACTTAGTGAAGCCACCATCATCGAAACTTTTAATGTCCTCCTACAATCCATTTTCTTACGGAAATGAAATTTATTTTTTATCACCAGAAGAGAACGGTTTCGAGGGTACTTTTAATTATCAAATCAGCATTAGAGGAAGTAGATGAAAATGGCACCAAGAGTATTGATTTATGCAATTGCAATCTTGCTTGCGTTTGTTTTTGTATCCTGCGCCATAAGCGAAATTTCTTGGTCAACAAAGGAAAACACGACTGACTCTTTGCGTCAAGTCGTAGGTTTGCCAAGTATAGCGGTTGGAAATCTTAGCCCTTCAGCCAGAAACCCTGGGGTTGAGGCTCTTTGTACTGGACTCTACGACGTGCCGAGTGGTTACTGCAACTATTTCTCTATGGGTGTGCCTTTCATTAATTTTCCAATGGCAACCAACTTTACATTGACTGAGGGTGGCAATTGAGATGAGGCGATTTAGAAATCTTTTAAATTATGCTCTAAACTGCATACAAAGATACAAATTGAGAACCTTAGTTATTCTTATATGTCTAGTCGTTGCAGCTTCTACATTTTCAGCTGTGGCATTCTTGTCTGATGGACTTGTAAAAGAGGGTGCCCTGAGCTTAAAGTATGCTCCTGACCTGACCGTCCAAGGTATGCAAGCTGGAAGACAAACACTCCTCCCAATAAATTACGCGAATTATGTTCTGGGGAGTGCTCCAGGAGTTAGCGTAGTTTCACAGAGGATTTGGGGTTATGGAAACGTTGGAAATACCCTCATTGTGATTGTTGGTATCGACTTGAGCGGCACAGCTGCAGCGGATCAAGCAGCGCCTCAACAAGGCAGGATTGCCCCAGACCAGTCAGTTGCTTACCCTTTAGAGTCAGGCCAATTTATTGATACACAATCAAACAATAGCATAGTAATCGGAAAAGGTGTTGCAGAATTACTTGGTGCAGAAGTAGGTAATGAGTTGTCAATAATAACGGAGTCTAACCAAATCAAGCGATACACAGTTGCAGGAATTTTTAACAGCGAATCTGGTATCTACAATGCAGATATGATATTGATGAACCTCAACGCGGCTCGAGATTTCTTCGACATACCGAAAGATAAAGTGACAGATCTGATGGTTTATGTTACAGCGGTAAACGCTAGTATAAAAAGCGCTTTAGTTAATGAAGCAGCTCGAGCCATAAGTGGGTTGTCCAATTGTCGTGTGGTGACTAAAGATGTTCTTCTGGACGCTCAGGAAAAAACGTATGGTGACAAATCAGGATTCTTCTCTATTGTTTGGTACGTCATTTTAATTTCGGTAGCGATTATTGCGTTTAATCAAACTGTTGTTGTTGGACATGAATCAAAATTTGAGGTAGGGCTTCTTAAATCTCTTGGATTTTCAACGTCGGATGTGATTCAGGTTCGCCTAATAGAAAGTTTGATACTTGGGACATTTGCTGGTGCCATCGGCTTGACAGTTGGCATCTTATTCGACAGTGTTCTTGGTGCGCCAGTCCTTAGAGATTTCATGTTAGGATGGGCCAACATTTACCCAAGCTTTCAATTGCCCGTTTTTATTAGCCTTCAAACAGTGCTCTTCACCTTTGCAGTAACCATCGTGCCTCTTCTTTTTGCAACTGTAATTCCTTCATGGCTTAACGCGACAGTTGATCCTGACATTGCTATGAGAGGTGCCCGAGCATGATTGAAGTAGTGAACTTGACGAAAATCTATAATCAGGGAAAAAAGCACCAAGTTGAAGCAGTGACCGACGTTAACTTAACGGCAGAGAATGGGGAGATAACGGCGCTGATTGGACCTAGCGGATGCGGTAAAACCACGCTGCTGAGTATGATAGGGCAACTGTTAACACCCACCAAAGGCAAGGTGTTGTTTGACAAAGAAGATGTAACATCTTACTCTGATGGTTGGAAAGCTATCTTTAGGAGAAAAAACATGGGCTTTGTTTTTCAGCATATCAATTTGCTTCCTAACTTCAATGCCTTGGAAAACGTAATGACTCCTCTTATCTGTCATGATGTGGACCCAGCAAAATACAAATCGACAGCTCTGAGTTGTTGAGTCAATTGGGATTGTCAGAACGTGCATATTTTAATGTAGAACAACTCTCAGGAGGCCAGCAACAAAGGGTAGCAGTCGCGAGAGCGCTGATAACTGAACCAAAAATAATTGTCGCTGACGAACCACTGACATTTGTTGATGAAGCGTCTGCAAAGACGATAACTGACTTCTTTGAAAATCTAAAAGAAGAAGGAAAAACAATAATCATTTCAACTCATGCTTCAAACATTGCAAAATTGGCGGACAAGACGTATAAAATTGAAAATGGAAAAGTTGTAGACTATTTCTAGAAATTGAGAGCAAAAAAACGTTGTTGCACTTTGACTACCACATTTTTTTAAATAAGCAAGCGGTTCATTGGTTATTTAAATAATAACTATTTTGGAAAGTGGATGTATGAATAAGGAGAAGGAAAATAAAATTAGTAAAGATAAGGAGAGAAATTCCCGAAGACGGTTCTTAAAAATTGCTGGAATAGCTGCCGGAGCTACAGCCATAGCAACAACAATCGGCACAATAACGCCAGGAACCTTACGGAAAACTACCCAAGATTCAAACATTTTCGCTGCTGCTCAAGATGTGCCCCCGACCCCGACAGGTCTGACACCATTCGTAGATCCGTTGGTGATTCCTCCAGTACTTACGCCCAATACTAAGAAATATCGTGGAAAGGACTATTATGAGATCTCAATAGTGCCTGGAACAGGGCATAAATTTCACTCAAGCTTGCCAGCAACAACGAATACACAAAGTTATTTTGCCACAGCTCCAGTACCAGGCGTTTTTCATATCTTAGGGCCAACAATTGTAGCCCAAAGTAGAAGACCAGTGATACTTAAAGTGACAAACAAACTTGCAAAAGGATCTCATCAAATTCATGAAGCTGGCATCGGAGGGCTCCCAATAAATAGCCCAATGGACTATACCATTATGGGTAACACCCAAGGCTACCCGACTCCAACTATGACTCCATGGGTTGATGAACACCGCGTTTGTGTGCATCTACACGGCGGCAAAGTACTTACTGAGCACGATGGAGGTCCCAGAGACTGGTTCTCGCCAGTAGGATCCACGCAGTCAAATCCATATCCAGAAGGAGAAGCAATTGACCCCAAAGAAAGGGGTTCTCATACATACGAATATCCAAATGACCAACCAGCGGCAATGCTGTGGTATCATGACCATGCATGGGGAATTACCAGATTCAACCCATTCTTAGGACAAGCAGCTGCATACATCGTAAGAGACGAAGGTGAAAACAAACTCATTAAATATGGTGAAATTCCAAATGGAGCATACGAGGTTCCAATAGTACTACAGGACAGACTTCTTGACCTCCAGACAGGTGGTGCGATATATCCGGTAACCGAAACACCAGGAACGTCATCCCGCTTGGATACCAGAATACTTCGGCGACATCCCTATAGTGAACGGGAGAGCATTTCCATTCTTTAACGTGGAACCAAGAAGGTACAGATTCCGCTTCGTGAACGGTTCTCAAGCTAGATTCTACAATATTTGGTTCCAAGTTCCAAATTCACCTACTACTCTTCCAATATGGGTAATCGGGTCTGAGCAAGGATTCCTTCCTAAACCTGTAAAGCTAACCAGCCTAGTTATAGCTCCAGGAGAACGATTCGACACCATCGTAGACTTCACTGGAATGGACTCCTGCCTCAACGTTGACATTAATGAATAATGCTAATGCTCCTTATCCAGGCGGAGACAGGCGGACAGGTCTTAGAAATAATGCAGTTCAGATTGATTCCACTTGTTCGAAAAGATCACACGTCATTGCCCACTTGTCTAAAATTGCCACCCATCGATCCCCCGCTAACAAAACCGGCGAAATCAAAATGGAGAGAAATTGTTATCTCAGAAAGAATGGATCCCGTTACCGGAGAACCCTTAGAAGCCCTCCTAGACGGACAAAATTTCCCGGAAAGTGCCCCACCAAATCCGCCACTATTTACTGAAAACAACGAAGCAACCAACGTCTGGCAATTCATTAACACCACCGGAGACGCACATCCAATGCATTTGCATCTTGTAAAATTCAAGATAGTAAACCGTCAGGTGTTCGATTCACCGGCTTTCTTAGTTGCTTGGAATGCATGGATCGCGGCAGGAAGACCCGCGGCAACAAGACCTTCAGTTAATAATTTCCTTGTGCAAGATAATTTGCCAACTGTGCCAATCCCACCTAGACCAGAAGAGACAGGGTGGAAAGATACTGCAAAAGCCAATCCGGGAGAAGTGCTAAGGATCATCGCCAAATTTGACCTACCTGAAGGTGCGCCGACTGGAACTAACATATATGTCTGCCACTGCCACATACTGGAACACGAAGAAAACGACATGATGTTCTACTTCGGTGTCCACAAGCGGTATATGTAAAACAGGACAAATTAAGAACTTCAGAACACCTATAAAACGCGGAAGCCAACCGCAATCTTTTTTTTTTGTTAGAACGAATAAGTGCGTCAATTTTTTTGCAGTTTTTGATTTTTAGGAATATTTCTGAAGTAAAGAAGTTTTTTGCTTTCCAACTGAACAATCCTGTTGGCGGTCTCTTGTTCTAGCAGGCTGATTGCATGTTGTATCTTGAGCGGTGTTGTACCTTCGGGGTCTTTTCAAAGAAATCTCGACTAGACCTCTATCAAGTAACCCTTGACTGGACTGTAAGTTGAAGTCGATTGTATTGTGTAGCACTTGAAATCTCATTGGCGCTTGCTGAACCCAGCCGAGAAAGAATATAGTGGATTTAGCTTCTTTGGATTAAACCAAAATCCTCAAGATAACTAACAATAGAAGCAGCAACAATGCTTCTATGAGAGTTGTTTTGCCTCAGTTCTGTCTGCACTTAGACTTTTCAGTTGCATAAAGCCAGATTCCTCAAACTGCCCATCCACGTTATTAAAGAGACCTAACAAGCATACGCTTGCAAACGCAGAAGCATTTTCAACTGAATATTTTACCTATGTGACTGAACAAACACAGCAACAACCTGCGCCTATAAGACGCGTGCTGCCTCAACGCTTCATCAGTGAAACAGGAAAAAAATGTGATTAAAGAAATTGTATGCAGTTGATACAACTGAACAATGAATAATATTTGCGGGTTTTGTTGAATTCAAACCCGAATTAACAATTTTTGCCTTACCGAAAACTGGGTTGCATAGATTTCTTGAAATCTAATCTAACTTTTCTCCTATTAAAAAGAAGATACAATTGCTGATTCCCCCATCCACCGACCGGGACCTGCTCCCATCAGCCAAAAAACGCTCCACAATTTTCAAATGATAAATCAGAAAAAAAATAGACCTATGAATGAATTCTTTTGGTCATTTTCTATGCTTGTAGAACAGGTATCCTGTGGCGAGGGTCGTGGCTGCCACTGTGATTGCTCCAATTATCATCGGATAGAGGTTTGAGTTTTGTACGCTTGACTTTAGAGCTTCTTGATGCTGAGCTGGTTGATTAGTTGCCGGAATAGATGTGGAACAGTTGGTTGAGGGGTTGGCTGGACAGTTGGTTGTGGCGTGGGAGATGGTTGGATTGTGCTTGATTGCTGTGGACGTGGCTTGATAGCAATGATTTGAGCTGCGTCCGGGTTGGGTGAAAAGGAGGCAGGTTGGGCTGTTTATTGATATTAAGTTAATCCTGCTTATCCATGCTGCGCCGTTCACATCAGGAATAACCAAACGAAGGGTCTCAGGCAAGGGGCTCCCTTCTAAATCGTAGGCTACTATTACGTTTTGGGAGGTGTCTTCGGAAATTGTTAGAGGTGTTGAATATCCGTCTGAGGCATAAAATTGGAGGTTTGCTATCTGGTCGGTATATCCGGCTTCTGCGAGTAAATCCCGAAGTGAGACTCCACCCCACAATCCACTTTCTATGAGTCTTCCGTAACAGCTTAGGTCTGCGTGAACGGTTGTTTTTGGCATGGCATAGATGTCGTCTATTGAGAAACTTGTTGAATTATTGATTCCGTTGCTGCCGTAGGTGTCTATTCTGAGTGTTGATGCGGAATTTACGCTTACAACAGGGTTTTCAGTGTCGGATGTTTCAAGGGCGGATGCTCTAAGTAATGAGCAGCATGAGAGTAGTGCGGAGGCTATTAGAATCAATATTATTTGGATAACTCTTTTTTTCATGTTTTGAGCCTTTTAATTTTGAAATAGCAAATACTATATGACACATGTCATACTCTTAAAGTTGTCCCCAAAATTCCTTTGACATTCGATGAAATTTTTTGGAAAACATAAATAACTAAGGTATTGAGCACATTACTTGGACGATGAGAAAATCGAGGTACGATGAAGCTTAAGGCGGGGTTAATAATGCTGGCGGCTTGTGAATACTTTTTCCGCTATTGAGTCCACAATTAAAAAAACATTTTTTACTAAGTTGTTGCTGTTCCAGTATTGGAACAGATTGTTTCTTGAATAGAACTAAATAGCGCTCGCCAAAGTTTTCTCGGTGAACTTTGATGGAGGCGCAGTTTTAGCATGTTAGGCGGCTACTTTGTCATACTTCCTTTTACTACACCTTAAAGGTGGCTACGCAGCTCGCCCAAGCGTTTGATATGAGGTTATAGGTTCTTTGCATAATCCGAATCTGTGGTAATAGCCCTTTTTACCTTTTTACCTTAGTGTGCCCTTATAGTTGCAGACAGAATCAAAGAGAAGTGGTTGTGGATTGCAGTCAACAACTACAACCAACAAACCCCAAAAAACAACCTAAACCAAAAACCCAATCTAAAAAACAAATTGCAAAGAAAAAATCCTATAGGAAAAGCCACAACAACAACTAAAGAACCATTAGCCCTTGTTGAATAACTTCTTAACCACTATCACATTACAAAATTGAATAAATATTGAAGATCTGTCTCCATATAAGTGGAAATATTGGTAAAGTTTTGGTGATTGCAAGGTTGAGGTTGAAGAATAGAAGTTATTGACTCTTAAGGTTCAACTATTAAACTTTTGAAAATAGATTCATTAAAACGAACGAAAAAAATTAAAAGAATAAACTTTGTGGGGATAAAAGAAAAAGCCAGGGGGTAGCGGTGTTTAGTATGGATCTTTTTTGCCAGTCATGTATGCCCAAGCGCCGACGATGGCGACTGTTAGGACTGCACCTGCAAATCCTGCAACCATGAAGCTTGTTAAACCGGCTAGCGATGGCAAAACAATAATCAGCCAAGGGATAAGATACGTTGCTGTGACCTGTGCGATAACTCCTGCTACAAAACCTAAAACAGCTATTAATCCGAATATTTTTAATCTGCTATTCATTCATTTCACCTTTTTATTTTAGCAGTTAGTTGGCGCTTCATTTTAGTCTAACTTACACATATCTGTCTAATCCCTCAAGCATTGACATCTTGTTTAACGTTTCTAGTTAAAGGCTTAGCGCAATTTTCCCTTGACGTATAGCTGTACATATATACGTGCATATATCCACCATATTAACAATGTATAAGATTATTTTCTGCATCTAAGGCTTGCAGAGGTAATCAAATTGTCAGAAAGATTCGCTAAAAAGTGGGAAAGTAAACGGGAAGATGAGCCCTTCGCAAACCGCATTAAAGACGCAGTAAAACCACCAGGACCACTAAAACCACGACTCGACTTCGCAGTTAGACGCATCGAGCTTCAAGTACAGAAGCTAGACCAAGCAACCGACAGATTTGGCCAAAGAGACAAAGCAATCTTCGCAAGAATAGTTGACGCATACACAAAACATGACAGCGCACGCGCAAACGTTTTCGCCAACGAGCTAGCTGAAGTCAGGAAAATGTCAAAATTAATTATGAACGCTAAACTTGCTCTCGAGCAAATCACATTAAGATTACGAACAGTTTCCGAATTAGGCGACGTTGTATCAACTCTCGGACCAGCCGTGGGTGTTCTACGTTCAGTAAAAGCAGGCTTAGTCAGTGTATTTCCAGAAGCAGAAAGTGAACTAGGCGAAATCGGTAACATGTTAAGCGGAATCATGATTGAAGCAGGCCAAGGCAGCGGAATGACACTAAACTTCGACACAGTAAATGAAGATGCATCAAAGATTCTAACTGAAGCAGCCACAGTTGCAGAGCAGAAGATAAAAGACAAGTTCCCAGATCTGCCCCCAGGAATGCCATCATCATCCCCAGCTTCTCAAGCAGAGAAAACAACATTCTAAGATAAGGAGAAAACAAAATGTCTAACTCCAATCTTTTTCTTTCTATTGGTAAACCAATAAAGAATGAATACGGACGAATAATCGGAAAAGTAGCCTCTTTTGCATTAACCCCCAACGGCAAATTTGATGCAGTATACATCGAGTTTGGCGATGGTCAATTCTCAAAACAGCCCATGGAAAGCCTACGATTCAATGGCGCTGAAATCACATTCATCTCCAAAATAAAAAGTCAAGCAGGTACCCTCTGCGACCATATTCCTCTCATCTGGCGCAAAGACGAAGCCCTAAAAGACCTATTGGAAAAGAAGAAAATCACTCCAGAAGTCAGCCAGGACCTACACAACAGCTTCACTAGCGTACTAACACAACTCAAAAAAGATGCCCAAATCATCATCGACGAATCCACCATAGAAATCGAACGTTGCAATGAAGAAATCTCCTCACTCAGCTACGCAATAGCAAACCTAGAAATCGAGCACGAAATCGGAAAAGTCGACGAAGAAAACTACAGATCAGCTTTCGCCCTACTGCAAGATACTCTAAGACGTGCAACCACAGAAAAAACCGACTTCGAACTTACAAAGAGCAAACTCTCAGGCGTTCTACTAGGCGAGCAATCCCAGAATGTGCAGAGAACCAACAAAGTTTACGCTGAACAAGTTTCCAACGCCTCAAAACTTCCAGAGCCCCCAGTAGTGGTTTATGTTAAAGAAATAGGAAAAGCTGGACTTTAATCAGGCTTAAACATTGAAAACGTTTGGTGTGGAGGGTTAAAAAATTAAAAGCTTTAATATTCAAACCCCTCCCCCAATACGTGAAGTCGCCACAAAATCTATTTATACACTTAAAATTCAGCAAGGGAAATTGGAACAAGCCAGTTTCCGCTTAAAAGAGCGAGACCGCATTCTTTTTGAAACTTGCATGTTTGCATTAAAGAAGAATAATAAAGAAAAAGCTGGTATGTGCGCAACCGAGATTGCGGAAGTTCGAAAGCTTGTAAAGTTTCTATATAATGTTCAATTAGCAATTGAACGTGTGGTTTTGCGCCTTGAGACCATAAAGGAACTCGGCGACATCGTTGCCGACTTAAAGCCTGCTTTACGGTTGCTTCAAGGTGTTTCGCAAGAGTTATTTCAGGTTTTACCTGATGTTAGCTCAGAATTAAATACTGTTAACCAAACAATCCAAGATACTCTTCACGCTACAAAGCTTACCGCCGACGAAACCGTTATTCCCGTCGGAAAGAAGACGGAAGCTGGCGAAGAAATCCTAAAAGAAGTCTCCTGTTTCATGGAGCAAAAACTGGCAGAAACTCTTCCAGAGCCCCCGGCAACCGCTCCCATTAAAGAGAAAACACCAATCAAAGAGCTCGTTGCTTTAACGGCAAGTTCTTCGCAGATATTTGCTCATAAAACTGTTGAAGAAGCAGGGTTTGATCCAGAGAAAACATTGTTCTCATACAAAAAGTCAGAGATTAAAGAGTTCTCACTTAAAGTTGAGAAACCCTGTTTAGAAGATGTCCTACTTGAATACGTTCGTAAAACTAACGGCGAAATAGATTTAAGTCGATGTTCAAATGAATTGAAAACTTCTAACGAGGAAATTGAGCGTGCCCTCGAAAACTTGGGAACTAAAGGCAAAATAAAGATTGAGTTACGTTCACCAGAATAAGAGAGAGAAGGAGAGAAAATACAATGAGTGCATCAAACGAACTTGAAAAAGGAGCAACAGCTTACGCCCTAGATGCTGTACGCCTAGATAAGCAAGGGCAAAAAGGAAGAGCCATCACCCTCTATCAAAAAGCAATCGAAAGCCTCTTGCAACTTGTGCAGCTATACCCAGAGTACGGCTTAAACAAGGTTTACGTGCAGCGAGCAATTGCCTACCAGGAGCGAATTAAAGCTCTCCAAGGGGCTGTTTCATCTAGTGAAATGAATCAGGCAGCTAATAGTGATGGCAACGGTGGAGGGGCAACCATGGATGGAAACGGTAATGGTACCAGCGGCGGAAATGGAAAGCCGAATGAGGAGCTGGTGATGACTGAAAAACCTAAAGTCAGCTGGGGCGAAGTTGTCGGCTTGGATACTGCTAAGAAAGCAGTGAAAGAAGCTATTGTTTACCCAGTTCAACGCCCAGACCTGTTCCCGCTTGGTTGGCCAAGAGGCATTTTGTTGTTTGGACCACCTGGCTGTGGCAAAACTTTGCTGGCTGCAGCGGTTGCAACAGAAATTGATGCGAACTTCTATAGTATTGACGCAGCTTCTATTATGTCCAAGTGGCTAGGTGAAGCTGAACAAAACGTTGCCAAACTTTTTGGCAGTGCGCGCAAATCTGCGATTGAAGGGAGACCCGCAATTGTATTTGTTGACGAATTAGATTCTCTTATGGGTAATCACTCAAATGAGGTAGGCGGCGAAATCCGCGTAAAGAACCAATTCCTAAAAGAGATGGATGGCATCGTAGACAAGGGTAAGGCACTACACGTTTACGTTATCGGCGCAACGAACAAACCCTGGGATTTGGATTGGGCGTTTATCAGGCGTTTCCAGAAACGCATATTGGTTCCGCTTGCAGACCATGCAACCCGACTAAACATGCTAAAGCTGTATTCAAGTAACCTGCAGATTTCCAGCGATGTCGATTTAACCGAATTAGCTCGGTTAGCTGAAGGTTTCTCCGGAAGCGACATACGTGACGTCTGCCAATCAGCACAGCTTAGCCTAATCGGCGAATTCTTCGAGTCAGGTAAAGCAATGGACAGAGAAGCTAAACCCCGAGCATTGACAATGGCTGATTTCGAACAGATATTCGAAGAACGTAAACCAAGCGTCTCGCTGGATATGCTGTCACAATACAATCGTTGGTTCGAAGCGTTCAAAGCACTATAATAGAGGGCAAACAAAAAACAAAACGATGGGTTGGGTGGAAAGGTTTGGAGAACATTAATTTTTAACCCGCTCTCCCCTTCTCCCCTCAAACATATCTCCAGACCCCACAAACCAAACCAACCCATCCCAAAATTCTGTCCATTTCATTTGTATCAATGAATTTAATTAGGCTAAAATAATCCTCTAAAATAATTTAATAGCATCAGTTCTTTGTAGAATTTGATTTTTAAAAAAGTTGGATTCCTTATGTTTGCGTATAATGAAGATTTTAAGGCATCTGATTCAACTACTTGGCCTTTACTGAAAAATCAGCCTCAAAACTTCGAGGCGTAACCTGACGGGTTTTGCCTAGTTTCAATTCAGCTTTGCTGCTTAACGCTTTTACCTGCTCTGCAAAGCCATCAACATATTCGAAGACGCCGCAGCCATAACAGAAGCTTCCTGTGAATTGAACCGTAATAAATGCTGGTGTGAACGTGATGAGTTTAGCAGTGACGTTGGGACTGTGGATGCGATTGTAAAGTGCGATTACTCTGTGGACAAGTGTTTCTAAATCTGAATCGGAAGGCAACATGCTAAAGCGGAATCCTTGACCCATCAAAACCCAACTTCGAAATCCCCAATTCCTCTTGAACTTCACGCAACTGGGCAGCATTGAACACCGGTCCGTCGCTACAAACACGGTACTTGCCAATCATGCAGCTTCCACATAAGCCGATGCCGCAGCGCATTAGTCGTTCTAAGCTAGCTTCTAAGGGCAATTTGCGTTTTTCAGTCATTTCAAAGATTTTTTTAACCATGACTTCGGGTCCGCAGGTGTAGATCATGTCGAATTTTTCTTTATCTAGCAAGCTAGCCAATGGCTGAGTTACTAAGCATTGTAAGCCGGCTGTGCCATCCTCGGTAGTGGTAATGAGGTTTTTCTCGCTGCAAACCCCTGCCAATTCACTTACGAATAAAAGTTCGTCTTTGGTTTTGGCGCCCTCAACAAAAGATAGCCGCTCCGTTTTTAAAGAAAGCTGTTTTGCCAAGAACATAAGCGGTGCAGTGCCTGTTCCACCGCCGATTAAGAGGACTCTGCCGCGGCTTTCTGTGAAGTTGTTGCCGAATGGACCACGGACGCCGATAGTTGCGCCTGCCTCGAGTGCGTGCATGTGCCTTGTAGCGTCACCAACTGCTTTAACAGAAACTGAGACCAAATTGTCGCCTGCATCCAAAATGCTCAATGGAATCTCATCGATGCCTGGTATCCAAAGCATCAAAAACTGTCCAGGTTTAGCTTTGCTGCATTGTTTATCGGTGAATGTGAAGGTTTTGACTGTTGGGCTCTCATTGCGAATCCGAACAATCTGCGTTGTTCGCAGCGAATTATTTGTGGTGTGCAAGGCCGACAATTTCTTTTACACTCCCAAAATGTTTTCGTCTCAAATAGGTTTCTACTCCTTTGTTTATGGTTTGGAAAACTTCAATGTCAACAGCGACCGCTGTACCAATCTGCACCGCCGATGCGCCTGCTAAGAAAAATTCGACTGCATCACGCCAATCCGATATGCCGCCGCAGCCGATTATGGGCACTTCAAACGCTTCGGCAACATCATACACGCACCGTCAGGGCAACGGGCTTAATTGCTGGACCAGACAATCCTCCTTTCACATTGCTAAGGATTGGAAGCATGGTTTCTGTGTCAATTGCCATGGCTTTTAGCGTGTTTACAACCGTTAATGCGTCTGCACCTGCTTCAATTGCCGCAGCAGCTTGCACAGTAATGTCTGCAACGTTAGGTGACAACTTTACAATCAACGGCTTATTGATAGCCGCCTTTAACCATCTGCACCACTTCCGAAAGTAATTTGGGGCTTTGACCGATTTCGGCGCCAGTTTGCTTCACATGCGGACAAGAAACATTCAGTTCAACCGCATCGGCGCCTGCATCAACCGCTTTCTTAGCCACCAAAGCATACTCTTCTGCAGAGTAACCAAAAACACTCACAATAACAGGCACACGCAGAATGGTCTTAGAAAACTTTATCTCTCCACAATAAACGTCGATTCCGGGATTGGGCAACCCCATAGCATTAATTAACCCAGCTTCTGCCTGGACAACAGTTGGGTTAGAATAACCCACTCGTGGATCTACGCCCACGGATTTTGTTACCACTGCTCCGGCGCCGCCTTTCGCAACGCGAGCCAGAGATTCAGCGGAGTACCCCAGAATTCCTGAAGCCAGAATCGTAGGGTTCGACAGCGTCAAGCCAGCAAAGCTTATGCTTAGGGGATTGCTTTCCAAATAAATTCACCGTTCAATCTAGGTTAATACTTTTAATTAGATAAAGCTTCTTTTTGCTAGATTTTGCAAGAAAGGAAAGTCTGAAAATAATCGTTTTTATGTCAATTTTTAGAGCAATATAAATGAATAAGTGAAAAAAGAAAAGTGAGGGTATAGCAAACGCTATAACAGTTTATTTCTTCTTTTTAGCTTTCTTAACGTCCTTTTTTGGAGCTTTCGCCACGCTACTAACCTCAATGTTATTGTTGGCTTCAATTTATATTTAAAATTTGCTAAGAGCTATAGTGGCTGCCTCAACCAACAAATCGACTTAAAAATAGGCGCTATACTTAAAATAAGCTTAAAAATAACCGAATAAATTAGGCTTTTCAATACGATTTTGGAGCTGTGCAATTTTAACATTTATCTGTCAATAGAGCGAACTTGTTTACGTATGGATCTTTTTTGCGGAAACTCTTTTATAGCAGTCCGATGTAAAAAATTACACAGCGATGCAAAAAAAGTCAAGTGCATTAGGGAGCAAGAACATGAAGTTCCGCATCTCAACAAAACAGATAGCATTAATTGCAGTTTTTGCAGCATTGTATTCTGTAGTTCGTCTGGTTCCGATGGGACCAATGATTGGTCTATCGGGAACGTTCTCAGTTGCCGATTGTTTGGCGCCGGTGTATGGAATAGTTTTGGGACCGTTCACTGGTGGGGTAAGCATAATCATTGGCACTTTCTTATCAATGGCTTTTGGCAAACCAGTCATTTTTATGGGGTTGGATTTTCTTCCAGCGTTCGTGAATGCAGTTGCTATAGGCTTTCTTGTGAAAAAGAAATGGGTTCCAGCGATAATACTAAACGTTTCACTTTTAGCAATTTTTATCGTCAACCCTTTGACCACTCAATTTTTCATCATACCCATTGGGGGTTCAACCATCACAATACCCTTTTACTGGCTGCACATCGTCGCTTTAGCGGTTCTAATATCGCCATTAGGGTTTAAAGCTGGCTCATGGGTCAAAACGTTAAAGCCGTCCTTCATCGCAGTTGGGGTTGCAATTTTAGCTTTCATTGGAACAATGATGCAACATCTAACGGGAAATATACTTACAGAAGTGGTAAGCACCCAAATTACAGGAACAATAGCGCCAGAGACCCTAAAAACAATAATTTGGCCAGGCGCGTTCTTGCTTTATCCATGGGAAAGATTAACACTAGTAATTTTAGCAACAATAGTTGGAGTAGCTTTGGTGAAAGCGCTTAAAACAACATTTTTCCCATTCGAAGACAAGCCTCCTACAATTGTAAAGCAAAAAAACGCCCACGCCACACCGAATGAAATGCAAACGAAGTAATATTTTAATTACCTGAACAAGGCTTCGTCTTGAATGTATTCTTTTCTTGTCCGCAGTGCAATTTCGGCTTTTGCCAGTTCGTTGCCTAAATACGCTGCATGGTCCAGCTTTGACACTAAACCCATTGTCACAATTTTTACGTAAAGGCTTTCTGCGGTTTTGCCTTTAATGATGTTAACGGGTTTAGTCGTGTCGAGCCCATTGTAATGTACAGCAACCAAAACGCCTTCGATGCTGTCTATGCTGATTTTGAAAATGCCCTTACAATCCAAAACCGCTGGCTTAGGTTTGTCAGGTGCATTGACTACTTTGGCGCTTGTTTCCAGTTTTTTGTCGTAAGGTTCCTCGTGGCTGCGTTTGTCTTTCAGGATTAAAAGGTCAATTCCAAGATCTTTTGGAACTGAACCGCGTTTCTTTGCCAGAAACATCATTTTCGCCGCTGCAACCTCCTCCACCACAGTTCCTTTTGCCTTTGCACTTTTCTCTGTAGCCAAAAGAATGCTGGCATCAACTTCTGACGATAAACGTGCAAGCAGAGCATTCACGCCTACAGAGTCTGCGTCAATAAGTTCAGTAACATTTGAAACTCCAACAAAAATCGGCACTGACGGGTTTCTTGCAGCGAATTCCTTGAAGGCAATAAAAGACTCTAAAACGTTGGATGGCTCAAGAATCAAATCCGCAATACATCGGGTCATGCCTAACTTCTTTGCTTTTGAAATTATTTCTTCGAGATATTTGACGCGATCTTGGGCTTTTTTGGGAAAGTATCCTTGGTTTTGATTAGTGGGAATAATTACAACCGCAACTTTGGAGGTAAATGGGGCGATTTTTTCGATGTTTCCCGCGTCGCCGCTTAAAACGAGTTCTGCGCCTGCCTCGACTGCAGTTTTAATTTCAGCTGGGTCAAGAGTATCTATGCTTACAGGCACATCAACAACCTGCTTAACCCATTCAACGATGCATTTTGCTTTTTCAGGTTGTGATTCGCCTGCAACCATTCCAACATCAATAATGTCTGCGCCCGCCTCAACGAAGCGTTTTGCGGTCTGCTGAATGGCTTCTTTATCCATCAAGGCAGCATCTACGATTTCCGCGAGGACACGCATGGGAAATTCCTTGCCAATTACCAAGTTTCCAATGAGCATGCTGCCTGGTTTATGTAACAGTTCATCGCGGTTTTTTTCGGTCTTTTCTATTTCTTGAAAGGCTTGTTGTTGAAGTTTTTCTCTTAACAAATCATCTGCGGGAATGGTGGTTGAGAGTTGTACTTCGCAGAGCGAATCCAAAATAGTCGGCAAATCTGCGGCGTATCTTGGTCCCTTATACGTTGGGATGCCTGTGGCTTTGGAGATTAAACTTGTGTCTCCGCGAACAAGCCCCGGAACCAAAATCACGTTAAAATCTGTTAATTTAGTTTTCTTTAATTGTTCAACAATGGTTTGGGGAGTTAAGAAGGCAGCGACCGCAATTTTAAGAACTAAAGTCTCGGTTTTCTCGGAGCTCTCTTTAGCACTGCATTTAACAATGTCTTGAGCTAATTGACCTGTAATTAGGAGCACTTTCACTTCTTTAATCCTCAATTACCCTAATAGTTGCGCCCTTGTTGTTTGCCTTCACGATGAATGCTTGACCACCTACCCCTTCGCGTAGGTAGGCTTTGACTTTTGAAAGCATCGCTTTAGCTTCTTCTTGTTTAACTACAGCGTAGAGCGCTGGTCCCCACGAACTCTGCCCGACGCCGTAAGCCCCCGCTTTCTTCATGAACTGGATACAGTCTGCGGCGGCTGGGCTTGAGTATGTTCCGCCTTGAGCTTGCGCAAAATAATTTCCCGTTAAGACTTGGATTTTTGTTAGGGCGTCGCCGAAATTCTTTATATCGCGTTCGGATAGGGCTGGAAGAAGTTTTAGCATGATTAAGCGGCAGATTTGCCCCACATCTTCGGCTGGCATTTTGGTCAGTTTTTCAAACGCATGGTTTTCTTGTGAGTTCGATAATCCCTCTTTAAGGTTCGGCACAGCAATTATGAAGCGCCATTCTCTTGGAAACGGTTGGCGGTAGATCAAAGGTGGAAAAGCTTGGGTCTTGAGGTTTTTACCTCCATCAACGACGAATCCACCCACTTCAAAAATGGATGTACCCACGGCTGTTCTTCTTGCGCGTCCCATAGCCACTGCCAATTCTGGGACAGATGCTTTCACATTAAAAAGTTTCGCAAGCGCAACTGCCACGGCTATTGAAAATTGGGTGCCTGAACCTAAGCCGATGTGAAACGGAATTGCCTCTGCAACATGAATATGTACTTTTGGTTGGATTTGGAAGTTGGAGAGGAACCGTTTTGTCAGGATCGTTGCCAATTCGGTTTCTTTGCCCGTAACCGCGAATTTCTCTGCGTTTTGGGCTTCGACGATGAAGTTTGGGTGGTCTATGCCTACGCCTAAGCCGCCGAACATTCGACCCAAATCGCCATTCATGTCGATTAATCCAAGGTGGATTCGAGCAGGAGTTTTAACTTGAACTTTCACGGTTTGTCCCTCCATGAATCGATTCTTTGCATTAAATCAGCCATAACCGCCGAGTAAATCGAATTTGGAGCCACACGGTTTACAACATTTTTAGAATCTTCAATTGATGCTAAAAGTTTGTTAACGTTTATTTGTTCTTTTTCAACGTTGACAAATGCTTTTACTCGTGTAGCATGTATGATGGCTTCAAGAGTTAACGCTTTGGCGCGGCAATAGACTTGCGGGCAAATGTTGGCGGAGTTAATTCGCTCTACATTGCAGGAAAATTTAGTTTTATCTGACCCAACTGGTTCAATGTTAGCAATTGAAATATCGATGGTTGCGTCTGCAAATCGCAGTTTAGGCGCATTCACAGATTCTGATTTTTCGAACCATTCTTGCAACAATTTCCCATCTTGGTTTGTTTCTTTGAAGGTTGTTTTGTAGAAAATGTCTATGTTACCTGTTATGTTGATGACTGCGTACTTGTTGGTTTTTAGGTTGCGGCTGGTTTGTGAGGAATTGTACAAGTCTAAGTTGATGGTTTGCGGGTCCTGCATGAACACGCCCATGGGCGCGGCATTTGGTGTTCCATCACAATTGTAGGTTGAAAGTATAACCTCGAAAATTGTGTCTTTCGAAAAACCTAAATCGGTTAATTTCGTCATTCAAATCCGCCTGAGCCATGTTAGAAGGTCATATGCACCTTTTTTCAACCGAATGTAAATTTTCACAGTCGAATAATAAAGTTTTGCCAAGCAAACACTAATCTCAATCTAGATGCTTGAACACATGTAACTGTGCAAAGTTTTTAAAGAATAAAACGACTATTCAATTGACAACAAAAATTTTGAGTCTTAGTTGAAGACCCAACAATTTTGGTGGTAAAAAATTAGATGACCGTTAAGGCAGCTTTAGTTTACCCGTATTTTCATCCAGCTAACGATAACTCAATTTTCCGCTTTCCACCTTTAGGCTTAGGCTACATAGCCGCCTCTCTCAAAAAGCAGAGTGTTGAAGTCGAGCTCGTAGATTGCACTTTTATGCAATTCGAAGAAGCCGTCAAGCGGATAAAACGTGCGAAACCTCAGATTGTTGGGTTCTACTCAATGTTTTCAATGAAAAAAACCACCTTGGAACTTGCGCATACACTCCAGAATGAGGGATTAAAAGAATCTTTGTTTGTTGTTGGTGGTCCGTTGCCATCTTGGGCACCTGAAGGGTTCCTAGACATTTTCGATGCAGTTGCAATCGGCGAGGGCGAACAAACCATGGTTGAACTGGCGGATTGCATTGGGCAGGGCAAAACGCTGTCAAGCATAAAAGGGCTGGTCTTTAAAGACGGCAACCGCATCGTCAAGACTGAACCACGAGAATTCGTCCAAGAATTGGATAATTTAGCTTTTCCAACCCGCGACTTATTTGATAATGACGCTTACAAAAAATATTATCTCGACCACTTCGGATACTCAATTACTTCCATGATAACTTCTCGTGGCTGCCCATTTTCATGTGATTTCTGTAGTAGACCCATCTTCGGTGCTGACATGCGCATACGATCAGTAAACAACATCGTTGATGAAGTCGAGCAAATTGTAGCTTTGGGTTATGACCGCGTCTGGTTTTCAGATGACTGTTTCACTCTTGACCGCAATCACCTGCTGGATGTCTGCAGTGAAATCGTGAGGCGCCGCTTAGATGTTGGCTGGGAATGCCTATCTCGAGTGGATACGATGGATGCTGAAGTGGCGGAAGGTATGAAACGTGCAGGTTGCATTGGAGTTTTCTTTGGTATCGAATCGGGTAACGACTCAGTTTTAGGTTTAATGAAAAAGCGAATCACCACCGCACAAGCTCAAGGTGCGGTTTATGCGGCTAAAGCTGCGGGGTTAAAAGTTGGCGCTTTCTTCATTGTCGGTTACCCGGGCGAAAGCAACAGGACAGTTCTGGATACGGTGCGTTTTGCTTCTGGGCTCCCTCTTGATTACTTGTCCTTTACGTTGCCTTATCCGATTCCTGGAACGCCGCTTTATGAACGTGTCAAAGACAATGGCGAGGTTTCGATTGAGGATTGGGAAGAACCCAAAAATTATCGTTTAATACGTCATAAACTGCTGTATGCGTCGGGTTTTAGTGAGGGGAAGTTGAAGTTTGCGATTGGGAAGGCGCAAGCACAGTTTTATGTGCGGAGGTATCTTGGGAAAACTGGTTATCGGTTTTTGGGTGAGCCTTTTGAGCGTTTGACTGATTTTGCGTTTGAGAAGTTGATTCGTTAGCTTTATCGTGTGCTTGTTGGCTCCATTTTTTCCTGTATTCACAAGCTATATGTCAGACTGATATATGCTGGGCGCGTAGAGATTGCAACGGCAAGTCCACAAGCCCCAACTAACCTATCCAACTAGTCATTTCTTGAACTGGGCTGCCCATGTACGACTTCAACCCTGGACCAATAATAATCAACCACCTAAGCAGAATAGAAAACCTGCAAGGCATAGATAAAGTGATAATGGTTATCGCTAGGGAAACATGATAAAATAGTGCAGAACGCTAATTGAACAATATTGGAAACGTTGCAGGCTTTCAGAGGAGGAAACGCTTGGCAAACGATGCAAGAGGACGGAAATAAACTAACTCCATAAAAGTGTACCTATGAAAAGACAAATTGCAGTCCCCGCGTTCATAAGTTCTCTGAGAATCTTAGCCCTACCCTTATTCTTTTACTTCTTCAACACAGGAAACGTAGCCGCATGCCTGGGTTTGCTATCGTTTTGCGTAGCCACAGACTTTTTCGACGGCTACATAGCAAGAAAACTAAATGTAGCCTCAAGGTTCGGCGCTTACTACGATGCCACAACAGACTTCATATTTATGTTCGGAATTTTCGCATTTTTCTATGATCTTGGGTTTTATCAGATTTGGTTATTGCTAGTCATCGCAATCGCGTTCATTCAATTTGTAATTACAAGTTACTATGTCAAGAAACTCTACGACCCCGTGGGACGCTACCTTGGAAGCGCCCTTTACGTAGGAGTTATCCTAACTCTGCTATGGCCAATCGAGGAAGTTTTTGCTTTTGTTCAGTACGCTTTTGTTGTGTTCTTTTTGTTATCGATTGCAAGCCGTATAGTAAGTTTAACTAAGAAAGCGTACACAACAACCTTAAACTAAAATGCTTTTCTCAGATTACACACTTTAAAAAAACCATTTTTAGTTCAAGAAACTTTTTCAGGGAAGATTTCACATTATTGTTTAATGAGTTTTACGAAAGCTAGCTCTATTAATTGAAAAAATACATTCAGAAGTTTATAATATTCCATTTTCTTAACCACATCTTTTTCTGTTAGCTTTATCCCAGCCTGAAATGTCTTAATTCGCTATCAAAGCCGAATTTCTACTTAATCTTTGACATTGCATTTATTTGAGGAATTTTTGAAGAGTCACATTCTAGACACTGTTTTTTTAGGCATATTTCTTCTGTAAAAGGGCAGCTGAGAAATATTTTATAGATATAATCATTTAATGCAGTATTTACTGCTGAATCAAAATCTATGTTAACTTTTTTTAGAAGAGCTTGAATTTCACTAGTACTTTTGTTGACTTTCATTATTCGTAACCTCATAGGTTTTCTTTATCTTGGTGCTTGAATTTACTTAACGAAGATGCATTACCGATAAGTTAACTTTTATGAATTAATCGTTCAGGTTTGACATAAGAGGGTTTTTCTGCTTGATTTTCTGTTTCCACATTGTCCGACAGTTTTACCTATTCTCTTATTATTTCTTCAGAAGACAAACCGAATATTTTAGCTGCATCCTCATTGCTCAATCCAAAAACCTGTATGATGTTAAGGTGTTGCCGAGTGGCTCTAGGCTTATTTAATCGCGTTCTTTCGCGATTGGATTGTTCTCTACGAATATTTTCCATTCAGATGGGTGGCAATCATTTTTAAACACGGCCAAATCCATGTTCTTATTGTTGGATCTAGATCAATTATCTATGACTGAAGAAAACACTAACAAGTCTTTCCACAGGCACTTTCCCGAATTAATTCGGGTTTCTTTAGGTACCGCCATAGTTCTTGGACTCTTGGATGGCAAGTTGGATGCTGAACCGACAACAGCTTATTTGATGACCTACAAGATAGGCAAGTGCACGGCCAATTGTGGTTTCTGTCCCCAAGCCAAATCCAGCAAAAGCAACTCCGAACTGCTCTCCAGAGTTTCATGGCCAACCTTTCCAACAAAAAGCGTTTTAACATCGCTCGCAACGAAATCAAAAGAAGGAAAATTCAAGCGCGTCTGCATCCAAGCACTAAACTACCCAGAAGTTTTTAGCCATCTGGAAGCGCTATTAAGAGAAATTAAAAAGCAGTCGGTGATTCCAGTTTCGATTTCTTGTCAACCGCTCAACACCCAAAACATTGACCTTTTGAAAAAGGCCGGTGCTGACCGGTTAGGGGTAGCTTTAGATGCCGCAACTGAACTCATATTTGACATTGCTAAGGGAAAAGGCACTGGCAACTCTTATAGTTGGCAAAACCAGTTCAGCCTGCTTAAAGAGGCCATTGAGGTTTTCGGGCAAGGAAATGTCAGCACACATGTAATTGCTGGATTAGGAGAAACCGAAAAAGAAGTTGCACAGGTTGTCCAGAGGTGCATTGATATGGGTGTTTTACCTGCACTTTTCGCTTTTACCCCTGTTCGAGGTACAGCGTTGGAAAATTATTTAGCTCCAAAACTTGAATCTTACCGACGACTTCAGCTTGCAAGATACCTAATCTCTCACATTATGTCAAGAGTCGAGGCAATGCAGTTTGATGTTAAAGGAAAAATTATCGCCTATGGGCTTTGTAATGAAGTTTTGGACCCGATTGTTGAAAGTGGATTACCTTTTCAGACTTCAGGTTGTCCAGACTGCAACCGACCGTACTATAACGAAAAACCACGTGGTCCCATCTATAACTACCCTAAAAAACCAAACAAAGAAGAAATAGGAAAAATAAAAGAACAATTAAGTTAAAAGTTGGTCAGCTGTTTGGTCAGACGTCTTCTTGATTGTTTTTGGGATTTTAGGTTTTTGTCTTGTTACTTGTTCAACTAAACGCCAGAACTCGTCCATTGTGTAGCCTTTGAGGAGTTCTTTCATTAGTTTTTTAACTTGGTAGTAGGTCATTTGGGCTTCGCCTTTATCTAGGCTTTCCTGAGGTCCCTTAATGCGTCTGAAAAGTTCGTCCATTTGTCTTGGTGAAGCGCGGATTCCTGCTTTCTCTAGCAGTTTTTGGATAAGGGTTTGCCCGGTGTTTCTACCGATGAATATCATGGTTTCTCGGCCAACTATTTCAGGTGGGAAAGGTTCGAAAACCAGTGGGTTAGCCATCATTTCTTCGACTTCTTCTTCGACTTCATGAGTGAATATGTTTTCGCCGATTATCGGTTTGTGGAATTGGATTGGTAGAGCAAATGCTTTTTCAGCTGATTGAGCGAGTCGATAGATTTTTCCCATGTCTATTCCTGTGTCGACATTATAGAGTAATTCGGCTGCTGTAACTACCTCTTCGAAGGGCGCTATGCCTGCGCGTTCTCCAAAGCCTGCGATGCAAGTGTGAAGGTATGAAACGCCTTCTTCCATAGCTGCTAAGGTGTTTGCTGATCCTAAACCGAAGTCGTTATGGCAGTGGATTGAGAGTGGTGCTTTCTTTTTAACCGCGTCAGGTAATCCATCTCGAATATGTGACATTAAGTAGCGCATTGATAGAGGCCTTATAAATCCGACGCTGTCAGCTACGCCTAACCTTATGGCTCCTGCGTTGGCTGCGGCTATGAAAACCTCCAATATGTCTTCGAGGGGAGTTCGGGTTGCATCCATGAGGATAAAATTTACGGATGTTCCATGCTTTTTGGCGTAATCGATGCTGTCAACGATTTTTTGCAGGGCTTGCTCCTTTGAGATTTTTAATTTGTACTGTAAGTTTAGTCCGTTTATGGGGGATTCGATTGTTATGTCTTTGATGCCGCATTCTAGGCAAGCATTTACGCTATTCTTTGTGGCTTCCGCTGAAGCTGTAAGTTTGGAGTAAGTGAAGGTTTCGTTGACTATGCGTTTGACAGTTCTTTTTTCCTCTTCAGATAAAGCTGGGAAACCCACATTTATAATGGCGACGCCTGCTTCATCCATCAGTTTCGCAAGCCTAACTTGCTCAACATAAGTTAAGTAAACCGTTGGCGCCTTGATGCCTTCCCGGAAGGTTTCATCCCAAATGAACACTCGGTCAGGAAGCTTAGGCGGCAAATTTTTGCGCAACCGATTGTAATTGGCAATTAGCCCCTGTGCTTCAAGCTTTTTGAATATGGTCTTCCTCATTTAGACACAATCCAATAATACGAACTAAATTATCATCTTTAATTTGCTAATACCTATATAAAACTGCATCTATCAAACCTTAACACCCGTCCAGTTTTCGATGAAAAAAACAAAATATTTTCTATTCCGACAAACTATAATGCAAAAGTTTTAAGTCTAAAACTCAATCATACTATCGCCAAGGGGAAATACAAATGAGCCTAAAAATCACCATTGAAAAAATAAGGACATTAGAAGTCGAAAAGAAAAATCTTTTAGTTGAAATTGAAGGTCTCAAAAAAATAGCTGACACAAAAGCGGTGGCTCTTGAAAATGAGGTTGGTGCTTTACGAGAAGAAGTTAAATCCCTCAAGATTCTTGTTAATGGGTCAGAGCCAAGCACAACGAAAAGTTAGTATTTATTATTTCTAAAGTTCTTTTAGTGGCGTAGGCGTTCTTTTAAGCAGAGCATTGATTGAGTCAGATAGAGAGTTGCACGCTGTTTGCCGTGCCTCGACTGATGTGTCAGTTTCTAGTTTTTCCAATTCTTTATGCAGGCGATCGGATTCTTCATTAAGGTCCTGCTTTTGTTTCTCGTAGTTGTCGTGAAGTTTTTCCTGTTCAGCCGTAAATGTCTGCAGGGTAACTTCTAACTCGTTTTTGGCTGCTTTAAGGTTCTGATTTGTTTGGGCTAGTTGTTCGGCGGCTTTTCTTTTGGCGCCTATTTTGTAGAAGCTGATCTTGATTTGTTCCTGTGTTGCCAGTTGGTCTTCGAGATCGCGGATTCTGCTGCTTAAACGTTGAACTTCTGCATTACGTTTGTTGCTACGTTCTCTTGTGTTTTCCGCGTACTGTTTGTCGGCTTTGACGATCTGGTGGTTGGTGTCGGCGAGTGCTTTTTCCTCTGAGGTCATTTTGTTTTCTTTAATTCGGTTTTCGGATAGTGCTGCTTCAACGTCAAGGAAAGTTTGGGTGCGTTCTTTGGTGAATGCTTCATCGGGGTTGATCGTTGGGTTGGATTCGAACTCCGAAATAACTTGTCGCAGAGTTACCAGCCAATCGTCAAAGTACTGGCTGAACGGTGAGAGCGCAAAAATCTGGTTTCCAAGTTTCCCCACGCTACTAAGGGTTCTTTGAGCTACTTCCTGGGCAGAAAACTCAGGTTTTTCCTCTTGCAGGTACTTGGCGCCTGTCCGCTGCTTCTTTTCTTTTGTTTTTTTATCGTGGGCACTCTTTGAGAATTGTTTGCCGGCGCTACGATGGGAACCAGTTTGAGGTCTGAAGCTCATAAAATACCCTTAAGCATAAGAAATATTTAAACAATGATACATTTCCCTCTCGTGAGGGAAGGCTTTTTACTTTTTCTTTTTGCTGGTTTTATTGACTTGTTGAGGTTTGCGTTTCTTAAATGCCAGGATTGCGCCGCATAGTGCTAATGCGATGACAATTACGATGATTGCGGGGTAGAGCCAACTTGAGGTTTGGGTGTCTGTGGGGTTATTGATTGGGGTTTGGTCGTGTGAGTTTTGTGTGGCTGTTGGAGCTGATGTGCCGATAGGGGATGAATTGGCTGTGGGGCCAGGTGTAATCGTTGGGGCTGTTCCCTGCATGATAGGACCCTCAACTTGAACCAGTAGGGCATAACTGGCGATTTGTTGGTTTTCAGGCATCAAAGTTTGGTTTGTATCGTACGCGCCAAACTTGAAATTAGCCGATGCCGATGGAGCAAGCGATGATGATAGAGCATCGTCTGTGTATCCGCCTACTGCAATAACGTTGCCAGTCGAGTCGTAGAAGGTTCCGAGCACACGCACATTCGTTGCGGTTTGGCTACCCGTATTTTTCACGGTGCCTGTAACCCAGTAGACGCCTTTGTCGTCTGAACCGGTGCCGACGCTGTTTTGGTTAGAGGTTACTTTTACGTCTTGGTATAGGTAGTTGGTTGTCTCGGTTGCTTGAGCCACTGTGACGGCTACGTTGGCTATAGTTGGAGTAGATTGGGTTGTCTGGTCGGTTTGCAGGAAGAAGGTCATGTAGAAAGGTGCTTTCTGGTTTGGAAGCATGTCTTTCACGTATGCCATAGTGTTTGAGGTCTGTTGGTTTCCGGTGGTTGTGGTTGCAATCCCACCTATGATCACAGAGGATATGGTGCTGGTGCCGATGTTCTGGATTTCACCGACTACGTCAAGTAAGCCTGCGTTATCGATGTACCAACTGTAAGTTACGACTTTGACGTTTGCTGTTTGGCTGTGCGCCAGAGGAATCAACGTGAAACAAAACGAAAACAAAGTTAACAAAACAATTGTGTAAATTATGGATTTTCTCATGGAACTTGCCCCTCAATTTCTCTTAACCCAACAGAACTGGATAGGTTCTATAAAACAGTTTTTCAAATTTACCCCCCAATTGAGGAACGCGGCAATTAGCTAGTTTTGGTAGCGATATTCTTAAATTTGCAGGGCTGCGATATGTGTTTAGAGCAAGACATCTGTGACTGAAAAATTACATCCCTATGTAGTATTTCTTCCAAAAACAGAAAAAAAAGATAAGATACTCTCCGCAATTTTCGGCTCCAAAGCCGGCGTAGACATCCTCCGCTTTTCTCTAAAACAGGGCGTCGCCAAGAACATCTACCAAAAAGACCTCGTCAAAACCCTCAACTACAGTAACAAAACCATCATCGAAAACCTCAAATCCCTCACTCAACTCGGCGTCCTAAATGAATCCATGGAGAAAAACGACAAAGAAGGCCGCATCATCTGGATCAAGGTCTACCAACTCACCAACCTTGGTAAATGGTTTGCCCTCCTGATGGCTGAGGAAAAAGAAATTTCCGAAACAGAAAAAGCTGAAATCCTCCAAAGCCTTTTCCGCACCTATGTGAAACAAGTAAAACGTTTAGCAGAGGAAATTGGCATAAACAAAAAGATGCTAGAAGAAACCTTCAAAGAAGAAATGAAAAGCACCCCATAAACCCCTTTTGTATTTAATTGCTGAGAGAAGGTTAAATAAGAAAATTGAAGGCGCATTTGGCAAAATGCTGGCTGATTCAAGCTGTGTTTCTGAACGCTGAGCAAAAGAAGAAGAAGACTCGCAAATGCATTTTTGGTTAAGCTTATTTTGGGTTGCTTTCTTAATTTTGGGCTTGGATTGTTTGCAGGATGCGGTTGTGTACGGTGCTGTTCGGGTTTGTTGCGGCTAGAAACGGCTGGCAACGGCTCGAAAAGGGCAAATCTTCTTCTTCCAATTACGCCTTTAACTGAGAGTGTTTTGTTGACAATCAGCTTTAATGGATCACAGGCTTCCATGAAGACCAAGTCGACTATATCTAAAATTATGCGCACCTCTCTAATTGCTTACAGAGGTTTTTTCGAATTTTGAGCCGAGTAAAATGGCATGTGTATGTTGAAAAATAGTGCTAAAACAAAAGGAAGAAAGAAGGTGTTTATTCTTCTTCTGAGGGAAGGCCGATTTTGCGTAGGTAATCCTTAGCGTATTTTGGATTGTAAGCTAAGAGCTCTTTGCTGCGTAATAATCTGCGTTCAAGACGGACCAATGCTACACGGAAAGTTGGTTCTATACCCCAGCCTTCACTTGCAGCGAAAAAGGTCCCTCGAACAGTGCGGAATTGCAGTCTGCAATGAACAAGGGGTGTATCGCGAACGCCGTTGTCTCCATGGCTTTTCATGTAAACAAATAACGTGCCTAATTGGAATGCTTCTTGGAATCTGTGGGAGAACGAATCGAATTCGTTCATCATGAACGCTTGCTGGTCTTCTGATACGTCAACGCCTTTTGTACCGAACTGTATCGTTAATTTACGCGCAGGCGCTGCAACTTGGGAAATTTGCTCCAGAAAATCGAGTTTTGTTACCACTCCAGCCAACCTGTCCCCAACAACAACACACAAACAAGACACATCATTGCTGTGCATTTGTTGTTCAGCATCACGCAGGCTAGTTTTGGCGTCGACAGTGATAGCTGGTGAAGCCATAATCCCTTTAACTGCGATTCCAAGTGTTTCGAGTTTTTCTCCGATGATGTCGCCGGTGGTTTGGCGTCGCTGTGGCCAATAAATACTTCTCAGAATGTCTTCAATGCTCACCATTCCAGCAAGTTTTCCGCTCTCCAATACGGGAACGTGTGAAATGCCGTATTCACGCATCAAACCCAAAACAGCGCCGACGCTGCGCCCCGCTTCAATGGTGTGAGGCGCCCGCGTCATAACCTTTTCAACTGCATCGTGACCCCAATCATCGCCAACCGCGCCATGAATCACGCCCTCGTCGGTAACAAACCCTAAAAGCTTGCCTTTATCAAACAAAGGAAGTTGCCGCATGCCGCTTCCAATCATCAACTTCGCCAACTCCCCCAAAGAAGCATCAACCGAAACCTGCGGCGCAACCTGCATCAACGACCGAACTTTAGCAACTGTAAAATCAAGTCGCGAACGCAAAATCGAGCGACGTGTAATCATCCCAACGTACTTACCCTTTTCGTCTAGAACGGCCATTACCGGTGGCATACCCTTCTTGAAACCGTCTAAGCATCTTGAAAGTGTATCGTTGTCTTGAACAAAATTTAGTCCTTTAGAATATACATCCTTGGCAGTAACAGATTTGCTCATAAATATTCACTAAAAAGCTAATGGGAAACGAGGAATTTAAAGGTTGCAAAATCAAGTATGCTAAGCAACCAAGAGAACCATTAATAGAAATAAACCTAAACTAAAATTATGAAAATCAGATAGCCGGCAAAACGTTGACTTTCTATCTTGAAGAGCCTGCAAGTTACGCTGTCAACCTATGTTTCGTTTGACGTTCACCTTTGCTGCAGACAATAACCTATATGTTTAATAGCAAAACAAACAGAACTTTCTGGGTCTAAAAGAGGAAACCGCTTTGTTCGCTGTCGGTCACATGGCAATCGCTTACCTTTTAGGTAAGGTTTCATCAAAGTCGTTTCGCGTCAAACTGAATATACCTATCCTGCTGGTTCTCTCCATACTGCCAGATATTGATATTATTTACGACTTTTTGACCGGCTCGGAAATACATCGAGGTCCCACCCACTCAATCGTAGTTTTAACATTAGCCTTTATTCCAATCTTCATTATCTACCGCAAACAAGCAATCCCCTACTTCTTAGCGTTAATTTCCCACCCCCTGATAGGCGACTTCCTCATAGGCGGAAAACTACAACTATTATGGCCTCTTTCATCAAACGAATATGGACTTCATGAGTTAGGATCCTACTACATCGGCATCTTCAGTTCAGCCAACATTGGTCTAGAATTGACTTTGTTTTTAATAGCAACCATAGTCCTGTACAAAAGTTCTGATTGGAAAGCATTTTTCACAAGCAACAAAACAAACTTGATCTTGATTATTCCCGTTGCCACGGTCTTGCTTCCAAGCACAATCGGTTACCCATTTAGTGATTCACTGCTTATCTCAGAGCCGCTGTTAGCTTTGGCGCATTTGTTTTATCTTGCGCTCTTCATTATTGCGATTCTAAAAACAATCTCTTCCATGTATAAGAAACGGGTTAGTTCAACAAAAACTAGCAACCAACTAGCACAAAATTTAGTGTAGTTGACAGTTTAATTCTCTTAGGTTTTTGGTTTTATGTTTTTCCCGTAAGAAGCGAGGTTTGTTCAAGCAATATTTATATCAAAAGTACTTTATTCAACATTCTACCTAATCTAATAGCGCTGGATTAAATTGTATCGCGCATATGAAAATGTCTTGGTGATCAAATAAATGCCGTTAAAAACTCTAAAAAAAGAATCGGCAGACGCTTTAACATTAGAATGGGTTTTGCAAGTTAAGAATTACAAGTTAACTCTCGACAAGAACCGCTGTGTCGGCTGCCAAGTATGCACATTGGCTTGCCCCAAAGAAGCCATAAAAACCCAGAAGCAGCCAAAAATTTCAGGAGAAACGGCAAAAAAAGCCAAAGTAGAGGTTGACATTGCAAAATGCAACTTCTGCGGAATCTGTGACGTTACTTGTCCATATGGTGCAATCAAAGTTACTTTAAATGATGCACATAACCTACCTATTTTGGATAAAGACAGTTACCCCCGACTTGTCAGAGACATAGCAGTAGACACACACAAATGCGGAAAAGAATGTGTCGAATGCGAAAATGCTTGCCCACTCAAACTCATAAAAATCTCCAAAGTTGGCTTCGACGGCAACCCCGTCCAAAACATGGCTACTCTCTCGCCAAACGAGAAAAAACGAGTCCAACTCTCACTTAACATCCAAAAAGACCTTTGCCCAACCTGCAAACTATGCGAAATCGGATGTAAGGCTGGCGCAATAAAAGTCAAAAAAGTCTTCGAAGGAAAAATCAGCATAACCCAAGAAAAGTGTCCACAAGGCTGCACAGACTGCTTAGATGTTTGCCCCATTCCAGGCGCGCTCATGCTTGGAGAAGACAAGAGAGTTCACGTTAACGAGACATTATGTACATACTGTGGTGCTTGCAAGAACGTTTGCCCTGTAGACGAAGCCTTGTGTGTGAAACGCACCAAAGTTCTCCACACACCCATCCATTCGGGCACATGGAACAAAGCCTTAGAACGCATAACCAGCTCCGCTGACGCCAATAAGGAGTTAAAAGCCCAAGCTGCCGAGAATAGACGTAAAGTTGTTGAGAAACGGTTTGTGGCTGAGGCGCTTAAATCGGAGGAACTTAAATGACTAATACAGAAACCTCGCCTAAACAAACAGAAACATGCCTATCTTGCAAACCTGAACCGCTACGAGTCGGTGTTTTTGTTTGCCACTGCGGCTTAAACATCGCAGGAACTGTAGATGTTAAAGCTGTAGCGGAATACGCAAAAACCATTCAAGATGTTGTTTTTGTCAAAGAAAATCGTTACACCTGTGCAGATCCTGGACAAGCAGAAATTCGCAAAGCCATCAAAGAACAAAACCTAAACCGTGTAGTAATAGCGGCATGTTCACCAAGAATGCACGAACCAACCTTCCGACGCACAGTTTCCGAAGCAGGATTAAACCCATTCCTCTACGAAATGGCCAATATTCGCGAATTCGCTTCTTGGTGCCACCAAAGCGACCCCAAAGCTGCAACTGAACGCGCAAAAGACTCTGTTCGCATGGCAGTTGCAAAGGTGCGCCTAATGCAGACACTCCAAACAATTGAAGTTCCAGTCACAAACAAAGCGCTCATCATCGGCGGAGGAATCGCAGGCATGAACGCTGCTTTAGACCTCGCAGAAATGGGCTATAAAGTCTACATGTTAGAGAACACCCAGAGCATCGGTGGACACATGGCGGCACTCGACAAAACCTTCCCAACTCTGGACTGCAGTATATGCATTGAAGGACCAAAGATGGTTGATTGCGCACGTCACCCAAACATCACAATCTTCGCAAATTCAGAACTAGTCAAAGTCGATGGTTACATCGGAAACTTTAAAGTAAAAATCCGCAAAAACGCCCGCTATGTCATTCCAGAAAAATGCACGGGCTGTGGTGAATGCAAAGAAGCTTGCCCAATCGAGTACCCTAACGAATGGGACATGAACCTTGGAACACGTAAAGCTATTTCCGTTCCTTTTGATCAAACTGTGCCGCTGATTTACTCCATCAACCTTGATTACTGCATTGAATGCTTTAAGTGTACTGAGGTCTGCGGTGAACGCCAAGCAATCGACTTCAACCAAAAATCCGAAGAAGTCGAATTTGACGTAGGTGCCATCATTGTTTCCACAGGCTTTGATGTTTACTTGCCATATGACATGCCGTTGCTTGGCTATGGGAAATACCCCAACGTTATAACCAGCATGGAGTTTGAGCGACTCATCTTAGCTGCTGGTCCAACAGGGGGCAAAGTCATCCGCCAATCCGACGGACAAAAACCACACAGAATAGTCTTCATCCAATGCGTCGGCAGCCGAGACAAAACCCACTATCCATACTGCTGCAATTTCGGATGCATGTATACTCTCAAACATGTTGTTCAGCTTAAAGAGAAGTACAAAGAAGACATTGAAGTCTACGTTTTCTACATGGACATACGCAGCCCAGGAAAAGGTTACGAAGAATTCTATGACCGGGCACGGGAACGAGGCGTAAACTTCATCCGTGGACGTGTGAGCCGCATCGACGAAGATCCAAAAACCCACAACCTAACCGTTCACTCCGAAGATTCACTCTTAGGCACACCCATTGAAGTCGAAGCCGACATGGTTGTCCTCGCAACCGCAGCCATCCCAAAAAAAGGCTCAGACGAAGTCGCACGCATCCTCAACCTTTCGAGGGGTTCAGATGGCTTCTTTATGGAAGCGCACCCCAAACTTAAACCCATGGATGCACCAACAGACGGAGTATTCTACGCAGGTGCATGTGCAGGCTTAAAGGACATTCCAGCCAGTGTTTCTCAAGGGAGCGGAGCAGCATCAAGAGCAGCAACAGTCATTAGCAAGCCAAAATGGAAGATTGAACCCATAATCTCAGTTATTGATGAAGCCAAATGCAAGAGTTGTGGTCTTTGCGTCGATAAATGTCCATACGGCGCAATAAGATTAGAAAAGCCTAAGCCGGCGCAAATAATCACTGCCAGTTGCCACGGCTGCGGAACATGCGTAGCCGAATGCCCACAACACGCCATTACCCAAATGCACTTCACTGACGCCCAAATTATGGCCCAAATTCGAGCAGCACTTGAAGATGAGCCGGAAGAAAAAATCCTTGCAATCCTTTGCAACTGGTGCAGCTACGCAGGTGCAGATCTTGCAGGCATCAGCCGTTGCGACTATCCAGCCAGCGTACGAGCTATCCGGGTTATGTGCAGTGGCAGAGTTGCCAGAGAATTCGTTCTCGAAGCTCTACGATTGGGTGCAGGCACGGTTCTTCTTGGAGCATGCCACTTACCTTACGACTGCCACTACATTAGTGGAAACTATAAGATGAAAGCTCGAACCGACGCCCTCAAAGGCATGCTGACAAAATTGGGCATGAGCCCCGAGCGGTTTCGAGTAGAATACGTTTCAGCCGCTGAAGGCATACACTACGCGGAAGTCATCAAAGAAATAGATGCCGACATGAAAGCACTTGGCAAAGAGAAGATTCAAGCCGAAAACGCAAAACTAAAGCCAATACTTGAAAACATGCTCAAACGCAAATAAGCCAACAGCCAATAATCTTTTCTTTTTTAGTCCTTTATTGTTTTTTGTCGTTGTACGGTAATTACAGTTAGGGCACTTTTTTGTTTGCTTAGAACTGTTTTCGGTTAAACACGGTTATAGAGGCAGCAAGCAACCCCACCGCCACAGCAGCGGCGAGGGCAATCGTGAAAACTGATGCATCTGGTAGATTTAGCAGAGTCGGCACTAATGGAATAATTGAAATCTGGTTTCCTCCATATATGACCAGTATGGAGCCGACAAGAACAGTGGGTGAAGCAATTCCGATGAGCACACCTGCGGAACACGAAACTGCAATTATCGATAAACTTATCGCCAAAGACTTCCCTGCATCAGTCAAGATGGTAGTTGACAATACACCCATTGTAGCATAATCTGTTACTATGCCTGCCAAAACTGCGATGAAGCTCGCTATGGCAACGCAAGTGTAAACTGAGAAGAATTTTGATAGCAAGATGTCACTTCGTCTTAGAGGTCGAATAAGGAAGAGATCGTAGACATGCCTATTTTTCTCGTTGATTATGAAAACCGCCAGCATGACTGAAGCCAACGTGCCGCCAATACTGGAAACTACCAGTGCTGAAATAACAGTGAAGGGAATGCTCTGTCCTGAGGTACCTGCTGAGATAAAGCGAAACAGCAACGCGATAACGGGTAAACCGACCCATAGAAAAATCATCACTTTAGACTTGTAGAATCCCCGCAACTCATCCACAAAAAGAAGACCAGTTTTCATCAGTTCTCAGCCTCCGAAACATATTTAAGGTAAATTTCATCAAGCGAAGGCTCAATCAAAGAGATACCCCGCACCCGAATACCCAACTTGACGATGCTTTGCACGATGTCGTTAACAACTTGGTCTTCATCTGACTCTGCTTCAAGATGCACGAGAATTCTTCCAGGCGAAAGCTGCTCCACACTCCTCACATTTCTGATTGCGTCGAATTCCTGCCAATTGTCACTGGCAAACGAAAGCAGCACCTGAACCGTTTTTTGGGAGATTAAGCGAGTTTTTAATTCTTTTAATGTGCCAACTTGCTTAATTTTTCCGTGGCTGATGATACAGATTCTGTTAGCGACATCTTGAACATCGCTTAGGATGTGTGAAGAAAACAGAACTGTTGTGCCTTTTTTTGCAAGTTTCAAAACTATGTCTTTGAACTGGTAGCGGCTTAGAGGATCCAACCCGCCTAATGGCTCATCCAAAACTAAAAACTTGGGCTCATGCAAAAGCGCCTGCGCTAACCCAACCTTCTGCATCATTCCCCCAGATAAATGGGATACTTTCTTGTTTCGAGCTTCGACCAATCCGAGAAGAGACAGAATTTCAGTTATACGTTCTTCAACTTTTGTATCGGTGAGACCCGATAGTTTTCCAAACGTTGTTAGAGCCTGGTTAACAGTGCGCCACTCTTGGAAAGCCACGCTTTGAGGAAGATAACCGAGAAGTTTGTGGATTTCGTCCTTTCTTTTGGGAACTTGGTAGCCGCCTATCAAAACTTCGCCTTGGAAATCTGTGATTAAGCCTACGAGAATTTTCATGGTTGTAGTTTTTCCTGCGCCGTTGGGACCGATGTAACCGAAGATTTCCCCCTCTTTAATGGTGAAAGATACATCGTTTAGGGCGTGGAAGCTGCCGAAGTTTTTTGCAAGATTGCGAATTGTGACGAATTCGTTGTCATTTGTACGGTTGCTGGTCATGTTGGTCACTTAGGGTTGCTTTTACTTCTCTGCGGTAGCCATTTAAGTTTTTCATAACCGTCCAGCTTTTTGCTTCTGGAAGAATTAAAAAGAGGTGGACTCTCAATGCTAAAATCCAGAAACATGTATTAAATCGCTACTCTAATCAAATAAGTAGGTGAGAGCCCTATCCTTCTGTTGTTTTAACATGGGCCCTCTAAATGGCCTTCAAATTTCTCTGCTAATTGCTTGTTCTTTTGAACCAGACGATGCCTATTATGGCTACAGTTATAGCTGTTAGGGTAGCTATTGGGTTAATAGCCGGCAAATTTGTACTGATACTAGTTATGAACGTTACAAGAGTTACCAGTGAAACCAAAATTAATGCTGCTCCTATGATTGAGTTTTTATGGTTCATTTTCTGACCTCTCATGCTTGTAATTAGTTTGTTTGATTTAATGCTAAGCTCTGGAACAGGCTGTTCAAGAATTAGGACAGACCCCTATCTTTCTAAAATGAAACAAAATTAACTAAAATAAAAAAGAGATTAATCTTCTTCCTCGTCGAGCTTTCTTTCCTTAATTTTTAGTGCTTCTTCATCGCCGATAACTTTGAAAGTTTCAGATAACTCATGCTTGTGCAGGAACTTTCTAACGATTATGCGCACATATTTCTTTGAGAGCGCTTCGCCTTCACCTTTCACTGTTACAGTCTTTCCGTCTGTGGTTACGTCTCCGCCTGTTTTGTCTTTAAGGAAATCTGATAGTTTCTCGAATAGTTTACTTTCGTCGCCTTTTAGTTCCGAAGCGTTAACTTTCATTTCAACCATTTTTTCTTGTTCACCTCGATTCTTGCTGCGCCATTTAACTAGTGATTTAGCTTTCTTATGTCTACTCTATTGATAAATTTTCCGCTTTTTAATGTCAGTTCGCCCGTCGAGTCCTTCTCACTGCCAAAGCTCAGACTCTAGTGCTCATCATCCAACATTGTAGTTCAGCACCAGACTTTAAGACTGTTACGCTGCTAAACTAATATTGCAACGGAGATACTACATGTCATTTCCAACAAGCTTCATTTATCCCAGTGAATAGCAGACAGGCGACCGAAAGTCCGCTGAATAAGGAATGCATAATTAAGTTTGTTGGTTTCCAAATTCAGCTAAAATTGCATAATTAAAATCTACTTTCCATTACTCGTAAAGTTTAAGAGCGCCTTTCGCATCTATGGTTGAACTTCAATGGCTGAAATCCACGTGAATCGGCAAAATGCCAATTCAACAAAAGCGTGACTATTTGCCTTTGAAAAATCATGATCATAAGGAGGAAAAGAAAAGAAATGTTATCGCGAGATTGCGATGGATGCTCTCAAATGAAGTCCTGTGGTAAACGATTCGAGGTTGCTGAGAAGGGCAATTGTGTTTACTGTCCAGACGGAACAGCCCATTTAATAGACGGCAATTAAAAAAACAAGCAACAAAATATTAGGTTTAAGTAACAATTCCCATTTTATTTATTTCTTACTTCTTAGAAATTATCCTTTAGAAGTTACTGCTTTCCTAAAGCGTTCTTAACTGCACTTATAATTTCTAAGAAATCAACTTCTTTGTCTGGTTTCATGCCTTTCTTTGAGACTTTAAGAATTGTCTGGTAGCCTTTGCGTTTCAACTCTTTCTCTATGGCATTCATGGTTCTATTGTTTCCGAAGATGCGGTAGGAGCAGAACAGGAAGGATTTTCCTCCTTCTCTTCGGTTCATACCTTCTATGAATGAAGCAGTTTCTTTAGCGAGGTCGGAACCTTCAACTGGTGTGCCCAAAATCAAGGGATCAAAGTTTTCTATAGTTGATGGTAATGTTCCTCATATATCCATAATGGGGCCGTTACCGCGTCAGCTATGGCTTAGGCTAAACGTTTGGTGTTACCCGTTCTTGAAAAATAGACTACGCAAGGAACCCTGATTTGAATAAGCGCTGAATTGCTTATATAACCTTCCATTTAGGTGAGGTATTACTTTTTAATAGTACCCTCAATCAGTATCTCTGTGAGCGAAAAACTATGGATTATGCCATAATCGCCGATGCTTACCAAAAAATCGAATCAACTACAAAACGCCTAGAAATGACTGATTTACTGGTAGAACTACTAAAGAAAACGCCAAAAGACATTATCTCCAGGGTTGTTTATTTGACGCAAGGCAAACTTTACCCCGACTTCATGGGCATAGAGATGGGTGTGGCGGAGAAGCTTGCAATTAAAGCCCTGTCTCGGGCGGCTGGGCAAAGTGAAGGTGTAATCCAATCTGAACTGGAGAAAAGCGGTGACATTGGCGAAACTTCGCAAAAGCAATTAGAGAAACGCAAGCAGTCAACGTTCTTCACCAAAACGCTTACGGCTGAAAGAGTTTACGAAACCCTTGATAAACTTGCCAAAACCTCGGGCTCAGGGGCGGTGGACACAAAGATGGCGCTTCTCTGCGGGCTCTTAACAGATGCTTCCCCAAGAGAAGCAAAATGGATAACCCGAACTGTCACGGGTAACTTACGTTTGGGTATTGCGGATATGACGGTGCTGGATGCTTTGGCGATAGCTTACGGCGGGGGAAAAGAAACCCGCGAACTCATCGAGCGCGCCTACAACATATCCTCCGACTTAGGTCGGGTTGCAAACATCGTTGCTGAAAAAGGGATAGACGGAATCGAAAAATTCCAAGTCATGGTTTTTGAACCCATACGCCCTATGTTAGCTGAACGCCTTGGTGCGCCTGAGGAAATTTTGGAAAAGTTTAGCGGCAAATGCGTAGCCGAGTACAAATACGATGGCGAAAGAATTCAAGCTCATAAGAAAGACGGCAAAATTATCCTGTTTTCAAGGCGACTTGAAAATATTTCTGACCAGTACCCCGATGCTATCGATTTAATTAAGGAAAAAATATCAGCCAAAGAGGCAATTTTGGAAGCCGAATGTGTTGCGATGGATTTAGAAACTGGTGATATGCGTCCGTTCCAAGAGCTCATGCATCGACGCCGCAAATATGGTGTAGAAGCAGCCATCAAGGACTATCCAATTTCGCTCTTCGTCTTCGACGTGCTCTACTTTGATGGCAAAGACTTAACCCTCGACCCATTCCCCCACCGACGCAAAACCCTTGAAAAAATAATTTTAAACAGCGACCGCATGAAGCCCGCGACGAACGCACTCGTTAGCAATCCCAAGGAACTGGAAGATTTTTTTGAACAAGCTATAGCTGAAGGCTGCGAAGGATTGATGTGTAAATCCGTAGCCAAAGATTCAGTTTACCAGGCTGGAAGCCGTGGTTGGCTTTGGATAAAATACAAGCGCGACTACAAGAGCGAGATGAATGACACCGTCGACTTGGTTGTGGTTGGCGCTTTGCATGGCAGGGGAAAGCGGGTTGGAACATATGGTGCGTTGCTATTAGCTACCTACAACGATGAAACGGATACGTTTGAAACCGTGACTAAATGCGGTACAGGCTTCACCGACAAAGATTTGTTGCAATTGCATGAGATGTTGCAAAGACATGTGATTCCACGCAAAAACAGTCGCGTTCAGTCAACGATGGAAGCTGACGTATGGTTTGAGCCAGCTGTGGTTTTGGAGATTTTAGGGGCGGAAGTTACGCTAAGTCCTATCCATATGGCCGCTATGAGCTCCATCCGCAAAGGCGCAGGTTTAGCCATTCGTTTCCCACGTTTCACAGGAAAATACCGCACCGACAAAGCCCCCGAAGACGCGACCACTTCTAACGAAATCGTGGAAATGTATCGCGGGCAACTAAAGAAAATCGGTGAAGCTTCAAAAAGCTAAAACTGATAAGTCTCCTGTGCCTAAGTAGTTGCGAGTGCGTATTGCTTTGTCCCAAGACCCAGAAAAAATGAAAATTATGATAGCGTTCAAAAAACGCCTTGAAGATCAACTGGAGAAGTTAGATGCTGAAACTAAAGAGGTCCAAGCAACTCTTGAAACTGTTAACCAGATTTTACTTGAGAAAGGGTTTAAACGCGGAGACATAAAAGAAGTTCCCGCATCTCCAGCGCCTGTGCCTAAGGAAGTTGTTTTGCCAAAACACGAAACAGAACCACCAAAACCTGCGCTGACTCAACAGCACACCGAACCCGAAAGTGTTATACCTCTAAAAACTATGGCAGATGAACCCTTAGCACTCATGTACTTCGACAAACAAACCATACATGTGTTACCTGATGAAACGAAAAACTTCAGTGTGAACACAGCGCCGTTTACCAATTTCTTGGTTGAAAAAGTCTTCTCTAAAATGCAAGAAAAAGACAAGGAACTTGTGCGATTAGGACAGTTGACGCCTGAAAAGATGTTTTCTTATAATATCGTACGTGAAGGTGATTTAATCCGCGAGATTATAATCAAGAATGTTGATGACGAACGCCTCAAAGAATTGAAGTCAAGCATACGCTGGACCTTCGAAAAAATGTTTGAAAAAATGAAAAGCAGTTTATGATCTACATATGTTTCTTTAGGGTGTCAGCTATCCTGTTTTTGGGGCATAACCCAACGAGTCGTTCGGCTTCTTGACCATTTTTGAAGACGATCATAGTTGGAATGCTGAAGACTTGGAATTTTTCTGCTGAAACTGGGTTCTCATCAACGTCTAATTTGCCAATAATGATTTTGCCGCTGTATTCCTTTGCCAACTCTACAATGGTTGGAGCTAAAGCCCTGCATGGACCACACCAGTTAGCCCAGAAATCAACAAAAACTAGTCTTGTTTTTCTTAATTGTTTCTTCAAAATTCGCGTCAATTAAATGAAAAGGTTCAGTACTCATTCGTAACATTTCTCCTCTGATAACTAATACTAGTTTTATGTTTGATTGATATAAACCGTTCGTGACCAATCGTTTTCAAGGGAAATGCATTTCTTAACCAAGACTGAAAAGGCAAATTACAGGTAATTTAAGATTGAGGAACATTTTTTGGTATAATTGTTAAACGGTGTAAGAATTCCGAAGTAAGTTATGTTGAATTATTTAATTAAATTGGCTGTGAGTAATTTGGTACTTACTCAATGGGTTTTTGAAAGGTAGTTCTCTTGTTAGTTGTTGTTGTGGCTTTTCCTATAGGATTTTTTTGGCAGGGTTTGTTTTTTGGGTTGAATCTTAAATTTAGGTTGTTTTTTGGGGTTTGTTGGTTGTAGTTGTTGTCTGCAATCCACAACCTCTTTGGTATGTGAAACTATAGGTTTTGTTTGTGATTTTGGTTTTTAATGTTTGAATATGCATGCTAAAAAATGTCTATTTTAAGGATCTGAAAAATAGCGAATTGAGCAAGCGACGAAGGAGGAATTTGAGACCGATGAAAAACCCAGAAAAAATTAAACCAATAGATGTGGGGCAAAAAGTAAAAGGACGATAAAACCCCTTTTTCAGGTAAAACATGATAGGACGATTCATGGCATTTCAAATTAAACAAGAAACTAAATCAGAGAGAGCAAAAGTTAGTCGATTCGAAATATCCCAGTACCGTTAAATATTGAATTGTCGTCGTTTAAACCAAAATAAACAGATAATCTTAGTCCTTTGTCGGTTATAGAATACATCACTTTAGATCCGAATGTTTCTTGAGTGATTATCTCCATCTTGACTAGAGAGTCGAAGAATTCTTTTGTTAGGTCGAGATTGATGCCTGCTTTTCGCATTATTTGTTTTTGAGCCATTGTTTCACCGTTTTCTAAGACCTTGATTACGGCGAGGTACATCTCCATTCTCGAAAGTCCCAATTCATTCGCCTTTCAAGAAAAATGGGAACATTTCAACTATTAAGCCTTTCGACTTAAGATTGTTTTCACGAGAGAGATAGTGAAAACATAAATGACGAATTGTTAAAAATAATGAAAAATAATCCATCTAATCTCTGGAAAAAAGGAAAAATTTTACATAAGACTTCTATTTAACAAAAGTTTGCAAAATTAGGTTGAGGGTTCCTTCAACCACATTTTTGGGACATATCTAAAAGAAAGATCTCAATCTGTGAATTCATAATTTTGATGAGACTTAAGGAGAAGGATTATTTTTTCCCAAAAGTTCGAGGATCAATCTGCTGACGTTTACCATCCTTATCAACCACGTACATGTGAAAGTCATATTCATCGCAATAATTCTTGAACTCAATATACCTCTCTTTGTTACCATCAAACATCTCAGGAGTGGCAATCTCACAAATACGAGTTAAACAACCCTTCTTTTCTGCTTGAACATCAGGAACATAACTTTCAGCAATCATAGATGGTTTCTCATACCCCTCTAAATCCGCTTTAACATTCCAATTGTCGCGTTTCAATTCCTCGGCAACAGCCAAAACGCAGGAGTCGTGGTTTTCTTGAGATTTATTCTTTTTCTCCATCACACACAAACCTCATCAATTTTTTATTGTTTTTTCCATGGCCTTTTAACGCCATCATTATCCCAGTAGGCACAGCACATGCGAACAGTAACGTACATTTCTATTTTCTTGTTATAACAAAATCTCTTAGTATCTGCATCCGCTTTAGAGCCTCCTGGAAGCGTTATTAAGTCAGCCATCTCAGCTCGACCCATCTCTTCCTGATTTTTTGGGTCAATTCCACCTTCGTTGTTTAATTCTCGCAAAATTACAGGTTCGTTGTTGTTTGCTATGAATTTGCAGTTAAAACAGTTGGTTCCGATAACCTTCTCTTTATTCGAGCTGTTTTTACTCATAAAAAACACACTAAATACAATAATATTTTTCATTGAAATAAACTTTTGCAGAAATGTCCTGAAAAAAAAGCTTACTGGCTACTTTAAGGATCTGTTAGCAAACACTTTTTATTAGAATTCTTGTACTTTAAGTGGTTTTTAATCAATATTTCCAATTTGCAACTAAGGGCATGGACTGGGTATGGATCAGTCACAAAAAGAACAACTTGTTTTATCAGCAAACCAAAGTTAGGGTTGATGGTGGGCCGAGGCGGATTTGAACTGCCGACCTTTCGATTATCAGTCGAACGCTCCAGCCAAGCTGAGCTACCGGCCCCCACTTTTTGAGGTGACAGAAGTTTAATATTATGTGGGTTTATAAGAATTGCCGTAAATCTTTTAATGCAACTCCATTATTGAGTTGTTAGGTTAGTTTAGTTTGGGTTCGTAGCCTAGCCAGGATTAAGGTGTCGGCCTTCGGAGCCGGAGATCGTGGGTTCAAATCCCACCGGACCCGCTTTTAACTTCTTAATTTATTCTTTCTTTGTTAACATAAGAGGTATCTTATATTTTTCTTGGGGCTTGTTGTCAAAGAAATATTGTTTTCATAACAAATCTTAAATCTGCCTTCCTTATGCATAAGAAAAGCGAAAAGGAAGGGATAGTATGGTAGATATAATATTAGTCTTGGCAATAGTTGTACCCTTAATTGTTGTTGCGTACGGGTTACTTTCGTCTTTGCGAATTGTTAGACCTACTGAAAAAGGTCTGGTGGAACGGTTTGGCAGATACCAAAGGTTCGTTGAAGGTGGCATAACTTTGCTTGTGCCTTTCGCAGACAGAATCATCAAAGTTAACGTCACCGAACGCATGACACCCGTGCAGAGGCAAGATGTAATCACAAAGGATAAAGTTTTCATGGGCGTAGACGCAGTCGTATTCTACAAAGTTAAAACAGATGAAGTCTCAGTAAAAGCATCACAGTATTTCGTAAATAACTATGTATCCCAGATTGATACCTTAGCCAGAACAGTGCTCAGAGACATCATAGGAGGCATGGATATGACTGTAGCAAACACCTCCAGACCAACAATCAATGAAAAACTGAAAGAAGCTTTAGATGAGCAAACCAGGGATTGGGGCATAGAAATCGTTAGAGCAGAAATTAAAGACTTAGAGCCTCCAAGGGGATTAATGAGTTCCATGGAGTCCGTTCTTAAAGCAGACAACGAACGGCAGGCAGCAGAGAAAACCGCCATAGCTGAGGCAACTTTGGCAAGCGGAGAAAAAAACGCTGCCATTCAACGCGCCGAAGGACAAAAGCAAGCAGCAATTCTTTCATCTGAAGGGCAGAAGATAGCTACAATTCAAATTGCAGAAGGAGACGCTCAAGCGACTCGACTAAGGAACGAGGCTCTAACCACGTACTTCAAGGATAGCGCCATCGTCTTCAAACAGCTAGAAACTATTACAGCATCTCTACAGAATAATACAAAGATAATTGTTCCCGAAGGCAAAGCCATATCTTTGATACTTAATGAGCAAGAAAACCTTTCCAAAGCAACTATCTTGCCCATCCCACCGCCACCTATGCAGAAAAACAGCAAACAAATGTAAAAACCAATGTCCCTTATTAGGGATTTACACTTTTTTCCTGTAATCTTTTATCATTTCTGCGTGCTCAAAAGCCAGCTGCTTAGGAAGCTGGTTTAGGCTGAAGAGTTGGATTTCTTGGATTTCGCTATCTTGCTTTTTGACTTCTCCCCCAACATTTTTCACCAAAAAACAGGTCGGGTAATAATCGTATTCAACGTCGTCTTTAACGCCCTTCTCAACATATTCGCCCACTACCCGCACAATCGCCACTTCCAACCCCGTTTCCTCCTTGACTTCCCGAACAATAGTTTGCTCAACGGTTTCGCCAGGGTCCATTCTGCCCCCAGGCAGCGCCCAGTAGCCCTTGAAGGGTACGGTGTTACGTTTTATCAGCAAAATCTTGTCGTCTGGAAACGGTATTATGGCAGTCGAGGTTTTACCCCAATACTTTTTCACGCGTAGTCAAATCCTACGTAGTTATTTTTAATCTCCAATTGATTACCACAGTTGCTGCAAAAATTATTATCCCAACGAAAACCACCATTGGTCCAGGGAAGGGCAAGTTTAAGTTGAAAACGCTCCACAACAGCACACCTGTGAATCCGGTGACTGCACCGAAAATTGCACTAAGTAATGCGTATTTTTTCATGTGGGAGCTCAAGTTTTTGGCAGCTATGGCTGGTACGATTACGAGGAAACCGACGAGCAAAGTTCCAACGATTTGAATGCCAATAGCGACAACGACAGAAACCAAGAGAAGATAAAGCAAATTTGTTCTAGCAACACTGATGCCTTTTGAGATGGCGAGATCCTCGGAAATCATTGCTAAAACGAGCTTATTGTAAATTACTTTGGTTAGCACTATTGCTGCAACGCAAACTACAGCCGCGATGGCGGTGCCAAGTATTGTGACTTGGGAAATGTCGCCGAAAAGTGCTTCTTCAAGCGCTTCTAGCTCATTTCCATACAGTAAGATTCCGATTGCTAATGCCAAAGTGAACATTGCGCCCACGAGGGCTTCGAAGGAGATTTTTGTTACTCTTTGAATTTGCCAAATTATAGCCGCTGAAGCAAACAGGAACACGAAGGCGCCTAAGTATGGGTTAAAATGTAAGGTTATTCCAATAGCTAATCCTGGCAGCGCCACATGTGACAGAGCGTCGCCAACGAGCGCCATTTTCTCCAAAACCATCAAAGACCCCAAATAGCCCGCTGCAACGCCCACAAATATTGATAGTATTAAACTGTAGATTGTTGTGTCAAGCATTTAGGTTAAGCTTCTCCTCGCTCGGTTTCAACGCAGACTGTTTCGCCGTAGATTTGTCTTTGGATGTCTGGTTGCGTTATTTCTTCTGCAGGTCCACAGAAAGTAACGCATTTGTTTATTGCAAGTAAATTGTCCGCGTATTCTTGTACGATGTGTATGTTATGAGTTATTAGGAAAATAGTTATTTTCTGGGTTTTTTTGATTTCGTTTAGCATTAAGTAGATGGGTTCTTCGCTGTCCATGTCAACGCCTGTGGTTGGTTCATCTAAAAGAAGTACGTTGGGGTTATCGTTTAATGCCCAAGCAATCAAAACCCGCCTTAACTGACCCCCTGAAAGCACTCCTAACCGCTTGTTTAAGATACTATTATCAGTCAACCTTACCTTTTTTAGTGAATTCTCAACGTCCACCCCATTTCCAATAGACAGAAACTCCCTAACAGACATAGGAATATCAGAAACAGCGACGTACTGAGGAACATATCCGATTTTTACTTTTTCAGTCCACTCGATTGAACCAGTATGTGGGACAAGATTTAGAAGCGTTTTAAGCAGGACTGTTTTACCCGCACCGTTGGGTCCAAGTATGGCTAAAGTGGTACCTTTTTTAACGTTAAAATTAATGTGGTCAAGTAAGGTTTGGTTTTGCAGTCTTACGCCAAGATTCGAAACTTTCAATATGTAATCGTTGTCTTCAGCCACAATTAACCGTCCTTTCTCAGACCATTAATAATAATAGTTATGTGCATAATGTATGAAATAAGTTTATTGAACAACCAACCGCTACACTGATACTTGGTTGCTCAAAAACTGCCGCTCCCGGTTAGAGAGCCAACCTTCATGATTAAGAGAAACTAAGCCTCTTGTAACGTTTTCCCTAAACGCGGCGTTATTTAAGAGGTTGTTTCTTTGGGTTAAATCGAAGATTTGACTTTCAAACATGCTGTTCTGTTTAGCGAGGTCTTCAACTTTAGAAATAAAAGTTGATATTGCTTTGAAACGGGGAACCAGCAAATCTCTGGTCTTTGATAATCCAAATGCTCCTTTAAGTTTCGCTGAAAAATCAAAACCGCTATTCGCTGAAGGCGCAAGCATAAGGTAACGCCGGGTTAAGCCCGCTTCATATCGAATAATATAAAAAGGCACATAGAACAATGCGGGGGTCTTAAAGGCTTGGTCTCTGTAGCCAAACGCTTCAAAATTGGCTTTGAAGGTTTCATGCAATATAAGGCTCTTGTTCAAATCTTCAAGCACTGGCTTCTCAAGCTTAAACAGCTTTTCAGCTTCCAACTTAAAAACCCGATTTTTAGCCTCACGAGCAACTTGTAGGTCAAGTAAAGGTTGTCGAGCTAGTTTTATTTCTGAATCGAGTACAGAATTTAGTTTTGAAACTTCTTGCATTTTTTGTTTACTTAATTTTTTAGAATTGTCTTCGATGCCGCTTACGTCTTTTTTGAGTTCTTTGAGTTCTCTTTGGGTTTGTTTAATTTTTTCTTTCCATCTTTTCTCGTAGACTCTATGGTTTTTTGCGGCTTGGGCTTTTGCTTCTCGCTCGAATTGCCTTACTTTGCCGTCGTTGCTTTCGATGGATTTTTGGGTTTTCGCCAGGGCTTTTTTTAAGCGGTCTAATTCTTTATCGAAGTTATCGGTTAATTTTTCTCTTTTTGCTTTGTAGTCCTTGTTTAGTTTGGCTACTTGAGGGTTCACGAATTCTTCCATTGCCCTGATTTTAGCATCCATTTCTTCGGTAACTGCTTCTGCTTCATAATCGAGCTCTGTTAAGTACTGCCTACTTGTTTTGTTTACTAGCCTAATGCACTCGGGCAGTTTCAATGTTTCATCTCTCTGGGAATATTGCAACTTTTCAAAGTCCGAAAGCATGGATAAAATGGTTGATTCATCAATTACTGGCGAAAGGAAAGCCACATTGGCTCGCCCTGTTATTTCAGTGGCCTCTTTTCGGTAAACAGTAAATTCACTTTTGAACTCCAAGTCAACGATTAAACTTCTTAACTCAAACTGCTTTTCTTTTGTGGATTTCTGAAAATAGTTGTTGTGGTCCAATAAGAACGCATAATAGTTTTCTCTTGGGTTAGAATTTGCTTCTAAACTTTCTATGAATCCTTTAACTGATGGAGCCTCAAGATAAGAAATACGTTGGTTTGAATCGTTGAAGCCATCGAATACGAAGATTAAGTCGTTTTTTGGAACCAGCCATAAGGGATAGCCAACTTTCGACAAGCAAACGAGTTTTTCTTCAGGTTGCCTTGCAATAAAACCGCCACCTTTATTGCGGTTAAACTCAGAAACCGCGAAAACCGCTGCTAACTCAACCTCGGACGCGCCGCTTTTCTGGTTTGTATACGGCAGAATGAATCTTTTTGGTTCAGAGTTTAACATTGCGATGTCAGAGAACTATTAGGGATTGGTTTTTTAAAACTTGCCATTCATCTTAGCCTTTAAAGAAGTCAGTTATCCTCTTTTGGAACAGTGCTCTCTTCAAAAGTTCGCTCTGCAGTATCCACCGTTGCATTGGAATTTCAAATTTGCTGCTGATGAATTGTAGGGATTCAGCAAGGTTTTTGAAGAGATATGGTTTTTGGTGCATTGCGTTACGTACGTTTTCGCGGACTTGCCAGACGCCGATGGGCATTATGTAGCCCGGGCGAGCTTCGCGGAGCACAATAGCGGTAGCTTGGCGCCTTTCTCTTTGGAGTTGTTCGCATATTGCCAAGCGTGCGGAGTAGTAGCAGCCACCGATTTGGGCATAAGTGGTGCGTCCGCTGTTGCTTTCCCAATCGCTGAAGATAGCAATGTTTGCTCCTGCAGGGTTCCAAACCGTGCCTGGCCACCATGCTTCCATGGATTCGTAACTCCATTGTCCAGGAATCATCAAAATTTCAAAAACGTTGTCCATGTAGATGGATTCGTAAACTCGGTATTCGTTGATTTCGGGGAAGGTTTTGACTTTTTCCCTTAGGTTTTTGCTAATAATGTCGTCGACGGCTGTTATGCTCCATCGGGTTGGGACAAGGCGGCGTTTCTTTTCTATACCGAAAGCGCCGACGCTGAAGGCTTTCTGGATTTTGCTTACCAGAACGCCGCGATTGTAGAGTTCAACCACTGCATTTGTGGCCTTCAAATCAGTGTCATAGTATGCTTTCTCGATTTTATCGTCATATCGGGCATTGCCTACGTGGAGGTCGCGGATGGGCGCTGAAGGACCAAACGGCTGCACATCATCATCGAGATAAATGGAGCCGCGCGGCTTCTTTGTTAGGTTAAGTTCGATGTCAACGCAGCTATCAGCGAGAGCTAACTCACGGGTTTGGTCAAGGATTTTGCCCCCATCTCTGAAATTTTGGACATTAACACGATGCTTTCCACGTACGAGCAAACTGCGAAAGCCCACAATTTCATCCATCGACTTACCAAACCACCGCTCAGGCAAATCATAAATTCCTGTGTCCTCATGGACTGGCGGCACAAGTGGTCCAGCATATAACGTTGGGGTATCCGATTCTTCCGATGAAAACGCTTGGCGGAGACATCCCGTCGATGTTTTCTGTTGCCATTAAGGGAACGCTTTTGAGGAAATAGTTAACTTTTACCATGATTGGGCAGCGGGTTTTGCCGCAGAGGGCTCGGGCTCCTTTGCAGAGGATGCAGAGGCTGTCGTTTCTGCCGCGGGTTGTGATTTGCTGCTCTGCTGCGTTGCTGTTTACCTTTTTTATTATATCCATTAACCAGTTGTCAGGTTTTGCGCCAGTTTGGGTGTTTTGGGTGACGGTCATATATGATTGTTATATTTGTTGTTGTCTCATATGGTTTTTTCGACATGAAAATGGTTAAAAAGCCCTGTTTTCTAGTCAGTTTTGAAAGAGCACTTCTCATACTACTTTTCAAAAAGCGTTTTAGTAATTTTTTTAAAGATCAACAGTCATTTTTTTCGGAAGCTTAGGCTTCACTTCATCAATCTTTCTTAGCACGAAAGGCATTGGAACCCTCGCAACATTCGCATCAATAATTTTCAGTTCACCATCGATCATCTTTAGGTTCTCTGATTTAACATCAAAAATACCATAGTTGTAAACACCCCGTCTTAGTTGAGTTAGTTCCTCTTGGGTAACTTGTGCTGGAAACCCGTATTCCTGCAATAAGCAATATTTGGTGTGCCAAAAAATCTTAGCAAATAGTTTGTGGCGCATGGTTTCTGGGACTCGCTTATAGACTCGGTGGTCATTTTCTATGCTGTTTTTTGGGCCGACTTTGAGCACAATTTTTTGGTCGAATGAGCGGATGCCAAATACAATTTTGTGCCATCCAACGTTTTTGAAGTATAAGTCCGGAAAATTTTTCAATATTAGGTTTTTTATTTGTTCTTGTCGGAAAACTGAGGTTCCGCTTGAGTGCAGGTGATGGTCTATTAAATGATCAATTTGCCGGGCAGTATGATGGAGAGTTTTATACTTCAACGTTTAAACGCTCAAAAAATCTTATACTGTAAAAAAGTGCTTACACAATAATAAAGTAAATTGGCGCCCAGGCCGGGATTCGGACCCGGGTCCTACGGGCGACAGCCGCATATACTGGACCGAACTATACTACCTGGGCATAAGCGCCGCAACAATACTGATAACTTTAGCTAATTAACCTTTCTCGGGTTTGAGTTGAATATTTGTAAAGTGGTGTTTCATAATTAAGCATCTGCTGGCTATGGTGAAGGTGTTTGTTTTGGCGATAATTATTATATCCCTAAAAATATTATTTGGGTTGTGTTGGTTGAGGTTGGGTGAAAACAATTAAAACAGATATGGTTTGGAAGGAAATTTTGCAGAAATACTGGTTAGCTGCAATTTTCTTGTTGTTGACCCTCGTTTCATTTGTTTCATCTGAAATTGCTGTTTTCACTGGGTTGGTTTTCACTTTTTTGGTTCCAGGCTTAATCGCTTACAGATTCTTCCGATTAAAGTCGCATGAGATTTGGGCTTTTGTTCCTATATTCAGCGTTTTGGTATCGGTGCAACTTGTTTATTATTTGTCGTTGGCCGTTGGTTACTCGCAATATACTATTCTTGTTGGTTTTCTTGCGTTAACAGCCATTTATGCATTGGTGGTTTTCAGGAAAGGAGAACCAATAACCATAACAAAGTTACTAAAGTTAACACAGGTCAAGAAAACCAGCCTGTTGGTTTTTGCAATAATATTCCTCGTCAGTTTTGCTGTTCTTTACCAGAGCGTTTGGCGCGGCGACCAGTACGGAATAGTTTTAACAGGCTCAAACTGGCAGGATACGCCCTTCCACTACGAAATAATCGAATCCCTAAACCAAGGCAACTTTCCACCCCAAACCCCCAACTATATCGGTACACCGTTGACTTACCATTACTTTGTGGATTTTCACACAGCCATCATCGAAAAAATGTACGGCTACTTACCCACACTTATGCCCGTTTTGAATGCGTTGTTCATCTTAGTTTTTGCATTAGCGATTTATGCGTTGGCGCGACCTTACGGCAGACGAGTCGCGGTTATCGCAACTGTTCTGGCGGTTTTCGGTTGGGGTCTCAGCTATTTTGGTTTGTTTGGAGCACTGTTTAACGGGCAGTTTGATCCTAACCAGAACTACATCTACCAGTTTAGGCAGTTGTTTGGTTTGCCGTCGATGTTTGATAATTTGCTCCAGCAACGTCCATTGTTGGTTGGGTTGCCTGCATTTGCGTTTGTTTTGGCTTTATTACGTGATATGAGTGATAGGAATCGCTTGATTTTGGCAGGAATAGTCACGGGGTTAGTTTATCAATTCCATAATGTGTGCGTTTTTCTGCTGTTACGTTGCTTTCGCCGCTTGCCTTCTTCTGAACCTCAAACGCTTCAAGTTCAGCTATCTGTACTTTTTGTTGCCCAGTGTGTTTGCTTTGCCCTTCATATTTTCAGGTGGACCGCCGATAACTTTTGCTTTTAGCACTGCCTTTTTAGCAGATTTTGCTCAGAACCCCTTCATCTATTATTTCCTCAACTTGGGTATCCCATTTGTTCTGGCAATTGTTTCGTTTGTTAAGCCTGGACACGAATACCTGAAGATTACTTTTCTGTTACTATTCATGATTCCCAACATTCTATTGTTGACGCCTTGGGACTGGGATATGTACAAGTTCTTCATGTTCGCGTGGGTTCCTATCGTGGTTTTGGCAGGTATAGTTTTGGCTAAGACGCCGCGGATTTTGATTGTGACTTTGGTTTTGCTTTCCATAATCACCACTGCCAGCGTTATAATTTACAACACTCAAACACACTATCTTGGAGCTAGCTGGGACGAATACAAGCTCGGATTATGGGTAAGGGATAATACCCCGCAAAACTCAGTATTCTTGACCTATTATGGGATACATGAACCAACCAGCATGATTGGTGGTCGGTTGCGGGTGTCTTCTTATGTGTATTGGCCTTATGGACACGGGGAACCGCTTGATCAGGTAAACCAGCGGGAACACGACATCGACATGGCATACAATGGCACCGAATCTCAGCTGGCAAGTGTAATTCGAGAATACAACGTAACCTACGTTTATGTTGGCGCTGAAGAATTAAGAAATTACCCAGATTGCATAACACATTTTAGTGTAATCCAATGGCTTCCTCAAGTTTATGAGGACGTTGGCTTGCGGATTTACCAGGTTGAATTTGGCTCAGATGGGCAGTTAAGCACTGTGAAGTTTTAAATACAAAAACAAACAAAAAATAAACCATGACAATCAAACCAGCCCAGCCTAGGCATAATTCATAAAGTCCTTATTGCATTCGTGGCGATTAATATCATCGGAGACATTGGCAACGTTGCATTCTGGTGGGTTAACCCTGCTTCACGCGCTGCGTCGCTGAACACGGGCTATATTGGAAACACGGCAGGAATCAGCAACGCACTCACTGCAGGCACGATAATCCTGTTGGTTATTTCAGTCTTGTACATTGTCGCGTTGTTCGGTTTGCTAAAACGACAAACAGTGGGCACATAAACTAATCATAGCCATATCTGTAGTCAATCGTGCACTCGCATTAGTCCTGTACCTTATTAGTCCAGCATTCGCTTTCTGGGCAGTGTGGAGTATAATACTAATAGCAGTCTCGTACTTTGACTGGAGCAAAATGAATATGGCCGAAGTGCCGCCACCACCAGGTCCAGACAATGTTTTCTAAATTTTTTTATTTCTTTGGTTACTGATGCTTTTTACCTGATATGTAAGTTATGTCTATTTTTCCCATGGTTGTAGATGCGAGCTTTTCAGGTTTAATTTTTGCAAGCTTTGCTTCAGGATTCAACGAGACCTGTCGAACAAGGATTTCCATAGCGTGTTGTTTCTCTGCCGTGTCGGTGATTAGGCTGAATTTGCCGCTGAAGTGAACCGACGTGTAAGCGTAGTCGCATTCTTCAGTAACGCCGAAGTCTAAGATTGCTTGTCCCCAAACATTCGGGTTAGCTGCCGCGTAAATGAGTTTTTTGCCTTCCGGTGCACAGTGGAAGTAGAGGCAGTTTTGATTTTGGTCATACCCATGGTTGAGAGTAACCAAATATGGCTCGTTATTCATGCAGAGGGCAACCGTTACATATTTCGTGTCTTTGGAGCACCATCCGCATTTCATTCAAGTCGGTGATTTCCCGCTCCCTGCGCCTAACATGAAAAGACATACTTTGACTTTAAGTTACGAAGCAATTAAATTTTTTCGCTCTCAATCTGTGGTTTGCGATATTCTGTTTTTTAGAAAGCCAACCACGGTGGGAGTGAAGATTGAGAGGGACGCCAACAGAAAGTTGAGTGGAAAAACGTATGGGGATTCGAAGAGATTGTCGCCGTAGGAAGCATTGATGTTTTGCATGTAACCCACGAATTGGAACAGCGACCACCCTGCAACATATAATAAGGCGCCGCCGAGGCGAGCAAGATACTTCTGCTTTCGACTTAAAACCTCACCATAAAGGTTAGCGTAGAAAATTTCTCCTGCCACTGCACCCGCGGCTCCTGGGAAAAATGCGTTAACCAAAACCTTCTCTACGATGTTGCCAGGTACGAAGGGAGTCACCCACCAAGGCATAAACATGCTTAAGATTGGTAGGTGAATGTTTCCGGTTGTAATCCTAATCGTGGCGGGAATAGCATAGATAAATGCGCCGCCTAACTGCCAAATCCAAAATCGTCTACTTCGAAACGTGAATGAGATGGCATTAAGATACATAGCTCTAACTAGCAGATCAGGTTTTTAAAAAGTCTTCCTTAAAAAATTTCAATTTGGCTTAAGGGGCAAAAATGGAGTGTTCGACAGACCAAGCCATGCGCTAACATCAGATAAAGTGCAGAAGTTCGAGGGGGACACTTTATCTTTTTTTAGCAGCCAGACCCGCCTAACTGGGGGTATTAGCTTATTGCTTTCTGGTACATGTTAGGATTCAAAATGATTTAAAATGATGTTGTCTCATTCTGAAGTCACAATTGAAAAACGATTCTGAAGTGTTTGAGGTTAGTATGAAACTTGGAAGGTTTCGCCGTATTCTTTAAACGTGTAAATCGCCGAACAAAACAAGAGTTCATTTTTTTTCAGGTTCTATGGTCTGTATCCGCTAAGCGTTGCAAGTGCCAATGCTGCCGCAGTTAAGTCGGCTGTGGTTCCAGGATTAAATGAGTTGCCTTTTTTGCGGAGTTTTATGTCGAATTTTGCAAGGCTTTGTTTGCCTTCCTCGGTTTCTAAGCCGCCTAACTTCAACACCACCTTAGCTTCGGTGGATACCTCGAGTGTTTTTTCTTTGCCTACTTTTCGGGTGATGAAGGTGTCTGGGCGTTCAGAGAGAATTTTAAGAAAAGTGTGAACAACGGCTGTGTTCAATGGTTTAGTTTCAAGCTGAGTCATTAGGTATGGATACGCTAAATCGAAGGTTATCGGGTAATTATTCACCCATTCGTAGCATATGTCGTCGTATGCTGAGGCAAGTTTGAAAACCTCAAACAATCCCACGTTCTCTTTTAACAATCGCTCTTTGGATGCTGGGTCTGTTACGTCGAGGTCTGGTGCGTCGCCGAGTCCGCTGGGATTTGCAATTCCTACGGCTTCGTAGAGGTGAACTGAATCCCATGCAGACGTGGATCTAACGGCTAAATCAATGTTCTTGCGCATTTTTTTGAAATCATAAACATAGTCTTTCTTAGCTGGTGTCATGCCTGCTGCAACCGCGATGGGGACAAACAGCATAACCGTACCCAAAATGGTATTTCCGCCCCTCTGCCAAGCATTAACCTCCGAAGTGCAATCCTTTATGAGCTCGCCCAACCCAACCTTGCCAACTTCAAGCCTTTTCTCCGCTACCGATGTTCCAATGTAAGCAGCCTTCTGAAAAGTTGACGAAGCAGCGACGGCGGAAGCCAAAAAATGCTCAACTCTTGTCTTCTCAAAGCTAGAGGTGAAGCTAACATTTCCTGGTTTTTGAACGCTAACTTCTAGCATAATCGCTAGTTGCAGGCATTTGGAAATGTGTTTTGCTTTTTCGCAGTTACTCATTGGGATGCTCCGAGGTTATGTGGTTTAAAAAAGGTTTATTAAAGTTTTGAAAACTAAGAGCCATTGATTTAAAATGAAAGCACGCGAGGGCGACTTAATTAAAACCAAAAGCCAAGTGGTTTTCGATGTTAAGGGCTTAGTTCATCCGCCAAACAAGGTTATAGCTTTTCCCCGTTTCATTCCTTCACAGCAGGGCACAAGGCAAGGCAAAGATGCATTATATGGCAAAGTCTACAGTCTTGGTGACCGTTTCAAGTATCTGCAGGAGAATCATCCTGACCTAATTGTTTTTGACCCTGTTTTCGGCGAGACAATGTGTGAAGTGCCCATAGACCTAATCGTCGAGCACTATCAGCCCCCAGAAAAACTCGCATCATTGCGATTATCCAAAAACCTCACCGCCCTTGAAAACAAGGCACTGCAATTGGCAACGGCGCTGAAAGAAAAAGCTGGCATTCCCTGGAGTTCTATCGGCATCTCTGGCTCGATAATGGCAGGGTTAACGAATGAAAAATCAGACATCGACCCACTTGTTTATGGCGTGGAAAACAGCCGCAAAGCCTACACAGCCCTAAAAGAGCTGCTGAAAACTGAGGATTCTGGCTTCAAACCCTACAGCAAAATAGAGCTTCAAACACTCTTCGATTTCCGTTCGAAGGACACTCAGATGAGTTTCAAAGACTTTGAAATGGTTGAAAACCGCAAAGCATTCCAAGGAATGTTCATGGGAACCGACTACTTCATCCGCTTCGTGAAAGGCTGGAACGAAGCCAGCGAGTATTATGGCGAGGTATGTTTCAAGAACAGCGGATATGCAAAAATAACTGCCAACATAACTGACAGCTCCGATTCACTATTTACACCATGTAGCTACAAGCTCAGGGATGTTGCGGTTGTTGAAGGACCCAATCTCTCTCCAATAACTGAGGTTGTTTCTTTCCGCGGCAGGTTCTGTGAGCAGGGAATTGAAGGTGAAGCTATCGAAGCCCAAGGAAAAGTGGAGCTTGTAACTGATAAGAAAAACGGCAATGAACATTATCGACTAATTATTGGCAGTAAACCGTCCGATTACATGGTGCTTAGCCACTAATGCAGCACTTTGAGGACCTGCTCGTAGTACCGTGGACAATAAGTCAAAGTAACTTGATGGGAACTTCCCGCTGATGATTGGACTTCTTCGAGGTTTCCTTCAACAATCACGGTCTCGTCTTTTTGTGCTTGCTGACGGAACTCTTCCATGTAACTGAAAACCCGCTTTGCCAAAAGCGATTCTTTGGGTCCGCTAAGAACTTCCAATGGCTCAATCCCGTAGATGGATGGAATGAAAGGTGCTTCGTCGTCTGCGGTGACTTTGGCTTTGATTTTTGCCCACCCCTTCTGAACAATGTGTGCCTTGGGGTCGTATTCGGATTTGATTTCGCTCCAAGCCTTAACAGGCTCGAATTCAGCTTTGATAACTCGTCCGCTTGATCTGGTGTCATCATATAACCCATAGATCATTTTTCGGCGTTGATGCCAAACAAAATCTTTCACGGTGAAATTTTTGAATCGCCAGTCTTTTCCCTTCATGGCATCCTCAGATCCGAATTCATTACGCAAACCTGAACTGCAATCGGCATATAGTTCCGCCATTGTCTTGCACATTTTAGCGTTTTCCTCTTTGCCATAAATCGTAAAATCTATGTCAGAGAACTTGGGGTGATGAAAACTGTGCAGCATAGAACCGAAAACCCCAAAACTTTCAGCTGGAACACCTGATTTTCTTGTTGCGATGCCCAAGACGCGTTCCATTGCCGCCAGTAGTGGATCGGTTGGTCCTGCCTTGAGCAGTTCTTGAAGGCGCGGCTGTGGTTGTCTGGCTTCAGCGATTAAGTTTTGGGGTACGCCGACAATTTTTAATCCGAGCATTTCGTGTTTGATTAGGTATTGGGGATACTTTTTGGCAACGAGCTTCATGCCCTCGTCATTGTAGAATTTATAGAAAAGTTCACTTCTGCCTTCTCGAGGTGCGCGTGGGTCGGTCGATTCGAAAATTTTCGAACTGGCGTATTCTGCATCGCAGATGAAGGCGTTTTTAGGATGAGAATAGCCGAATACACGGAATATCAAGCCTTCCGCGGTTTGGATGGCGTCGCGGTCACGCAGTTTTACAGTGGCCATATGTACTCTTCTTCCGAAGTAGCTGTACCCACGACGACCTGATAGAAAACGCTGTTATCACGTGTTGACTGGACTTTTTCAAGAGTTCCTGCGACTTTAATTAGCTGTCCAACACGCGCGACGTTCCGGTAGCAGCCAATGTTTGATACAACTTGAATTGGAATTTTGTCTAAGTCAAGTTCTGATTGATCATCTTGGGGTCGATAGTTGCTGATTTTATAGATAGCTGGGCGGTACATGGTTTCTGTGTCGTCGCAAACAGTCGCAGCGAAACGGAGTGGCGCCAAGGGTGTGTAGGTGTAGTCGCCGAATTGGGTTTTGATTTCCTCTGGTTTTTTTGTTGCGTTATACATCCAGATTTTGCCCTGGTATTTGCCGACGAATTTTCTGGCTGCTTCAATACGATTCCCTGCGATGTAGGTAAGCTTGTTTTCGTTTACGAGTCTTTGTATGGCATCTTCGACAACGCGGAAATTGTTTGATCCGTATACGACAAAGTCAATGTCTGATTCTGGTGCATGCATATCCAACGCGATGGAGCCATGAATGCCTAAATCGCTGCATGGTACACCTGATTCTTTGGAGATTAAATCGATTAGTTGAAGTGACATGGTTTGGAGTTTGTCTGGGTGCTTTAGGTTTTGTAGCCAAACGAAGCGGTCTTTGGGAACAAAAACCTGCTCAATGGTGTCAAGCGGTGCAGTTATGAGTTCTTTTCCCCGTGTCTGGTCAAAGTAAAGGTAGTTTGGGAAAGTTTTGCGGAAAGCTTCGATGAAGGTTTGGTAATTTTTGGCTGTGTAGAGTTTTTCAGCTCGGAAAAGTTGCTTGGTAAGTTCACTTGAGCCGAATTTCCATGTTCGAGTAAGCATTTCCACGTTAAAAAGCTGTTTGTATTGAGCTGGGATATATTTGAGGAACGCGAAAACACGGTCGTCGGGGTGTTCGTACCCAAAAGTGTTCATGATGAAACCGTCTTTTGTTACGAATGTGTCTCCATCCATAGGAGTCCAAATCTCTGGTTCTTCTTCCGTAGTTATGCACCGCAAAATAAGGGTGAAAGGTGGATTAAAAAAGCTATTGCCACAAAAAAGATGCGTCTATCTCCAAAAAACAAATTGGGAGTGCCTCTCCTCAGGTCAGAAGTAGTCGTCTGGCAAATTCAGCAGACTACTACTTCTAATAAACAACCGAAAACATTTTCTTTTTTTGTTTATGTCTTACAACGGGATTCTATGTCTTATATCGAATTGAGCAGCCCACCTGAGCAACAAAACTATCGAAATGCTCAAGCACCTACCCAAAAACTACGGGGACAGATCTTCTCTTCGAACATATGCGACTTGACCATTTTGCCGTTAACTTCCAGCGCCAACGCTGAAAAGTAGCCAACAAAATAGCAACCAAAGAACCTGTTCTTGCCAGCGACACTTACGATGTAGCAACAGCTGTCGCTAACCTCAACGGTAACGGCTTAGGGCAGGTCCCAGAATTTGCCTTCGACAGGATAGGAGGGACAAACAAGCATTCCTAGGAAAATAAAATCCCATACAAACGGCGCCAAATGCCCTGTCGATAAAAATTTTGGATTAGTAAACGGCAATTGCAACGAACTAAATCTAAAAAAGTTTCAACGTAATACCGCTTGTCCTTTATCTTCTTAACCATAGCAAACATTCCTCCATCAATACAGTCCAAACATAATTGTTCCAAAATGTTGAAGTCTGCTTCTCGGACTGTAACTGCGTTATCCTTCGAATTGGCCCTCAGCTTTAAGTTTAGAGGCTATTAGTGTTGCATTTCAGAAATAGTTTTTGGAACTTCCAATATAGGATTAACCTCAAGCAGACGAATCCTGCTTTGACGGGAGAGAAAGGAGATTGGGCTGTCATAATTCTTAACAGGATCCGCCGCTTGTCATAATATTGTCTTAAATTGCTTATTAGTACTATGAATTTTAGCATGAATTGAAATTCATTTTTTAAGCTTAACAATGAAATTTGCGCCCAACCAATTTTCCTAAACACGCTAAACCAAGTATAATCATATCGTCGATAAATGCCAGGAGAACAGGTTTGTATTAATTTTTTTCATTTAAACTGGCGGTTTTAAAATTTTGCTATCAAATAATACATAATATTTCGATAATTCCACGAGTTAATTCATTATGCGTAAAAGCATGTATCAAAATTTCAGTCTTTGGAGAAGAGTGCACTAACGCTAGAAATAGCAACTTTTTACTATAGAAGTGAGCTTCAAAAAAGACATAGACGCTGATGGTTACTTCTAAAAAGGTGGGTCGCCAGAAACAGTTTATAGAGTGTTGTCAAGTGGAATTAAATCGGCATTAAAGCGGGCAAAAACAAAAATCGAAGATTGACAAACTATGAAAATATTGAGCAGTGAAAAACTTCCTCTTTTTTGTGGTTGGATAATGTAACCTTTCCTATCAATTACACTCTCGTTGTTTGGAAGTGGGTTGTAAGATAGGAGGCGTTTAGGGTATTTTTTCGGACAATCAATTCCAGTTTTAGCTTTATGCTAACATCTGAAGGCATTTCAGCCTTGTAGATGGAAGGCTACATAGACATGATAATAAAAGAGAAAAACTGAATATATTTATCCACAAAGGAACGTGAATGGGGATTTTTGAGTTTAGATGAGTGGAAATAGCGATAAGAGGATTCAGAAATTGTTGCCAACTGAGGAAATGGGGCAAGATAGCATTACTGAAGGTAAATTCGCTGAAGCGGATGAACGCTTAAAGGAATGTTTGCCAATCATTAATTGCGAATGTGGAGCCGAAATACTTGTGGTTCCAGATTTGCAAGCTATGAATAATGCCATCAAGAGGCATGTTGCCAAGCACAGAAAGCTAGAAAAAGAGGCGAAGAATAACTTTTCCAAATCTGGCAAAATCAGTCAACTTCTAAGTCAACTCACGTTAACAAAAATAAGCGAACAAAACAATGGTTAATTTCTTAATTCTGAAAAAAAGCACGACAAGCTTTCATCATTTGTAAATGAAGAATAATTTAGTTGGAAAGCTCAGCATCATAAAGAGCATAACAATACAAGTTTTCAAAACATTAAAAAAGTAACTCAGCATCGAAAAAAGGAAGATCTAAATGTGAGAAGATCCAAACTGGAAACGTGTTTAAGTATTCTTGAGACATTAGATAGTGATGATTCCTTAAAAATAACGCACATAATGCAAAAGTCCAACGTCAACTGCAATGTACTGAAGAATTATTTCGATTTTTTGATCAAGCAAGGTGCAATTGAAAGAAAATATGTTGAGCGAGATAGAATTGTTTACATGATTACGGAACGTGGTTCGTACCTGATTAGGTGTCTCAATGGATTTAACCAGGTGATTCCCACAATGAAAATAAGTAATGAAATCCCCGTAACACAGCAAAGAATAAACTTGACCCTGATGAGCAGGAAAAATATTGTTAATCCTCAAAGACCTACCTTATAAAATATTTGAAAAACAAGCTTGTTTCCTTAAAGAACGAAATAATTTTTTCAATGATTTGATTTTGTCGGTCTTGCAAGAATTTGGATAACTAAACGATAAGAACCTCAACCCCCAAACCACAATGTAATAATCAATCTTTGTTTGTGGACCCCCAATTTCTTACGATACGTTACTTTTGTTTTTTGATGTTTGTTTTAGCTCTTCGGATTCACTCCATGCGGTCTCAAAGTATCCGCTTAACACGCCGATAAGGTTAGTATCAGTTGTCCACAATGCTGAAGTATCTTCAGATTTGGTTTTTCCGCTAGTTGAAATCATGGCTTCTCTTTCATCAAAAACTGCAAACCGGTTGAGGGGTTGATGATGAAATCTGATATTGATAGATTCGATATTCAGGGTGTCTTGCAATTTTTTTTGTTGGGATTTGTCCAGTGGGGTGTTCTCAACAATCACTTTAACATTTACTTTGTTGTGAATTGCTTTTTTTATTTCTGCAAAAAGAAGAGACGTTACATGTGAGGTTTCTTTCAAGGAAGCAATCCAGAAAATACTAATTTTAGAGCTGACTACTAAAATGCCGAATTTAGCGATTACCGCTTTGCCTTCTGGAATTAGAGCATAGAGACTTTCTTCATCACCCACAGTAATAGGTTGTACCCACTTCGCCTTTGAAAGTTCTTGGAATTTCAATTTCATCGAGGCTATTCTTTCATCAGATTTAACTTTTTCATCAAGTATTAATGAAGTCAAAGCACCAGCAACAGGGGTAGCTCGAATCACGGCTGGTTTTCCAAGCAACTTTTCTGCAAGACCCATCTTTTCAAGTGTCGGCAAAACTTTGTATACATCTTCTCGCCTTACCGAAGAAGATTTCGCTATCTGAACAACCGTAGCACTTCCTAATTTGAGAATGGTTTGGTACACTTTTGCTTGATTAGGACTTAAACCCAAACCCATTAACAAATCGATTTTGTCCAATTCCATTTTTCTCTCACCAGTTTAAAAGGAACCTAGAACTACAAATAGAAATAGTGTAAGATGAATTTAAAACTTTGCAGGGCGTATTAATTTGAAAAAGCCATAAACTATGGGGAAATGTTCGAATATAATATTAAAGCAGCTTTATTGTGGGTTATTTCATCACCTTATGTTGAAGAGTGTGATCGGACATACACATCGACTTATTAACAAAGCTTAGTACATTTAACGATTAGGAAATGAGCTTTTGATCAATGACTTCTGTCATGATAACAAATTGCCGAAACCTCTGTCGTTAGGTAGTAAGTGTGCTTCAGAGAGGCTTGCAGGCCGTTAGCGCAACTGCGAGAATGATTGGCATGATATTCGGAATCCTCTGCAGGCGATTGCAAGCGATTTTACTTGCTTGATTCTTATTTGGTCACCATGCCAGAATGTGAATGTAAACGAAATGTCCGCTTTGTGTGGATAAGTTTTCTGTCGCTGTTGCTCATTTTGTTGGAGTTGAGAAATAGGAAGAAAAAGACATTGAAAATATAGAAGAAAAAGGTGCCGCTAAAATCTAAAAAGAAAAGGAAGCTTTGACATGAAAATTAGCTATAAAACCAAGAAACATCGCCAGGCGGGACCCCCTTACTATTTGACCATAGTGGTGCAGGGGGTTAGCTTGAAACCGTCGTTTAAACCGTCGTTACAACATTATCTAAAAAACAGGGGCAGGTCGGACTTGGCTTACCCCAGAAATGGTCTGAATCTTCTTGCTTAAAACTTGAACTTTTTAGTCTTTACCTAAGTCCAAGTTTATGATAAGTCCGCTGGGTCTCAGACCCAAATCAGACTGTGTGAAAAGGCCTTTTCTGTCCTCGCTACTTACCGTTAAGCTTAAAGCTAGCTTCATAACAACTGAAAAGTCATGAGCGAACATGTAAACGGTACCCACAGAGACCAAACAGTGCTCTTTCCCAATACTATCGATCAGTATGTTGAAAAAGAAAACCCTGTGAGGTTTATCGACGCCTTTGTAGACAGCCTTAACCTGGAAAAGCTCAGATTCAAGCACTCAGTCCCCGCTGACACAGGAAGACCTTCCTATAATCCCGTCAGATCTGCTCAAGCTCTACGTTTATGGCTACCTAAACCAGGTGAGATCCAGCAGGAAACTGGAGAAAGAGTGCCACCGCAACGTTGAGGTCATGTGGCTCATGAAAAGGTTGGCTCCAGACTTCAAAACGATTGCCGATTTCAGAAAAGACAATATTGACTGCATTAAACCGGTATTCAAGGAATTTGTTTACCTCTGTAGAAACCTCGATTTGTATGGTGCACAACTCGTTGCCATTGATGGCACCAAATTCAAAGCAGTGAACTCAAGAAGCAATAACCTCAACGAGAAAACAGTCGCTTTAAGGCTTAAAAAAACAGAAGAAAAGATAATAGAATACCTCAAAGAAATTGCCAAAACGACACAGCTGATTCAAATGAAGATGAAAGCACAAATGTCGATGATCTTAAGGAGAAAATATGCAAGCTTGAAGAGGAAAAGCAACGATACGAGCAAATTCAGAACCAAATGAAGACAACAGGCCAAAGAGAGGTTTCTCTTGTGGACCCAGATAGCCGTTTAATGAGGGTGGACAGCCAACGGTTTGATGTCTGCTACAACATTCAGACATCTGTTGATGCAAAGCAGCATCTTATCGTTGATTATGACGTGATAAATAATTCAACTGATCATCACCAGCTTACTAAGGATGCGTTGGCTGCGAAGGCGACTTTGGGTGTTGATGAGCTGGATGTTTTAAGCGATAAAGGATTCTATGTTGAGAAAGACGTCTCTGATTGTGAGGCTAATGGAATTAGGGTTTTCATGCCTATTCCTGCGGCTTTGAACCCATACAAGAGATTGGGATTCCTGAACCAGGGTTCTATTCCGACCGATTTGTTTACGATGCAGCTAAAGATGTGTATGTTTGTCCCGCTGGAGACGAGTTGCCTTTTTGGAAGTAGGGCGGTCGACAAGGTGGTCTAAAAGGCAGGTTGTACCGAACAGCGCTTTGCGTCTTGCTGTCTTTGTTAGAAGTAAGTGTACAAGGAATAAGCATGGACGGTATATGTTTAGTGGAGAATTTGATAGTGCTGTTGATACGTCTTAGGGCGAGATTGAAGACTTCTGAAGGCAGAGAAAAGTGCCGCTTAAGAAGGACGATTGTTGAGCATCCGTTTGGAACCATCAAGAGGGCTTTTAATCAGGGTTATTTGCTTTTGAAGGGTCTCAGGAAGGTTAAGGGAGAAGTTGGATTTACCTTGTTGGCTTACAATATGAGAAGAGCCATTAACGCACTTGGAGTTGGACGACTAATGGGTTTGATGAAGGCATAAAAAACAGAAATAAGTTGAATAATTTCAAACAATCGTTTGTATGCCAAAAACTTTAGGATTTAGCTTCAAGTTTTTACATAATCTGAAATGGGTTCAAGACCTTATTTTTTGCAAGTGTTTATTCGTCTCAAATCAACTTTATTGAAGCTGAATAGACTGGGCGGGATTTGAACCTGAACGGGTTCAAACCACAAACAGAAAATATGCAGAATTTAGAAAATTCACCTGAGCTCTGAGTATTTACAGTTTGTTAACACAAAGTTAATGTTCAACAGATAAGTCGAAGAATTCTGAGAATTAACAAACGCGTAGAAAAAGAGTTTGGAGAAAGGGTTGCAGAGAAAAGAGGCTGGCATTGGGCTCTCACCAGTTTCGCACTAAGCGCTTATGGTGCCACTGAAGAGGACCTGCAAAATTAATTCCGCTTTATCTGGAGAGGAGACTGAGGAATAATGGCTTTGACTGATCGTGAGATGCAAATTTGAGGTTTCTTAGATGATCACGAGAAACAGCATATCATTAAGGCGTTCCAATTTGAAATCGGTAAACTCAAGAAAAAGGAAACACGCCAAAAAGTCGTCGACATGTTCGATAACGCGGCTTCAGAGTTGGCTATTCAAATCGCTAAAGCCGTCGGAGTTAACCCTCCCTCTAACAAATCACACGTTCAAACAAAAACCCCATCAACGAAAGAATCTAAAGCTCTTAGTATGGCTAATAGTGTAAGGGGCATTAAAACACGAAAAGTTGCTGTTTTGGCTATGGATGGGTTCAATGGAAAGGATTTTTCCGCCACAAAAGAAGCTTTGGAAGCGCAGGGTGCAAAAGTAGAGGTTGTTTCCCAATACCTTGGCACAATCAAGGATGACGCTGGAAAAGAGACGTCGGTAGATAGACACTTTATAAGTGCTTCTTCTGTCCTTTACGATGCAGTCTATGTCCCAGGTGGACAAAAAAACGTTGAAAACCTCGAGAAACAAGGGTATGTCATCGACTTTATTAACCAAGCCTTCAAACATTGCAAAGCTATAGGCGCTACAAGCGAAGCCATTAAACTTCTTTCCGAGACGAATATAGAAAACATTAATTTCGTTGACCTGAAATCCAAGGTTACGGTTTCAGACAAGGGTGTAGTCACATCGTATTTGGGTTCAACCAGCGAATTCAACGAAGCCTTCATAGCAGCAATCGCTCAACATCGTCATTGGATCCGAGAAAAAACCGAAAATTTACCAGCATAAAACAAAAAGTGATTCTGGTAATAGCTGATATAGGGTTGGGTGAAGGTATGAAAAAAATTCTTATGGTAGATGATGACTGATCTATTCTTCTATCAGTTACCCGGAATTCTTGAAAGAAATGGTTACGAGATTGAGACGGCGGGAACAGACAAAGGAGCTTAGGGAAAAGCGAAAAATCAACATTAGGTTAATGGGTAGGGCTTGAGATCAGAAATAGCAGACGAACGATAAACTTGTCCGTCAAACCTGGGAAAAAAAATGCTTTGAAAGAAATTATTCTTGCCCTAAACTATGAATTAAAACCAACAAACCGAAACAGTTTATTCTACAGTCACAACATTAAAATAGATTCCAACGTAAATTAAATATGAAAATTTTGATATGCCCTAACTCCCGCTCTGTTTGCAAAACGCGGTTTTGAGGGTCAATCTAATTATTGAAAGAGGTTATTAGATGTCAGAAAAGATATCCCTAAGAGAAATAGTTGGTGCAATTCTAAATGAGATAAAAGCCATCCTCAAAGCCTATATGAATGAAGCGGAAGCAACTGTTAAGAAACGACTCAAGAAACTTATCATAGTAAGCATAGTTACCAGTGTTTTGATATCTCTTGGAATTTCATTTATTGGTTCAGCTTCACTTTTCATACTCATCGGGTCGTTCAAGTACCTCAGTACTTCTATGCCCGCGTGGGAAGCCTTATACATTATGGGCATCACCTCAGGCATCACAGCAGGTGTTCTATTTTTTGCGCTTTTCATCATCATACGAAATCAATTAAGATCTCCCGAAAAAACTGATACGAACAAATAAGTCACGGAACTTTTTCTCTCGGAAAGATGGCAAGTGAAGTTGACCTTACAGAAAAAGATGATTTACGAATAGAGGTTAAGAATAGAAAAAACTAACATAGTGCCAGCTTACAAAATAAATAATTCGCTCAAAATTCTCGGTTCTTGGGACTTTGATGCAACCCTTCTCAAACTTATAGCGTGATCTCCTTCAAATTAAGCCCCGACTATCAAAATAATTAAAAACATTGTTTTGTCAATAACTCCACCATCATTGTACCTGTCGGAATCCAACAACAAACGGATATACCGTAGCCTCGCCAAGGTTTAATGTACAAAGGCGATTAGAAATGAGTAAAAATATTACAAATCAAGATTCTTCAAATATTTTATCCAATGTGCCCAAGGAGAAGGCTTTCTTTTTTTACACTGCAGAGGGAGTTTACACAAAAATTTCAGCAACTGACAGCCTTCCAGATTTTGCCGCTAAATTGGGCAGCATAGATGATAGCTCCATTCTGTTTCATTATCCACGGGGCGATTTCCAAGCTTGGATAAAAGGCACAGTAAAAGACGACAACGAGTTAGCTAGCAAAATGTGTTTTATGAAAGGGGCATTTCGGGAGAGAAGCTAAGGCAAGAACTGTTAAAAATGGTTCAAATGAGAATAAGCGAACTCAAAGATACAAAACAAGAAGTATTTCCACCTAGCCAATGTAACAAGGATGGGTTATGTCT
>CAWIYM010000004.1:0-796944 GCA_963840325.1 Candidatus Bathyarchaeota archaeon
CACGGTATGAGTCCCTATTGCTTAAACCATTCGATAATGCTATTTTCTTAATTTTAGACCAAGTTTGAAGCTACCCGCAACTAAACCAGGAATCGGGTTAGCTTGGACTCGCTTAATTATTTAAGCGAATCCTTTGTTCAACTACACGTTGGAAGTAGCCTTCTTTATGTGGCTGTGCATTCACAATCACAAGTTCTTAAATGATAAATGAAATAAAACTTAATCGAGGCTTTCTGTTGCGTGACATAAATGAATCAGCTGAGGCTCAAAGTCCAATTGATCCAGAGAATGAAACAAAGGGTGGCAAGTCTACTTCTCCAAAATCTGCCAGAAAAATGGGCACACTACTAACGTTTTGGCTAGCTTTCCTTATCCTCGCAAATGCTTATGGGATACTACGTACCATTTTAGACATTTCAAGCCATTCCGTTCCCCTGAGTTTGCCTCTTTGGGCAAGTATTATATCAATAGTAGGTCCAGTTTTGATTGTTATATCCCTAACCGCAATTCTTATGTGGAAGAAATGGGGCTTCTACATGTTCTGTGCTATTGTAGTATTCGAATTTGCAGTTAACTTGACATTAGAGTTAGGCGTTTTCGGTTCCTTAGGGTTAGGCCTTTTCGCCTTCATTGGATTATTTGCTGGATTAGTAGAAATAGGCATTACATATCTGCTACTTCGTTCTAGCTGGAGTCTCCTCCAATGAAATATTAGGATTGAGTTTTTTTGCAACATTGATTGTGAGAGGTATCAAATTGAAGGTAACTCACTTAAGGTGCCCAAAATGCGACCGCTACTTTGATGTTGAAGTTGAAGGCTACTCAACACTATCAAGGGCTGGAATCCAAACCAAAAATATTGTTGGAATTTCCTGTTGTTTATGATGGCCACAGATTGGCAATTCATCCTACTTGGTTCTTCGGATATAAAATCCCTTGTCCTTATTGTGGAAAGACTTCTAAGTTTGACGTTTAGTCTAAGGAGAGCAAATGAAACACAACAATCAATTGGAAATAACATATCTTATAGGTGTGCGAACATTAGAAGAAACCAAGTTTCTACAGAGCGCCATACCCATATTCTTTTTATCGCCTATTTTTGTGCATTACCCAGGGCTTGTCCATAGTTTTCGATGGTGTTTGTACAATCAACAATAGAAAAGTAGACACTGCATAGCACCCCTACCATATGTCTACGAATTAAAATGTTTCTTCTTCATACCTCATTATCCTTCTTGGAGAGCGTTCATAATGTTGTAATTTATGCCTAATATTGCAAAATAACCTCAAATTAAGGTTATTTGGTGCCGAGGGCTAGCTTGACATCGTCGTTTAAACCGTCGTTACAAAATATTGTTCAGACCGAAAAGTACTTATTGCATATCTTATCTCCCAAAAGTGCTGAGTCCCTTGCCTAAACTTGTAGATTTTAGTATTAATAAGTTCAATACCAACGCAAGAACTCCGAGTTGAATACCTAAACTGTTCAAGTCACACTGAATATAGGTAAGGGTTCTTCAGAAACTAACGCTTTTTATTCGAACAGCAAGCCGACTGAGATGAGTTTAATGTTTTAGGCGAATCCTATCAAGATGGTTGGTTTATGCACAAGATTAACCAGAGTTTCTAGTTTTCTATTTTTTGTTCAAACTCTGAAATAGACATTGTTACAATTACTTAAAAAGAACAATTTATGATAAGACTAATTTCACATGAATGAACCTTTGAAACTAAGAACGATTAGAATAATCCCAATCATTATGAAAAACAGGCTAATAGTCCTGTCGCGTGTTACATGTTGGCTTGTCGGTTGATTTATTTGACTTTTTTTACGACTTGAATTATTTTCTAAAAACATATGAATTTGGCAAGAGAAACAAAATGGCAAACCTACAACAATAAAGAGTATACCCAACACAAAAAGAATGATTTCCATGTTTTGTTAATTAGAGACCAACAAATAAAAAAGTTGCTCAAAAATAAGAATAATGGATTGCGTAATTCAAACTCCAAACAAGATACTGTAAATTATTAGGAACACACCCAGAATCAATAACATAAGCCACAATCGACTCCTCAATCCCAAAGTCATTCCTTCATCCCACACATTTTTCGCCCTCTTTCCAATTCGAATGAGGACCACACCCATTAGAATGGCGAGTATCCCTAAAATCCAGAAGATTGCCATGGATTAGTAATGAGCGTCTCGCAAATAAAAAGTCGCTGAATGTAACGTAAGTTGCAAAAAAATCTAAGGAAACCTGATACCGCCCAATATGAAACGAAATGTAAATAATGCAATAACAACTAGCAGAAATATGTATAACAATAAGGGAGTTTCGGAGAACATGGTTTTGCCAAGGCTTGGGATTTGATTTCCAAATCTTTTTTCCTTCCACATTCAGAGATGCGATTCAATTCAAGAGACAAAAAACAAAGAAGGCTGTCTTTACATTGCTAAACCTGCGAAGCTAAGAAGTATTAGAATAACACCAATAGCAATGAAAAACAAACCAACAGACCTATCGCGTTTTACATGTTGATATGGCTCTTGATTTGTTTGGCTTGCTTTATCTCTTGACATTTTTTCCCAAAGCGCACGAACTTGGCATGAGAAACAAAATGGCAAACCCCAGATAATACAGAATACACCTATCGCAAAAAGAGCGATGTCCATGTTTTATTAGTAAGAATCTCACATATTAAAAGTTGCTTTAAAAGTTCTGGGTAGACTACTCTAATAGCACAACTTTCATTGTACGTTTTCCACCCCAAAAAAAGGTAACTGGGCTTTCAAGTAAGTTAGTTTTCTAATTCTTGCTTAGCAAAGAATAGAGTTTCAAAATGCAGTTCAACAAATTCGCTTCTTGACCTTTTCTGTTTTGAAGCTTCTTTGTCTATTTTTTCTAATACGCGATTTGATAGGGCTATGTCTTACTGGGTGTTTGCGCATTAGAGTCTGAGCGTCTAAAGGTTTCAAACCTTGAATAGTACAAGTCTCTATGATTCTGCGCCCAATAGGGGTTGGAACTTTTTAATAATTTTACGACTTTTTCGAATCTTGCTGTAAGATTTAAACGCTCTTTGGGAATGCTTGGACCTGAAAAATTATTTATAGGCAAAATAAATTAAATTTAGCCCGCTCTACGCTAATGCACTACATAACAAGTAGATTGTTTTATGTTAATGTTGGTGCAGGGGGTGGGATTTGAACCCACGAACCTCTGAAGGATAGGCTCCTGAAGCCTACGCCTTTGACCATGCTCGGCGACCCCTGCGCACGCTGAGTTGTTTATCCCAAATACTTTTAAGTAAATAAAAACGTTACCAACCAGATTTCCGCGAAAATGCCTTACCGTTTCTTATTCTTTGATTGTTTTTAGCGCATCTTGCATTTGAGCTTCGTTTATGCCTTGGTACTTCATTATTGAAGTGAGCGCAGGTTTAACCTTTAATTTGACAGTGCTGCTGGTCGATTTTCTGGCTGGAGCCTCTACGCTTGGATTGCGTCCGCGTAACTTCGTTGGCGCCTTCTTTTCCAATAATTTAACATTTGGTTGTGGCTTGAGCAAATCAATGCTTTGAGAAGTTAACTTATTCATCTGTACTGTCCATTCTAAAATTTGTTTGCCCAACTCCTCATTTGGCGTTGGAATACTCAAAAGCGCCTGTAGTTGAGTAAACGCCATAATATGCATCAGCCTTATTCTCAGGCACATGTCTTTGAGTTGGGGGTTGTCCTTTAATTGGGATGCTTGCTGGCAAAGCAGGTACTGGTTGTTGTCTAGCGCCATCATTATTGGTGGAACCGCGTTGATTTCTTTGATTTTGTTTGCGAAGCTGCCTATGTCAATTTTGAAGCTGCCAGCTCCGACGTTGGCGCCTGAAATGGTGTATTCTTGACCTGTGTACTTGACGAGTTGAGCACATTTGTTGCTCTTGAGTTTTTTGGCGATGTCCATAACGCTTGTCATATGCTTTACCCTAAAACACTATTCCGATTTGTTAGATATAACATTTGTCAAACCCCTAATCAGAGGCTAGTTTTACATAGCAAAGTATATGCTGGGCACAAACAAAAAAACCAGACTATAAATCCGCATCCGCTTGTTGAGATATCAGTTGCTTTATTCTTTTTTCAATCTCGTCCCTAATTTCCCTGACCTTTTCAATGGGTTTGCCTTTTGGATCTTCCAGCGTCCAGTCGATTGTTGGCTTAAAGAATGGTCCTGGACAGATTCCTTGGTCGTTGCAGCCCATGGTGACGATGAGATCCACTTCCTGTGCCATTTTTGCCGTTATTAGTTTTGGTTTATTCGAGGAGAGGTAGATTCCTTTCTCTTTCATAACCTCAACTACAATAGGGTTAACCCTTTCAGCTGGCTTGTTGCCGGCACTAGTAACGATGAATTTGCCCTCTCCATATTTCTTGGCAAAGGCTTCCGCCATCTGGCTCCTTCCAGCATTCTCAACGCAGACAAATAAAACCTTCTTCATATTTAGCCCTCTTAGTTTAGGTTAATGCAGCTTCTTGAAGTTCTTTAATTGACTTTTCGGTTTCCTCTTCAGAAGGATGAGATATTGCTCCCGCAGGACAAATGTCTTCGCAACCCCTGCACATTACCACACACGCATTCAGATTGGCTACAACAGTCTTCTTTTCTTTGCCTTTTCCTTTGAAACCAAAAGCTTTGGCATGGCAAAAATCCACGCATTTTCCGCATGTAGTACATTTTTCATAATTTATGATTGGGTGCCAAACTATTTTGTTTCTTGGGATTCCTTCGTATGTTTCTTCAGACATATTGTATTCCTCTTTTAGGTTGTCCAAAACGAATAAACTTCAAGGTTCGCAAACTGTCCTTTCAAGTAGGCCTTCACTTCGGCTTCGTCTAAATTGAGGATTCCGTTCTTGTCCTTATGTAATGCGATGCCTGTTTCTCGAAGTGATTCACCCTTTGGGAAGTCATAGAAGATGAAGTAGCGTTTGTCATGGAGCATTATTATTTTGAGGGTGGAGAGTTCCTTGTTTTTTGAGAAGCCGTTCTGTTCCAAAATAAAGACGATGGAGCCTGGTTTTTTTTCGTTAACTAAGGCTTTGAATTCTTGCCAGTTTCGTATGTGTGCGTGTCCCTCAGTCAACATAATCACTTTTCTTTTTGGATTCGGTACTCAATTATTGGGTTCTGGCTCTAATGGTTTTTGTTCCGATTTAACTTGATTGACGTTTAGGTAAAGGTTTAAGTGCAACATTCATGCTTATTCTGCAAAAGGTGTAAAATATGCCAACTCACGGTTCACTTTCGAAAGCTGGAAAAGTCCGCTCTCAAACGCCAAAAATCGTCGCTCAAGAGAGAACAAAACCGAGCCCAAAAACTAGGACTCGTCGCACATACGAGAAACGTGTGATTCTACAGCGCAAAGCCGGTCAAAACTGGGTCTAAGTTTTATTTTTTCAAAGCTTAATTCTTATTTTGTGTTAGTTTAGTTTATTTATTCGTAGCCTGAACCTTATTCTGGTACTTTCCCTTGAACAATGAAGTTGCCCTAAGAGAAATAATTACGACATTACTTTCTATGCCTTCTCCTACCCATGAAGATGTTAATAGATTAAAAATCAAGGTAGCAGCAAAGTACCATTTAGAAGCGGTCCCAGCCAACGCCGATTTAATAACTGTATTAACTCCGTTGGAAACAAAAAAGCTTCTGCCTATTATAAGAAGAAAAAACACTCGGGCGATCAGCGGCGTAACAGTAATCGCTGTCATGACTAAACCTTATCCTTGCCCACAGCCTGAACCCTGCGCTTACTGCCCCGGTGGACCAACCCAAGGCAGCCCACAAAGCTACACCGGGTACGAACCAGCAGCATTACGTGGAAGCCAAAACATCTTTGATCCTTACGAGCAGGTTAAAAGTCGCATTCGCCAGCTTACCGCTATTGGGCACAAAGTTGACAAGGTCGAGTTAATCATCATGGGTGGCACTTTCCCAGCTGCCCCCATGGAGTACCAAACTTGGTTTATCCAACGCTGCCTAGACGCCATAACAGGCAAGAATTCGACAAACTTAGAGGAGGCAAAGGCAAACGCGGAAGTCAGCAAAACCCGCAATGTCGGCATAACCGTTGAAACGCGCCCTGACTGGGCAAAGCAATCTCACATCGACGCGATGCTTGACATGGGTGTAACCCGAATTGAACTTGGGGTGCAGAATCCCGACAACGAAATCTACAAGCTTGTTGGCAGAACCCACACGGTTGCGGATGTAGTTGAAGCGACGCGGATTGCGAAGGATTCTGGGTTAAAAGTTGTTTATCACTTGATGCCTGGCATGCCGGGATCTAACCCCGAAAAAGATATTTCTGCATATAAACAAGTTTTTTCCAATCCAGATTTCAAGCCTGATATGATAAAAATCTATCCTTGCTTAGTTATTGCCGGCACCAAAGCCTACGAATGGTACCAGAAAGGCACGTTTGAGCCCTACACAACTGAACAAGCAGCGAACGTAATCGCCGAAATCAAAAAAAGTATCCCCCAATGGGTAAGGGTGATGCGTGTGCAACGGGATATCCCAGCAAGACTTATTTTGGCAGGCGTAAAAAAGAGTGACGTTCGGGAGCTTGTTCAAAATAAACTCAAAGCACAGGGCAGCCAATGCCAATGCATCCGTTGTCGCGAAGTGGGGCATCGTTTGGCAGTTGACCATGTGAAGCCTGATTTGGAAAAAATCAAGATCCTAACCCAAAGTTATGAAGCTTCTGAAGGCAAAGAATTTTTCATATCAGCCGAAGACCCAGAAAACAATGTCCTATTGGGCTATCTGCGCTTGCGTATTCCATCGGCAAAAGCTCATAGACCAGAAATTACCACCATGCCTTCAGCGATTGTAAGGGAGCTCCATGTTTACGGACAACTGGTTCCAGTTGGAAAACACACAGACGGCGCATGGCAGCATAAGGGCTATGGACAAATCCTTCTAAAAGAAGCCGAACGCTTAGCGGGTGAGGCGCTTGGGTTGAAAAAGCTTTTAGTTATCAGTGCGTTAGGAACAAGAAGGTATTACATGCGTTTCGGGTTCGAGCGTGATGGAGTTTACGTTTCAAAGAGGTTAAATCAACATGAGTGAACTTGAAAATTCAGGTTACAAAGATTCGGCACTGCGCCTGCTAAAACATGCTGAATGTAATGTCGGTGACATCCTCAAAGTTACAAGCAAAGGTAAAACCTATGAGGGTATATTGATTCCCCGCTCTGGAGAAGGCACTGCAATCATTATCAAAATGAAAAGCGGCTATAACATCGGTATCCGAGCCACTGCTGACGTTAAAGTCGAAAAAGTCGGCAAAGGAACCAAACCATCATTCGCTTCGCCGCCTATCCCCAAACAAAACCCTGCTTTGCCACATGTCGTTATCATGAGTACAGGTGGAACAATCGCCAGCCGAGTAGACTACCGCACTGGTGCGGTTCGCTCAGCGATTTCAGCCAGTGACCTCTACGGTGTGGTTCCTGAACTAGCTGACGTCGCTCGAGTTGATACAGAAATAGTCTTCAGTCTATACAGCGAGAACATAACCCAAAAACATTGGAGTGAACTCTCCCAAACCATTGCCAAACGAATAGAGCAGGGCGTAGACGGCATAGTAATCGCTCACGGAACAGATACAATGGCATACACTTCAGCCGCGTTAAGCTTTGCCTTGCAGAATTTGCCAGTTCCAGTCATACTTGTCGGCGCACAACGTTCTTCAGACCGACCCAGCAGCGACGCAGCAACCAACCTAATCGGAGCCGTAAAAGCAGCAGGAGAAGCACCATTTGCCGAAGTTGGCTTAGCCATGCATGAAACCGTATCCGACACAACAATCATCGTCCACAGGGGCACGAAAGTTCGCAAGTGCCACACAAGCCGCAGAGACACCTTCAAGTCGATTAACGGTTTACCCATAGCCAAAATCAAAGACTTGCAAGTAACCATGCAAACAAACAAGTACCAGCGCCGAGATTCCAAGAAAAAGCTGATTCTCAAACCGAACTTTAGCGAAAAAGTGGCCCTAGTAAAATTCTATCCTGGACTTGACCCAGAAATCATCAATTTTCACGTTGAAAAAGGAATGAAAGGCATTTTGCTTGAGGGTTCAGGTTTAGGTCACGTCAGCAAATCCTGCTTTAACGCCATCAAGAACGCCATTTCTAAGGGAGTGGTGGTTGCCTTAGCTTCCCAGTGCATCTGGGGACGTGTAAACATGAACGTTTACGACACAGGACGCGATTTGTTATCCTTTGGCGTTGTGCCGCTCGACGACATGATAGCTGAAACAGGACTCGTTAAGCTCATGTGGGCTCTCGGACAAACCGACGACGCTGAAGAAGCAAAGAAACTCATGAAAACTAACATTGCAGGCGAATTCTCTCCCAGAACGCTTCCGCAAGACAAAATCGTTGAAGGAGGAGAAAAATAATGGCAATTGACTATGCTAAAGTGGGTTTAAAAGTGGGGTTAGAAATCCACCAGCAACTAAATGTCAACAGCAAACTCTTTTGCAGTTGCCCGCCCGAACTCTTCAAAGAAGAACCCGAAATCACCTTCCTGCGCAGACTCAGACCAACCCAAAGCGAATTGGGACAAATCGACCCAGCAGCATTCTTTGAATTTCAGAAAGGCGTCAAAATCCTCTATGAAGCCAACTACAAAAGCTCATGCCTCGTCGAAATGGATGAGGAACCACCGCACCCCATCAATCTGGATGCGGTTGAAGTAGTTTTGACGGCTTCATTGATGATGAATATGCAGCCAGTAGACGAAGTTCACGTGATGCGCAAAACTGTTATCGATGGCTCAAACACTACTGGTTTCCAGCGAACATGTATTATTGCTTTGGATGGATGGATAAAGGTTGGCGAAAAAATCATTCCAATGCAGGCAGCAAGTCTGGAAGAGGATGCTGCACGCAAAACAGGCACCCTGGATGAGGGCAAAACTATCCGCTACCGTATCGACCGTTTAGGAATCCCACTTATCGAAGTTGCCACAGCACCAGTCATATATTCGCCTATTGAAGCGCAGGAAGTTGCATTTGCCATCGGTAGAATTCTCAGAGACACAGGAAAAGTCATGCGAGGTTTAGGAACGATTCGACAGGACCTCAACGTTTCTCTGCCAAACGGCGCTTTGATTGAGATTAAAGGTGTCCAGGAACTAGAGCTAATCTCCACGGTTGTGGAGTTTGAGGTCCAACGACAACTAGGCTTAATCGGCATCAAAGAAGACCTCGCCAAAAAAGGCGTAAAAGCCGAAGCATTAAAGCAGGATTTCGTTAACGTTGCCGACGTTTTCAAGGATACCAAATGCAAGGTTATCAGGAAAGCAATAGACAAAAACCAGAAAGCCATGGCAGTTAGACTTCTGGGCTTCGCGGGGTTGCTTGGGCGCGAATTGATGCCTAACTTCCGCTTAGGAACTGAGCTGTCTGACCGAGCCAAGTTCTGGGGGCGAGTCGGCGGTATCTTCCACACCGACGAAATGCCTAACTACGGAATCACTGAGGCAGAAGTTGAAGCTTTGCGCAAGGCGGTTGGTGCTGTTGAAGGGGACGCTGTGGTTTTTGTTGCTGATACGGCAGAAAACGTTTTAGATGCCCTAAAAGCGGTTGTAGAACGAGCACAAGAAGCTATTACTTGTGTCCCAGCGGAAACAAGAACTGCCAAAGACGATGGAACCACGCGGTATATGCGCCCGCGCCCAGGAGCAGCGAGGATGTACCCTGAAACCGACATTCCAGCCCAACCGATTACAGACCTGTTCGTAGAGAAAGTGCGTTCGCATCTGCCGGAACCCGCCGAGAAGAAGCTTGCACGTCTCATAAAACAATACGGTTTAAACGTAAAATTAGCCAAACAGCTCATCGATTCTGAATACATCCTGCTCTTTGAGGAAACGGCCAAAACAAGTGGAGTAGCAGCTTCCACCATTGCAGCGTTTCTAACCGAAACAGTCAAAGCGCTCAAACGGGAAAACATCCAAACAGAAAACGTTACAGACGACCAAATCAGCACTGTCTTCAAAGTCGTTGGTTCAGGAGAACTGGCAAAGGAAGCCTTATCAGATGTTTTCAGCTGGCTCTCAAAGAATGAGAACAAGACGGTGCAGGATGCAGTTGCGGCTTTAGGCTTGAAAATGTTTACTGAAGCGGATTTAGCGCCAATCATAGATCGAATAATTGTAGTCAACAAGCAACAAATCGAAAAACTGGGAAAGACCGCTCAGGGCATTCTTATGGGCGTTGCAATGAAAGAAGTGCGTGGAAAAGCTAATCCTGAACTTGTAGGTAGGCTTTTGCGTGAACGCCTAAAATAGCTTTTTTCATGTCAATAGAAGCTATTAGCCACAAATCCTAAATGGCTTCTCAGAGTATAATATGTAAACGAGGCTTTAGCTTAATGAAGAGAATAGAAGCACACATAAAAACTGGTTTTGGCGAAGTCGTAATTGAAGGCGAAAGCCCCCAAGACATAATGAATATGCTTGAGAGTATTCCAGAGAATTTTGTTGAGAAACTCTCAGATTTTGTTTCCAATCGCTTAACACCCTCGGGAGCACAACTAAAAGGCATAATCGAACCGACAACTGAAGGTCCGGTTATTGTGACACGCGAAAGCCTCACCCACTATGAAGCGGTCGGTTTGGTACTGTATGCTTCGGTAGAGAGAAAAAACACTGCAGCCCAAGTGCAGAAGCTTTTAGAGTCCAGCGGCATAAAAAGTATGGTGCCTGCACGACTCAATGAGATGACCAAACGCGGCCAAGTCTTCAAACCCGACCCCAACAAACCTGAGTTCAAACTTACTATCCAAGGCGAAAAATGGGTAGAAGAAGACGTTCTCTCCAAACTCAGAGGCAAGATGAGTGAGCGCTAAACCCGAAAAAATCTACGTGCAAATAAAATATAAAGGTGTAGAGCAACAGTTTTCTTCTGACCCCCAAGAAACCTGGCTACTCATAAATCAGTTCTTCAAAGATATGATTCCTTCTTTCGAGATTGCCCAAAAACTCTTGCTCAACATAGATATTGCTCAGCTAGCTAAAGACCTAAATGGAATAGTAGCTTTTTCAGACAACGGCGTAAGTATGCTAGTGCCCAAAAATAAGTTGACAGATAACGAGGCGTTATTGGTTTGGCTTGCGGCTTATTATTTGGGGAACAAACTGGGTTTAGTCAATTGTGATTCACTTTCAAAAGACGAATTGAAGGCTAAGCTTGGTAAAAGTGGGAAAATAACAAGTACACGCCTTGGTGAATTGGTAAAAAACGATTTTGCAATGAAGACGGCCGATGAAAAGTTTAGGATAACACCGTTTGGTGTACTTCAGCTTCAAAAAGAGGTTCTTTCAAAAATCAAATCAAAAATCTTGGCCTAACTTTTTGACCAGAAAACTTTGCTTGGATAATCCTTATTACCTACTGCTACAATTTTTTATTGAGGACTTTTAATGAATATTGTAGTGTTGATGACTTTTGTTTATTCTATATTGAGCAGTTTGGGTCTTGGAGGATTTGACATTGGTTTTCTCATAATACTTGTCATCATTGGCGTTGTAATCATAATTCTCATAAAACTATTCCTAGTTCTAATTCCTGCAATTCTTGTTGCTGTGGTAGTTTATTTCTTAACTGGCGATTTGTTCTGGACGGGCATTGCTTTCCTCGTCGTTGCGGCGCTGTCAATATTATCAAAACTATAGCTTCCAAGTATTTGTGTACAGAAACCAAATCATAGCAACAATAAGTCAAAACAAGCCCATTTTTCCTCAAATAACCCTTCTTTTCTATTTTGAATAATTTTCTGTTTATTTAGCTTTGAAGCTCTTTCATAAGACTTTTATATTTGGTATGGCGTTCTTGCATATTAAAAGGAATGGACAGGGACCCTAAAATGACGATGATGGAACCAAGTAAAAAACCATTAAACGTTCTCATTAAACAGTTGCATGGAAACATTGAAGTTGTTCTGAAAAACGGCTATGAGTACAAAGGAAAAATGATAAAGTGTGATGGCCACATGAACATTCTGTTGGAAGGCGCCACAGAATTCAAAGAAGATCAATTGATGACAAACTATGGCAACGTATTGCTCCGCGGTAACAACATTCTATACATAGTTATGGATCCCAACAAACATTAAAAAGCTAAACTTCGGGTTTTTCCGGTCACATACTTACAGGCTTCTTCTTCTGTTAATTCTACATTAAATTTGCGGCTGAAGTAAGTCAGCAAATTCTTTATATCTCTCTCCAGCAGTTCCGGCGCATTAGCATGATCAGTTTTTACTGCTTGCGGCCAATCAATGATGAGAAGGTGCCCATCCGATTGCAAAATGATATTGTATTCGCTGATGTCGGCATGGATTAGATGTGCTTTGAGATATGCTTTTCTAAGGTTACGCAGGATTTCTTTTAGAACTTTCTCGGGTTTACCGATGTCTTTGTATTTTGAAAGTTGGGCGCCTTCAATCATTCCCATGGCTACGACATGTCTGTTTTGGGTTATGGGTTCAGGTACAGCTACGCCGTTTTCGTATGCTATTTTCATAGCTTGAAACTCCCGTTCTGCCGCTAAATGGGATTGGAAGATCCAAGTTGAATGTTCGCGGGTGTACCCTCTTTTACGTCTGGTTTGCCTAAAACTTATCCTACCCAGTCGATGGAACTTTACCGCAATTCGATTGCCATTAGCATTTAGAGCATCATATACGTCCGCTTCTTTTCCAACACCTAAAGACTGACCAAACGATTCAATTACACTTGCCTTGACTAGCGCATTTATAGCTAGACAATCGTATCCTGCGTAGTTTAGGGTATGTCCATTGTAGGTTTCTTTTGTTCGATACGTTAAACCCAACTTGTTTAGTTTGCCTAATGTGAAGTCTATGCGGTCCATCGGAAGTTTTGCGTATCTTTGGATTTGTTCTTTGGGAACAAATTCGTGTTTGCTCATTCCTGCTTCAATAATGTTGAGGATTCGGAAGTCTTCACTTTCAAGTTCTTTAAAAATGTGGACAGCTACTTCAGCGCTTGACATACCATCACTTAATATGATGTTTTTAGGTATTAAAACTAGTTTTAACAAGGATTAACTGGGTTATTTGAGTGGGACTTATATGTGAGAAAGGGGTTTAAATGGGCTATTGCCCAAACTGTTCAGCCTTAAAATATCGATGAATAGTAAATAAATGGTTTAAAATATGGCAGTAGATCAAGGAAACGTTTCGAAGATACTTTCGGTCCTTTCGCATCCGTTGCGACGGGAAATATTGCTAGACCTTAGTGATAATGGTGAGTCATCTTTTACTGATTTGCTAAATCTGCTGAAGGTTGATACTGGCAAACTTAGTTTTCACCTTCGCTCGCTTTCACCATTTATAGAGCAAACGTCTAGTGGCAAATACAAATTGAGTAGGGCAGGTGAGAGCGCAGTTAGGGTTATTCATGATGTTGAAGGTTGGGCGGAAGTTGCTGATGTTCAAGGGAAGGCAAGTAAGCTTCCGCTAGCCTCTTTTAAAAATAGGGCTTTTGCTTTTATTTTTGATTTTGCACTAATTTTAGCAATCACTGCGGCAATAACCTTCGTACCTGACATCCTCGAGCTTTCCACCCCAGGCTTCTTGAGCGACCGAATAAGTTCATTACTTTTTATAACAATTGGGCTTCTTTGGCTTTACTCCACATTACTTGAAGGATTCAATGGTCAAAGCATAGGCAAACGCGTTGTAGGTTTAAAGGTCGTTAGAACTGACGGCAAGAAAATGTCCTACGATCACGCTGCAGTAAGGAATTTTGGCAAAGTTTTGCCTTTGCTTCCATTTGATTTGCTTCTTGGTTGGCGAATAAAAAACACCGCTTTCATGAGGTACTTTGACAAGTTCGCAGGAACCACTGTCATTGATTTGCGCTCCCAGATTCATCGAGCTGTGGATTCAAAAGAGCCACCGTTAGCTAAGCCTCCACCCGTTAGCTAAGCCTTAGTTTTCTTATACACTCATATTAGTATGGAAAAAACCTGCCATATTTTAATATCCCTATATACTTCAAAAGACAGTATAGTAGACTTGTCGGAAGTTTTTCAAGAAAAAGAACCCTGAGCTATTCTGCGTTTACGCTACTTTTTCAAAACAGTTCTGGCAAAAGAATTTGGAGAAGACAACTTTGAACTATAAAGCACCAATAATAATTGAGCATCTTGCATTTCTTTCAGTAAAACACAACATTTACCTGTCCGAGCTCTATCGAGCTTTAGTTTCAGCAAGAGTCACTGGAAAATCTACATGTGAAGAGTTAAACATTGATTACCGCGGCACCAAAAATGACGAAGCAATCTTTCTAATCACAAAAGCAAACGTCGTGGTTGTGCAATTCAAAGTTGCTGAAGAATTTCTCCTTAGAAAGAACATAAGTTTCGAGAGTTGGTTAGATACTGACAAAATACGTAGACAAGTAACTAAACAAAACCGACTAATTGATCTTACGTCGATCCAAAATTTGCGTCTTGGAATGAAAAAAGTAAACTTAAATGCAGAAGTGTTAGAGATCCAACAACCTCTATTAGTTAACACTCAGTTTGGAAGTAGAGTTAAAGTGACTGATGTCTGGTTAACAGATGAAACTGGTAAAGTCAAGCTTTGTCTTTGGGGTGAACAAGTGAATCTGCCAGTCGTTGGTGAAATGGTGCAAATTAAGGGTGCGTCGGTTAAAACTTTCAAGGGTGAAAGACTCTTGAGTTTGGGGCGTACCGGGACTTTGAGCATTCTTCGCCCGCTTTTAGTTGAAGATGGTAACAGGTTCGCATAAACGCTGTCAACATGACATTTTGTAGTTGTGCTATTGCTTGGTCAAAAAATAATCGATTTACGGTTAACACTAATCTTAACTGGCACTAACCAAAAAACGCACAAAAGAAAAAATTATGGCTTAACCCTTGAATCTTTTGGCAAATCGATTGCAAGTTGATTTTCGTTAATTGGGGGCAATGTAATGTTTTCTGCCGGAATTTGAGTTTGGCTGAAATGCACTTCGCTGTTAAGGGCTGAGATGCATTTTATGTACTCAACTTTGTTCATCAGTTTTTTGTAGGCGACAAAATAATCCAGCAGTTTGGCTGCTTCTTCGTTTTCGAATATTTCTACAGGTTGGGACATGTTCTTTCCTCTATGGCGTTGTATATTGAGTGTTACGACATAACCCTTGTTAACATGCGCGTATATCGCCCAATACTAAAACAGCTTCGAAACCCGCCAGCCAAAACATTAAACATTAAATTAAAACAGCAAATGAGCAAACGGCAATGTACAGATTTTATTTAAAACATTATATTTCGATTTACTATGCTGCAGATACAAAAGGAAAATAAGCCCGAAGCACCGCAATTCATTGAATAGGTGAACTATTACGTCTGTTAAAACAAATGTTAACATCGCTTCAGCCTATCGGCTTCTCCACCCCATGCACACCGTTCTGGTTTCATGTGTTGGAAAAGCCAACAAACCCAACGTAACCACAGTCGCATGGGCAATGCCGACCTCAATCAACCCAGCTCTATTAGCCATCAGCCTAGCTCCCACCCGCCACACCCACACCCTAATCGAAGAATCAGGCGAATTCACCGTAAACATTCCAACGATGGAAATCCTCCAAGCAGTGTACTCATGCGGCTCCCTAACGGGCAGAAGCTTTGACAAATTTAAAAAAGCCAACCTCACTCAAATGCCTGGCAAAAAAGTTAAAGCCCCAGCCATACGCGAATGCATAGCCCACCTCGAATGTGAAGTCGACGGACAACTGATAACAGGTGATCATACTATATTCGTCGGTAAAATCATTGAAGCCTATGCCGATCTGGGCGTCTTTTCCGAAAGCGGCTATGACCTCAAAAAAGCCCGAGTACTCTATCACGCTGGCGGAAACAACTTTGCACTCTTAGACCCCAAACTCTACAAATCCTAATAGAAAACTCTGGAACCTCCCCTTTCAGTATAGTTCAAGTAACAAAGTAATGGCAGAACAAGAGTAAGGTAAGCGCAAACCATAAAGCGTTATCCAATCTTAAGGTTGCTCATGACGAACAAAAAGAAGAAAAAATACCAGATAACACAAAAAACGATACCGACAGAAACCACGGTGACATTCAAAGAAATTTCTGAATAAAAAGCTGCTCGCCGAATAATTTTTTTGTTAAAACAAATTCATCTTACTAGTTTAAGTTATTTTTTATTAGGTTTCTTTTGTTTTCCATGTTTCATAAGGTAGGTTAGTGCAGTTGCTAGGATGGCGATTATGGCTGCTCCAGCAACTATGCTAACAGGCAGAAGCAAATTGGCTGTTGAAAGTATTCCTGTAGGGGTTGAAGATGAAGACTCAAAGGTTGAACTGGTTGGCTGGGTTATTGTTTGTGTGTCGCTCCATGCACTTCTACCTGTTTCGTTGAAGACGCTGTAATTTGAGTTTCTCCAGCATAGCGGGTTATCTTGTATCTTCGAATAGAACCCTTCGACTCCCCTTACTTGAAAATCCACTTGGCTATCGTTGGTGATGCTGGCGAGCCAAATACTCCAGCCGCCGGGGTCTGGGTTAGTGCTGCCGAGTCCAAATTTTACAGTTGTGTTATTTTCTTGAGGTGCCAGGTTTCCAGAGATAGTTGCATCTGCCCAGTCTTGAGAGTGCCCTTTTATGTGGACGTTATAGTATAGTTTTACGATGCTGTCGTTCACTACGGCGTAGAATGAGTAAGGTGCTGTATTTTTGATGACAACGTCAATGAATTTTATTTCTATGTGATAGGTACCCGAGGCATTTACTTCGTCGCGGGATCGGTCTTCAAGTTTTAGGGTAAACTCTGGAATAGCTGGGCTAGTTTGGCTGATTGCTGGTTCAACTGTAACGAGGCTAGAAGATAATAGAGCGATAATTAGTAACAAAGTAACCTTAGCATTCATGGTTAAAAATAGATAAGTTGCTGATTTAAAAATGCTTCAAATTATTAGCTTAAAGCTCAGTATCGAATCAGTCTGCAGTTTTTTATGATTAGGTATGGTCGTGTTTATTGAGATCCTCGCTTGTTTTGCCAAATCGCCTAACGAAGAACTTGCGGATTTCTTCAGCGAATACAACTATTAGCGCTAGCGAAATTAGGAATGCCCAGTCTGTCAAGCCCAATGCGGTTGTTCCGAAAAACTTCTGCATCAACGGTACATAAACTAGGAAGGCTAAGATTGAAAGCTGTGATATTATACCTGCGATTATCCACTTATTGGTTTTAAGGCTTGTTTTGAATATTGATTGTCTGCTGGTTCTGCATGCAAGAACATTTCCTACTTGTGCCACAACTATGCCTGCAAACGTCATTGTCACTCCTTTGCTGTAAACGCCACTGGTGAAGAAGGCGCTATCAGCAGTCAAAGTCATTCCATAATGCCAACCGCCAGCCATCCAAGTGCTCAAGCATCCAATCATTGCGCCAACTGCGATGATTACGCCGATGTAGAGTGAACGCCCAAAGACTTTGCGCGTGAATAGTCTTTCTTTAAGGCTTCTTGGTGGTTCCTCCATAATTCCTGCTTCTGGTGGTTCACGGCTAAGTGCTAAACTGGGAATGACGTCGATGGCTAAGTCTATAGCTAAAATTTGGACTACAAGTAGCGGCAACGGAATTGCCAAAATCGCGTAGAGGACGTAGGGGATTAATTCAGCCCAGTTGTGCGAAAACACGTAAACTATAAACTTGCGGATGTTTTCGTATATTGCTCTTCCGGATTCAACTGCTTTTACTATTGATTCAAAGCTGTCGTTGAGCAACACGATGTCGGCGGCTTCTCTGGCAACGTCTGTTCCGGATGCGCCCATAGCCACACCGATATCGGCTTCCTTAAGGGATGGCGCGTCGTTTGCTCCATCACCTGTAACTGCAACAACTTCGCCGCTTTGCTTGAGAACTTTCACTATGCGAAGTTTCTGTTCTGGAGAAACTCGAGCGAAAATTACGTTGCCTTTTTTAACTTCGTCCACTATGGCTTGGTCGCTTAAATCTTCGAGGTCAACACCGCGTATGACTTGGGCGAATTCTTTTTCGACTATACCAACGTCTTGAGCTATAGATTGAGCTGTTGGGCCATAATCGCCAGTGATAATTACTGTTTTAATACCTGCCTGCTTTGCTTTTTCAACTGCATCTTTTACTTCTGCTCTCGGCGGGTCACGCATTCCAGCTAAACCAACAAATATGAGGTTGTTTTCGACTTCTTCGCCCTTCTTATACTCATTTTTTGGCATTTGTTTGTAAGCTACTGCTATTACACGCAAGCCGGCGTTGGCGAACTCGTGGATTCTTGCTTCAATCCACTCCATGTTTTCTTGGTTTAACTCTACGATTTTGCCTTCAATGAGAACTTTGCTGCACACATCAAGAATGTTTCTTGGTGCACCCTTAGTGTAAATTAAGACATTTCCATTAAGTTTGTGAACGGTAGTCATCCGTTTACGCTCAAAGCTAAAGGGTAAAACGTCTAGAATCGGCTTGGCAGCCAAAGCATCTTGAATGTTAACACTTGATTTAAGTGTGGCTACGAGTAAGGCACCGTCTGTTGGGTCCCCTATGACATTCCAGCTTTTGTTTTTGTCTGATGGTGGATCAAGCTTAGCACCATTGCAGAGTGCAGCAATCTCCAGAAGCTTTTCTAATGAAGCCGCTTGTTCTTCCTGTAACGGCTGACCATTTATGGTGAAATAGCCTTCAGGTTGATAGCCTGCGCCAGAAACGTCAACAACATAATCGGAAACCCACAGTTTGTTAACAGTCATTTCACCTTTGGTGATTGTCCCTGTTTTGTCGGTGCATATGACGGTAACACTGCCCAAAGTTTGAACCGCAGACAACCGTTTAACCACAACGTGTTGTTTAACCATCTTAAGGACATTGATGGCTAAAGCACTGGAAACTGTAACCTGCAAGCCCTCAGGAACACAACATACCATAACACCAATCATGAAAAAGATGCTTGTAGCAAGGGGAACATGAAGGAAAAGAAAACTGGCAATGAAGAAAATTGTACCAACAACCACTGCAATAATAAAATCGTACTTTGCGGTTAACGCGATTTCTTTCTGAAGTGGGCTTTCCTCTTCCTTAATCGTCTGGGTTAAACTGGCGATTTTGCCAAACTGGGTATCCATACCTGTAGAGTAAACAACCGCTTTCCCTTGACCCTTAGACACGCTAGTACTCATGAAGACAAGATTGGGCGAGTACAAGTATGCTTTTTCAACTACTTTGGTTGCTCCAGCTACGCGGGGTTGCGGTTCAGATTCCCCAGTTAACGGAACATTATTTGTCCACAAGTCAAAAGCCTCCATTATTCGGGCGTCTGCAGGAACTCGGTCGCCTTCTTCTAGGAAGATAATGTCGCCAGGAACAATCTCTCGAACTAAGATTTTCTTAAGTTCCCCGTCTCGGATAACTTTGGCATACTCTGGCATCCAGCTTTTGAGGGTTTCCATGGCTTTTTCTGCGCGTGATTCTTGAAAGATGCTGACGAAGATGTTGACTAAAACTACTGCGAGGATAATTAGGGCGAGTTCTGGGCTGCCACTAATATAAGATAGAATAGCTGCAACAAGGAGCAAGATGCCGAATAAATCTTTGAAATGAGTGATAAACTTGTGTATGAAGGGGATCTGTCTTTTCTCAGAAAGTTTGTTGTAGCCATACTTTTTGAGACGTAGTTTAACCTCTTCAGTTGTTAAACCGTTTGCTGACGTGTTTAGTTCAACAAAGACTTTGTCGATCGGCATAGAAGCAGCTTTTTCCAATATTATTCCGCCAAAACCTCTGTATAGTTAGTCAGTAGCAACCCCGACATAAAGTGAAGATGACCGGTGCTAAGGACACTAGAAATAATGCGTCATTTCGATTTGCTGGAACAGTTTGAAAGTACATTCATATCCTCAGCGGTTAAATCTACGTCGCCAATTTCGGCGATTTAATTTTTGGTTATTGTCGATTGTTGCTTTTAAACTAATCGCAGAAAAAGCTACTTTTAACCCGAAAGATATGAAGCAGATCAATGAATTGTATGAAATTACATTCTTTTTCATTTAACATTTTTACTCCTTTGAGCTTCGGATTCTTTTGCTAAATAGAATTTAAAGCGGATTTAATCTTTTTTGCGAATTAGCGTTAACCAACTTGTAAAATCCAATTAATGCTCGCTTTTAAGCCAATTTAGCAAAAGACACAGACAATTTTACATGAAAAACCCTGCTAAGGGTAATTGAACATCTATTTTTTGCCCCAACTATTTTTAAAAATAATGCCATAAAGTTAATAGGCTACAAACTCGCTTTCCATGTAGTTTACCAATTTCATGAGAGAGTAAATAATGCTTCAAATAATTAAAAAACAAGTCTTTCAAGTAATAAATTCAATTAAATTGGAGTTTGTATAGTTATGGCGCGTTATAGGCAAACAGCAGAAATTGTAAAACTGATGGAAACCCCCATTTTCGTACGCAACACCAGCATCATCGCCCACGTTGACCATGGAAAAACAACCCTGGCCGACAGTCTTTTGGCAGCGGCAGGTATCATCAGTACCCAAACGGCAGGACAAAAACTGTTCCTCGACTCATGGGACCTTGAGCAAAAACGTCAAATGACTGTCTTCGCTTCAAACGTTAGCCTAGTCCATACTTACCAAGAAAAAGATTACTTAATCAACCTAATCGACACCCCTGGTCACATTGACTTTTCAGGAGCTGTAACAAGAAGTTTGCGAGCAGTCGATGGCGCACTCGTAGTCGTCGATGCAGTTGAGGGACCAATGACCCAGACCGAAACCGTTCTAATGCAGGCCCTAAGAGAACGCGTAAAGCCAATTCTATTTATCAACAAAGTTGACCGTTTGATCAAAGAAATTAAACTAACCCCACAAGAAATCCAGAAGAAGTTTGCAAAGATTCTCCTAAGAGTTAACAATTTAATCGAGAAATATGCACCTGCCGAGCACAAGAAAGACTGGCAAGTAACAATTGAAGATAGTCGTGTAGCATTTGGGTCAGCCCTTCACAAATGGGGCTTAAACCTTGATCACATGAAAATGAAGAAAGTCACCTTCCAAGACATCATCGACGCCTACACAGGTGACCCAATTGAAGTCGGTAGAAAAGTCGATGAACTCAGTAAACGAGCTCCTTTGCCAGAACCCATCTTGGACATGTTCGTTAAACATCTTCCAAACCCCTATGATGCTCAGCCCTATAGGCAGCCTCAAATTTGGCCAGGCGACGTAGCTAGCCGAACAGGTCAGGGAATGGCAAAAGTTGATCCTAAAGCGCCATTGCTCATGTGTATCTCAACCATTGAAGTTGATCCACATAGCGGGACAGTTGCAATCGGCAGAATATTCAGCGGTTCAATTGAGAGAGGCAAAACCGTTCAGCTTTTAAGCAGCAACCAAAAAGGCACTATTCAACAAGTATTCATGAGTATGGCAACAGATCGAGTCCTTATCGACCGAGTTCCAGCGGGCAACATAGGCGCAATCTCTGGTTTACCCTCTATTCACGTAGGCGAAACAATCGCTGAAGAAGGCGAAGAAGTTCATTCGTTTGAAGGATTACGTTATGTTTCAGACCCAGTCGTAACAGTTGCTGTTGAACCTGAAGACGTTAAAGACCTGCCCTTATTCGACAAAGTCATGCATAAACTCACTACCGAAGACCCTAATCTTCATTTCATTATGAACAAAGAAAGCGGCGAATTCCTCTTATCAGGTATGGGCGAACTTCACCTTGAAATTACCGCTTACCGAATGCAAGAAGCAGGCTTAAAAGTTAAACTCAGCAAGCCAATCGTCATCTTCAGAGAAACAATAAGCCACGACTACAAAGGACCAGCAATCATGGGTAAAAGCCCCAATAAACACAACAAACTCTGGATAACCATCGACAAATTATCTGACGAAGTAATTGATGCCATTAAATCCGATAAAGTCAGTGACATGCAAAGCAGAGACGAACGAACCAAAGTTTTGCGATCACTTGGTTGGGCACCAGACGAAGCCAAAGGCGCCGTTGCAGTTGAAGAAAACTGCATACTCTGTAACCGCATTAGAGGACGTCAATATGTTGAAGAAATCATCGACCACATTAAAACTGGATTCCGCGAAGCAGTTCACACATCACCACTTGCTAAAGAACCAGCATATGGCTTAAAAATTAACCTTGAAGACATAGTCCTGCATGAAGACCCAGTTCACAGGGGTCCTGCACAAGCTATACCTATGACTTGGAGACCAATCTACTGTGCTATACTCTTGAGCGATCCAAAACTGCTTGAGCCATTGATGAGTTTCGAATGCAAAGTTCCAAGCGAATATGTCAGTGCTGTAATCACAATGCTAAACAAACGCCGCGGCAAAATCCTAGACATGCCCTCAGAAGATGACATAATTACCGTTAAAGCAGAAATGCCAGTTTCCGAAAGCTTCGGCATAGCTGATGAATTGCGCGGTTCAACTTCAGGAAGAGCATTTTGGGCCACACAGTTCAGTCGTTGGGCATATGTTCCAGAACAAATGCAGGCTGAAACCATAAAGAAGATTCGTGAACGCAGAGGCTTACCACCGATTCCGCCAAAGCCAGAAGAATACTTCGAGAAAGAATAATCTCTTTCTTCTTTGTTTCTTTTTCTTATTTTTAGAAATAATTTTTTGCAAGTTGTCATTTTCGCTTTTCCATACAATTTCAAATTTTGTAGAAGGGGAATGCTTTAAAGCAAATCTCAAGTTAACGTTTAGTGACCGTTTATGATAGTTGGAATCTGTGGCAGCCCAAGAGAGCAGGCAACGGACTATGTTCTAAAAGAAGCCCTGAAAACGATAGGTGCAAAAGGGTTTGAAACCCGTTTCTGGACGGTGCGTGCCAAACACTTAGAATTTTGTGCTCATTGTGATTTTTGTCTTGAAAATCACGAATGTGCCTTCAAAGATGATATGCAAGAACTCTATGCCCTACTAAAAGGTGCAGAAGGCATTATTTTTGCCACGCCTGTCTACAACGGTGGCGTCAGTGCCCAAACTAAAGCAGTTATGGATCGTTGCCGAGCTGCAGTAGCGGGCGATAAAAACTTTTTCCGAGGCAAAATTGGTATGGGCATCTCACTAGGCGGAGACCGCATCGGGGGACAAGAAGGTGCCCTGCAGCAAATTCATAACTTTTACATCCTAAATGGTATGATTCCTGTAAGCGGAGGTTTTTTTGGGGCAAATTTAGGCGCTACATTCTGGACTAAGGACACATTGGATGGTGTAAAGTTGGATGAAGAAGGGTTCCGAAGCCTCAAGAAAACAACAAAACGGTTCGCAGAGTACTTGGAGCTCTACGGCAAAAAATAGTGAGTGAATATTATGGCTGAAGTTAAAGTTAAGAAACCTAAAGTTGCCTGGGGCATCACGGGGGCAGGCGACAAAATCGCTGAAATCCTCGAAGTTATGAAAGACCTCAAGAAGCAGTCCGAAGATATCGTGCAAATAGACGTTTACCTCTCCAAAGCCGCCGAGACCATGTTAAAATTCTATCGCCTAGATGAAGAATTAAACCAGAGCTTTACAAAAGTCGCGGTGGAATCCAATGCAAACTCGCCTTTCCTTGCTGGCATGGTGCAGAGCCACAAATACGAGTTTCTCCTTATAATGCCTGCATCGTCAAACACTGTGGCAAAAATCGTGAACAGCATCAGCGACACGCTACTCACTAATGCTGCACTCATGAGCCTCAAAGCATTCGTGCCCGTTTGGATCATGCCCGTTGACTACAAAGAAGCCATCATCTACACCAAATTACCAAACGGCAAAGAAATGAAACTGCGGGTCCGCAAAGAAGAAGCTGAGCAAGTGAGGAAATTGGAAGCGACAGAGGATGTGCGTGTTTTTGAGAACCCGCAAAAACTACGTGAAGGCTTTTTAACGTGGCTAAAAACTGTAAAGTCATAAACGCGTAATTTTCTGAATTTTTGTTTTCCGCAAGTAGATCGCTTCATATTTTGAGGAAAGTATTTTAAATCAACTCTTGGTACATGAAGCATCAGCCGGTGCAACGATTGAATCAAACAAAACTCGACGCCCGCATAAAGTTCAGGTAGGATACATTCTTTGCCATTCCAAAGCGCAACAGAATACGTCATAATGCGCCTTTTCCGCTTCTTAACCAAGCTACCCCTGAGGGGGCTAGTCCATTTGGTTTCTACCAAAGTGAATTTTACGGACTATTTTAGGGGCTTCGAGAAAAACCGTGCAGTTCAAGGGATATTTGGAGAAAAAACTCAGAAAATTCTCAAGAACCTGAAAGTGGATTTCATCTGGTTTGGATACATGGGAGTTAACGACTCCGACGGCCACTTAATGGTAAACAAACGTTACTTGAGCACCGGACGCAAACAAGACATCTACCTCGACGTTATTCATGAACTCTGCCACGTTAAACAGCACCTCGACGGCAGAGAACTCTTTGATCCACGCTACGACTATGTGGATAGACCAACAGAAATCGATGCTTACCGTTACGCAGCGCAGGAAGCCAAACGCATTGGCATGAATACTGAGGAAATTCGGGTGTACCTAAAAACTGAAATGATGAGCACGCAAACTTTAGAACGGCTTATCAAGAACATGGGTGTGGATCTGTAGAAACCCCTTGTCATATCTATCATTGGGTTTATTTTTGATCGAATCGTAGCCCATGTGGAACGGAGCGGTAATCACTCATGCTTTTTTCTTTTCTTGAATGGGTAGGTGCCTTTTTATAATTCCTCTTGTATCTTTCTAAAAATAACGTGGGGTTGTAGTATAGCCAGGTAGTACGGCGGGCTCCAGAAAGCATTGATTGCTTGACCCGTTTGGGGATGACGAAATTCTGGAGCGGTCTACTTTGGGGAAACCCGTTGGTCATCGGTTCAAATCCGATCAGCCCCACCATTTATTTTCTTTTTCTTGTATATGGCTGTTTGTTTCGTTTATGCTTCGTACGAGTTGTTATCCTGCGTTGATTAACCGAGTTTCCTCTTTTCTGCGTTCTAGCAATTCAGTAGATCGAGGAAAGGAATTAGCCCCTTAGTGTTGAAGCGAATCCCTTTATTACGTCTTTGATTGATTGAAGAAGCGGATGTCGTATTTTTTCAGGCGAAAGATTTTCCAGTCGATCTACCCTAAAGCTAATCGGCGGGTGCGAATCCAAACCAACCCACTCTTGAAATCGGAAACTCGGATGTTCGTTCGAACAGGAGCCTGTGGAACCCGATTTTTTCCAGTGCCCTCGCCATGACTTTAGGTTGCCCCATCATTATGGCTGACGTTAAATCAGCGCGTGCTTCAAAGAATTTCGCTATAAAGAAAATAAGAGTCATCACTCGCGAAAAAGTAGACAAAGAACAACAGAGGCGAGAATATGAACGGGAACAAAGCAAGAAGCACGTAGAACCTGAATAGGAACTCTGCACTCAACAGCCCAAATAGGATTAAGGGGTCTCTGCCTTTAAGATGCCCAAATTCGTGCCCCAAAACACTTACGACTTCAGGCTCTTCCAACTGAACAAGCAACCCGGTAGTTATTAGAACGATGCCTCTGCTAGGGCTGGGACCGGAAGCTGCAGCATTGGGAACCATTGTGTTTGAAATCACTATTTTAGGCACTTTGTATCCGAAGCGGTCCGCAACTTTCTTCACGAGTTCGTAGACATTTATTTTTTTTGTGGACAAACTGCCAAGTCTGCAAGATACACTGTATTTGGCGAAGATTTTTTCTGCTTCTTGGCAGTCGATTGCCCCGTGTTTAGCTATTATTTCTTCGTAGACTTCTTTCTTTAATGCTACCAGTTGCTCGGGTGGAATTTGTTTGTAGTCGTCAAGGGTACCCAAAGAGCCAATTGGAGGCTGATATTCTAAGAAGTGTATTATGGGGTTATCTTTGGTGATTGTCCAGTCGCTTGACCGGGCCAATTATCTTGTTTGAGTAGAAAACGAAAACGAATTGTGACGCAATCAAGATTATTGGGACACTCCAGAAGTAGTCTGGATAAAATGTTAAAACGACAATAAACAGCCCCAATCCAAGCCCAATAAATACGAAAGTTAACAGTACTTGTGTTTCCAAGAAAAGGCGGTTGAAGCTTTTTTCGTGGAGCTGTCACTTTTTCGGGTACAATTTCTTCTCCTTCTCGCCATGCAAAATACCATGTTAATTTTCGGGCTTTTTCCTCAAACAATTCCATAGCGATTAGAACATCTTGTCTTGCTTCTGTGATGGTTGCGTCTGTAACATCCGATTCTAGAGGTGTTATTGTGGCGTTCAATTTGTCTGTGCCTGTTACTTCAACTTGGATGATTTGTCTTCCTTGCGTGTCGAGCACCATGTACGAGATTTTGTTGCTTGTCTGAGTTGTTTCTCTGGATAAGCTTGTAAATCGCTGTTTTTGCGGAACAAGGTACTGCATATAAATGAAGTCAAATAGCTTCTCAAAGTACATTGATGGAACATCAGTGTCTATTGAGTACAAAACTGGGGCAGATACCATTGCGCTTCAAAACCTGTTTTCTCTAATTTCAAGTGGGTTTTTCTTAGTTATAACTTTATTGTTAACAAGGTTGCTTTGAGAAAATCTCGCTCAAACAAACGGGATAGCGTTTATTAATCTCGAAAAACATTGATAGAAATGCCCAAGCAAGGGCAAAAAATCTTTGTTGAATTCAAACCAATTACGAAGTGGGTTTGGCTTCGAAGAGAATTATGACGATTTATGATGACCTAACAAGGTTTAAGAAAGCCGTGATTATGAATAAACAAGGAAATGTTAGAAGTGGCAGAACCTAAAAAAACCATACTCGTTGTCGATGATGATAAATCGATACTTCGAACGTTCACACGTATCCTCCAGAAAAGCGGTTATGATATTGAAACAGCTGAAACAGGCAAAGAAGCGATTGAAAAAGCTGAAAAACATCATTACGACTTAGCTCTCGTAGACATTAGACTTCCGGATATGGATGGTACTGATTTACTGGCAAAACTCAAAAAGCAACTTCAACATACAGTTAAAATCATGATTACAGGTTTTCCATCTCTTGAAACTGGAGTTAAAGCCCTCGACGAAGGCGCAGATGCATATTTGGTTAAACCAGTGAAGCCGCAGGAATTGCTTGTTCTTTTGGAAGAAAAACTAAAAAACCGAGAAGAATCAGCTGAAATAAACCATTAACATTCAGCATCTTATCACCGGTTCTTGATTTTGTTTAGAGATCAAAAAGAAATATAATCAGGGTTTATTTTTCGCGAGTTAATTATCGATGCGACACCTAACCAAGAAGGGGCATTGTCCACACGTCAAAAAGGGGAAGCTGTTGAGTGAATTTGCAAAGTAAGAATAGATAATAATGTTGCAAACTTGCTTACTCTTTCTATTCATAGTAAATTGCTCTTGAACGCTTGTCCGAATGTATGTTTGAAAATTAAGTTGGAACTATCAATGAGCGCCCCAGCTGTTAAAGTTCGGTGCGATTGCGTTTGTTGACTATGTTGCTGCTTTAACCATTAATGAAGTCTCCAGATGGACAAGCATGATTTCGGCAGATACGCTCAGGTTTCTTTTTCAGGGTAATAGGGTTGTTGGTTTTTTGGATGCATTGTGCTCATGCCACTTGCAGTTGTGTTCGCGATTATGGGTACTTTTAGACTAATTCAACAAAATAATAAGTCGGCAATGGTTTTGATAGGAATAAATTTTTAAGAAAAAATAAAAGAGGAAATTAATTTTTTTAAAATTGAGTTTACGGCCTTTTTCTGAGTATCAATATTCCAACTACGCCTATTGCGATTATAACAGCGATGCCTGTGCCTATGATGTATAGATCAAGTGGAGGCTGTGCCGATACTGGTTGAGGTTCTGCTATAGGGGTTGATGCTTCTGTCACGCCTATTGCTGTTTCGGCAGATGAACTCCAGTAGGATTTAGATCCTCCGAATGTAGCGATGACTGTGTATTCGCCTGGAATTTCCGGAGTCCACATCTTCTTGAACATACCACTTGCATCGCTTGTGACTGTGCCAATATGGACCACGTTGCTGTTTGGATCAATGGTATCCAATGATACTTCAACACCGGTGGCGTTTGTAGGCTTAGCCTGCTGCTCATACATATATTCCATCCATGCTTCCATACTGTCATCTGATATTGCTGGAGTATCTTTTGCGCCAGGAGACTGATCAGTAACTGTTCCTTCAATTAGGACACTATTTCCGTCAATCATGATCTTCGGTGAGGCTGTGACTGTGGTTGCGCTGGGACCCTTGCCGAAACAGTATATCTGATTGTCATAGACGTTTAGACTAAGGAGGAATCCATCAGCGATTGCTGTGTTTCCTATACCTCCGCCTAAAGCAGGGCTAGACGAGGCTTCCCAATCTAGCATTTTCCACAGTTCTGCTCCGTTGGATGCATTGATGCAGCGTACGTATGAACCTCGGAATAGGGGTATTGTTGGCGAGTGTTCACTCGAGTACATATAGAGTTTCCCGTCGGCGATACAGCCCAGGTAGAGAGGATAGTTGCCATACGGTGATTCAAAACCGACTCCTCTAGCAGTGTAGTTCCATATGATTTCTCCTGTGGTTATGTTGTAGGCGAGTATTATTCCACCGTAATTGTAGCTGAAGAGTTTGCCTTGATAGATGCAGTCCTGTGCGTATAGATAGAAGTTCATTTGGCTTTCGGATTCACTTGCCCATAGTTGCTGCATTGTGTCGAGGCTATAGCCCCACCGTTTTCTCCCTTGTTGTTCTCTAAATAGGAAGACACCGTCTTCGGGATCCACTTGACCCATAGTTAATGTTGTGTTGCCTGCTGACGATGGTGGTGTAAAGGTTTTGTTCCATAGAAGAGATCCCATTGCTCCTTTTGCTGGATCTAGATTTAAAGCCCATAAGTTGCCTTGAACAATTCCATTTTCATTGTTGCTTCCTGCAGTTCCACCGATTATGTACTGGTCTTCACGAACCGCTCTTATTGTGCCCTGCACTGCGGGTATTGATGCGTTCAAAGAGAACCCGTTTTGCCCGTCATATGTTTGGTTTATTCCAGGTCTCCAATACCAGTAGTAGTTGCTTGTGAATGTGGGTTTCCACCATATAGCTTGGGTTGTGTTCCATACTTGTAAGTAATTTTTGGGTGCTGAGGTGGTTCCGAGATTGGCAATGCTATAACGTAGTATGCTTCCATCTTTGCCATAAACAGCGGTGCCACCAGCAGAGACGTTGGCAATGCTGCAAATGTAGTTTCCTGTGAATGCATCATACATCATCCATGTGTTAGGAGTAGCTGCTGTTGTGCTCCATAAATATGGGAAACCCCCGTGCTGATTGGGATCTTCCCTTTTGTATAGCTGCCCAAATGCCAGTGATTGCTGTGAGATGCTTCCTGAGGAAGATTGGCTAACTCCTGTTACTGGACCAGTGGTGTTGAAAAAATAATCTGTTTTTCCCGTGTATAAATCGACGCAATACCAGCCTTCTCTTGGAACTGCGGTGACTCTGTAGTAGACTTTTCCATTGAGGATTATTGGTGGGACGAGGCTAAGACCTTCGTAGTTTTGACTGGAGAACCCATAGTCACCAAATCTAGCATCCATGACGCCTCCAGCCCAATAGGGTTTCACCCACATTACATGGGCGCTTTCTGGCCCTGTTCCGTAGGCAAAGTTGATTGTTGGACCCACGTTTTGTGCGGCGCCAGCCAGCCAGTTGCTCGCAAGAGGTGCCCAGTCTCTGTTTGCACTATTTATTGGGCGAGTCCAGAATTGTGTTGGAAGAGGAGCCTCAGGCCATGTCTGTATAGGTTCCTGTTGTACAGTCAAGTAGAACGCGTCACTTGTGCTTGCTGAATAAGTATCATTCACGTATGCAGCTCCTTGTTGTTGAGGGACCGTCAAAGTAGGATTCATTGGTAACCCTGTTATTAGGTGCTGATCCATGTGAGCAACGAAAGTGTATGTGCCAATTTGGGTAGGTGTATATTTCGTGAAACCTCCTCCGATTGGGTCAGATGTAAAAGGTCCAAGAGTTTCTTTGTTTCCATCAGGTTTCGTAACCAAGACTGTGAATGTCCACCTATCACCATACATTCCTATCGCTGTTGGAGGTAAGGCGTTAGACCAATAAGCAATCAACGTTTCTTGACCGACGCCTACTATGTTTGGCGCTGCGTTGATGTAACACCATGTAGGAATAGTCCATGTAGGATTATTATGAGCATTGGCTTTTTGTAAAGGACCAAGTGTAATTGTAACAGTTAGTATTAGGAACAAAGTAATCACGGTAACTGTAGTTTTATTTCTTGTAATTCGCATTTTCTCTTTTTCTCCTTGTTTTTCTTTTCCTTTCATTTTGTTTGAACACGAACGCTAAAAGCCTATCAATCTAATGTTGGCAAGCAAATAATCGCTCTCGTTCAATAGTTTCAGTTATGTTATTGTTTTGCTTTTATAACTTTAGCAATTTTCAACAATGGTTCAGCAAAAACAAATTTCACTACCTAAAATATAGTCAATTTAAATGAAATTTGTGTTTTTTTGACATCATCCTTTGCCCACCGCGGAGCGAATCATAACGGAGAATTTTGCAATACAACATGGGGGAAAACAAATCTAACAAGAATTAATGCAAGGACAACTAATGATAGAACTTCATTAATTGGCACTTCTTCATTCTTGGGCAGTCTTCGTCCAGGAGTCAACTGCATTTTCGGTTGGTTCAGCAACTGCAGGGTCTAACTTCATCTTTTTTGACTTTTTATTGGATGGAACCGATTTGCTTGGTAACGAGTTATAGAATCTTCAAAATTGTTGAGGTACCTGAAAGATTAATTTGCTTTCGGGACTATGGAATCCAATGATTTCAAATCGTGAGATTCTTTATCCAGTTGAAGAAGCTGGAAGTAAACCTGGAGCAGTTATCACTGCCGTAAAACTGTTTAACAGATTACTACGAGTAAACGCTGACTTGTTTGAACCTGAAAAAATGAAACCAAGTGTGATGGATTATTCATCTTTGCTAGAATGTTGATGTGAACTCTCTGGGAAGAGGCCAAACGTTAAACAATCTTCCTAAGGTAATTTGCATGTCTATCTAAACCAGGCATGCGCGGCGATTTGTTCTTGGACGTCTATTAACTGTTGCATATTGCATATCATTAAACTTAGCATAAAATCAAAATTGCCACTAGTTTTAATTACAAAGTTAACATCTGGAATTTTGGCAAGATCCATTACATGGTTGGGCGAATTTTCTTCTGAAAAAGCTAAACTAAATAATGGCGAAAGCGCTGTATCCTATTTTTGTCGGGTCAATTTGAATTACGACTTTTAGGTCCCCATTTTGTTTAAGTTTTGCATATCTTTTTGAAATCGTATCGGTTGATACTTTTAGTTCCGTGGCGATTTCTTTAAAAGTTGTACGACCATTTACTGCAAGTTTTTCAATAATTTCGGTGTCTATTCTGTCAATTTTAGTTTTTCTATTTCTAACTATTATGTTATCTTTTTCTGAAGGGGTCATCTTGGCTGGATAGTTTTGATAAATTTTCTGGGCTGTCTCTTATGCCTAGTAAAACTGTTATTTCGAATCCTAAAATGATATGGCAGTTTCTTGATTAATTCTTTAATTTCTTCTAATTCCTCTATATTTTTCATGATTAGTAAAGCCGCTAAACCTGGGTGAATACCAATATTGTAAACATAGAGAAATTGAGGAATTTTATAGACAAGTTCAAGAACTTGCTTTTCTTTGTTGGGTTTAATTTTAAGGTAGATGCCTGCAACGAGGTTGGCTCCATAGCAGGCTGGGCTATTATGTACGGTTGCTCCGACAATGATGCCTGAATTTTTCATTTGTTTGTAGCGTTTTGTGATAACATCTTTTGATGTGTTGCAATCTTTCGCGATTTGTGTGAAGGTCTTTCGTCCGTCTCTAAGCAAATCTTTTAGAATTTTTGCATTTAATGGATCAATTATTTGAATCATTAAATCTTACCTTTTTTTAGGTCTGCTTAATTAACATATCTGAAGAGATACGCATTCGTATAATAGGCCAGTATAACTTATTTAGTATACTTATATTATGATAATTTTCTACTTTTATTGTTCGTTGATTAGAAAAATGGAAAATGATAAATACCAATAGCTTTCATATTGGCATTCACTGAAATTTAGGAAAGGAAAAAACATGAAATTTGCAAAGAAAAAGAATATGACTACTTTGATTGCGTTGTTTCTAATGTTATCTTTTGCTATTCCTTATATTGATTTACCCGCAGCAGATGCAGCTACAGTCAACTATACTTCCTATGTTTACGTTGGAACTAGCGCTGGAGCACGCGGTGTCGGTGTCGGTCAAAATATGTTGCTTGTCGCTTGGACTGCAGACATGCCCCCAGATACTGGTGAAATATCTGGTGTAGTTGCTTCACCAACTGGTAGAGCTGGGTGGTATGGTATGCAAATACAAGTTTGGGACCCTGACAATGAGACGAAAATCTTAGATATGCCCTACAGCGATCCAGTCGGCGCAAACTACATTTCGTACACTCCAGAAAAAGCAGGCACATATCGAGTTCAAGCTATCTTCCCGCGTACCGATAAAGAACTCAAAGTGACAATAGCCTCGGGTGGAAGCTTTTACGTAGCAGGAGACCATTATATCTATAGCGCCGCCGTTAGCCCAATAGCGACATTCGAAGTTTCTGCAGAACCTAAAGCAACATGGATCGAGTCGCCTCTTCCAGACGGATACTGGACTCGCCCATTAAGCGGAGCAAACAGACAAATGTATTACCTTACGGGTAACTGGCTCGGTGGAGCCGGTAACGTATGGCCTTTGGGCAGTTCCGGCGGCAACGTCGCCACTTACGCTTGGGGCGCAGCACCAGAAAGCGCACACATACTATGGTCAAAACCATTCTTTATCGGAGGCACTATCGGATGAACGATTCAACGACAGCATGGGTCACACCGCCCACTACCAAGGTGTCGAGTTTAGTCCAACAATAGTTCTTGATGGCAAAATTCACTGGACACCACGCTACGTTACACATGGCAGCAAAGGCTATGAAATAATTGATCTATATACAGGCGAAACACTATTCCTTGACTGGAATGCAACATGCCCCACCATGGGTCAAGTCTATGAATACGAGTCGCCAAACCAACATGGAACATTCTCATATCTATGGGATACTGGCGTAACTACCTCCTTCTTTGGTTCAACCGGCAAACCTATCCAATTGCCACAGGTTGTCACGGTAGCTCGGGCGATCCAAGCTCAAAACTTGAGTGTAATCAAGGACAGGAAACCCGTATAAGTTGAATAGAACTACAACACCGTTGGTCACTAATACCATTTGGAAGATGATAGACGCATACACAGGAAATACGATATGCTACATAGCTAACGTATCCACAAGCCGGCACACACGTCTATGGCAAAGACGGAAGCATACTCTACTATAACCTCGTCAACAAAGGAACTACTGCAAACCCCAACTATTATTGTACAGTATGGAACTCTTCAGCTGGAACTATGGTTGCTAGTCAAAGTGGAACAGGCTACTGGCAGTGGAGACCTGCAGGCGGAGATTTCGGAGCAGAAAACCCGTACTATGGAACAGGTGACTTCTTCAACCCTATGACTATGAACTATGACATCGTACATAATGGAGAAGTATTCTATTCGCAGAACTTCTCAATACCAAACATAGTAGGTCCAACAAACGCCCTTCTTAACGAAACTGGCACAGTTCGCGCTATTCGCCAAGATGATACTAATGATCGTTGGAACTGCAGGACGAAATGACAAACGAGGAGTTGTACAAGGATGGATGATAGGGTATTAGTCTGAAACCAGAAAATAAAGGTACACAGCTTTGGAAAACCACCTTTACACCACCATTCGTTGACATAGATAAAAACATCACAGCAGCAGCAATGTTCACAGGCGGATTTAGCTTGACTGGTGTATATCCAGAAGACGGCATAATGGTGTTCGGAGAAGTAAAGCAGCTGAAAACATGGGTCTACGACTTGTATACAGGTCAGCAGCTATGGACAACAGATGAAGCTTACGCAGCCCAAAACCAATACAACTACTATGGCCAGAGCCAATGGGTAATTGATGAAAAGTCATCATCTACGGAGGCTACGACGGATCAATGAACGCCTTTGATGCTAAGACAGGAGAAAAACTATGGATCTACAACGCTATAGGCATCGGCGAAGAATCACCCTACGGCAATTACCCAATGCAAATCAGCGCTGTTAGTGACGGAAAGATTTACACGACCTCATGGGAACACTCGTACACTATTCCACTGATTCGTGGTCCAAACTTACGCTGCATCAACGTCACAGACGGAACAGAAATATGGAGCACCTTAGACTTCGGCGGTGGCGTAGCTATCGCAGACGGTATCCTAGTACATAGCAACAGCATGGATAACATGATATACGCTCACGGCAAAGGACTAAGCGCCACCACGGTTTCTGCGCCACAGACTTATCCAACACTGGGATCTAGCGTAATGATTACAGGAACAGTCACTGACAACACTCCCACTGGCAGACTTAACAGCAATGACCAACTCGATTTCACCCTCAAAGGCACACCAGCAATTTCTGATAAAGACATGAGCAGGTGGATGGAATACCTATTCGAGCAACAGGTATATCCCGCAGATGCGAAAGGCGTTCAAGTGAAATTAGAAACCATCGATCCCAACGGCAACTATATCCCAATTGGCACCGTAACATCTGACATAAACGGCAACTTTGGAATTCCATTCACTCCAGAAATTCCAGGCACATACCAAATCATCGCCAGATTCGACGGTTCCGCATCCTATGGTAGTTCATCGGCCACAACCTACATGGGTGTAACAGATGCAGCACCAACAACAGCACCAACCACAGCACCTCAACCAAACCTAGCAACCACAGCAGACCTAATGACGTACATGGCAATTGGAGTAATCGCTATAATTATTGCTGTAGTCTTAGTCGGATTGTTAATTATCAGAAAACGACCTTAGAAAACAATAAAAATTCCCTTTCCCCTTTTTTAGTCTAAGAATAGCAGAAAAGAGATCTTAGCATACTAGGTTTTTCGTTTTTTTAATTAATGGTCTGCATTAACTTGGTGCAGAAGCTATCATTGTCGGATATGACTGAGCTGGATATTCAACAAACAACAAAATCATAAGTGCCAGAACTGAAGGGTGCCAGCTTGTGTTGGAAGGTGTATCTTGTGAAGTAGACCAACCGCCGTCAGTAAACTGAGCTGCAATGATGTTTTGCACAAAGATTTGCCTAAAGGCAGGGTTAACAAGGCTGCCTTGCCCTGCCTGGTAGAGAAAGGCGGCGGCTTCCAGTTCAATATCGTCGACTTGTGAGCCATCGCCGATCAATGCGGCGGTTTCTTGGTAGAGGGTATTTGTGAAGTCTTTTGGCAGTTGGAGGCTGCAGTGGTTGTTTTGTAGCCAGACGGTTGCCAGCAACACATGTGTCAGCAAGTAGCTTCCACTATTAAGGGAGTTTTCAGTGTAAAGAATACCGCTGTCCATAGCTTCTGTGAGCTGGGACAGGTAATCATCGGGCAACTCTCTTCGGTCGGAATAAAGAGCCGGAACCGTGAGGCGATCAAGTTGGTCTGTCACCGAATTGAAATCCTTCGGCTGGACGGCAGAATTATTATAGTCTGCTATGCGACGGAACACTCGCAGCATCGGATCTGGGTTGGAAGCCATTATTTGATCGTAACGTTGTAGAGAATCATTGAATTCTACTATACCGAACTGTCGGTAAATTACATTAAGCATCAACAAACCCGTAGGGTCATTTGTCTGTTTTAGATAAGTAATTGCGTTTTTTGTTGCTTGCTGCAACGCGGGATCTATCGGTTGCACTACTTATGGGCGTAGGTTGCAGGTTTTCTTTAGCTGGGGTTTCGGGTGTTGGTTTTACAGATGTATGTAGTTCCCCATCAAAAGGCGCCCAAGGTGTTAGCAGTAGCGTAATTGTGAAGAAGCAGCAGATTAAGATTACACAGCAGGCAACGACTAACGGATTCTTCATACTTCCTTTATTCGGTTTGACAGCTTTTATGCATTTATGTTATGAACCTATAGGTAAAAAGGTCTATTGTCAACCGAGATGAACATTTGCAATCAATTTGCGGGATTTTTATCCAAAGAAAATTAACCCTACACACAATTTTGTGAAGGTTTTTCGCAATCATCTTCCGATTTCCATCGCCGAATATTGATTTGGTTTAGGCAACATTTAAGAATATGACACGTGTCAAATTATTGAAGTAGAAGGTAGCGCATTGAACAGAAAAATTTTGTTGCTCTCACTAATCGTTGTAGGGTTAATTCTATCAAGTTCTCTGATTCATGTTTCAGCCCAAGATTTCGAAGCTGACCCTACCGCAACAAACATAGACTCAGCGGAGTCATTGCATATAGAAATTTCATCGAACAAAAGTGTTGCATTCACTATAGACGACATTAAGGCAATGCCAAAAACAATCGTTAACGCCGAGCTATTTTGTTTTGGTCGACCCATAACAGGTGGCTATTGGGGCGGTGTTCAACTTGGATTTCTGCTTGAGAAAGTCGAATTAGAAGAGCAGCCTGCATCTCTACGGTTTTACGCTTCAGATGGCTACATGGTGCACATCTCAAACTCCTACGTCGCACGAGAAGATGTGATAATAGCGTACGAGTTAAACGGCGAAACTTTGGCTGAGAAACTTCGTTTGGTACTTCCAGGGGATAATGGCCAGTCTTGGATAAGCATGATTACCGTGATTTCAATAGACTATATAACTTACGTAAGTCCAACAACGCAAGCTCCTTATATCGCCCTCGACCCCTTACAAAATGTTCAATGGCCGTCACCCACGCTAGAACCACCGCAACCATCCCCCACATCCGAACCAAGAAGTCAAGAAACAACTCAACCAACTATAACTCAACCAACTATAACTCAACCAACTATTCAACCGCCAACTAATCAATCTGTTCAGCAACAAAACTCTTCAAATTCGAGTTCACAAGTAGAATACAGCTATTTTGTCATGCCAGGAATAGTCATTGCATCGACATTATCCATAGGATACCTTATCTTCAAACGTAAGAGGCAACAAATTTAGTATTTACTCATTTAATTCAATCCCTTTCTTCTATTATACCCTAAAAGCTATGAGTTTAGAACAACTAAACAATAGAAAAGTAAATTGTTCAGAATAGCCTACATATCCCCAAAGTACAATTGAATGCTATAGCAATCGAAAATATTCAACACTATCGTTGTGTTGAATATGGATTCGTTTGGCAAGCGTATTATTAGCTCAAGTAACAAAGAAAATAGTACCACGATCGGTCAAACAATCCAACTATCCAAAAGAGGAATAATGACTGAATTACAAAATATTACCGAAAGCAAATCATGGGATTATTTCGCACCAGTTTTCTGTTGTGAGGTCACCATTCTTCGCACATTTTCCTCTTTTTTTGGAGGCTTCTTGTTGTTTAATGCTGACAGGGTAAACATCTGGAGCGGGAATTAGATCAGTAAAAAACCCACATCAAATTTTGTATTGAGGCACAGGAATTTTACCTTATCTAAGACAGGATTTGACCAGTACATAACAATTATGGCTTTAGAGTTTTTTCCAAACGAATAGCAAGTCTGGGGGGTCATTATACGTTAACTCGTAGCTGTTGCCAGTGTAATTGCCTGTTATATTAAATGTGATGGCGGTTGCTTGCTTACGGTCTTCATTAAGTAAAATTTCTTCTGTGGCATTGCTATCCATAGTTGATAATGGTTGGTCATTTGTTTTCAAATAAAAGCTTTTTTCATACAAAATGAACGTTCTGCGGGTGGTGAAGTCTGAGATCACTTCGATTTGGAGAGTTATTCGTGTTATGTTTGTATCTTTATTGTAGCTTCTGCCGCTCTCTTGATAGTTTATTTTAACGGCGTCTGGAAGTAAGCAGATAGGCGCTGGAGAAATTGAAGGTGCATTAGTAGCTATGAGAGACGGTGATGGGGTTGGCGAAATACTTGGTTTAAGAGTTGTTGTACTTTTCGTTGTTGTTGGGGTTGGGGTGTTGTTTGCTGGATTGGTTGTGTTGTTTGTGTTTGGTTGCGAGTCGTTGTGGTTTAGGTAGGCAGCTGCGGAGATAGAGAGTATTAAGACCATTATTGCGGTGGCAATTATGCCTATGCTTCTTTTACGCATATGACTTCCTTCAATAACTGTCAATTGACAAAGTGGAATACCTCGCTTTATGGCGGCAAGGAATTTAAACTTAATTTTTAGTTAGGTAGTCCAAGAGGAGATATCAAATCAGTAATAGTTTGCGGTTTTTAGGTTCATGTTGTTTGGTTTTATGTTATTTAAATATGATAACGTTTTTGATATGCGATTGTTTTTTTTTGATTATCTCTGGTTAAAGCATATTAAAAAAATAAAAAAGGGGTTAAGTTTGTATGCTATTTGGCTTTTATGGTCGTTTTCTTTGAGCTAACACTATTACGATTGTGGCTATTGCGATTGCAATTACTATTGCTACTGTTGAGATTCCAAAGTACAACTCGGTTGGAGGTAGGGCTAATTGTGGTTGCTGTGTTGGCTGCGCGGGTGCTTCTTCACCTATGGCTAGGTAGGTAGTTGTTGATGATGAGCCGTATGCTTTGGATCCATCGAATTTGGCGATGATTTGGTATGTGCCTGGGATTTCTGGAGTGAATGGAATTCCAAAGTTGCCATTTGCATCAGATGTTACGGTGCCAATTGGGATGTAGTTGCCGTTGGGATCAATAGCGGCTAAATCGACTTCAACGCCTTTCGCGTCTGCCGGTTTTATTTGGTTCATGAATAGGTATTCCATCCATCGACTTTGGTCTTCGTCAGATATTGCTGGCGTGCCCTTAAGGACGAAGTCCATCATGTCGTTGGTATTGCGGCTTCCTGCGCCTGGTGTGTCGTCAGTGATTGTGCCAGTGAGCATCACGCTAGATCCTAATGTTGGGATAACTTGTGGTGCCGAGATTGTGGTCTTGCTGCTTCCTTTACCTATGCAGTAGATCTTGTTGTCAAAGAAGTTGAGGCCTAAGACTTTGCCGTCTGCCATTTGCATGTATTGTCCATTGAGGCTTGCTCCACCATTTGCGCCGAATCCGAGCAAGTTCCAAATCTCCGTTCCGTCAGTAGCGTTGATGCAGCGTATGTTTGGTCCTCTATACATTGGCTGGCTGATTGAGTGTTCGCCTGTGAGAGTATAGATTTTGCCGTCAGCGATGGCGAATACGTTGATTGGGTACATGCCATATGGCGATTCAGAGCCGATGTTAGTAGCATTGAACATCCACATGATTTCGCCTGTCTTGACGTCGATGGCTCGGACCTGTCCGCCAAATCCGAAGGTTAGGAGTTTGCCATCATAGTAGTTGTCAAGCATTGTGTAGTAGTTGTTTTGTTCCTCTGTTGGGGATTCCCATATTTGTTGGCCAGTTTCTAGGCTTATGCCCCATCGTTTTAACAGTTTAGTGGATTCGAAGCAAACGACTTTTTCCTCTGGAAACACAGCAGTAAGGCTAATACTTACGTTGCTTGCTAGTGATGCGAATGGTGGGGTATAGGTTATGTCCCATAGTTTGGTACCTTGCTTTCCCGGTTCTAAGCTAACACAAAGCGAGTAGGCTGGAACGACTCCGTTCTCATTATTCTGTCCTGCAGTTCCGATGACCATGTATTCGTCTTGTCGAACACTTTGGATGCTACCTGTTTGGTTGACAATTGTATTTCGTGGTCCATATGGGCTCGGTATTGATACGTTCAAGCTGTAGAAGTCACGTCCATCGTGTACAGTGTTGTGGTTAGCGGTTCCTGCTGCATATGCGTTAGTTCCTCCGAAGGTTCCTCCTGATGGCCTCCATTGCCAATATCCTGTTCCGGTTTGGCTGGAAACCATGGTTCCTGCAGAAGAGTTCCAGATCTGTAGATAGTAGTTAGTTCCTATGGGTACTAGGCTGTAGCGTAGTATGCTTCCGTCTTTGCCGTAGACAGCTGTGCCGCCTGAAGAGACGTTTGCAATATAGCAGACTGTCTGTAGTGTATATGCATCGATCATCTTCCATAGCGTGTTAACACTTACCTGAGAAGCATTTAATGTCTGAGGAGCTTGGTCGCGGATTACTGTATAGTTGGCATATTCGGTTGCAAAAACAACTGAAACTGTTGCCGGTAAGGTAACGCCGGATGTTTGCCATAGATATGAATATCCGCCGTGTTGGTTACCTGAGTCATACTGGTATATTTGACCCATCGAGGGCATTGTTTCATTTACGTATTTTAGTGTCTCGCCTGTGTATAAGTCAACGACAACGTATCCTGCTGTTGTGTGTGCATCATCTCTAGGAGAGTAGAATATTTTTCCGTTCATGACTATTGCTGTCCAACTCATTCCTTGGTAGTGTCCAGTTTGGTATCCTTGTGTGAACCGTCCTTCCGTGAGACCGCCGAGATAATATGGCTTTGACCATAGTATGTGAGCGCTTTCCGGTCCAATACCTTCAACCCAACGCGAGGTAGTACCGCCGGCCGCCCCTGCTGGCTGTTCATGAGCACCACTTAACCAGTTTCCGCCGAGAACGTACCATTGTCTGGCAGCTTGATTAATTGGGCGGCTCCAATATCCATCTGGAAGAGGAGACTCAGTATAAGAGGGCATTTGCTCGGTTTGTGCAGTGAAAGAAACAGATGGACTCCAAGCTTCAGAATAGTAGTATTGATTTGCCGTTGCGTTTCTCCATTGAGCGGGGAAGTGAACTTGCACCGAGTAGACTCCAACGGTTTCAGGCACGTAATTCGTCCATCCGCCGCCGATTGCGTCAGATATTGGAATTACTATAGTTTTGTTTTGACCATCCGGATCAGTAACGATGAATTCTACATTATACCATGCAGCTCTACCCGATTGCGAAGTGATTTCGCCAATGTCTACTGGCATGTCAGCAGTCCAGAAGACAAGTACCTCAGTTTGCCCTATGCCGATTGTACTCATAGCGACGCTAACGTAAGGATAGGATTTGTAGATGTTTACAGCAGCATTTACCGAAATATTTGGTGCAGTTTCTAGAGCTAATATTGTCACCATAATAATTATAGCAATTAAAGCAATCAATTTCTTGTTTCTTTGTTTCATGATTTTTTCCTTCCTATATTTTATGTTTGGCAAGGTGATCTTTTGAGTGATTACCCGCCAACGGTTAATGGGTTATGTAATTGGTGTATATAAATCCTAAATAGTTTATTCTCATTGACATTGAATGCCAATATGTAAAAAAGAAGGTTTACTGATATTGGTTAGGAGAAACGGAACATAGCAAGACACATAGCTAACCCAAACTTAAAGCTGATTCATTTCCAAAACTTTTGACACTGGAATGCACAACTGAACAATATAGAACTAAAGATTCTTGACACGTCAAAATGATTCTAGGACACAAATGCATTACGTCGACAGAAAGCTACATTCACCTCGAAGAAATGCTGTATATTGGAGATGCAATCGACCAATTCACTGTTAAAGTTGCAGATACAACGGAAGATGCAATAAACTAATTAGAAAAAGGAATGATATGTAATGGATAACCCAAAAAGCTATGGGATTATTTCGCACCCGTTTTATGCGGTGATGTCACCATTCTTCGCGTACTTCTTCCCTTTTTTGAGACAATTTAAATGGAAAAGTGACTATGGTGATTAAGCTTGTGAGTTTTAATTTACATTTTCCAAGTATCCCCTCTTTTTCACTTTTCAGAAGTTATGTTTCCTTTAAAACACGTATAATTTTAGACATCATATTTATTTTTTGAATGAACTTGTTTAAATTTCGCAATTATCATATAGACAGTCGGTTAGAATGAGAATTTTGCTTTTAGCGAGGAAGAAGCAGTAATGAGGTCCTTCCTTTCAAAATCAGGTTTAGGCAAGATTGCGGCTATTTTGCTTTTAGCTATTTTTGTTGCCAGTAGTTTTGGCTTTTGCTATTTCTTAACGAGACAGACAACTACACTTTCTCCTTCGCCAACACTTTTGCCTACTATATCAACACCACCCCGTAGTTCAACCCCAGCACCAACCTTTCTTTATCCGGCAACTTCCCAGACCCCCCTTCTCCCATCTATCCAAACTCCAACACCGACACCTACTCCGTTAACGACCACAACATGGAACTTCAAAACTTTAGATACCGAAGGCTCAGTTGGCGACTATTCTTCTCTTGCTTTGGATTCCGGCGGCAACCCTCACATAAGCTACCTTGATGCTACAAACCAAGATTTGAAGTATGCAAAGTGGACTGGTGCAACATGGAACATTCAAACTGTAGATGCAACAGGATCTGTTGGCTACTATTCTTCTCTTGCTTTGGATTCCGGCGGCAACCCTCACATAAGCTACCAAGACAACATCAATTATGATTTGAAGTATGCAAAGTGGACTGGTGCAACATGGAACATTCAAACTGTAGACGTTGGCAGGTATTCTTCTCTTGCCTTAGATTTCAAGGGTGCTCCCCACATTAGCTACTTTGACGGTACGAATGGTGATTTGAAGTATGCAAAGTGGACTGGCATAACATGGAGTATTGTCACCGTTGATTCACAAGGAACTGTTGGTTATTCTAGTTCTCTTGCTTTGGATTCCGGCGGCAACCCTCACATAAGCTACCTTGATGCTACAAACCAAGATTTGAAGTATGCAAAGTGGACTGGCATAACATGGAGTATTGTCACCGTTGATTCACAAGGAACTGTTGGTTACTATTCTTCTCTTGCTTTGGATTCCGGCGGCAACCCTCACATAAGCTACCTTGATGCTACAAACCAAGATTTGAAGTATGCAAAGTGGACTGGTGCAACATGGAACATTCAAACTGTAGATGCAACAGGATCTGTTGGCTACTATTCTTCTCTTGCTTTGGATTCCGGCGGCAACCCTCACATAAGCTACCAAGACAACATCAATTATGATTTGAAGTATGCAAAGTGGACTGGTGCAACATGGAACATTCAAACTGTAGATGCAACTGTAGACGTTGGCAGGTATTCTTCTCTTGCGTTAGATTTCAACGGCAATCCACACATAAGTCACCAAGACACTACGAATGCTGATTTAAAGTATGCTTCGTTGAGCTGACACCAACACTTCCGTCATTGGAAAGGAACTATGGAACAACACCGAACGGATGATCCTTGGCACGTTAAAATAATACTTGGACACAAATCTATCAAGTCAACGGAAATTACATACACCTTGAACAAATGTACTATGAAGGTGACGCTAACGACCAATTCACAACAAGAATAGCACACAACTCAAAAGAAGCATGCGAATTAATCAATGTTGGATTTGACTATGTTACGGGGTAATACGATGATGGCGGTAAAATCTTTAAGAAAAGAAAGTGATACAATGGATATTTCCTATATTTATGGTATAATTTCGCATCCATTATACTTTAAATAATTGAAGTCCTGAATAGAAATCCTGTGGTTTTGGATAAGTTGTTGAATTCTTGGGATTTCTCCATTAATTGTTTCAATGAGTTGCTCAACAGTATAGCAGACTTTGCTGTAAGCCTCGTCAGTCCAGCGTTTTGTGATGTTGGTATATAGGCATCTGCCTCCGCATAGACCGAGAATTGAGCATTTACTACATGGTTTTTCGTTAACAAACAATTGTTTTAACTTAAGTGGGTCAGTATCTTTAATGTGGCCTAAATAGTATTTTTTCATACCCCACATGGTTGGACAAGGAATTATGTAGCCGTCAGTTTGGATTGCATAGTTTATCCAGCCACCTCCACAGCGCATCAAAACGTTTTTGTCTTCATGCAAAAGCGACTCAGCAATGCCAAGCAAAGGATAAAGTTTCAACACCACACCTTTCTCCTCCATCTGGTCAACCCAAAAACGCGCAAGATCCCGAACACCCGGAATGTAGCTGGTTTTTGTCCATTCCTCAAAGTTGCGTCTTTGGTAATCGTTTCCCCAGAATCCTGCGTTAAGCTGCCAATGGATTGACGAAAAAGATAACTCATCATTGTTCAAGAGCCATCGGACTTGCTTGTTTAGATCGGTTTGCTCCATTATGGTCATGCGTGCAATTAATTCTCCCCTAAAACCGTTTTTCTTAATGAGTTTTAAATTCTCTATAACTTTTCGGAATGTGCCTTTTCCACGGTAATAATCTGTTAAGGTCTCCTCACCATCAATGGATACGAGAATAGTGTGGAAACGGTTGACGTATTTTGGCTCTAATTTGTCAAGGAGTAAACCGTTTGTTTGCATCATAAAATGGGTAGGTGTGACTCTATCCATGATTTCCTTAAGCTTATCTGATTGAAGGAGTGGTTCTCCACCATAGAAAGTTAAGACGCATTCAGGGTCTTGGCGACAGAATTTATCTAGCAATGAGATGTCATAGTTGAGTTTGCGCGGCAAATCGTAGTCGATTTCTATGTCATCTCCGAATTCTTCGTCAAAATCGTCTAAACTCTCACCAAAACAGTACTTGCATTGTAGGTTGCAGTCACTGGTTAAGATCACGTGGAAGAACATGAAGCCTAATCAACGAATATCTGGCTTAATAGTATTTTTCCGCAAGTTTAGCTGCATCCTCATAATTTTTGTCATCTGTGAAATCATTGTTCTCTTCTTCATTATTAGAATTCGGAGGTTTTTCTTCTTTTTGAGTTTTCTCTACTTCTTTTTGTGCTTTCTTTTTTGCATTTTCTAAATAGGTTTTTAGGTCTCTGTCCTTCATGACTTTTTCAGGCAAAGTTTCAGGTGCATAAACTAAAGGTAAAACAGCAAGGAATAGGAAGACGCTAGCAAATGAGAAAAGTGTAGAAGCCAGCGGCATCTTTGGAAATAGGGAAACGAATAATTCCTTCATAAAATAAGAGGAGATATATGGCAGTGCTCCCAGAAAATAGAATTTATCGCTATTTTGATTTTGGGAGAGATCACCCCATAAAGTAAATAAAAATAGAACGTAGAAAATGCCCCATGCTACTCCGTCCGTAATTGTAAAAATGATGCTGGGTACAAGCATATTTAACTGGTTTGCAGAAGATAGCCCAATGACTGCATACCCTATACCTAGCATGATGAAACCAATAATTGTTAACCGTTTTCGTCCCCACCGGTCAGCAATAAATCCGCTAAACACGGCTACAATGGCTATCACAACATGTTCTGCGGCTGAAAATTGGTCCATGTTTTGCGTTGAAGCATAAATCTGGCTTTGAATAGGGACAGTAAGAAAATTAACTAGACTGATCATTAGCCATGGAATAAAATAAAGAATGAAAGATTTGTTTTGGATAATGCTTCTGTATTTCACGTTTGGTTCTTTAGGAGTTTTTTCATCTGGTTTGTTTACTCGCATCAGGTGGAATACGATTAATCCGATTATTCTGACGGTTGCAAGAATTATGCAAAGCGTGAGAAGTGAATTAAACGCAATAAGTCCAGTTATGGCAAATGTAACGCCGATGATTAGGAATGTTAAGCCGCCTATTTTTGCTCGTCCTTCAATATTAGTGAAGCTGGAATGGTAACCCATTGTGGCTGGCATGCCTACTCCGAAATATAAACCGAAAATTAGAGCGATAATTGTTATGTTTGTTGAGTTGATAACGTTGAATGCAAGTGGAACAATGGATATACCTATGCCGATAAGTAGCCAAAGGTATAGGAAAAGTCTGCGGTTCTTAAATTTACTGACTAAAAATGTTCCCAATAACCCTGAGAGCGCAATTGCGCCTGTATTAATTCCGATAACAATTAGGAGATTTTGGGGAGTGGTTAGTTCTTTTATGCCGTTAAAAGCTAACATATACCAGATAAAAGCGTTCGCTACTAAGATTATGTTTGCCGTAGCTAGCTTTAGTTTTGTCCTGTTCTTTTCAGGGGACATTCTTTTGAACATCTGCTGTTAGCCGAATCTATTGAGGGCTTCTTACAATTAAGCGTTGAGAATTAATAAACAATATTTGTGATATTTGAAACACCGAAAGTGTTTTAAGCTTACATGTACAACACGAATACACAAGGAAGGAAGCGATTGGTATGAAAATAAACAACAAATTGAAGAGACAAGCGGGCTGGTTTTAAATCTCTATATAGTTGAGGGGAACAAGAAGTAAATTTTCAAGTTCTTCTCTGATATTTCTTTTTATGCTTTTTGTCAATTGTTTTACTTCATCTGTTGCATTATTAATTAAAAGGTTGCCAAGTACTTGGATCTCTTTTGAATCAAGAACTATTTCTGTAATTGACTTGTAATTAGCTTCACTCAATTTAGAGCTCAATAAGGGCAAGAGTTTAGTTTTATTTTGTTCATTTTGGAGAGCGTAAATTATAGGTAATGGTGGGCACTCATTTTTTAATCTATTTCTGACTTCTTCAATGTTTAACAGGTCAGCGAATTCTTCAATAATTAATGAATTTATGCCGTATGTTCTGCCAAAGGAACCAAGGCTGTCTACTTGTTCAGTGCTCGCATCTCCTAAAATAGCCCCAATTTTCATAGATAGCTCAGGCACAACCGCTTTAAGCCTGATAACCTCAAAATACTCATCTGGCCTTAAATCACTTTTAATAAGTAATTGGCTCTCTAAAGCTTCGGCAGAGCAGATTTCAAAAATTGCTTCAGATACCAATTTCACGATTTTCTTAAAATCACTTTGCGGAATTGATTCCGCTGCCTCAGTCAACTGCCTAAAACCTTGCGCCAACAAAATGTCTCCAGCCAATATTGCCGTAGCCGCATTGAATTTGCCAAAAACTGTCTGCTTTGAACCTTTTACAAGTGATTGATCAATAACATCATCATGCAAATCTGCGGCAGCGCTTATTAGAACCAAAGCTTCGCCAAACGGAGTTGTTTTTTTGCAGTCCCCTCCAACTGCTTCACAAGATATAGAAATTAAAGCCGGAAAAACTGGCAGGGCATTGTGAAGAGTAACTTTTGAAAAATATCTGAGAGCCTGGGAGGAATAGGTGTCATCCTTGAAGTTGCACAATATTGTTTTCCGGGCATTTTTCATCGCAGGTCCGCCTTTTTGTTTTAATAATCTTCTTATGTCTGTCAGCGTTGAATTTTGGGACATTCTATTCAGCCTTGTGTTGCTTTGCGTATTGTTTTTATAAATATATAAAATAGACCAAAAACATTGGTCCAAGAATCCTAAATATAGGATGTTTTAGGGTTTTGCTAAGCTAATGTTTCAAAAAAAAGAAAAAAGTGTTTTTTAGTACCAGCCTGCTTGAATTGGTTTTGCTCGAATTATTTTTTTATTCATATGCTTCACCTCTTATATTTTCTTAATGCCAATTTCTAATCACTCGAATTGTTTTCCACAATATCATTGATCCAGCTTTGTACTGCTGGCAAATCAATTCTAGTGTGGTATGTTACACCGTTGCAGTTAGCATTGGTCACGTACGCGTTGATTGCAAGCAACATGTCTTGGTTGTCGCTGTGGTAGATTACTGGTCCTCCTGAATCGCCGAATGCTACTCCGCCTTTTCCTTGACTTGGGTTAGCTGTCAACTTTAGGTATTTGTCGTTTCCTGCAAAATTTCCTGAGACAAGCTGCGTTTGAGCTGATTTGCATGATATTGTTCCAACCCAAGAGTTTTCGACTCCATTGTTTTTGGGTAGTAATTGAGTTTGGAAGCCATAGCCGATTACTTGCAGATTTGTTTTTGTCTGTAAGCTATCAGCAAAGTTTTCTGGAGGTAATGCTGCACAAATTGCTTCCGGGATCGGTTGGTCAAGAACTATTGCGCCTATATCGCTACTTGAATACAGGTGGTTGCCGTTATTTGGGCCTGTCACAACACTGATTGCGTATTCTGGATATGTTTCTGGTTTACCATTGTAAATTGTTTCTTTGTTTGGCAAAACGATTTCTCCGTCTTGAATATTGAAGATTATTGGTCCTTTGGCAAAACAGACTCTTGCCGATGTGGCCCCAAAGGTGCTATGGCCTGCAGTTAACATGACGTTGGAAGAAATCAGAACACCAGAACAATAACCGATAGCGTTTCCTTGAGCATTGAAAAGCACAACGACGCCTACGTATGGCGTGGAGTCTGGTTGATAGTTTCCTGTTATACCATAGGCTGTGCTGCTTATCGTTACTAATCCGATTATCGCCGACAAGATAGCTAATGTTATTATTTTGGTGGTTTTCACGTGTTTTGCCCCAATCAGACCTGCAAAAATCTGATGCGTATAGCGTTTCGTAATATACGATGGAAACGTTGAAGTATTTTAAGTTTAACATATTTTGAAAACTTGAAATTGTTGTTTAACAAAACTACACATCCATCGTTTCTAAGAAAAACTCTTAATAGCAAAGGCTTTAATTACAAGGTTTCATGAGCCAAACCAAGCAAATCGAGCAAAAATGGCAAGCCAAATGGGAAGCCGTCCACCTATTCGAAGCAGACCCCGATGCAAAACGTCCGAAAGTAATGGTTACTTTTCCATACCCCTATATGAATGGCCCACTGCATGTAGGTCATGCTTTTTCTGCTTCTCGTGTTGATGTTTATGCTCGTTTTAAGCGTATGCAGGGTTTTAATGTGCTTTGGCCTTGGGGTTGGCACTGGACAGGTCAACCGTTGCTTGGAGCCAGCCAACGCGTTGCAAGGGGCGACCAAGAATACATTCGTGTTCTTCGTGAAGTAGATGGAGTTCCTGAAGCGGAACTCAAAAAATTTGTTGACCCCCTCTACATGGCTCAATATTACACTAACGAAGGCCGCTTAGCCGCAAAAAACATCGGATTCTCCGTGGATTGGCGACGAGAATTCACCACCGTAATGCCAACCTATCAGAAATTCATCGAGTGGCAATACAAAAACCTCAAAGAAAAAGGCTACGTCACAAGAGGTACTCACCCAGTGGTTTGGTGTCCCAAAGATAAAAGTCCCACGGGCGATCACGACCGCCAAAGCGGCGAAGGTGTGACCCCAGAAGAATACACACTAATCAAATACACTCTTGATGACGGCACAGTTTTGCCAGCTGCCACTTTCCGCCCAGAAACCATCTATGGCATAACAAACATGTGGATAAACCCAGATGCTACCTACGTGGAAGCCACGGTTAATGGCGAGAGCTGGATAATAAGCAAAGAAGCCTGCCGAAAAACTAAAAGAACAAGAAAGAAAAATCGAAATTAAACGTGAATTCAAGGGCAAAGAACTCATCGGCAAAACTTTTGAAAATCCGGTTACGAAGCTCAAGTTTCCGATTTTGCCCGGGTGGTTTGTTGACCCTAAAACGGCTACTGGCGTTGTTTATAGCGTTCCTGCCCATGCACCCTACGATTGGCTTGCACTCAGAGACTTACAAGAGAAGCCTGAAATCCTTGCTCAATTCGGCATGGACCCGGCGGTTGTTAAACAGATTAAGCCAATCTCAATTATCAAAGTTGATGGTTTCGGAGATTTCCCTGCTTTGGAAATCGTTGATAAAATGGCGTATAAAAGACCAGAAGGACTCCAAGGCAGAACAAGCCACAAAAGAACTCTATAAAAAAGAGTTTCATAGTGGAGTTCTCAAGGAGAGTTGTGGTCTGTACGCTGGCAAAAGTGTGCGTGAAGTCAAGGATATTCTGATTGCAGATTTTAAGAAGATGGGTGTAGCTGATAGCATGTATGATTTGTCGGAGCCAGTGATTTGTCGTTGCATGACTCAATGCTTGGTAAAAATTCTTTCCGATCAATGGTTCCTGAACTACTCCGACCCACAATGGAAAACGCTGGCACATGCTGTCGTTTCTCAAATGAAGATTTATCCCGAATCGGCGAAACCATGGTTTAACACAGTCATTGATTGGCTGCGCGAGTGGGCTTGCGCAAGAACCACGGGTTTTGGAACACCGTTGCCTTGGGGGAAGGGCTGGATAATTGAAACCCTTAGTGACTCTACAGTCTATATGTCATTCTACACCGTAAATAAACAAATAAAGCAAAATAACATAAACCCTGAATCGTTAACTCCTGAAGTTTTCGATTTTATATTCTATGGCAAAGGTAACCTTGTAGAGCTTTCAAAAAATGTTGGAATCAACGCTGAATTGCTCGATTCAATGCGTGCAGAATTCCTTTATTGGTATCCATTTGATTTACGAAACTCGGCCAAAGAACTCGTTCCTAACCATCTTTCATTCTGCATCTTCCATCACGCAGCGCTTTTTCCGCCTGAACACTGGCCCAAAGGAATCAGCGTAAACGGCATGCTTATGGTTGAGGGTCAAGGTATGCACAAGAGCAAAGGCAACTTCATAACCATGAAAGGCGCCGTGGAAAAGTACGGTGCAGATGCAACTCGCTGTGGTTTGTTGTTGGGTGCTGAGGGTATGGATGACCCAGATTGGCGAGCTGAAAACATAAGTGACTTGCAAGGCAAGTTTGAGGGTTTAATGGGTTTTGCGAGCGCAATTATTGCTTCCGCTAAAAAAGAACAGGATACGATGTTGGAGCGGTGGCTGCAGAGTAAGCTTCAAAGCAGAATAAAAGAGGTCACAGAAAGCTATAGAGGAGCTTAAGACCCGAACTGCACTGCAAGTGGCTTTGTTTGAAATCTGGAATGACTTGCGCTGGTATATCCAACGAAAAGGTAACACTGATGCTAACGCGTTGGGTGAAACGGTGAAGGCTTGGCTCAAGATGCTTGCGCCTTTCGCGCCTTTCCTTTGCGAGGAGCTCTGGAGTCAAACTGGTGAGGAAGGATTCATCAGCGTTGCTAAATGGCCAACGTTTGACGCTGGCAAGATTGATGTGGCTGCCGAGGAACAAGAGAACTTGATTACTGACTTAATGACTGACACATCCAACATCCTAAAAGCAACAAAGATAACACCAAAACGCATATGCTACTACACTGCCGCACAATGGAAGTGGCAGGTTTACCTTAAAATCGTGGACAAAAGCATAGGAGGCGAAGCAAAAATCAACGAGTTAATGAAGGAATTCGCCGCTGACAAAGACCTAAAACCCCACATGAAAGACATCGCAGGACTGGTTCCGCGGGTGATTAAAGCTTTAACAAAAGTTTCAGGTGAACGGAAAGCAAATATGAAAAAGATCAAAACATTCGATGACCAGGCGATTTTGGTAAGTGCCGCTGGGTTTTTAGGAGAACGCTTCAAAGCGGAAGCTTGTGTTTACCGCGAAGACGACCAGCAACGGTGCGACCCTAAAAACCGGGCAGCGATGGCAATGCCCTATCAACCGGCAATCTACATCGAGTAACCACTCAAATGTAGCTTTCTAAAGCAATTGGCGCCAAACATTATTTTTTTTTCATGTGTTTGGCTTTGGTATGAAAAAAAGCTAACACGACCTACCCCCTTAGGTTTCTGCATAAACCACTATTTGGCTCCAAATATGGTGGCGTTGAGTTGTTTATTCAGTCGAAAAACGTTTTAAACAAAATTTAATAAGAGCATCTGGTTCATTGCGTTTTCATGTTTGTCTATGTAGCTTTCTTGAGAGGAATCAACGTCGGCGGTCGCGTAGTCAAAAAAGAAACTCTTAAAGAAGCTTTCACTTCGCTCGGTTACCAAAACGTCGTCACCTACAAGCAGAGTGGAAACGTAATCTTCGAAACCCACATAGCCAACCCTCAAGAAGTCACAACTAAAATAGAGGAAAAACTCCGAAACACCCTGGGCTATGAAGTCGCAGTATTCGTGCGGACAATTCCTCAACTTAAAACCATAATTAACCTAGACCCATTCAAAGGACAAGAAAAAGAAGGCAACAGCTTTCTTGTCACTTTTCTTTCTATTCAGCCAACTATTTTTCCACTGCAGTTGCCATTGACAATTCCAAAGTCCACTGCACAAGTAATTTCGGCGAAGGGCATAGAAGTTTTCAGTGTCACGCATGGCGGCGGTGAAGGCGCGATGCCAAATCCTTTTTTGGAGTCAAAAATGAAAGTGAAAGCAACTACTCGAAACATGAATATAATCAAGGAAATCATTGAAAAATACGGTCAATAGCCATATTCTTATAGCTCCAAACAAGCATTTACCGCATCGGTGTTGTGATTGGCTAGTCTAATTGAGCCCCTAAAAGTGAAGAACTACATTCTTCGAAACCGCATTGTTTTGCCGCCTATGCAGACGGGCCGAGCAAGTTTTGAAGGTGCGGTCACAAGCAGGCTCATCAACTTTTACGTTCGGCGCTCAGCCCATTTAGGTTTACCGATTGTTGAACATTCCTATGTTTCGCCAACTGGCAAAATAGGACCAAAACAACTTGCAATACACGATGACTCCTCGATTAGCGGATTTGAAAAGCTTGCAAAAGCTCTCCACGAAGTTGGCGCTCCAGCGGTCGTGCAGATTTCTCATGCTGGAGGCGTAACAAACAGAAGAGTCATCGGCACCGAACCTGCAGGTCCATCGCCTCGGGAAAAAAGTCGCATGTTAGAAGCAAGCGAAGTTTACGCCATTGCAGACGACTTTGCTTCGGCGGCGCAGCGGGCGGTTAAGGCAGGATTTGACGGCGTTGAATTGCATGGAGCGCATGGTTACTTGCTAAACCAGTTCTTTTCCCCATTGTTTAACAAGCGTGAAGATGAATTTGGCGGTTCTCTAGAGAAAAGAATGCGGTTTCCCTTGTTGGTTGCTGAAAGGGTGCGCAGGTGCCTTGGCGATAGGCTTTTGCTTTTTAGGTTGGGTTCGGATGATTTAGCGCCTTATGGAACGCACATTGAAGAATCCGTTGAATTTGCCAAAAAACTTGAGCATGCAGGCGTAGATATTATTGATGTCTCTGGGGGCATGTGTGGCAGCGAACCTAGGCAGCTTCGGCAAATCAAAGGCTACTTTATTCCGCAGGCACAAGCGATTAAGAAAGCAGTTAACGCTCCCGTTATCGGTGTCGGCGGCATCACTGAGGCAGAATTTGCAGATAAAATGGTGAATGAGGGCAAGGTTGATTTGGTTGCGGTGGGCAGGGCATTTTGGACTGATTTTCAATGGGCAGAAAAAGCATTAGAAACGCTTAAAATCAATAAATCTAACAGTAAATCTTGATCACATATCAAAACCCTTATGCTTAAGAACTTAGTATAACTTCGAGACGAGGATGATACGCTTTTAGTCCTAAAAAAAGAGCTCCAAGAAACGCCAAAAACCGGGGTAGAGGAATTGCTTACCCAATGGAAATTGGCGAAGAATTCGAAGTTGATATTATAGATATGAGTCCAAACGGTGAAGGAGTTGCTAAAATCAAAGGGTTCCCGGTCTTCATTAAAAATGCAAAAGCTAACGAGCACGTAAAAATTAGAATAACCAACCTAATTAGTGGTTGTGCAGACGCAGAAGTCGTACCCTAAAAATACCTTCCAAACTTTTGGGGTTTAATGGAACCATTTTTTGTTTGTTTAAACCATTATATTTTTTAGAAAACTAATCCTTTTTTATGCTTTGTTTTTATTCTTGGTTTTGGGTTTAGGTATTTTTGGGTAAGAGAAATATAAGCTGAAGCTATTGCACGGATAAGCTTTTTTGTTTCAAATGTTATGGGCGATTTGACAATTAGGTCGGCTAAAAGTTCTTTAAATTACGTAAAATTTTTGGTGACATTGTTGCAAAGTGGCAAAGCTTTTATTCTGTTCAAAACAAAATAAAGCATAGAGGTTTTAGAATGTCCTTAGAGTCAGGAAAAAATTTAGCTGGCATTGGGTCAATATTTCTGGTAATTCCAGTTCCATTTCTGAGCATCGTAGGCATAATAATGGTGCTCATAGGCATGAAAAACTTGTCAAAGGCGTACAATGACGAAAGCATCTGGAAAAACACACTTTACGCAGTAATCTTTGGAATAATAGGAATAATCGCTTCTAGTTTGACTCTTGTATCTTTGTTTTTCGGCGGGATTTTCACTAATGCAGCTTTAGGCGTGGGAGATGTAACAGGCTTAGCAGGATTCTTTGCAGGACTGATCATATTTCTTGTCGTAGCTTTCATATTCTACCTTCTCGAAGCCATCTACATTCGAAGAGCATTTAGTTCCCTTGCAAACAAATCAGGAGTTGGGCTGTTCAGGACTGGAGGATTACTGCTTCTCATCGGTGCGATTCTAACAATATTCATTATCGGTTTATTCTTGATCTTCATTGCTTGGATACTGATACTTGTAGCATTCTTCCAGATACCAACATACTCAACATCACAGCAGTCTCAGATACCCCCTCCGCCACCAGTAATGCCCTAAATCCCTTTTTCTTTTTTTTAAACCCCAACGTAAAATTAACAAAAATTCAAGAATTATTTTCTTCACAAAGCGATGAGCGTGAAAAAAAATAGAAAAAAAATACTGAGCGCTAAGTCGGGTTCCAGCCAACACGCCTGCCAATAGCATTCACTTTTAAAAGTTTCTTGTCAAACAAAAAACCGGTACAGAGGTTCTTTTGAAATCAATGCTTATCGGCAAAATGCGAATACTGTAAAAGTGAAAAATTGTGTTTTATAGTCCCCAGCTTTGTGTAATATTTTGATGTGGTGCACTTTTCTTATGGATTTCTTTTTTCTTTGTAGAGTTCTTGAACCTATTGATTTTTACCACGTTATTTTCAGCGGAAACCCAATGTGTGCTGTTGAGATTCTTGTGGTAAACAAACTTTTTCACCATTATTGCCAATGAGTAAGTCGGAACATCTTCCATATTTAGTTCCAAACCTTTAGACGTTATCGATGAATTTAATTTGAATTGGCTGCACAAAAAATTTGCAAGGTTAGTTTTCTCAGGGTCCAAATCCCCCAGGTCAACTTTTACAAGGCTTTTATGCTTAAACAGCAAGTCTTCCACCTCTGTTTGTATTATATGGGATCCTTCTATCTATTAAAACTACTCAGATTCAAGTCAGGACAAACACACAATATCCTCATAGACCTTTTAGAATAACAAACAAATAAGCAGGAGAAGAACGGTGGTCTTGTTGTTTGATAACGTTTAAGCTCTCGTTAGTGGAGAGAGACTAAGCCTGTGCTCTGTTTTGCCAAAAGAAGGCGACATTATAACCCGTGCGAGTCCTTCTGAAGTTGCGTGAAGAAGTGTTTCTTGCCTCAGAGGAGATTGAGAAGTTTGAGGTCAAGGCGTTGGATCCCTTCTGTGAACCTAAATTTGAGGTTTTACCTTTAGTTTAGCTGAGCCTGATTTTCTATTTTCTTGTTTCCAATCAGCTAAGGCTACCTATAATTGGCGCTCAAGATTTCGTGGATTGAGGTTTGGCAATCACCCTTGACTTGACTCTGATAGCGTGTAGAACATACGCTTTTTTTATAAAATTTTTGGAGAAATTGTCTCCTATGGTACATAACCCTTTTATCGCTCAAAGTAAACCCTCGTCTTAAAGTGCCGTTCAAATGGTCAAATGCCCTAGATGCCAAAAAGAACTTGCTAAACTAAAAAGCAGACATGAAAGCGATTATTTCTCATTGAAATATTACTCTTGCGACAAATGCAGTCACATTTTCAAAGTAGCCCGTATCAAATATCCAACCAGTCTTTAAAGAGCAGGTCAGTCTAAATTAAAAAACAACTTGTTAAAGATAAACGCAATAAAGTTTTTATTTTCAAATGAAAATATTCTTAATAGCCATGAAGAACCAAAAGAAGAACCGCAAAGAGAGACGCAAAGAAATCTTGGCTGATATTCTGTATCAACAAAGTCTTTAGCGGTTTGGATAATATTAAATTCTTCAGAGAAGAACAAGCCTTGGGGTTCTGGCAAAGGCTGAGTTAGTGGATATGCTTAATCTTGTTAAGCCTTGTAATTTAAGTGCTATTTTGATTTTTCTTATTTCTGCTTTTTCAAGCCAAGGTAGGTTGTTGGAACGCTTCTGCAACAAAAGTTACCTTTTAAGGTTAAATCTTTTCTGTGCCTCTGTCAGTAAGAAACTGTCTCCATTCGCACATACAAAATAACGAGCATCCCCTGTTTCCTTCGGATGGATTAAATTTAATCAAAAAAAAATTCAAGAAGCGTGAATCATTCTGGGGCGCGCGATTCAAATCCAAGGAATTGGTTGCCATTCACCGTCTACTTCTATCTCGATCTTCTGTACAATCTTATTGGCACTTTGCATGTCCAGCATTTGAGCCTCGTGCCGTGCGTTATCCTTAGCTTCGGCTAATGTCTTAGATTCAATAGTCATAACTACTTGTTCTAGCTTCTTTGGATCTTCCCAATTTTCCATGGTAGATCTAAACATCCTACAATTGAACTTCATCCAATCCCCTCCCACTTCCACATGCCTTAGATTTTCTCATTATGTGCAATGGACTAGTACGGACGCCAAAGTAGACATAAGAGGCAAGCCTGTTTTAACTTCCAAGTAGGCAAATTGTCCCGATGGGTTCACTTCCAAGAAATAGTATTTTCCGTTTGTGTCAACTTTGAAGTCGACAGCACCAAAAACCAAACGGAGATTCAGCATCAACCGCCTAAGCGCTTCTTTCACTGGGGAGGGAAGTAAACATTTTGTGTAGGAAACTGAGAGGTCAAAGCGGCAATCCTCGGGTGTTCCGCTTGCATTTGAGTCAATTGCAACGGCAAACATCTTTCCAGCGATGTATATGACCCTGACATCGAATCCGCCTTTTATGTACTCCTGAAATGTGGTGGGCGACAAAGCTATCGATTCCAAATGCTGGTCAGTTTCAGGGGTGAAAATGTTCGTCTTCGAAAAGGCGACTGAACTGAACCCAGTCCGCTTGAAAACCACTGGTCCTCGGATCGCTTTGACGAATCTCCGGGTTTCCTTAGGATTGTTTGTTATGATGGTTCTTGGAACCAGCAAACCTGCCTGCTTTGCTTGGACAAGCTGTACAATTTTGCGAGAAGCTAGGAAATCATAAATCGGATAGTTAACCCAGAAGCAATCGTTGCTCCACAAAAGACCCTGCAGAAAATGGTCACATTCGTTCTGGCAGAAGTTCCTGTCATCGGAAAAATTGTTGGGAACCGCACAACGTTCGGGTCTTCTCCACCATACGCTTTTAACATTGTTTAGGTCGATTCTGCCAGCAGGTCCAACAAAAATGGCTTTCTGTTTCTTGCTGGAATAGAAAGTTGCATGGGCAAGTTGGGGAAATTCTTGCATGCTAAGCTGGTAAGGGTCCACTCTATGATCCTTTCTTAAGCGTGGCAGCCATAGCTTCAGAATGGACATCGTTGCGGTCGCTAACTATCAGTACTTTAGGCTCCAAATCATCCCCAAGAAATTAGCAGATAGGTTACTTTGTCGCGATTTCTTGTCCACAGTCATCTGCGGGACAATCAAGACCCCACTCGCCCGTGAAGTAGCAGCAAGTTGTGAGGATAGGTGGCCACGGTTCCGGCAACGATTCTGAGTGCGGTTTGGCACTGAAGCCTAGATTTCTTGTCCAGCATCTGGCAAGCGCTATAAGCTGCTCGTTTCCCTTTATTCCTGGCATATTTTCTATTTCCCCCATTGTGATGGGCTTTGCAGACAGGTTGATTTTCATTGGTCGAATTTCCTGAATAACAGCCTGGTCGCAAATGTTAATCTGAGCTGGTTTTCCCTTCCGTGAAGGCTTATCTTTTGCCGCTTCCCAATCAACTGTGTTTTCTATGTCAGATTTCTTGACTATATATGTACCTTGGCGGTCTTCTATCCAAACTTCTTTCTTGGTTTCCTTCACTATATACCCACGCAGGGTTGCTGTTTTGATTTTCAATTTTTGCACATCCTAAAAGAAGCATTTTCTCTATGTGGGTTATTGAGATATGGAAAATAAAAGTATTACGTTCCTGATCGTGAAGCTTTTGATGAGCTTATGGATATGTGTAGGAGTTAGCTTCTGAGAGCAGCATGCGACGAACCTGATAGTGTTTGAGCTCATAGTAATGTCTATTTTGTTGGGTCACCAAAAGAAGCTGTATAAACTTGAGAACCAGCTAGAGGTCTCAGATAATCCAGCTATCGAACTAAATATAGGAAAAGTAAGTTAAAAAAATGCTGAAAAAACAAGTAGTTAAGATGAGGGCTTAGTTGTAAAGTTTTATCCGAATTTCGCTATCACTTGTCTTCCGAAGTCGGTTATTTCGACGGTGTTGAAATCGTAGGGGCCATGTTTTTTTTCTGCGTCAGGTATGTCGATGAGTTTGGATTTTGATAGGTGCCTTACAACGTCGTTTAGGGCTTCAGGCATCAAACCTGTTTTTTTGTGCAAGAGGTCCACCGTCACCAAGAGACCTTTCTCAAATTGGGAAAGGGCTACGAGAACTTTTTTGGCTGTCGGGTCAATCATGTCGAAATCGTCTTGTTCAAAATCTTCAACCATTAAAAACACCACTCTTAACTAGGGCAGTCTTACATAAAAACCATTTGAAAAAAATAGTCTCTTAAAATCTTCAATTCGACCCTTTATAAATAGGGGTTTGGAGGATTGTGGTGAGGCCGCTGGGATTTGAACCCAGGATCGCATACGCCCCAGGCATGTATCCTGAACCATGCTAGACGACGGCCCCATGTCCATGCTTTTTCGCTAGATGACGGTCCTACTATCTTCGTGGCGATGCTGCGACCGCATTGAATTATTACCCGTTGTTTATTTAGCTTTTCTGAAATAGTGGACGCCTCCATCGTTGATATTTAACAAAGGGTCATAACCCTTTTGCAACAGCATTCTGATTCTCGGTTTGCCTATGACGTCTTGCAGGATGTTACTGGAAACATTGCCTATGCCGTACATTCTTGTTATATTTCTTTGACATTAGACATAGCCTGCGTGCCTGCAGGAGGGTTTCCACAGACTACGCAACGCTTGCGATCCAGCCGTTTCCTCATGGTTTTTTGCCTCCATTTACTTGAAGAATTGGTCGTCACGCATGTTTTCGCTGATTTGGATATAGCGGCGTTTCTTGCAGAAATCCAAGATTTTTGTCAGGAGTGGGTCGTCGCCCTTATAAAACTCTTTCTTGAATCCAATCCTGCCCGTTTGTACCCTAATTTCGATGATTCCATCATTGCTAAAGAGTTGGTAGAACCTTAATTTTTCTCCAGCATATTGCCAAATGGGTCTTATTTGTAATTTGATAAGTCATTGCTTTTGAGCCCTTTTTTGGTTGAATCTCGGTTATGTAACCTTCCGTAACCAAGGACCTGATTCTTTTGGTTAAGCTAGCATAGTATGTTCAACTGTTAGGTCCCTGCCTCAACAAGAACATAACCAAATAATGGATGATGTTTACATCAAAATATTAAGTCGCAAGTTCAACGCAGAATACTGAGGGTGGTTAGTTGAATTGGCTGAAAAATAGAACAAAGTTGAAAACCCAGTTTAAAATGTCCTATTTTGACAGCAGGAAGAGCCCAACTTCGGCAAACAAGTTAGGCAGTAACTTTACCTTTCGATTTTTGGAAATATATGTGGCGTCTTCGACGATTATTTTGTTTTTTTGGGTGTACTCTTTGAAGTCGGCGATGCTCAGGAAGTGTAGGTTGGGAGTGTCGTACCATTCGAATGGTAATGAGGAGGTAACGGGGACTTTTCCTCGGAAGAAGATTTGGAAGCGATCTGTGATGTAGCAGAAGTTTGGGAAGCCAACAATGACTTTTTTGCCTACTCGCAGGGCTTCTCTTATGGCAAAATCAGGTTTTTTAACCTGTTGCAGTGTTTGGTTTAGGATAACATAGTCTACGCTTTTGTTAGAATACTCAGTTAAGCCAGTATCAATGTCTTGCTGGAATACGCTCAAGCCCGCCGAAACGCAGTTGTGGATGGCTTGCTCGTTGAGTTCAACGCCTTGCGCATGCACTTGCTTGTTGCGAATTAGTAAATTAAGAAGGGCGCCGTCACCGCAGCCCAAATCCAAAACCGATGCTCCACTACTAATCCAGCTGGAAATTACTTTGTGTTCAATGACAGAGGTTTGCTTGGTCACGTTTGGTTGCACCTCTCATTTCCGCCAGCGACAGATTTCAAGAAACCCCCGATAAGCTGCGTTTCCTTTTCGGTCTCCAAAAGGAACGAATCATGTCCATAGGTGCTGGTTATTTCACAGTAACTTGCCTCTACGCCAGCGAGTTTGCAGGCTTTAACGATTTCTTGGCTTTGGTATGAGGGGTAGAGCCAATCCGATTTGAACGCTAACACCAGCACTTTTGCCTTAAGCCCCTTAAAGACACTGCATAGACTGTTTCCGTTAAGCAGGTTAAAGTTGTCTATGGCTTTTGTTAGGTAGAGGTAGCTGTTGGCGTCGAAGCGTTTGACGAAGTTGTCGCCTCGGTAGCGTAGGTAGCCTTCGACTTCGTAGTCGGCGCTGAACTTGAAGGGTTCTTTGTCAGCGCGGGTTTTCCTGCCGAACTTCTCCGTCATAGATGTATCGCTCATGTAAGTTATGTGCCCAATCATCCTTGCCACAGCTAAACCTTTCACTGGAGGGTTATGACCGTAATATTCGCCATTTCTCCAGTCAGGATCGGACATCACGGCTTGGCGCCCGACTTCGTTGAAGGCTATTTGCTGAGGAGTATGCTTCAACGTCGTTGCGATTGGGATTGCTGAGCAGATTTTATTTGGGTAAGAAACCATCCATTGCAAAACCTGCATACCACCCATGGAGCCACCCACGACGGATAGAAGCTTCTTAATGCCTAAATGTTCGATTAGGTGTTTTTGTGCTTCAACGATATCACTGATGCTGATTAATGGAAAACTGAGACCGTACGGTTTTCCTGTTTTAGGGTTGATTGAGGATGGGCCAGTCGAACCCTTGCAGCCGCCGATTACGTTAATGCATATGACAAAGTACTTGTAGGTATCAATACCGTTTCCTTCGCCGATTAGGTTACCCCACCAGCCGTTTGGTCCCGCGGCATGAGCATCTCCAGTGAGAGCGTGCAAAACAAGAATTACGTTCGATTTTTGAGCATTTAGTGTGCCATATGTTTCGTAGGCAAGCGTTATTGGACCAATTTTTTCGCCTGATTCCAACGTTAACACGTTGGGAGGATAAGCGAACGTGTAGGTTTGTGCTGGGGTGGTTTCTTTGGTTGTTATTAGTTTGTTTTCCTCCACAAAAAAAGTTGTTTTATTTACGGTTTGGCTGATGCTTTGAGCGCTTGGTCTATATCCGCAATAATGTCTTCGGGGTCCTCTAAGCCAATTGACAGTCTGATGAAGTCCGGCGTTACTCCTGTTGCAGTTTGCTCTTGTGGCGTCAACTGTTGATGGGTAGTAGATGCCGGGTGGATAACTAGGCTTTTGGCGTCACCAATGTTTGCTAAGTGCGAGAACAGCTTTACGGATTCGATAAATTTCTTGCCCGATTCTAAGCCTCCCTTGATGCCGAAGCCCACTAAGCCGCCGTAGTATTTCTTGAGGTATTTTGAGGCCACCTTATAGTTTGAGCTGTCAGTTAACCCTGGATAGTTAACCCAGCTGACTAAGGAATTATTCTTCAGGAACTGCGCAACTTGCAGAGCATTTTCAGAGTGTCGGCGTTGCCTTAGCGGCAAATCTTCTAGGCCTTGTAGGAATAGGAAAGAGTTGAATGGGCTCAACGATGGTCCCAAGTCGCGAAGAAGTTGAACTCGAGCTTTAAAGATGAAAGCCACGTTGCCTAATTCTGGAAAGTTGCCGAATGCGTCCCAATATTTGACACCGTGATAGCTTGGGTCAGGCTCCGTAAATTCGGGATATTTGCCGTTGTTCCATTTGAATTTACCTGAATCTACAATTATTCCGCCAATGCTGGTGCCGTGTCCGCCGATGTATTTGGTTGCGGATGCAACGGTGATGTCTGCGCCAAAATCGATTGGTTTCACTAAGCCCACACCAACCGTGTTGTCGACCACAAGGGGCACGCCAACTTCATGGGCTATTTTGGCGATTGCCTCAAAGTCAGGTACATCAAGTTTGGGGTTGCCTATGGTTTCAGCATAAATTGCTCTGGTTTTTGGTGTGATGGCTTTTTTGAATTCGGTGGGTTTTTGTGAGTCGACGAAGGTGGCTTTTCTGGCGAGTTTGGGGAAGGTGTAGTGGAGTAGGCTGTAGGTTCCGCCGTAGAGGTTGTTGGCTGCAATTATTTCGTCGCCGACTTGAGTTATCGTTAGTAGGGCGAGGGATATTGCTGCTTGGCCTGATGCGACGGCTAATGCGCCTGTTCCGCCTTCGATGGCTGCGACTCTTTTTTCGAAGACGTCGGTGGTGGGGTTCATTATTCTGGTGTAAATGTTTCCTAGTTCTTTTAGAGCAAACAAGTTTGCTGCGTGCTCTGTGCTCTTGAATACATATGAGCTTGTTTGGTATATGGGGACGGCTCTTGATCCTGTTGTTGGGTCAGGAGTTTCTTGCCCTGCGTGGAGGGCGATTGTATCTATTTTTTTGTTTGGCATTTGGTTGCCTCTTGTTTTTGGTTGAAACAAAATATGCATAACGGCGTTATATGGGTTCTTGCAAAAAATATTCCAAAAAGAATATTAACACACCAAAACAATCACAAAACCATGTTCCCCACGATAGAAGACATCGCCAAACGCCGCAAACAACTAGGCCTAAAACAATCAGAACTCGCCAAAGCCGCAGGCATCAGCCAATCACTAATCGCCAAACTCGAAGCAGGAACCATAGACTCATCCTACACGAAAGTAAAAACCATATTCGACGTACTCGAACGCTTAGAATTCAAAACAAAAATCCAAGCAGAAAAAATAATCCACAACGACGTTCTCAGCATACAAAAAGATCAGCCAATCTCAGAAGTTGTAAAAATAATGAAAGACCACGGTTACTCGCAAATACCAGTTTTTAATGGAAAACAATCCGTCGGCAGCATTTCTGAGAAAGCAATTCTGCGCCAAATTCTTTCAGGAAAAAACTTTGAGCAAATCTCCAAATTACCAACTGAAGACATAATGGAAGAGGCGTTCCCGCAGATAAACGAGGATGCACCTTTGGCTTTGATTACTAGTCTTTTGCAAACCTACTCGGCTGTGTTAGTCTCAAAAAAAGGCGACGTGATAGGTATAATTACCAAAGCTGACTTACTGAGAATGCTCTAAACTCGGTATTGAGGATTTTCATTTCTTTTGTTCTTCAGAGTTAAATGTTAAATGTAATATTCAGGGTTTAAAACCCCTGATTTCACCGAATCTTTTGTACAAAAAGTAGCACAAAGTTTACAAAAATCAAAAGTAACTTCCTTAGCAGCAATTTCGTTTTTCACTAATTTTTGAGCGGTTTCGGATGCCATTTCCTGAATTTTAGGCAAGTACTGCTCAACATGCTCAACGCCTTTGTAGGCCCGTTTTGAACTAAGGTACTGGCTTACGGCGGCTTGGGTTGTTCCAAGTTTTTTAGCGGTTTGTGTTTGGGAGAGATTATATTTTTGGACGAGTTCTTTGGCAAGCATTGATCTGAAGATGGGGAGTACGTATTTGCCGATTATTTCGCATTGTGGATCCATAGTTAATCGTTTGTATTATAACAGTCTTATAATAATAAAGTCTTTCCACGAACTTTTGAATCTCTAAAAAAATGAAACATGCTCAAGCTGCCAATGTGACCTTAAAGCCAATCAGCAGCAAAGAACAACAAAAAGCATTAAAGTCTTGAATAGTTAGACGAAATTCTGTCTTGAAGCTTAATTCGCCCAGTCGTAAGCAATTGGAAGAAGAAGATTTACCCTTTCCCACCCTTTCCGACCCCTTTCAACCCTTTTAGACCCCTAACCTGCAAACAATCCAAACCCTAAAAGGCAAAATCAACCCAAAACAAGCTTATCCAAAAATGCATTTGCGACTCTTCTTCTTTTGAAGACATTTGAAAAATACGGATTAAACAAAATACTGGAATACTTTTTGTTTAATAATCTGGGTGATTGCAGGTGAGCAGGGAAAAGCTATCCTTTTGCGTTTCCACTATTGCAGAATTTACCAATTTTTGCGTCCAAATGGTTCTGAAAAATAAAAATGCAAAAAATTTAACTAACCCAAAACGCTACCTGTGATGTAGCAACCAGCTAAGACATTTTTTAGAGATGACCCGTTTGGAAAACAAAAAACTTCCCAAAACAAACGACAAAATTAAGATCCGTGTTCTAAAAAATGGCCCCTACATAGTTTCCGGCAGCGTACCATTAAGAAAAATGACCATCCAATGCGACAAAACCGCCATTCCCTCTGAATGGCTAATAGGCGAACAACTGAAGACTTCAGAGAACTATACTTTGTGTCGATGCGGGCAAACTAAAAATAAACCGTTCTGCGATGGCACACACATAAAAGTAAATTTTGACGGTACAGAAACGAGCGATAATGAGTCTTTTGAAAAAATGGCAAAAGTGATTGATGGCCCCGATTTGATGCTGAAGGATGCTGAGATTCTGTGTGCTTCTGCACGGTTTTGCCATCGGGGAGGCGACATCTGGCCGCAAATTCCAAAATCAGACGACCCCAAACTGAAAGCAAACGCCACTCGAAACGCTTGTGATTGCCCATCTGGGCGACTAGTGGTCATAGATAAACAGACTGACAAAACAATTGAGCCATCGCTTGAGCAATCGATTGGTTTAATTGAAGATCAAGGTATCGGTGTTGAGGGTCCAATTTGGGTTCAAGGAAATATCCCAGTTTATTCCGCAGAAGGCAAGCTTTACGAAGTTAGGAACCGAGTGACATTGTGCCGTTGTGGAAAATCAACTAACAAACCGTTTTGTGATAGCAGCCATTATCCAGAGGAAGACCAAGAGGTGATTGAAGATGAGCAAAAGTAATATCCGAGGCAAATCAAAGTTGGAAACCAATATTGATGATGAGTTGAAATCTAAGGAGAAAGCGTTTGTTCTTTTCTATGCGTCTTGGTGCCCGCATTCGCAGCGGTTCCTACCGATTTTTCAAGAATACGCAAAAAACCATCCGCAGGAATGCTTAAGCATAATAATTGATGATAAACCTGATTTATGCGAAAAATACGCAATAGAATACTATCCAACAGTGCTACTTTTCAAGAAAGGAACAGTAGAAAAAAGGCTTGATGCTACTCCAGGCTTAGGGTTAACAAAACAACAGCTAAAAGATCTAGCAGCTAGCTCATAAAACCTTTTTTCCATTTTGTCCGAAAAATAAATCTTCTCTTTTTTATAAAAAACCTAGCAGAATACCTGCCGCGGTAGCGGCAGGATGAATGCGTCCACCACGTAGTTCTATTAGTTCTAACCAGCGATGGTTTGTCACCGTTAGATAAGGAGGTGATAGAGCTGGAGAAAGCAAGATCGTGTGCTTACCAAGCTAACTACCGCCTTATCTGGGTCACTAAATACCGGCGCATGGTACTCTTAGGCTCAGTTGAGGTTAGGTTGGTGGAGGTACTTAAGACGATTGCTAATCAGAGTGGTTTTCAGTTGCTGGCTGTTAGAGTTCATGGTGGTGATCATGTGCATGTGTTTGTTTCTGCTTCACCTGCATTTTGTATTCGTGAGATAGTTTGTGTTTTGAAGTGCAATTCTGCTAAGTTGCTGTTTGAAGAGTTTTTAGAGTTAAAGTTGGGGCTTTGGGGTGGGCATTTGTGGTCGGAGGGTTATGCTGTTAGAGCTGCAGGTATCGTGACTAGTGCTAAGATTGAAGAATATATCAACAGGGACTAAATTGGAGATGCTCGCCCCGTAAGGGGCGAGTAGTTCACTTTTCCAAAACTAACCTTTTGTTGTTTTCATCGTGTTTGTTTTGTTGAATATGATGTTGCTGACTGAGTTTGGTTTTTTTAAGTCGTAGTTTTCACATGATCCATCTTTATCAGTTTTTTCCTGTCCCTGTTTTAGTTTACATATTTGAAGCATTTTGAAACAGAGTAACCTGAGGCTTCCTTCTGAGCGGAACCAAACATTATAATGACCATGTTTTTCCTTACTGATAGCTACTATGTCTGATTGAAAATCGCATGTTTTGTTAATGTATTCTTTGGTTGATCTGTTTCTTGGCACGAGTATTTTGAATTTTAGCGTACTGTGCCTACAAATCCAGCAAATATTCGTGTTATTCATGATTTTCTTACCGCTTCTGTTTTAAAGTTTACCACAAATAACATTTTTTGAGAACGCTAATTTGCTTGATAGTAAAATGTGTTTCACAAACTGGCGGGAAGAGTATGCTTATCTGTTAATTCGGTTGCGCTAAAAACAATTCTCCACTTAACAAACAAAACGAACCAAGTTACCTATACAGTTTTTACTGTTTAGGAAGCAACTGTTGGCATTAAAGGGCTTTCTCAGCTCTGCGGCGCTGAATTCTCTAAAACCCCATTTGAGTACAATCAGAGATAAACCTAAATTGTTTAGTTTAGTCTTCAAGCTGACAGCCGCTAGTCAACGCCTCTAAGAGCGCGCTAATGGGAGCACGAGCAAAATCGGGAGTGGGAGAAGATGCAACTGATGCTGATGCAACAGCATTTTGCACAACTGCTGCATCTATCAGAAGTAAACTTTAGCCGCCAAATAGACAAACATGCCCTTCGCGGGAGAAGTTGCTGTTGCTGTTGCTGTTGCAACTGCACACTCCACATGGGTTGCAACTTCTACAGAATTAAATCCGAATTAAACAACTTTAATGATATCAACAGGATTGTTGCCAATCTTTTTTAGAAGCGCTTCTTTGATTGTGGATATGACTACTGCATTGTTTTGGCGCAGGACCATGCTTCCCAACGGTCTAATAGTGCTACTTTTCCCCAGGGAAACAGGGAATACCACCCAGTTATCAGTCTCTGTGGGATTTGGGTCAAATCAAGAACCCGAAGAAATAGCCGGCGTTGCCCATTTTATAGAACATATGCTGGCCGGAGGATCAACAAAACGCATAAAACTATCCCGCAGTATCGAGGATTCAGGGGGAATTCTAGATTTTTACACAGACCACCAACACATGATGACAACGATGGATATCTTACCTGAGAAATTAATTGAAGCTTCACATGTCATCTCTAAATTGCTTTTCAACGGGGATTTTAAAGAACAAAATTTCAAAAAAGAACGAAAAATAATCCTCAACGAGTTATCCGAAGCCCTAGATGATCCTTCAGAAAGAATTGAAGAATTGCTGCTGAAAAGCTTGTTCAAAAATCATCCAATAAAACGGCCAGTCGGAGGTTTTCCTAAAACCGTAGATAAATTAACTTTAAACCAATTAGTTGAGGCTCATAAAACCAACTATGTTCCCCAAAACATGACCCTAATTTTAACGGGTAATTTCTCAGAAAAAACTATTGCCGTCGTTCTTAAAAACTTCGAAAACGGAACAATGAAACAGACTTTTTTGAGAAAAAAATTTCCGGTTGAAATGGCTAAACCTGAATTACAAGTTATTGAAAAAAAACCTGGAATAGCCCAAACATACTTGAGTATTGGCGCAAGGACAGTTGTTTCCACTCATCAAGATTCGCCCAAACTGGATTTAATTAGTGCATTACTAGGCGGCGGTACGAGTTCACGGTTATTCGTGGAACTCCGAGAAAAGAACGCCTTAACCTACGATGTAAGTTGTGACCATAATAAGGGGACAGATTTTGGCTATTTCGTCATCAGCTGTGCGATTAGGGATAAAAAATTGGGGAAAGCGAAGGACTTAATTCTTAAAGAATTAACTAAATTAAGAACCACTAAAGTGTCAATTCAGGAACTTGATCGAAACAAAAACCTGATTATGGCGGAAATTCTAAGGGGAATGGATAATCCACATGAATGCCCAGAGATACTAGCTTACTTGGAAATGCAATTCAGAAGCGAGAGAGCATTGGTAGATTATATTAGCAAAATCAAAGCGGTTTCCTGTGGAGATATAATGGAAGTAGCCAATTGTTACCTTCAAGAAGACAGTTTGTCAACAGTTTTGCTTAAGCCAACAAAATAATCAATTCCAAAATCCAGAATTGTCTAAAAGGGGTTTTAGGTGCCGTTTGGCAGACTCCTAACCGCCGGTAAGGGCTGCCCAGAATACATATTTGGAAGCCTAAGCCCCATAGTGCGTAACAGGAAAATAGAGCCTTAAGTCGTCTGCAGGTTTACCTACCAAACGACGCGATATTTCTCGGCAAATACCTACATAATTGATAGAAAATAAGAATTTGTGGAAGTGCCAAACCAATCACAAACAATTCTTTTAGACAAAAGAACGAAGTTTGTTGTTCATATTTGAGACAACAAGTTTTCAAATAGTATTATCGACTTTAATGTTAAAGTTGATTTCGTGATATCAGGTAGCAGAGCTAATTGTCCAACATGTGGAAAAGAATTGGTTAAACCAGACAAAAAACTAGAGAACTCTGTTTTCTGTGTTGCACGTTTCACATGTGATTCCTGTGGCACTGTTTTTAAATACGCCACTGAATTTTAGCGTTGGATTCTTCTTTCTGAGAACTGCTTTATTGTTGCTCGATTAAGACCCTTTGAAAAGGTGCCTGTCTAGATAGTAACCCAGCTAACATTTTTCGATATTTTGGGTTCAACGAAATTTTCAATGACTCTTAATTAAAAGAATTGGGTCCAAGCATCGACTATTTCAAATAACCACAATCTCCATTTGAGCAGGAGAGACAAAATTAACTGCATTTATATTTCGGCAGCATTGTTTTTGTAAATCAGAGGAAAACCTGTTGCAACTCGAAGAAATGAAAAAAGAAATCGAAGCCCTGGTCATAGCAAAAGGGTTCTACAACAAACCTGAGGATATTCCTAAGAAATTACTTTTTGCCTTCATAGAATTAGGCGAAGCCAGCGATGCATGGAAAAAGGGTTTGCCTGAGGAGAAAATTGCGGAGGAACTAATTGACGTTATCTTCTATGTTCTGGATACAAGCCGTCTAGCGTGCCCTAGCATGAATATGGATGAGGTATTTAAGAAGAAGTTGGAAAAAAATCTAGGTAGACCTTTCCGGTATGGCGAAGGGCACCGTGCAAAACAGTCTGAAGAAATCAAGAATTTGTAATCAAGGTTTTTATGACAAGACCGAGATTTAATGACTGTTGAATAGAAGTGGATTTCACTTGCCCAAATAATTTGGCTTTCGAATGCAGCAAATGCGGTTTATGTTGCGGAGATACAATAGAAAAAAAGCGGCACGTTTTACTTTTGGAGCAAGAAGCAAACGCAATATCGGCAGAGACTTGCTTGCTTAAAGAAGCTTTCACCACGCAAATTGCCGACAAAAACCCATACCGCTATGAAATGAAAAAGAACAACGAAGGAAAATGCTTCTTCCTCAAAGACAACCAATGTTGCATTTACGAATTAAGACCTTTAATCTGCAGGTTTTATCCATTCGAATTGAAATTTGATCCTTGCAAGGATCAGTATGTCTTTAATTTTACGTTTGAATGTCCTGGAATAACCAAAGGAAGATTGGTTTCGATAAAGGATTTTGCGGATCTGTTTTTGTTGGCTAAAAAAAGGTTGCTTTAGAGTTGTCCCAGAACATCTGTTTGCTCAATAGTTAGTCCGCAGTAATGGCATTTTAGCATTAACGGTTCGTCGCTTTTAATATAAAATTTGGAGATTACAGGTTCTTCAGCGTTGCTTATGCAGCAGGGGTTTGCACATTTAACGATGCCTTGGATAGATTCAGGTAGCTTTACTTCCAATTTTTCTACTACCGCATAGTTGTGGATTATGTTTATTGACGCGTGCGGAGCAACCAGCGCAATTCTGTTAACTTCTTGGGAGTTGAGTGCTTTTCCCTCGATTTTCACGATATCCTTAACTCCGAAGCGTTTGCTGGGAACATTGATGGCGATGGTCATTACTCGCTTTTCTTTGCCGGTTATCCCTAAAATCTTGACAACGTCTAAGGCGTGTCCGCCGCGTATGTGATCGATGACTGTGCCATCTTTGATTTTGGAAACCCTGAGATCTTTATCAGTCATATAGCTTCTCCTCTAACAAACTACAACTTAGCAACAAATAAGATTTTACTCAAGAAAGTCCGCACATTTATTCTCCCAAAATAAGAGTTTTGGATTCAAATTCGTCTTGATTTCATGAAGAGCTTTTTCTCGATTGCTTAAAAACTCTAATGCGGGGTAATCTTGTGAATTACGCTGATTATCAGTTTTCCATGAGCTGTTTTAACTAAACTCATTCTTAGATGGATTGGAACTTTGTCTTTATTTTTCCTTTCATGAACTGTATGATGGTCGATTTGCTCTGTTTTTTGCAGGTTTTCAATAAACATTTGCTTTTCTGCCTCGGGAATCTGCAAAACATCTAAAAAATTCATGTTTATGAATTCGTCACAGGAATAACCGAACAATTCGCATGTGGCAAGGTTTGAATATACCATTTCTCCTTTCAAATTCGCAAGGAAAATGGCTTCGCTTAAGTTGTCTAGAATTATTGCTCTAAACAATAGTCCCTCTTCAATCTTCTTGCGTTCCATAATTTCTAAAGTTAGTTTCTGGTTTGTCTGTGCATACTCTGTTGTGCGTCTAGCCACTACCTCTTCTAGCCGCTGATTGTAGCTATTCAATTCTTGCTCCAATTCTTTGTGTTTAGTTATGTTTTCAAATATTGCCACAAAATGGTCTTTTTTCGGGCGATACACTGAGATGTTGAGCCAAATGTTAAGTGGTTTAAATAAAAGCTCAAAAGTTTCAGGGTTTCCGTTACGTGCGACTCTTCCGTATATCTCAAAAATCTCTGGGTTTGCTTCTTTTGTTCCCGGAATAGCCTCCGACACCTTTCTTCCAATAACAGTTTCTCGTTTTAATCCAGTTAGCTTCTCAAAGGCATCGTTAATTTCTACGTACATAAAATCTGCTGGCTTATCTTTTTCGTCAAAAATCATCCTGCAGTAAGCGTAGCCGTTAATCATGTTTTCAAATAGGCTGCGGTACTTTTCTTCGCTTAATTTGAGCGCTTCTTCCGCTTGCTTTTTTTCGCCAATGTTAACAACATAGATTCTGATTCTCGGTCCTACAGGCATGTAAGAGAACTGTTGCAGATACCAATTCTCTTCAAATTTAATTTCCCGTCCAAAAGAGTATTCTGCACTGATTTTATCTTTGAAAACGCAAGCGACATTTTCCCAGTCCGCGAAGAACGGTTGGTTTAACCCTTCTTTTTCAAGGTTAGGAAAAACTCTTTTTGTCGCTGGATTTGTGTAGGTTATCTTTCCGTCAAAGTCAACTTCGACAATGGGGTTTGGGTCAAAAGCAGGAAACGACGCTAAATGGATGTTTCTTTCTTCGATTCTTTTGCGGTAATTGATATCTTGCCCAGAAAACACCGCGCCAACAAAATTGCTTCTTTCATCTTTAAGTGGCAGGTTATGCCAATCAATAATGCGTTCTTGACCGTTCTTCGTCAGAATCGGCTTCTTTGAGTGCCCTCTTCGATATGTGCCGTTTAACATTTGGTGAAAAGAAAGCCTCATCTCCTCCCGGATTTTTTGAGGGATAAACTGGTCAAACCAGTTCTTGCCCACAACCTCGCTTTTTGAATACCCCAGTAAATCAATAACCTTCTGGTTTATGTCAACAACTTTCTCGTCGCTTCCAACAAAAACTATCATAATATCTTCCGAGTTGAGGTCGAAGTTTTCATTTCTCTTTTTTTCAGACATTAAAAATTCTCCTTTTCAACCAAACGCTGACCATCAGAAATTTCCGATAATACAGCTGGAACATACATTCGCTCGACATATTCTTTCATCATTCTGCAAGCATTGAAAACAGGGTTAATGGTTTTGATTGCTTCTTTAGCAACTTCAATCCAACGGTGCGGGATTCCTTTGCGGTCACGCTCGTAAAACAGGGGCACGATGCTATTTTCCAGCAGACTATATAACGATTCAGCGTCAACCCTGTCTTCATCCTCGGGATTTTCACTCTTAGAACCGTCGATTGCCCAGCCGTTAAAACCGTTGTAGGCTTCATCCCACCATCCATCGCGAACACTCAGGTTAATAACCCCGTTCATCGACGCCTTCATACCGCTTGTCCCACAGGCTTCCTGCAAACGCCTAGGAGTGTTCAGCCAAACATCCACGCCCCGAACTAAATCCCTTGCAAGATTCATATCGTAGTCTTCCACGAAAACTATACGCCCCTGAAACCGCTTATCCAAAGCCACATTGTAGATGCTTTTGAGAAGTTCTTTCGACGCGTAATCTGCAGGATGGGATTTGCCGCCAAAAATTATCTGCACTGGACGCAATGGATCAGTAACTATCTTCTTAAGTCGTTCGCTGTCAGACAGAATCAAGTAGGGCCGTTTGTACTGGGTAAATCTACGCGTAAAAGCAATAGTTAAAGCATATGGGTCAAGCAAAGCTCCCATTGCAAGCACTTGCTGGGTGGAAATTCCATCTTTGACTAAACGTTGTTGAGCACGATCTTGAATGGAACGAATAAGCCGACCTTTCATTAACTGATGCACCGCCCAAAACTGCTCATCTGGGATGCCGCTGGCGTTTTTCCAAAACTGTTCTTCATATTCCCTTTGCAACCCCATCGCGTCTAGTGGCTGCTTGAAGAGCTCGGAGATTTCTGCAGCTCGCCAACTTGGTGAATGCACACCGTTAGTAATGCTTAAAATTGGAATTTCCTCGATGGCTTTTCCAGGGTAAAGCACGCTCCACATTTTGCGAGCTACTGAACCATGTAATTTACTTACCGCGTTGGCTTGACCAGCCAACCTTAGGGCAAAGGCTGTTAAACTAAATTTTTCTGGACCTAATCCCGGGTAATCTCCGAGCTTTAAAAAGCTCTCTCGATCAATTTCTATAGGCTCCCAAAAGTTGTGGGAGTAACGGTCCATTAGTCGGAATGGGAAAATATGTTGACCCGCAGCGACTGGGGTATGAGTTGTAAAAACAGAGGTTTTTCGCACTTTTTCTAAAGCTTCATTTAGGGGAATTCCTTGGGCTCTTTCTTCTCTTAGCCGCTCCAACATCATAAACGCTGTATGGTCTTCGTTTGCATGCCACACCCTTGGGTTTATACGAAGCGCCCTAAGAGCTCGCACTCCACCTATACCTAACACGATAAGCTGACGCAGACGCTCCTCTTGGTCAGCCGCGTAGAGTCTAGCGGAGAGCCCTCTGTCTTCTGCACGGTTGTCGCTGATGTTTGTGTCTAGCAAATACAGGTTAACACGTCCAACATGCGCCTCCCAAACTTGAACGTATATTTGACGGTCACCAAGAGGAACAGAAATCAGTGGACCGCAGCCTTGAGGCCAAGCACACGGGGAAATAGGTGCTTCGCTAAAATCTATCTGCGTGTAAGCTTCTTCTTGCCAACCCTCGGCAGAGATGTGTTGACGGAAATATCCTTGGGGATACATGAACCCCACGGCAACTAACGGTAAACCGATGTCCGAGGATTGCTTGCATATATCTCCTGCGAGAACACCAAGTCCCCCTGCGTAGATTGGAAGTGAATTGTGAATGGCGTATTCAGCTGAAAAATAAGCAACTTGCCCCTCGAAATCCTCAGGGACCTTTTTTCCACACCAATCTTTCTTGCTAAGCATGTAGCTGTCGAATTTCTGCATTATCAAGTCATATAGTTCAAGGAAAGCTGGATCTTTACCTGCTGCTTCCAATTTGTATGGATTTATGTCGCGAAGTTGTTTTACGGGATTATGTCCGCTTGCCCTCCAAAGTTCATAGTCAAGAGAGCGAAAAACTTGGCGTCCTCCTTCATCCCAGCTCCACCAAAGGTTATTTGCAAGCTCAGGTAACCTTCCTATCCGTTTAGGAATTAACTGAAGAATCTCTTGTCCTTCTGCATTATCCATTTAGAGGCTCCTTTGTTTTTAGACTAAGTTAACTTGCTGCTTTCCATAGGGCTAAACAAAAAGTTTCAACCACAAAATTCTCACATGAGGTGATTTTCATTAATTGTTAAGCGTTTTTTATTATTTAAGTTTAATATTGCTTGAAAAAATTTTGAATATCGGTTTTCAGGCATTATAACGGAAAATGCAAACTATCGTTTTACGTGGTATTGTTCGATTGTGTCTTTAGCTTTTTCCCTTCTTTCCTGATGTGCCTGTAGGAACGTATTGAGTTTTTCCGCTATATCTTTTTTGCATTCACCGCAAAGCATTTCGCCGCCGCGACATCGCCGTTCGCGTTCCGCAAGTTTGCCGCCGTCTTCTTCGAAAAGGAAAAAGTAGTATTGGAAAATGCTGCAGACAGTGGGGTCAGCCCCGGTTTTGCGTTGCTCCGACGCAGTCCCCTTCCCGCCTGTGAAGGCATTCCATATTTTCTTCTTCACAACATCTGGCTGGTCCACGGTGAATATGCTGGTTTCAGGCATCGAAGCGCTCATTTTTCCGCCTGCCCCAAGTCCGGGAAGAAATCGGCAGTGAATTTGTGCAGGTTTGTAGTAGCCGAGTTTTTGGGCAACATCGCGGGTAACTCTCCAATAGGGATCTTGATCTATGGCTGCTGGAATTAACGCTGGGACGTTTTCACCCGTGAGTTTTTTATGGATGAAGCATGGTGCAGCTTGGATGGCGGGCCAGAAAACCCAGCCTATGTTAGTGCTGTCTTGGAAGCCGAAACTACTTCGGGCTGTGCTGTAGGTTATGCGTTTAGCAACTTCTAAGGTGATGTCGTAGAGTAAGTCGATGTCTTCGGTATCGTAGATTATGAAGGTGTCTTCGGGTTTGAATCCTAAAGCGATGAGGTCCAGCGCGTTTTCATATGCCCATTTGCGGGTTTGTTTGAGATTCGAGTTGTCGCTGATGAGGTATTTTTCGTCGTCCGTTAATTGGAAATAAAGACGGGTTCCAAATTTCTGTTGAATATGAAGCGTGAATATCCATGGAACCAGGTGCCCGATGTGGACTGGTCCCGATGGTCCTCTGCCTGTGTACAAAACGAATTTGATGCCCTTATCATAGAGGTTTAGTACTGTGTCGAGGTCTCGGTGGCTGAAGAAAATCTTTCGTTCCAGCTGCAAGTGCAGTTTGTCAGTATGACTTTCAACATTTTCAAGCAACTGTGGCGTTAATGGTTGGGTGCCAAATTCTTTGATGAGGCGTTCGTAATCTACTTTGCCCTTAACCTCCCAAGGGGTGACTACCATTTCACCGTTGTTTTCTTCATTGCTTGATGTAGCCATACTTTTCCACCAGCGCTGTTAACTGAGAAACGGTGTTTCATAATATATGCCTTTTTCGGTTGACGTAATTTAGCTTTTAAAGGGATTCCGATTCTCTTTTAATGACTAAAAATTATCAAAAGCCACCATCCTTTCCGTCTTTTATGTGATGAGCTATTATTAGGTGCCAAATATAATGAACACCAGCGAATCAATATTCAAAGAATACTCCCTGAAAGGGTTTCTTGAATTCATATGGTTATTAGCCAAAAAGGAAGAGTTAAGCGAATCAAGCCAAGCGCTAAATGGAAAGGCCTTAAAAGGTAGGTGGGCAACGGCCTTCTCCTTGTTCAGCAGCCTGATCCGCTTAACTTTTGTTGGCTATCCCTTGCATTCCTACCAACTGGTAACCTGTTCTAAAAATATAAGAGATTGTGGTTACACTCTGTAGCCACAACCGCCAACTCGTTAGTAGTCTCAAACTTGAAGATGTAAACGTCTAACTTTCATTTCTTAGTTCAGATTTTTGAAATATGTCTGAGGATTTGATGCTTAGCTAACAACGTTGTCTGGCAAAAGTAAGAACAGTCTATTTTTATTATTTTGAATTAGGGCCTGATATAAAGAATCTGGAAAATAGTTTTTGCTTTTGTTTTTTTTACAGATCTGTAGTGAGTATTGTTTATTAATACGTGATACGCCATAGACTTAGGCGCCTATGACAATCAAAAAAACAGCCCTAATACCTCTAATCGCTTTAGTTTTCATCGCAGTAACACTCTCTGCAGTAACTGCGGGTGTCCTCATTGCCCAACAGAACGTTCCAAACAGCGGAAGCGTCGGCGGCAACATAACCAGCACCATCGACATACGAGTGTACAACGACCTCGACGCAACCAATATTTGCACAGCCATAGACTGGGGGAATCTAAATTCAGGAGACACCGCAACCAAAACAATATACATTAAAAATATGGGCAACGTTTCTGAAACGCTAAGCATGACAGCAACAAACTGGACTCCCTCAACCGCAACCCAAAGCCTTTACCTCACATGGACTCAGGAAGGCACAGTTTTGGCTGCAGGTGAAGTCGTGCCAGCAACAATCGTTCTCAAAATTGCATCCGATACAGGTGACTTATCAGATTTTAGTTTCAACCTAGTTATCTCTGGTACTGCCTAGTAGCTGGGAGGTTTCAATTGCTTTTTGCAATGTTAGAAGTTACATAATTGCACTCCAATAGCAGCCAACTTCCTTTAGATTTCTGCAAATTCCCTTTGTACTACAAAAAATAGCTCCAAAAACGGGAAATCAGAATTTTAGTCTATGATAGTAATCAACTCTTGGCTGAACGATTAACCAAACCAAAAAATTAGAAGGAAAGCTATGGAGCAGGACGCGTACCCAAAGTAATTTTGATTGGAATCTGTTCGCTTCCTCTAACAACGGTTAGGGTTAAGTTGTAGCCGGGCAGAGTGTTTTCTTCAAGGTAGCTTGCTAAGTCATCGTTGTTCTTTATAGTTTGATTGTTCATAGCTATTATAATGTCGCCAACGCGTAGTTTCCCATCTGACGGTCCACCACTTACTATTGTAGCTATTTGCCAGCCATATGTGACGCTTGCACCAGTTTGTTGTGCGATTGAATAATCCATGTTTGTTCCTGTCACGCCTAAATATGAGTGTCCATGGTAGGAGCCTGTTGAAATTAAAGCAGAGACTTCTCTTAGAATGGTGTCCGAGGGGATAGCGAAGCCTAAACCTTGGGAGTCAGAAACTATGGCTGTCGTTATGCCAACAACGTTTCCCACCGCATTCAGTAGTGGTCCACCTGAGTTGCCGGGGTTTATGGGTGTGCTAGTTTGGATTATGTTGGCGATTGCGTATCCTCCAGCCGTTTCTTCAGTTATGGTTCGTCCTGTTGCGCTTACAACACCCGTGGTTAATGAGCCCACAAGGCCATAAGGGTTACCAATAGCAATGACTGGTTCACCTACACCCAGAGTAGACGAACTCACGATCATTAATGGTTTAAACTCCGAGGAAGGAGCATCAGAAGAAACGGAGACCACCGCTAAATCCGAGTACGGGTCAGTCCCTAGCACGGTAGCATTGTAGCCATGACCATCTGAGAAAGTAACGCTTAAACCAGTCGTGTCCTGAACCACATGGTAATTGGTTAAAACGACGGTTTGACCAGCAAAATTGTAAACAAACCCTGAACCCTGCACGCCGCCGCTGCTGGTTTCACCCTGAACTAAAACTACTGAAGCCCGCACGTTAGTGTAAATGTCTGCCAGTGATGTTCCATTTTGTATTATGGTGATGGTTTGATAAGTTGCGTTTTGGTGCCCTTCTAAGTTTGAGACGGCACTTTGCAGATTTGTAATTTGACCGTTAAGGTTAGTTACTTGACGATAAGATACAAAGAAGATAAGCAGTCCTCCAACGAGTAATCCTGCCACGAAGAGCAGTAAGAGAATCCTAGCCGAGGCTTTGGTGCAATTTCTAGACGTTAACACACTGTTGTTCCTCGAAAGAGGATTACCGCATAGGAAAATAAAAGTTGCTATGCTCTGCGGTCGATAAGGTCGAGAGCGTCTGGTCCCGTTCCGATGAAGACGATGGGTATGCCTGTTCTGGTCTCAACTTCTTTTATGAATTCTTTGGCTTCCTTTGGCAGGTCATTGTATTTTCTGGCAGATCTGCAGCTTGGGTAGATGCAATCCAGCTTTGTCATGGCGGCTTGCGTGGCGCCGTTTATTCTAGCGGTTTTTTTGGCTAGGTCAAAATCGAAGGGAGCAGATCGGCGGTCGCGTCCTGTTCCCGCAGCAACCTCGAACCAACCTCGTTTCAGGGCTTCTTCCTTGGTTATTTCGCCAGGTAATGGTCCAGCGCCCACGCGGGTCATGAATGACTTGTAAACTATAATAACGTCATCTACACGGGTTGGTCCGACACCTGCTTCTGAAGCGATGGCGGATGCACTTGTGTCTCTTCCTGTAACATATGGGTAGCCGCCACCCAAGAAAAGCGAGAGCATGAAACCCTGAGTGCCTTCAAGAAGAATAGTTTTGTCAGCGTCTAAACCATCGTTAACTTCTGTTATTTGGTCTGCAAGATAAGGTTTGAGTTCAGGTATGTCTCTGGCAAGTTTAGCTGTACGCCTTACACGTTCTTCCAATGCAGGTCCGACTCCTCGACCGGTGGTTCCTATACCTTTGTTTATTGAACTTGCCCTGTCTTGTTCGCAATGCTTCTCCTCAATTATAGAGGCATTTTGATCTATACCTATTCTTTCTTTGTTAACTTGAGTTAATGCAACTTCATCAAAGAAGGTTTTAACGTAAACGTTTGCTCCTGCAGCAATGAGTAAACGGGTTTTTGGATTTATGAAAGCTGCTGGGACCATGTGTAGGGCATATTTTTTACCTTCATACAAAATTGTGTGTGCGGCGTTAACGGAGCCGGTTCGAACACAGAAATCAAGGTTGTCTTTTAATGCTAAGTACGAGATTATTTTTCCTTTGCCTTCATCTCCCCAGAAGGCGCCAACAATTACTGAACAAGGCATAACAATTCACCTTTGCTAAGTCAGTTCAAGACTTATTTAAAGTTGAGGGTGTTGGAGGATTAAGCATTGTTTGTTTTTTTGTCTTCGGTTATAAGTTGAGCTAAGCGGTAGGTGATGTAGGCTGAGAAGCTGTGGATGCCTTTTTTTATGGCGTATTCGTTTTTGACTTTTAGCCATTCGTTAAAAAAGTAATCGTACACCTCGGTCTTCACAGTGATGCTTTTATAGCCTTTTTTGGGCGTTTCTGTTTCCCTCTCTTCAGTCATAGTAACCGAACGTACATTTATTTAAGGTTTAAGAAAGTTAGCACTGATTTACCGCTAATTATATATTACCTGAGTACTGTAAAGTACGGAAGGAGACAGGGTCTTTTGCCAAGGAAAGGTTACAAATGCATAACTGTGACAGATAAGCTTCACGAAGACATCAAGAAAAGAGCAAACGAAACAAACCGCAATATGAAAGAATACATAGAATACCTGATGGCACAGGAAAAAACTTCAAAAGCAAAATAACTTTTATACTCTTAAAAATCTCCCAAAACAACAAACGAATAGCTGAAGTAAGTCCATTTGTAATTTGGTGAAGGATTGTTAATAACAAGTTTGACCACCAATAATTAAGTTGACAGACAAAAAACCACTGAAGTAAAATGCTGTCAATGCAAACAATTAGACTTTAAAAAAAAATCACCAACAAATCTAAGTGCATCTTTCTGAAGCTTCAGCATCGATTATTTCAAGAAGCCTGACCACTTTTTTGCCCTTAACTCTTTTTTCCTCAAGGGTTATAGTATTTCTTGACTGGCAAATGTCGTCTAGAATTATCCCTGTTTCTTCATCGAATATAACAGGGTACACTCGGCAACCCGCAGGCCTGTCTTCATAAACGCTACATTTGCGGTTTTTGAGGTCATAGAAGACACAATAACCGTCTTGATTTTTCAGCACAGCATAACCATTTTCGTCAAAATTAGCGAATTGATTTTGACTGAAACCTCTTTTTTCTAAGCATTTGATGTCTTTTTTAGAGAGCAACATTTCGGTTTCTGTGCAACATACTCCACAGTTTGAACAGTCCATGGATGGTGAATGTCTCGGCAAGTATTTGTGTTTTTATAAAAAACCTAGCAGAATACCTGCCGCGGCAGCGGCAGGATGAATGCGTAAAGTCTACGTAGTTCTAATTAAGCCATCCAGTTGATAGGTCTGTCACCATTAGAAGAGGAGGTGAAAGCCCTGGAAAAGGCAAAGACCTGTGCTTTCCAAGCCAATTACCACCTCATCTGGGCCATCAAATACCGGCACAAGGTACTATTCGGCTCAATTGAGGTTAGGCTTCTGGAAGTACTTAAAATGATTGCTGATGAACATGGCTACCGGCTTCTGTCTGCTAGAGTTCACGATGGAGATGATGTGCATGTGTTTGTTTCTGCTCCACCTAAGGTGTGGATTCCCGAGATGGTGCGTGTTTTGAAGTGTGTTTCTGCTAGGGTGATGTTTGAGGAGTTTCCTTGCATTAAATTGCGGCTTTGGGGTGGACATTTGTGGTCAGATGGTTACGCTGTTAGAACTGCAGGTATTGTTACAAGCGAGAAAATCGAACAATACATAAACCGCGTTTAGTCTTTGGATGCCCGCGGCGGAAGCCGCGGGTATTTCACTTTTTTTTACTTCCGTATCATCAAGCTGAATTTTTCATCAGGTTTACATTAAGCATTTCAGCCCAAGCAACGTTCCTGAGTGGTACACGCGTGACCTTCTGGTTGCCTGTCAGAGAGTACTCGATTAAGTTGTTGTTCTTTCCGACACCCTTTTGGATTTTCGTCAGTTGAACGTTAATAATTACTGCTCCATCTTTCAAGTGTAAGTTAACGTTTCTTCCAATGAATGATCTCGCACTGTTAGAGCTGAAACTCTCCATCTTTACCATTCCTCTTCTTGGTCAGCGATTTTGCTCCAGCACTGTTGACAAATTGGTAGGTTTTCGCCTTTTATTTGGATGTATAGCTTAATGTTTTCGCAGTGGCAATTGTCTTTCCAGGGATTTTTACAATGTTCCATATATTTTACCTCAACCCACCTTTGATGTTATTGCTTTTAAGGCAATTGAAGAAACTTATGTTTGGTTCAGGGGAGGGGTAAGTGAAAGTGAACTATTATACGAAAAGTTTTGGATTGGCAACTTGCGAAATTTAATGACTTTACTAAACTTTTGAAAATAGTAATCGCAAGCTTGTTGTTCAAACGGCTATTTGATTCTTGCTTATCTCGGCTATTGTTATATCGCCATTTAGAGTTCCGTCAACACTGTAGTTTTATAGCATAGGCTGTTTTTGTCCAAATAGTCGCGGTTTCTGCAACGGTGATTTCCTCATTTGTCTTGGCGATCTTTTCGTCTGCATAACTCCACATTTTCAATTGACAATTCTATTTGGTTACAACTCAACGATTTGGGGTAAAATGGCTTCATAGGTGATTTTCAGTAATCCAACCGAAGGCTTATTGAATGAAGATTTTGAATCAGTTGCACTGCCAGGGTTGATGTAAAGTATCTTTTCCTCCCAACTGATGAATGCTGTATGGGTATGTCCGCAAACAAAAACGTTAAATTTATTCTGCGAAACAATTTCCCTGCTCTTGTTTAAGCCGAAATTAATGTCTGGGTCATGCATCACACCTATTTTCCAGTTAAAAACCTTCATAGAATTAAGTGATGGAAATGAGTTGTTGACTTCTAAGCCATCCATGTTGCCGTGAACCGCCAAAACAGGGGCAATTTGTTCCAACTCATCAATCACAGCCAACTCTACCAAATCGCCAGCATGAATAATGTAATCTGCATTTTCGAAGATTTCAAAAACCCTCTTGGGAATTGAGCGTGCTTGTTTAGGTACATGCGTATCTGAGATTAAGCCGACTGTTTTGACGACTTTGAAGTTTGCGGGTTTTTTGTTTATCAACGCATGTCCACCGAGCACGTTCTGATTACCTCTCCAACCAACGAGTTTTCGCAATAACTTGTTTATCTGACAATAAATATTCAATGTTAAAAATATAGCTTAGAACTAAAAAAAAGAGATTAAGTCATGAATCTTTTGACTACCTCATAGAATATACTAGTTCCGAAAACAAGGTTCTCAATGGTTATGCGTTCATCGATGCCGTGCATGCGCCTTTCCAATTCATCGTTGGGTTCATCTGGCCGCATCGGGTGGAAACCATAACATATGCTGCCCGTTTCTCTGAAGAAGCGCGAATCTGTCCCGCCCGTTGTCAGAGTTGGAGTTACTCCGCAGTTTGGTTCAAACTCTTTCAAAACACTTGTTATAGCACTGAAGAGTGGGGTTTGGGTGCTCGATTCGTTGCCGTCATGCATCTGAATAATCTCAAAACTCAACTTCTCCATACCAACATCTTTGAGTAAGCTTTTGATCGTTGAGAGAGTTTCATCTACACTTTGCCCAGGTAACACTCGACAGTCAAACACCGCTTCACACTCAGAAGGTATTATGTTTTCTTTTACCCCCCCATGAATAATGGTTGGTGTAATGGTCATTTTGGTTCGAGGCCTAATTTCTTCTGCCAAAGCCTTGTCTGTCTTAGCTAATTTGTCAAGGATTTGGTCGCTTTGTGTAGGGTTGCTCAATAAACCTGCCAATAGCTCTTTTATGTCTAAGTTGTGTTTTGCAACTTCATTGAGGAATTGTCTGAGGGTTGGCACGTAAATGGTTGGCGGTTGATAATTTCCAATTTCTTCTATGACTTTGTTCATACGTACAATTGCGTTGTCAGCCATGTTTGGTGTGGAACCATGTCCAGGTGTGCCTTTGGCTTTTATTTTGAACCAGAGAATGCCTTTTTCGGCTGTTTGCACTGGGTAAATGTTGCTGCTTTTTTGAGGTATGGCTAAGCCCCCACCCTCGTTTAGTACATAAGGGCACCAAACCTTGTTCTTATGATTTCGCAGGAGGTAGCCAGCACCTTCTTCTCCGCCTTTTTCCTCGTCAGCAGTGGCTGCCAAAACAACATCGCCTTTGAGCGTTACGTTGTTTCTTTTTAAGAGCAGAAGAGTTATCACTTCCAATGCCGTCATGCCTTTCATATCGTATGCGCCCCTGCCGTAGACATAGCCGTCTTTTACTATGCCCGCAAACGGGTCAATACTCCATTCAGCAGGATTAGCGGCAACAACGTCAAGGTGGGAAAGCAAAAGTAAGTTGGGTTTTTCACCTGAGCCCTTCAGCCGAGTGATTACACTACCTCTGCCGGGTGCTGACTCTATGATTTCGGATTTGAAGCCTTCTTTAGCTATGTATTCAGCTATCAAGTTAGCTAATTTTGTCTCGTTTCCTGGCGGGTTGGTGGTGTTCAAGCGTATTAAATCACTGAGAAAATGTGTGATTTCTTGTTCTATCTGGTTTTGGATTTGTATCGGCATTTTTTGAGCTCCTGCATGTTAGAGATGTTTTTTTCTCTTAAGAGTTCCTGTTACTGTCTCGTTGTTGCACTCGAAAGTTTTTCGTTTATTCAACATGATGTTTATATATGATGGCAAAAAATGCTATTGGATAACGAAAATCGGTTAAGTTGATTGTAATGAAAGAATTGAAACCAATAGATTACAAGATTCTGTTCGAGCTCATGAAGGACTCTCACAGAAGCGACAGGCAACTTGCAAAAGCCTTAGGCGTTTCTCAGCCTACCGTCACCCGAAGACGAGCTATGTTGGAAGAAAACTTTATTGAGGGGTACACTGTGATTCCTAAATTCGGTCAAATTGGGTTTGAAATAGCTGCAATAACATTTTTGAAGAGCAAACTGAAATATGCGGCAGGCGAGGAGAAAACTAAGGCATTACATAAGATGAAAGAATGGTTCATGAAACAAACCAACGTGATTATGGCGTTAGACGGCAGAGGCATGGGTTGGGATACAGTTTGCATCTCGCTTCATGAAAACTTTGAAAACTTTGCAGAGTTCATCAGGGCTCTTGATTCAGAAATGTCCGATTGGGTTATTGAAAGTCAAACATTTAACGCTGACTTAAAGGGTGGAATAGTCATCAAGCCATTCCATCTCAAGTATCTGGCTTCTCTAAAACAGCAACAGCTATAATTTGAACCCTAAAAGGGCTTTTCTTTTTTGTTTTCTTTACAAAACAGTTTTTTTAGCATCTTTATTGATGATTTATCATGAAGAATCGATGAACGGCTAACGGTAGTTTATCTTCGATTAATCTTCTTTAGTAACCGTTTTTTAGGCAGCTTTGGCTTTTTTTTGTCCTTGTTGGATCAGCAGTCAAACCGGTCAACCTAAATCACTATTGCCGAATTTTAAATAGAAGGTCATGGACTTCCACTTTTTGAGAGGGAATTAAAAACGCTTAACAAACTTGTTTTCTGCATTTTTAAGGTTCAAAGTCTCTGCGGTAGGGTAAAAGCATATATCTGTTAACATGTCCTTCTTATTTTTCACGTTTAAGTCAGAACTAGGCGAAAATATGGCTTTATCGGACAAAATCCTAAAACTCAAGAAAGAAAAAAAAGCTGTGATACTGGCTCATAACTATCAACGACCAGAAATTCAAGATATCGCTGATTATGTCGGTGACAGCATTGAGCTTAGTCGTAAAGCGATTGAGGAAAAGGATGCGGAAATAATAGTGTTTTCTGCAGTGGATTTCATGGCTGAGTCCGCAGCGATTTTGAACCCAAATAAGAAGGTATTATTGCCTTGTTTAGGTGCACGGTGCCCCATGGCGCAGATGCTGACTGTTGACGAGATAAAACGCGCCAAAAAACAATATCCAAACGCTCCAGTAGTCCTATACGTTAACACTTTAGCTTCATGCAAAGCTGAATGCGACGTTTGCTGTACAAGCGCCAACGCCGTGGAAGTCATAAAATCTTTGGACTCAGACACCATCCTGTTTGGTCCAGACAAGAACCTAGCCGAATATGTTAGCGAAAAAACGGGAAAGAAATTAATCCCTATCCCTGAAAATGGATTCTGCCCAACGCACCTGCTGTTTCAGCCTGAGGACGTCAAAGTTTTAAAGATTCAACATCCCGGCGCTGTAGCTATGGTTCATCCTGAATGCAGCTCTGAAATGCGCAAAGTGGCGGATTTCATCGGCAGCACCTCTAAGATGTGCCGTTATGCCCAAGAATCCCACTCTAAAGACTTCATAGTCGGCACCGAAGAAGGAATCCTGCACAGATTATGCAAAGAGAATCCGCAGAAAAACTTTTACCTTGCTTACGAAGGCGCCGTTTGCCCCAACATGAAGTTGACTACGCTGGATAGACTCTACTCAGCATTAAAAGAAGAAAAGTACGTGGTTAAAGTTCCTGAAGCTGTCTCCAAAAAAGCCCGGGTTTCGTTGGAACGGATGTTTGAAGTGAAGGGCTAAACTGACACAATCATTGATTTGAGGATTTTTACCCCTCTTCTTGAACCTAAATGGTCACTTAGATGCCTGATTTCTGAGCCTTTGCCCTTGACAGCTATTACTTCAAGGCAGTCATGTTCGCCGAGGTGTATGTGCATGGTTGAAGAAATCAACTCGGTGTGGTGATGCTGTGCTTCTGTTAAATCGCTTTCTAATCCTCTTGTGTCATGGTCGTAAACCATTAGCAAAACTCCTGTTTGCTGTGAATCTTCTTCTTTGACCCATTTCCGTTCTGACACGAAGAGTCGAACGGCATCTTGTATGGCTTTGCTTCGGCTTTCATAGCCCATTTTCGATATGATTTCATCGAAGTCTTCTAAAAGTTCAGGTGGAAAAGTTACTCCTACTCGGACTACTTTAGACATGGCTATCACCTTAAAATTGTTGGTTTGCCATAAAAGCTTTTATCAGTGATTTAGCCATCTAAGGCTGATGTCAGGAAAAGAATTTTTCACAGACCGCTATGAACGGCTAGGCTGGAAATACCAAGAGGTTACCCTGCGACAAGCTATACGCGTTAACAACGGCAGCTCAAAAGGAAAAAAACTAATCCAAAGGCTTGCGGATCTAGGCGTTCACCTGCAGAAAGTTCCGTTCCTCGACTTTGGCTACTGGGTACAAGAATCGGTGGTCTCAGCTGGAGCAACAGCTGAATATTTGCTGGGTATGTACTCGATTCAGGAAGCAGCCGCCCAAATTCCAGCTTCCGTTTTCTCAACTCTGAAAGGGAAAAAGGTTCTCGATGCCGCCGCGGCGCCAGGAGGAAAAACTGTTCAGCTTGCAGATTTGATGGAGAACACGGGGGCGATTGTGACGTTGGATGTGGATAAATGGCGTTTAAACGCTCTATGTAACCATTTGGAACGCTGCCACGTCAGCAACGCGGCGGTTTATCTGTTAGATGCACGGCAAGCCTCCGCGTTCAACATAAGGTTTGACAGAGTGTTGGTGGATGCGCCATGCTCGGGCAATTTTGCCTCTGACAGAAACTGGTTCAAAAACCGCACTCTAAAAGATGTAGAGCGGAACGCGGGTTTGCAGCGGGAAATTCTAACTGAAGCTACCAAGTGCCTTAGCGAAGAGGGCGAGATGGTTTATTCTACATGTTCGCTTGAACCTGAAGAAAACGAGTTAAATATGGATTGGGCAATAAAAAACCTAAACCTGCAAATCGAACAAATCTTCTGCCATGGTGAAAAAGGCTTAACCAACATTTTTGGCAAACAGCTTGACCCAACGATTAAGAATTGCAGACGGCTTTGGCCCGGTGAAACCCAGGGCTTTTTTGTCTGCAAACTAAAAAGGCGGAGCCCACAACTATGAACCCAAAGTCAATAACAAATTTTGCTGCCCAATTCGGAGTGCAAATTGCCCTAAACATAAATTTAATGATTGAAAAGAACGGGCGTTTCTATCTTGTGAATCCTGTATTGAAACCGTTGGTTAAACCAGATTTCTTCTACGCTGGAGTTTACATCGGAAAAGCCAAGGAGGGCAAGTTTTTTCCAAGCTTTAACTTGCTTGTGATGCTTGTGAAGGTTGGAGCTAGCAGAATTGTCTTGGATAGGAAAGCGGCTTGGCTTTTTATTTGCGGCAGGGACGTTTTGAGGAAAAGTATCGTGCGGGTTCAGGGTTCCGGCAGGAAGGATACGAACACTCTGGTTCTTAACGAATTTGGCGAATGTTTAGGTTTTGGCAGAATTGTTGAAAACCTGAGCAGTGGGAAGGGGAATAATCAAATAGTGGTGAGGAACGTTTCTGATGTGGGCGATTTTCTGCGTAGGGAGCGATAATGACGGTTTTTTTGGTTATTTGAATAGTTAACTGCGGTTTTTGAACGTTTTTTTTCGCGCAGAAAACGAGATAGTTTGAAAACAGTATTTCAATAATTTACCTATATATTGGACATTTATCGATAAGTTTGAAGCGATAAATTTAAATATGTTTACGTTTAATCTGATTTCCATAACATATGGAGAGCAAAAGCCAAGCCTTCAAGGAGAGATAATTAGAAAATGAAAAATTTTAAAAACCCCGCGTGGAAAGAACAGGTCACCAAAGTTATTCAACAAATCCAAGAATTAGAAATAAAATTCGTTAGGCTACAGTTCACCGACATAAACGGCATGCTCAAGAATATAGCTGTCAGCTCAAAAAACATGGATAGCATATTTGAAAACGGACAATCCTTCGACGGATCCTCAATTACAGGTTACCGACCAATAGAAGAATCAGACATGGTCCTTTTCCCAGACCCAACTACCTTCGCAGTCTTACCCTGGAGGCCAAAAGAGAAATCCTCCTGCAGACTCCTCTGCGACATTTACACTCCACAGAACAAACGTTTCGAAGGCGACCCACGCTATGTTCTTGAAAGAACAGTAGAGAAAGCTGCTAAAGCAGGTTTTACTTTCATATGCGCTCCGGAACTAGAGTTCTTCATCGTAAAAGAAAGTGAAAACGGCGGCCTACCTACACCCATCGACTTAGCAGGTTACTTTGATTTCCACCCCAGCGACTTAACAGACGATTTACGACGTGAAATTGCGGATACTGCTGAAGCTTTCGGTATAGAAATTGAACTCAGCCACCACGAAGTTGCGTTGGGACAGAACGAAATCGACTTCAAATACGGTGAAGCTCTAGTTACAGCAGATCGCGCAATCACAATGAAAATGTGTGGTAAAGTTGTTGCTGCACGTGCAGGGTACGTAACCACTTACATGCCTAAACCATTCCAAGGCATCAACGGCAGTGGCATGCATGTTCACCAAAGCTTATGGAACAAAGACGTAACTCAAAACATGTTCTACTCAGACGACGCCAAAAACGGTTACCTATCAGACTTAGCCAGAAACTTTATCGGTGGACAATTAGCCCACGGACGAAAAATGGCGGCAGTATTAGATTCATGGCCCAACAGCTACAAACGCTTAGTTCCCGGATACGAAGCACCAGTCTATCTTGCATGGGCACACAAAAACCGCTCACCACTCATCCGTGTACCAAACTTCGGCGGAAGAAAAGGCGCAGCCAGATGCGAAATCCGATGCCCAGACGGTTCAGGAAACCCATACTTACAGTTCGCGGTACTCTTAGCAACAGGCTTAGACGGCATAAAGAACAAGATTGACCCAGGCGACCCAGTTGAACTAAACGTTTACCACATGACCTACGAAGAACGCAAAGCACGCGGCATCGTTTCACTCCCAGAATCGCTCAAAGAAGCACTCGACGAACTCGAAACCAGCGAATTAATGCGTGAAACCCTCGGTCAAACTGCGTTTGAGAACTTCCTCAAAGAGAAACGCAACGAATGGGACCTATACCGCACACAAGTTACCGAGTGGGAAGTCAACCGTTACATCAAACGACTCTAAACAAAAAAATAAGCCTCTTTTGAGGCTCCAAAATTTTATTTTTCTTTTTAGTTTTTGATTTTTTCAATTAATTTATCGATTGAGATTGTGTTTTGTTGTCGGTTCGCTAAATCTTTGAGTACAACTACGTTTTCTTTGAGCTCTCGCTCGCCAACGATAACTGCAAATTCAATTTTGCGTTTGTCGGCGTCTTCGAGGGCTTTCGCAATCTTTCTACCCATAACCTCAAACTCCACAGTAACTCCGGCAGAACGCAACTGTTGAGCAATCTTTAGCGCTTCAGACTTCATTGCTTCAGTAATGGGTAAAACTACAACTTTCTTCTCAGCCTTTGTTGCAAGAGTTGTTTTCTGCGTTTGTAAGGCAATAGCAATCCTGTCGATTCCATGCGCACAACCAATAGCTGGCGTGGGTTCGCCGCCGAAAGCTTCAATGAGTTTATCATATCGTCCTCCGCCCCCCAAAGCAATATCTAGTCCAGGAATGTAGATCTCAAAAATCATTCCGGTGTAGTATTCTAATCCCCGAGCGAATGCTGGCTCAACCGCGATTGATATGTCTGCACTTTCAGCTATCAGTTTGAGAGTTTCCGCAAGGTTTTCTACAGCCGCTTTGGCTTTTTCGTAGCCTGCAACGTAACTTTGGAGTTGCTCAACAGTATCGAGCCAATCGTTGCCCCTGATAGCAATTAAACCTTTTAACATCGCTCGGCATTTATCCGATTCCACAAGTTTGAGTGCATCATCATACTCTTTCTTATCCATCCGCTGCAACACGGCATTCTGGGATTTCTCGTCAACTCCATCTTGGCTTAGAATCCCACGAATCACACCAATGTGGCCAATTTTAAAGGCGTACCCTTGAAGTCCCAACGTCTTCATCAAGTTATTCGTAAGCAAAACAATTTCAGCGTCTGCCTCAGGTTTTGCTGAGCCCATTAGTTCAAAGTTTGACTGCCAAAACTCGCGGTAACGTCCACGCTGCGGCTCATCATACCGGTAAACGGTGCCTACAGAGAGCATGCGTAGAGGCTTTGGCTCATTCTTAAGAGATGTTGTGGCTAACCGCGCAATTGAGGCGGTAAACTCTGGACGTAGCGCCACTAGGCGGTCACCCAGGTCCTTGAAAATGAACATCCGTTGCCGAATATCCTCGCCAGATTTGGCGCTTAAAAGTTCAAGAGGCTCAACGTGGGGCGTTATAACTTCTTTGTAACCGTAGAGTAAGGCGGTTTCTCGTGCTTTACCAATGATGTAAGTGAAAGTTTGGGCTTCTTTGCCGACAAGGTCTCTCATTCCTCGGACAGGTTGGAAAGCTGGCATGTCATTTGTGCTCCTAAACAAGCTAAATGGTGCAATTATTCTATTAAACTCTCGCTAACCGCTGACAGACATAAGCACAAGTTTTGGAAAGAGTTCTTCTGCCCCTGGAAGTGGTTCTTAGAATTCTTAGCGTAAACTTTTGGATCCCAAGTGAGTTTTTGGAATTATTCATCTTGGTCTGGCTCAATTTTGTTGAAGCTTAAAGGGGAAACTGAGTAATGAACAACTTCCCCGCGCCGGTTCATGACTGCTAAGATTAGTTCTTTTTTTTGGCTTTTACATTTTGATAGTGCATCTGCTAGGTCGTTTACGGGAAGAGGTTTGCCTTCTTGCGTAATCATGATTAGGTAGGGTGCAGTGTCTTTACCGTAGGTTCCCCGTTCATATATGCGGAAGTCGATTCCGCCGCCGAAACCTTCCCTTACAACATAACCTCGGCTGCGCAGGTCACGGTAAACAAGGTAGTTGACCCATGCGTTGTCATTTTGGGCTTCATAACTGTGTAGCAGACTCTGGAAATCTTCAGTTTTGCCATTTGGGTCTTTGATTTCAAGCATGCCTTTATCCAAAAGGTACAGTGACTCGTAGAAGGTTAAGGTGAAAACTTTATTCTCTAAGGTTCCATAGCCGCGGGAAGAAAGTGCATCGATGTTGCTCTGCTCAGATATGGTGACGCCTTTATCTGCTTGGATGCCGCTGGTTCGGAATTCCACTGGGGCAGTTTTTTTGGTTTCAGTCATCAGTTGAATCAACTGTAATAGGTGCATTTTGGGGTTGTTAACTCTTTAACATTATGCTTTGGCAAATACCTTTTTGCACAAGCGTTGGTCAAGCTCAAACACCTGTAAAACGCGAGGTAACCAATAAACAATAGGCAAATTTCCGCTCTTCATTCTTTTATTTTTTAACCTTTTTTTTGCTTGAAGTAGGGTGCGAAGATATTTTTCTGTGTTAATTTAATATTTTCTTTGGTTGTTGTTGTGGCTTTTCCTATAGGATTTTTTCTCTGAAATTTGTTTTTTGGGTTGAGTTTTAAATTTAGGTTGTTTTTTGGGGTTTGTTGGTTGTAGTTGTTGTCTGCAATCCACAAGTGCTTACGTTAATCAGAGTTTAATCAACTACATAATGAGTCAATAGAATTGAAAAGAGGGTTTTCTATTTAACTGCCGAACAATTTTTCAAAGACATACAAAATCTTTTAACCCTCATGTTGATTGTTTTAGAGAATAAGGCTGAATCAACTCATTGTCGATCTGCCTTAAATTGATGTTTAGGTGTCAAGTTTGGTTTCTGAAAAAGTAACACATTTTCACGGATGCCAAATGGCAACCACAAATTCCGTGAAGCAACATAAACTAAGGAAGCAAATAGCTTATCTATCAAACCAAGAAGGACGAGGATTGGAGTTTCTCTCGCTCTATATACCAATAGGCAAATCAATAGACGAAATAGTTACAAACCTTAAGGACGAATCGGATTCTGCCGCCACGAAAAATGAGAACTCTAAGGACGTTAGAAATCGCCTTCAAGAAGCCATCAAAAATGTAATCCAGCGCCTAAAGCAGCAAAAAGAAATTCAAGATAATGGGTTGGCGCTATTTGCTGGTGTCTTCATCACGAAGGATTCGGGAAGCGAGGTTTTGAATGTTGAAGAACTGATCCCGCCCGAACCATTTACTACTTATTATTGTGAGGTTGACGACCACTTCAGGTTAGAACCGCTAAGAGAAATGCTTAGAAACCAAAAGGTTGTGGGGCTGCTCGCCTTGGATTCAAAGGAGACTAGTTTCGGTGTCCTCAACGGTGAACGCTTTGAATTCATTGAGAATATAACGTCGGGGATCCACGGAAAATCTGGAAAAGGCGGGTCAAGCCAAAGGAGATACGAAAGAGAACGCGACACCGAACTCACCCACTACTTCCACAGAGTTGCAGAACATGCAACAAAGGCATTTATCGAAAACCATAAAGTTACGGCGTTTATTGTTGGAGGACCGGGCACAACTAAAGAGGATTTCTTAAATGGCGATTACCTTCACTATGAACTTAAGAATGCGCTCTTAAGCACCGTAGATACTCAATCCGCCGGCAGGGAAGCCGTAAAAGAGGTGCTTGACAAATCCTGTGAGGTACTGAAGAATATGTGTGGGCCAGAGGAGAAGATGATTGTGCAGCGGCTTTTGGCATCCTTGGGTAAGGAAGACGGTTTAGCTATTTACGGCTTAGATGTAGTTTTGAATGCGCTAAAGAATAGTGAAGGGGAAGTTGCATTAGCGTCCGATAGAACAGACATAATTGACCTTATTGCTGTTTGCAAAAACTGCGGATTATCAAAGGCGAGAATAGTGGATAAGAAAAAGAAACTTCAAACTGCACAGGAAATGATATCCCTCCAATGCGAGAGATGCCGCTCAATTGAATACGAAGTAGAAGAGAAGGACATAATCGATGTGCTAGATGATTTGGCTTCGCAGACAAACGCAAGGGTTGAAGTAATATCTACCGAGTCGGAGGAAAAAGCAAGCCTTACAGCTTTGGGAGGCTTTGCCGCTCTCTTGAGGTACAGACCTAAAAGTTGAATGAGATCACAAAACCTTTCTGAGGTTCTTATCTGGAAGAATTTAACTCCCAAATGCGTTACGCTTGCTTGAGGCTATATTTTTCCTTTTTTGAATTCCCCAAAATTCTTGTTATAGATAACTCGGCTTTCGGTTATGATAGCTGTGACGTATTTGAGGGGTGTTGGGTCAAAGGAGGGGTTCATGACTGCTACACCGTTGGGAGCGATTTGCAGGCTGCCTATATGGGTGACTTCTTCTGGTTTACGTTCCTCAACTTCCACTTCGGCGGATTGCCGCGTTAAATCGAAAGTTGATTTTGGCGCGGCAACGTAGAAGGGAATTTTGTGTTCATGTGCCAGCACAGCGACGCTGTAAGTGCCGATTTTGTTGAAAACGGCATCTTGCACTATGCGATCTGCTCCCACAATCACAAGGTCAACTAAGCCTTTGCTCATGACGTAGCCCGCCATGTTATCAGTAATCAAAGTAACCGGTATCCCATCTTTTTTGAGTTCATAAGTGGTGAGCCTTGCACCCTGCAGAAGAGGCCTTGTTTCGTCTGCGATGACTTTGATTCTTTTGCCCTCTTCCCAAGCTGCACGAACGATGCCCAACGCGGTTCCATATTCGACCGTTGCAAGTTCGCCGGCGTTACAGTGAGTCAAAATGGTGTCGCCGTCTTTTATTAGCACGGAGCCGTTCTTGCCAATTGCGTGGTTTTGCGCTGCGTCTTCATCTGCAATTTTTTGAGCTTCCAAAATTACAACTGCCTTCAGTTCCTCAACGCTTCCTGTAGCGCTCTTAGCTTTGTTTAATACGCGGTCTACGCCCCAGAATAGGTTTACTGCGGTTGGTCTCTGGCGTTTGATTACTGTTCCCGCGGTTTCGAGCTCAGCTAAAAATTTTTGGCTATTCTTTGCCTTGGAGTTGTAAGCTGCGAGTGCTATACCAAAACCTGCGGCTGCACCTAAAAGTGGGGCGCCTCTGACGCGAAGATTTTTTATAGCTTCCGCCATTTGGTCAACTGTTTTTATTTCAAGCGTGACTTCTTGGAGGGGAAGTTTGGTTTGGTCAGGTGTTATGACAGTTCCGTTTTGCCACTTAATCATCCGCATGTTCATTTCCTCAAACTTGATTGTAGTACCGCTTAGTTATGGGCGGTTGCGTTAAAGTTTTCTGTTCCTAATGCGTGAAGCGTTGAACCAAATCAAAGAGGTTGCCGTAAAGGTCTTCTAAAACCACATCTACACCCCAAGATTGTACCTCTGGCTTCCCATAGAATTTTACTCCCTTCGCCTTTAATGCCTTGTATTCTTTGCGGCAATCATCAGTTTCCAGTGTGAGAAAAACGTGGTCTCCCGCTTGCTTACCTACCGCTTTGCGTTTGGGTTCACTGTTAGCTACCACAAACGTCAACTCAAGATCAGTTTGACCCTTCGGTGAAACAGTAACCCACCGCACGTTTTCCGCGATTGCGATGTCTTGTCGTTTTTGAAACCCAAGTTTTTCGGTATAGAATTTTAGGGCTTCATCTTGGTCTTTAACGAGGATGGTAATGTGGCCGATTTTATTCACTGCTTTCACTCAGCTGGTTTAACAAAATGAAAAGGGAGGCTTAAGTTTTACTTAAGCAGACGTATCAAATGGGGATTTCAGATGTGTGACGACTTCGACTGGTGAGTCTTCTCCTGATTTTAGGCGTTTCTTCCATTCTTCGCCGACGGCTATCAGTGAGAAGATGCCTGAAACCTCAGCCTTCGATTTCTTTACCAAGTTAACGAGGGCTTCTTGGGTTTCACCGCTCTTAATCATGTCGTCAACAACTAGAACGCTGTCGCGTTTTTTGATGGATTCTTTTGGGATATAGAGAGTTACTGTTACTCCTGAATCTCTTCCTAGGATGTATGTTTCTTCGAGGAAGGCTTTGACGCCGACTTCTTTGTTGCGTTTGGCAACAATGAGGTTAACGCCTAGTGAGTTGGCGACCATGGTTGCTAATGGAATGCCGTCGACTGCAGCAGTGAGGATTTTTGTTACGCGTTTCCCAGCGAAGTTTGCTAATGCATGGTTTGCGGCTTGCTGAAGAATGTTGTAGTCACCGACGATTTCGGTGTTGTCAAAGTAGCCTATGTCGTCGAATTTTATTCTGCTGCGGAGTTCTGCTTCTAAGCCGACGAGTTTGGTTAGGACGCGCCAGAGCTGTTTGGCTCTGGTTGTGTTTGGCAATACGTGGCCTTTAGCATATCGGCTTAGTACGGTGACGGGTAACCCGGTTTTTGAGGCTAGTTCCCGATAAGTGATGTTTCGCTTATATTTTGCTGTTCGTAAAAGTTCGATTGTCATTAAGCGAAGTTTCAAATCTTCTGCGTGAGTGCTCATTTTCCTTAACCCCTTTTTTACATTTATAAGTTAATTATTATATGCTATTCAGTATTGCATCTTGGCAATTTATAACTTTCCGTTAAAATTAAAATTGAAACCATTCAGAACTCTTCTGCCTTTAAAGTTGCGACATTAACCTTTTTAGATGCAACCCTAAATGCTATATTGAAAGGGGGACATGGATGCAGAAGATTCAGCGATTATTCATCATTGGGCTCTTCGGAGCCATAATCTTCGTCGCCAACGTGTTTCTGCTTCCTCCATTAAACTATCTAATAATCGTCGTCCAAGCCGTGCTTCTAGCTTTAAGTGCTTTGTTCATTCCGAAAGTTGGTGCCATGTATGTTGGCGCTGTCGGCGGTCTCTTAACTGCCTTGGTTAGCCCAGCCCTGGGACCTTTCACATTCTTCTTCGCTTTCCTCTTCGGTGTATTCGTGGATGCTTTCCTTTTCATATTTAAAATCAAAGGCTCCGCCCAAGGAGTAAATCGCAACCGATTGATTGCCGCTATGGCTCTAGCACCATGCTGATAGCGGTTTCAAGCTATTCAGCCTTCGCGGTTTTCCCCCAGTACATTCAAGGTTTTTCATTTGTCAGTTTGTTTGTTCAAAGAAGCCCGATGCTCGATGCGTTGGTGCTATTTATGGGTCCAGCGACGGGTGCAATAGCCGGTTATGCAGCTGCATATCTTTGGAATAAGTACCTTCGACATATCAGCGTCTAAAGCTCCAGTTCTTTGATTTTTTGGTCATCCAACTTGGCAACCATCAAATTAGAAACATAAACTCATTTAACTCCAAACAACTCCACAAGCTCCGCAGGTTTTCGGTAACTATGTAACTAAACTCAAGTTTTGCTTGCCAGCGTACTCGACAATATCTCGGTCTTAGCAATCCTTAAACCGCTTCTTCAGAAGTTATTTCATAGCCTAAAGTTTCAAAGTATTCCTTTAAGCCTGCGTACATTTCGTCAAGGCGTATTTTCATGGCTTCTGCGCTGTAAATTTAAGTTTTTTTGGTTTTTCGCGATTTAGTCTATGAGGAGTATTGCGAAGGATTCTGGGTTTTTGGCAAATGGAAAAGTAACTGAAATTCCAGCATTCATAGCGGTTTTCTTTACGTTTACGCCAACCGCATCTTCTGACCAACGCGCTAAGTTAGGGTTGCGGCAAATCCTGGTTTCGGTGTTGCATTTCTCGCAGAGTTGGCAGTGTCCAGAAACAAACGAAATTGCTAAAGAATAGCCCTTGTTCATGGCGGCTTTTTCCAAATCCACAACGCTCTGTAGCATTTTATGTTTGTCATCTTTCCAATCTAGCCAGAACTTCGCCGCTTTCTCTTTGATTTCTTTGGTAACTGTTGGGTCGGTTTCGGCTACCATAAGTTTGGCTAAAACTTCAGGTTCCGCCTGAGCGTTTGAAGTGAATTTCATGAACATCGCATAGTTGTATTCGCTAACTATTTTGCGGAATTCCTCAGCTGAGGGTGTATATGGTGGGCAAGCGAGGGTTTTGCCGTAGTGGTTGCAGCCGACTTTGCATTTGAGGACCACGCGGTCTTCGACGATGACTTTCTCGGTTGGGATGATTTTTGCGTCTGCTGCACCTTTTTCGAGGGCTAATTTGACGAGAAACTGGAATTTTTCAGTGTCATTTTGTGACATTTTTTGTTCACTAACCTTCTTGGGCTTGATGTTTTCTTTTGATATAAATGTTCTTTTATTAATTGAAAATTTTTTTAGGACCTTCTCTTAATTATAATAACTCCATTAGCCACCCCCACTGTCGTTTCTGCAATGAACTGCTATTATGATCTAGATATGAATGAAAACAACAAAGCATTTAATTGACCAATTAACGGCTTGCTGAAGGGCTCGGTGAAAGAGGACTCAACTTGCCAGAGTACATCATTAGCTGTTACCATTCGGTAACACTATAAGAAAAAAACTCTTTCTTCATTGGTTTTTTAGCCAGAAGGGTTTGCCAATAAGAAAACCAGTTAAGAACTCGGCAAAATCCTCGTTTCCCTTATAAACTTCAAGCACTTCGCTGTTAACAAGAACTTTGAGGTTCTTCTGTATTATTTTCGCAATTAAATCGGCGACGCCAGCGTTTTTGCCTCCATCCGCCAGCTTCACCTTTAAGAGCTCTGCGGCATCGATGTTTTTGCGTGCCAACTCTACCATCCAGCGCGCATCCTCGATGTAAGGACCAGAAATCACCCGTTCGTTATCGCCATATTTGGCAAGGTATTTTTCACATTCGGCTTCCCGTTCAAGCGGTGGACCTAAATGCTTTTTGACATTGGGTAACACTTGTTGCTCCAACTCAAACATGAACACACTTTGGGATTTCTCGTTGCTCCAAACGGCGTCTCTTAGAACCTTAAAATCGCTTAGTTCAAACAGCGTACGCAAAGAACGTTTTGAACGATAGAGTTGTCCCCAGGCAACATCGGAAACAGCATTCAACCCGCCAATAACCAGAAACACTAACGATGACCCACGGTTTTCAAGTTGGTTCTTCAAGGTTTCATTGGACAAAACTTCTGGTTTAGGAGGATAAAAGAATTGCTCCAATGGCTTTTTCAAAAATGCCCTGGCTGCCCCGATGAAGCTGTAGAGTTTTTGGGGCTGCACAGCTGATGCAACGTTTCTTCCTTTGTCAACAGGGTCAATGATTACCAATGGTTCTGGAAAGAGGAGTGAGATCTCTTTTTCTCTATCTGCATAGAAGCCTTCTATATCAATTATTATACGCCGATTGTGCTGGGCGAAGGCTCGTAGGGTTCCAGCAAAGGAGCTGTACTTCATGATTAGAAGTTCGCATAGGTAGCCACTGAAACCACCAACTTTAATCTCCGCACCATAAACTTCAACTCCCTGCATAAACTTCTTCAGAAGCCGCACTTCACCGAGCAATTCTTTCGACAAGTGCTGCCTGATGTAATCGGTGTGGAACGGTGTTCGGTCGGTGGCGCTTTGCCATTTACCCAGCTCAGTATCAAAGCATGGTACGATGTCCACGCGGTAACCGTCCACGAAAATTTGAAGGTACGGGTGCTCTGCGAATCGTTCAATTTGTTTAGCTTGCCCAGCGGCTTTTTTCGCAATTCTTAGCCCTATGTCGCCGAGGTTTTTGCGTGGTATCGATGTTGGCAACCTCATGAAAATGTCAATGTCTGGGTTTTCACTTAGCCAAGTATCTTTGGCAACTGAGCCTTCCACACGCACAATCGTAGCAATACCTTCTTGCTGGCACGCCAAAGTGATTTTTTGTTCCAGTTCGCGGCTTAACACGTCAATCTTGGCGTATTCCTCTTTTTTGGGCGTGATTTTCTTTAGAATCCGCTCAGAGAGTTGGTTTACTTCATTTTCCATGATTATCATTTAAGGGCAATATTCTTTGAGCGTTGAATAAGTTGGACCTTTTGGTGAGAGTTGGCTTTTTTTGAGCCTTAAACAGTCTGCTCTGATGTTGCCAAAATCGTAGTTAGCTTGCTTAGTTACAAGGTCAACTAAACGTTGCTTATTTGCACCCGAGCGCACACGTGCAATGGTTAAATGAGGACTAAACCCGTTGGGGTCTGGGGCGAAACCCAATTCGTGGATTTGTGGTTCAAGTTGCTCAAAGATGCTTTTGAGTTGTTCTGCACCATCAGTTATTCCTGCCCAAACTACACGTGGATAGTTAAGTGTTGGAAAAACCCCTAACCCAGAAAGTTGAACATTGAAGGGGCTAAACTTTATGTTTTTCATAACTGCATAAACTTTTTCGACCATTTCAGGGCTGATTCCGCCAAGAAAGCGCAATGTTATGTGAATGTTTTTGGGTTCAACAAGTTTTAGGTCGGCGTTTGTTTGGATTAACATTTTTTGTGCCGCAGCAAGCCTGTTTAAAACGTTGTCATTTTTCATGTCGAAAGCGATGAAGCTTCTGATTTGTGGTTCAGGTTCTGACATTTTGAATCTTCTAGTAATTTTAACACATAACCCTCATAAATGCTTTTTAATCAAGGATGCTGCTATACAACCAAAAAAGGTTAAGTTAACGTGAACGCTGACAAACTAGTTATTGGTTTAGCGGGGATGCCTGGGTCAGGAAAATCAGTGGTTGTTGACACTGCGCGCGAGTTGGGCTACGACGTTGTAGTTATGGGCGATGTTGTTAGGCAAGAAACCACCAAACGCGGTTTAGAATTGACTCCTGAGAACGTTGGAAAAGTCATGCTTGAGTTGCGGGCAGAAGGCGGCAACTATGTTATTGCACAAAAATGTATCCCAAAAATTGCAGAACAAAATAGCCCCAAAGTTCTCGTTGACGGTTTAAGAAGCCTTTACGAAGTCAGTATATTCAAAGAAAATTTTGCCAAGTTCAACCTGTTAGCTGTTCATGCTTCTCCCGAAACGCGCTTTAGTCGCCTTTCCAATCGCCGCCGAAGTGACGACCCAACTGAATGTAAAGTTTTCAATGAACGCGACATGCGGGAACTCAGCGTTGGTTTAGGTAACGTTATAGCAATGGCACAGCAGATAATAGAGAACGATAATAGCTTCGAGCATGTTAAAGCTAAAGTGCGAGAATCACTTAGGAAGATTGAAGAGAAATGGTTGAAGTAACAGTTTTCGTCGAAACGGAAATTTACCCGACGGAAAACGAAGATAATGTTAAAGCATCTGTCACTAGCTTTTTGGATAATGCATCCATAACCGTCAAGCCCGCCGCTAAAGGCAGCACCTTAACTGCAATAGCCAAAGGGCAAGAATCACTCATAAAACTCCGCAACATGTTGTGCAACGACCGAATCCGCGATGCAGCAAGAAGATTCCTCTTCAAATCAATCCGAGGAAACATGATTTCTTTCTGCTTAAACAAGCAGGTAGCTTTTGCAGGGCACATTTCCTTTTCCGAGCAAACTGCCGAGTCACCATTGGGTCCGATAAGAGTTAATATTGAGACTGAAAATACTGAGCAGCTTATCGATTGGTTAGCAGAAAAAACTTAGCGAGAAGATACGGTTTGACTGAGTGGGCATTGATAACTAAGAGTGGTGCTGTTCTGTTAGGGAACAGTGTAGCATGCGATGCACACGACGCCTCAAGACCTCTCCGCATTGTTACCCATGCTCACGCGGACCACCTCTACGGTTTACGTAGCAGTTTGAAGGGTTGCGAGAAAGTTTTGATGACAAAAGCCACCCGAGACCTCACCCAAACCCTCAACGAATCGCTCAAACTCAAAGATGCCCCTGCATTAAAAACACTAGAATACGGGAAAGTGCTCAAATACGGAGACGAAAAAATCAGCTTAATCAAAGCAGACCACATCTTAGGCGCTGCTCAGGTTTTAGTCGAGGATGCAGGAGGTATTCGTATCGTTTGGACAGGCGATTTCAGATTAGATGGTACACCAGTCGTGGATTGCGATGTCCTTGTCGTTGAAGCAACATATGGAAGCCCATCTTGCAGACGCAACTTTGAGGTGGATGTGCGCGAACTTTTAGTTTCCATGATTGAAAAACGCTTGCGAGGCGGCACGGTTTACGTGTTTGGTTACCACGGAAAACTGCAAGAGGTCATGCAAATCCTGCGCAATGCTGATGTTGAAGTTCCTTTTGTTATGCCTGAACGCGTTTTTGAAGTTACTAAAGTTTGCGAGAAACACGGGATGAAACTGGGCTGCCTCTCGCTGTCTACCGACAATGAAGGACATGAACTTTTAGACAGCAACCTACCCTGCGTAGCTTTCTACCACATGAATCAGCGGCAACATGTGGGCTTGCGGAATGCTCGGATTTGTGTAAGTGGTTGGGAATTTCGTAATCCTTGTCGACAAATTGGCGACCGGGAACATTTGGTAGCGCTCAGTGATCACTCAGATTTTGATGGGTTAATCGAGTATGTTAAGCGTTCAAAAGCTAAACAGGTGATAACTGATAATTTCCGAAGCAATGGGGATGCATTAGCCAGAGAAATCAACAAACGCTTAGGTGTCTCCGCAGTTGCAATGCCCAGAGTTAACGGTCAAACCACTCTCTAACCGCAACGTTTTGAAACAGGAAATAGTTAAAGTTTAAAAGCCAAAAGCTAAACACACACTTTCAACAAGTGAAATAATATGGCTAAATCATCTGTAATTTCAGGCTTCTACAAGTTTCCACCAAAAGAGCGGTTAGCTATCATTAAAGATTTTGCAAGTTTAACCGACGACGAAGTCCACTTATTGGAAAACACAGGTTCTTTGCCGATGGATGTGGCAGACCACATGATTGAAAACGTCATCGGCGTCTTTCCCGAGCCAATGGGCATCGGCGTTAACTTCCAAATCAACGGCAAAGACTACCTCATCCCTATGGCAACGGAAGAACCAAGCGTAATTGCTGCAGCCAGCTACGCTGCAAAGATGGTTCGCGACGGCGGAGGTTTCCACACCAGTAGCACCACGCCAATTATGATTGGACAAATTCAAGTTGTCAAAATCAAAAACGGCGATGTCGCCAAAAAACAGGTTTTAGACGCTAAAGCTGAACTCCTAAAAAAAGCAAACGACCAAGACCCAATCCTCAACTCTTTCGGAGGTGGAGCCAAAGACCTCGACGCCCGAGTCATAGAAACCACCTTGGGACAAATGCTCATCGTTCACTTGTTCGTTGATTGCCGTGACGCCATGGGCGCAAACGCAGTCAACACGATGGCTGAAGCTATATCCCCGATGATTGAGCATCTCACCAGCGGACACGTTTATCTTAGAATTATTTCTAACTTGGCTGTAAAACGCCTCGCCAAAGCTTGGTGCACCGTTCCCAAAGAAGCAGTAGGTGGCGAAGCAGTCGTAGAGGGAATCGCTTACGCATCAGCATTCGCAGCCGCAGACCCATACCGCGCAGCAACCCAAAACAAAGGCGCCATGAACGGCATAATCGCCGTCGTCTTAGCCACAGGCAACGACCACCGCGCCATCGAAGCAGGCGGACACGCATATGCAGCCTTCGACGGGCCATATACCTCCTTCTCAAAATGGGTTAAGAACAAAAATGGCGACTTAGAAGGAACAATCGAACTACCCATGGCTGTGGGGTTAATCGGCGGCGCAGTAAAAACCCACCCTATCGCCCGAATCGCGATGAAAATCCTCAATGTGAAATCCGCCAATGAATTCGGCGAAGTCCTCGCCGCAGTAGGTTTAGCCCAAAACTTAGCTGCCCTCCGAGCATTGTCGAGCGAAGGAATACAACGAGGACACATGTCCCTTCACGCCAGAAACATCGCGGTCACCGCAGGCGCAAAAGACGCCCAGATAGATTTGGTCGCAGAACGCATGGTTAAAGAACGCAAAGTCCGGGTAGATCGCGCCAAAGAAATCCTCGAAGAACTAACAAAAAAACAATAGTTCTTCCCACAACTTTTTCCTTTCTTATTTTAAACACTGAATTTCAACATGCTAATACATCGGTTATTGCACCCGGTTGAAGTTTATTCTAGTATTATTCTTGCGTCGACTGTTTTTGCGCCTTTGGGGTATGCCATTACTGGGTTAAGGTCGAGTTCTTTGATTTCTGTTTGTTCCATAACGAGGCGTGAGACATTGCAGATTATGGTGACTAAGGCGTCGATGTCTGCTGGCGGCGTGTTCCTGTAGCCATTTAGCAGTGGGAAAGCTTTGAGTTGGGTTATCATTTCCTTGGCATCCTCGGTGGTTATGGGTGCAACTCGGAAGTTTACGTCTTTTAAGAGTTCAACGAATATGCCGCCGAGACCGAACATGACGGTTTGCCCAAACTGGGGGTCTTTGATGGCTCCAACAATAACCTCGGTTGATTGCGGTGCCATTTCTTGTACTAAAACTCCAACGATTTGGGCGTCAGCTTTGTATTTTTTTGAGTTTTCAATGATTTTTTTATAACCCGTTGCTACGTCTGCTGCGTTTTTGAGGTTCACGATGACTCCTCCAGCGTCGGATTTGTGGATTATGTCTGGGGACACAATTTTTAGAACAATGGGGTAGCCTATTTCGGCGGCTATTGCTGCGGCTTCTTTCTCGTTTCTTGCTAGTTGAAATTTGTTTACTGGGATGCTATATTCTATGCAGATGGTTTTGGCTTCCGTTTCAAGAAGCGTTTTTCTGCCTTCTTTTTTGGCTTGGTTGATGATTTTTGCTGTTTGGTTCAATTTTTGTTCTTCCTTGGCGTGTTTGTGTATGTCATGTTCTTTTGGTTTAAAAATCGTTTGTTTCTGTTGACCTTTTTGGTTTTTTGTATTTGTGTTGTACACATTAACAATACGATGTAGTGAGACATAATATTTAATAGTATATGAAACCAAAATACGAACAACGACCCACAATGCCAAAACTCAACCTAAAACAAACAATCAAAGAAAAAATCTCAAAAACCAATACCAAACTACAACAATCAAGCAACGCATTCAAACAACGCCTCAGTGCAATAAAACACAATTCTAGAACAGCAACTACAAACTCAAAAGCAAAAATAAAAACTGTAAAATTCCCACAAATCAAATTCAAAATAAACCTAAACTTCAAAAAAAGACAACCCGAAATCGAACCAACCCCCATAGCCAAAACCCTGCAAAAAGGAACAAAAATCGTCGACAAATATCCTCTCTATGAGCCATTCGCCCAAGTTGCAATAATCCAAGACCCCAAAACAGGCGAACACAAATACATCTTGGACGAATTACAGCTTGACCCGATGGAACGAGCAATATACACTCGCATTTTAGAAATTTTGCTCGCGGAAATTGAGTCGCCCAAAGAGGAAATAACTGACCCCAGAAAGTTCTTCGCTGAAGAAGCTAAAAAAATCGTCGACAAATACAGAATCAGCCTAGGTTGGCTTCCTGATGTTTCGTGGTACAAAATTCTCTATCATGCAGAACGAGATTTGGTTGGATTTGGCAAAATTGATCCTTTAATGCGTGACCCTAACATCGAAGACATTTCTTGTGACGGAGTTCAAAGACCAGTGTATATTTGGCACCGCAACTTCGAAAGCATAGAGACCAATCTTCAATTTGAAAATGACGAAGTTCTCGATAATTTGGTTGTAAAGCTCGTTCACATGGCAGGTAAACACGTCAGTAGTGCCTTCCCCATTGTGGACGCCTCCCTTCCGGGAAAACACCGACTTGCGGTGGCATATAGACGGGAAATTACACCTTTCGGCACAGCTTTCACAATCAGAAAGTTCCGCGATGATCCTTACTCAATTATTGACTTAATCAACATAGGCACGTTCACCGAAGAAATGGCAGCTTACCTTTGGATTTGCCTTGAAAACCGTGCCTCAGTCATGGTCCTTGGGGGTACTGCCGCGGGTAAAACTACTGCTTTGAACGCTTTAGGTTGCCTTATTAAACCAGGAAGTAAAATCATGACCATCGAAGAAACCGCCGAACTAAACCTATCCCATGAAAACTGGGTCTCGCTTATTGCGCGCCAAAGTTATGGTCTAGGTGGCAGCAGCGTAGGTGAAGTTGCACTCTTTGATTTGGTGAAAACGTGCATGCGTCACCGCCCCGACTTAATGATTGTAGGCGAAGTCAGAGGCCAAGAAGCGTACGTTCTTTTCCAGGCTCTTGCAACAGGCCACGGTGGCATGTGCACAATGCACGCTGAAAACGTCCAATCAGCAATTAGACGTCTCACTCAAAAACCAATGGACATTTCACCAGCATACATCCCCCTCATGAACATTGTTATGTCAGTGCAGCGCGTTCATCTAGTAAAGAACGGCGAAAAGAAAGCTTACCGCCGTATCCTTGCAGTCAACGAAATTATTGATTCTGAAAAATTCGTCGAATCCTTCAAATGGGACCCAATAAAAGACCAACAAATCACAGACATAGAACATAGTTTTCTACTCACCAACTTTTCAGAGCGCCTCGGCATTACAAGGGAACAACTAATCGAGGAAATGCAACGGCGAAGTAATGTATTAAAGTGGATGCGCAAGCAAAAAATACGAAGCTACAAGGAAGTCGCCTCGATAATAGCAGAATATTACGCTAGACCTAAAGAATTCTACAGCAAAACAGTCGAAAGTGAGGAGGCTAAACCAGTTGCCGCTTCTAGATAAATTAGAAGCCTGGTCCTTTCGCCTATTCGGGCGATTTGCTCCATACGTATTGCAAAAAATTTTTCCTCAACTCAAGGGTTCTCTAGAAAAGGGTAGAGTGAGAATTTACCCTGAAACGTACATTTCTTTGATGTTCTTTGTTGTAATGTTAACGCTGCCTGTTTCCGTTTTTGCTGTGGGAGTTGCTTTGACCTTTGGGTTTTTGCCTATTTTGGCCTTAGCTTTTCTGCCTCTCTTTGTAATCTTAGGTTTTCTTATTGTTCCATTGAACAATGGAAGCGATAGATCCTCAGGATTGGAGCGCGAAATGCCTTTTGCGGCTGCATATATCAGCGTCATGTCGTCAGGAGGTATTGCACCATACACCAGCTTTAAACGGTTAACCCAAGTGGACCTCATGCCCGCAATGAGTAAGGAGGCAAGAGATATCATAAAAGATGTAGAAATCTTTGGCATTGATCCCCTCTCTGCTCTTGATGTTGCTGCAAAAAAGACTCCCCTGGACATTTTCAAAGATTTCCTGAGCGGTTATGCTTCAACCGTTATTATCGGCGGTGACATTGGGCACTATCTTGAACGCAAAGCAGAAGACATCTTCAAAACACGCGCTCTTCGTGTGAAAGCAGCTGCTGAACGTTTGGGAATGTTGCTTGAAACCTTCATCATAGTTATGGTCATGATGTCCCTTTGTTTTTACATCCTGTTCGCAGTTAATGGGATACAAAATGGCTCAAACGCAAGCAGCGACATATCACAGTATTCAGGTATACTATTGTATACTTACATTTTTACGCCCATGCTCTCTATGATGTTTATCTATTTGGCGCATAGCATGCAGCCCAAAACACCAGTGTTGGATATGCGTCCTTACAAGGTCTTTGGCCTCAGCAGTGTAATAGCAATAATCGTATTCTTGCTTCTTACCAACTTCATGGGTACCACGCAACTTCCAGTATTCACACAATTGCAAGCTTTTGGAGTTGACTTGCCCGTAGCCTTAGCAGTGGCACTTTTCATCTCCGCCGCCCCCGCAGCCATCATACACATTAGATTGACAAAAACAAGAACTGGCATGGAACAAGGCGTTTCAAACTTCCTACGCGACCTCACCGAAGTGCGAAAAACCGGGTTGTCACCAGAAAAATGTATCGAAAGCTTATCCAAACGTGAATACGGCGTATTTAGTAAAGAACTTAGAAAAATTAGCACTGAAATCTCATGGGGAATTCCAGCAAAAAGAGTAATGATGGATTTTCTACATCGTACTCGTAGTTGGATGGTGCAAATAGTCATGTTTCTACTTGTTGAAACCATTGATGTAGGCGGAGGAACTGTAGCAATGATAGAGTCGTTGGCGCGATTCAACAATTTAACTCAGGAAGTTGAGAAAGAAAAGAAAATGTCAGTGCGCCCATACGTGATGATGCCGTACTTAGCTTCGATTCTGCTAGTGGCAACCACCATCATGATGATGGGATTAACCACAGGAGTAGCGGTACCTGGAGTAGATGCACCACCCGCAGATAACACCCTTATGCAAGTAGTATTCATTTCGTCAGTCATATTCAACAGTTACCTCATAGGCATCGTCGCAGGAAAAATCAGTGAAGAATCCGTCGGAGCAGGCTTCAAGCACGCAGCCATCCTCGTATTAATCTCTATAGTAGCAGCAAAAATAATTCCATCGTTCGTCAAACTCGGATAGGAAGGAAAAATATGCAAAATCATCACACAAGTTTAAGCAAAGATAAGCGGGCAACCAGTCCAGCTATCTCCACAGTCATATTGACTGGAGCAGTCGTAGTGATGATTCTAATTGCCATGACTTTTGCAAACAATACCTTGGGCTCAAAGATGGCACAGAACGAGTACAACACCAACAAACAATTCATGCAAACTACTGGGCAACAAATTGACGACATTGCCTGGACTGTGGGCCGTACCCAAACAATCACCTACTCAGGCAATTATGGCAACGTAAAGTTCCAGAAAGTTGCATTAGACTACACTTTTCAGGTCCACACAACTTCAGGCGGATGGCAAACGTTGACTTTGCCTGGTGAAACAGGAATTATCCTCTATAACATGCCTGTGGGTTCTTACTCGTTGGGTACCAGTTATTTTGAGCGAGTTCCCTTCGGCGCCGACAGTTCATTTCTACAGTCTGATTCAACAGCGCCCATAAGCCAAGTGATATGTGAAGAAAAACTGCCCATGAGCGATGGTAGCTTTACCAGAATCGCCTTAGTTCCCACTATGAGAGTGCTTACCTCAACAGTAGGGTCAGATAGTTACCTCAAATTCTACCTGCCAAACCTCGAAAACGGAACAAACCTCTACAGATCCCAATCCATTACGATGACGGGCGATGGAATCTCAAAAGTTACAATGTCCCATGTTGACCAAGTTATAATTACTGTTAGTTTTCCCCAAGCATCTCTTGGATTTGACTCATCATTTTTCAATTTTAAAAGCACCACCATAACTCTCAACAGCGCCTCAACTCCAAAGTTGACGTCTGACTCAGTGGTTGAATTCTACGTTGGAAAAGTGGTAGTTACTATAGGACAAGTGTAGTTGGATGGAGGTTGAATTATGCCATCAATAGCGATCGAATACATGATTATGATTCCTGTCTTAATTGTGCAGATTTTCATTTTTCCTTTGACGGCTTCTGTCATCATGGATACTTGGGTGGATTCCCGCATGACGATAGAGCTCCAAGAAACAGCTGGACACGTGGGCAGTTCCATTCAGCAACTATACTACATTATGAACCATGCCTCAATGTCGGCTGGCACAATGACAATTACTTTGGATACGCCACCGTTAATAGAGGGGCATGCTTACACGACTACTCTAACACACGTTACGCATCTGGATAATTCCTACCAGATTATGAATGTAACCCTCAAACTTATGGGCACTAAGGATCATACTTCAACTTTAGTGACGCTGGGGCAAAATGTCGATTGGCAAGAAAACTTGTCCTTCAACAGCACAGCACATTCCCTTAACATAGTCGCTACCAAAACGGCCGACTCTATCTGGCTATCCACTGGAGGTACATAGACTTGGCGAACGCTGCAATCGACCACATGGTTTCTTTGATAATATTCATGGCAGCCATCACGATTTTTATAGGTCTTTTCAGCCAAAACATGCAAACTGGAATCGCTTACGAACGCCACAATGCATTGTCAACTAAAACCAGCGATCTCTTAGACAACATTCTACTAAACCCTGGCATCCCTAGCACTTGGGGACAAAGTGACGAGGCGATTGTAGGTTTTGGTTTGCAGGATCCAGCTTACGCGGAGTACAAGTTGAGTTCTTTTTCTTCCATGCGGTTAACTTCCATTCAATCGCTTGTTTATTATCCACGCACTGGCGCATACTACACCAACGCTTCTGCTGGGTACGGTGGTTATTTACTTGCGCCACAAGTTAAGAGCGTGAATTACTCACAAGTGTCTAAGATGCTTGGCATAAACGGAACCTACGGGTTCCAGCTGAACCTAATACCCACAATAAAGGTTTCAATCGATGAAATGTCTATTGCGCCGTTGCAGCTTTCGGTTAACGTTGACGGAATAGGTTATCCACTTGCAAATGCACCCCTAAGTTATAGCTTCTTGTTAGTCAATCAAGACCTAGGCGTTTATCCGTCATATACAATTTTCAGCGGTGTATCCACCACTGATGTTGCAGGCTCGGCTCAGCTGAGTTTTCCACTAGTCGCCAGTGAAACCCAATCATGGGCGCTTATAGTTTATTCATACCTTAATGGTCTCAAAGGAATAGGCTATTATGTTCATGATTCACCAACTTTTACCAAAACAGTGGTTCCATTAGTCGAAAGTTTTCAAAGTAAGAACATTTTGCTTGCGCACGGAGATACTGTCGGTCAATTTTCACAGGGATACTCGCAGTTGAGTTATAACGCGTCATTTTACATATTAACGGAAGATTATAGTCTGCGTCAAGTGGTATTGGACTCGCAAACTGCGTCTGGGCAATTGATTTCCGGCGGGGGCAGCGGACAAGACTACGCGTTTTTAACTGTTCCGAACAATGCTGGGGTCCTGATTGTAACATACAAGGATGTTACAGGGAACTATGGAATTGTTTTGATGCCTTGGGGGTTGGGGTCATTGGCTTTTCCCTTAACCTTCGGCGGAAACCCTGCTGGGCAAGAGTGGGTTACAACTGACATCCGCCAAGTTATCCTTGACGGCATTGCTTACCAAGCTCAACTTAGCCTTTGGCGTTTGCAAGGAGTTGGTTAAATGATTCGCACAATCGAAGTCTTGTTTGTAATCATTATTTTATCTAGTGCGGTTATAGCTACTTCTTACTTTACTGTTCTGCCTTCCCCAAGAGAAGTTTCACCCCTTAATCTTCGACGCCTCTCATTCACGACCCTTCAGACGCTGGATTCAAACTACGACTTAAGCAAAGCTGCCTTCAGCACCGACCCTGAGGTTTGGGGTGGAGTGCAGGTTGCGCTTTCCGCTTCTCTGCCGCCCAATATAGTATACAACCTAACAATTTACGACGTGAACAATGAAGATGGGCAAGTTTACAATTACGTTAATTCAATATCCAACGCTGCTACTCTCAGCAAATCCTCGGATGTTTCGACCTATACTGTGGCTTCTTCAAACGTGACTTTTAACGTTACCCCGGAGAAAATCGGGGAGAGCAACGGAGGAACAACACTTTATATTCTCAACTGCAGCGACGCAAACGGCTGGTGGATTACTGGCTATACAGCCCAAAGCTTAGCTCAAGACTTATTCAACTTGTTGTCGCCATACTTTGTTAATACCGTAATGGTGCAAAACACAACCCAGCTCAGACAATTAATAGATAACCAAACAATTTCTGGCTCCCCCAAAGAGAGAGTGCAAAACGCAGTCGTTATCAATACATTTGGCGAAAGCGTTCCAATGCCTCAGGAATATTATCAAGGTCAGTCCCGTGCAAGCCAAGGTTACGATTCGGCCGCTCAAACCAATTATGGCTACGGTTATGTTAAATACTGTTACACTTTAGGAAACACTGTTCGATTATATAATTGGACTTGGGCAAGTATTGTTGGTTATCCCTTTTATTATGTTAGCAATACCGGTGTTTTTTCGACTGGTCAAAACGGTTGGGGGATTTTTGGGATGAAAATGACGAGTCAGGGAGGCGCGAGGGAATTTCTTCAAGGTTTAGCTAATCAATCATACCACTACGACAGTGCTACAGTCGCTAGTGATGTTGGAGGTGTTACTCTTACAAGCCAAATTATGGATTCAAGTAACTATTATGGGATTTATCCTTCATCGTATCAAACGTCTACTCGAGCGCTTTCCAATTCAATATTGCTTGGTTATAATCTGACTATGGGGCTTAACATTTTCAATCCTGTTGGAACTAATAATCCAGGGGCAGTGTACAATCATAAATCAACGGGATCACCAAACATTACGGGGTCGATTTTAGCTTTAGGATTAACTCGAACACCCGACGTTAGAGTCACAGGTCTGAGCCTTCTGTCATATTATCAGCCAAGACTGTACGCTTCTGAGTACACTGCTCAAGGCACTTCACGGTTAGTAATTTTACAATTAGGCATGGTGGGGAGTGGCTAAATGAACAATAAAGGTCAATTTTCAATCATAGCCGCTTTGCTTGTAGCGGTGGTTTTAATCGCTTCAGTTATGGGTACTTACTCTTCAATACGTTATAGCCAAATCCAAGAGCAACCCCAAATCTTAAGTTCAGTAGATGAAACCAATCAGGCACTCAAACAGCTTTTAGGGTTTACAGTGGGTTATTATGGCTCAGTTTTAAAAGTTACTGGAAATGCGACTTATGCTCAACAATTAGCCCACAAGTACCTTGACAGTGGCATAGCAAATGTGGGCTCTATAAAACCAGAATGGGGTTTATCGCTGAATAATACCCAGGTAGAACTTAAAGCCAACTGGTTTACCAACAATAGTTACAGTCAAGGTAGCATGAACGTCACTTACAATTTGAACGGTTTAGGCATTACTGGGGTGAGCTACTCTGCCTCAAGTCGTTTGGAGGTACACGTATCATCGATTAACTCAACAACCCAAGCCCAGTTTAAGATATTAACCGATAACGGTGAACCCTTAATCAACCTTGGAGCTGACAACATAAAGTTTTTCCGCTACGTGTTTGGGAATTCAACATGGGAATTTTCAGTCCCAACTAGTGTAGTTTCTCACGCAGATGGAACATACATAGTTGATCTTCCTTCAGGCGTGCCAAGCAACGCCTACGTGGTTCAAGTTGAAGATACCCGTGGACTCTCAGTTCTGGCTGCCTCTTACAGCGAATTTACTTCGACAATAGCTTGGAATACAACGGCGTTCAAGGGCGACTTGGATTACGTAAATAATGCCAACTTGAATGTTACCGGCGCACACGGCAACTTTACTGCCCAACAATTTGGCCCCGACGGCATCTATGACACGTTGACTGAAACCGCATCTGGAACAACACTGGTTTCAAGCTACCCAACAAATTACAATACATTAGGGTCAACGACATTAGCTAACGGATCAATCAGCAACATGCAAAGCAATGATGGATCTTACACGAGTTTTCGTTCATACCCATCAACCTTTTCTGGTTCTTACAGTTTTGGAAACCCCTATAAAGGCGCATCTTCAAACACTTTCAGTTATATTCAAGGTTCCAGATTTACAACGGCTACAAATGGCGGGATAGCTTATAACATAAGCGCGTATCTGAGTTTCACTTCAGCCAATAATAATTTTGGAAACAACAATAATGGTAACTCAGGCGCCACTTCCATCATGGAAAGCTTGAGGGGTCAGATTTTTACTTCTCCCAATTTTCCAGTGGTAACCCAGAGTATATCCGCCTACATATCTTGCACAACCAGCGCCAAAAACATGAAAGCGGCCATTTACGCCTCAAACGGCACCCTTATTGCACAAACTGAAGAAAAAGCAATTCCAGCAAGTGGCTCGGTCGCTTGGCAGACTTTCAATCTTGCAACTCCCATTACTCTAACGGCTTCTACTCCATACGTGTTGGTGGTTTGGTCTCAACTAGGCTCTGGGACCGCAGACCTTCGCTACAGCTCGGGCAACGGTAACGGTCGCTCTCTGAGCCTACCTTATGGGAACTGGGTTTCCCCTGTTACTTTTTCAACGAATAACAGACCATATTCAATCTACTGCACATACCAAAGTGCCTTCAATGCTCAGGCAGCAATCTATTCAAGCAATGGTCAAACACTAATTGGAACAACTGAAGAAAAAACGTTTACAACTGTAAACAATTGGGTAACCTTCAACTTCATAACCCAACCAACGCTGGTGGCCTCAACTAACTATATTTTGGCAATTGAAGCTTCCGATCCAAGTAATGTCAACATATATTATGACGTTGGCACTGCAGAATACTTCAGAGCTAGTCCAAACTATCCAACTTGGCCCAATTCTCTATCCGACAGGTTAACCACCCAAACATACAGTATTTATTGCAATTATTCTCAACCAAGCCAATTTGTCGCACAGGTTGAGTTTACTGGAAACTCAACGTTGCCCCTCCCCTGGAACCAACTTGATTGGAAAACGGATAGTTCAGCTTCAACAAGTGGGGTAGCCGCCATTTTTCAACTCTACAACTGGGCAACAGGACAATATCCAGGCAGCGGAGATGGGTTTATGTCGCTTGATTTAGGTGTAGGCGATCAAACAAAACAATTGAACATCACTGCTACTGATCCGGCGAGTTTTCTGAATAGCACTGGATATTGGAAAGTCTTGATTACAACAGTTAAGTCTTCGTCAACATCTTTTGATCTTAATCTTGACCTAGTAGAGTACGGTCCAGATGTCACCAACTATGCACTTAATCTCCAGGAGCAATGGCTAAACGTTAATGCTTCAAACATTCGTCAAGATTTATGCATAAAAACAGGCAATATGGGCATGGAGACGTTGATGGTACAGGTGCTGCATGGTGGTTCATGGGAGAATCTAACAACGCTCACTTCCAACTACTTCAACAACGTTTCCCTCGCCTCATACATAGATTCAACGAATCTCACTATCCGTTTCGTAGGAGGCAACGATATAGCAGACCCCTCACAAAATACTTGGAATATCGACTCTGTTTATCTGAAAGATGAACCTGATATAAACTTCCTCGTCAACTTGCAACAATCGACATTTACGCTAGAAATTCTACAGAACGGTACAATGCGTTGGCTTGGCCAAAACATGCGATTAACCACTCAAGCCCTGCCTATTCCTCCCATCCCAGTGAAAGCAATACATGTAAACCAAACCATAAACGGCAAAAATCAGGAAGTTCCATTCCAAATTGAAGATTGGGCATCCAACTACCAAATTCCTTTGGGATTAACAAGCAACACTACCCTCTTTAGCAACCGCCAAATGATTGTTATCCTCTTAAACAGCAGAGTATCCGACTTCACGGTTTGGTGGAACGGCAGCGACGTAGCAACCCAGACCTCGCTGGCATTCACAAACAGGTACTTTACCAATGATAACCCCAACGCTAACCCACCTACTCTAACAAACGGCAACGTTACTCTTTCATTCGGAAACTTCAACGTTAAAGCAACCGTGGCTGGCTCGGGCAACTCCAGCACAGCAAATTTCATGCGTATTAACAATCAGGCAAGCACTTACGGTGCAGGAGCAGCATACGTAATTCACCATGGCGTAGTGCGAGACGTTGTACAGCAAGAATCTGAATGGAATAATGGCCCAACTGGTTGCCCTAACCTCTACGCAAATATTGTCATAAAGTTGCCTGCAAACGCAACCTACTACACTTATCAGCTAAGAATAATGTTTATCAATTCCACCCAGGCACGCACCATCACAGATCTATGCCCAATACAACTTACAACCACCCTGCCATCAGTTCAGATACAAACAGAAAATGGTACCCTCGCTGGATCCCCAATTCTTCAGAATGGAACAGGAACATTCCTTAACTCTGCAAGTAGCGGATGGTCAGCTCATCATTTTAGCCAATTCATATCAAGCGATGGAAAGGGCGCAGGCTTAATGTTCACGGATTTCGCTAACCAGAATCTTTACACGTTTGATTCATTCTCAGCAAGCACCTCTAAGGGCGCCCTGAAAGCTAGCAGCGGATTGCTTGAGTTGTTGCCTGTGAGTTCTTCTCAGGTTCAATTTACATTTGCATATGATATTACTTGGCAGGGTGCGGTTGTAACATTTGACCGTACAACGCCGATATGCAATTTGTATGAAGATACAACGCCGATGGGGCTTTGGATAATAGCTGAGTACCCGCCGACTTTAACTGTTACTCCCAAGAGCTAGCCCGCCAAATCTGAGTAGTGGTTTGTGCATTGCAACATTTACCGACAAAATCTTATTAGCCTAAACCACATCAAATTATCCTCATAGCAGCAAAGGATGCAACCAGCAATACAAACATTACAGTTAGTCTTGACTGCGGCAAATGTAGCGATTACTTTAGGCTTTCTACTCTATGCTTCATTGCGAGACTATCAAACAAGAGAAGTCAGCAATCGCGTCTGGGTAATTTTCGGTCCCATTGCAATCGTCCTCTCCCTCTCTGAACTGGTTCTCTTTGAACCTTCTCAGCTGTCCTTTTACGGGTTAAGCGTTGGGGTAACTGTCGGTCTTGCGTTTCTTTTGTTTTATTCCGGCGGCTTCGGAGGCGCAGATTCCAAAGCCCTAATGTGTATTGCCCTTGCCTTACCCTTCGCCCCTATAGCCCTATCTATGCCCATCTTAACTGAGGGTCTATCGCCAATCGCACGGTTCATTTTTCCCATAACAATACTAGGAAACTCTGTTTTATTCGCTGCAGCAACCGTTATGTATATGTTTCTACGCAATGTCTTTTGGCATAAAAAAAATGGTGCCAAAATGTTCCCGGGGACGCTCGCATCCGAATCCGCGGGAAAAAAGTTTCTTGCTGTCATTACTGGTTACCCTATGCCTGTTGACACACTTAAGAAAAGGCATATGTTACCAATGGAAGACATCGAGGTGCAAACGGAAAACCTCGGGAAACGCAAGCTTGTGGTGTTTCCGCAGGATGAGGAGGCTCAAGAAAAAACTATTGAACGTCTATCTAACGCAGTGAAATCTGGAAAAATTGATGCTTACGTTTGGGCGACACCTGGTTTGCCTATGTTGATTTTTGTTACTTTAGGTTTGATTGTTGCTTTAACCTTTGGAGATGTTGTGTGGTCGCTGATTAGGTTTGTTTTGGGTTAAAACCAGAAAAGTAACAATTAACCAATTAGGTTTTTGCTTCTTTTTTGATAAGAAATCGAAGCTGTAACCATGGAGACTGAGCCGACGCCGACGAATGCAAGGGCGATTCCTCTATATGGAAAGACTAATGTTAAGCCGTTTTGGTATGAATAGAAGAACATAGCTACCGCAAACAATGAAATAGCTAATACTAATAAGCTAACCTCTGTTTTGAACCTCATTTCTCCTTACCCCTCTTTGATTGGACTGAATTCATACCTTAAATCAAAAGGTTATTTTAGCTTTTTGGAAATAACTCTTTAAGGAGCCTTCTCATGTCTTCAACACTATGGAAAAAAGAGCTTCAGACCTTTCTTCAACAGCAATCTAAAGACTGCAAAGTTGTAGTTATGCCTGATTTCTTCCTTGACCGACTCATAAACCTTGAATGGAATCCTGCCGAGTTTTCAGAATTGGTTGCAGAAGTGGCTAAGCGAAAGGGCGGCAGCATCGACGGAATTCAACAGACTGACTTGCGGGGTGGAAATGCCATTAACGTCGCCTCAGCCTTAGCCAGCTTAGGCGTTAACGTTACGCCGATCGTCTGCACAAGCGAGTTTGGTTTGCAACAAATGAGGCATTATTTCCAAAATACTTCAATCGACACTTCTTACGCAAAGACCTATGGCAAAGCGTCAATTACAACAGCTTTGGAATTCATAGAAAAAAACAAGAGAACTAACGTTATGCTACGCGATTTGGGGGCGCTTGCAGATTTTGGACCCGTAAACCTCGAGGAAAGCGATTTCATGCTCATTGACGATACGGATTATCTTTGCATCTTCAATTGGGCGGGAACCCTAAAATTCGGCACTGACTTGGCTCAAGCCGTTTTTGGAAGAGCAAAACAGAACGGCAAAGGCAAAACCTATTACGATACGGCCGATCCTACCCCAAACTCAAAGGCAATTCCTGATTTGATAGGTAAGATTCTGAAAACCGACAAAGTTGACATTTTAAGTTTGAACGAGAACGAGGCAGTAACGTATGCGAGCTACCTTGATGTAGGGATAATGGAGAAGCGTAACGGTTTGAGTTATTCAGAATTAGCAATGGAGTCTGCACGGGTTTTGGCAAGGCTATTGCCTGCAAGAATCGATTTGCACACCACAGAGTTTTCAGCCACTTTGAAGGGAAAGAATGAGGTTGAAGTTCCAACTTTTAAAGTCAAAACTTTGAGGGCAACTGGGGCTGGCGACGCTTGGTGTGCAGGCAACATCTTAGGCGACCACAATGATCTCTCGGACGAGTGCCGTTTGATGCTTGCGAACGCCGTTGCAGCATGTTACCTCTCAGACCCAAATGGACAGCATCCAACCAAACAAAAAATAATGTCTTTCCTCAAAACATCTGCTTAGCGCTGTGCCAAATTCTTTTTTAAGCCAACCAATACACTACCAAGCATTAACAGGTGTAGATAATGGGTAAACTGTTCGGAAGCTCAGGTGTCAGAGGATTAGCAAACATTGACCTAACTCCAAATTTAGTTTGTAAAGTTGCTTCTGCAGTTGCGACCCATGCGCATGCTAAGCGGGCTGTTGTTGCTTGTGACACTCGGGTTTCAGGCGCCATGCTTGAGGATGCTGTTGTTTCAGGCCTAGTTTCCACAGGCACGGATGTTTTGCTTTTGGGTATGGTACCCACACCCGTTTTGGCTTATGTAGCTAAAGCTTTAGGTGCCGACGTGGGTTTCATGCTTACAGCGTCTCATAATCCACCGCAGTATAACGGTATCAAAGTTTTCAACGGCAATAGCTTATCTTACACTGACCAGGACCAAGATGCTGTAGAAAAAATCGTGGCTGAAGGAACTTTCTCCCTCGCAGATTGGCGAAGATTGGGTAAAGCATCTTCTGCCAACGCAGGACAGGTTTATTTGAATATGGTACTTGAGTCTGTTTCCTTGAAAAAACAGTGGAAAGTTGTCGTAGACCCAGGATGCGGAGCCTCCTTCAACATCGCTCCCCAAATGCTTACTGCCTTAGGCTGCAAAGTAACCGCCCTAAACGCCCAGCCAGACGGTTATTTCCCAGCAAGAAAATCCGAACCCACCGCAGAATCCCTACAAGACCTCGCAAAAACAGTCCAAGCGCTCGGTGCAGACATCGGTATTGCCTTTGACGGAGACGCTGACCGCGTTGCATTCATCGATGAACATGGTACTTTCGTCAATTTCGACCGTTCTTTGGCGGCGTATGGGGCTTTGGCGCTCAAACGTAATGGCGGCGGAACCGTGGTTACTAACGTTGAAGCATCGATGTGTGTGGAAACGATGGCTGAAAGATACAGCGGCAAAGTCATTCGAACAAATGTTGGAGACATTTACGTTTCCGAAGCAATCGAACGCAATGATGCAGTTTTCGGTGGTGAACCCTGCGGCGCATGGGTTCATCCACAACAGCATTTATGTCCAGATGGTCCTCTTTCTGCCGCTTTGTTCTTGGCGGGTTTGGAGGAAGAAGGCAAGAGTGTCTCCGAGTTCATAAGTGAAGTTCCACAGTACATAACTTTGCGGGAAAACATCTCCTGTAAGAACGAACAAAAATACAGGTTGGTGGAACAGTTGGGCGTAGCTTTGAAGGCTGAATTTCCAGAATACACAGATTTCAGCGCAGTCGATGGTGCCCGTTTAGCCCTCAAAAACGGCTGGCTCCTCGTCCGCGCGTCAGGCACAGAACCCCTCATCCGTTTAACAGTCGAAGGCGAATCCCAAAAAGCGGCAAAAGATATAACGGCAAAGGCAACAGCATTAATACACAAGCATATCGAGGCATAATAAATATGAAAGCTGTTCTTTTAGCGGCTGGCGCGGGCGAAAGACTCATGCCCCTAACAGCCACGCGCCCAAAGCACCTCATTAAAGTCGGCGGAAAACCAATTCTGCAATTCTGTTTGGAAGCCGTTAAGAGAGCTGGAATAACTGACGCCATAATCGTTACTCACTACATGGGCGAAGCCATCCGCAGTTACTTTGGTGACGGAGAAAAACTCGGTGTAAAGTTAACTTATGTGGAACAAAAAGAGATTTTGGGGACGGGTAACGCTGCGGAAGTCGCCGAGCCGTATGTTGATGGCGATTTTGTTTTAATTTATGGGGATTTGCTTTTTGGTCAAGACGCAGTAAAACAGGTTCTGTCTCAATTCAAGACAGGAAAAACCGCCGCCGTCATGGCCGTGGTCCCAGTTGACAGACCAGAAAACTACGGAATCATCCAACAAGAACCAGAGGGAAAGGTTAAACGCCTAGTAGAAAAGCCAGCTGCTGGAAAAGCACCTTCCAACTTGGCAAATGCGGGAATTTACGCTTTCTCAAAAGACGTCTTCGACAAAATCAAGCAGACTAAAGCCTCCGTTCGCGGGGAATGGGAACTTACCGATGCCATAACCAAGCTCGCTGAAGAGGGCAAAACGGTTCTGGCGGCACAACTCAGCAAGGATGACTGGTTTGATGTAGGTAGGCCTTGGGATTTGCTTGACGCCAACGTTTGGGCATTAAACCGCATGGACCACGAAGTTCTCGGTACTATAGAGTCGGGTGCACATTTGATTGGCCCCGTAACAGTTGCTGAATCCGCGCGGGTTCGTTCAGGTGCTTATATCGAAGGTCCTGTCTTCATCGACGAGCAAGCAGATGTTGGTCCCAACTGTTACATCCGCTCAGGTACTAGCCTTGGCAAAAAAACACGCGTTGGAAACGGTTGCGAAATCAAAAATAGTATCCTCATGGACGGTACTCACGTAGGACACTTGTCCTACGTTGGCGATAGTATCCTTGGTGAACAATGCAATCTGGGAGCAGGTACCATAATGGCAAACTTGCGCTTTGATGACGGACGAATCAAGATGATTGTTAAAGACAAGGTTGTGGATACGGGACGGCGAAAGCTCGGTGCAGTTCTAGGAGACAATGTCAAAACAGGGATAAAATCTCTATTTATGCCAGGTGTTAAAGTCGGGGCCAACAGTTGGGTTGGAGCCAACTTTATGGTAGAACGCGACATCCCAGCGAACTCAATCGTGACACTTAAACAGAACAGCGAAATAAGACACAAGAAATAGTGAAGGTCTTAGCTTAAAATTCAATTATCCTTTTCAAAATGTTATCAAGCGTATTATCTCTGTTTTTTAGTTTTTATTTAAATCAAAGATAATTTATCCATTCACCCGAGAGGGACTTTGGATTCAATATAATACTCTACCAAACAAGATTTGATTTCATCATTTAGTTTACGAAAAAAAGAGTGGATGATCCAAAAATTCGTTTTGTTTAATCTAGTGAATTGGAGGAAAGCATCTAATTATTCCTTGTTGAGGATTATTAAGTTATTTTTGAACGCGCGCGTTTTTCTCGCAAGCTTATTCCTACTATGGATAAGTTGTTAACATTAATACCAATATTAGGGGGATAATTGAACCGAACTCGGGTATCGTGTTACCTCCCTCCACATCAACTTTCAGGAGAAATGCGTCTTCAAGTCCGGCACCGAAGCTTCCAGTTTCTCCTCCAATGTAAACAAATGAGTCGCGAACGGCGATACCATGTGCTTGCTCCAAAGCTGGTCCTCCCCATGTTTTGGCAAGCGTCAAGCCACCTTGTTGGTTATATCTTAGGAGGATTACATCGAAGTCGCCGCTGCCGAAGCTTTGGGTGTTTCCTGCAACGTAAATTGACGAGCCATCCGAGTTAATGTCAACCGCTCGAGCAACTTCAGCTCTGTTGCCTCCCCAAGTTGCGTTCCAAATAAGTATACCTTTCGTATCGTATTTTAATAGAAAAATCTGGTCGCCGTCAAAACTTGTGGTTAATCCTACAGAGTAGATGTAATTGTTGCTCATCGTCATTCCGAAAGCGTCGTCTAATCCTGACCCTCCCCAGGTAGTGTTCCAAGCGTAGGCACCGTCTGCCTTGTTGAAAGCGACAAGAACAGCATCGCCTCCTAAACCTAGGGGAAGAGCGTTGTAGTGACCAACAACGTAAATGTGGCTGTTGTCAAAACCAAGTTGGCCATTAGCTTCATCTACGCCGTTTGTGCCCCATGTTTTGCTCCAAATCTGGTCTCCATTTAAATTGTATTTTAAAACCACGATGTCGGTTTGGGTAGAGATTTCTGTTGACCAGCCGGATACATAAATACTGTCTTCGTCAACTTTCAGACCGTCTACTTCATCGTAACCGTGTCCGCTGCCGTCCCAAGTGCGACTCCATACAAGATTTCCGTTTGAAGCGTCTAGTTTCAAAATGAATATGTCGGTTGCTGTCGGGGAGAAACTCAGGAATTTGGCTCCCCCCACATACACAAACCCATTGCTTTCTGTTATTACATATGGCTTGTCATCGAATCCTCCATCCCACGTTGTATTCCATAGTTCAACGCCGTTTGAATCCATTTTTATTACAAACGCATCTGCGATGGCACTCTTTACTCGATCGAAACCCGTGAAGTACACGTTGCCCTCATTATCAGTTGTTACGCTCCATCCTTCGTCAGATCTGGAGCTTCCATGAGTAATGTTCCAAAAAGTCTGGAGTGTTCCTGTGGGTTGTTGTGCATAAATGATTAGAGGTTGACCAAAAATGAGGGATAATACAAGAATACAAGTAAATAAAAAGTAGAAGCTTTTCATATTCTTCAGCTCTTTCCGAGGAAAATAAATATTTATTGAATACTATGAATTTGAGTAGTAAAAACTTTACTGTTCACCTTTCGGGCGCGTTTTTTATTATGTCGGAAAGAATGGTTTTGAAGGTTCATTTCGTAAAAAAACCTGTAAAAGATTTATTGGAAGATAAACTTCTTTTTCTAACTACATTACAAAAAGAAAAAACTTGCTTTTTAATCATTATTCATTATGTAAGAAGTTCTCTTTGGTTGCCATTTCTAGTTTGACGAATTCAGGAACACTCATTCGCGCTATAGCTATTGTAATGTATCTATCAATTGAGAGACAGTCGGAGATAAATAGTTGAAATGCAATTTCGTTACACTATTGGAGAAATAAAAGTTGTCTGTAGCGCAAAGAAAATACTTCAGTGATGTGGCAGCGTTGGCAGATAAGAACGTCGCTGTCGTCACAACTAACGGAAAAATATTCAACGGCACACTCATAGGCATAAACCCTGACAACCTAAGCTTAAGCTTAACTGATGTAAAAGACGAATCTGGAAAACTTCTCAACCGCCTAGTTCTCAACGGATCAGTGGTCATGTCAATATCCTGCGCAGATAAACCCTTTGACCTCAAAGCATTAGCCAACAGATTAGAAAAAGTGTTCCCAACCATGGTTAAACTCTACGATGATAAAGGTTTCATCTGGGTTATGGACAAAGTGAAACTAACAGAGAAAGGCGTCGTGGAAGGTTCTGGTCCAGCTGCTGACCGTGTGCAAAAAGTCTACGATACCTTCATGAGCGAAGCCAAAGTCTAAATAAACCAGCGCAGTTGCTGCTCCTCTTTCTTCTTTTCTTCTGTAATACTTCGAATAATTCCGAAGGATTCGAGCATTTTTTTGATTTCTTCACAACTAGCTTCTAGTCCAGATAAGTCAACATCGAGGTAAAGATATTTGCCCAACGTAAGCAGCGCATAGCGTGCAGCGTTTACGTCAGGGTTCATTCCAGGAGTATCAATCAACAATGAAAAACCCTTCATATCCCGAATCCCTGCCATCCCAATCGATAAACCTGCGATGCCAAAAACATGCCCAACCATGACTTTTGTGCCTAAATCAAGCGCCTGCTGCATCGTATCCAGATCCGTGGCAGTGGTATAAATTCCGGGAACAGGTTCTGCCTCGTCTTTTTTAAAGCCGCCAATAGAAATTACGAAGCGGCAACCAAACTGCTGGGCAATATCTAAAACTTTACCTACTAACTCGTATTGCCCAACTGTGGTTAATGCTTGGGTGTTTCCATACCAAATTATGAGGTCGCGTTCGCCATCCCGTTTTGCATAGTAGAGTTCGTTTATTGGGGTTCGGGCTGTGCCATCGCCAGTGGTTATAGCGAAATCCTGGAACGAGGAAGAGAAAATCTGTACAAACAGCGTTGCTTTCAACTCTTTAATCAAATGTAGTGCTGCTATGTTGGCTACGAAGCCGATGCCTGGTAATCCTTCGATAAGGATGGGGTCGTTTAAAATTGGTTTTTCTGATATGTCAATTGAGCAAACCATATCGGTGCACTTCGGTGGGTATTAGATGAACGAAGCGATATAAGGTTGCCTAACAAAAATGGCAATGCCGTTTCGGCGCTGGACTGACATGGAGGTTTTTGCCTTGGAGTTTTAGTGCTTCTTGTCGAGCGCGAATAAGGATTAATGTTGACATGCCTGCAAAGAAGGTGATGCTTAGAATAAGCAGAACGTAAGCAAAACACATTTTCTTAACCTTCCTTCACTAATACTTCAATCGGGTTAGCCATGATTTCTTTTCGGTGTTTTTGATTTATAAGTTTTTCATTTTAGGAGTCATTAGGCAAAATACAGATATTATCGATCATTTTTTTTGGGGTACCTTCCGTAACGTACCACAAAACGAAGCCTGTGCTTGTTCAACCCCTTGAATAACAACCAGCTAAATGGGTGCTTGGCAAAATACCTTTGCGGAGTTTGGAACTAATGTTTTTTATAAGCGTGTAATGTTTCTTGTTTAGGTTTCACCTTGAGCTTCGAAATCAAAGAAAAAGACTTGCTAGGCAGAATCGGCAAACTAAAAACAAAAAGCGGAACAGTAGAAACACCGCTATTATTCCCAGTCATAAACCCCAGCATCCAACCCATCCCCCCACAAAAGCTCAAGGACACCTTCGGATTTCAAGCAGTTATAACAAACTCTTACATCATCAAGAAACGATATGATAAAAAGCCAATTGAACTTGGCTTACAAAAGTTTCTGAGCTACGACGGCGTAGTTATGACGGATTCAGGCGCCTATCAAATACTAGTTTATGGCGACATTGATGTTACCCAAAAAGAAATCGTCGCCTACCAAGAAGGCATTGGCAGCGACATCGCCACCATCCTTGACATTCCAACAGGATGGAAAGTCACCAAAGAACAAGCCGAAATAACCGTCGCAGAAACCCTGCGGCGCGCCAAAGCTTTCTTTAAAGAAAAAACCCGCGACGACATCCTCTGGGTAGGACCGGTGCAAGGCGGAAAACACCTTGACCTCGTAGCGTATTCGGCTGTTGAAATGGGCAAGTTGCCCTTCCAAATCCACGCACTCGGAAGCCCCACCGAAGTCATGGAAAGCTACCGCTACGACGTCCTCGCAGACATGATACTAACCGCCAAAAAAGGTTTACCGCTCGAGCGTCCACTACACCTATTCGGTGCTGGACACCCCTCCATGTTTGCGTTGGCAGTTGCTTTGGGGTGTGACCTCTTCGACTCCGCAGCCTACGCCCTCTATGCACGGGAAAACCGTTACATGACCGAGAACGGCACATGGCGCCTAAACGAAATGGACTATTTCCCTTGCAGCTGCCCCCGATGCTCCGCGGAAACGCCAAGGGGCTTAGAGAAAAAATTGCCGAAGGAACGGGAAGTTTTCCTAGCTGAACATAACTTGTATGTTTGTCTTGCAGAGTTGAAGCGCATAAAGCAAGCCATACGCGACGGCAGGCTCTGGGAACACACCGAAATGAGAGTCCACGCCCACCCCGCGCTCCTCTCAGCCCTAAAACACCTCCGCAACCACGCCGACTTCCTCGAAAAATACAGCCCAACAGCAAAAACCAGCGGCTTCTTCTACTTCGACTCTGTTGGACTTGCGCGACCAGAAATCACCCACTACCGCAAACGCTTAACTGAACGTTACAATCCACCCGCGGAGGCGAAGGTGCTTTTGCTTGTGCCCCAAACCCGAAACAAACCCTTCCACAAAGCTCCCGAATTCAAGAAAATCCGTCAATTGTTCCGTAGTTTAGGCAAAGACCTTTCGGGGTTGGTTCATGTTTGTGTTTATTCTGCTCCGTTCGGGTTGGTTCCCTTAGAACTAGATGAAGTTTACCCGCTGTCTCAACATGAAGCAGCACACCCGCACGATTTAGAAACGGTAGAATATGTTGCAACCCAAACCGCAGAGTACATCAAGCGTTCGACTTACAACAGTGTTGTTTTGCTAAATGACCCCAAACACTGGAGCGACACCGTTAAGAAAGCCTGCACAAAAGCCTGCGAAACCGCAAATTTACCGTTTGGTTCCGTGGATGCCAACGTTCAGGGAAGCAGAGAGATTTTCAGCAGCTTAGAAAGTATTTTACGTGAACATTTGAACGAAAAAAATTAATTTAAGCCGATTTTTGTCGCTAAGCATAGCTTTTAATAGTCAGTTCTTTCCAACCATAATATAAACTGATAGGAGACTATTTAATGGGAAAAATTACTGTCACTTTAACTGGTGAAACTGAGAAGGAACTGCGCGCTTTTGTTGCCAAAAAACCACAATGCAAACTTGATGAGGTCGTTGAGGCAAGTGTTAAAGAGTACCTTGAGAGAGAGGAAAACGGCCACATAGGCAGTAACGAAGTGTTTTATTCGTCACCTTGAAACGGGGAAATCACCTATAGAACCCATATTTGCTGATTTTCATATTCACACGATTTATTCGGCAGATTCCGTTCTCCAACCCAAAACCCTCGTTGACATGCTTGCTGCACATAGTTTCATTAATGTTGCCGCCGTCACCGATCATGATAGCGTACGCGGTTGCAAGGCAACCGTTGAGTTAGCTTCTGCTTACCCAGATATTTTGGTGATTCCAGGCGTGGAAATCAGCACAGAGCAGGGCGATGTGATTGTTTTAGGTACTTACGAAATGCCGCCAAAGCCCTGGACGCCCGAAGTGGTTACTGACTTTGCCAAATCTATTGGCGGCGTTTCTATTGTCGCTCATCCATTCAGGACTTACGGTATGGGGGAGCGTGCCAGAAATTACAATGTGGATGCCATAGAAGTCCTAAACGGCGGCTCCAGCCAAACCGCAAATAACGAGGCAAAGGAACTCGCGAAAAGTTTGAGCCTGCCAGGCACTGCAGGCAGCGACGCCCATCAGGTTTCAGAGTTATTCAGCGTCTACAATAAAGTCGAGGCTTCCTTGGATATGGATGAGGTTTTGAAGGCGGTAAAGAAGGGGTCTGTTTCCGCACAAATGAACCGAGGGTCAATACATTTTTAAAACAGATAGGTCCATTTTTAATCGTTAACTGTTAAAGATATGGATTTGGTTCTGTTTGCAAGTTGGATTTTTAGGTGGAGCCCGTGAAGTTGGCAGAATTGGGGTTACGGTTAAGACTGAGAAGACTCAGGTTGTTTGCGATTATGGTGTTATGCTGGATAATGAGCCAGGTTTTCCGATGCATATTCCGCCTAAAGATGTTGACGCGGTGATTTTGACTCACAGCCACCTTGACCATTCGGGCGCCGTCCCCATTTTCTACATTAACGACAAAAAGCCCCTTTACACAAACAAGCTCAGCTTGGAATTAACTCAACTTCTCGTTCAAGACTTCATCCATTTATCCAGCTACTACCTGCCATTCGAGTATCTTGAACTAAAAACTATGATGCACCACAATAGGCACCTGGATTTTGGTGTTGAAGAACCCATCGGTGACATGAATATAAAATTGTTCAACGCTGGCCATACTCCTGGAAGCTCACAAGTTCTAATTGAAGCTGAAGGCAAACGTATACTCTACACAGGCGACTTCAACCTTGAGGATAGCAAATTGTTGGCAGGAGCACCTATGAATTACGGCGATTTAGATGCTGTCGTTATAGAAAGTACGTATGCAGATGCTGACCATACAGAACGCTTGGAGCTTGAGCGGCAGTTTGTGGAAGCCTGTACGATTGCGGTTGAATCGGGTGGAACCGTGCTTGTGCCTGCTTTTGGTGTAGGGCGTTCCCAAGAGATTGCATGTGTCCTAGCAGCGCATCACTTTGATTATCCTGTAACGTTAGATGGTATGGCTCGTGAAGCAAGCCGAGTGATTATGAATTACAAAGAATTCCTCAAGGACCCCAAACTTTTCATGAATGCCATGCACTCAGCAGATTGGGTAGAAGGCTGGAGAGACAGGCGAAATGCTCTCAAGACGCCCGGCGTAATAATTTCTACTGCAGGCATGTTAAAAGGTGGACCAGCCGCGTTCTACATTTCGAAACTTGGCAAAAAAGCAAACAACGCCGTTTTCTTAGTCAGCTACCAGATTCCAGGCACTCCGGGACGTGAACTCATGGAGAAGGGGGTCTGCACTATCGATGGGCAAGTCCGCAAGATTAAGGCGCAGTACCGTCATTTCGATTTCTCATCACATTGCGGCGCAAGCAAACTTAAAGAAGCCCTGATTCGGCTAGGCGGCAACCCCAAAGTCTTCGTCGTCCATGGTGCAGAGGGCAACTGTGAACTCTTCGCAAATTGGGCAAAAACAGAGTTGGGCTTGGACGCTGTGGCTCCAAGAACTGGCGAAACCTACCAAATATAGGCTGAATTTATGAAAGTTGGGATTTTGCAGGTTGGGAAAGTTACCCCCGAAGTTTTGGTTGGGATACAGGAGGGTTTAGCGAAAACTTTCCCCGACACCTCTGCTGCTATCATCAAAGATGTGCTGCCCATTTCCCAAGATGCATTTGACAAGAAACGCAGCCAATACCACTCCAACATCATCCTTAGCGAAGTCAAAGCATACTCTTCAAAAAAACCAGAGTTCCACCGCATCTTAGGAGTAGTCGACGTTGACATTTTTACGTCTGGGTTAAGCTATGTTTTTGGCGAAGCCTTCGTTTCAGGCGATGCTGCATTGATTTCGCTTTGGCGACTCAAACCCGAATTCAACAAAGACAAACCTAACATAGCACTCTACATGTCACGGGTGGCTAAAGAGGCAGTTCACGAGTTAGGGCACACTTTGGGTGTCAAGCATTGTCCGCGGTCGATGTGTGTTATGCATTTTTCTAACTCTATTTTTGATACGGATCGGAAGCAAAACTTATTGTGTGACGAATGTTACTTGCAAGCGGCTATAGCTATCAGCAATTTAGGGTAAGCAACGTGACTGAGCAACCAAAACCAGAACCCAAAGAGCAGGACAAGTTCAAGTTCCAAATTATTTATTTGGTTCCGATACTAGCAAGCATGCTGTTTGGTTTAGTCTGTGCTTATCTTCTATTGCCTTCGCAATCGGAGGTTATTCCTGTCATACCCATTCCCGAAACCACTCCGGGGGCGCCGTTTGGCAACGCATTGTACTTTGTGGTGCTTATTGCGATTAGCGCTACATTATTTTATTTTCTAATTAAGCGAAAGAGCAAAAATATCATCAAAGGCTTAATTGTGTTCGCCCTAACAACTGCCTCTTTGTTATTGTCGGTGGTTTATTTGTCGGCGGTTTTAGCATTTTTCCCAGTCATAGATAACTTGTGGGTGTTGGTTGCTCTGTCGATAGTTTTAACGGTGCTTTTTGATCTCGCTATTTTCCGCTTTGGTAGTATAGCTCGAAACGTTGCTGTTGTTGCGTTGGGTGGTGCATTGGGAATTTTCTTTGGTTTCTCCATTCCACTCTACAGTGCAGTGATAATCCTTGCGTTTCTTGCGGTTTATGATGTAATTGCTGTTTACAAGGGTCCAGTGGGAAAAATTGCGGCGTCTGGGCTTGACCAGTTGCAGGGCTTGAGCTTCTCATTTAAGGACATACAAATGGGGTTGGGTGATCTTGTGTTTTACTCTATGCTTATGGGTGTTATTTTCTTCCGTTTCCAGACCGGAATCTTTCCAACTGTAATGGCGATAGTAGGCATCCTAGCGGGTTCCATTATAACCTTCTTTGCATTGGAGAAAAAAGGCATTTTCCCAGGTTTACCATTTCCTATCCTGTTCGGACTTGCATTTGGATTAATTACTGGGTTTTTGCTCTAGTCATAAACGTTTAAACATTCCTTCAAGCCATAAACAAAAGGTGACAATACGGAAAAATCGACGGTTGCAATCGTTAAGGGAGAGCGTGGGTTTGACCCCGTTTTTAAAGCGTTAGATTTGATTGATTACGAATCCGCATTGGCGGGTTTCAAGAAGGTTCTCATCAAAGTCAACTTTATAACAACCATGACCTGGGATACAGGCGCAACAACCGACCCCATCGTAGTTGAAGCCTTAATCCAGCGGCTAAAAAAACTGCCCTTGGAAATTTATGTTGTAGAATCTGACGCAACCATGACAAACGCGGACAAAGCCTTCAAGGCCACAGGCATGGCGGAGATGTGCAAGCACTACGGTGTGGAGTGCTTGAATTTGAGGCATGCGCCAGATAGAATTAAAGTTAAAATTCCCAACGGTGAATGCCTAAAAGACATAACCGTTCCTCGAATTGTTACGGAATCTGCTATAATTAGTGCTGCCAAAATGAAAACTCATGTGGCAACTAAAGTCACTTTGGGGATGAAGAACATGTTTGGGCTCCTTCCCGACAAACTAAAGATGAAGTACCATGCCAAGGGGATAAGCAAAGTTATTGTTGATATAAATACTGTTCTAAAATCTCATCTGACTGTAATTGACGGTTTCGTTGCTATGGAAGGCAAAGGTCCAGTTGATGGGTCACCCGTTAATATGAATCTAATAATTGCAGGCAAAGATCCAGTCGCTACAGATGCCACAGGCGCACGTGTCATGGGAATTGACCCGCATGAAATCAGTCACATACGAACAGCTTACCAAAAAGGCTTAGGTAACATCGACGACATTGAAATTGTCGGTTCACAGCTTGATGAGGTCAAAAGGGTTTTCAAAAGGAAATAGAAAGCACAAAGTTAAATTGCTTTAAAGTTCCCGCTTGAAATAATGTTCCAGAAGCCTGCGTGTTCCTCTCCGCATAATCTCCGAAAGTGTCGCTGCGCTGATTCCAAGCTTCGCTGCTAACTCTGCCATACCGATTTGTCGGGGATAGTCAAAAAAGCCGCTTTTCAGTGCTAACCAAAAAATCCGTTCTTGGTTTTCTGTTAACACCCCTATTTGCTGTTCGAATTTGCCGACTTTGCGAACAGTAACTTGGTGGCCGCTTTTTTCTAGGTCACTGATTATGCCTCTGTACGCTTCATGGGTTGGAACCATAAAACTGTAATTTATGATGCAGCCCTGCATGCTTTTACCCGACACCAAAAACGCGTCGTGCGCAAGGATGGTGTTGCAGACTTCACATCCTTCGCTCTCCAGCCAAACTGCCGATTTGCCTTCAACGTGGCCTTTGGCTGAAAGTTCTTTTGGGACCTTGTGCGTTTGGTCTTCACCCATATCCATCAAGTGGCGCACAGAACCGCTTTTGGAACTGCGAACGTCAACGACTTTTAAGTGCTTAAACCCCAGCGACGCAAGTTTTCCAACCATTTTGCATTGCTTGTTTTCAACTTCGATAACGACATGGTAGGGTTCGCGCCAAGTATCAACCAAACTAATCAGCCCAAAAAATTAAACTCGAAACGTGTTGTTAAACATACTGCCTTAAGACAAATGTATTAAAAAATTAATGTCTTCAAAAGAAGAAGAAGACTCGCAATTGCATTTTAGGTAAGCTTGTTTTGGGTTGCATTCGCCGTTTAGGGCTTGTATTGCTTGTAGATTGTGGGTCTAAATGGGTTGAAAAGGGCTGGAAAGGGTAAATCTTCTTCTTCTAATGCATAGGATGTGTTCGTGGGCATTGTTGCCTCCGCAATTTTTCAAGAGGTTTGCATTGTATCTGGGACAGAAAGCAATGCTTCTTTGCCTGAACTAATAGGTCTATAACCATAAAAGACAAGTTCAGTGAAAGTTACAAGGTTTATGGTGCAGGCTAACGATTGGTTCTAAAGTCATTTGTCAAATTATTCTCCTGTTATATGTTTGTTTTCTTTTAACTGTGCTATTTGAGATATAGTTCCAAAAGCTGCCCTTTGGGTGGTCATCATCTCGCAGGCTCTGCTCAGAACCGTTAGTGGGATAAGATTTTAAGATTCACTGGGTCTCACAAATCCCAACATCCCGAAGCGCAGAACAGCCGAAAACATTTGGGGCTCCTTTGATAGACACCAACCCAACTTCAAAATCAGTTCGGTCAACATGCGGGACCTGCTGCAGAAAACGACTATACAGCCCCCAGCACGCCTAACAATAAAAATTATAAGCACTTTGTTTACCTGCAGATACTTCTCTAAAAAAATATGCAGGGTTAGTGTAATCTATCAAATCAAAAGTTGCCAGCTGACCATCCAAAAGCAAAACTGAATCATTCAAATGGCCCTTAAACAACCCAATAATAGGTTTGCGGGTAATCATGATAGCATTACTATTTTGTGTTTAATCAAGAAAATTTGCTAATCCGAAAAAAGAAGGTTTGACAAAAAGAATTTAATCTTGAAACCCTCAAATGCTAAATAGAGATAACTTTGAAAATACAATCAATGTTAATAATACTCTTCTTGGCACTCCCAGTTGTTGCAGTTGGCACATATGAAAACTCTATTTTTGCCTCTGCAAACTGGGTAGGAGCCAGTTATCTTAACATAGAAATCTCTCCTCAAAGCGTAGGAGCAAACCCACCAACAATTACAATTCTATCCCCAGAGAACAATAAAACCTATGGAAGCAACGTGACACTTCACTGCAGCATAAGCGTTGGAGATGTTACCCTGAGAAATATGTCTTCCAGCATAGAAAACCTCTATTATCAAGCGGATTGGGAAAACCACCAGACAAAAGTCGTGAGGTTACAGTTGAACCCCGACGGCCAATCTTGGGATACAATAATAACAGGCAACGTAAATTCCAACTTAACAGAGTTTTCAACTAATCTGAAAGTCCCTAATGAAGGAAAACATAACATAACCTTCTGGGCGGCTGAAAGTGGCAGCTACCAAGTAAACGTAGGAAAACGATTCCCGTCCCCTGAAGGGATAAACATCTACACGTTTCACATAAACAGTTCCAAAACCGTCACTTTCACAGTTGACAATTCTCCACCCGAAGTTAGAATACTTTCAATAGAAAACAAAACATACAACACTTCATCTGTTCCGCTGGTTTTTGCTTTAGATAAGTCGAATGCACAGTTAAGTTATAGCTTAGATGGATTGCCCAATAGGACTATTGCTGGTAACAGCTCGATTGCTGGGCTTCAGAATGGGAAACATAATGTGACAGTTTACGCCCAAGACGGTTTTGGAAATAAGGGTATGTCTGAAACCGTTTTCTTCAATGTTGACACTCCAGCGTTTCCATTGGTGCCTATTTTCTTTGCAAGCGTTGTCACTATCGGGTTAACTGCAACGGGTGTACTGGTTTACTTTAGAAGAAGGAGGACGAGATGAAGAGAAGATATGCTTTATTTTCTGTAATCTTCGCTGTCTCAATATTGATTGGGATACAAGCAGTGGAGGTAGGAACTGCTAATCCTTTTAATTTTGTAGTACCTTCAATGAAAATAATTTCTCCGCCTGACCCTCCTAATAGGTATGAAAACAGCACTGTTTCCTTAGAAGTTGAGGTTTACATGCTTGATGAATCTCCAAGAATTCAGAGTATGTATTACTCTTTGGATGGAGGACCTTCTGTTTATTTTGATTTTACAACGTTGCGGAATAGTAGCTGGTGGCCAGATAAGAGTGGCTATGCAGTGGGTGCCAAGGGTGACTTGGAAAATCTTTCTGAGGGTAACCACAGCGTGATTGCTTATTCTGCTGATAGCAATGGCAGAATGATGTCAACTTCTAGGACTTTCAGTGTAGATTCACACTATCAGGTTACAGTCATTGAAATTTTATCTCCTAAAAACATTACATATTCCATAAATGAGGTTCCGCTAGTCTTTACCATGAATGGAGAATTTAAAAGTGCTAACTATGGTTTCCTGCCGCCTTCACCGATGAGGGGTAATAAAACTGAATTTCCGATTGCGGCATTTGAGATTGCTGGAAATACAACATTAACTGGACTTTCTGATGGTTTCTATAGAATTCTCCTGTATGCTTCCGCTGAAGAAAAGGGAGCCAGTATGAATAATTTAGAGTTTACCATAAACACAACTCAAGCCAACAACTCGCCAACTTTAGACACCCAAACAAGTACCGTATTAATGGTGAGTCTTGTAACTATGGTTGTTGCTTCAGTTTCATTGGTTTACTTTAAGAGAAGAAAGGGGAAGCTATGAAGAGTACAGTATTAGCGGTGGCAATTACCATTGTAATTCTACTCATAGCAATATCTGGAACAGGTTTTGTCAGCTTTGGGATGGCTAATCCCTATATTCATGATTATGTGGCTCCTGACTCTAATACGAAACCACCCCAAATCTCAATATATTCTCCGGAAAACAACTCTGTTTGCTCAAACGTTTACTTGAGCATTAATGTTAGCCTTCCAAAATCGACCACAGCCTCATTTAGTTTCTTGCATAATGTGTACTATGAGGCAGATTGGCTGGCGAATCAGACTTATCTTTATAATTCAAATAGATTAAGCGATGAAATCAGAAGCGACAACTCTCCAGAAAGACAATACTTCTCTTATTCTGGTGTTTTGGATGGAGTACCTGAAGGCAGTCATAGTCTCACAATTTACGCTGAAGGAGGAGGCTGGTATCCTCCCCAAGGAATTAAGCAGAGCGGTTTCTTCATAGACGGTAACTCGACTGTTTTCTTCACTGTTGACAATACGCCTCCAAGAATCACTCTTCTTTCGGCTGAAAACAAAACGTACTACCTATCAGATGTTCCATTATCCATATTGACAAATGAGCCAGTCACACAGACTTCATACAGCTTGGATGGACAAACAAATATGACTGTAACTGGGAACGCAACATTGGCTGGTTTGTCTGTGGGTGAACACAGCTTGACAGTTTACTCTTGGGATTCTGCTGGAAACATCGGGGCATCCGAAACAGTCACTTTTAAAATATCCAATCAAGAGCCTTTTCCAGCTGTCACTGCAGCCACTGTTTTGTTTGCATCAGTATTGATTGTGGTTGCTGGTTTGTTTGTTTACTTTAAAAGAAGGGGGAAGCTATGAAGAGAAGAATAACTGCATTTACTGCCAACAACGAGGTTTTGTTGACACGAGACCGAAATTTCAGTGCAATCGATGACGCAAACATAAAGATCGTTTGAAATTAAGGTTGAGTAACTTTTTACTACTTTATTTCTATATTTTTAAATAATCAGCTTGAAAGGATATCTAAGATATGTCTCAAACTCTGCCAGCTTCTTTTCTGCTAAAACTACACTCGGATACTCTGTTGGGTTATCTGCAAAATTTTTTTTGATAGAAATAAGCCGGAGGCATAGAACTCGGCAACAGTGTTGATGATTTCAGGCACAGGATTTAAAGGTATATCGGCAACGCCTTTTAATGCGTCATCGATATTGGGCCTTCCGGCTTTTGTAGGTCATCTCTTGGTTTTGCGGAAAACAAAAAATCCGACAATTACTCCTACTAAACCGGTTATAGCCTTGAAAACTTCTTCATTCCAAGCATGCGTAAACGCTATACAAGCAATTTCAACGACACAAAGAGATATGACCACACAAATGCCAAAAAAACAAATAATCTTAGCCTGCAAAGCAATGTTACGCTCAAACTTTTTTATTAAATTCTCGTTTCGAGGTAATTTTTCTCTAACATGCTCAAAAAGAGCAGCCCAGTTTTCAATAATATTTACCACTTTGTTGTCACCTTCCATATCTTGTAGACTAAGCATAAAAAACATCTATCAACGCAAAGTCAAGTCGTCTTTGTGAGGGTTCGCAAAGACACCGATCCAAAAAAGAACCTATCAAATAATTTAGCATTAATAGACAAAGAACGATCATTATGCATTGCTCCAAGCCTCGTCTAAGAATGACATCAAACTTTTCAATCTCTTTGGAAGTAAGGAATGTCTCTTCCGCGCAGCTTGAGGAGCACCCCCACGGTTATGATGCCGCCCTCTTTGGCAAAACAGGGCGCAGACTTAGCCGCTCCGCTAACGAGAGCTTAAACGTTCTAAATCAACAGAAAAAAATCATCCGCACTCACTTCTCTTTCTAGAACTAAATGTCCAGAAATTCCGTTTTTTGCTGTTTGTTGTTGAGTCCCCAAAATACGTTGGTAGTTCGCCTTATAGCATTTCTATTCTAATTATTCATTAGATTTTTAATAGAAAAAACTAAACTGGAGTAATCGCATTATTAATAAGTGCTAATTGTACAATTATCTATTGGGCGTTTGGAGTTTGTTAAAACGCAACCTAAGAGCCTTCTTGATGGGTTTTTTAATTTTAGCGCTTTTTGCTCCATCATTTTTTTCTGCATCTCCAATTAAAGCTGAACAACTTCCAGATAATATGCCTACATCCATTTCACAATCAACAAACAAATTAGCCGATCCAGTGCTTTTCCAAGATAACTTTGACGATAACCAATTTGACGAAAACCTTTGGGCGAAAATTGAAGTGGATGGCGGCACAGTGGACGAAAAAAACGGCAGATTACAGGTAACTATTCCAAGCCATGAATATGATTTGACCGAAGCGGGATATTGGGGGAATTACAGCCAAGCCGGATATATGACCAAATGCACCTTCGGTACTCATACAATGCAAGGGTTCGAAGCCACAGTTAACGTCGTAGAATTGGACAGTGTAATGGAAGTTTCCCTAATGGTGAGTGACCAAAAAATAACAAACCTCGACCCAATCAATGCGTCAAACTGGTATAGAATTCTGAAAATAAAAGACACCCATTACCCAGATCGACACCTCGCCATGGTTGAGCGCCGAATTAATGGAGGCAATGTTTCGGTTATAATGGAGGGTCCATGGTTCTCTGCAACTGGTCAACTAAAAATCAAGGTATCAGATGAAGTAATATCCTTCTATGAAAATGGCATTCTTCGTTATGCAGAGCCATATGCATTAGTTTCAAACAGTTGCTATGTCTCTATTTTTACAAGTTCACTTGGGTGCTTCTTTGGAACAGATAGTTTTGATGATTTTGCGGCTTATCCAGTGAATGTTGATGACGAGCCCGCAAGCATTTCCATCTCAACTGAATCTTTATCAGCAACTGCGGGTTCAGCCGTAAACGTTTTTGGAACCTTAATGGACTCTAACAAGATACCCCTGCAAAATGAAACTGTTGTTTTATCATACACTTTCCCAGGAGCAGGTTCTTGGATTCCTATCAGTTCAGACCTCACTGACGAACAGGGTAACTACAATATCCAATGGATAAACAGCGCCTCAGGAACATTTACGCTGAAAACCCAATGGAACGGAGACACCATCTACTTAGGCATAAGTAACACTACAACACTGAGTTTTTTGCCCTATGAAAATCAACAAGTTTTCTTACTTGAATCCAACAGCACAGTAAACGCTTTAGCTTTTAACAATGAAACATCAACTCTAAGTTTCAATGTTACAGGACCATCTGGAACTACGGGTTATGTTAAAACCACAATATCAAAAAGTATGCTCACTAATAGCGAAAACCTACAAGCGTACCTGGATGGAAAACAAATAAACTATTCTGTATCTGCTTCAGGTGATTTTTGGGTATTTACATTCAATTATTCCCACAGTACACATCAAATAAGCCTTCACATGAAAGTGGATGCAACCTCTACACAACCAATAGGTAATGAAATAATTTCAATTGCAATTATAGCAGTTTTTGGTACTATCTTAGCGGTAGAAACTAAGTATTGGTTTGGTAAAGAAAGAGCGCTAAAGAATTGAGGAGAAGAATAGTAATTAGACTCCGCTCTATTCAGTAGTAGTCGTTGCTTAGAAAATTGAGGCGACGATTTACTTATCGACAGTTATTAAGGAACATTAAATTAATGAACATCGTTAGTTGTTCTGGGGTTGCTGTTTTTAGGAACTCTTCCATGTTTGTTTCCCATAGTTTTAAGGCGGCTTTTCCCTTTAGCGTCGCTTCGTAGAGCATAGAGTCGCCCTGAACCTTTCCGGGTCTTGCGCCGATTACGGCAATCCAGCCTTCGCTGCAAAGTGCATCTATGCGTCTATAGATGGTTTTAGAAGTTCGATGCCGAAAACCCTTCATACGTTTAATCTCCAAATAAGCATCATACTTTGTCAAGGTTTTCTTTTCCAACAAAAGCAGGATGAGGAGGTTTAAGCGTGCCTCTTTGCCACTAAACACTTCAAGCGGTGTACCATTGTATTTCTTTCCCGTCATCCTGTCTTGACCTTCTTGCCTTTTGAGGAGAGTGACAAAAGCGCATATTACATTAGCCTAAAGAAAATCGTGCGTTGTGTCCGAGGCAAAACTGTATTACGTGGAAAAATGTTTGGGGCAAAATTTTGGTGTTGTTTGCCTCCGAAATAATTGCTAGTTTCAAAGCAAAGAAAGCAAGTTACCTATTGATTATGGAAGGGTTGTATCGGTTTTTTAGGGGGGTGATTTTTCCATGGAAAAAGGTTTTTGGCACAGCTTTTTTACTCGGAAAAAAGGGTTAAGGGTTGTTTGCGGGGGGCGAATTGTTCTGATGTTTTGGTTTGTTCCTTACAAGAGAAATATTAAGGGCTTCTTTTGTAGGTGTCTCTTCAGCTGTGATGTTAATCTCATCAAAATTCTTCTCTAAATGCGGTTCCAACTTAACGTTTAGCCTTGCAGGGAACTCTAACACATAGCGAAAATAGCCATGGTCTTTGCTTTTGTAGCGCCTCTTCATCAGCCGCCGGATAAACTTTACCAAAGCCGCCACCCAAAAAGTTACTGGGAAAATAATAGGGCAACCGCCTGTTGCTTGCCTTTCTCGGTTAGCTGAACTAGAGGTTCTTCATCGAGCTTTGAATCGTAGATGATTTTAACCCAACCATGTTGCTGCAACTTCCCCAGAAGCACCGCGATGTCTATTGAGCCCTTTAGAGTCTCATTTACTTTTGAGAGTTTAATCCCTCGACCTAAAGCCCTCAAGCCAGAAGAGCCTTCAATATCAATTACATTTGGGAGGTTAGCTTTCTCCATCTTGTTCTATCTCCATTTTTTTGCCTTGGGCTGACTGTTTTTCGCACTAAGCATTAGCCTCCGCAAAATCCGCCAAAGTCAAATCCTCCAAGGGCACTTCAGCGACTCCCAAAGATAGGTAGGGATGTTTTTCTAAAACAAATTGCCTTGAATAACCGGTCTTTCTAAGAGATAGCACAACGTTTGCTTTTGAGCAAGTTGAAGTATGGAGCAGTTTGTTCCTTTGAGTTTGTGCATGTGGAGGATAAGTCGCAATCACGATTACTTTGTTTTCTCTGGCAAAGTTTGAAAGAAAAGTCGAAACATGACTAAAGACTCTTTGAGCTTCAAACTCCGGAATGTCCTTGTCTAAGAAAAATCCTGCAATGTCTGAAATTATGACAAGTTTTGAATTGAATTTTTTGATGGCTTCTTTGAGTTGATTCATTATGAGTTCTTCTACCTGATACGCCGTGAAAGCTCTTGATATGAAAATGCCTTCCAAGACCTTCTTGGGGTCAAGATAGTGAATCTGCGCTAACTGAGCAATTTGATAGAGATCAAACAGGTTTCCCCCATCAATGAAGACAACGGTGCTCTGCAAACCGCCGAGTTGAATTGGAAGCTGAGCTTTTACGCACAACAAGGAAGTCAATGTTGAAACAGACGATGAACCCTGCAGAACTGCAAAATCACCCAATGCGAATCCTGGAAAAACCTCATTAACACTTCTTATGTTCAATGGAAAAACCGGTTGAGATAGTGCAGGTTTGACAATTATATTTTGGCTCAATCTCATAACTCTCCATTGTGTCGAAGGATAGCAAAAGGCGGTTTTTGTTTTTAAATGGTTACTCCAAACGACTCAATTGAATAGCAGGGGCTTGGGTGAAAGTGAAATTTCGACTAAAGTATATCGGAAAGGGAAAAAATCGAAATGATTAGTAACTGATTAAGCTGCGGCAGTTTTCTTTCTTGGGAAGTGCTTTTTGGTTCTTAACCCAAGCTTTACCAGTGAAAGCATCAAGGGCACTTCCAAGAGTGGTCCAATAACAGTGGCTAATGCTGCGCCTGAACCAATTCCATATAGAGTAACAGCTACTGCGATTGCTACCTCAAAGTGGCTGCTGCTTCCGATTATGGTTGTGTCTATGGCGCTCTCATATTTCCAACCTAAATAGTAACCCAGAGGGTAAGTCCACCCTATCATTATTGCGTAATGTATCAAGAGGGGAACTGCAAGGAGAGCGACGAGAAGTGGGTTGTTTATGATTGTTTGTCCTGCAAACGAAAACAGCACAACCAACGTTAACAGAAGGGCAACGATGGAGATTTTGCCTATAACTGGGCTGTATTTGTCTTTGAACCATTCAACTCCTTTCTTTTCAATAATTACTCGCCGCGACAAAGCCCCTGCACCTACTGGAAGTGCTATGAAGACAAGGACGCTAACGGCGATTAAGTCCCATGGAACGGGTATGCTGCTTACTCCCAAGTACAAGGCCGCAAGGGGGGCATAGAGAGCCAGCATAAGCAATGCGTTGAAGGCGGTGTTGATGAGTCCCTGCGCCATGTCGCCTCGGGCGAGAAACATCCACCACATAACCATAGCTGTGCAAGGTGATAAGCCCAGAAGGATTAGACCTGCGATGTATTGTGGGTTTCCAGGGAAGAAGGTATTTGCCAGAAATGTCATGAGCGGGGGAGCAATTAGCCAGTTTGCAATTATGGTTACTATAAGTGGTTTAGGACTTTTAACGGCTTTCTTTACGTCGCTAAACTGTATACCAACAACAGTTGGATACATCATAAAGAAAAGCAATATTCCAATCGGTATGGATAACTGGGCAAACTTTAATGAATCCATAAACTGCCCAAACTCAGGAATAAAGCGTCCGACTAACAAACCAACCACAATGCAGATCGCTATCCACAGCGTCAGGTACTTTTCCCAAAGTCCCAAAGACGGTTCTTTTTTGAGATGCTCTTCTGTGTTTTGCATAGTTATGCACCTATCTACAAGTGACGCTTTCAAACGCTTCTTTGGAAAAAGTTTTAAGGAGCTCCTCGTCTAAGGCATCGATTAAGGCGTATATCTTTGAGTCAACTATTGAATACATGCGCTTGGTTCCATCTTTTCGGCATCTAACAATTCCTGCGTCTTTTAAGGTTTTTAAATGGCGAGAAACGAGTGGTTGAATTAGGTTTAGGTGTGGAACTATCTCGCATACGCATTTTTCTCCGTTGCGCAAATAATTAATTATTTCAAGTCGAATGGGGTCGGATAAGGCATAGAAAATTGTTGACTTGAAGCGGATACTGTTTTTAGCATTTTCAGGCATAGTTTCTTTGTAAGTCAATAACAATATTTAAAAATTGCTATGGATAATACGAAATATTAGTCGAGTTCAGGAGTCATCCACAGATTCCTTAAGGCTTTCTTCATTCTCGGAATCAACGCAATAATGACAATAATCAAAGCAACCACTATAACAATGGCTAAAATTTCTGGATGAATTAAAATCTCAAACATTAGAATTAAAAACTGAACTGCCGAATTGTTGGCAAGGCTTTGGGGGCTAGCGTTTTCTGGTGACACCGGCAAACCTTGATAGGCTATCTCAGAGGGTAAAATTACTGAATTCACTTCTAACCAATCGCTAACAGGATAAAAGTCAGTTGAATTAAATTTCCATACAAAAAGAGTGGCAACTCCATAAACATCCAGCGAGGAGACAGCTTTAGCGGAACTTCCAATTGAGTACGTTGAGTACATCAGATCACCCGTGTAGTTAGAGTGCCCCACCCCTAAGACGTGTCCCAACTCGTGAAGAGCGACATTCTGCAAATCTTCCTCATCCAATGAATTCCCGTGATTAGTATGCACTCCAAGGGTGGTTGTAGAATTTATGATAGTCTTTCTATAACTTGGGTAAAGTTGCGTTAAGCCTGACACGTCAGAACTATTGCTTAAAGCAGAATCAGTCCAATTTATGTAAATGTCAAAACCAGGTCGGGTTATGTTTGAGACTGTCGGTTGAATTCTTAAGCTAGATAAATACGAAAAGTCGGAGTAGTTTGACGCAAAAGCGGCGATGGCATCATCCCATTGACCGATTGCGCGAAGCGTAGTGTTTAGGTAAGAAGGATTCCACCATGACTCATTATCCGCGGTAATGACAAGTGCATTTAACGTCGAGTGATTCCACACAAACCCTTGAATCTGCAAAGAATACGTGTCTTGACTTTGCCCTTGCACTTGGTTTATAACAAAAATACTTGCCGTTAAAAATAAACTTGAGAATAATAAGAACAATAAGAAGAAAATACGCATAAATTTCCTAAATAGAAAAGGATTTAGTTCCTCTTAAGTTTTCTTATCAGCCAGGGTATCAGCTTATTTCGTTTAGACTGCGCAGAGTTTATTCTAACCCTGCATTTTCAAGCTGTTTTTAGGGAGTTGCACCACGCGACAACTTTTTTCTTTATTTCCTCCGGCTTCTGTGTGGAAGTCATCACAGCTAGTTCATCTGCAAAGAGTGAATTAGGAATTAAGGATTTGGTTTTCTCGATAGTTTGACCCAGCCTAATACCAAATGTAAAGAATAAAGCCACTTTTTTTCCAGACAAGTCATTATTTTTCAGGTAAGTTCTGATTGCAGGGGTTGTACTAAAAGCCCAAACAGGAGTCCCTATGATTATTAGGTCGTAATCCTTTGGTGCCTTCTTTGTTGGTGAGATTTGTGTTTCTTTTTCACCTGAAGCGTCCCGGGTTGCTGACATCCAACCCATTTTGCCTTCACGGTTTTTTAGGTCGACTATGTCTTCAAGGTCCGATCCAAGCTCTGCCGCGATCGTTTCTGCGACGAATTTGGTCTTACCAGTTCTTGAATAATACACTACCAAACTTTTCATCGTTTAGTCCCGTCCTCATATTTTATTATTTAAAGATAAAAAAGGGTAAGAAACCTTTTTCGGTTGATTAGTTGGTTTTCTCCGCTAATTGTTCAATCTTTGCTTCTTCTGTTTTTAGGCTTTCATTTAAGCGGCGGATGCCCAAGTTGTAGTGCATAGCTACTCCGAAGCCCCAACCAAGCAGTGGGAAAATAGCCCATGGGAACACGGGAACTAACAGGATGTTTGCAGTTATGAGTGTTGAGTTGACGATTGTGTAAGCTGCAAGGTTTGCCATAAAGCCCCTCTTTGCGTCTTTAATTTGCATTTCTCGGTTGGCTTTTTGGTATTGAGATAAGGTGATTTCAGTTTTCATTTTAGTCACCTCGGTTAACTTTGCCTTCAACTATAGTTTTGTTAGTTATGATTTCTTGTGCTTGTAGGTCAAATCTTAGAACTCCCTTTGTTCCTGTGATTTCCAAGATTATGCCTTCTGTAAAGGTTGCCTCAACGAGGTTGCCTATGTTTCCTTCGATGAGGGTTCTTTCTTTTGGTCCCCCGTTTGTCAGGGACATGTTTTTGATTTGGTTTTTGGAGTTCAACTCTATGGAGAAGAACCGTTCTTTTTGTTTTTGAGTTTGATTTTGCATTTGATTTGCCTCAAACAACATATTGCACAAAAAACCCCATTAGTTTTATTTGACAACCCTGTGTAATATTACACAGTAATGTTGAATCGATTCAGTGATTGCTATGGTTGAAGAGAAACGCTTGGATATGCTGTTTTATGAATTAGCCAGCGAAGATAGACTTGCGATCCTCAGAGAGCTCTGCAATTATAGTTTAAAGATGCAGGATATAGCGCGAAAACTGGATTTGACTGCGACCGAGGCGTCGAGGCAGTTGCAGCGGATGAGCCAAGCAAAGCTAATTGAAAGAGGACCAGAAGGAACATACTCTACAACGGAATTTGGAAGGCTCCTTTTGATACTTTCCTCTTCAATGGATTTTGTCTACAAAAACGACGATTATTTTTTGGCTCATAATGTTGGGTCTTTCCTTTGCCGTTTGTTAACAGGTTAGGTGAACTTTCAAAAAGCATCTTAGTTGCCGATCTTAATGAAGACCTGTTTAGATGGGAAGGGCTTATCAAAGGTGCAAAAGACTATGCGTGGGTAATGGCTCCTAAAGCCATGGGGCATCTTAGTCGAGTAATGGCAGAAAAAATAATGGAAAGGGTTAAGCTTCGTTCGATTTTTAGTGAGAACATTCGAGATGCCAAAATTAATCTTCCGTCGGGCAAAAATGTCGAGAGGAAACTCCTCCCTGAAGTTCCAGTTATATTGATAATTTCAGAGAAAGAAGCATCTGTATCGTTTCCGCGTATAGATGGAAATGTTGATTATCCATCCTTTTTTGGATCAGATGCTTTGTTTCTCAAATGGATAAATGAACTATTTCTATACTATTGGGAACATGCCAAAATTTGGTATCCTACCACCCAGTAACTATTTTTTCTTTAAATTTTTCGGCTCCTTTGTTTTGTCAAATGATATGGCTGTGGAAAAACGCAACCCTAACCGCACAGTTCCAAAACAAAAAGTCAAAATCCAACTACCGCCCCTACACCCCAGCCTATTGCGTGAGATTGAAAGATAGACTGAAGAAACAGCAAAATCAAAACCAGTTGGAACCCCTGCTGTAGACCGCGGAAGTTAAATTTGCAGCTTGGCAAAGACATTTGTTTATTAAACTCGATGTGAGCAAGATTTTAGGGATTTCATGAATAACCAAGAAAAGAAGGATAAAAACGATCAGGCAAAAAGCAAGGTTCCTGAAAAAGCAGACAAACCAGTTATTAGCGAAAGAGAGCGGCACAAAGGCAAAATGGATAAAGCCGAAAACAAGGCTCAAGCAGCTGTTATCAAAGCGAGAAGCAAAAATCAAGGGCATGAAGCCGTTTCCGACCAAAAGTCACACGAATATCACTAAACAAAAACATACACAAGCCGTCAATGATACTTTCAGAATACTAACATAGGAACCTATCAAATCTGTTTTTTTAATTGTTGGTACGCACACCTAATCCCCCTTTGTACGCACAAAGCATAAAAGCAAACTGAATCAATATGACAACGGGGAATTAGCGCGTAATGAATAGAGCAGAAGCTCTCACTGTGCTTCACGAAATCCTTGAAGCATGCAAAGAAACAATCACAATGAACAGCGTTTCTTTAGACAACCTACCAGATTCCTCCCAATCAAAAAGCTACCAAATAAAAATAAACTGCACCCTTGATAGTTCTTCAAAGCAATGTATTGCACCAATTCTAAAAAAACATAACCTTTTGCTCAAAGAATCAGACGAGTTTGTAGTAATTCAAGGCATCTAAAGAATCAAAGAAATTTTCGAATTGAGATTTTGGTTTCTTTAAGCCTATTCTTATGCTTGAAGATCAGTTTGCCGTTTACTTCTTTTGGGGCAAACGTATAATGAAAGTTGTTTCCTTACCTTCTTGACTTTCAAACATCACTGTACCGTTTAATGCTTCAGTCATTCGTTTAACTACTGGTAAACCAAAGCCTTGACCCTTAGATTTTGTGGTAAACATTGGCGTAAATAATTTGCTTTTTACGCTTTCAGGAATGCCTACTCCGTTGTCTTTAACTGTTATGATTGAATCGTTTGCTTCTTTGTAGACATGTATAGTTAGTTTTCCCCCTTTAGGCATTGCTTGAACAGCGTTATTCAATAGATTGGTCATGATTCGATTAATGTATAAGGAGTCAGCTACAACTTTTTTAGCATTAGTTTCTACTTTTACGTTTACTTTAATGTTCTCTGGCAAACCATTCTTTTTCAATAATTCGTCAATTATAAGTTTTAGGTCGATTTCTTCTGCATTTGGTTTGAGGGGTCTGGCAAAGTCTTGAAGGTCCTGCACAATCTTGTTAATGTAGTCAATGTTCTTTTCGATACCGTCCAAGCTTTCTTTTGCGCTCTCTTTGTCTTCGCTTTCAGGCATTGAAGCCAATTCTGTCTTCAACAAATATACATCGCCAGTTATAGCCTGAAGTGGATTGCGAATGTCATGTCCAACCATACCTGCAGTAGCACCGATAGCAGCTAAACGCTCAGCATCTTTAAGCTGCTTAGTTCGCTCTTCAACAATTTTCTCTAAATCTTCAGTGTATTTTTGAAGGCGATTTTGAAGGTTCTTAAGCTCGGTAATATCACGCACAACCGAAACCGATCCAATGATGTTGCCTTCCCTGTCTCTAACCGGGGCTGAACTAACTTGGCGATGCCGCAACTCCCCACCTACAGGAGTTCTGACAACTTCCTCTTGGTTTTTCACGTTTTCGCCCTTAAGTGCTCGCAGTGGCGGAGCTTCTTCTATAGGTCTAAGGCTGCCATCGGGTCGATACACTTTCGAGGTTGCTGCCAAGTTTTCAACGTCTACACTAATTTCAGTTGAGTCTAACTTAAACTCCTTAACTGCAGAAGGATTAGCTAAAGTAAACTTTTTCTCTGTATCCGCGAACCAAACTTCATCATTTATGCTATTCAACAGCGAAGATAACCTGTCTCTTTCCTGTTGAACAGAACCAAGGAGCCGCTGCGTCTCTTCTTCCATTTTCTTGCGTTCCCTGATGTTTCGGAATATTAGAACGACGCCTGTGATTTTACCGTCTTTATCTTTTATGGGTGCTCCGCTATCGTCGATGGGGACCTCGGAGCCGTCTCTCCTCAGTAAAATGGTGTGGTTAGCCAAACCAACAATCAAACCTTCCTTGAGAACTCTGGTAATTGGGTTTTCAACCTCCAAACGGGTTTGCTCGTTGATGATATTGAAAACTTCCTTCACCGGTTTCAGTGAAGCAGAACTTAGTAACCAACCGGTCAATTCTTCAGCCACTCTATTCATGAAAACGATTTTACCCGTTGTATCAGTGGCTATGACAGCATCGCCGATGCTTGCCAAAGTAGTTGCCCAACGCTGCTCACTTTCTCGTAGAGAAGCTTGCGCTTGCTCCAATTGTGTTTTGGAAGCGGTTACAGTTTTTAAATTAATTGCCATTTGATTGACAGATTTTGAAATATCCGCAATCTCGTCTTTCTTGTTTGCATCGATTATATAATCAAGATTTCCCGAACCGATCACTCCTATTCCGTCTTGGAGCTTAGAAATTGATTTCAATGTTCTTCGATAGGTTATGAGGTAGCTTGTAATGAAGTAAGTTCCAAACAAGCCTAAGAAAGCAACTGTAAGTATGATATTTGTCATGTTAGCTTGGTTTGTTTGGTCGCTTATGGATTGAGATAATTGTTGAGAATCAAAGGCAAGGGATTGTATTTGCACTGCCATTCTATTCCACTGGGTCTGAAAACTCGGCAAAACACGAATGCTGACATTTCGCGGCGCATTTACAAGAAAAGAGGTGACGCCTGCAAATACCGAGTTTAGGTTCTCCATATCACTGGAGACTGTATCTACGAGTGTTTGTTGTTGGGGATTAGTTGAGTTCAATTGCGATAGCTTTTGGGAAAGTGTTGAAAACTTTGTTTGCCATAAACTTATGGAAGAATTGTCTTGGTAGAGGAAATAGTTGTTTGAAATATAGTTAAGGTCGGTAGCCCCAGTTTGAATTTCTTCTGCAAGAGTCCTTTGATTGTTCAACTCAGTTATCTGTTGCTGGGTTAGAGCTATTGTTGCTCCAATTATGATTAAGATGATGCTGAAGGTTACGATGCTGATTAGGAATTGATTCTTTATTCTCATGATTGGTTTTCCTCTAACCGATGATGTTCACTGCGCCAGGTTTTACTGACCTCAAGCCATCTACATACACGTAATCGATAAATTTAGGAATAGCAGTTGCGTTAGTCAAGTTGTTGTTTATTAGCCATTGAGCTTCATCTTGCATAGCTATGAGTAGCGATTGGTCAAGTGAAAGAGAAAATTTGTTTTGCATCCACACCTTATCTGTATAGGCATCGCTAAGGATCATTTGGTTTTTTACAATTGCCTTTGCTTGGGCAGGATGATTAATTGCGTAATCTTCAGCTTGCAAGAGAGACTTAAGAAACCTATTGACTATTTCTGGATGGTTCGTTATCCACTCGTTGGTCGCAATCGCTTGCGCATACAGAGGCTGGTTACTCTGAATTGACCAAATTACAGCGTTGTCACCCAAACCGTCTTTTGCCGAATCTACATACGGCTGGGCGGTTGCAACTGCATCTATAGAGCCGTTCACTACTGCATCAACCCATTCAGCTGGCGTCTTGAGATCAACAAGGGTTACATCTTGAATATTCAAGCCATTTAGTTCAAGAAACCTGCCTAAGTAAAAATGGGCTATAGTTCCAAAGGTGGTTCCAATAGTTTTACCCTTTAAATCTGAAACTTCGTTAATTCCCCGATCTGCCCGTCCGACAAGGTATGTGAACTCAGACTTAGCAATGCTTCCAATTGTGCTGATTCTTGCTTGATTAAGTACCCTTGCAGTGAAAGGGAACTCTGTTGTCCCAACGACAATATCCGCTTCACCCTTCATAACCCCATCTAACGCACTTGCTCCAGTACTATACTTATGTGAGGTAACGTTTACGCCGTTCTGGCTGAAAAAATGCTGTTCTTCAGCAACCCAAAAAAGTGTGATCGATTCAAAAGGTGAGTATGCTACGTCAATTGATTCCAATTTCCCAGCGTAGGGTTTTTGGTAGTTGAGGTAAACAAATGAACTTAAGACGATGGCTATAACCAAGATGATAACGGCTATGACTATGAGATTTCGTTTTTTTAGTGTCGCCATGTCATTTTGTCCTCAGAATACAAAGATTACTTCAATTTGGATGGCTGTAGGCATATATAACTATCTAAAATAACCACAAACTCGATTACTTCATACTTTGATGAGATTAAGAAAATTGAAGTTCAGGCATCATTGCTAAAATCTATTTTTTCACTCCCGCCCCAAGCATCAAAGCAAAACCAATCAGAGCCCAATGCCGACCATTTTGTGTCTATGGTTTGTCTTGTGGCTGGTTGCTTAAGTGGCGCTGTTTTGTCTTGTAGCTTCTGACTAACTCTAAGCCATCTAATGCGTCAAATACACTGCTGGATGTGTGGTACTTTAGGACAAATCTACTTTATTCAATCGCAGACCCAAAAAACAAAGATAGAGAGCTAAACGAACAAGAAGCTTACGAAGACTATCAAAGAAGACAAAAGTTGACAGAAGAAGAAAGAAAAGCTGAAGACGAAGAAATTAGACAAATTGAAGAAGACCTTGAAAAACATAGGAATGCTTACAACAAACTATCAGTGGAAGAAAAAGAGAAACTCCAACAAAAACAAGAAATGGCAATATATCATATAGACTGGAAAGAAGTTTATCAAGGACTATCTGAACGAATCAAATTAATAGAAGAACTTGACAAGAAAGAGAAAAATGAGTAGAAACGAAACAAACCAGCGAGCCATTAGAAACGAAATGACGGTGTTATAAATTCTTAAGTTATTAACTCATTTTCTACTTGAACATATTTTTCTATATATTTCTTTAATTTCAAGCCTATCTCATGGCTAAAAGGTATGAGTTTTTCTCTAATCGAATTGAATGTTGCTATATCTGGATTTTTTTGTATGTCGAAAATGGTTTCTTTCCAAAAACTGCTGAACATTTCATAGCTATTTTTTTCATACAAATTAAACCTATAGCTTTTTATCGTCTCAACTCCTATGACATTTAGTTTGACATTAATGGTTAGAAAGAATTCATCTGCATTGAAAGCTTGGTACTTTCTTTTTAGGTACGACATTGGGTTTCCTTTAGAATAGCAATCTCAGTTATTGGAGCATTCATAATCCAATTCGGTCGCTCTATGCTTATCCTTACATTGGTTCCGTCAAAAGCTTGTTATTGTAAAAAATAATCAAGAGAATTCTCAATTGGTAAGAAGCCAAATAGCCATGGACATTTTACAAATCTCAAAGCTGCTTATTTTTCCATTTCAAGATAATTTTCCATGGCTGTCCTGACTAAATTCGTGCATATTCTTTCAAAAACGCCTTCTTGTCTTGCTTTATCCAACTCTTCGGGCTTGGAAAGGTTATATTTGATTAGCTCACGACAAAGAACAGTGCCATGTCGCTTTTCAAATAGCTGGTAAAGCGCGTTTGCCTTAGCATAAGCTTTCATGTTTTTTTCCTCGCCTTTTTCGTTAGACCCATATTTAATTCCAACAGCCATAATAGTTCCCGTTAGCGCTCCACAAACAGACCCGCAGAGTCCCATGCCGCCCCCAAACCCACTGGCTATTTTTGGAATAAGATCAATTTTTCCCTCTGGCGCCATATTTCCATATAACGTTAGGAGTATGCTTTGAGTACAATTGAAGCCATTTTGAAAGTCCTTGACTGCTTTTTGAACCAATTCTTGATTTGACAACATATGTTTTGCTTAGTTGGTAACTCTCTATATATTAAATTAACGCAATTGCAGCAGGGGAAAGAGAAAAGACGATGCTTTCCTCTTCAAGCGTTTAAGGGGTATAGCACATTGAGTTTTCATAGTAGTCTCTTGCTACTCGTATCAAGTTTTGGTCCTGCGAGAGCATGGCCGTCTCGGAAAAGGTCCAGTCTGATACGGTTATAAGCGTTTTTAGATCAGATATTAGTAACGTTACTGGACAGCAAAGTTGGCGGGTGTCGCCGAGTCCTTTGATGTTTTCTGTTTTTAGCATTTCTTCGGTCATAGCAATGTTCAGTTTAATCCTGCGTTTCTCTTGAGCTTCGTGAAGGGATGGGCTAAGTTCTTTGAAAAGCGGAGAATAGGCAACAAAAAGGGTAATTTCTTTGCGAGCAGTTCCAATCAATGCTTTCATTTTGTTAGCGATATTGTTTTGTCCATTTATGATGTATCCAACTTCGAGTTCTTCAGGCTTTTCTGCACTTTCATAGATAGGAGTCAGCATATCAACTAGAAGATCTGCTTGTTTTAGTTCTTCGTTCAATTTTTCAGTTAATCGATGTTTTAGGTTCGCAATTGCTTCTTTGGGATGAATCGGTTTGTAGACCTTTGGGTTAGCATTGCGAACAATTAGCATACCCTTTTCAGAGAGTGCATCAAGGGCATAATAGATTTTTGTGTCGGAAATTCCTGTCTCTTTACAAAGAGCACTTGCAGTCATTGTTGGATGGGCTAAAAGTGTTGCATATACTTCTGCTTCATGGGTGGATAAGTCCAGGTTTTTGAGGCTTGTGACAATTCGGTCTCGGGCAATTGTTCCGCTTTCTTTCATAGATTGCTTCTCCTCTTTTCTGAGAAGAAGATGTCAGAAAATTCTTAAATACATTTCTACTGCCAATAAGGAAGTAGAAGAATAAGGTGGAAGGTCTGTCATGGAAACTAAAACAAAGTTGCTGATAGCAGTTGGAGCAGCATTTACCGTAAACTGCCAACCCTGCCTCAAAACTATAATTAAAAAAACTCTCGATAGCGGAGCCGACAAAAAAGAAATCGCAGAAGCAATCGGGGTGGCAAAAGTAGTTCGAAAAAACGCCATGACCCAAATAGACAGATTTGCCTCAGGTGTTGCTGAAATTGAAGTCGAGGGAGACTCCAAAAGCTCCTGTGGGTGTACTTGATCTAAATTAAATGAGACGAATTAGGATGAGGAGGTGAAAAAAATGGAAAAATCGCTAAAAAACAAAGTCTCTGATGCATTAGCATGGGGAGTATTCATTGTTTTGCTTGGCGCTGGATGGATAACATCCAGTTACTACCAAATAGACACTGGAATTTACATTGCTCTTGGGGCTGGGTTCATATTGATAGCTCTAAATTTTGCCAGATGGTCCACAGGAATCAGCATAAGCAAATTCAGTCTCTTCATAGGTCTGCTTGCCCTATCCTTAAGTGGCGCTGGAATCATAGGATTTGCAATGCCATTTATTCCAACAGTGATTGTGCTCGTTGGCTTATTCATCGTTGCCGAGGCCATGCAAAAAACAATCAACAAGAAACCACTACAAGCCTAATCTTGAGGATTAAGCGCCCCATTCATTTTTTTTCCCAGTAGTAAATAAACAAATCTACAACCCAATTAAGGATAATCGGATCTTTGTTGACAAACCCACGCAATTTGCCCTTCCACCGATAAGGTTGAAGCTTATATATCCTAAATTATTTACAATGATATGGTTGCAAATGAGTATGTTTCAAATAGAAAAGTGCCAGGTAGTTTGGGCGAAAGATTCTTCATCGGAAAACGATAGACAATCAATTGTGAAAGAATTAAGAGGAATGTCAGTTGAAATCCAAGAAGCTGTTGAATTCACCAAAAGTTTAAGCGGCAAAAAAATGAATGAAGTCAAGTTCTGGCTTAACACCGACACTGAAATTCATTATACTTTGTCCATTTATTATGATGTTCATGCTGAAGCATGGGGTATGTTACTTGAGGAAATGGATGCAAAAAATAGTTCCCCTAAAGTAGTGGGCGAAATTGCCTGCATGGAACCTATGACTTTTCGCTTTATTGAGGAAAAGAGTATTCTTAAAACTGACCCCTTGCATAGCCCTTAGTTACTTCTGGTCGCCATAGTATTTGTTGAGTAGGTACATTGAAGCAGGGTAAATGTAATCCTAAAGAAGTAAACCTGACCATAGTTTCTTCTTATTAGCGTGTCTCTTCCTGCTTAGGTGGGTGTCTTCCATTTTGAAGAGGGAATTAGCGCCGTTCTAAATAAAAATTTTATCGATTGCTTTTTTGCTATAATTAATCATTTTTCGCCGCTCCTTTCATATCTTAGTAGGGCAAAATCAGTTCACGTAAAGGTTAAATCGTTCAGATTGCTTAATTCTTTGTTTTCTTGAGGATACTAACGTGACAAATAATCAGCCTCTTCTATTATCACCCAACGTCAATTGGGTAGGAGTCAACGACACAGAAACCCCACTTTTCGAAGGGCTCTGGCGTATTCCCGAGGGCGTTTCATACAACTCTTACCTAATCGTGGGCTCAGAAAAAACTGCATTGATTGAGTCCGTCCACGAGAAGAACGCAGATGAACACTTTGACAAAATTAGCAAACTAACAGACCTCTCAAAAATAGATTACCTAGTCCTTAACCACATGGAACCTGACCACACGGGAGCCGTGCCTGCGCTTCTTAAGAAAGCACCAAACGCAAAAGTGGTATTCACACCCATTGCCCAAACCATATTCAAAAAGTTCTACGGGTTCAACCCTGCCGCAGTCATCGTAAAAGGTGAAGCAGTAGAAATTTCCTTAGGAAACAAAACGCTCAAGTTTATTCAAACGCCTTGGCTTCATTGGCCAGAAACCATGAGTACCTATCTTGTAGAAGATAGAATTTTATTTTGTTGCGATGCATTTGGCTCCTTCAAGAAACTGCCCGATGGCGCTATTTTAGAATCCGATATGGACATTGTCAAGCAAAATATTTGCAGATGTTCGCAAAAGTACTTTGCTTCAGTCTTCAACGGGCAACGGGAATGGATACTGAAAGCAATAGAAAAATTTGAAAAAATGAGTCTTGAAATTGAAGTTTTAGCGCCCAGTCACGGTCCAGTCTACACCTACAGCGCCAAGCAAACTATAAGTAAATGGGCTTCTTGGAGCAAGGGCACCTATACCAAAACTGTTGTAGTACCATACGGTTCAATGTATGGAATGACCTCAAAGTGCTTGAATGCAATCGTTGAGGGAGTTAAGGAAGCAGGGGGTTCGGTTTTAAGCTTCAATCTTTCTGAAGACACTGCTGTTGATGTATTGACTGCCTTGGTTGAGGCTCCAGCATTAATTGTTGGTTCGTCCACGTATGAGCACGAGATATTCCCAAAGGTAGTGGATTTCCTAAGTCTGCTTAAGACCAAAAAATTTTCAAATAGATGCGCTAGCGCGTTCGGAAGCTTCGGCTGGAGCGGAGAAGCTACACGAAAAATATCAGTTGAATTAACTGCGTTGGGTTTTGATGTGGTGGAACAGCCACTTTCGGTCTTCGGAAATCCTACGGAAGAAGACCTTGAAAAAGCAAGACAGCTTGGCAAAGCAGTTGCGGAAAAAGCTTTTTCCAAATACGGTGTAATCTAAATAGCGTTTGCAACTGCTACGACCTGGCTTTATAGTGATATGTTTTGTTCTGATAACTAACTAATCTACAGTCTTTAGAAAGGAAAGAAAAGCGTGTTTGGTTATGTTTTTCTTGATTCAATGATTCCTCGGCATTTGTCTGCGTATTGGCAGTATTCTAGGCATGCAGCAGTTTTGTCGGGGCGTTTCCATTCGGCTCCGCAGCTTGGGCAAGTTGTTTTGTCTTCGTCACTCCAGATTTCGAGGTCGCCGCTGCAAACGTGGCATTTTATATATGCTGGTTTGGGCTGGAGCAGGTCGCGGAGTCCAGGGCATGTTTCAGGGTTTTTTTGTGGGGGTTTGTCTTTAGAGCTCAACTATTTCACCTCCAATTTTAACCTCAAACTCTTTAACTGGGATATTTTTTCCTGAGCCTTCAAGCGCCTTGTTTACCGCCCACTTCAATCCGGTACAGCATGGTACCTCCATATGGACAACATTTACGCTGGCAATGTTGTTCTGCGTAAAGATTTCTGTTAGTTTTTGCGCGTAGGCTCGGGCATCGTCGAATTTGGGGCAGCCTATAATGACCCGTTTTCCCGCTATGAGGTCGTGGAAGTTTTTGAGGGCAACAGGAGCGCAGTCTGCCGCCAGGAGGATGTCGGCGTTTTCAAAGAACGGTGCCTTGACGGGTACGAGGTTTAGTTTTATGGGCCATTGGGGCTTTTGGGGTGTTGGGGCAGTTTGGCTGGTTGCCGGCGGGGTTGTAGTTGATTTGTTTTTTAGGTATTCATGGACTTCGGTTTCGCTAAAAGCTGGGGCTTCCCTTTCCGTAATCGTTATAGCGCCTTGCGGGCATTGTCCTAAACAGGCGCCAAGTCCGTCGCAGTAGGTTTCTTTGATAATTCTTGCTTTGCCATTGACGATTTGGAGGGCGCCTTCTGCGCATTTGGGGATGCAGCTGCCGCATCCGTTGCAGAGGTTTTCGTTTATGTTTACTATTTTTCTTTTCATTAGTTTTCATCTCTTAGGCATTTTCCGCCTGTGGGGCAGAATTTTTGGGCATGGGTTTGGATGGCTTCAAAGATGGGCTGGAGGGTTTGTTGGTTGACTGTGTAGATGTGTTTTTTGCCTTGTTTTTCGATGGCTATTAGGTTGCATTCTAGGAGGGGTTTGAGGTTGTGGGATATCATGCTTTGTTCTTGTCCGAGGGCTGTGGCGAGTTCGTTTACGCTCATGGGTTGGTTCATTAGTTGTTCGAGGGCGGCGAGTCTTGTGGGGTTTGCTAGGTTGGTGAAGAATCGGTAGCAGATTTTTGTTAGCCCTTTTTTCGTTTTTGGTCCACCCTTAATTACATGAATAATAATTCATATGAATACTTATTCATATAAACTTAGTGGTCAACCAAAACCAAAAACCAGCTAAAGTTCATACCTACCCAAATCATCCTGAGCCTGAGAACCACACCGCGGAGTAACAAAATAAAAAACCTCTCCACAACTGCAACAACGACACTCCTGATTCTTAGTTCGCTCCACTGAAGATGAACCACATTTTGGACAGCGAATCTCAACATTAGGCAATTCTAATCTTCCCATTCTATCCTAAACGGGTTTACTATTAAATATTACCACAACCCCCGGGCATGGGGCAATGTATTTGAATACCGCTGTTTTCTATTTCTGGGTAAGGTTGAAGATATTGTCTAAAAAAGCAAAGAAAGCCGAAGGATTAGAGCAGCACAAAAAAATAATGCGCGAAAAAGAACAAAAACGCAAAGAAAAAAAACAAGTTGCACTTCCCTCCAAACACGCAAGCAAAGGCAAAAAATAAATTTGCCACCCATACGTGTCACACTAAACCCACTTTTTACGGTTATTATAAATTATAAATTTTTAATCAATTGACTAAATTAAAAAATGCTCCCATTTCTTATTCAATCCCACCCAGAATAAAGGAAAAAAAGTTTTTCGGAATATGAGAAGTGGGGTCTGTCAATATTTCGTTCTTCATCTTCCCTATCAGACTGGGACGGCGACATCATCCCCCGATGAAAAAAGCACCGTCCCCGACTAAAAAGCCTTGGGTTCAAAGGTGGAAGAAAAAATGAAGAAAGCTGAATTGTTCCTTAAGGATGCTTTTGAAGAAAGTTAGGGATTAGCATCACTCTGAAACGTGGAAAGAAAGTGGGATGCGAGCAACCACAAGGGTTGCCGCCGAATAGATACAAAACCTCTTTTTATCTATCTTGGAGAACAAAGGGGATTTTAGAAAATATCTCAGGTAGCAGATACCTCCCTTTAGGGCACCCTCCTCGAACTAAGACTCTGTTTTTGTTTCTTCAAAAGTACACACACTCAACAGATATCGAAAGTTTTATCTTTAAAAAAAGCACAAACATCAACAGCCAGAAAGGAGAAAAAACAATGCATAAGCATAAAATAAAATTAGCAATTGCACTCGCTGTTGCATTTCTATTTTTAGTTTCTTTCACAGCACCAGCCAAAGCAGCCAACTGGCAACCTGTTACGACCATAACAGGGACAGGCTCACAAACAACCAACGAATTCATGGTCAGCGGATCTGAATGGAGAATATCATGGTCCTTTAACCCCAACAATCAATTCCCAAGCCTCACAGGATTCAGCTTTTTCGTCTATCGCCACGGAGAAGACTCACAATATTTAGACAAAGTAATAGAATTCGGAGACGAACAAACCAGCGGCATCCTAACACTTCAAGGAACAGGACTACACTATGTAACAATCGAAGCGGCAAACACACAAGGATACACACTTACAATAGAACATGACTCCGAAAGCAACCCAAGCGACACCTCTCTTGCACTAATCATCACCTTAGTTATTGGGATCCCAATAATACTGATCATCATAATTTCAATTGTCATCAGAAAAAGAGTTAAAGGCAAAAGAGTATCAATGCAAAACCTTCCACCTCCTCCACCTCCAATCTAAACTCAGACATTGTTTTTATTGAATACAAGCCTCACAACCCCGCAGGCTTACATACAAGAACAGAATGGGAGCAGCAACTTGAGATTCTGCACAACCCTAGATGTTATTAGGATCCGCTCGCTCGCTCCTTCTTCGCTGGTCGCTCCGCTTACTTTTTGAAAAAGGTTAGAGAAACGCATAGCTCCTGAAAAAGTAGAGAGAAATGTTGGAAGCGAGCAACCACAAGGTGCTGCCCACTAATTACCTAAATCCCTTCCAACAATTAGGGAATACAGGAGATTTTGGAATGCATAACCGCCTTAAGTTGCAATGGAATAAGATCTCAACTGTTTTGTCTACCTTAATTTTTAGGAGTAGCTAACTCTAACCCCAACCACAACTCCAGCAACATCGGAATGACCGTAGGTTGCATAGATGCCGAAACGGAAGCCGCCGTAACGAGCGAAGTCGTCTGTTTGCACGAGAAGCGACAACGGCTGAGGACCTTGTAAAACAAATACCATCTTCTCTAAATCTCCTTTTCCTTTTTTAAGAATAGCTGGTCCCGCTATTTTTGTAAGTTCTCCCGTCTCGTTGAATAAGTAAAATCCTGACAATTCAGAGCCTTTTTCGTCCAGATATAACCATTTGCCTTTCAACTGCTCCTTTAAATCTGGGTTCTGGTCTAATTTTATTAATGCCTCTTGATATTTTAGCGCCCTAAAACCGTTCTGTTTTAGTAGCTTCATGGAGTTTTCGTGATTGACTTGCAACTGAGCCATGAATACTCCAGTTGTGCCCACCTCTCTAAACTCTACTTGTATTTTTTCTTTTACCATTAAAACCACAACAAAATTGAGATCTCGATTCCTATTAATAGGTTACATTGGAGTTATTAATAGTCATTTTACAGCTATTCAGGTTTTGGATAAGGTCTATAACTTGAAATATTCAAATACCCTTAATAATTTATTTCAGAAAAAATTACGTTGTCCTAAGGCTGGGACGGCGACATCTTCCAACTGATGGTCATACAATACTGTAAATGTGAATAGTTAAACCCAAGATTAATGCGAGAGCCCAAATTAAGAAAGTGGGTATCATTAATCTCCAAACTTTTGTACAGCCCAGTTCTCCTAAAGGATGAAGGATCCATGAAACAATAATGACAAAACCCAATACGATTGCAGCTATTCCAGAGGCAACATGGAGCCAAATAATTGTTGACTGCAAAATTGACAATCCACTGTTTGGAATGAGGGTTGAACTAAAAACAGGAATCATTACGGAAATTACTGTACCCAGATTAAGTGCAAGCGCTATAATGCTGAGAAAGCCGTGCATTATGAGGTTTCTGTTCTTAGTTCTTATTCTGTTGGGATAAACTCCTATTATGAGCAGGATTAATGCTATGACTTGAATAACAGAAACTATGTCTCCTTGAAAGTCAAATGCCATAATTTATTCGCTGTCAATCTTAAAAATAGGAATCTAACTATAAATTGTTTTATTTACCAAAGGCAAATTTTTCTTAAACTAAGCCTTCACGCCTTATGCCCCTATCTTCTTTTCCCTATGTTAAGAAACGTGGTTGACCTAATAAAAAACAGAGACTTATGGTTTGAAAATAATTAAGTAACCCTTGCTCTCTTTATACGAAAATCCTTTGTTTTTGAGAAAAACCTCAAATTCTTTACAGTCATAATCACCTTTGATTTTCAATTGAAATTTATCTGGTTTTCTTCGTTCAATTGAAACCAAATTGGGCTGAACATAACCATTAGCAACCAACTCTGTGAACAGAGTAACAGCTTCCTTTCTTTGCATATGTTCCCCCAAAAGCCTTGCTCACTTACCACACTAATAACACTTTGGTACGTTCAAGCAAAACTAGATTAAATTATTTTTTGACAGAAAAGCAAAACCAAACCTGAGGATTTTCTTACAGTTCTTAGTTGTGCCCACTCCTAACCAGAAAATCTTTGGCTTTTCTCCCCTAACAAAGGAATCACTTGATATATTATCTTAGGTTATCGCTCTAATTACTTTACTTTATTAAACGATTAGTTCCTAAAGAGAACCGAATAAATTTCTAAACCCTAGAGTTATGCAGCTTTCATTTTCCTATGAACCGGTCTAAACAAATCTCCCACAAAAGAAACTATGTATTTTCTTCCTGCCCACAAGAGCCCAGATAATATCACCAAAAAACCGATAAATTGAACAATAAACATGACGTTGTTTTCGTTGATTGGGGAATCAACGTGGAAAGCGTAGCCAAAATCTATGTTAGGCTGAACTCTAAAAATCAAGTATGAAGAACTCGCAAGTTCTCTTGCCGAAGCCATGTTGGCAAGCAACGCCGATGCCACCAATAACAACCCAATAATGCTTGCTGCTCCTAAGACGGTTTTTTTCGTTTTCGTTGACTGTTTTGCAGATTTTAGAAGCAAGACTGATTTAGCTATTAACGACCCGGCTGCCAAACTGAAGAAAGGCAAGGATTGATAGGCGTATTTTACAGCGCTGTTGTAGGGTGCCTTAAGGTTTAGATTAACGGCCAAATACATCACCAAACCCAATATGGAAAGAATGGTTGCGAAACAGATCAAGTCGGAAATAACTGTTTGTTTTGAGAGCCGTTTCCAAAAGATCAGACCAAGAGCCAAGGAAAAGATGAACGATATGACAAAGAAGATGCCTAACCCGTCGTTTACTAGAAAATTAGGAATAAACATGTAGGAGACAGGTATGTTTGGGAAGTTTAAGTCTTGGAAGTCGTTATGTTGAATTAGGTAGAGTAACTCTTTTCCATTGATGATTTGGTACCAAAGCAAACTTGAGAGCGATGCAGGCAAACTGAAAGCGCCAAGTTGACTGATTATTTGTTTTTTATTTGTGGGTCGATGGTAGAGGTATAGGAGCAACAGTGGCAAAAGCATGAAAACAGCAAACAACTTGGTGAGTAACGCGGCTGCAAAGAAAATACCTGCAACCCCCGCAAGCTTCACGGAGTCTTTGCGAATAGCCAAGATTCCAAAGTACAAGTAAACTAGGCTAAAAAACAGGCATTGCACATCTATAAGAAAGCTGCGGCTCAGGACCAGTTCCCATGGTGCTAAAGCAAAGAACGTAGCCGCAAACAACCCAGTTGTTTCGTTGTAGAGTTCCTTGCCAAGTTTGTAAACCATAACAGTACAGGCTAAACCAAATAACGTAATTAAAGCAACACCGTTCGCCACTGAGAATCCAAAAACTTGGAAGACTGCCGCTTCGGTGTAGAATCCTAAGGGTGGTTCATTGAAGAGGTTACCCCATGCATTGATGTAGGGGTACCCCCATCGTAGGACGCCTTGTGCGGTTGAAAATTCTAAGTCGGTATCAAGAGTTAAGTAGGGACCCATTGCTAGGGAGATAAGTGTAACGCCGATTAAGATGGCTAAGAGGGGATAATATTTTTTCAGCAGTTTTTTGAGGTTCTGTTTGGCTAACATATGTCTCATTTGGTTTTGGAGCTTAGCAGTCTCTAAGATAGTTATTAGTCACCGTTCATAGAACAGGGATTTTAAAAATAAAACTTTCCTATTTGTGGTTACCCGAATAGGTTGAATATTAGTTGACCAAGGAAATGGCTTATGACTATTACGGGGATCGCGATACCAAGGTGTATGAGTATTTCTTTTATCGCGCTAGTTTGACGCTGTACTCCGATGAGGTAGCTTAAGAAAATTAGTATTCCAAACCCTATCATAACGCACAACGCTGAAGCATAATCGATTGGCAACAACGCGAACAGCGCAACAAATGTGAATGTTATTCCAAATCGGGTTATGAAGTTGCTGATGGTGAACATGCGGGTATTTTCTTTTTTGGTAACTGAGGTTTCTCGATAAATATGTATTCCCAAGGAGTCTGCTATGTTATCGGCAACAGCTATCACAAGCAAAGAACCAATTACACCGGCTTTAGGGTTAGCTGATGATAGTAGTCCAAAAATAATGCCCAGGCTTGTAACGGTTGAGGATGTTGCTCCAAAACTAAATTTGCTAGGATCCTTTGGTAACTTCATAAAAATGATCTTCCAGTTCAAATTATTATTCTTAAAGAGATTTATTCAGTTTTCTGCCAAAAAAAGAAAAAATTGAGAGTGGCTCAATCTGTTTTTAGACGGTTGTAGGTTGCGGTGGGGGTGTCGCGGGAGGCATCGGTTGTTCTTGATGTTTCATTGTGAAGAAGGCAATTGTTAGTATAAGTGCTGATATCCACATTAGGAATAATCCTAATAGAGGGATTACTGCTCCTACAAGTAAGAGTAGCCCAGCAGTTCCGAATAAGCCTACGTTGGATTTGTTTGAAACCTGTTTTAGCGAGCGCCAAATGAAGAAGGCTGAGATTATTGCAAAAACCCAAACGATGACCAAAATTACAAGAATCCCCGCAATCAGTGGAAAAATAGCGGATGGATTAATGTTGGTCGTATCTGGGGTCATGCCTTGAAGTGTTGACCAGTCGCCATTCCAGCCTGGATATATCTCTTTTAGTAAGTCAGTTAGTGACGTCAGAACTGTAACTACTGCTGCAACTGCTGCTATGACGACACCTACAATGCCTGCAAGGACACCGTAGAGTGCGTTGCTGAAAATCCTGCTTTCTTTATAATAGTTAGCTAATCCATGCAATGCAACTACAACAAGTATTGCACCTACGATTTCTACAATCCCATAGTAACTGATGATTGGGAATATGCCAATGAACATCATTACCGCGCCTATGCCGCCTAAAGTTTTGCTTGATTCCAAAGTCATCTGTTTTTCCTCTCTATTTCTGTCACAGTAATTAAGATAAAAGCTTTTTCATGCAACTCCATCAGCCTAAAAAGGCGTTATTACAAAAGTGTGAATCGAAAACTGTTATGTCTACGTGCTCTCCAGTTGTCCCTGAAGAATACTGTAATATGTTTGGAGGTAGATCCTGCCGTTCTCCGTTATGGTGTATACTTTTCTTTGGCGTCCATCCTTTTGTTGTTTTTTGCTTTCAACGAGACCTTTCTTTTCAAGGCTGTTTAAGGTTGGGTAGAGGGCGCCGTGTCGTAGTTTTACGTTGAAGTCTGTTTCTACCTGTTTTTTTATTTTGTATCCCCATGTTGATTGGGTTTGAATGATGCGTAGAAGTTGGATATCTAGTAGGTTTCTGATTATGTGTTGTACAATTTCTTTTTTGTAGGTTTCTGACATTGGTTTTCCTACTATCTGTTGCTTGTGTATGGGTTTGATGTTTGCATTTATTTAGTTTATGTTATTTTTTTTGGTTTTTGTATTGTGGGGTTATGTTTTGGTATGCTTTGGTTATGTATGAGGGTTTATATCGGGGTTTTATGTAATTAAGTATTCAAGATATGTCCGATTAAGGACATATTGTACATGAGTATAACAGAAAAACTGTTCAACAAAAATACACCAAAACGGGGAGAAAAAATGATTAAACCAAGCTCACAAAAAGAGGTTTCAACAAAACTAATGAAAGGGCTACTAGACCTAATAATTCTGCAATTCCTTAGCACCGAACCAATGCACGGCTACCAAATCATCACAAAAATCCGCAAAAATTATGGCGTTTACTTCGGACCAAGCACAATATACCCCTTCCTAGGCACCCTCGAAAAGAAAGGCTACGTAGACAGCAACTGGAACATGGATTGCGAACGACCCAGAAAAGTATACAGCCTAACAAACGATGGACAAACCAGATTAAACTACACTGAAGACTCATTGAATTTGATATGTAGAAAAATAACCCCGACAAATTCCGACATAATGCAGCCAGTAGTTGGCATCATAACTACCAAGAACAGAACCAACCTAAATTTTGAAGTACCATAAGGATAGCAATTTTTTCCAACTTGCTAGCACTTTTGTCTTAAAATTAATCTTTAAAAGCACAAAAATTATTCTTAAGAGACTCATTTTAAATACGTCCATACATAATTGCAGTGTAGACGCTTAGGTGACCAGTTGAAACAAGTAGAAAGCACAGCCTTTGAGTTAACCAATCAAATTCTTGAGTTCTGTAGGCACATTGCTGGTTCTTCAAAAATAGCTGCTATCTTCCTAGCTGATAATTATTCAACTAACCATTCAAGCAAACAATCAATCCACGAAATAATTCTCGTTATTCATGATTTCCAACCTAGGATGATGCGGTACTTTAAAAAAATTAATAACAAGAGGATTTTTATTTTTGCAGTTGACCAATGGATATTTGAACGTGACGTTGACAGGGGGTTTTTGGGTGAAGCTATTGCGAGCAAACTGATTTTTCCCTATTTAGCCTTTCAAGGAATCGATTATTTGTATGAAAAAGAAGTCTTGTTAAAGAAACGTTTGATTCTTGAACTGCTTGAAAACTTGGTGGTGAATTTTCCTGAACTTGCCCAAAGCATCCAGATTAAGCCTCAGTACTTCATGTATGAAGTGTTTTCTAATCGCATTCGGGTTTTTCCTTTAATCGCTTACGACCTTCAAAAATTAACAAGTTGCCTTGTAATAAATGAGGAAGAAGCACTCAAAGGTTACAATCAAGCTCTAAAACAGTTGGGAGAAGAAGAAAAAATAAAATTTATAAATGGATATGTAACCATTTCAAATTCATTCATAAACCAATGTCAAGACCCAAAAATCAAAATAATCAACTTATCAAAAAATATGCCTCGCACTCTTTTCACATCAATCTTCGGCGTTCTTCCTCAACTTATGAACATCGTTTCACAAAACGTCGATGATTTCCTTAGAACCCAAAAAATCAATTTGATTCGGCAGCCTGATTCAAATTGCACTTTTATAGACCCACAAAAATATGTTTTTTTCCCAACTTCCAACGGAATGGTTTCCCTATCCGAGAAGATTGACATTAAAGGTTTTGCTCAAAAGATGCTACTTAAGGGAGAAAATGCTAACATAATAGTTGAACCTGTCGGCGGCATGTTAAATGACGTTTACTTAATTCGTGCTCAGGACAGCAGAGGGGAAAACAAAGTTTTAGCAAAGCGATTTAAGGATTGGTCAGGTTTAAAGTGGTTCCCTTTAACATTGTGGTCTTTTGGTGCTAGGTCATTTGCGGTTTCGGGTCAAGCTAGGTTGGCGAAGGAATGTGCGATTAGCGAGTTTTTGCACAGTGAAGGGTTTAATGTTCCAAGGATTTTGCATGTTAGTAATGCAGAGCGTATTGTGTTTATGGAATACATTGAGGGAGAGAACCTTAGTGAAGCCATTAAACGGTTGGCAACGTCAATGGATCCTGCTTCAGCTTTGGATGTGGCTACTAAGGTTAGTGCAGTAGGGGAGATATTTGCGCGTGTGCATTCCAGTAATGTTGCTTTAGGGGACACTAAACCTGATAATGTACTGATCAAGTCGGACGGCACTATATTTTTGATTGATTTTGAGCAAGCAACAAAAGGTGGCGATCAAGCCTGGGACGTAGCGGTTTTCCTATACTATAGCGGTCACTATCTTCAACCATTTTACAGCAATTCTAAAGCTGAATCACTTGCGAAAGCATTCATAGCCGGATACCTAAAAGGAGGAGGAAAAATTATTAACGTCAAGAAGGCAGGGGCACCCAAGTACACGCGCGTCTTCAGTATCTTTACGCCTCCGCCAACGATTCGCGCAATCTCTGATATCTGCAAAAAAGCCGAGCAAATCAAGTAAGAAACACATTTCTAAGAAATAAACAAAACTAATCTTTTCTTGTTAAAAAAACCAAGAAAGCTAAGTCTATAGCAATTGTGAATGAAGAAACCCAAAAAGGAGTAACTGGAAGCAAGGAAGTTGAGGTTGAAGCGAAATTGGATGGGTTTGCATCACAAGTGGACAACACGATGCTGGTGAGTTCGCTAATCAGACATTAATCGCCTCAACACTTTCAATCTGTATGCAAGAAGAACAATCTTGCTTAGCTGTTTCACTAAAACAAACTCATTGCTGAATTCATTTCATACAGAAAATACAATAGGAGCCGGCGTTTGAAGATGAATGCTTACTGATTTTTAGAAAGTCGAAGAAGTGCTATTGCAAGTTTGGGAAAACAAGCTGATTGAACGTTTTGATAGAGACGGCAAGATTTTCGGTGTTTTCGAAGTTTCGAAGTAGCAGAGTAAATGGTTTTAGCCATTTCTTTCCTTGATTTTAAAGAAGTAAGAGTTATTTACCCTAAAACCAACTAGTTCATGTGGTTTTATGAGTCAATTTTACTACAAAGGATTATACAGAGTAAAAGTTGTAACAGAAAGTGAAGGCTACTGGATAATCGAAGCGCTAGAAGACTTTAAAGATTGCATTGAAGGCGAAAAAATCCCAGTTAAAGCAGGGGAAAGACGTATAGTGCCTCCAAACGATGTGGTTAAGAAAGATGATTTAAAGCCTATGGTGTTTGAACACGAATATGAACTACAGTTGGAAAAAAAAGTAAAACGTATGGTTGAGGAATACGAAAAAGAAAAGAAAAAAGAAAACCAAACTTAGCTTTGATTATTTTGTGGAATAAAGAATTTAAGGGTGAATTTTACGCCTTTTGCTTTCTCGCTTTCGAAACTTACGGTTCCACCCATTGCTTCAGTCAACTTTTTAACTACCGGTAAACCAAAGCCCTGACCCTTAGCTTTTGTAGTGAACAGGGGCGTGAAAATTTTGGCTTTAGCTTCGTCAGACATGCCGTCCCCAGAATCCTCAATCTTGATGAACGCTTTATTCTCTTGGCATGTAGCGGAGACGGTTAATTTTCCTCCATTCGGCATAGCTTGCACCGCATTAGAAATCAAGTTGGTCAATATCCGCCGTAGATAAGAATCGTCCAATATAAGTTTAGGAAAATTTTCCTCGATGTAAAAAGTAGATATAATGTTCGGATTAAGAGGCATGGAGGTCAATACCTCTTTAATTGTTCTTTCCAAGTTAATTTCTTGCAGTTGTGGAGTGGTCTTTCTTGCGATGTCTTGAAGATCTGATACTATCTTGTTTATGTAAAATAATTGTTCTTCAATGAATGCAATGCTTTCTTTAAGGTTTTTCTTTGGGCTTTCATTAGATAGCTCTTCTACTATGGTCTTTGCTAAGTAGAGCTCGCTGACGATTGATTGAAGTGGATTTCTGATGTCATGGCCGACCATGCCTGCGGTTTTGCCGATAGTGGCTAAAGTTTCAGATTGAACTATCTTTTGTGCTTGCTCTTTAACAAGTGTCTCAAGATCTTCAGTGTGGAGTTTCTTCTCATTTTCCCATTTCTTCATTTCAGTGATATCTGAAAAAGTAAGGACTGCACCAAAGATTTTTTTATCGCCAGTTATGTAGGGTCGGATGCGCATTTGATACCAGTGGTTTCTGTCGTTAATTTCATGTCTAATAGTGCTTAGCTTGCGGATCGATGTGAGAAGCAGCTTTTCTAGGTCTTCCACGTGAATTGCTAAGCGCACGTCAGTGATTGGGTGTTCTGCATCTGACGGCATAATGCGTAGGAGTTCTTGAGCTGAAGCTGTAAACCGTTTTATTTTAAGGTCGGTATCAACGATGATTACAGCGGTATCAATATTGTCCATGAGGTTAGCTAAGTCATCGTTTAAGTGTGAGAGGGTTTGGTTTCTGTTTTTGAGTTCATCGTTTAGTGTTGTTAATTCTTCGTTAGCGGACTGCAACTCTTCTTTGGATGTTTCCAATTCTTCGTTTGTGCTCATTAATTCTTCATTACTTGACTGAACTTCCTCGTTTGCTGAACGTAACTCTTCATTGGATGCTTCTTGTTGTTCAATGACGGTTTGAAGAGTTTCTTTAGTTGAGTCTAAATCTTCACTGAGTTCTTTTATTTGTTGATCCTTGGCCAAATCAGACTCATTGCGTGAGTGTTTTGAGGTTGTAGTTTGTCTTTCAACGGCTCCCTTTTCTTCAAATAAAACAAGAAAGAAAGGTTCTTCTTGTGTTGTTAATTGGAAGGGTCTAACCTGAACTGAAACCACGTGTATCTGTCCTTCCTCTTCGTACCGCACTGTTTCGCAAATTTCCCTTCTTGATTTTTTGGCTCTGTAAATTGCCGTTTGAACAGTAGGTCTAAGTTCTTTTCGAACCAGTTTAGTCACGTTAAAACTGGCGTTTCCAGCCTCAATTGAAACATACGGATTAACTTGCCCGCGGAAAACAAGAACATCTGAATTGCTGTTAACTAACAACGTTGCAGGAACATACACAGTCATTAGCAACTGGTCAACTTCTTCCTTCAACTTATTTATTGTATCATTTTTTTTAGGCAAAGTAAGAGACGTTTTTTCTTCAAAGCGGTCTGTTGGAACCTGGACAGGTAATTCGACTTGGGGTTGGCCGCTTTTTTTCTTAAAGATTACGCCTCTTTTTGTAATTGAGTCAAACAATGTAGCAAATTTACCGACACTTTCAGATTCCCCTAGAACGAGGTAGCCGTTGGGTTTTAAGGCATAATTGAATATGGATATTATTCTTTCTTGCATCGGGGATTCCATGTATATTAGCAAATTGCGGCAAACAATCAAATCGATGTTAGAGAATGGGGGGTCCTGTGTGAGGTCGTGTTTTGCGAAAATGCACATGTCTCGAATAGGCTTGATAACTTGGCAGTTTCCGTTAAAGAGGGTGAAGAATCGGTTTAGTCTATCCTTGGAAACATTGTCCTCTATGGTGTTAGAAAAGATTCCTCTTCGGGCTTTATCGATGTTTTTACTGTTAACGTCGGTGCCGAAAATTTGGGTTGGAATATTTACTAAGTGTTTTTCTTCCAAAAATTCTGCAATTGCCATGGCTATTGAGTATACTTCTTCTCCTGTTGAGCAACCTGGAATCCAAACTCTAATGGGTTGGCGTTTGCTTTGCAGTTTCTCAATGAGTTGGGGGAACACTTTTTCTTTGAGAACTGAGAAGGTGTTGGGTTCTCTAAAGAAGGTAGTCACACTTATCAGCAAATCATCAAACAATGCTTGCTGCTCTTCAGGATGCGCCCGTAAATATACAGTATATTCATTAATGTTTTCAATCTTGTTCAATATCATGCGTCGGCTAATTCGCCGATTCACTGTGGTTTTCTTATAATTGGAAAAATTAACGCCAAATGCTGCCTTAAGGATAGTGAATATTATTTGCGGTTCTTTTTCTTCATATTCAGGAAGTTTTGATTCATCCATTTTTTGACGACTAAGCTCTGGATGCTTGGCAAGGCTGGATAATTCTTCCGCAATCTGTTCTGGAGTGAGAACAAAGTACACCGTTTCTGCAATTATGGCACTTTTGGGCATGTCAGGATACTGGGCTGATTTTGGCTCTTGAGCGAACGTGATTCCGCCTTCGGCTTTTATGGCTCTTAACCCTTCCGTTCCATCTGTTCCTGTTCCCGAGAGTATTATGCCGATTGCCCTCGTTTTCCGCTCAATAGCTAAAGAAACCAAAAATTCGTCAATGGGTTTAAGAGATGCCAACTTAGGATGGAGCCTTAGCGTGCCGTTGTCAATTGTCATCGTGGTTCCCGAAGGAATCACATACACGTTATTAGGTATAACTTGCATGCCGTTTTCAACTTTTTTAACTGGCATCTTAGTTGAACGCGCAAGAATTTCAGGCAACATACTTTCTTGATTAGGAGCAAGATGCTGAACGACAACTAAAGCTAAACCGGTGTCCACAGGCAAATTAACGAGCAAAGTCTTGATGGCATCTAAGCCACCAGCAGATGCACCTATACCGGCAATAGGGAAATCTTGATTTTCTTTTTGGTTTTTTTTGTTTTCCGGATTTGCTTCGCTAAAAATAACTCACCTTGTAAATACTATTTTAAATTCAAAGTTGGTTATAAGGTTTTTTAAGAAAAATTTATTCTGTTCTATCTAGAAAATGCCTTACACTCTCGCATCTTAATACTGCAGTGAGAGTGGAGAGGGTTTGGATAGAGATTTAGATCAGCTGAAAGCGTGGATTATAAAAAAGAAGCAACAAGGTGGGTCAGTTACCGACATTTGCATTTCTGCTAACATAAGCCGTGACATGTTTTATCGTTGGTGGAACCGATATCTAGCAGAAGGCAAAGATGGACTCAAAGAAAAAGTGGGGGGTCGACCAAAGGGTTCAGACGTTGATGATTCTCTGAAAAACAAAGTAATCAAAATGCGTGAGAGATACGAGTGGGGACCCAAAAAGATCGCCGGCCGCCTAAAACTCAAGGGCTACGAAATTGACAACAATCAAGCTTACCGCATTATCTGTGAAGCAGGCTTAAACCATCCTATAAGTGAGCCAAGAAAGACCTGGGGAACCAAGCGTTTCCAAAGAGAACACTGCAACAGCCTATGGCAAGCTGATTTCAAACTGTGCGACGACGATAACTGGATGATCAGCTACTTAGATGACCGCTCCAGATTCATCACCGGTTCAGTTAAGATTTGGAATTAAACAGGTGAGAACGCGATGTTGCTGCTTGATAGAGCAGTTAGGCGATATGGCGTTCCTAGGCAGATTCTCACGGATCAGGGAACTCAGTTTAAGCCGGCACGAGGAGAAATATCTGCTTTTGATAGGCATTGCAGTGAACTGGGGATTGAGCATATTACTGCCAGCGTTCGCAGGCCAACAACATGTGGAAAGATTGAGGCTTTCCATAAAGCGTACGAGTTAGAATCCCACTTGTTTAATGAGCACTGGAGCTTCATTCGCTACTACAAATACACAAGGCCTCACGAAAGAATAAATTATTTAACGCCAGCAGAAATATACCTCAAAGACAAAGTGTAGCCCATTTTCTAGATAGAACACTCTACAATTTTTTTAGTAAGCGTTAAATAATCAATGGTGCATTTTCGCCTTTGTTGGCTGAGTTAGGAAATGGATGCTTTCTCCTACATTTCCATCGTTCCATCGATAATAATTGCTTTAGGCTTAGCAAGGCTTCTTACAGGGATAGGTAAAATATTGGAGAGACGTGAAAAAGTCCAAAATTACTGGGTACATATCATTTGGGCTCTCAACCTGTTTCTGTATATGGTCTTGAATTGGTGGGTTCTCTATAGGTGGAACCTGCAATCAACTTGGAGTTTTCCACTTCTAATATTTCTCCTCTTAACTCCCATAGTTACGTTTCTTCAATCAGTAATCTTGTTTCCCGATCCTTTTGATGACAAAATGGATTTCAAAAAACACTTCTACGAAGACCACAGATGGTTTTTCACACTTGCTGCTTTGCTGCCTCCCCTTGACTTCTTAGATACCATCCTCAAAGGCATACCACATCTGTTGGCCCAAGGTCCAATCTACATCGTAACAATCGTCTTGATTACAGCCCTAAGCACCATTGCCCTCATAACAAAGAACCAAACCTACCACAAATTTTTCGCCGTATTCTTCCTCGTTTACATATCAATTTTTATCACCATAAACCTCAACACTCTGGTTTAAACAAACCTTGAATCAAACAAAATTTTGAAGCCACAAATAATAGAGACCTAAATTCTCCATCCAATCCCCCAAAAGCAACACCTTCGAACCCCAAAAAACATGCAGAAAGGGGGAAATGGTATAAATTGCAGTCTTGAGCATCCTTATAAAGCGTTAATAAAAAATTAATTTAGCGGTAAATCTGCATGGCTGAAAAAAGAGATTATTACGAGGTTCTTGGCGTTCAGAAAGGCTCTTCTAAGGACCAAATTAAAGATGCTTACAGAAAACTAGCCATGCAGTTCCATCCTGACCGAAACAAGGAAGCTGGGGCTGAAGAGAGATTCAAAGAAATCAGCGAAGCATATGCCGTCCTATCTGATGACCAGAAACGCCAAACATACGACAACCTTGGACACCAAGGCTTCGACCAACGCTACACATCCGAAGATATTTTCCGAGGAGCCGACTTCGACTCTGTCTTCCGCGACATGGGGTTCGGCGACATTTTCCGAACATTCTTTGGAGGAGGCGGATTCCAAGGTTATGAGGAACGACCCCGAGGGCAAGACCTCGCCTATAATCTCGAAATAACCCTTGAAGAAGCAGCAAAAGGCACAGAAAAAGAAATTGAAATTCCCCGAACTGAACGATGCGAAGTCTGCGGAGGCTCAGGAGCAAACCCAGGCACATCCGCCAAAACCTGCCCAAGATGCGGCGGAGCAGGCAAAATTCAAAACCTTCGCAAAGCAGGCTTCGCCACGTACGTGCAGGTTTCTGCTTGTCCAACATGCAAGGGAAAAGGCAGAATTATAGATTCACCCTGCAACAACTGCCACGGCGCAGGGCTCGTTCGTATGAGACGAAAAATCACCGTTAAAGTCCCAATGGGCATCGACGAAGGCTACCAACTCCGATTGCGAGGCGAAGGAGAAATGGTTTCCAGCGACGGCGAACCAGGCGACCTATACGTTGTTGTCCACGTTAAACAGAACCCTCAGTTTATCAGGGAAGGCGATGACCTCTGGTATATAGCCGTCATCAATTATCCGCAAGCGGCTTTGGGTGCAGACATTTCCATACCTACCCTTGAGGGACCCACAACCGTTAGAGTCAATCCGGGAACACAAGTTGGCGCAACTATAACATTGCGAGGCAAAGGCATGCCACGGTTTCGAGGCTACGGCAGAGGTGACTTGTTAGTACGCATCGGAATTTCAATTCCAGAAAAGCTAACTGCCCCCCAAAAGGCACTATTGGAACAGTTAGCCAAAGAATTCGGCTTAGATATGACCTCAAAAAACCGAAAATTCCACCTCTAAGGGCGAGGCTTGCAGCGTAAGGGTAGCAATAAATTTTTAAATCAAAAGAAAGATAGATTGTTTAGTAATTTTAGGAAAGAAAAGAAATGATATTTGACCTACAAACCATACTTTTGCAGCTCATCATAAATATACTGATTAACCTGATTTTCGTGGCACCGTTCCTATGGATTGCTGGCAGACTTCTGGCGGGCAAACAGAATGCAAAATTTACTGACGCTCTCTTAATTGTGCTCATCGGCACAGTGGTGTTCTACTTCTTCAACTGGTTCCTCTCAGACTTCATCGTCTCAGGCTTAGCCGTCATTATAGCATACATTGTGATGCTAGTCATTTGGCTGGCGCTGGTAAAGCACTTCTTCGACTGCGGCTGGCTTAAGGCACTTGCTATTAGCATAATCGCCATAATCATAGCATTCATAATCCTCTTCATCATAGCCCTCATACTTGTCGCGATAGGCATCGGAACCGGCATGCTGCCTGTAACCAACCCCTTCAACAGCTTCTAAACCCACTCATTTTTTCTTTGTATTTTTTTGTACAGAAGTTGCCATACACGATAACTACTCGCAGCTTAAGCAGCAGGTTATGTTTTGTTATTTGGTTTGGTTCCTTGACTAAGAAGCTTTTTTCAATCAACATTTCTTGACAAATCAACCCTGGCGCCTCTTACCCGGATCCTTAAAGGTTGGGAAGGAAAGTTGATAAGACTAGCAAAGATCACTTCTCAACAAACGAGCTGTGCTTTGCAGATTGGTGAAGTAGTGTTCTCAAGAAGCGTTATTTGGCAATAATGATAACTGCTATTTGGCTGAGCGTATGGGCAATCAAAAATTTCCTCTTGAAAATAAAAGCTATTACGGTGGCATCTACATCTATTTCATGCATCAAAAACTATTGAAAGCTAGCAAGAATAAACAAACTTCAAGCAAATAGTAGGAAACTTCAAGAGAACTCTTCTGTTTTGAAGATAGTGAACAAACGGTAAAGCCATTCTAATTAACAATCTCTCAGATCAGACCATAAACAGTTGTGATTGTGAAATTACAGCAACAGCTTATGGTTTGTTAACAAAAAAGAGTGAAAAAGAAAAGTTAGGGTGGTTTATTTTTTCTCGAGTTGCTTTCGAAGTTCTGCATATGTTGCTTTGATGTCTTCGATGCTGCCTTCGTCTTCGATAGTGGATGTGTCTCCGAGTGGTGCTCCGGTTAGGACTGCTTTTAGGAGTCTGCGCATGATTTTGCCGCTGCGGGTCTTTGGTAGTTTGTTGACGATGATGACGGCGTCTGGAGTTGCGATTGGTCCAATTGTGGTTCTGACGTGTTTTGTGAGTTCGGCTCTAAGTTCGTCTGAGGCTGTGAATCCAGTGCGCAATACTACGAATGCTACTGGGACTTCGCCTTTAACTGCGTCTTCTTTGCCCATGACTGCTGCTTCTGAGACTGCTGGGTGCGAGACCAATGCGCTTTCGAGTTCCACTGTGCCGATGCGGTGTCCTGCTACTTTGAGGACTTCGTCTGCTCTTCCAAGGAGCCAATAGTATCCGTCTGGGTCGCGGATTGCGTAGTCGCCTGTGACATAGATTCCTGGCCATCTGCCGAAGTATGTTAGCTTGAAGCGTTCGGGGTCTTTCCAGATTGTCTGCAACATTCCTGGCCATGGTGACTTGATTACTAGGTAGCCTTTGTTTTCTGCTGGAAGTGATTTTCCTGTTTCGTCGAAGATATCTATGTTCACTCCTGGCATTGGTAATGTGGCTGAGCCTGGTTTGAGGGGTGTTAATTCTATACCTGATGCTGGGGAAATCATGAATCCACCTGTTTCTGTCTGCCACCAGGTGTCGATGATTGGTAACCGTTCTTTGCCGATTACGCGGTAGTACCATTTCCATGCTTCGGGGTTTATTGCTTCGCCGACTGAACCGAGTAAGCGCAGGGTGCTGAGGTCGTGTTTTAGCGGCAGTTCTTCGCCGAATTTCATGAACATTCGAACAGCGGTTGGTGTGCCGTAAAGTATGGTGACTCCATGGTTCTCAATCATTTGCCACCAACGATCTTGCCCTGGATAGTCAGGTGTGCCTTCAAAGAGGAAAGCGGTGATTCCCAAGCTTAGAGGTGCATAAACGTTGTAGGTATGTCCCGTAATCCAGCCGATGTCTGCAACGCACCAGTAAATGTCTTCATCTGTGGGGTTGAATGCCCATTTAAGTGTCCAATAAGCCCAAACTAGGTATCCGCCTGTGCCGTGTTGCACGCCTTTTGGTTTGCCTGTGGTTCCTGAAGTGTAGAGAATGAACAGGGGGTCAGTTGATTTCATGCTTTCTGGTTCGACGTATGCGTTTGCGCCTGCTGCTGTTAATGCATCGTGGTACCAGATGTCTCTGCCTTCTTTCATTTGGATTGGTTGCCCTGTGCGTTTGACAACGAGAACTTTCTCGATATTTGGCATGATTGGAGCTGCGCGGTCAGCGTTATCTTTGATTCCGACTGGCTTGCCTCTTCTAAAAGAGCCGTCTGCTGTCACCAGAATTTTTGCTCCACAATCGTTTACTCTGTCTGCTAAGGCTTCAGCGCTGAATCCTGAAAAGACTACTGTGTGGACTCCTCCGATTCTTGTGGTTGCAAGCAGGGTTATTGGCAACTCTGGGATAACTGGTAAGAAAACTGCGACGCGGTCGCCTTTTTTGACTCCCAGGTCCTTTAGTGCTTTAGCAAGTTTGTTTACTTCTCGGTATAATTGGTAATAAGTGTAAGTTTTTACTTCACCCATCTCGCCTTCCCAAATGTAGGCAAGTTTGTTTTTACGGTTGCTCTTTACGTGTCTGTCTAATGCGTTGTAGGATATGTTGAGTTCTCCATCGGGGAACCAATTGTAAAATGGCGGGTTCGAATCATCCAGCACTTTGGTTGGTGCTTTGAACCAGTCGATGGCTTTTGCTTTTTCTGCCCAGAACTCTTGAGGGTTTTTAATGGATTTTTCCCATTCTGCTTTGCGTATGTCTCCGTTAGAAACTTTTGCAATACTTGGACTGTATCTTACGTTGAAAGGTAAACTATCTGACATGTGCAATCATTTCCTATAGATGCTGGGAAGAAATAACCTTAGGGAATATAAGTTTTTTCAGTAGTTTTTTGCAAAATAAAAAAGGAAAGACCTCATTTGACATATTTATGTTTCGAATTAAGTATCATTAAGCAAGGCTGCAACCAAGAATTTTAATAGATTATCGAGAAAAGAAAAAAAAATAAATTGGAAATTTGTTTATTTAACTGGCAAAATTGGTAGAACTGTTTTTCCGTTAGCTTCGTTTAAGACTTCTGCAAGGCCAAGGTAAACTGCGCTTCCACCGCAAATAACACCTTCGATTCCGGTGATTGTGTTGAACCAAGCAGGGTTTCCAAGCAGTTCACGTGTTGTCAACATAAAGAACAGGATTGCTAAACTCACGAATACAAATTGCAGTGCGCGGTTTGCCTTTAGAGTGCCAAAGAACATTGCGAAAGTAAATAAGCCCCACATGAAAAAGTATGCTGCCATCGACGCATCATTTGGTGCAGCAAATCCAGGCGCTATAAAGGTTAGTTTAGGCAGGACAAGCAGAAGGACAAGTGACCACCAAAAGAATCCGTAAGCGCTGAAAGCTACGGTGCCAAAAGTGTTGCCTTTTTTGTACTCCATTACGCCAACAATTATCTGTGCAAGTCCACCGAAAGCTATGCCCATTGCCAAGATCATTGTATCCAAAGGAAAAACGGTAGTGCTAGCATTATGTAAGTTAAGTAATACGGTTGTTAGTCCGAAGCCTAAAAGTCCGAGAGGTGCAGGATTCGCCAATTTTTGTATACTCATTTTATGTTTCCCCGATTTGATGTTTTAACTGAATTCATCATTCTTTTTTATAAAGCTTTGGAAATCGATGTGTTTTTCCTTCTGGAATTTGCGTATTTGCCAACTTCTATGGTTGCGAACACTATGCCTCCAAACAGCGCAGCCACAGCCCAGTCGATTAATTCCGGCATGTGTACGTCAAAGAGGGATTGTAGACCTGGCACATAAAGGATGACTAATTGTAGAGCGAACGATGAGAGGATTGCATACCAGAGGTACTTATTCTTGAAGACACCAACTTTGAACACTGGATACTTGAGCGACCGCATTGAAAGTGCAATTACTAGTTCCATGACGATCATGGCGGTTAGGAGTTGTGTTCTGGCTTCCAGTAGATGGTCTACACCATACTGATCTACACCTATCCAAGGCGTATGTGAGTAGAACGCTATTAGCAGCATAACCGTCATGATTATGGGGATTGCAGTCAAGTAAACCTTAACGTCTTTACTAAAGATGCTCTCGTTAGGTTTACGTGGTTTGCGGTCCATCACATCAGGGTCTCCTGGATCAACCCCCAACGCTATGGCAGGTAATCCGTCTGTAACAAGGTTCATCCAGAGAATCTGGACTGCAGTTAGGGCGATGGCAGCGTTACTTATACTTAGTCTGCCAGCCTCGGTAGCACTCAAGCCGGGCGAAAACACACTAGTGAGGAAAGGTACGGATACAACAGCTATGAACATTACAAGAATTTCCATAATGTTGCATTGTAACAGAAAAGTGAGGTATTTTTTGATGTTATCAAAGATTTCTCGGCCCTCCTTGACAGCTTTAACGATGCTGGCAAAGTTGTCGTCTGCCAAAACCATGTCAGCGGCTTCTTTGGAAACTTCAGTACCGCTTATGCCCATGGCAACGCCGATGTCACTCATCTTTAGTGCAGGTGCATCGTTAACGCCATCGCCGGTCATTGCAACAATTTGGTCTTTTTGTTTCCAAGCTTTTACAATCCGCACCTTATGTTCGGGGGCAACTCGCGCATAAATTACCACGCGCTCCACGTTGTCGGCAAGTTGTTCATCACTCATTTCCTCTAGTTCTTGCCCTGTCAACACGCAGCTTGCCTCTTCTTTTTCGTTTAGCAAGTTTAGTTCTTTGCCTACGGCAGTGGCGGTAAGTTTGTGGTCGCCTGTAATCATGACGACACGTATGCCCGCTTTCCTGCATATGGCTATGGCGTCCTTGACTTCAGGTCGGGGCGGGTCAATCATGCTCATTATGCCGACAAAAACAAAGTCCTCTTCCATCTCTTCTTTGAACTCGTCTGTTCCGCCTGGGAGTTCTTTATAGGCAAAAGCAAGGTTACGGAGAGCTTGCAGCGCTAGGGCTTCTGTAACTTTGAAGTGTTTAGTTTGGCCCTCTTTTGTAAACGGCTGCACTTTGCCATCTAAGACGATTTTGCTGCATCGCTCTATGACCATTTCGGGGGCGCCCTTCATGTAAGCAATCCTTTTGCCATCTTTAGTGTGAATGGTGGTCATGCGTTTTCGTTCAGAAGAGAATGGAACTTCAGACACGCGGGGTTCTTGCTCTTCGAGGTCTTCTTTGTTTAGCCCTGCTTTCTCTGCGGCAACAACTAGGGCTCCTTCTGTTGGGTCACCTTTGATGAGCCATTTGTGTGTTTGGGAATCCTGTTCAAGACCTGAGTCGTTACATAGAATTGCGACTTTAAGTAGAGTTTTGAGGTTTTCGTCAGGAACTACTTTTTTGTCTTCAACTTGGAATTCGCCCTCTGGCGCGTATCCGATGCCTGTTACTTTTACGGTTTGTTGGTTAACGTATATGCTTCGAACGGTCATTTCGCCTTTAGTCATGGTGCCTGTTTTGTCGCTGCATATGACGCTGGTGCTTCCAAGCGTTTCGACGGCAGGTAAGCGTTTAACGATGGCGCTGACTTTAGCCATACGGTACATTCCTATGGCAAGTGCGCCTGTGACGATTGCAGGTAGTGCTTCAGGCACAGCTGCAACAGCTAAACTGATAGACCACAAAACCATTTCCAAAATCGGGCGTTGTTCAACAAATATTCCGACTACACCAACACTTACAGAAATCACTAAGGCTAGAATACCTATCCATTTGCCAACACTGCTCAAACGTTTCTCTAGGGGAGTTTTCTCTTGAGGGGCAGCTTGAACCATTTGTGCGATTTTTCCAAACTCTGTGTTCATACCTGAAGTGGTAACTACGGCTTTGCCTCTGCCGTAAACAACGACAGTTCCCGTGAAAACCATGTTTTTCCTGTCGTTTAACTGAGTTTGTTCAGGTAACTGAAGAGTGGATTTGTTAACAGCTGACGACTCCCCAGTTAAGGGTGCCTCATCAGTTTTCATGGTGAAAGCTTCTACAAGTCTGCCGTCGGCTGGAATCTTATCTCCTGTGTAGAGAAGAATAATGTCTCCGGGAACCAGTCCAGTAGCAGGAATCCTGACTTCTTTCCCATCACGCAGGACACTTGCGGTAGGCGAGGTCATCTTTTTGAGGGCTTCCACGGCTTTTTCGCTGCGGTATTCTTGTGTGAAGCCTAAAGTGGCGCTGGCTACAATAATCGCTAAAATGATGATGGCGTCAGTTGGTTCTCCAGCCACAAACGAGAGGCCGGTTGCTATGAGTAGGATAATCATGAGTATGTCGGTGAATTGACCGAGTAGAAGTTTTAGGGGGGATTTGCCTTTTTCCTTCTTAAGTTCGTTGGGTCCGTACTTTGTTAGGAGTTCTTGCGCTTGCTGGGAAGTTAATCCTTTGCTGGTCACGTTTAATTCGAATAATGCCTCTTCAGTGGTTTTACTGTGCCATTGATTCGTCATCTTTCTCTTCCTCGCTCAAATGCTTTTTATGGTAAATCACACTGTGCTTGTATAATGATACTACGCCAACAAACAAAACCACCAGACTCAATATATAAAGTATCCAGGCAAAAATTGATCCATTGAGGATTATTTGTTTTTGCCATTGCCATGGAAAATCTGCAAATTTCCCAAGCGGCCAAGCACCAATTACTTGGTAGGTGAACCCAAAAGCTGTTAACAAAATTGCTACGTACTGTTTATCGACTGGAGCTTCGGGGGTTATTCCACGCAGACTATAATTGCAGAGCATTGTTGCCCCAATAATTAATGCTGGAAAACTTGTGACAAAGAAAATTGGATCGATAAAGCTTCTCGGTAAAACAGTGTTAATTGTTGAGGGGGGATATTCTGTTATGTCTTTTCCCCAATCAAATATGGTCCAAAAACTAAGCAATACAGAAGTTAGATAGAATACGCCATAAGAAGCTAAAAACAAGCCAAGTGAGACTTTGTGGTTGGTTACATAATTGGAAATCCTGTTTTGATAAGTGTTTTTTTGTAGGTTATGCGTCATTAATTGACCTAGCTTGCGGGTTATTTTTAGTATATTAAAATATATTAGTGTTTAAAAATGATCTGTAAACTATCGAATCAATAGACAATACATTAGCAAACACTTGAAGAAAAAAAAATCGACTTTCTTAGTTAACAACATTAGAAGAAGATTTGCCCTTTTCGAGCCGTTACCAGCCTTTTTCAGTCGCAACAGAGACGTAATGCTCCTTTTGAAGCCTCAACCTACAGACAATTCAAACCCTGAAAGGCAATGCAGCCCAAATCAAGCTTATCTAAAAATGCAATTACAACTCTTCTTCTTTTGAAGATAAAAAAAATAATTGCTCTTGAAGATAATAAATATCCACGAATCCAACCAAAACCCTGATTTTACGAAAAGACTGCACGCGTACTTCGTTTAGCTAAACGCTACAAGTAATGCATTTTACTTAGTTGGAACCTAAGAGGCGCTTTCATGCCTAAGATTCAAAGCTTAAATGGAACAAACCCGTTTCAATTCCAAAAGAGGCAAAACCAGTGGCTAACGAAATAATCCAAGACGGCGACTACGTTCTAATCTACTTGGACGCTCGCAGAACTTACATGATAAAAATGCAGGCAGGACAAACTTTCCACACCCATAAAGGCTACTTGAAACTGGATGAGCTCATTGGGAAAGAATACGGTGAACCCATTAAGAGCAGCATGGGGATATACTTCACTACCCTAAAACCGTCCTTAACCGATTACATCATGAAGAGCTCACGCAATACTCAGATCATTTACCCCAAAGACGCCGCCTTAATCGTCATGTTCAGCGGTATTGGACCTGGAAGCCGAGTAGTGGAATCCGGTACAGGTACAGGTTCCTTAACCACAGCATTGGCACACTACGTTGGTCCAACAGGAAAAGTTTACACTTACGAATTGCGACCTGAATTCCAAAAAAACGCAGCGAAAAACTTGCAACGCTCAAAACTCATCGACCGTGTTGACATGAAAAGTGGCGATGTAACATTGGGATATGAAGAGCGCGATGTAGATGCAGTAATTTTGGATTTGGCTGTTCCATGGCTTGTTGTACCTCACGCTTACGTTGCCCTAAAACCTTCAGGAGTACTTGTTTCATTTAGCCCAACCATTGATCAAGTCGTCAAAACCACCGAAGCACTTCGAGAAAATGGATTCGTCTTCATAGAAACAATTGAGTGCTTGATGCGCACCATGCAAGTTGAGCGTGGAAAAACTAGACCTAACACAATGATGACTGGACACACCGGGTATATTACTCATGCAAGAAAGATCCTTAAACTCCCCGTTCAACAAGCCCTGCAGACACTTTCACAAGAAGTAATGCCCGAAGTACCTGTTGAAGAAATAGAAAATAATGAAGAAATGGCAGAAGAAGAAACTGCCTAAACCTTATCTTTCACTCGACGTTTTGTTGACTCAGGCATAGGCATGCTAAGCTGCCAAACAGCCTGTTTTAATTGTTCGCTCTTTTCGCCCCTTGTTAATCCATAGTAGGTGCCCAGGATTTTGCCAAAGTATGGAATGACGAAGTTGTCAAAGGTTTTATAGAGCAACGGGTTAGGTATGCGGTTTTCTAGGAAGGTCGGTTTCCAAATTTTGACGTTGTATTCCCAGCATTTGATAAAGAAGTCCCAACGTGCTTTGGAGAGTGAATCCATTTCTGCACCTTTCTTGTTCATTAAAACACAATTTTCAAGCGGTACAAAAAAGAGCGGCACATAGAATGCGTTATAACCTTTGAGTTTATCCATCAACTCTAGCGTTTGCAGCATGTCTTCTTCTTTCTCATCTGGCAACCCAATTATCAGCGTTGCCAATGGGTACCAGTCATTATCGTTTAGAATGCCGAAAGCATTGGTGACTACATCTTGCCACTGTTCTGGCTTAAATGGTAACATTTTGCCTGCCATGTACTTCTTCATGAGACGTGGACTACCAGTTTCGACGCCTGTTTCTGCAGTAATGATTGGTTTCTTGCCGAAAGAATACCAGCTTTTCTCGATTAGGATTTCTGCGAGTTGCTTAATCATTAACGGATCGTGCCAAACAGGAGCCAACGACATATGTGAAGCTTGGATGCTTTTCACACCAGGGTAGTCTGCAACGCTTTTAACCAGTTTTACGACTGCTTCTCGGTTTGGGGTGAATTTTTTGTCTGATGCACCGTAGATGAAGAGGTCTTCTGTGATCAGGGTTATGTGGTCGCTGCCTTGTGAAGTACTAAGAGCAACTTCCTGCATAATTTTGTGAAGCGGCACATCAACCTTATTCTGCATGGTAGGTGTGCAGAACTGGCAGTTACGTCCGCAACCCTTAGAGATTTCTACTGCACCATGGATAGCCACGTTTTTGGTTATTGGCATTTCCTGGTTGTAATTCCAGTTATTTAGTGATTCATCAGCTTTTGCAATACGAGGAATTGGTTCTCCATTAATTGCTTTCTTAAAAAGCTCCACAATTGGTCCTGGCCTGCCACCAATTAAAACGCAGTCAACACCGTAATTGTCTGAGACATGGTTGCGTTCCAGTTGCCATGAACCAAAACCTCCAACGATGATTTTCGGCTTGTACTTTTTGATGCTAGGGTGCATCACAAGTTTACGAAATTCTATCGCATTCATGGGTTCACCGCCGCCTACAATCGAAGAGTATGTTTTGCTGACATATCCCATGCCCGTAGGATCCATACTTGATATACCAACCACTCTGGTTTCGGGTCCGATGAAGTTTTCCAGTTGATCGGGATGAACAACAGCTATGTCTTCTGGCTTAAACCCACCTTCAAGCAGGATAGACTCTACTTTTCGAAGCCCATAAGGCGCATAACTTGCTTCCCCATTTGCTTTGGTTCCACAATGTGGATAAAGCGTTTTCCTAACGTATTTTAGTGGGATCGGACCTTTGCCGAACCCTCCTACGAATGCTATAAACGGATTGTTAAAAAAGTCGCTCATTTCGGTAGCAGATGCCGTTAGAACTATTTTCCTGCCCAATACTGCTGATGCCAAGCCTGTCTCTTCCTCACGAATAGACAAATGATTAGTCCATAGCCCTTTTAAGAATTACTATCGCTAGCATGTTGAGTTAGGGGTATTTCATGAAAATTCGATTATCGATACATGATTACGATTTCTTGCTTCTCATTAGCTTGATAAGAAGACCATTCGTTTGCAACAAATCCTTAATTGGATAATGAAACTTCTTATCCTTAACATGGGGCATCCACCCATTTCCGCTAAACGTTTTCAGCCAATTGCACATCTTGAAACAATCGGTTTATTATCTTTTATTGCTGCCAAGAGCTTCCCAACATTTTTTCCCTCTGCAGTTCTGATCAATATCGGCATTCACATTCAACATTTTTGGATCAATATAAGAATCAATAAAACTCGGCTAATTGACTCAACTCATGGTCTACATATATACTAAATCTCTGTTATCTCCCTGTTTCCGATCAAGAATAGATGGAGCAAGAATTTTTGTCTCCTATAAAATTTAGAACGAAAGTTAAAATTGAGCATTTTCAGATCACGTATTTTATCTTATGATTTCAAACAATTTTTTATATCCTCACTTCTTACTGAAATCAGATTACACTTAGGAGAAATTATTATGGTTAATCGTTTCACTGATAAATGGACTAAGAAAGAAAGCGAACCATCACTTGCCTCAAAAATAAAGAATGTTGCAAAGCCCCAGATAGATTTGAAAGAACAAATAGGTCAAGTTACTCAACGCCTAGATGCCCAAACCAGAACCTTAGATGCAGCAGTGCATCGTTTTGAACTTAGAGACGCCGATATTTTCCAGCGCGTAGTCAAAGCTATGACCCAAAGAGATACGGCACGCGCAAACATCCTTGCCACAGAACTAGGTGAGATACGAAAAGTCGAAAAAATGCTATCTCATGCCTCGATAGCTCTGCAAAGCGTTTCCATGAGATTAAGTACAGTCTCAGAAATGGGCGATGTTGTTGCCTTGTTGAGTCCTGCAAAGAGTATGTTGAATAGTGTTCGCTCTGAGATGTGCAGTATCCTTCCTGAAGCAAGTCAAGAACTTGGAAACATTGGATGTCTTCTATCAGACATTGTGTCAACCACAAATCAAAGTGATATGCCTGAAAATACAGTGATGGCAAGTGCAGACGCTCTACAAATCCTTGAAGAAGCAGAGGTAGCTGCTGAGAAGAAGCTTGGCGAAAAGTTCCCAGAAATTGGCACTGGAGCAATTATGAACAAACGGACGAGCATCGAAGTTTAAGTGAAATTTTGATGAAATAACTTACTCATTTTCTTCTTACGAAAATTAAGTAACACATGAACTCTTTCTTCTATTTTTTTAATTGGGAAAAATCGGAAGAGTAAGTTACTTAACTTAGTGATCAGGAAACTGTTGAGCCTTCAGTTATCTCTTTTTGGATATAATCAAGCTAACCTCAAACCATGTAAAGTAAATATGAATCAGTAAGAAGTAAGACTTAAATGACAACTCTTGAAAGAATTGTACGAGAGATCTAATCGTGAAAAGCAAAACTCTATGCTTAATCCTCGCACCAATCCTCTTGGCTGCGTTTATAGTAATTTCAATGCCGGAAATCAGCGCTCAGGAAACACCATTTTGGACCGGCAACGCATATAGTGCCACCGGGGATCCAATTTCAACTCCACCCTTGATTTCAGGAACAGAATATCGAATTGTTGCAGCAACTATTTTCTGGTATAACTACTCTGGGAATCTTCAAGCTGATGCGCAATATTATACCACAGATACTGCAGATTATAACTGGACTAATTATTATCCAGCCCCTAACAACCACTCATTCCTTCAGATAAATGGTACAGACGTTAATTGGGGAGCATTCAGCAACGGGGACACAAATCACACATATTCTCTTGCATTCATCGGAACTGGCAATCCAATTACTTTCCAAGTATACGACTGGATAGACCAAGATATTTCTAACAATAACTGCCATATAGAAATCTCAATTTACCAAGTATCGCCTTATCCAACATCCACACCAACTCCAAGCGCTTCACCTACACCAACTGAAACTCCTACACCCACCCCAAGTCCAACACCAACTCCAACAGACAGCCCAACGCCAACACCTTCACCAACACCCACTTCTACCCCAACACCTACAACTAGCACTCCAACAGCAACACCATCACCTACACCAATCCCCATAACAAATCCGACCGCAACACCAACACCAATTATTACACCTACCCCCACACCCGATCCAACAACTATAAATGCACTAGGCGAAACTCTACAGACTCCTCCTCTTCCAACTTCAATTTCCAACCAACCCCTATCACTGTTGCCGATAGCATATCTGACCGTTTTAGCAATCTGGACTGGAGATGCTATCGCTTTTGCAATAATGCTATCAATGCTCATTTCCAATAGAAGAAGAATGAACAAGTAGCCAAAAATCTAAAACATGCTTCAGTCATTAGAAATATCCATTATTTTTTGACCAAATATTATGAAAGCTATTTGAGTTTCCTACAAAAAACCCATTCTAAATCCAATTGTATACCCTAAAAAATTTTCTTATTTAATTAGGGGAATTAAACACAAATATTCAAGCGCCCAACAACTGGTTCGTGTTTTACCAAATCGAGCGCCAAAAAAGAAAAATCATTTTCCAATAATAAATAGAATTGGAGTATTCTTTATAGAACTAGAATGTTGAAATTATCTCCTTTTGCAAAGGCCAAGGATAAAACATTCTAGATACGTAAACCTCCATATGGGCAATGTGAGGTAAAGTAACCATTTGTTCTTGAATTTCCAAAAAATGGTTAATGTCTCTTATCATAAGGGTAAACTCTAAATCAAAATAGCCTGCAGCCTTAATAATGAAATTGACATCACTCGTCACAGATAGTTTTTCAATATTTTCAGTCAAAACTCCTTTAGAAAACGACAGCTGGAATAAGGCGAAGGCGTAGTATCCTATTTTGGTAGGATCTATTTGAATGACTACTTTGAGGTCACCATTTTGCTTGAGTTTTTCATACCGTCTTGCTATAGTTTCTGTTGATACTCCAAGTGGTTTAGCAATTCCTTCAAAAGGCATGCGGCCGTTTAATGCTAAATTATCAATTAGAGCCTTATCAATTTCATCTATTTCCGTTTCCTTTTTAGTTATTTTATTCTTCTTCAAATTTTCAGTTAATCCATTGCTTATTGGCAGTTTTGTTTCAAATACCGATAAATTTTCCGGAACAGTTCTTTTTCCCATCCAAATTGCCGTTTCAATTTCAAGAACAAAAGGTAAATTATAAATTAATTTCTGAACTAACTCTAATTCTTCAATGTTTTTCAAGATAACTTCTGTCGTAACAGCTTGTCTTACGAGAGAAGGATAAACATGAATGATATTCGATATTTTACTTACCTCTTGCATAACGCATTTCACTTTGCCTCGTTGGACACGAATAAGCAGATTAGCGACAAAGTTTGCCCCATGGCAAATAGCACTGTTTTGAATTGTGGCTCCTAAAATTACGCCTTTGGTTTTCATTTGTTTAAATCTTTTTCCAACAACGTCTTTGGAAGTATTGTTTTCTTTCGCGATTTCAGAAAAGGTCTTTCGTCCATCGTCGAGCAAAGTTTGAAGTATTTTTAGATTCAATTCGTCGATTTGCAAAGCAATCTTTTACCATTTTCAAATTTGTTCCTAATTAATTTTTTTGTTATAAATATTTGTTCATTTTTTAACCATGTGGATTTGAATACCATAATGTCAACTATTTTCTTCTTTTATTCGTTATTAGAACAAAAGCTACGAAAAATGAAAATACTTATATCTGATTGTATACTCTTGCTCACCAAATCAATCAATATTGATAAAAACAACAAAGGAGAATAAAAAATGCTTAATAAACAAAAAATTCTATCACTAGTATTAATTACACTTTTAGCCCTATCTCTAACAGCTATTTTCTTTGCACCAAACGCTAACGCACACACACCTCCGTGGACAGTACAAACATACGCATACGTCACAGCAACACCGAACCCTTGGGGACTCGGCTCATCGAACCCAGTATTGATCGTTTTCTGGATTAACAACATTCCACCAACCGCAGCAGGCAACGCTGGGGGCAGATGGTTAGGCATGACAATCGACATCACCGACCCATCTGGACAAGTTGAACACTTCGGTCCATTCACCTCCGACCCAGTCGGCGGAGCCTACATGTCATACACTCCAACAGAAACCGGCAACTACCAAGTTAACTTTACATTCCCAACACAAGTAGCGACTGTCTCTGGCGGAACAGGCATACCAGGTCCAAGTGCAAATAACGCACTAGTCAACGACACATACCTAGGCAGCACAGCAACAACCAACTTCACCGTTAACCAAACACCCACATCATACTTTGAAGAAGCACCAATCCCAGTAAGCTACTGGACACGACCAATCAACGAAAACAACCAGAACTGGGCACAAATTGGCTCAGCTTGGCTTGGCCAACAAGAATACGGAGCAACCTACTCTAAATACAACCCAACCGGAAGAGGACCAAACACTGCACACGTTTCACAAACAATTCCACTCTCATGGGGCGGAATCGTTGGCGGAGATAACGCACAAGTCCCAAGCGTCGGCTTCTACTCAGGTACACAATACCAATTGAAATTCTCTAACCCAATCATCATGTACGGCATATTATTCTACAGCCTACCCGTAAATAACGCCAATAACGGCAACGGCGTAACGGCAGTAGACCTGCGTACGGGCAAAACCCTCTGGACTAACACCGACATAAACACCGTTTCATTCGGCCAACTATACGATTACGAATCGCCTAACCAGCACGGAACCACAGGCATCTACCTCTGGACAACTGGAACAGTCGTCGGTAACTCACTTGTAAACGTTACCCAAGCTACAAGCAACATTCTCAAGACTTCATACGCCCCAGGTACCCAAAACTCAGGTCAAAACACTACAACAACCACCAACACACCATTCAGCCAATCAGGATGGATCGCACTCGATCCCCAAACAGGCAAAACAATCTTCAACCAAACCAACGTACCTACAGGCACACGCGCATACGGACCCTCAGGCGAATGGTTAGTCTACAGCCTTGGCGGATCATCTGCAACAAACATCACATACCTAACACAGTGGAACAACACCAAACTACCAGGCAACGAACAACCAGGCGCCGTCATCCAATGGATACCAGGCAACAGAAACTACAACATGAGCACAGCATACGATTGGAACGTAACACTTTCACAAAGGTTAACCAATACAAGCTCTCCATTCGGAGCAGCTAACCCCGCAATCTTGAGAGTTTTCCCAGGTGACCTAATCTTCGGACAAAGCTCAGGCTTACTACAAACACCAGGCACAGGCGTTAACGTACAAGGAACCCCTGATCCATACACACTTTGGGCAATCAACCTAAACGCATCACGAGGCAATATTGGCCAAGTAATGTGGCTTAAAAACTTCGCAGCGCCAGCCGGTAACATCACCGTAACAATCGGTGTAGCAGACGCAGAGACTAACGTTGTAGCATTATACTACAAAGAAACCATGCAATGGACAGGCGTTGACATGCTCACTGGCAATGTCATTTGGGGCCCAACAGTATCTGAAACTCCAGCATGGAACTTCTACACAGGCACCACCGGCTTAACCAACCCAATCGGCATGGGCTACGGTCACATGTACGTTGCAGGCTACGGCGGAACCCTCAGAGCATACAACCTAAAGACAGGCAACATTGACTTCACATTTGGCAACGACCCCGACAACCCAAGAAACAGCACCATCACAACAGAAACAGCCTACGGGGTCTACCCAACACAAGTAGCAGCAATCGCAGACGGCAAAGTTTACCTCGTCGAAGAGGAACACTCACTCAACTCTCCAGCATACCACGGCGCAAAAACTCGATGTGTCAACGCAACCACAGGCGAACTCATATGGGACATCTACGGCATAAGCTCATGGCAAATGCAAGCAGTCGCAGACGGCTACTACACCTGGCTTAACCTAAATGAAATGCAAATATACATTATGGGTCCAGGACCAAGCGCAACATCAGTGACAGCTTCATCAGTAGGAACTCAAGGCACCAGCGCTTTGATTACAGGCACAGTAACTGACCAAACACCCAATGCAGCTCTCAAAGGTACACCAGCAATCGCAGACACAGACCAAGGCATTTGGATGGAATACATGATCCAACATAGCGTTGCCCAACCAACCAACGTCAAAGGTGTTCCAGTCTCCATAGACGCAATTGACCCCAACGGCAACAGTGTCCACATAGCAGACGTCACAAGCGACCAAAACGGCGTCTTCAGCTACTTGTTTACATCAAACATTCCAGGCGCTTACCAGATTACCGCAACCTTCGCAGGCTCACAAGCCTACGGTCCATCATCAGCAGGAACAGCCTTAGCTATCGGCGAAGCAGCACCAACAGCGACACCATCACTAGCACCAGCACAATCAGCAGCTGACATGTACTTCATTCCAGCAATCGCAGGTCTATTCGTTCTTATCATCATAGTTGCTATTGTTTTAGCTCTATTGATGCTTAGAAAGAAATAAACAAACAACCACAATCCAAATCAACAACCCTTTTTCTTTTTTTGTTTCTAAAAAGACGTCAAATTTTAGAAGAAAGTAGCAGAAAAAGAGCTGAAAAAACTATGGAAAAACTCTGCATGGAATCATCTATGGAGGAAACAACCAAAGTAGGGATCAAGCGGATAGAAACGCAAGAAATTCCTACGTCTTTAGATAATGCTTGTTCAAAAAGAATCAAGCCGAGAGCAATCGTTTTTAAAGCAAACGATAAAGATCTCAAGAAAATTAAAGAATTAATAGAAACGCAATTTCCCAAAGTTGAAATCATCTACGTTACAACCGGTCCTGCTGCAAGCATTCTTTGCGTTACCAAATCAATTCCAATTGAACTGCAAAACTCTCTCTCTCGCAACCGTTTTAAAGTATTGAGTAACACAAAATTTGTTGAGTTTCTAATATTAAATTTCTTTTCTAGGCATCTGCAACTTCTCAAAATCGCCTTTTTACTCAACTCATCGGGATAGATTCAAGCAGGACTTTTCCACGAACGGATATTGAGACTAATTTATCTTTTGTAGTTGAAAGAGTAATTATACCCTAAGTGAGAACTAAATGAAGATCAAAGTATTAGAATTCCGAATTCAGGATTAAACCTCAAGATTGGTTTTTTTATCTTTTTGGTTTTCGCAACTTGTCTGGATCTTTCAGAAAATTTTGAAGAAAATCTTGGACATCTTCGTGCAAATGGATAATCTTTTTTTCGTTTTCTTCTTTGGTTTCCGGTTTTGGCTGAAAATAACCATGTTCAGTCATGTAAAATATTAAGCTTGAGAAATCTCCCGCCAAGGCACAATCAACTTTTCTTTTACCCAATTCTAAAAGAGCATAATACCTATGATGGCCATCCAAAACTGCGTACTCATCAAATTTTGGATGTTTAACTACTATTAAGGGTGCAATTTTCTCCCCGTTTTTAATCTTTTTTTTGTACATCTCTATAGCTTCTGGATCGACTTTTGTGTCAGCAACGATTTTTTCTATTGGCAATCTAAGAAGGTACTTCTCAGGATTAGCAAATACGTCAATATTAAATTCCCGATTTCTATGTCTGGTCAACCGTATAATTTCCAATCTTAAAGAATTCACGATATCTAAAACACGTTTCCCCAAACAATAACGCCTCTATTAAGAAGTTTTTTCAAAAGATGATGATTGATCTAAGGATAAAATGGTCACTTATCAAATACCTCGAACATCATAGAAACTTTTATAAAATTTGTAAAATAAATTATCAAAAAGCACCTAAATTCAATTGAGGTTATTAATCATATATCTGTTTCGGAAGATACTGATGAAGGATTTTTGTTTCTTTTGTCTCTTCCATGGTGTTTTCTTGAAGCTTCGCTTTTGGTTGAGGATCTAAAGGTAAACCCAAGGTCTAATTGCGGAGCGCTGAACATTCAATAATACGGTTTGTAGATCAGTTACAATTAATCATTTTAGTTATATCAGGCGGTTTCTTAAAGTAATCAAGATAGCCAAAATCATCAGTTATTCTGGAGCGTTCAAACTACTGATCTTCTTGAGCACCTCTAGACGATATCAAAAGGCTTGACTCAAAAGACGAAGCCGAAAAAAGGCTCACGCAACACGGCTCCAACTTAAACCAAAGAAAAATTCAGGTACACTTATTTGTTTCCAAACAGTTAAAAATAAATAATGTTAATGAATTTTTGACCCTTTGAATCTTAGAACTGGGCAAAATTGATTTAAGGTGAGTTGTTTCCATCTGATTTATGAAAGAAATCGAAGTTAAATTTCTAAATGTTGGCAAACAAAAAATTGAAGATATTCTCACACAATTAGGGGCAAAACAAACCTTTGACGACGAGATCACAACATACTTCTATGATTTTGAAAATCGTAGCATAGCCAAAGCAAAAAATGTTCTTAGACTACGAAAAGAAGGGAAAAAATCAGTTTTAACGTTTAAGAAAATCCTTAACAAAAAATCTGCAAAAGTGGCTGAAGAGTACGCAGTTGAGGTTTCAAATTTATCAATAATGGAGAGAATTCTCGAGTCTCTGGGCTTGTCAGTGAATGGAAGCATACAAAAACATCGAACAAGTTACAAACTTACCGATGTGAAGTTTGATATAGATACGTTGGAAAAAGAATTTGCTTGCATTCCGACCTACCTCGAAATCGAAGCAAAAAATATAGAGTTGATCCATAAGTACGCTAAGATATTGGGTTACAGCATCAATGATTGCTTGCCATGGGATACTCACGAATTAATCAAGTTTTATTCAAAAAAACCAAATTAACCCGTTACACATCGACGACTCATGCTGTTACAGATTTACGTGTACGTGGCTTTACAGCTTTCTTTATTTCCTTTGGTTTTTCTGACAATTTTTTGGGAACATTCCAGATAGGATACTCACTTTGTTCTTCAACAAATTTGCTTAAGAATTCTTGTTGAGTGGCTCTAGGATTATCGCTTTCAATCCAACTTAGGGCGATCTTTTCTATGTACCCTTCGTCAAATAGCTTTGAATAAATTTTTTTGCTGCTCTTTCCGCCAAAACCTGATAAGTAACTACCCATTATTTTCTTAACTGGGTTCTTTGAGCGCCCAATGTACATTATGTCAGAACCCGTTTTTCCAGAAAGACTCTTGTCAATTAGTGCAAAAACAATGCTTTTGTCATTAGGTAGATTCAAGAATGAAACGCTGCAAAGAGGAACCAAATCAGAGAAACCAATATCTTTAAGTGTTGAAGAATTCATGCTTTCTAGGTAAGTTCAGCATGATATAAGAGTTGTTACTTCGAAAAAACGACTATTATGCAAAAACTATGGTTACCTCTGGTTTTTATACGAAAAAATATTAGTCAGTTTCTATAAATATTATGTACGTTTACCTAAGCAACAGTTAGAAAAAATAAAGATTGAATAAAATTCTACATTGTAGTACGTAAACGCAAAAAGCTTTATACTCTTTTGTCGGCTTACCTATAAGTAGCAGGTTCTTGTAGCAAACTACTCTCTCGTTATTGAGTTTACTTGATTGCAGAAAACCTGTAGAGATGTAACTCCACTTGTCAACATCCAACAACCTGATCGAAATATCTACGCAAGAAATGCCTCTCACCAAAATTTCCATAGATGACCCCACCCTATTCTTAAATAGGGAACTCAGTTGGATACGATTCAATGTTCGAGTACTGGAGGAAGCTCAAGATCCAACACACCCGTTGTTGGAAAGAGCAAAATTCCTAGCCATAGCTGGAAGCAACCTTGACGAATTCTTTATGACTCGAATTCCTCGACTCCTGAAAAAAGTGTCCAAAGGCTCCATAGATAAATCAATGGATGGTTTGACAGCATTCGAACAAATTGAGGCAACTAGAAGGGCGATTATTCCGCTTATTAGAAAACATGCGAAATGCTGGAAAGAAGAACTATTACCAGAACTTACAAAACAAGGTATCCGCATAAAAGAAGACAGTAATCTAACCAAAAACCAGAAAGAAAATCTACGCCAATACTTTACAAACATAATATTGCCTACTTTTAAAACCCACAAGCAGGATATAGCTCACGTATTCATCGAAAATCTTCACATAAACCTCTTGGTGGTGACAAAAAACAAACAGGGGCAAGAAGTTAACTACATAGTTGATGTTCCAACAGAACAATTTGGTAGATTAATAGAAATTCCCGCAGATGAATCCATTTCCTCGAATAGAGAAGAAAATGTGCTTACTGAATTGTTCTTTTTAGAAGAATTAGTGGTTTCTAACTTAGACCTACTTTATCCGAATGAAGAAGTGATAGCCGCTTTTCCATTTAGGCTAACACGTAATGGTGAAATAGACATAGTAATTGATGAGTCTTCGGATTTTTTGCTTTCAGCTAAGAAAAGTGTCCAAAACCGAAAAGAAGGATTCGCGAGCAGGCTTGAATTTGACGAAAGAATGCCTGAACCGCTGCGGGAAATATTGTCCAACTTAGCAGGTTTACCCAGCTATTTGCTCTATGATTTTGCTAGTCCCCTTGGTCTTGTAGACCTTTGGCAACTACTCAAAATAGACAGACCCGAATTAAAAGACAAAGGATTCAATCCCTGTTCGATGCCTTTACTAACACCAAAGAAAAACATTTTCAAAACAATTACAAAAAGAGACTTTGTCCTTTACCACCCTTATGATAGTTTTGAAGTGATAATTCACCTTTTCAGGAAGGCCGCGAAGGACCCCAACGTTTTAGAAATATACATAACGCTTTACAGAATGGACTCGAAATCACCCGTAATTGAAGCCTTAATTGAGGCAGCCAAGAGAGGAAAAAAAGTCACAGCCATCATAGAGCTGAAAGCCAAATTCGATGAGGAAAACAACATAAACTTGGCTTGGAAGCTGAAAGAGGCAGGCGTAAACGTTGTCTACAACTTCCCAAACTTCAAGGTCCATGCAAAACTGTGTTTAATTGTGCGAAAAGAAAAAGCGGGCATTATTAGATATTCCCATATAGGGTCAGGCAACTACAACTCGGTCACGGCAAAAATTTATTGTGACATTGGTTATCTCACTGCAAAACCGGGAATAGGAAAAGAACTCTCAGAACTCTTCGAAGTACTTTCGCATAGATCGCACGAAAAAGAATTCAAACATTTACTTGTAGCTCCGAAGACGTTAAAGAAAGAGATTTTACGACGTATAGACAGAGAAATAATTGTTCACCGAAAAACTGGAAATGGATATCTATCTTTCAAACTAAACAGCTTGGAAGAAAAAGAAGTTATTCAGGCTCTCTATACCGCTTCAAAGGCTGGAGTCAAAATTGACCTCAACGTAAGAGGTATTTGCTGCTTAAGACCAGGCATAAAAGGCGTAAGTGACAACATATCTGTGGTGTCAATAGTGGGTCGTTTTCTTGAACATGCCCGAATTTACTATTTTCAGAACGGAGGACAAAATGAAATATTAGTAGGGAGCTCAGATTTAATGTTTCGAAACCTTAATGAAAGGATAGAAGTAATATTTGCTGTTCCGGACCCCGGAATAAGACGAGAAATATTTGAGCATATTTTAAGAATACACTTGCAGGACAACGTGAAATCCCGAAAACTTCTTGCTGATGGGACTTACGAGCGGGTAACACCTAAAAAGAACCAAGAAATTATCAACTCGCAATCCTGGCTGCTCGAACACAGAGGCATATGGCATGAATACCAACTTTGACCCGAAAAACTGCACCGAAAAAAATAGATACTTCAGATATGGAGCCCAAACTCTTCTAAACCTCTTGCCAACACTTGAGGACCAGATTGAAGGCGTAAAAGAAGGCGAAGATACTGAATATCTCCACAAAATGCGTGTCACCTCACGAAGAATTAGGGCAGCAATCCTTTTGTTCAAAAGATGTTATCAAAAAAAACAATTCAAAAAATGGCTAAACGAAATAAAGAAAGTAACAAAATTCCTTGGAGAGGCAAGAGACCTTGATGTCCAAATATTTTTTTTGCGAGATTACATGAAAAGCAAACAGCGTTTGACCAGCAATTCAGGGATCAAACTTCTTCTTGATAGTCTTGTAAGTCGCAGAGCTAAGATTCAGACAACCGTTGTCAATGAACTCAGTGTTCTTAAAAATTCAGAAGTCTTGGAGGATATAAAAAAAGTCTCCAACCAGATACTTGCCCAAACAACGAACGACCAGTCTTGTCTGCAAGAGCTGCAAGAAGAAGCAAACAGTCGAATTTCAATTAAACTTGAGAATTTTCTATCCATGGAAAGCTGTGTTCACAAAAAAGATGATATTTTATGCCATCATCAAATGAGAATTCGTGCAAAATGGCTTCGGTACACAATGGAAACGTTTTCTTCATTACACGAAAAGAATCTCTCAAAAGAAATAAAACTCGTAAAGGGTTTTCAGGATGTTTTGGGCGAAATGCACGATTGTGATGTATGGAGTCAATGCATCCCCAAATTTGCAAATAAGCTTGAAATCAAAGAAGCGGAGAAACAAAAAAGCAAAGAGCCAACCGTAACTGAAGAAAAAACACTTTCAGAATTCCTCCAATTCGTAACAGGCTGCAGAAAAAAATATTATAGAGATTTTGTTAAGCTTTGGGACGATAAATTAACAAAAGATACTTTTATACAACTAAGAGAAACAACCACAGGTATGGGATTTATTAACTCAGAAAATGTGACAAGAGCGGCACTTTTGAGCCCAGAAAAAAAAATAGCTGTGTTAGCAGATATTCACGGCAACATTCACGCACTCAAAGCGGTTTTTAATGATGCTAAGCAACGGGGCATTGATATTTTCTTAAATGCTGGTGATTTAACAGGATTCGGAGTTTTCCCCAATGAAGTAATTAAACTACTTATTTTAGAGAAAACAGTCAGTGTCATAGGAAACATGGATCTCGAAGCGTTAGGGGAGCATAAGAAGGGAAGTAGCGAGAGAAATCTTGCTTTAAAGTATGCCCAAAAGGAACTGAGTAAACCTTGTGAAGAATATCTTAATAATTTGCCTGACAGAATTACTTTTGAAGTTGCGGACAAGAAGTTACTCTTGATCCATGGAAGCCCTTCACATATAGCCGAACATATCTACCATTGTACACCAACTGCAAGGTTACAGGAACTAGCAAAAGTTGCAGACGCCAACATTATCATCGTTGGTCATTCTCATGAGCAATTCTTAAGAGAAATAGAAAATGTTACATTTTTCAATCCAGGTAGTGTTGGTCGACCTTATGATGGAAATCCACAAGCTGCTTATGCTATTATAAGTTTCAAGCCATTCTTCATTGAATTCAAACGAGTAGACTATTCAGTTGAGTCAGCTGCTCAAGCTATGAGAAAGAAAAGATTTCCTGAAGGCTTCGCTCAAATGCTCCTCTGTGGGTTATCATCTGACGCCCTCAAAAAACAAGACTGTGCCAGAAAACTGGAGATGAAACAGAATTGTCTCAAAATTACAGAATCAACAAGAAAAGTTGCTCAGAAATACCAGCAAGATTCAAATCACTCAAAGCAAGTACGAAGTATTGCCTTGAAAATCTTCGAAGATCTTCAGGGTCTACATCACCTTGACAAACCCGAAAAATGTTGGCTGGAATGTGGAGCAATACTTCATGATATTGGTCTATCCGTTGACTCGAGCAGCCATAACAAGAAATCGTTAAAGCTAATATTGGATGATACTCAACTTCCTTTCTCCTCAGTTGACAGGCGGATAATAGGCAGCATTGCAAGATATCATCGGAAGGGTTTTCCCAAAGAAAAAGATTACAATCTTGCAGGTTTAAGCAAAGAAATAAAGACAAAAGTAAAAATATTATCGAGTATTCTGCGTGTGGCTGATGGTTTGGACTTTACTCACCAATCAATCGTTGACAAGGTTGAGGTTAATGTTGATACAAAAAAAATAAGTCTCGAATGTGAAGTTCATTCGAATCCAAGTGCTGAAGAGCAGTCAGTAAATAAGAAAAAAGATTTGCTCGAAAATGTATTCGGTAGAGAGCTGATGCTGACATGGAGAAAGAATTAACTAAGACAGGTAAAGTCGTAGGTTTTGTAGATGTAGGAACCAACGCCATTCGACTATTAGTTGTTCGAATAAACCCGAATCTTTCTTATACAGTTATTAGCCAAGAAAAAGAAGTGATTAGACTTGGCGAAAATGAATTCAAAGATAACCTTCTCAAACCAGACGCTATGGATCGAGCCATTCTGGTCTGCAAAAAATTTGTCGAACTCGCAGAAACCTACGGAGCAACTAAAATAATCGCTGTAGGAACATCTGCAATTCGGGAAGCTCACAATCGAGAAAAATTCCTTCAGAGAATCCTGTCTGAAACCGGATTAGATCTGCACGTTATTTCCGGTTTAGAGGAAGCACGTTTGATTTATTGTGGATTATTAAGCGGCGTGGACATCGGCGAAGAAAACGCTATATTCATTGATTTAGGCGGAGGCAGTACCGAGTTTGCCATTGGAAACCAAAACGAAATTTTTTATTTGGATAGCATTAAGATGGGTGCTATAAGACTTACAAGTCAGTTTATTGGCGAAGGATGGACTGGGCGTATACGCTATAAACAATACAAAAGCATGAAAAAGGAAGTCAGCGGCAGCATATGCAGAGCGGCATCTCAGGTAAAAACTTTTAATGTAAAACTTGCGTTCGGAAGCTCGGGCACAATAATAAACTTGGCTGAAATTGGTTCCCGAATGTTTAAAAAAAGTAACAGTGGCGTCAAGGGTCAAGTTCTATCTAGGAAAACTTTGAAAAAGACCGCTCAGATTCTTTGCGCTCTGACACTTGAAGAAAGAAAAAAGATTCCAGGGATCAATCCAGAGAGAGCTGATATACTTGTCGCAGGAGCAGCTGCCATGGATGCAATAATGGAAGAATTTGGCCTAGAAGAAATTAACGTTAGCCACCGAGAACTTCGAGATGGGCTTCTCGTTGATTACTTGTCAACATTCGAGAGCTTTCGAGAGTTTCAAAAAACGCCAATAAGACAAAGAAGCGTACTTCATTTAAGTAGGTCATGTAACTTCGACGAGAAACATTCTGAAACCGTGGCTTCAATTGCGGCACAACTTTTTGACAGTGCCAAAGCAGCAGAGTTACATAATCTTCATGAAGAAGAAAGAGAGCTTTTAAAATACGCTGCAACAATGCACGATATCGGAGATTTCCTCTCTTTTAATGATCATCATCTTCACGCTCACTACATTATTAGCAACGCGAGTTTACTTGGATTCGACCAAAGAGAAATAACTATAATGGCAAACGTGGCAAAATTTCACAGGAAAAAATATCCAACTAAAAAATCCTTGAAAGCTACGGGACTTGACGAAAATTCTAAGACAATTGTTATGATTTTGGCAGTGTTTCTCAGACTCGCGGAAAAGCTTGACAGAAGTCATTGCGCCATAATCAAAAATGTAGAATTCATTAACGTTGAAAAAGATCGGGTGCTCCTCTCATTGTTTTCTGACTCCGATTGTAGCATGGAAGAATGGAGCGTTGTTCAAAATGGATCAGCTTTCTATGGGGCCTTTGGGAAGAAACTTGACGCTCGCTGCATTAATTTGCATGCTGCAACGGAATAAATGGGGAAATCCATTTTTTTTATTCATTACAGAGGTTTGCTTTAGCCTTTTTTAGCTGGGCTTTCTGTTCTTCGGTTAAGACAGGATATTTTAGGTCAAGTTCCGATATTTTTGAAACGAGAATCTCAGAAACAGATGCTCTGGCAACCCATTTCTTGTCTGCCGGAATAACATACCAAGGTGCCCACTCAGTGCTGGTCTTTTCGAGTACTTCCTGGTAGGCTTCCATGTATTCTTTCCATTTCTCCCTCTCTGATAGGTCAGTAAGCGAAAACTTCCAATTCTTTTCAGGGTTTACCAAGCGCTTCAGTAGTCGCTGTTTTTGGCATTCTGGAGACATGTTTAAGAAAAACTTCAAAATTACTGTGCCGTTTGATACTAGGTGTTTCTCAAACGCGTTTATGTCATTGTATCTTTGGTTCCAGAATTGGCTGCCTCTTGATCCTTTTGGTAACTTGCTTTTCTCTAAAACTTCTGGGCGAACTTTGACTATTAGAACATCCTCGTAATATGAGCGATTGAAGATTCCAATGCGTCCCCTTTCTGGAAGAGCTTTAGAGTAACGCCATAGAAAATCGTGATCTAATTCTTCTTCGCTTGGTGTTTTAAATCCTATAACTTGGCAACCTTGAGGGTTAACTCCAGACATAACGTGACTAATCACGCCGTCTTTTCCAGCTGCATCCATTCCTTGTAGAACTATCAATATTGAATAACTGTCGCTTGCCCAAAAAAGCTCTTGCATTTCGGACAGTTTTTGCCTGTTCTCTTCAAGGATATTAAATGCCTGCTGTTTTGTGCCTTTTTTGTGTTCTTTGTTTTCATTAGCTGCTTCCCATTTAGGGACCCAACCGGGATTATAATCTTTTAAATCTATTTTCTCAACTGTAGAGACTCTGAAATTTTCAACAGCGTTAATCTGCATTCAGAAACATCCTGTACTTAAATAATTGTCCTTACTTAATAAAAAATAGTTCCTTGTGATTTCAATTTTAGATCTCTGATTTCTTTATTAAATGTGGGTGATTGAGGACTACCGGAAACAGGCGTTGGTAAAGTTTGCAATATTTCATTTAGAAATAACTCGGTTGATTGGGAAAAAACGTGTGGCTTAAAAAAAAGCCAATCGATTTAGAAGGTCAAATTCAAAGAGCATCTATGCTTTTTTGGTTATTACTACAATTATTCCAAGCAATCCTCCTAAAACCACTAGTATTCCGCCTAGTCCACCGCCGATGATTCCAACGATTATGAGTACGATTGCCCAGACGAGAGTACTTGCGCTTTTTGCCCCGATGATTGCAATGACACCGCAGATGATGCTGATGATGCCGCCGAAGGCGAAGCTAGCGAAGCCCCAGCCCCAATAAAGGAACGACGGTCCAAAAGAAGATCCGATAAGTGATATCAAACCAAAGATTACCAGCAGTATTCCACCTATGAGCGCTAAGATGTAAGCTATCCGAGAAACTGACATTTCCGACATATACAAATTCACCTCCCTTATCAAATAAATAAGGGATTTAGAACTATTGAAAGCAGCACACTAGCTGTATAGAATAGTTTTCAGTTATTTCTACAAGAACTAAATTCTATTCTGCAATCAGAACTAAGTTAATGCAGCAAACAAAAATTCTATATTACTCTTTAGTAGACCGCGAATAAAAAGGTTAGCCCTTAGTTAAATTAGAAACCAGTTTTGGTAGCTAAATTTTTAGCCATTAATTACCAGTTGATGTTCCGGCTAATTTTGGGAAGTCCGAAAGAATTAACTTAATTGAGAATTATATTATTTAACCAATGTTGCTCCTTTAGAGAATAAAATAAGTTGGAACGGTGAAGGTTATTGAATGCTCTTTCGATAGTTCTGGTGGGTTTAGGTACTTGGCTTGTGGTAGATGGTGTTTTAAGTATAGTAAAATATCAAAAGCAAAGTTTTCATGAACAACTGATTAGGGCGATAAGGGCAATGGTTGGAATTATAATAGTCACTATTGGCATAGTTCAAAATTAAATAAAATTATAAGGCGATGTTACTTGCCATTTATGATTATGGGCTGAATTGGCAACAAACATGAGGTACTAAAACTAGCTACCTTTATGTTCTTAAAATTATATAGACAGCAAGAAATAGTCTCTCAAGTGTAACCAACCCACAAGCTTTAGCCGCGCTTCCCCTGGGATAGGTGTATAGTCTTCTTTGTTGTATTCAGAATCCAGACCTTCCAACAGTATACCGCTTTGTTGCTGTATGGTCACTACTACAAGGGTTTAATAGCCCTTGGCAACTACCTATCTTTTTAACTCTGGAGTTGCAGTTTATGGCAGTTTTGGATGACATTTTCCATTTCATTACTTCTGGAAGCATAAGCGGAATACCAACAATTGTTGTAATGATTCTTCCTTTCGTAATCGGCTTAGTCGTGGGCTACTTAGTTCACAAAATGCTAAAAATCGCTATCATAGCGGGAATTATACTTGTCGTAGTTGCCTACTTGGGCTTTTTCGGTCTGAGTCTTAGCGTGTTGAAAAACTTATCAGACTTATACGGTCCAATAGCAATTCAGTATGGAACACTCCTGATTGGAATATTACCGCTCGGTCTAGGGTTCATCGTAGGTCTAATCATCGGTTTCATTTTCTCGTAAACTGGTCAAAGGAATATTACGTTTAACTATCAAACTTGCGCTTAAGCCCAAGGAAAGGATTCAGGAAAGAATCTAAAAGCACAGTTGAACTTGGATAATTTGTCTAATGACCTCTTTGAAAAGGGTATGGCATCGTCAGAGAGAACATTGGTAAAATTCCAATAGCATTTTTCAACTGGATATGCTGGTATTCCAAGCACACCCTAATAATTCCACTTTCGGGACTTGTTATCTGACTTTTATCTTGCTGTTCTAATTGTATTGTGGTTTGTTTGGTGTTGCAATATTTACGAGTGGATAATCTGCGTAAAAGGATTTAAGATGGATCTGACGATTCACACACATATTGAAACTTGCTGCTATTCGATGCTACTTGGTACTGCAGCATTAAACAAATAGCCAGAATAAGAACGAAAACTTCCCAAAATTAAACAAACTACTATTATAAAGACGAAAAGTATTCTGTACTTATAACAAAACCAATATTTTTAAATGTCAAATTGTAAAACAATATGTACTATGAGTAATTCTGACAAGGAAAACACCGATCTACTGCTTGGTTTGGGTTTGACTCTTAATCAAGCCAAGGTTTACTTAGCGGTAATTAAATTAGAAAAAACTACGGTAGGTCAAGTAGCAAACTTTTCAAAAGTACGTAGGGAAGACGTCTATAGAATTCTTCCCTCACTTGAAAAAATGGGTCTGGTTGAAAGATTATTGGGCAAACCGACTGAGATTCGAGCTACTCGTGTTTCTGATGCCTTAAGCCTCCTAGTGGCAGAAGAAAAAGGCAAATTTGATGAGCGCCTTGTTGGCATGAGGGATATAGTCCAAAAGCTGTCCCTTAAAGAATGGAAACAACCGCCTTTTGGAGAAAAAAGTATCTACATATTGATAGCGGAAAAGAATGCAATTTTGGCAAAGACTTCAGAACTCATTAAGAACTCAAAAGAAGAAATTGCGTTAATCGCAGCTAAGGGATGGATAATTCCGGTTTTAGCTCATTTTTCAGCTGAATCCAAGGGTGCAATAAAGAAGGGTGCTAAGATTCGGCTGATCTTTGAGGGAGAATGCTCCGACAGTCAGCTAAAAGAAAAAGTGAAAAAACTCATTGGAGTCGCTTCAGTTCAGGTTAAGTTTCATCGCGAACCTTTAAATCACTTTATAATGTCTGATGATAAGGAAGCGTTGATAACAACTTCTAAAGAAAGCGGATTAGGGGACAGCCCTTCTTTGTGGACAAACAACAGCAATCTCATCGGTGTCCTTAGGAATAGTTTTGAATCCGACTGGAAGAAAGCAGAAGACTGACCTAAGGCACTCATTTTTTGGTCGTTTCAGGTGTAGTATTCCTTAATAGCAGTTGTAGGTGTAGACTCACATTCACAGAGGTTAAACAAGTCAATCACAGTTAAATTTATGATCACATAGCTTTTTAGACGAAGGAGTAATGATTAAGTGGCTACAATAAAGGAAATTATCGAAGCATTGTTCAATGAGATAAAAGCCATTTTAAGAGAATGCCTAAATGAAACAGAGACTGCTCTTAAGAAACGACTCAAAAAGCTTCTAATCACAAGCATAATTGTCAGCGTTTTGACCGTCCTGGTAATTTCATTTATCGGGTCTGCTTCCCTCTTCATCCTCACAGGGTCACTAAAGTACCTCATGACTTCTATGCCCGCGTGGAAAGCTTGGTACATCACAGGCATCACTTCAGGCGTTATTGGTGCACTTATTTTTTTAGTGCTTTTCTTATTCATAAAGAAACAATTGAGATCTTCCCAGCTCCCAGGTGCCTCGAAACCAGAGAATCTCGTTGTTAGGGGTACGATGGTAACTAAAGATGCCAAAATAGATAGAGTCGATGCTGAAATAGATGAAATATCGCAAAGGATTTTGTTAGAGCTTGAATCTGCAAGTTCCTCAGATTTATCTGACGCCCGTTATGCAAAAATGATGTTACGTTTGTCAGATGCTCATTACGCAAAAGGGGTACTGCAAAAGATAGGGGTTGATAAATCTGGAGCTGAAAATGATTTAGAGAAAAGGGCAGTGATCAAGGTTCTTTTGTTTTCTACTTGGTTGCAGCGGCTTTATTTTATAATAAGATCTTTTCTAATGGGGCTCATTAGTGCTGGGGTGACATTTCTTATAGTATTGTATCTTGGTTCAATAAATGTCATTGAAAGCATTATAATCGGCATTTTTGTGTTTATTTTTTCCCTGGCTGTAACAAGATTATTTGATACTCAAATAACGAAGGTTACAAAAAAGATAGTTGAACTCATGGCTAGTCATAGAGTGATTAGGGATTTTATCATGAAACACTTCTAAATTGAGTGTGACAGTTTAATCATATTACCGTCTTCTTGTTGCTGTAACATAACACCTACATACACTTAAGTTCGCCACTGACTATGTTTGAAGTAGATTGTTTGTTAAGTTTAAGATGAAGGGATAAATGTTGAACACGTTATTGACAATTGTTGTTATTCTCGTGATACTTTGGCTACTTGGGTTCTTTGCTCTGCCAGGAATAGGATCATTGATACATATACTACTCATAATTGCTGTTGTGTTAATTGTCGTTTGGCTGTTGACAGGCAAAAAACTGTGGAGATAACTTCTCTTTTTTTTATTTTCTTTGAGTAAGCTTTAGAAAATTTATTCGAGGTTGAATAACTTGGAACCCAACGAGAAAGAAAATGAAATTATTGTTGAAGTAACAGAGCATATCAGAAAGAGGTATTTTAAGCAAAAACCTGTTAAATTTGAGATATTTGAACCCCTAACTCCCGAGTGGAAAAACAAATTCAAGTATCCAGCTGGAGGATACGCTTGGGGTGATAACTGGTCAAACCAAATTATTCACTTAACAAGATGTCAAGACAGAAAAGCTTTCTATGAACTTGTTTTCCACGAAGTCTACCGATTGAACACACCGGAAGGACCTGAAGAAATCTTTCCAAAAGAAAGACGCTATATTGAAGCAAAATTCGGAGTTAAACTCGATGAATGGTTGCCTCTTCAAGATGAAATAATTAGAACCCTCTACAATGTTGATAAAAAAATGTTAGAAAATAGTTTAAGGAATTGTGGGGAACAATCAAGAACAATACAAGAGATAGAGCAACGAGCAAAAGAGCTAGGACTTTGATTTTAAGCCTTTTCAATTAGCAAATATTACTCTCCAAAAATCAGGTTTATCCAGATTACTGCAACTCGAAAACTGCCCAAATGCTACATTTTGAAATATTGACGCCTTAGACAATATAATGGAGTCCTGGAATATACTCTGAAACAAGTTTGTCTGCTTGTTCTGTAGACAGATAGTCTGACAGATACATGTGAATGAGTTCTCTCAAAGCATTCTTTCGCAGTTCCTTGTTGAATTGATTATTTGATGAATTGTTGATTCTACTATTCTGGTTGTTGATGTTGCTAGTTTTATTGTTGATATCGTAATTTGGGTTGTAGAAGTCGCTTTTTAGATTATTTAGGTAACTATTTGGATTTTCATCTTGAGCCTTCAAGTCTTTGACAATTTGTCTGAATATCGAACCTATTGTAGTGGGCATAAAATCACTTCCTTGTTAGTCGTATATTTCTAAGGCGAAGCATTCTTATTACTTTGTCATTTCACTAATAGATTCTTGTTCTTGGAACACACAACGCCTTCATTTGATTTAGGATTAAATTTTATTTAAAAAAAAATAACGACTTGGGTACTCTAAGGAAATTTCAGGTTCGAATTGTGGTGTTTTATAGAATCAGGCTTTTACAATAGTTCTATCGATTAAGGAAAGGCATTACGCTAAAGCTCAATATGAAAATAATGTACGTAAAAACACTAAGGTGTACATTTCAAAAGAAGAATTGAAAAGCTTAATTGCGTTTTTGCGCATTTAGCTTTTAATAGGCATGGGCTACCTTGCAATATGAAAATGTCATATTTCCGGATTCAGTAGGCTTTCAATGTATGAATTGTGGAGTTTGTTGCAGAGACGAGCCGCCAGATATTAATTTGAAAGAACAACAACGGATTGAAGCCAAAGGATTCGTGAATTTCTTGGAAGACACTAATGACCCTTCTAATAGGAACATTCGCAGAAAAAAAGATGGAAGCTGTTTCTTCTTATCTGCAGAAAACACTTGCAAGATTCATGATGTCAAACCGTCTATATGCATTTTGGAGCCATTTATTATCACAGATTACGATAATAAAACAAATAGGATTTTTGTCGATTTAAACCCGCTTGCAGTCATAAACTGCAAAGGTATTTGCACCGGAGAAATGGTTGTTCCAGAAGAAATAGGAAAAGCTGCCCAAACTATCGTAAAAGAATCTTTAGAAATAGTCGCGAAGAAAACAGGACTCCCGGTTACAGATAAGAGAGTTTCTTCATTAACAAGGAAAATATTATTACGCTTTTAATTACAGTGTATAGTTGTTCGAGTTCATCCCAGGTCAAGAAAAGACCAACTTGACCGAATTAACGAAACTTCCGGCACTGTCTCTAAATCCTTCTTCTGGCAAGAATGATAAGGTTGTAAGCGACAACTTTGGTCATTATCTCTTTGCGCTGGTTATCCTTTCGAATCGACAGTAGTTTGTGTCCAAATTTACGTTTAATTGCTGAAAAAGCAGTTTCCGCCGACGATCGACTATGATAGATTTTCTTCCAAGCTTTCGGGTGCCTTTTGTAACAAAAAACCATATCAAACCAGGCCTTTGACCCTTTAGCTCTCAACATAGTGACGTTTTTCTTAAGGTTGATATATGGCTTGGCACCAATCGCATCAACAAGATCACAGTTCCTTCTTGAAAGATAAGCAGCATCGGCCGTAACAGCCTCAATATCGATTAACGGCAAAGAATCAAGAAGTCCCCCAAATTCCTTTGAATCATGAACGTTAGCATCAGTAACCTCCATGCTAGGGATACACTTTAGCACGCAGGTCACAGCTGCATGAAGTTTAAGCCAGTTACGATGCTCTGATTTCTGTATTCCTGGTTTTCGGTTTCTCCAACAAGCATATGTTTCGGTGCTAAAACCGGTTGCGACTATTGCGATAAATTTTTCTCTTTTTTTAAAAGGCGGGTGATTTGCTGATTGAGCTCTTTGAGGTATGTTTCTGGGAGGTAAGTCATTGTTCTCCAAATGGTGTTGTGGTCGGGTACTTTGAGGTTGAATTCTTTGAGGATTTGTTTGTTGTCATTTAGGTATACTTCTGCATCGCGGTAAGGTTTCTTTAGCCATGCTTTGATGATTAAAGCTGCTATTCTGCTTCTATAGTCAAATCTTGGTCTTCCTGCACCTTTTCTTTCTATGGGATTAGGTAGACAGTCCATCGCCTTGCAGGTGACGTGCAAGAGCGTTTTAAAAGGTACTCCCTCGATTGCAAACACCCCAAAATACTCTCAGCATAACTATTATATTAATTTAGAGACAGAGCCGAAACTTCCAAAAACCTTTAATTCATTCTGTTTGAGTAATCACAAAAGGCTTTTCAGGTCAGAAAGATATTGATTAGTGAAGAGAGAATTTCTTTATCTATGGCTCCGTTTTGCAGAAAACCACAATTCTGAGAAATACTTCTTATTAAGTAAGAATGTGTTTTAGATTGTGCTTTCAGAGGCATGTATTGAGATGAATGTGAATTCCAACTTAATGAATGGAGAAAAAAGGTCTCACCGAAGCTTTGAGACATTGTGGTTGGGGTCACGCATCTGCCGAGGGCTACTCGCAAACTTTATGGGAGTTAAGATGCCCCTGTTTTGTGGGCACAAATTGACGTACAACTGTAATCTCCGCTGCAAAATGTGCCCCTTCTGGAAAAGATCCACCCAAGAGACTAGTACAGAGCAAGAAAAAGAGATTCTCAGACAAATTTTTGATTCAGGCACGTGTTCGATCGCGTTTGAAGGAGGAGAACCGCTCCTAAGAAAGGACTTAATCGAAATCCTTGCTTTTTCTAGATCTCTGCCTTTGCACACAAGCCTCATCACTAATGGAACTCTCCTCGAATCCAGAATAGATGAGGTTGCACCATACATCAATGGCGCCCTTTATGTTTCTTTAGACGGTTTAGAGAAAACTCATGACGCAATTAGAGGTGTTAATGGGTGTTTTAGAAAAGCCGTAAGAGGAATAGCTGCCTCTAGAGAGAAAGTCCCTGTGACAATCAACACTACGATAATGGCTGATAACATACACGAGATTGAAGATTTAGTGAAGTTGGCAAAAGAATTAGATGTAAAAATATCCTTGGCAGTAGCCCACGAGTACTGCAGTGCCAAGGCGACTGCACCTGCCAGTAAAAACATCATGGAGATAGCCCGAAAACTTGTCGAAATGAAGAAGAAAGGTTATCCTCTTGTGAACTCAATCAGTTATTTTAGAGTCATTGCAAAGGAGAAAAAATGGAAATGCAAACCTTGGATAACAGTTAACGTAGGTCCAGAGGGAAAGTTAGTTCTGCCCTGTTATATTCGAAATGAATATGCCACTAGCGCTTCTGTTTTTGAAAGTAGCATAAAGACTGCAATATCTGGGTTTAACTGGAAGGAAACACAGAACTGCCAAAACTGCAATCTCCATTGTTATGTAGAGCCTTCTTTGGCACTTTCAGGGGATTTTCGGACTTTCCTGAATTGGTGCGGAATAAATTAACATATTTTCTCTCTTACTAGAAGATTGCCTGCTGCGAAAGACAAAGCAATTTTCACGAATCCCATCTGACATCCTTTTTTGGAAATCGGAAATTGGTGCGGCGACTAAATCACTGGTTTGTTTGTTCTTTTTCTTTCTGTCTGTTTGTCTTTTGAGTTTCACTCTTATATTTAGTTGTGTTGGCTAATTTGACCTTGAAGTACATCAAAGATGCATTACCCACACCTTTGCTGAGGTCTCCAACAACCCCTGGAAAAAGATAACACAAATGAAGTTAAAGCTCAAGACACTGCAAGACAACAACTTAGTCCGGTATTTCGATATGTAAAATCGGCAGATGTCTATTCACTATTTTTTTGGCAAAAGTTCAGAAAGTTCAGCAGTAGCTACGCATAACGCACTGTCAGCACCGCCATAGTAAATTAGAAGTTTGTCGTCCATCATAACTTGCCCACAGCTGAAAACTACGTTAGGAACTTTTCCATAGCGTTCATAATCTTCAGTAGGCGTCAGAATTGGCTCTTCAGAACGATAGAGAACTTGCTCAGGGTCATTCTTATCCAGTAGTGCAACGCCTAACGAGTAAACTCTGTCCACACTCACTCCATGATAGATTAGAAGCCAACCTTCATTTACTAAAATTGGCGGTCCAGCAGCCCCTACTTTCCAGGAATCCCAGCCTTTATCTCGTGGACCTAAAATATATTTTAAGTCTGACCATCGGCGCAGGTCATTGGAACGTGCAATGCAAAGGTCAGGTTCTAATCTATGAAACATAACGTATTCGCCGTTGAACTTCTGTGGAAATAATACTGCATCTTTATTGTGGATTCCGGGAAAAGCCAAAATCCTTTCACCCCATTTCCATCTTCTAGCTAAAAAATCATCTATGTTTATGGCAGTTAGTGCAATTTGGTAGACTTGATGCTGAAAATGGTTTCCAAATGCCGTGTATGCCATGATTAGTGAATTGCCAAATAGACTTAGCCTTGGGTCCTCACATCCTTGATTTTCCATGTCATTTGATGGACTGAAAACTGGTAGAGGTAAACGTTCATCTATGTTATATCCATCTGAAGAAGATGCTAGTCCTATGCGTGAAATATTGTCTGTGCCCATTGCTCTATAGAGAATGTGGACTCGATTCTTGGCAGCGAAGGCTGCTGCGTTGAAGACCAAGCTTGATTCCCAAACATGTGTTCCTATAGGTTCAAGAATAGGATTATGAGCGTATCTTATCACTTTTTTTTCCCCGTGTAGTTTTTCTTTTGCCGTTAAAGTTCACAAAGATCATTTAGTATTTGTCTAACCGATATTAGCCCGACTAGTTTTCCATCTGTTGTGGTCACGGGAAGATGCCGAATTTTATTAAGTTTAATGATTCTTTTTGCTTCTTCAAAAGTGGAGTCTTCATTAACAGTAAAAGGATTTTTAGTCATAATTTTTTCCATTGTTGCATCTAAAGGCAAATTTTGCGCTACGATTCTAATGGCATCACGCTCAGTAAAGATACCTATACAATGTTGGGCATCGTCAACAACCACCACGGATCCAATGTGTCTTTTGAAAAGAAGCTCAATTACATCCTTTGCAGGGACGTTTCCGTTTGTTGTAACTACGTCTTTTAACATTAAATCCCGAGTCATCATATCAATTGTTCTCCAGCCTTAATCCAAAGTCTCGAACTAATAAATGATATGAATTAAGTTTCAAAGGTGTGTTGCCAACAACCATATTTAGATCTTTATTCGTGAATTATCCTTTGATTATCTATATTTTTTTAGTTCTTCTAAGTTTAGCCGAGCTTGTAGATAAGATAGTGTGGCTTCTGCTCCTTTGTTTTGGTTTAATCCTTGAGGTGTTATACCGTCGCAGCAGCTCCCGTTTTCTGGATCATACAACGTTAAGCCTTTTAGGTTTCCACCCAAGAACCATTCAAATGCCATGTAGGCTGCTTGAAGGTAAGCTTGTTCATTGGTGTTCCTGAAAGCAGCTATTGTTGCTTCTGTCGTGCAGCAAGCTTCAACAGGTTGTTGGTCGTAGATCGCTCGGTTTGATCCGCGTTCATACCAACCGCGATTTCCTATTGGAACAAATACCTTGTTTATTGTTTGGATATTCATAAGAAATCTTATGGATTTGGAGGCTACTTTGAGGTAACTATTTTCTCCAGTGGCTTCGTAGGCTAAGAAAAGTGAATGGGGTAACCGAGCATTGGAGTATGTTAGAGAGGATTCAAACCAGTCCCATCCATTGGAGGATTCCAATTCAAATTGCTTAGTGAGCTGATCAGCTAGATTAATGATGTTTAATTTGACATTTTGGTCTTCAGGATAAGCTTTCTGATAGTGAAACAATCCCATAATTGAGTATGCTTTTGCTCGTGGGGAGGTAAAATTTGAAGTCCATTTGAAAACTTTATCAAAAATATCTTTAGTGAGAAGTTTTGTTGCTTCTGGCAATTTTGAATCTAAGCAGTATCCGCATGCCCAGAGTGTTCGACCCATGCAATCTTCAGATCCTATTTCATCTATAAGTTTGCGATCATAGCTGAGAAAGTTGCGCATTTTGCCGTCAGTTCTTTGCATATAGAACAATAGACCAACGTAAGTGTTGATCAGTTTGTTCAAGCTTGTATCATTAAACAACATGAAGTAATTTGTACATGCAATTAGAGCTCTAGCGTTGTCATCGGTGGTATATCCTTCTATTTTGTTAGGTGTTGAGTATTTTGAATGCTGGAGCATTCCTAAATCGTCTGTCAGTGCTCTAACAAAATCTAGTTTTATAGGAAAAGTTGTCAACCTGGGCTCACCTCGTTATTCTAGTTATTGTATTTAATGAGGGTTACATATTTTTTAGCCACATTTTTCCAGAGGAAGCGTCTACTGTATTTGTAAGCTTTTCTTTGAATCTCACTACGAAAGCTTTCATCTAAAAGTTTGTTGTATTCCTGCTGCAATTGAGGCAGAGTCCTCAAATTTGCACAATATTCCTCTATCGTTAGCCAGGACTTCTATGGCATGGTAGTATGGAGTAGAAATTACAGCTTTTCCAGCGCCAAGGGCATAGATAAGGGCGCCACTGCTGATTTGGTTTGGGGAAATGTAAGGGGTTAAGTAAATGTCGGTTGCTTGAAGAAACTTGATTAGTTCACGTTTTGTAATGAATCTGTTTGTAAATCTGACATGTTCTTCCAATCCGAGTTCACTGACAAGTCTCGTCAGTTCATTTCGGTATTTTTCTCCCTCATGTTTTCTGACTTCAGGATGAGTTTCTCCGATGATGAGATAAATTATTCGCGGTTCTTTTTTAATTACCTCGGGTAAGAGCTTGAATAGCGTATTCGATTCCTTTGCCGCTGTTTATTAACCCAAAGGTGGAAGCAACAAGACGCCCCTTTCAGCCCTAGGGATTCCTTGATTGACATGTTGTTCTTGCAGTTAACACTTGGACAACCATGTGGAATAACCACGCATTTCTTGTAGGGTATTCCTTGGTGTTTTAGCATATCGATTGCTGCATGAGCGATTACGATAATTGATTCGCTCTTTTCAGCTATGTATTTTAGAACTTCAATCGCTTTTTGGTCAAAATTAGGTTGTACAGTGTGAAGGGTTGTGATTACTGGTTTTTTGACATTGTCTAAAAAGAGTTTAATGTATTCACCATAGTCTCCTCCATAGAGGCCGAACTCGTGTTGAACAACTAACACCTGTATATTTGACGAGTTAACGTATTCAGCAGCCTTAACGTAGTCTTCGGCATTGTCGCGGTCAATTTTCCATTTGACACACCTTTCGTAATCATAAATCGCATCTTTTTCATTTATGGCAATTATAGAAGGCTTAGATCCATCTAATTCACTTATAGAATCGACTAGGTCTTTTGTGAAGTTTGCAATGCCACATTCTCTTGGGGGGTAAGTGCTAAAATACCCTATGTGCTTTGCGTTATTTTCCAAAACAAGTTTTTGGGTCATTTTAAACAAGCTCTCTGTTTCTAATGTTTATTCATCCAAAAATTCCCCATTTTGCAATTCATTAGAAGCAAAGTTTGTTCAAGATCAAGCAAACTTTCAGATTCAGCTATGAAGTAAATTGAGGGAATATTCTGGTTGAGGCTCTAAATTGTTGCTTTGCCTCTTTCAATACTTCCCTGACGACCTTTATGTCTGTTGTGTCTATTGCTAACCGTTTTCACCAAGAGGCTGTTAAATACTCTTTTAATTTGTAATGGGGCTTATTGATTTTCTTAATTTTATGAGAATGAACAGGGTAAAAAAATTTATGCAAACTCTTTACAGCTTCCTTAAAAGTTGAGTTGTGACTGTGGTGCCCCAGTCACCTAAGTTAATATTTTAATTTGATATTGTATAATTCGAACAATCATGTTGAAGGTGACCTTATTTGAAAAGGAAATTAAGAGTCCAATGCCCCTGCGGCTATGTTTTTGATGCGTTCAATGATTATAAAGACGCTATAGTTGCTGTAAGGTTGCATTTTGAATGCTTTCATAAGGATTTTCTTCCTTTTGGAATTACTAACACAGAAGTATTAGCTCTATTAAAGAAAGGAAGAGTATCCGGAAAACAAAAAGTTTCTTTATCCAATTTTTGCTAAATAAACGTAAGTATGAGGGTTTGATTCATAGCGTCATCATGGCAATGGTTTGTTGTCTGTTAGTGCCTGGCAACAGTCACATATGCTTAATAGAATCGTAAAAAGAAAGGTTTGCAGTGAAATTTGTGAGCAAAGATGAAATTAAAGGTAAACTCAAAAAGGAAGAAGGCAAGATCCGTGTTGGCGTGGGCAAAGTTACTGGCAACACTGGTCAAATAATTAAAGGCGGAGCTGAAAAAATTAAAGGAAAAATCCAAGAAGACGTCGGCAAAGCCAAAAGAAAACTCTAACAAAATACCAGCTTTTCACCTTCCCTATGACCACTCAAAATAGGTTTTCAAGAAAACGAGAATACTTCAGCAACCATTAGGCTGAAGGCTAGCATTTTTTCTGATTCTATCCTTAAATGTTAATGTCTGAATCTTGTTCACGCTATAAAATCCGAACAAAGGAGACATCAAAAAGCCGGATTCGTTGATTAAAATTTAATCTTGGTTTAACTCTTGTATTGAGTATTATTTTTTGGTCTATTACCTTTAGTACTTCAATCTTCAATTGAAGCTAATTCGATCGGTTAAAGGAAAAGAGAAGAAGATACGACTTTTTGCGACTTTTGCCGACTCAACCTGCAAACGCCACAAGCCCTAAATCGAAAAAGCAACCTAAAACAAACCCATCCAAAAATGCAATTACGAGTCTTCTTCTATTGAAGATACTTATTTCTGGAAGCCCTAAGTTGAATGTATACACCTTCTTGCGCCGCATAAGAACTAAAAATTTTGTGGTATTTGCAAAAAGTAGTCAGGTGCCGTCTGAGTAACTCTGATTTCTCGCATGTTAACGTCTGAGAAACAGAGGAAATGGTTGATTGTTGTTGTTTTGCTTCTGAGTTTGGCTGCTTTATCCTAAGGTAGTCGTCGTTACTGGGGCGCGTTCAGGATGAGTAAGTAGGGCTTTGCATTTCTCAAGAGCCACTTTGGCATTATCCAGGGCTGCCTGTGCTGGAGGAATCTGAACTGTGTTTATACGAGTAATCTGTGCAATAATTCCTGATTTTTCTTGAGGCGTCGCATGTTGCAGTTGAAGCTGGAGACTGTGAACCTGATCTTGGAGTCCCTTAAGAGCAGCCTGGGCAGCATTTACCGCATCAACCTGGGCTTGACAAATATTTACAACAACAGGCTGAATCTTTAAGTTGCCCTTGATTTCGTATTCAACGGGTGGATTTGTTGCTGTTGGAGTTGATGATCCGGCATTGTGGATTATTAGGTCGCCGGAAAATCCTTTGAGGCTCAAGGTGAAAGTTGTTGGGGTGAGATCTGGGAAACGTTTGAAGTCACTGCCCATAAAATCATCAAGGTTTAGCCAACCCAAATATACCTTGGTTTTCTCCCATGTCGATAGTTTGCCTTCTTCCGCCGAGTAAACTTTGTTGTACACCCTTGTTTTGATATTGTCAATAATCGTCTTTTGTGTGGCATCATCTGCCTGACTTAGGGCAAGTAGGTTGCTGCCGATTGCTGCGTGAAGTTCATCAAGAAAAGCTTGATAGCCAGCCTGTACAGCCGACATAGGTGTATTGTCTTGTTCCCAGAGGCCTACTACAAGAAGTAATTGACGATTTGTTTGGCTATCTTGGAAATTAGCAATTAAAGTGTCTAGAGGATACGGTATTGGGGCAATATCGCCGGCGCGCATTTCTTTCTTAATGACGTTTCTTGAGTCAGAGAGGATGGCAGCTGTCGGAGTTGATTCAAAAGAGTTACTCGTGATAATACCAAGGAAAGGCCAGATGTAAGGCTCCGAGTGGCTATTTCCTCCTGAATCGCTTTCACGGATACAATGAAGGGTTTCAAGAATAACATTTACTTGAGATACCATTTCTTTTATCTCCTAAAAAACTAAAATCTACTAATTAAGAACTAGTTTTCCAAATACTTAAGTCTTAACTTTACCTAAAATGCCAAACAATATAACGCCTGAACTAGCCAAAGGTTACTGGCCTTTAGTTTTTTTTGTGTCCAATAATCTTGGAATAAACTCTATGAACTCTTCTTTTTCTTGATAAGCAAGCTTCTCGTAACCCTCAATCAAACTATTAATCATAGAACGATAAACCCTTGTTATCCGTTTGAGTTTGAACTCGATCACTTCATGCATAAAAGTAGCCCAAACATCATCCGGGTGCTCATCATAAACACAAAGAACATTTTCCCTAATTTCCCCATGAACAGACTTATCAGGATTCGGCGTCCACACAACAACCAACGGGATACCCAACCGATCCAAAATTCGTTGCATCCGCTTCTGCGAACAACTACTCAACATTCACCGCCACCACTGTACCCAACGCATTTAATCTACGACCCCGCTACTTTCTGATGACCAATCTTCCCAGTAACAGAATTTCCGTAAGCAACTTTCCCATCAACCAAAACCTCGTAAACAGCAACATACACCCCTAACTCAGCAACAAACACAATCGCCTTAACAGGAGGATTCACCGCAACCTGCTCACGCCTACAAGCCTCCGAACGAGCAATCGCCAACAAGGAACCCAAATCAACCGTCTTTTCATTAGGGGAAATAATAAGAGCTTTTAGCAAGGTTTGTCGTCCTCCCTCTTGCTGCTCAATTGTTTGATTATATTTTCCCAATGGTTATTTTGAGAAAGCAGCAAAGCCACCACCGTTTTGTAGGCTTGATTGAGAGTAACCGAGCCTTGCTCAATTACAGCAAGACGTTTCCTGATTTCAGGTAGCCCCAAAAAATGCTGCATTCTGGGAATACTAAATCTGACCTCAAGCACTCCTTTCTCTGGGCTATTATCCTTAACTAAGCACACTCCCCATTCAGCTTCGATAAAGAGTTCTTCCGGAAGAAAAGTCGGGTCGATAGGTTTTGTGCCAGCCTCAAGAGAGCTAAATTGAATCATCGCTTGCTCAACAACAAATCTTGCTACGTTTTGAGGCCAGCCTAAGCGGACAAATTCATTTGCCAGCCATTCTTTCCAACCCGTTGAATGAGGCCAAATAATGACTCGCCCATTAGGGTGAATTTGGCAACTGCAAGGATTAACACCCTTATATCCAATCTGCTTCATACCTGTCCGAGTATTTATTACTGGAGCCTGCAACATGGCAGCAGTATCGGGCATAACGGACCATCCATAGTAGGCTTTACCGTGAGCGAAAATACGACCATTACGCCCTCGTAGCTTCTTACCTAAATTTCTTTCTTTAGAAAGCACTTTCCAAACATAACTAGGGGTTGTATCTATCTTCTTAGCAAGTTCTACGGCTGAAATAGGTCTGTTTTTAGCCCATTCAAGTATGAATTGTTTCTTTGTCCCTTTCTTACCTTGGGTCGTAGGTAAATCTTTACCTATGGAATCCTCAATCATAATATCCCTCAAGTTACTTCGTCAGACTTCCTGCGAGTATTGCCAATAATCAATGGTAAAATAACTAACCTGTCGGTGATCTCTACGCTAACTTCAGTAATGCTGTTACCTGTTTGTCTTTCATAATATTCAAGCCATGACTTTGGAATTGTTATCGCTTTACTATCTCCAACTTGAATGATTTTTTGAATGAGCGGCATTCTAGTCACAAATTAAAAATATTAGTAAGTTCTTATAATACTATTTATCGTACTATTGTAATAGTGCGAATTACGACTTAGAAAGGTAGTATAATGGAATTAAAAATATTTTCTGGAAAAGCTGCAAAGAACAACGAAGCCATTCTAAAAATATTATATGAAAAAGGCAATTTGTCAGCATGGAAACTCGCCAACGAAATGGCTGCTTTGGAACCTAAAAAACCAAAGGACGTATATCATAAAGCGCAAAAAATCCAATCAGTTCTAGTTCGAAAAGATGGTAGACTTAAGGACCTCGTAAAAAAAGGTTTTGTGCAGAAGAAAGAAGGGCAATACTGTCTGACTTTTGATAAAGGCTTCTGTTCGGCTTTAGTATTATTTGGGAATAAACACATCCCCAAACCTGTTATAGATGAATTTTTTAACTTTCAAATGTTGCCTCCTGAACTGAGAAATTTCTTATCTATTCTTTCCCGTTATAATCCCGATGCTCTACAGGAGAGTTACCGAGAAGTTCAAGAAGTTGCCATAAGTCTTCTCCAAAAGGGCTTAAATTTTGAGAGATTACCAAATGAAGAGTTTAGCCGACTTTATTCTGCTCAATATGAAGAATTTATTGTTCAGCGATTAAAGAAAGGAGAAAAAAGTAAAGCTAATGCAGAATGGACACCAGAGTTGAAGGAAGCAGCCTATGCGTTTGTAGCAAAATTAAATGAAATTGTACAAGTAAAGGCCAAGGAACTTGCAGAACTAACCGATAAGTACGCTCTTAAAAAAGAGTAGTCAAGCTATCGAAGATATTATCATTTTTTCAGCTCTTCCAATATGCTATTGAATTGTTCTAGTGCTGACTCAAGATTTTCTGCTATTTCTGCGGCTAACACTGCTGGGGCTGAGAGATTGTCTGTGTCTTCTAAGCTTTCGTCTTTTAGCCAAAAGATGTCCAAGTTTGCTTTGTCACGTTGCATAAGCTCATTGTAAGAGTAGGCTTTGAATTGATCAGTTTCCTTTCTCTCATGACGGTTCTTCGGATTGTAACACGTTACGAAATCTTCAAGGTCTTTGTAGGCCAGAGTGCTTTCTTTGAGTGTAAAATGTTTGTTTGTGCGAAGGTCGTATATCCAAAGTTTGTCCGTTTGGGGTGTTTCGCTGGCTGGTTTGCGGTCAACTAGAAACAAAACGCGCCTTGCGCCTCCAAACTTGATTAATCGATAAGCCTCGGTTACGGCTGTGAAGGTTTTGCCGCTGCCGCTTGCCATCTGAATGAGTGCTCGCGGTCTTGATTCCTTTAATGACCATTCAAGATTGCTTATGGCTTCTTTTTGGCAATCACGCAAACCTTCCGTAATCAAAGGAGGCATATCTCGAAGCCTGCCCCTAAGAGTAGTTTCTTGATGGACCCACTCATGCAAAGTCTCAGGCATATGAAAAGCAAAAACCCGCCTTGAACGGTGTTCAGGGTCACGTAAATCCCTAAAAAACGTCTCAACACCGGTGCTCTCATAAGCAAAAGGCAACACATCGCCAACATGAGGAATATTTTCGGGCAAACTTCTAAGATACTTCTCGGTTTGCTCAGAAACACCACTCAAAGTTGTGCCTTCAGGTTTAGCTTCCACAACACCAACCGCATGGCGCTCAACAAAAAGCAAATAATCAGCAAAACCCGCACCCTTCAAAGGAAACTCACGAACAGCAATGCCAACGCCAGCGCCAAGATTCAAACTCTTGTAATCCTGAATAAGCCAGCCTGCCTTCTCAAGCAATGCATCAATCTTTTTACGTGCTTCCTCTTCAGGCTTCATAAGCGTGGCATCTCTTGATTTAAAGGATATTAAAGATAGAATAGCAGGGTAAGCATAAAAAACTTGGTACTGAGTTGTTTGTATGTTAGCCAGTAGGAGTGCTTGATGTAAGATTGTTTTATCAAAGTCATCAGGTAATCAAGCTCATCACTGGATTCAACAATCACTTGGTAATCTCCGTTGCCCCAGTGCCCAACCTCAGATACGTCACGAGCCATTTTTTTAGGGTCATCCAATTCTCCTTTTGGCAGGTTAATCCACAGTTTCAACTGGTTCTTCTGCGGATGCACATCAACAAAATTGGTGCCTGCCACAAAACCAATATAGAGTTTTCTGGGTCGAACCTCAATGTTATCGCCTAAGGCAAGAATCCTCTCTTTTAATGCTTGATATAGCTCGACTGTTTCATTCGGCAAATCGCTTAAGTGGTCCTCTTCTGTGTAAACCTTAATTTCTCGGCTGACTTTTTGGACAATTTCGCTTCTTGGACTTATCTTAGTGATTGATTCGCTTGTTTCAGGCGACTTTAACTGATTAAACAGCAAAGTACCATTCGCAAACTTGCTTATCTCCCACAATTCAATGGGTAAATCCCTGAAATTGATAGCTTGCTTTTGATACTTGGTAAATTGTGGAGAAACAAAAATAACTTTTGATTGGGACCAATCAACATCGTCGCGCTTGAGGCTTTGGCTTTTGCATTCATTATATTCAAGAATAAACTCTGCTTTGTTATTTAGCAATAAACCAAGGTAGGCATAGCCCTGGTCGATTACGCTAAAGCTCTGGTCAATCTTGTACTCGATAATAACGAAGGATTTGTTTTCATTGTCAAAGGCTAAGGTATCAATTCTCAGGTTGCCAAGCACAAGTTCTGACTTGACAAATTCAAAACCAAAAACTTCTTTGAGGCTCGATTCAGTGGTGTGCTGAATGTCTTTGCGCTCACTCTTGAACGGAACTTCTTTGACTCTTTCAAGCTTATCGTTCTTTATCGAAAACAGCGGCATACTAAGTAAATGAACTCTATTTCTTTAAAAAACTTGGTACTTGTTTGTATTATTCAGAGTAACCTTAGAATGATTGGTCCAAGGCTGTGAGTTACTCCGGGCAAGCTTGCAAGAATAGCCACTACATAAGCTGGATTAAATTCGGAGTATCCTAAATCTCGAACTTGAGATCTTGTTAATTCGTTATGTTTTTCTAAATGTTTCCACGCACTTGCTATTTCTTTGAGGGGTATAGGTCGTTGTGATTCTTTTGATGTTTTGAGAATTATTTGGTTATTTGAAACCTGGGTAATTTCGAAAGGTTTGTTTTGGTAAAGAGTTGTCAGACGTTTGCCTTGAAGTTTCTTAAGCTCGACAGTTAAGTCCATAATTTCATTTCCGGTAACTTTTCAACGCTTTTGTTATTGTTGAGTTTAGATTTAACCTTTCGTTAAAGCTTAAGCGTTGGTCAAATGTTGACACAAAGATGAAATAGACTTGGCTGAAGAAATATGGTTCCCGGCAGACAAATAAGAAAAAGCCACCTTTCCAGTATTGAAGCAGGCAAAGTTATTATGCGAAGATTGGGCAGAGTTTAGCTAAACTGTAAGATGGGTAGGCGTATTGGAGAACCACATTACAAAAGAACAGTTTCTTTTGGAGTTTTTCGGGTCTTTTGGACGAGATTTGGGAAATCCTGAAAGATGGTTCACCGACAACCCCAACGAGATATTTTCGTTTATTGAGGAATGCGCCCAAAACAAGGCACCGGCATTTATCAGCGTTCAACCAGAGAAAAACAAAGCACAACCATTAGGTATTGAGAAAGTATTTTTCGACTTTGACTACTGCAAAAAAAGCGATATACTTGCCGAAGCAGAAACCCAAAAAAGGAAAGTTAGAGCTGCGAGATGAAGTAAAATATTTTCTAAATCAACTTGGCTGCTTAAACATTAAGCCGCTTGTTATTAAGACGCGACGGGGTTTTCATGTGCATGTTTTCTTTGACTCCGTTTATGAAGTAAATCGGGAGCTTGAATTTTGGAAGCAGGTATACAAACAGCTTCAGCTTGCACTCTTACAAGATCACGATTATCGCTTCATTGACTATGCGGTTGTTGGCGACATTAATCGAATGTGTCGTATTCCATTTTCTATTCATGAGAAATCGGCGAAGAATGCGTAGTAGTCAACGGGCACCTTGAAGAGGACAAAGTTAGAAGCGTCGAATACTTCAAACTCTATGGTCTCAAACAAAAAGACATCTTAGCGGCAATGGATAGAGCCCATGAATTTATAAAAACGCTCAAAGAAAAAAGAGTAAAGTACGTGCCAAGGGACTTGTCTTTTGAGAGTTCAGACGGGATTAGGCCTTGTTTTGTTAGAGCCCTAAACTCGGGGGAGATGTGCCATCAGCAACGTCTGGCTCTTTTGCAGGAAGCTTACTCGCTGGGGTTCCATAGCCCAGAAAGCATAATTGACCTTTTTAGGTGCCTTAACGATTTTGACGATTCCATAACACGCTACCAAGTGAACTGGTTTTTCACAAATAAAGTAGAAAATAACGAGGTTCGATCTTATAGCTGCCGAACCATCCAAAGGTACGGTTGGTGTCTAGGGGGCGAATGCCTGAGAAACAAAAAATAATCGACAAAACGCTTAGTTAAATTTGTATGAAGTCTTTGCTTCCATGGTGCTTCCTTCTGCAAACGTTGCTTCCAGAGTAACATTAGCAATCGCACCTTTTTCAAAGGTAAATGGGACTTCAAAGTTTAATGTGGTTGTGCTTTTTGGCATTAAATTCTGTCCTAAAGGTATAGACGTTACAAAGTCTCCTATAGTGCATTTTGCGCTCACCATAGGAATGTTGCCTGTATTTTGGATGGTTGCTGAATAAATTGTGCTATTAGATGTTGCATTCATTGATTGCCCATTTATCATAAAGGAGCCTGCATACTTTGTGGGAGTGATAGTTTGGGAGTAGACTTCGTATTGGCCGTCATCAAATGTGAATGTCAACTGTGTGTCATAAGTTTTGGAGTTTGTTATGACAAGGTTGTTTAGTGGCAAAACTGCATCTTGGGTTTGACCTGGCGGAATTTCAAGCTTTAGGTATCCAAAATTAGCTCCATTTATCTTTGAACCTATAACAGTTGTTGGCGAATTGTATGTGTTAGTAACGGTTAGAATGATGTTTGAGCTTCTCCAATCGCTGCTATGTTCAATCTTGACACTTGCAATTTCCATTTTACTTGCGCTCTGAGGAAGTACGAATAAGTCTGGAAAATAGAAAAGACATGCTGAAAGAACTACAAGCGCAATAGCAATGATGACAGCTATAAGAACTGCAACTCTCTTGCTGATTCTTGTCAAGCGAACACCTTCTTAGTGAAGTATGCGGTATTAACAAAAGTACTATATTAGTCTTAAAATTTCGGCTATTTTTGAAACTTGACGTACAATAAAGTAGTGAAAGATGAAGTAAGAACCGATGAAAGCACTCACTCAGGAAGTCTTTGATGACCTGCACTACTCATAGAAGCGTGTGGACATTTAATATGTCGAATTTGGAAATAACATCTATTATAGTAGCTACTTTCTTTACTTCTATGCCGCTCGAAAATGTTAACCAATGTTCATGTGGATGCGAAACCGCCAAAATCACAGTATTCAAAGGACAAATCATGATGGCCTGCGCAAAATGCTCAAAAATCCGCTACAAATCATGGTCCTAACCTAAGCAAGCAAGAGCAACCCAAGCCCACTTTAGCCTAACACAGAACTGATAAATTGTTAGGCTGAATTGTATAGTTGATTTTGGTATGGTTAAATTATCTAAGAATCAACAAAAAAGAGAGATAATAGCGGTTGATGTTAAGCAGGCAAAGCAATCAACACTGGAAGATCTCTCTTTTCAGTTCAACATTGAAAGGACAAAAGAGGTAATCAAGCCTGCAAAAGCAATAGTGATTAACCGCATCGCTGATACAACCAAAGAAGACGAGTTAGCACTTAAAGTTGAATTTAGCTTATTGCCTTCAAAGGCGTCGTTTTCAAAAATAACTCTTGACCTATATTTTCAAGAGCAACTGATTAATTCAACACCACTTTCCATCCCTCAAAGTTCACTACTGGGTGAAAGCTTAGAGTTTCCACAATTTTTAGACATGAAAGGGATCGTTGCAGGAGAATATCTGATTAGAGTCGAAATGTATGAGCCTTGGGATTCTGGTGAAAAACTAAATTTCACTGCTAAAGAAATTGTCGTTCAATATGTACCGCAGACTAGAGCAGAAAGATTAGTGAAAATTCCCACTTTGAAGAGTGTTGCAGGTACTGATTTAAGGGTTGTTTCATGCTACCGAAAAAAACATTTACCGAGAAATAGAACAAGACCAAAAACAAGAAGCAATAAGCAAAAGAGACGAATGGTAAGACTGCAAAAGAATGAAGAAGTACTAATTAAGTAAGTTCTTCATTGTTCTGTCGCAGTATTAAAAATCTTGTTACATTTGTTGTATCATGAAGCAATCACATTTTCTTTTATAGAATTAACCTCATCTAAGTATTAATATAATCTGAGGATTTTTATGAATTTTAATAAATTTAAGTGGAATTTGTCAGCATTTGTGATGACTTTATTCGTGAGATTCGAAAGAAGAGAAAGAGATAGGCGACTTAAAGAAAGGTTCCAACGTTCACAACAAAAAATATTTTACAAACAGTAATCTTAGGTCTACTTTTCAATAAAATTAAACCCCCAAAAAAAGTTGACTTCTAAACAAATAACATGGAAACTGTTTATGCGTTTTCGGCTAAGGCTACCTCGGATTTCGTTATTTATTCTTGTATCTTCTTTTCCTTTGCTTGCGTGCCCAAAACGGGTTATCTTCCAGTCGCTAAGATTGCCTCGAATTATCTGAGGATTACTTGTCAGAATGTAGAAAAGCATTTTTGTTTGAGAAGTGTAGAGTTCGGCTATAAAGTTGAGGAGTCTTTTGCCTACGCCAATTCCCTGATAGTCCGTAGCACAACTAAGCGGCTGACTCGATAATACTTTACTTTCATTCTCCCGCATGCAACGGCTATGAATGCAAGGGTTTGTCTTGATAGATTGCTGCGTAACATCGGACACCAGCGCCAAGCTTGCCGTTTAAATAATGATCGTTCCGAAATATCTGCCACATGGAAGTGGCGCACCGAAAGTACGATTAACTACATACACAAGTAAAGAAGGAAAGCTTGCGCTCAACAACATCGCTATTAACAATTAAGAAAACTCCAAAAGAAAATGTGGGAAGAATTGCGGCTATCGACAAGGTTTACCTAACTGTTACGGTTCTGGTGATAGGATACGTGGCTGCTGTGTTTCCTGCCCCATCAGTAACATAGAGCCTGAACGTGTAAGTTCCTGCCGAAACGCTGGTTCCTGAACTCGACTTTCCATTCCACGTAGCGCTGTGCAAGCCGCTAGATTGAAGCACATTGTTTACCAGTGTCCTTGCCAATGAGCCAGAGCTGCTATACACACTTACGGTAACATAGCAGCTTTCAGACAACGTATAGCTTAGCTTTGTGGTCTGCCCAGATCTAGGGCTAAACGAGGTCGGATACATAGAAACACTTGAAACTGCCGGTCGCACTTTGTCAACTTTGACTTGGATAGTCTTTGGTGCCAGTTGATTTCCCGCTAAGTCAGCACCCGACAAGACGAGATTGTAGGTGCCATCATTTAAGATTAATCCTGAGCTGTCTTTTCCATCCCAAACCACAGATAACGAGTTGCCCGTTCCACTCCAGCGTCTAAGCGTGACGCCTGAAAGTCCTTTAGCCTCAAGAGTCCACTTTATATTTACGTTGAAGGCTGCGCTTGCAGAAGCTGTATCTTTTTGGGCGTCCCCATTTGGACTAAACGCCGTTGGCGAAACAGCAAACGAGTTAATCGCAGGTGCAACCGGCTCTAAGCCAATATACGTGTTTGATAACTTTATGCAGTCGCTGTAGGCTGTGGTTGAGGCACAAGCGTAGAGTTCAGGCAGTCCCGCTCGTACTTGATTAGCATCTCCATATGCAGCGGTGTTTCTGGCTGTTGTGGAGCAAACGCGCACTCCATCTACCCCCAATTCAGCCAACCCATCTGTGGTACCTTTCTTCCAATGAAGTTCAACGCAATACCAGCGTCCAGTTGAAGGCGCGGCCGAAGAGTAAACGTCCACGTAGCTTGTTCCCTGCCTAGTAGTTAGGCACCATCTGGTGCCAGCGGTTGAACTTCGCCAAGTTTAAATGATTTCTCTAAGATCAGGTATTCTGTCTATTTGGAAAAATAGCCAGCTTTCTTTTTTTTGTGTTGCGTGTGTCTGTTGAGTCGTTTGGATCAGTTTGGGCATAGTTATTTATGTTTTCGCTTGACTAATGCAAAAGAGCCCAATGCAAGGAAACATACGCCAATCATTGATAATGCCCCAAGAACACTTTCAGGAGTAACAAAAATTGAAGAATCCCCCAGACAAAAAAAAGCATCTCGTGGAGTCCCATCAACATTTTTAGCTAAATTAAATTCCTTTCCAGGCGGGTAAGGATTACCTAAATCGTAGTCAGCCCGCCAATAGTAAGCTGCGCACTCATTAACACCCAATCTTTTAAAAAGTTCAAGACTGCTCAAATATTGTTGCATTACGCCAGCTTCATCAACAAGAGTACCATCATTACCAGTGTCGGTTCCGAACTCGCTAATCATAACCTTAAGATTATGTTCCTTAGCAAAGTTAACCATCAATTCGAGATTTCCTTGAGCATCATTTTGAACATACCAGTTTAACGAGATATAATCACAAATACCACAGATTCTAGAGATCTAAGATTAAAGTGGCTAATCAAGCATTCATCAAAACGAATAGAAACTGGCTTGTCTGAATAGGTCCTAATAGCAGCTTTCATGTCAGTCCACAAACCAACGTACTCGTCAATAGAAACATCGCAAGCCCAACCATTTCGTGCCGGTTCATTCATCATTTGCCAGCTTTCAATATTATTGACACCCTTAAGACGATCTGCCATGTGACCAAGAAAGCTAAGCCAAGCATCCCTTACAATGTTGTTAGTGAAAACTGTCTCAAAATATCTAGGAGTCACCCACTCCGGAATGGTCCAACTGCTATCTTTTCTCACGATAGTATGGAAGTCAATTACTACGCTAAGATCATATTTTTCTGCAAAAGCGCATACTCGAATTAAGTCATTAATTGCAGCATCGTTATAGATGCCACGCCTATCTTGTTCAAAGTATTTCCAAATAACATTTAAAATTATGAATTTAAAGCCTTGATTTTTGAACAATAAAAAGTCACGGTCTAATACTTCGTCAGTCAAGTGTTCTTTATAATGATAATTTGTTGATTGATAGTTAATGCCAAAAAGTAAATCAGCAGTATCGGAAGAAGCAGCATTAACAGCTGGAACATAGAAAATTGAGACACAGCATAAAAATATCAAGATTAAGCATAAAAAACTCTTCAATTAACCTCTACCCTTCTCTAATTTTCCCTAACATGGTTAAGTAACAAGCAGATTGAGCCTTATAAAAGATATTTCGTTTGCCGTTTTACGTGATTTAAAAGTTTATTTTTAACACCTCATCAGCCTTATATTTAAAATTAAGCTAAGACGCGTGTATTGTGGTATGCGGTGGTATGCGTGAATTAAATTTTAGTCAAAAAACTACGGTTGTGCAATGGTGGAATTATATTTTAATCCAAGTTCGATACTGTAATGAAGCAGTCATGCGTTTTCTACTAAGACTGCTTCGAATTTCATTGTTTATTCGCGTGTTTTCTTGTCCTTTGCTTGCATGTCCATAACGGGTTATTCTCCAATTTTCCATGTTTCCTCGAATGATTTGAGGATTGCTTGTTAGAATATAGAATGATATTTTTGTCTTGAAGTGTCCCACAATATTTCACGGGAAAGAAAGAAGTTGTCAATTATCGGATTTGAATAGGGCTTTTATAATGATTAGATAGATTATAATGAGATCTGATTTGCCGATTTATTACACTTGCAGAAGATGCAGAAGGGATTATTCAAAGGAAGAATACGCGCAAAGCAAATTCTGCGAGGAATGCAGCTCTTTTCTTTTGTTAGCATTCAGGAAAGATGAGAAACAAACAGCGGTTCAGCCTTATTCAAGTGCTCCTCATGAAAGGTTTGCGTTACATCGAGCAGCTGAAAGCCTTCGAAGCAGGATAGGGCGCTCAAGAGAATATGAGATCGTGTCTGATACGGAGAAGGCGCAATCAAAGGGACCTTCTTTTGAGAGTTGGATGTGGAACTCCGAATTTGAAGAATCCCTAAAACTCGAAAAAAAACTCGTGAAAAAATACAGAGACATAGATTTAGAAGATGCCATCCCAGGCAAGGTGGTTTCAAACGAGCAGGGGGAATGCTATGCTGTTTCTGCTTCGTGCACTTCAAACTTCAAGAAAGCCACCTATGAAGACAGTAGAAGGATAATAATTTCTGACCTCAAAGTGCTCTCTGGAATAGGTTCTGTTCGAGAATTGGCACTACGCCAGCAGGGTTACAATACTATTGAAGACCTTATGAATCATCCAATTTGGAAAGATGAAGCCCGCAAATTCATGAAAATCGTGGACAAAAAAAGAAGTTGATTCTATCCAGAGATGGCTTTGGCAAAGACTACCAAAATCCCATCCTTTTCTTCACTACTTGGCAGGGTTTTGTCAAGATCAAGACTTCGCGATAATAGACATTGAGACTCTGGGACTTTCAGAGAGACCCATAATTCTGCTAGGCATAGCCAAAATAGACAAAGACAAAATCTGCACAAGCCAGTTTCTACTAAGAGACATTCCTGATGAGCCTGGAGCAATCTGGGCACTTGTTTCACAACTCGAACCCAAATCGGCACTCATATCTTATAACGGCAGAAGCTTCGACATTCCATACATAAGACAAAGGCTGGCATACTACGGCTTAGATTCAGCTTTGGATAATCCCCATTTTGACATCCTTCATTTCACCAGAAGAGCACTAAGCCCTAAGCTTTCGGACTGCAGGCTTGACACAGTTGAAAAATATATAGGCATAACAAGAGACATCAACATCCCAGGCGCATTAGTTCCCCACTTCTATGATACCTACCTGAGAACCAAAAATGTTGGACCATTAGTTCCCATAGTTGAACACAACAAACAAGATTTGCTAACCCTTGGAAGCCTATTCTCCAAGCTCTACGAGGAATGGAACCTTTGATCGACGACTTTCATCAAAAGCATTAAGCAGATGCAGTCTTACAAAAAACAAATCGTCCACATCCAAAAATCGCGGCCCAAAAAGCAAGCTTTCGGCGAACTGGAAAAACCTCTTCCAGAAAACATCCAAAACTGCTTACTTAACAGAAAAATCTCTTTCTATTCCCACCAAGCCGAAGCAATAAACAAAGTACGCCAAGGAAAGAACGTGGTAATAGTTACCCCAACGGCATCAGGGAAAACCTTAGCCTTCAACATTCCAGTTCTTGAAGCTCTCACAAAAGACAAGAAAGCAACTGCACTCTACCTGTACCCCACAAAAGCCCTAACAAATGATCAATTAAAAGTACTAAAAGAATTAGAAAAAGAAATAGGAATTGAGGTATCACCAAACATTTACGATGGGGACACTCCTCAAAGTCAAAGAGCAAGCATACGAGAAAATTCAAAGATTATTCTAACTAATCCGTATGGTCTGCACCAGTATCTGCCTTGGCATTACAAGTGGCGGACTTTTCTACAAAATCTCAAATTCATAGTAGTAGATGAAGCACACGTTTACAGAGGCGTCTTCGGCTCCAACGTAGCAATGCTTCTCAGACGACTAATCAGAATATGTAGCTTTTATCACTCAGACCCACTGATCATTCTTTCATCGGCAACAATCGCGAATCCAGAAGAACACGCCAAGAAACTAACTGGTAAAGACTTTGAAATTATCTCAAAAGACGGCGCGCCAAAAGGAAAAAAAACCTTCATGTTTTGGAACCCTCCATTCATAGATAATAGCAATACAATTCGTCGATCCACCCATCAAGAAACCAAAGATCTTCTAACACTTAGCATTCTGAAAAACCTACAAACTCTCTGTTTCACGACATCCAGACAAATGGCTGAACTCATCACAAGATGGACCAAAGAAGAACTTAGAAAGCGATCGCCAAAACTCCAAAATGCAATTACCGCATACAGGGCAGGCTATCTCCCACAAGAGAGAAGACAAATTGAAAACAGATTAAAAAACAAAGAATTAATCGGGGTTGTCTCAACCAACGCACTTGAACTTGGAATTGACATAGGATCTTTGGATTCAGTGATAATTTCAGGTTATCCAGGAACAGTCATATCTACTTGGCAACAAGCAGGACGAGCAGGCAGAACTAACGCAGATTCAATAGTTACTCTTGTTGCTTTCCAAAATCCGCTTGATCAATACTTCATGAAGCATCCGGAAGACTTCTTTGGGCGACCACATGAGCAAGCTATAATCGATTTGCACAACCAGTACATCTCTCTCGGTCACATAATGTGCGCAGCCAGCGAACTCCCAATTACAGATGAGGACAGAAAATTCTTCCCCGATCTCTTTGCAGAGAGCATTCAAGCCTTGGAGCAACAGCATCTTGTCCGCAAAACATCCAGAGGATGGGTCTACTCAGGAACCGCAAGACCGGTCGAAGTTGTCAGTCTTGAAAGCATATCCGATAAAACTGTGACTGTGCTTTGCAATGGAAACCTCCTTGAAACATTAACCTCTAAACAAAGCCTATGAAGAAGTGCATGCGGGCGCAGTATTGTTGCATCAGGGAGAAACTTACATCTCCGAAGAACTCAACCTCGAAGATCTCACGGCAAAGGTGAAGCAAGAAGACGTAAACTACTACACAGAAGCGTTGAAAACAGTTGATGTAGCAATAAAGAAAACCTTTGAAGAAAAACAAAGCAAAGTCAAAATTGGACTAGGCGAATTAACCATAACAGAAAACTACACCCAATATCTAACAAAGACCTACGATGAAGTCATCAAGAGACTACCGCTCGATTTGCCTCCATTGACATTCTCAACGGTTGGTATGTGGTTTTTAGTTCCAGACAAACTCAGAGAAGAACTCGAAGCTCAAAAACTCGATTTTGACGGAGGACTTCACGCGGTTGAACACGCGATGATAGCGATGTCCCCGATATTTGCCATGTGCGACCGATGGGACATTGGCGGATTATCGACACCTCTTCACCCAGACACTGGGAACCAACAATCTTTATTTACGATGGGTTTGAAGGCGGAATTGGAATATCAGAAAACCTCTACTCAAACATTAAACCACTCTGGGAAAAAACGCTCAAGTTAATTGAGAATTGCGAATGCAAAGACGGATGCCCCTCATGCATATATTCACCAAAATGCGGCAACGAAAACGCTCCACTAGACAAGAAAGCAGCAGTGATTATCCTCCAATACTTAACGTCAGAAACCTAGACAACGAATTGGCTGCCTTTGAAAAGGCGGATCAGCATGCAACAAAGCCAGCCTCTGATTTCTTACACATGAAATTGTTTGTTTAATTTCTCCGATATAGATATAATCCGACAACTAAAAATAAAACAAATAGTGAAGGAATCCCCAAATACAAAGATTCAATTGGCAACCCAAGAGAATCCAAAGATTTACCTGTGAACCCAAGAAAAAATCCTAAAACAACTGTAACTGCTAATAAGAAAGTTATAGGTGATTTCTCTTTCTCAACCATTACTATTCTCATCTTCTTTAAAGACCAAGTCAATAATAAAATCTTCTATCATAATTATTCTGTAGAAAACTAGAGTTTTTCCTAAACTCTCATGTCTCAATCTCTGTTTATTATTGATTAGTCAAGAAGCATTGACCGCTGAAAAAACCTAAACCTCAGAAGCGTAAAAAAGTGTGTGTGTGCATTAAATTTTAATGCGTAGCTTGAATATACTGTAATGAGACAGTAATGCGTTTTCTACTAAGGCTGCTTTTGATTTCGTTGTTTATTCTTGTGTTGCCCCGCCCTTTGCTTGCATGTCCATGCCGGGTAATTTTCCAGTTTTTCATGTTTCCCCGTATAATCTGAGGGTTGCTTGTTAGAATATAGAAAGGCATTTTGTTTGAGAAGTATACAGTTCGCCTTTGCATAAGATTTAGAAAATAAAAAAAGGGAGATGAATTTTGAATGGCTATATTTATGGTCGTTTTCTGATCATCAAGGCAAGTACAACGCCGACTATGGCTATTGCGATGATTATTGCTGTTCCAATGCCTAAGATGTACATATCTGTCGGAGGAGCTGTCGTTGCTGGCTGCTGGGTTGGTGTTGGAGCTGTTGCTTCTACGACGAAGGCTGTTTCTGCATGTGAGGGCCAGTAGGATTCTGAGCCTTGGAATGTGGCGATTACGGTGTATTTTCCTTCTATGTCGGGTTTCCAAGCATAACTGTAGAAGCCGTCTGCATCGCTAGTTGTTGCGCCGATGGGACGGTAATTACCGTTTGCGTCAATAACTTCTAATGATACTTCTACTCCGGTTGTGTTCTCAGGAAGAGTTTTCTGCATGTATAGGTGTTCCATCCAAGCCGTCATGCATTCATCTGCGATAGCAGGGACTCCTGCCGGATAGTTAATTGCGGGTTCATTTCGCTTTGCGCCAGGTGACTCGTCAGTCACCATTCCTTCTATTAGCACTTTGTCGCTGAATGTAGAAACTTTTGGTGAAGCTGTGACTGTAGTTGCAGTTGGTCCCTTGCCAAAGCTGTAGACGCGGTTGTCACCGAAATTGTGTTGTATCATGTAACCGTCTGCAATGAGTCCGCCTGAACCCTGGTACCAGCCAAGTATATTCCATGCAAGTTTGCCAGTTTCCGTATCTATAGCGAACATTCTTCCTCCTCTCCACAAAGGTGAGTCAGGAGAGTGTTCATACGAGGTTACGAAGACTTTTCCATCTGCAACAAGCATACCTTCCCATTGAGGATAATGACCATACGGTGTCTCAAACCCAGCATCTCCAGTGTAGTACTCCCATAATGGATCACCTGTCTTAATGTCCCAGCAGTAAACTGTTCCTCCGTAACTCATTGTGTAAATTTTACCATAGGCAATCTCAGCAGTGGATCCATACATACCAAAAGGATCACTGTAGGATTTGGTTGGACCCCATAGCTGACTTCCTGTATTAGCATCAAAGCCATACCACTGCATCGTTTCTTTAACATAGGAGACATAAACACCTTCACCATAAGGGCCCATTCCTATGCTCGGCAAACTAGTTCGATTCGTCGGACCCCATAGTAATTTGCCTTCATTTCCTGCTCTCAGATCAAACGCGCTGTCAGATGCAACGACCTTTCCATCTAATAGAGTGTACGTATTTCTCCAAATGAACTTGTCACCGACTAACTTACTTATGCTTGGGTTTCCTTCACAGTTGAATGTCTTGTTCCATTGTATCCCTGTTCGCCAGTCAATTGTCTTTCCATAAGGTCTCCATTGCCAATAGTTAGTTCCGCTTGTGCCCCCTAACAAGGCAGGTGCTGCCGATGAATTCCACATTGCTAACCATCTGTTCGGATATGACCCACCAACTAGGTAAGCTAAGAGAGAACCGTCCGAAGAGAAAGTCATTGTTCCAGATGATGCGTTAACAAATTTGTATAGCCATTGTCCGGTGAAAGGGTCGTACACATTCCATGTGGATCCAACCATTCCCCAAAGCTGCGGGATAGGTCCATGTTGATTTGGTGAATCATAATCATATATTTGACCCATTGTAAGAGTTTCATTTACCCACCATAACTGCTCTCCAGTACGCATATCCACGCATACAAAGCCCCCGCCATTACGCTGTGTACCTTTTGGCAAGTTGAAGTAGAGATAACCATTCAAAGCTACTGTTGGGAAAAACCTTTGTTCGTACTGTATGCCTGAATAATAGTCTTTGTCACTGAACTCGCCTCCAACGTTTCCGCCGAATCCTATCTCCTTTGTCCAAACTATGTGAGCTGTATCAGATGCATTTGAATAAGGATTAAACCTTCCATAGGCATTATAGCCAGAGCCAAATCCGAAAGACATTCCATACCAATTTCCCGCGATTGATGACCATTTCCAATTCTCGTTGTTTATTGGGCGATCCCAATAATTAGTAGGAAGCGGCGTTTCAGGATATGCAGAAAGTGCTTCTTCTTGGACAGTAACTTTTACAGATAGGCTACTAGCGGGTTTATAGTAATTGTCAAAACCAGTAACATTTTTCCACTCCCCAGCAAAACTTGCTTGGAAATAGTAAGTACCTACTTTATCTGGCACGAAGGTTAGATACTGTGCTCCTACTGAGTCACTTTTGTACGTACCTAATGTTCTGTTCAATCCGCCTGGCTCAGAAACCGTCAATGTCAAACCGTTCCATGCTGCTCGATTTCCGGCAGCAAGATCACTAGGTAATTCGGGAGGCAAAAGAGCAAGCCAAAAGCAAACAACAACCCGTTGACCAACTCCTACAGGACTGGGCACCGCACTTAGGAACATGTAAGAATCGATATATCTAGCAGTGGCAGCGTCAGTTGATGGAATTTGAATAAGCGGAAAAGCAATAACTGATACCAGAAATAGTGCAATCAAAGTAGCCTTAGTTTTGTTTTCTGCAATTTGCATTTTATTTTTCTCCTTTATTCTGTAGTAACTCGTTTGGAGCTTTTACTATAAGAAAAAGAGCCGTAAATATGCTGGGCGACAGCTTGCCGTAAGTTGGTAAGGTGACAATGGAAATTGATAAATAGGGATTGCCCTCATAGACAGAAGGCACTAGATGGTGGAGATTTGTGAATTTTAATGATGATGCTCAAACTCTAATGCATTTAGGGCTGACTAACTCACAAGCTAAAGTGTACCTTGCTCTTCTAAGGTTAGCCTCAGATTCCAAGGGAACTACAATAGCAAAATTTGCTGATGTGCCAAGACAAGACGTTTATAGACTGCTCGCTGAACTACAACAAATCGGCATAGTACAAAAAGCACTCGTCAAGCCTGCAACCTTCAAAAATGCTCCCCCAGAAGAAACCGTCTCTATTCTGCTTGAAAGAAGGAAAATTGACTTTTCCATGCTTAAACATGAAGCAGAAAAATTTGTCAAAAATACTAAAGACCCCCTGTATGAACAGTTAGCTCTGCCTGAAAATGACCAATTCATTATGTACCCTGAAAGAGAAGCCATAACTTGTAAAGCACGAGAAGCAACAGAAAACATCAAAGTATCCTTAAACGACATTACCCCGTTTAATGAGCTTGAAGCTTGGCTTGCTATCTTATCTAAGTCTATTGAGGAAGCGCTAAAGAGGGGAGTGAAAATTCGATGGATTACAGAAAAACCAGAGACTATACACTCAATGCCCAAATTCCTGCAACCCTATCTTAAGTTTAGGAATTTTGAGGTTAGATTCGTGTCCAAACCTCTGCGAGCTAAAATGGGGATTTTTGATGGTGAAGAGGTAATTTTAGGTATCTTTATTGACAGCGGTTTTGCTCGTTCGCCTGCTTTATGGTCAAACAACCCTTCTTTTGCCACAATTGCAGAAAGCTACTTTGAATCCTGCTGGAAAACTGGAGTGGATCTAATACTTGAAAAAACTATTCAATGAAAAACGCATAATATTCTATTGTTAAGATTGAGCTTTGGCAGAAGTAACATATCCAAGTGAGACGGTTATGCGTTTTCGGCTAAGACTACTCCGTATTTCATTGTCTATTCAGGTATTGATGCTTTCTTTTCTTGTGAAGCCAAAATTAACTATTCAACTTATTTGGAAAACACCTTCAGCGATTACTCAATAGTATAAAATGGTTGAGCAGAAGAGTTCTGCATTTCAAAAGGCAGAGATTTGGTAACATGAAGAGTGCTTGCAACAGAACCGGTCGTAACGTAGATAATTTCAACTTCGGGAAAATGGGTTTTTATTAATTCTTTGATTTTATGAAGATCTTTATCGTTTGATTTAAATATGATTGCTCTCGGTTTGATTTTTTTGGAATAAGCAGTTTCTGAAGCCAAAGGTACTTCTTGCGTTATAGACCCTATTTTGGCTGTTTTCTTCAAGAGGTAATTCCATCTTAAGTGTTTCCAAAGCCCTTTTAGCTCCCTATTTGTCTTCTCTTTTGATAATTTATTGTCACCCAAAAATAAAAAAGGGAATTTTGATTGGTTTTAAAGCTGTTTTTATGGTCGTTTTCTGAGCACCAGTATTATGACAGCGCCTATTATGGCTACGAATATGAACAAGCCGACGATTGCAGGAACAAAGTACGTGTCAGCGAGAGATTGTCCTTTGTGTTGGTGCTGGAGTTATTGTTGATTGTTCTTCTACTGTTATGTAAGTTGATGCGCTGGATGATCCATAGGCTGCTGAACCTTTGAAGTTGGCGATTATTTGATATGTGCCAGGAACTGTTGGTGTAAATGGTAGTGCATAGTTGCCGAATGAGTCGCTTGTGGCATCGCCGATGTGGACAAAGTTGCCGTTCGGGTCAATGGTGTTTAGGCTAATTGCTACTCCAGTGGCATCTGTGGGTTTTGGTCTTTGCATGTATAGGTATTCCATCCATAATTGTTGGTTAGCATCTGATATTGCTGGAGTTCCTTTTGCGCCAGGTGATTGGTCTGTAACTGTTCCTTCGATTAGAACGTTATCTCCGTTAATCGAGGCTTTCGGTGAAGCAGTGACTGTTGTTGCACTAGGTCCTTTTCCGTAACAGTAGATTCTATTGTCAAAGAGGTTGAGATCAATTAGATAGCCGTTTGCGATGGCTGGGTTGTTACCCCAGTGGGTTATTCTCCAAAGTTCTACTCCGTTGGAAGCATTAATGCATCGGATGAATGAGGAGCGCCACATTGGTTGTGTTGGTGAGTGTTCAGTTGAGAATGTGTAGATTTTTCCGTCAGCTATACATCCTATTGCGATTGGAACATTTTCGTAAGGAGCTTCAAAACCTTCATTTCCGCTTGCATAATCCCAAATAATTTGTCCTGTTGTAATATTGTATGCGATTATGTGTCCTGTATAACCGTAGACATTTCCTAGACCTGCAGCGACCCCGCCTGCAAGAAGCATGCCATTGTAGATGTCTTCTGTCATTCCGTAGTAGGCTCCTTGAGGTTCAGGTTTACTCTGCCATAGTTGGCTTCCATCTGTTAGGCTGTAGACCCATCTGGTTCTGGTTACGGATTCTCTAAAGGTAAATACGCCATCTTCTGGATCGACGGTTCCAATGGTTATTCCTGTTCCCTTGGTTGAAGGTACCGCAGTGTTTGGTGGTGTAAAAGTAATGTTCCATAAAAGTCGTCCTTCTTCACCTTGCTTCAAGCTTAACGCCCATAGATTTCCTTGTACAACGCCTCTCTCGTCATTGCTACCTACCGTTCCACCGATTACGTATTGATCTTCTCGAACTGCGCGTATTGTTCCTTGTACCGCCGGTATTGTTGCATTTAATGAAAAGCCCTTTCTTCCGTCATATGTGTTGTTTAGGTATGGTCGCCATTCCCAATAGTAAAAGCTAGATAGTCCACCTGAAGGATCATAGGTGGGGGTGTCAAAGATTGGATTCCACCAAATAGCCCGGCTAGTGTTCCATACTTGCAGATGGTATTTGGGGTTTGTAGTATTTCCTAAGTTGACAATGTTATATCGTAGTATGCTTCCATCTTTCCCGTATAGCGAGGTTCCTGTAGCTCCTGTTGTTACGCCTGATGCTGAACCGCCCGGTCTTGTCTCAGTCTGAGTCACGTTAGCTATACTGCAAATGTAATTACCAGAGTAGGCGTCGTACATCATCCATGTGCCAGTAGTAGCTGCTGTGGTGCTCCAAAGGTATGGGAACCCTCCATGCTGGTTAGGTGAGTCGTAGTCGTATACCTGACCAAATGCTAGAAGCCCCTTGTTGATTGATCCTGAAGGATTCGCGCCTGGATAACCTTGGAATACTACTGAGCCAGTGGTGTTGTAGAAGTATTCTGTTTGGCCCGTATACATATCAACACAATAATAGCCATATCGGGGGGGTGTCTGCACGCTATAGTACAATTTTCCATTTAGGATGATTGGGGTGTTCCAGTAGACTTCATATGATTGACCTGTGTAGTAGCTTTTGTCACCTGTCTGTCCACCCATTATTCCTCCAGCCCAATACTCACGAGCCCACATGATGTGAGCGCTCTCCGGACCTTGCGAGAAAGGATTATATTTTATGGTAGATCCTGTCCCGACTGCTCCTGGACCAGTATCGCCTGCATTAAGCCAGTTTCCAGTAACCATGTACCAATTTCTGTTGATTCCACTTACCGGAAGAGTCCAATAATCGGTTGGTAGAGGAGTCTCCTCGTAAGCTTGGATTGGGTCCTGCTGGACTTTGAGTTCATAGGGGTCGCTTGAGCTTGCTGCATAAGTGTCGTTAACCGCCGCGTTATTCATTGGTAAACCTGAGGCACTAGGAAGCCCTTTTATAACGTTGCCTGGGAATATGAGTTGAACAGTGTGATTACCGACTTGAGTTGGTGTGTATGAGGCGTATCCTCCGCCGATTGCATCAGATGAGTATGGTCCGAGGGTATCGTTTTTCCCGTCCGGTTTGACTATATTAATCATGAAACCGGTCCATCGATCTCCGTATTGTCCGTTGGCAGTGGGGGGTACTGAATCAAGCCAAAAAATAAAAAGCACCTGCTGACCAACGCCTATTGGATTTGGAGTTGCATAAATATAGGCCCAAGTAGGCTGAGTCCATGCTGGATAATGCGCGTTAGCGAGTGGCAAAGCGACTAATGGAGCTGTTGCAACAATAGTTAGCATCAGAAATAAAGCAATTGAATTAGTAATTGTTTTGTTTTTTACAATTTGCATTTTTCTTTTTCTCCTTTATTCTGTAATAATTCGTTTGGAGCTTTTACTATAAGAAAAGGAGCCGTAAATATGCTGGGCGACAGCTTGCCGTAAGTGGGCAAGCTGACAAATAGAACTCGATTAGCCATCTGTTGTATGATTTTCTTATCCAATTTCCAATTATGCACAAAAAGTCTGCATTTTCTCTCTGGTCTATGGTTGGATAAATATTCTATCTTTTGAGGCTTTTGCTATGATTATAAATCAAAGAAACGCTTAGGCGGCGTCTACTATTCGAGTTTACTAATTCTTTGTTTATCTTGGTGTTTTCTCTGCCGTGGCTTCCATGTCCAAAGCGTTTGACCCTCCAGCAGTCAAGGTTACCTCTAATTAGTTGTGGGTTGCTTGTGACTAGGTAGAAGGGTAAATTGATTTGAGATGTATAGAGTTCTGCAACAAAGTTTAGGAGTCGTTTGCCGACGCCTATCCCTTGATAGTCTGGTAGAACGACTAAGCGGCTGACTCGGATAATAGTTTGTTTTCATTTTTACGCATGAACAATCGCCATGAAAGCAATCGGTTTATCTTGGTAGATTGCAGTATAACATCTTACTCCAGCACCTAGTTATCCGTTTAGATAGTGATATTGCCGAAACATTTTCCATAGGCTTGCGCCGCACCGATGAATTTTGAGTTCAATGGGCGGCCTAATTCTTTTTTTCGACTAAACTCCATCGTATCAGTGCAGAATACCCAATCGGGATCAAGCCAATCGACAACATCATAGTGGCAAGTTACTGCAATGAATTTCTTTTTTGATCTGCGAACAGCTTTGCTGATGGCAAAGGCACTAACTTTGGCTATCTCTCTATCTACAACAGAGGTAAACTCATCAAAAACAACCAATGGCTTATCTAAGCAAAGTGCGCGGGCAATGTCAACACGCATCTTTTCTCCTTGGCTTAGGCAATCATAGCTTTTGAGCCAGTCAGGAGGAGAAGCAAACCCAACGCTGCAAAGCGTTTTTGTTATTTCTCCAGTTTCAAGTTCTTCTGGAAAATCATCAAGAACACATTTGTGCGAATATTCAAACCCTCTGATGTATGCTTCAGGAAAGAGTTGTTTAGCAATGCTTGTTTTGCCTGAGCCGCTGCGCCCAACAATAACGCCAACCTGCCAATCATCCTCTTCTATGGGTAATGAGCCTTTGAAATGCTTCTCTAACTTAACATCAGACAGCGTGTAGCTACCAACAACGCTTTGCGCACCTAAAGCTGTCTGCTTGGTCCCAACGTTTTACAATGTCAAAATCCGTAGCTTATATCCCTCCGATTTTAGCTTCTCAAAAATCTGCTTTCTGGTTAGCTTCATCTTTGCATTCAACGATTATTTCATATGTTTCAGGAATTGTAACTGAAAACTCGTGCTTCATCTAAATCCTCAGGCAGCCTTTCGCCGATTGAAAGCAAGAAGCGCCTTTAATGGTTCTTTTTCGCCCTGCTCAACTATGCGAATGTATTCGGCACCGTCCAGTTCTCGGTTATGTTTGCCCTTGAGCTTGTTTAGAATTTGCCGCAGCATTCGTCTATCAACATCGGTGACTGGCAAGCGAAGAACTGGAGCAAAAAACTCTTCATGTGCCATGACAAACATCTGCCCGCTGTTCCCCATCACAATAAATGCCTTCTTTATTGGCGATTATTGGATAGGTCCAACCGTATTTTTGCAGGCTTTTCCAGACCTGCGTCATGCTGCTTAATGCTCATACGGTTGGGGTTGTTTTGATCGGATTTTAACAGCCTGATGTCTTCAAGCAGAGGGCAGATAGGCATCAGGTACTTGTAAGGGTAGTTTTCTTTTCTTCCATACAGTCTTTCTTCTCCTAGTGGATTGGTGCATTTCTTATGATTTCTTGGGCTTGAGCAATCAACTTAGCCTGTTCACCAGTAAAACAGCCACAATTAGCGTCAACCGCGAGCACTTGGGCTTCAACAGATTTTGCTATGATTTCTGTTTCAGCCGACCGACTGAATCTGTATAAGTTCATCATATCCTTTGAGAAAATCAGCGGTATTTTTGTCAACGTGATTTTCAACCTTAAAAGTCACACTTTCTTTTTCACCAGAAGCAGTGGGTATGTTTTCGCAGACTTCAACGATTATAACCTGCGTATCTTTGTCCTGCTGCTTAACCCAAGCGTCAAACTGCTCCTGCCCAAGACCATCACCGCATTCGCCACGGTACAACCCATCATAATCCTTAGTTACTACACGCCATCTTGGCTGAAACGTGCGCTGCTCAATCTTTCTTATTCTTTTAATGATTGATTTTCTCAAAGCCCTCGCCCCTTTTTCAACTGCTCCTTTTCTTTTTCTTCCTCAAGCAACGATAGGCGCTCTTCAATGCCTTCAAGCTCAGCATCTTTGATTAGGCTGCCATAGGTGCCGATTGCTGCAACCATGAGCCTTCCCCACCCTTGCTTTGCAGAGTCGCTGTTTCCTTTGGAACTCATTTTTTCGTGGCTAAGCCTAATAGCATGCCCCAAATACGCAAAGAGGCTGTTTCTGCGCTCCGCTGGATTTGGGTTTGATGTTGGTTTCTGCCCGGTTTCCTCTTCTGGTTCACTCAACTTAAGCGCCTATTTGCTGACTCTCCAACACCCTGGAGAAAAAGACAACACAAAGAGAGTTAGCTCTCAAGACACCACAAAACAAGACAACAAATAGCCTATCAGTTGTCTTAAGTTAAATAATTTGCGGAATCGGTACTTGACTGAGCTAAAAAGAATGAGTCAATAGTGTCGTGAATGCGCTCATAACATTTATTTGGTGAAGCCCACTCTCGCCTAAAAAGTAGCGAATCGAAGAAGTGTATTGTATGACTGTATTGTATGACTAAACCCCCAAAACTAAAGGATGACGATGACAGAAAGCGTTTGGAAATACAGTTTAGCGCGGAAATTGAAGAAAATAACATTTGGTTGGCTGTAGTTTGGCTTATTTTTTCTCAGTTTTGTATGTTATCTTGACTGCTCAGGTTGAACTTTACGTAGGAGTGTTTTGGTGTTAACTGGACTTTTCTTCATCTATTATTTTCATGTTCAACGAGTAAAAATAAAGCAATTTTTCTTCAATGTGTATAATTTGATTCAAACTTTAACAACATATTTAGAAGTTTTTAGAAGTTTTTTCTAAAAATCCGACTCAGCAAAAGCATTTTATTAGAGAGACACAATAAAACTAATAGGAGTCGTATTAGGGCATGCCAAGCAACAAACCAGAAATTGTATCTTTTTCCGAATTATTCCCCGATTATCCAGCACTTGTTAATAAATGGAACGTAGATTTCGAAAAAATGAGAAAGGACATTGAAAATGTAGTTCACAACTTAACAACCCTATCAGTCGAAGTTAAAGTTGATAGCAGCGTCACCTCAAGAAGAACCGAAATAGACCTCATTTCAGGAGACATAACTATAACTATTCCAAAAGAGCCAGCAGATAAAGATGAGCTGGCGAAAATTCAGGCTGAAGCTTTAGATCTAGCATTAACAAACTTGGAGAAGCGTATGGACGCACTGATCAAAATTGTTGACGTGGTCTGTAAAGCTTTGAGTCCAACAGGCTCTCTTAGTGAATTTTTCAAGGGTATGGGAGAAGCCATAAAATCTAAGAGTTAGACCTTTTCTAATTTTTTTCTTAATGAGTTACGAAATCGCACAGTTCAATAGAGCTATTAGTTGATTTTGTTTTGCTTTTTATGATTAAGGAATTTCCATCATAGTTTACTTCAACCGGATAAAACCCAACCGTATCTTCCAAAACAGCAATCCTAGGTTCAAACTCCTTATCCAAGTCAATGTGAAAATCAATGACTCCTTGCGGTCTAAATCCCAAGTAAACTCTGACAAGGTTAGCAAATTGTTGCCAACTACTCTCCTTTCCGTTGTCGATTCCTAAAGCGTCCTTAAGCTTGTTTCGTATTTCTTTTCGCCTAAAATTTTTTGTTCCAACGACTAGAGCAAAACTATGCTCCATTTCTAAAATGATTTCCACCCCTTTCATGAAATTAAAGAAGAAACCTGCTAAAAATGTAATAATAATAGCGGAAATTAAGCTGGCAAAAACTTGCAACTGGTAATGGCTTAAAATCTGAGTTCCAATTAGTCCTGGGACCACTTGAATAAGAATTACTTGAAGAGTTAAGATAAAAAAAACAACAACCAAAAAGCGTGTTTTGGCATTTATCAAACCCATTAAATAGACGATGCTAAAAAACATGAAATAAAATCCTAAAGGAAGGAAAAAAGCAAGAGGATTAAAATACAAACCCAACGAAATTAATCCAATCCCGATAAAAACAAAGGCTATTGTCATCGACAACACCCATAAGGTATCTTTTTCTTTTTCAACTAATATCCTTCTGTCTGAGTAAAATGTCAAAAAGGCACCAATAATGGGAATTGCGCCAATAAGAATCATGGATATTGAGTAAATGGCGGAACTGATAATATCGCTTGGTTTACTGGCAGTTGGAAGCCAATGTACTAGTCCACTTAATAAAGCAAAGGAGAACAAAAAAAAACCTATCATGGATGCTGTGCCAATTAATTGCACCCTGTTTAGAGATGGCTGTCCGTTTCTATTGGAATCAATCTTTTTGTCATTATCTTTTTTGACAAAACCTTGGTCCTCAAGCAGTTTGATGGACGATGGCTCTATATTGAGCTTTTTCATTCCAATCTCTTTGCCTTTTTGATAATCTGCAACATTGCTGAAATGTGCTGAAAGATGCCTGCCAACGCTAGAAATACCCCCACTTTCGCTTGCTTCTACGTGTGCAGAAACCAAATAAAGGAAGTCACCGTTTGCTTTTTTGCTATGATGTATTATTTTTCTACCATTTATTTGTTGGAAAATAAAATGCAATGGTAAGCATACTACATGCAATGTCTTTTTGTGTCTATTTTTATTTTCTATCATAAGACGATTCTTATTTCTTTGTTTTGAACTTAAATTTTTCGCTTAATTCGTAATTACCTATTTACCGTTTCTTTGAGAGCTTTCAATTCGTTAAATTCAAAAATTGGATTATCGCGAGTCTTTTATTAAAGAAAAAAAAAGAGGCGCAAAAACACGAAAATCTGAAGCCGATGTCGACAGCCAAGTGCTAGACCAAACTAGAATATGACCGCAAGTCTAATTTAAGAACCAATTCCCATTGAAAAAAGGAGTCAGTACAAAGAACCTTCCGGAAATAGCCTCTCCTTTCGATAATGCCAAAGAATTATGCGAGCGATGAAGAGAATTGGCTAAGTTTATAATTAGGAGGATTAGAGAAGGTTATGTTTTCGTTAAGAACTTATCGTCACTTAAGCTTTGAATTAAGCTCCAACCTTCATCTAAATGTCTAACAAGTTCGCCTTCACCTTTAACTACGTTGTATTTACCATTACCAGCCTTGTTTGGAGTGCCCTGGCTTGTTTTCTTTTCATCATCAGATAAATGTCTAAATTCAGTTATGGCTTCATCCACATCTTTTGCCCTTGCTAAAACATCTTCCAATTTCTTAAGCTGATTATCTTCATATCCCTGAAGCCTTGCAAAGTCCAGGAGCATTTTTGAGCGTAATTTCTTTTCTTCTATAGGTGTTGCTTGAATTGTTAAGTGCGGTATGGCTTTGCGGTATTCTTCTAGATGTTTTGGTTCATCTGCTTTGAAATAGCTCATGTCAAGGTAGAGTCCTTTGTGGCCCATCCAGCGCTCACGATAACTAGCGTCGACTCCTATGCAGCTTGATCGGAAATATTTTCTTAAGGTGTGAAGATGGAGTTCGTACCATTTGTTTGATTTTTTCGCTAGTCCTGCACGTTTTAAGAGTCTTGCCCAGACTTTTTCGTAGTCTTCTATTGTTGTAAATTTGCCTTTATGGTAGTTGTCGCCTATTAGGGGGGATTCATCGGTTAGTATTTCTCCAGCAGCTTCCCGCTCCTGAAAATATTGGGTTAAAACGACTTTTGCTTCAGGCGTTATAAAGGTACAGAAAAGTCGTCCTGCCGAACCGTGTCTGTTGTTGCTGAATTTTCTGCCTCTTCTCCTTTGAACTATTAATCTTGCAACGTCAGGGTAGTTTGTATCCAGGTCGCTTTTCTTTAGGCTGAATAAGGTTCCAGCTCTTAATCCACTGCTTGAATCACAAAGTATGACCGCTCGATCCCTTGCTGTTCCATGGTTGAGGAGTCGTTTTAGTTCTTCTTTAGTTGGCGCACGGTCTTCCTCTTGAATTTCTGAACTATTGGGTAATTCTATCTTTTTCCAATCAACTTTGACCCCGTTTAGATCAAACCATTTCTTTATGCCAAAAACATGATTCCTAACGTGATTGTGAGCTTTCTTTTGTATTTCCAACGCGTAATCGATAAACTTATCCACTTTCTCTTCAGCGTTTACCTCGCCCTTAATTATTGCTTGAAGAGCGGTCTCAGGGTCGGAGTAACCAAGGTATTCGACAAAGACTTTTACACCCTTGACGTAGATTTCAACGGTTCCCTCTGACCCCATTCGCCTGACGCCCGCAATCGCTTCATAAATTCTTGCGATGCTGGGGTAATTTTGAACCCAATCTCTAGCGTACTTTCTCATCGTTTTTGCCTGAGAAACTTTATACTTCTTCGAAAATATAAAGTTTCCCAGACGTTGCCGTCTGAGTAACTCTGATCCGTCATCCAAATTAATGTCAAGCTAATGCCTTCTCATCATTCGGCGAAGAACAATACTGCTGCTGAGAGATAAAAGCATTCATCTTTCTGGGGAAACTTTTATTTTCGGCAACAAATAATCTTGTGGTAGGAGTCGAAATTATGGATTTTGTTGGAAGTCAAACTGAAAAGAACCTTTTAGCTGCCTTTGCAGGAGAATCTCAAGCTCGAAACCGTTACACCTTTTTTGCCAGCGTTGCCAAAAAAGCAGGTTACGAGCAAATCGGCGCCATTTTTGAGGAAACGGCAGGTAACGAAAAAGAACACGCTGAATTGTTCTTTAAACACCTTAAAGGTGGAATGGTTGAAATCAAAGCGTCCTACCCGGCAGGGTTAATCGCATCAACCGCCGACCACCTTAAAGCAGCTGCGGAAGGCGAGAAATTTGAATGGGGAACATTGTACCCAAACTTCGGTGATGTCGCAGAACAAGAAGGATTCCCAGAAGTTGCTCGAACGTTCCGAATGGTTGCAAAAGTAGAAGTTTACCATGAACGCCGATACAACAAACTACTTGAAAGTCTTCAGCAGGGCAAAGTCTTCAAGAAAGATGCACCCGTGAAATGGAAATGCAGGAATTGCGGTTTAGTCATTGAAGGTTCAAATGCACCCGATATGTGCCCAACATGCAACCATCCAAAAGCATACTTTGAAGTTTGGGTTGAAAACTACTAACTATCAACAAAGCTTCTTTTCTTTACGTTTAAACTTAAGAAAACGTTAAAACAAATCTTTAAGGGTATTATTTTTTTATTGAAAAACAGTCTTTTAGTAACTAAATTCAACTAAATTAAGTCGTCTAGATAAAAATTAATTAGGAATTGTTAGTGTGGTTTTGGGACTGGTTAGATATGTTGGCGACCAATAGCCATCCGTATCGAGGAGAAAGGAGAAGGCTTCGAAAACGGAACTTTTTCTATGGCAGTTGGTTTTACCTTCAACCCTAACCAATCCTCCAATCACTAACAAGACTCAAGATATTTCAAAAATCTTATAAGAGTTATGAAGGGTTGATAAAAATTAGAAATATGGATTTAGCCTACAGTTAATAGGCCTTCAAGAATGTTCCGTTCGGAAATATCCAACTGTTTGGACAACCACATCTTCAGGATGTTTGAAAGCTTGGGAAGTGGACCGCTGTAAGTGAAGATTTTGTTGCCTTTTATGGCGTCGGCTTGAAAAATCTTTTCTTGCTCCTTATAGTTAAAAGACAAAGTTTGAGCCTTCATGGCTAAAATTTGGAAGTCTTCCCATTGGCTGACACGCAAAATAACAGATGGCCCACTTTGGTTTAAGTCAACAGTTACAGGTTCCACTTCTTTGGGCTGTTCCCTGGCTACTGCTGCAGGGAGACCTTCTTTTGATGTCCTATAGAAGTAACCAATCAAATCCGTTACTTGTTTTTGAAGAGCGTCTATTTTTTCCTCCACTTTCACAACTTTGCCGCTTAATTCACCAGAGTCCCCCATTTGCTCTGTGACTGTTGCTAATTCATTGATGAGTTTGTCTAAGTCTTTTTCATGCTCTTTGAGAACATTTACTATGAAGTCTAACGCTTCGAGAGCATCATCCTTTGATTGTGGATTTTTATCCATTTTTCTAACCCGCTGTCTAAACACACAATTCTCTTTTACTGTAGATAAAGATAGCGAATTGGAAAGTAATATCCCAGTGACAGCATTGATATATTGATTAGCAATACTTAATAAGCTTTTTTGGCTCAGCCGCAACAGCTTTTATAATCTACAAAATATCTTAAGCCATCGCTTTCCGACGGGAATAGACCACAAAACTAGCCAAAATCGTTGCAACAATTACTCCAAACACAGCCCCATAAAATAGTCCCAGGGAAAAACTGAACTTTGAAGGCTCAAAGTTTGCTTTTCAGATTGATTTTGGCTATTATTTATCGGTGAAGTAGTCGGATTGATGGTAGTCTTGTTTTCAGATACGGTTGCTGGTGTTTTAACTTGTGGCGGATTATCTTTTGAGCGCACTCTATTAGCACTAGTTAATCCAGGATATTGGTTAAAGATTAGTAATTTAGGGTCCAATGATTCGCTACCGCTGACTTGAGTTGAACTTAGCGCTATTGAAGTAATCATTGATATCCAAAGGTTACCGTTCGCTCCGGGTATCACTAAACGTGTGTTTTCTTTGAGGGGATTTCCATCCAATTCGTAGGCGATTATTACTTCAGGTAGCATTGTTGTTTCCATGGGTATTGTGACTTTGTATCCGTCAGCGGCTAGAAAATCTATAGAACCAGCAATGCAAGATAATCCCGCGAGGCTAAGGAGATCTGATAATTTTACTCCACTCCAGTTTCCGTTTGAGATTGGACTGCTATAACAGGAGAGTTCGGCGTAAACAGAGGTTTTAGGCAAAGCCGATATATCGTCGCTTGTGAGGGTGATGTTTTGTTGTCCAAGGTTAATTATTTGGAGGCTCAATCCGGAAGTGTCAGCTGAGGTTTTAGTTGGTGTTATTAGGAAGATTGTGAGAAGCATTAGGACTATGGTTGCTTGCAAGATTTTTTTTCGTTTGTTTTTGTCTCCTTTTTACCTATTATAAAAATGACATGTGTCATACTCTTAAAGCTTCACAAAATTGCAAGTAATAACAAATATAAAACTAATAAGAAAAACAAGCTACCTAATAACCCATAATCGCTTTCCTCAATCGACGCCCTGCACTCTTTTTCTTGGGAAGGAGCTCAGAAGGGTTCCTTATCTCTTCATTAACAGATATTTGATCTTCTATTTGTGCTGTTTTTTGCAGTTGAACTTCAGGTTCCACAGTTTTGGGTTTCATTGTTTCCCTTTGCTCAAGATTGATCACTTGAGGCGAAGGTTCTACTTTAACCTCTTGGGGTTTAGTTGATTGCAAAGTGTCACGCGCTTTCGGTGGTAACACAGGTGATGTCTGATCAAAAAGTGATGACTCAATTATTGGTTGCATGGTTTCCAGTGGTTCAACATTGGGTTCTGGGCTTTGAGGCTGCACTAGTGCTTGCGGTTCAGGATAAGTTTGGGTTTCTTGAGGAACTATCAACTGGAGTTCTGGTGGTGTAATCTCTTGTTCTGCTAGAGATTGATCAGTTGAAAGTTCATCCTTTGGGCGGCTTATGTTCCTAAGTTGTTTTTTAAAGATTTCTCTGCTACTCTCAACTATGCCTTCATTTTCAGCATCAGGGTCCATTTTATCGAAATTGCCCTTGAGTTCTTGGTAAGTCAGTCTAAAATTGGTGTCTTTGGATAGGTTTTGCAGTGCAGTTTCGAGTGTTTGGCTTTCTTTTTGGCTATCCTTATCGCCAACTATTTTACCCAGAAAAAGATCATTCAAAGTAAAGCTTGCTAAAATTGCTGCTTTAGTATCCTTAATGTTTGGGTGCGCTGCCTCAAGCTCTTCTTCAATCTTTAGGTTGTTAAAGTATCCATAAATAGAATTTAGGACATTGAATGTTTCTTTTGAAGCCTCTTTAGGAGTCTGACTTTTTATTACATCAGTAATCTTTGAAAAGTCCAAGTTCAAAGGGGACAATGTTTGCTGAGCGAAACATTTTTTTTCTGTTAAGCTCTTAGTGTAAATCTCAAGTTTTTCCCAGCTAACAGGTTTGACCTGCAAAGCCATTAGCATATCGAATGACAAGTCGATAATGCACACTGATGCATCAACTAATTCCGCCAATTTATGTTTATTTTCGTCAGCTTTTGCGGCGTTTTCGAGGTATTTTTGTTGCTCATCAATTAAACTCTGAATTTGCTCCGGCAGACCCTTAAAAGATGACTCCGTATTTTTAATCACAAAAGAGTCAGTAACACCTTTCCACGTTACCCACAACTCATTGCCTGAACCGTTGATAAGTGTTATTTCGTTGATGGGTACTTCTTTAATGACTGCCCATCTTTTTTTGAACAAGCCCTTCTCAACAAGGAATTTCAAGATATAATTGGAAATCTCGTATCTTTCTACCCGAGTTACTTCGTGTTTGGGGGTCTTTATTTTTTCTTGGGAGGGCTGTTCTATGATTTCTGTCTTTTCTGTTCGTCCAATTCGAAGAGGGATGGCGATTGTTGTTATCGTTGGAGTGATTGCGTAATGAGGGTGGTACTTGTGGTCTTTTTGGCTAGGGTTGTTTCTCATTTTAACTCTCTATGTCTTAGAGAGTTTTTGATTAATAAATTGATTCATTATTCAATGCCGAAGCCCGAGGTACTCTCAGAAGACACTTCTATTTTTGATTCCAACTACATCTGAGTGCTTTTGATGCACACGCAAAAACACATGGTGTGTTGGTGGATTCGGGTTTGCAGGATGCGCATGTGTATTTAATTTTTTTGCGGTGCTCCTCACTTACCACCGCCACCGTTTTGTCTTCTAAGTCGATGAATTCTGTTTGGAGAAGAAGCGCTTTTTGAGGGCAGATTTCAACGCATTTGCCGCAGCCACTACATTTGTCTGAGTTTATGATGATGAAGTATTCGCCTGAACCATCGATGTAGCCATAATGCGTTATCATTACCTTACGCCTTTTGTGCTTTTTCATAGAGAGCTTTGGCAAACAGTGCAGCGCCAAACGCGCCTGCAACCATCGGGTCTAACCCGCCTTCTTCTCGCCACTCAGGCATAGGCAGCGTTTTGACCCCAAGGATAACTTCAATTCTGCTAACAATGCCAATGTTTTTGGATTGCCCGCCTGTAACTACAAGTTCTTTTTCTAAGCCTACTCTGTTGATTAAGTTAGCCATACGAACCGCCATCGCACGCGTGTAGGCGGCTAAAACTTTTTCTTTGGTCCAGCCCTTACGCAATAAGCCCATAGCTTCAGTTTTGGCGAAGGCAACACATGTACAGCTTACAGGTTCAGGTTCCTTTTCGACCTTAAGCGAGATGCCGCCGATTTCTTCTATAGAAATTTGAAGCAAGTCTGCAAAGACTTCCATGCCTCTACCTGTTCCAGCTGCGCATTTATCGTTCATGAGGAAGGAGACGACTCTGCCGGTCTCGTCGATTCGTATAGCTTTGATGTCTTGTCCGCCCACGTCGAGTACGGTTCGAACGCTGGGTCCCCAGATGTAGTTTGCACCTTTTGCGTGGCAGGCAATTTCGGTTATAGCTTTGTTTGCCATGGGCACGTTGACGCGTCCGTAGCCTGTGCCAACGATGTATTTTATGTCGCTTGCTTTGATCCCTGTGCCTTCGAGCGCGTAGTTGAGGGCTTTTGTAGCGCTTTCTGGACTGTTGGATCCCGTGCGTGTTATGCCCCAGCTGTAGGCTTCGCCGTTTATCATTATGGCTGCTTTAGAGCCTACCGAGCCTACATCTACACCTGCAGTGATTAGATCTTTGTTTGTCCATTTTTTGTTAGGCATTATGCGTTTGTATTCTTGCCAACGCCAGAACTCAGTACCTTTGATTGTGCTTGGGTCTTTCATCATTTTGAGTCCTTCTTGGCAAGTGTAGCTGCAGTTATTGCAGCACCCAACGCACCAGCATAATCAGGATACTGGGGAACGGTTACTTTGATGTTTAACTTTCGGTTCAGCGATGCAACAAAGCCTTCATCTTTAGCAACGCCGCCAACTAGCACCACTTCAGGGTTCACTCCTAATCTATGTACCATTGATGAGATTCTATCGGCCATCGCATCAAAAACGGCTCGGGCAATTTCAGGCTTGGACTCTTGGCGATGAATAAGTGAAACCACGTCAGATTCCCCAAAGATTACGCAGGAAGCGTTTATGGGACTTGCTCGCTCCGCTTTAAGTGCGAGTGGGCCCATGTCTTCCAACTTGACTTCCAAGGCTCTTGCCATGGCTTCGATGAATGCTCCTGCGCCTGCAGCACATCGTTCGTTAACGACAAAATCAACCATAATGCCTTTTTCGTCGCATTTTACTGCTCTTGCTTCTTCTGCGCCGACATCGATAATTGTTCGAGCTTTAGGGAAGAGGAAAACGCCTGCTTTTGCGTCTGCACCCATCATGCTCACCGTGCTATGTGCGTAAGGCGCCATATCCATCGCGGAACCCGTAGCCACAAGATATGCTATATCAGACAACTTGAGATTTGCCTCTTTGAGTGCGTCGGCCACTGCTTGCTCAGCTGCTTTTGTTGGATCAAATCCAGAGAGCGCTTGCCCTCGTGAAGCAACCTTGCCATCTGTAAGCACAACTACTTTTACTCTTTGAGTTCCAAGATCCATTCCTACAACGTACATCAATTCACCTTTAGATATCGACTCTTGCCGTTAACATTTCAAGGAAAGCTTCTACGCGTGTCTTCATTTGACCTACGTCTTCCCGAGTATATTCCGTGTCTAAGTAGTAGACTGGCACGTTGATTTTGTCGAGTGCTTTCTTAACTCGGGTATATTCCATGGCGTAGAGCATACAACCTCGTACTACATAGTAGATTACGCCTTGAACTTTCCATTCTTTAACTTTATTCAGGAGCCAATTGATTCTGTCTTCGTTGCCTTCCTTACTGGTGAAGCAGGGGCATGTTGAAGCCATCAAATAGCGTTCGCCTATTGCGTTTAGCATGTCATCCATCGACCATTCGTCAACACCGACAGGGTCGTTAAGAATCCTTTCACCCGAGCACAGTTCATCCGCAACGATGATACCCTGAGGACTACTTTCTTCAACCAACGTTGGAAGTTTCCAACTGTCAGGCCAAAACATCGGCGTACCAGTAACCATCACACGTGGAGTATCTATAGAGCAAACCCAGTCTTTCCGCTGCGCTCTCGCCTCAAGCTCATTGCACAAAGCCTCAGTTTTCTCTGTCCACCTCAGTTTATCATCCCACAGGTATGTTTGGTTAACAAGCATGGCATCTCTGCCCATTATTACAGGTGACCCCTTACGTAGATCTTGTAATCGACGGAACGCTTTTGTTGCTCTATGGCTTAATTCGATAGCTTCTTTTAGTCTTTTTCTTGTAATTTTGTTGCCTGTGAATTGCTCAATTTGGGTTTTCATTTGTTTTATTTCGTCATTCCAGAAACGCAGCGATTGAGCGGAATCTTTTATTCTGGGAACGTTCATTCTCCAGATTGTTTTGTAATCGCTCAGGATTTCGCTGAGTTTTGTCATGCCATCGCATGTTAATACGCTGATGAGGGCGTCGCTTTGTTCGAGGAATGGGGAGAGTTCAATCATTTTTGCGCCGATGGTAGAACGGATAACTGGGCAAATCTCAACTGGAACTACCCTGTCACCCAACTTGGAAGTGTCATAAAAACCCGAGTTTACTCTAACAGGGATGGCATCGGCGGCTAAAATCAACTCTGTGGGAGCAAAAAGGCACATGTAACCGATTACTTTTTTGCCTTTCTCTTTCTCTGCGGCAATTTCTTCTTGGCGTTTGCCGAATAGGTTTGAGATTTCGTCGAAGTACTTCATGGCTTCTGGTCGTTTGGGGTCGGCTTTTTTCATGCGTTCGATGTTTTCAGCCATTACTTTTTGGGAAGCGACTTTCATGGTGTTTTTTAGTTCTTCGATTTCTTTTCTGGATAGTTCAGGCATGTACTTTTTTTCAACAGTTTCATTCGTCATTATCTCTTCCTCACTCAGTGTTTGGTTGTTCCAGCCAATTTCTTGACTTAAACATTGTCTTATTTCCCAACTTAACTTTTAATGTGTTCTCATATGGACACATTTCAACGCATCTTATACATAGCATACATTGGGAAGTTTGAATTTTTCCTCCCTTCTGCTCGTACACTTCGTTAACTTGAACGGGGCAAACCCGTTTGCAGACTCCACACTTTGTACATTTCTCTTCGTCTTTCTCTAAATGAAGCAGGGGTACCCCCTTAAAACCATTAAACCTATTCAGAACTCCTAAAGATGCTCCAGTAGGGCAGAAACGGCACCAAACTCGACGGATAAAGAATCCACCTATCAAAGTTACACCTACAAAGGCTGTGGCAAGGAATGAACCAAAGTCTGCTCCTATATAAGTAATGATTTCTTGAACGTAGGGATAACTTAAGTTAACAGGGCCGATAACAAGTTGACCCGTCCATGGAACAATGAACGGTATCATGGGGGCAAGTATAATACTGTAGGGTCGAAAGTGCCCTGCTAACAACTGAGCCATCAAGGGAGAAACCATAATCTCCTGGGGATCCAAAACATATAGTAGTACTGGTAGCAACAAAAAGAATAGCAGGATTGCATATCTTGATTTGTGAAGAGCTAAGTTCAACTTATCAGGGAGGAGTCGATGACGTATTTTGAGCGCTTTCCGAGTTAAAATTTCCAAGTCCATTATTAAGCCCAACGGGCAAAGCCAGCCGCAATAGAACCTTCCCAAAAAAATCGTTAAGCCAAAAATAAAGATTAACTCATAAAGCATCGGGATAATGCTAGAATACGAGAAGACATAAAATATCGCCGCAAAAGCAATTGCTTGAATTACAAATCTAACAAAAGTAACTCGGGTTGCCAAATTCTTTTTCCAAATCATAATGGCGACTATCCCAGCTATTCCAAGACCAGCTAGCACAGTGAGCCTAAGCACATCGCCTATTATTGCCCAATCCATATTTCTTCCCGTTTATTTTATTATCGAACTTACTATTGTAACAATTCCAAGCCCTATCAGTACAGTGGCGCCTGCTATTGAAATCCACTTTCGAAACAGCGGCGCTTTGTTAAGTAGCCAACCTGTGACTCCGCCTAACAGCAGGATAGGTGAGAGAGTGGTCCCTAAACCGAACAAGACAGCGATTCCAACGCTGCCAACTGGACTAGTGAAGGGTAGCGAATAAATCAAGAGCGCTATTAGAGGTGGACATACGACTAATCCTCTGCTTAAACCAAGTGAGAAGGCGCCGACATCAAACCCGAACCTTTTCGTGGCAACCATGTTGGTGCCTTGGACGTTGCAGTTGCATGGTTTTCTGGATTTTAGAAAAATGCCAATGCCAATAATAATAGTCACCAGTCCAAATGCTATTGATGAATAAACTTGAAATGGCGAAATTACCTCTTCAGAAACAAGTATTCTAAACAAGCCGCTAAATAATCCGATTAGACCGCCAATTAACGCGTAAGCTAGAACTCTTCCAGAATTAAAAATCAACGATATCTTGACTCCTTTGCCAAAACCAGCTCCGACGCCTGCGATGTAGCTGGTTACGATGGGGAGACATGATGCGGTGCAAACCACTAATCCGTACAGCAAGCCGCCTGTAAAAGCTCCAAGATACGGATTAGATATTTCAGGTATCAGCGACATGCAAGAGATCTCGTTGGGAGTGTACTACTGCAATATGAAGTGAATCCTTTTAAATCTTGCATTATTTTTTTCAGGAATGCTTGTTGATTTCTTTAAGCTGTTTTCTGAAATGGAGAAAAGTGGTTATGGGGCAGCGATTATTCGCGTGTTGTATTGTTGGATGTAAGCTAAGTGTGCTGCATCGAAGGGGTAACTTTCAGTGGTTGGGTATGGGAATCCGCTCATAGCAATAAATGGCATCGGATTCACCGTAAAGGTAAACCCGTAACCCCATTCTCCTGGCGGGTCTTTAAACCAGCAGGCTACGGCAAAGAAGTAGTCGCGTTCCGTTTCTGGCGCTGGCGGGGTAAGGTTGGCTGTTGAAAATTGTAGGTTAACTTGGTCTCCTTGTCGTCCAATCACGAACATGTCGTCTGCGTTTTGAAGTAGCGGTGTTACATCGCCATATTGTGTGAAGGCTCCTGAAGCATTAGATTGCGTATCCCACATTTGGCTGAAAACTGCCGAGTTCGGGGTTAGTTTCTGTATGGTTGTAGTTTGTTGTAGAGTTGTGTCGATTCCGATGTAGTCGTAAGTTACGTTCCAGAAATTGGTAAATCTAACTTGATAATCACTCACGTTTATAGGGAATAACCCAGTTAAGTCTACGGTGAAGGTTCGGGCATTATAGTCCGAAGGTAATGGTATTTGTTTATCCTGTGTAACAAGAACCCAATTTCCGTTTGCATCTTTGATTTCCATTGTGGGCGCTGGCGTGATTTGTGTGCCGTTGGATACAAGTCCCTGGGCAGCTGCCTCTTTGAAGCTGTTTATCCAAGCGTAGTATGCATCTGCTGGGCCCCAATCAACCATTCCTGTAATTACAAGCTTTACGGCTTGTGCTGAAGAGAGGTTGCCCAAATCGAGGGTTAACTCATTTTGGGTTATGTTGTTCCATGAGGGGCTGGCATTTCCGTTAATCCCTGGCGTGTATACTCCGTCTTGCTGGCTGATTTGTGACAGGACATCTTGTCCTTTTTGGTTTGTTGCATTGACAGGCGATAATAGCTTGCTTCCGTTTACAGTGTAAATTTGCCCTGTTGACCCTTTGTTTAGGTAGTTGGTCATGGATGTGTATGCATCTGTTCCAGTTGGGTGGTCAACAACCAACATGTACGCTGAATCTAAATAGTATAGTTCATCCCATTGCTGGGCAAGGGTCATGTCAAAGTTGCCGTTGTTTGCGGCAATCAAGTTCTTCTCCAGTTTCACGTAGTCCCAAGGGTTTCCGCCGCTATTCACAATTTGGCCGTCAGCGTTGATGTAACCAATGTATCCTAACCAACCAGGGTTTGAAACATCGGTAACATAAGAGTAACCAGTGCCGTTCCACACGTATAATGAGGGGCAAGATGCGTATCCACTGATCAATGTGTAGGTCGCAACCAAAATCAGTCGTTTGTCAATAGTAAAGGTTCTTGATGGGCTACGGGAACCATCGCTCCAAGAAGTAAATTCTAAAACGCCTGTTCCAACACTAAAAGGACTCGGCATACTGATACTATATTCACCTACTGGAAGAAGAGCCGTGTAGGTAGTACCGTAACCACCTACACCGTTGAGCGTGAAGGGAACAGATTTAGATCCACCACCTGACCGACTAATTGTCAACGTATGATATCCTGTTTTAACTATAGTGAATGATCCACTAAGGGCATTCATTTTGAGAGTGTGTCTTCCCTCGGTTGATGCGTTAACAGTGAAAAGAACGGTTTGACTTGCACCAGCCTCTAACTTGACAACTTGAGAATCTACAACAACATCATCAACCGAAATTTTCACCGTTAGCTGGTCGGCTTGATTGGTAGGGTTGTTTGCGGTTGCAGTTACGTTGACTGGCTCATCAATCCATGCTTCATACGGGTTAACTTTCATGTTTGACAAGACTATTTTGCTTATTTCCGGCGGGGCTTCCTTGAGCGTAAAGTTTCCATTCAATTCTCCAATTTGTACAGTATAGTTGCCAACCACTATTTTCGATGTCCGTAAAAGATACAATATCAGATGAATTGCCCGCAAGAGTGATATTGAGCGTGTCTTTCAAAGCATTGTTTATTTGAAGGTTCACTGTTTCGTTGCCTTCTAATTCGCCGATGTTTGTTACGTTAACTGAAATTTGCACGGGTTCACCCACGTAAGCCCTCAATTGGATTAATAGTGAGGTCAGAAAGAGTAAATGTAGCAGGTTTGGGTGCTCCCGATACTAAGCCTTGGTCTTGAAGATAAAAGTACGCTCCTACGGCTGCTCCTACGATAATTATAGTCTATAATTAGGATTGCTTTTAGTTTAACCATTGCTGAGCGAGATAGCATTTTCCTTCACTCTCAACTTTTGTATGTAATATTTTGGTTGTAAGCCTTAAATCTTTATGTGATTAATTTTGTTGATTAAGTAATACTGGATGTAGCAGTTTTTCTCAAGTTGGTTCATTTATTAGGTTCTAAGTTTTGAAATTAGGTTTTGAAAAAGTGGTTAGGGCTAAGTTGTGGTTGTACATCGACAGTCACATAATTAAATATAGTAATAATTCTCATTAATTCAAAACAAGCAAGCATTTGCGATTTTAAGGAGATAAAAAAAATTGTTTAAGAATAAAAAAAACAGTAAATTCGTCGCTTTGACTCTTATTAGTTTCGTTACTTTTAGTGGGAACAATGTATGATGAGCGCTAGCGCCCAAGGAACAGCCACTGTCACTGTTTTAGGTGCACTAGGCGGAACAACAGACCCAGCATCAGGAGCAACAACTACCGTTAATGATGGCGATACAGTTACCTTAACTGCAACAGCACTTGATGGCTATGCTTTCCAAGAATGGCAAATTTTAAGCCAAGCTGGCTCTGTTGTAGCGTCTGATAATCCGTACACACTTACTGCTGCTGGAGGCAATGATTACGCTATTCAACCGGTTTTCACCGTGATACAACAAGTCCCTGGAACACCAGCAGCAGCCTTAAACACAGCAACTGATGCCTTAATCGTGATCTTAGCTTCAGCAGGCGGAACAACGAATCCTCCACCAGGACTATATTACCTGACTAATGCCGAATCATTTAACTTACAAGCAACTCCAAACAGCGGCTGGACATTTTCGCATTGGGTTATTTCAGGTCCAAACCTGAGCCATGGTGGATACCCATACACAGCCACTCCGACAGATAACCCCTACAATGTAAACCACGGCTACGGAAACAGATATGATTACCAAGCAGTATTCGTACCAACAGGCTCTACTGAACCAACACCAAGCGGCACACCAACACCAGCACCAGGAATGGGCGGACTTTCTAATGAAATGTGGATTATCATAGTGCTTAGTCATCGTAATCGTAGTGGTTCTGATAGGTTTCGGCGTATTCGCAATGAGAAAGAAAAAATAAGTTCCCTTTTTCCTTTTTTCTTTTTTTGTAAGTAAATATCCTTTGTTTGTTTAGAATTTCATTGACTTGGTTCTTTCTTGTTTTTTAATTGCTTCTATGCGTATTCTGGTTCCATGTGAACAGTAACTATAGCGTTGGCAAATCGTTCCTTAGTTTCTTTCTCAACTAACGAAGCTATTCTGTGGGCATCCTTTATCTGAACTTGTTTTGTGAAGCAGCAATCAATGTTAATGTAGCGTTTGCCATGAGCATCATAAGTCACAACCCGTTTAATTCGCAAGTTAAATGCAATGCCTTTGGCAACGTCATTAACAATAGTTCTGATTTGCGCTTCAGTAACCTCTGTTGCTGGAATAGCAACTCCAGCTGGTTCTACATGTACAGTTACATTTTCAAGAGACTTAATCTCCGAGTGCATTCTCTGCTTCAATGATTTCAGCAATCTTGTGTGCTTCTTCCACTGAAAGTTCAGGATTAACGTAAGCATGTAATGTAATGTACAGTTTGCCGCCGACGTAAATAGTTGAGATTTCATGGACTTCTTTTACTTCTTGAACAGTCGCCAGTTTCTGTACGAGTTCATCCATTTTCATTCCCTTTTCTGAAGGCTCAATATGGATAGTAGCGTCAACATTGCCGAAAGCATCTTTTAGACAGGCTTCAATCTTTGAAGCCAACGAATGAGCCTCTTCCAAATTCATTACGCTGGGGACTTGAACGGATGCATCAACGAAAAGTTTAGAGCTGACTTTCCGTACTTTAAGGTTTTCAGCTTTCACGACGCCTTCACATGAGAGGATTATTTTTCTTGTTTTTTGCACAAGTTCTTTGGAGGCTGTGTCACTTAGTTCCATTATGCTGAATTTTACGAGTTTAAAGCTCAAGTATGTGAGCATGGCTCCGAGGAAGATGGATGCAAAGGCATCTCCACCTGTAAAACCCAATATGGCTAAGCCGAAACCCAAAAGTGCGATAAGTGTTGAGCTTAAATCTGAAATGGCATCGTAAAAACCAGCCTTCATAGATGTGCTTTGAACATGCTGGAATTTTTTGAAAACAGTAACTCTGAGGGAAGCAACGAAAAGTGCGTAGCCTATAGCGATGTAACCTGCATACTCTATACCTGCATTAATCTGTGGAGGATTTATGAGCCGCATCAGGGCTTCATAGAAAATCAAGAGTGCAACAGCAATTAAGACAATGCCACCGATCAATCCGCCAATAGTCTCAAACTTTTCATGTCCGTATGTATGTTCGTCATCTGCCGGTTTCATAGCGGCTCGAACCGCAAAGAACAACATTACACTAGACAATGCATCCAGTAGGGCGTGTAAGCCATCACTCATTATTGCTAAGCTGTTAACTAGAAAACCCACTGTAACTTCAATTAGTACAACGCTAAAAATTGCAATAGCTGAAATCTTTAGTGCTTTAAGCTTGGTTTCTCCTTCAAGGTTAAGCTGCATTTTTGTAGTCTGAATATGCTCATTGCAAGGGCGATTTAAGAATTGCGGCAATAATTAATCAATTGATTTAAAGTAGGTGGTTTTTGGGCGGTTAATCTTTTAATTTAAATAATCCTTAAAGGATTTTTATTGGCAATGCGTTTCTCAGCGCTTTTCCGAGGAGACCAAGCAGTCTTAAGAGGCAACTTTCTACTCATAACTCTAAGCTGGATAATTATGTTCGCTGCCCAACCCATCCCCGAAACATATGCCAGCTTGTATTATATTCACTTGGGTGCTGATGCTTTTCTTCTATCGATTATTGGGTTTGCAGGCTCCATTGCAGTTGCGTTGGTCCAGTTTCCGGGCGGTTACTTAGCTGATAAGCATGGCAGAAGATGGCTGATTGTCTCCATGACTTTTGGCTTAGCCATAGGTAGTTTATTTTTTGTTTTTGCTCCTTCTTGGCATTTTATTTTAATTGGGCTGCTTGCTGCAAAATGTTTTTTCCATCTATGGTCCAGCCTTGATGGCCATGGTGATTGATTCGTTGCCTCCTGAAAACAGAGGGGCAGGTTTCAGTTTGCAATCTGTCATAACAACGCTTGTTCTGTTGCCTGCGCCGCTTATTGCACAATATTTGGTTGTTACATTCAACTTTGATTTCGGTATGCGCATCGCCTACACGATTGTAACTATAGCCTATTTTGCAATTGCTACGCTGAGGCTGAAACTTAAAGAAACCCTGCCTTCAGACGGAGCAAAAGCAAGACCAAGCTTCGTTGACGTCCTACGCAACTACCCTAAAGCTGTGAAGGAAGGTATCTATGTTTGGCGCAAAGTTCCCAAATCAGCCTTCAACCTCTTCATAGCCATCATAATCGTTAACGGTTTAGTGGTCAGCTGCCAAACATACTTTGTGGTTTACGCTACTTCGATCCTGAAAATTACATTGCAACAATGGGCAATCGTTACAACTTTTAGGTATCTGAGCATCGCAATTCCAGGCATTCTTGCGGGTTTAGGTATGGATATCATTGGAAGAAAACGCTTCCTAATCATAGGGTACCTCTTATACGTTCCAGGCATGCTTCTTTTCATAAACGCCGACTTCAACATGCTCCTGTTAGCATTCTTTTTCTTTGGTTTAGGTAACCTGCTGCAACTTAACAGTTATCAGGTTTTGATGGGCGATTTGGTTCCCAGAAGCTTAAGAGGGACTGTGACGGGGTGTCTGCAATTTTTCATGTTCCTCATGCAGGCGCTTCTGCAGATTTTGGTTGGGATCATCTACGTTTTTGTTTCTCCTCAACTGCCATTCCTCTTGTTAGCTATCAGTGCAATTCCTATATCGATCTTTGTTTTACTGAAAGTTTATGAACCAAGCATCAAAGAATCCTAAGCTTTAATCGATAGGCATTTAGGTTTGAAAACAAGTAGTACTGGAAATAGTTGATGCCCGATGGCTTTGGTTAAAATAAACGAAATACTAAACGGCTCCTGCAAAGATCAACAAGTTAAAGTTCGTGGCTGGGTATACCGGAAACGTGAAGGAAAAGAACTCATATTTCTCTTAATTCGCGATTCGACAGGCGTAATCCAATGCACTGTAAAAAAGACGAGTGCTGGTTGGAGTGAAGCCCAAAAACTAACAATTGAATCTTCAGTCAGCCTTGAAGGAACGGCGAAAGAAGATAAACGGGCTCCAGGCGGCTTTGAGATCGGTGTAGAAAACGTCAACATCATCGGGTTAGCTGAGACTTTCCCAATCTCCAAGGACAAAAGTGAAGAATTCATTCGTGACATGCGCCACCTTTGGCTAAGAAGCAGAAAAATGAATCTAGTAATGAAAGTTCGCGCTGAAGTGTTAGAAGCAGCAAGAGAATACTTTAAGAAACAAAGCTACACCGAAGTCTCCCCACCTATGTTCATTTCTGCCGCAGTGGAAGGTGGATCAACATTATTTGGTTTAAAATATTTTGATCAAGAATTATATTTAACCCAGAGCAGTCAACTTTACCTTGAAATACTAATTTATTCATTAGAAAAAGTCTACTGTATCGCTCCTTCGTTCCGTGCTGAAAAAAGCCGAACGATCCGTCACCTAACCGAGTACTGGCATATTGAAGGCGAATGGCCTTTTGCCGACATGAATGATTTAATGAAGTTCGAAGAAGGCTTAATGGCATATGTTTGCCAAGCCATCAGTGAACGCTGCCAAGCAGAATTCAAAGAATTAGGTGCCGACATTAACAAACTTGAAGCTGTAAAAACTCCATTTCCGAGAATAACTTACAAAGAAGCCATTGAAAGATTAAAAACAAAAAATCCAGCGTTGAATTGGGGAGCAGACTTGGGTTATGAAGATGAGAAAGTCTTAGCAGAAGACTTCGGTAAACCTTTCTTCGTATATGATTACCCTACAGAAATTAAAGCGTTCTATTGCAAAACATACGCCGATCACCCCGAAATCGCAATGTCTGTGGACATGATGGTACCCCGAATCGGTGAAATAAGCACAGGCGGCTCAAGGGAAGACAACAAAGACATACTCTCAGAACGCATGAAAGCGCAGGGTCTCAAGCCTGAAGACTACGAATGGTACATTGACCTAAGACGCTACGGCACCGTACCCCACGTCGGCTTCGGCATGGGCTTGGAACGGTTGCTGGTATGGATGCTTGACTTAGACAACATCATCGACGCCATCCCATTCCCAAGAACAACCCGCCGCTTCTACCCCTAGACCCTTTTCAATATTTTTAGTAACCTGAAAAAAGTTCCCGCTTCAGCTTTTCTTTAGGCAAACCCAAGTTCACCATGAGTTTTTCCATGGCTTCAACCATTGGCGGCGGTCCACAAGTGAAAAATACATTCTCTTGGTAATCGGGCAATAGTTGCTTTATCATTTCTGCGTTAATGTTGCCTGTTGCTCCTTTCCATTGTTCTGTAGGTTGGTTGATAACGAAAATTAAATTCAAACTCTTGTTTTTCTTGGCTAACTCCTCAAGCTCTACTCTGAATGCGATGTCGTTTTCTGTTCGGCAACCGTAGAAAAGAGTGATTTTACTGTTCAATGCTTGGTCGGAGGCGTTTTTGCAGATGCTCATTAAGGGGGTTATTCCTATGCCTCCTCCAAGCATCGCAATTTTTGGATATTCACCTTCAAAAGTAAACTGTCCATAAGGCGCATCTATTCTTGCCCAGTCACCGATTTTAGCGGCTTTTAGAGCCAAAGAAAATTCGTGGTCTGTGAATTTTTTTGTGAATTCTATATGGTTTTTTTCGGTTGGGCTGCTGCTGAAACTGAAGTGTTTGCTTAGCTCTTTATTGCCTTGCTTTAGAGTTATGAAAAGGAATTGCCCAGCCTTGTAATCCAAGTCGGCGGGTCGGGAGAACCTGAAACTTGTTACATCGTGAGTACGAGCGATTATTTCTTGGAATTTAGTTTCAAATTTCATTGAAGCACCTTAAAAGCTGATTGTTTAATAGTACAGTTAATGCTTTAGAACTTTTTGGCGTAACGCTTACTTCTTTGTTTTTCCAAAATTTTTTTAAACAATTAAAATGCAATAAGAAATCTGCATATTGTATAACAGGTAAGATTTTGAAATGGTAAGGGCTACAAAAAATAGTTTTATTGCTCACACCATTAGTTTTCTTTTGATTATCAAAGGCAGTTGTCTTAAAGTCAAATTCGTTTCTTAATTTAAACTATGTATTTGCCTGTTTTCTCAAAATCTCGAACAATCTCCATAACACGTTTAGGCGCATTGTAAGGTCCAAGTGGAATATCTTTTAGTAAAACCCAAGGTGATTTACATGCGACCACCGTGGCAATGTGTGTTTCGCCGAAGCTTTTCTTAGCTACCTCAACGACTTCTCGTCTGACGCCGACTTCTGACATTTCGCCGAGGGCATGGAGGTACTCGTGGAGTAGAAGATTGTAAATTAAAGCGTTTACGGTGGGTTTATCGCTCATTGATGCTTCAACGATTTCAACGAGTGCGCGGTTTAGCACAATGTTGTTGGTTCCAACTGGGTAGTAGGCGCCAAGCTGCAGGGGTAAATCGTCTAAAAACAGCATCATATTTTCCCTGCGTTTACCCAAAGCGTACTCTGCCGTTTCTTTAACGATTTTCCATACTTCAGAATAGTCTTTCGCTCCATCTAAACTGGCAATAAACCGTTCAATAACTTTAGAGTTACTACTCAAAAGTAAACCGCCTACAGAAAAGAAGAATTTACATCAAGCCTTTAAGCATTACATCAAAATGGACAATAAACAAAAAATTGATAAATGACATCTGCTTCTCACATAGCGTTAAGGTGAAAATTAAATGGCAAGTAATGTCATCGTAAAAGACATCATGCAAAAAGACGTTAAAATCGTAGACAACAACACCGTGATGCAAGACGTAGTTGCAATAATGAACAAATATGACAAAGACGCAATCATTGTCGTGCAAAGCGGCAAACCAACAGGCATCATCACCGTCAAAGACGTCCTAATCCGAGCAGTTGAAGCTGACGTACCAATCAAAACTGTCATCGCAAGAATGGTTTACACTAACCCACTCGTCGTCATTGACGAAAACGCAACTGTTAAAGAAGCAGCAAAAACTATGAAACACTGGAACATAAAACACTTACCAGTAGTCGACAAACAAGGCGCACTCGTCGGCTTACTTGATGATAGAGCAATAGTCTACGCAGTTCCCAAATTGATGTCGATAATGGAAGAATTCTGCCGCCGAAAGTAACGCAATCAGCACACTATTTTTTTTCTTCCCATTAATCTTTTATTTTTAAAAATCTATCGGCTAAAAAATAACAGCGGAAAATTCTGCGAAAGTAAACAAGAAAAAGAAAGAAAAATTATTGTTTTGCTCTTTTGCCCAAGCTTCTTTTGCCAACTTTGCGATGGCGTCAGTGTTTGTCTGATCTGTTAAATCTGTTAAAACATTTTTAATTTCATTTCGGACAATTAACGCAATTTCGTTGACACGCAGTGGCTCAGGTCTTGTTGATTGATAAACGCGAAGAGCACGTAGAACAAATTTAACGATTACATTGTTAAGTTCTTCTTGTAATACGGTGAGTTCGTCTTTGCTTCGGTCATTTTTTTGCTATAAGCGTCTGAATCTCTTTTTCCAGTAGGTTCCATTTTAATCGGTCCTTTAGGGAGACGTATAACGGCGCATTATAACCTTTCCTAAAAAACCAAAAATAATTAAGAAATGGGGGTTTTAGGTTTGCCAAGCTTTTTGTTGATGCATGCTTGGATGAAGCCAAAGTATTCAGGTGAAGGTCTGCCGGGGCGGCTTTTGAATTCGCCATGGAATTGTGAGGCAAAATAGAAGTATTTGTCGGGCAACTCGAGGGTTTCCATTCTTCTGCCGTCGGTGCTTTTGCCGGTGAAGCATAAGCCGTTGTTTTTTAGGGTTTCGATGTAGTCTAGGTTTACTTCGAAGCGGTGGCGGTGGCGTTCATGGATTTCTTCTTCTCCAAACATTCTGTAAGCTAGTGTTCCCTTATGCAATACGACTTTGTGTGCGCCTAAACGCATGGTTGCTCCTTTGATTTCTATGCCGCGTTGTTCAGGCATTAAGTCGATGACTGGATAGGGTGAGTCAGGGTTGATTTCTGTGCTGTTGGCGTCTTTTAAGCCGCAGACGTTTCGTGCGAATTCGATGACTGCCAATTGGAAGCCATAGCATATGCCCAAGAAGGGTATGTCGTTTTCTCTGGCGTACTTTGCTGCTGCAATTTTGCCTTCTGTGCCTCTTGGACCAAAACCGTATGGAACAAAGATGCCGTCAAAGTTTGATAAGGTCTTTGATGCATTGGGGGTCTCGTTCGAATTTTTCTGCTTCAATGTAGGAGATGCAGACTTTGGTTTTGCATGCTGCACCGCCGTGTCGTAGGGCTTCGGTCATGCTTACGTAGCTGTCTGATAGTCCAGCGTATTTGCCTACTAAAGCGATTTTTACTTCGTGTTCTGGGTTAACCATGCCATCGACGAATGATCTGCCATTCACTGAAGTCTTTATTGTCACATTTGAAGCCTAATCGTTGGCAGATGAAGTCGCCCATGCCCTGCTTGTCTAGGATTAGTGGGACTTGGTAGACTGTTTCTGCGTTGTAGGAACAGAAGACTGCGCTTTCAGGAATAGTGCCGAATAACGCGATTTTTCTTAGTGCTTCAGCATCAATCATTTGTGGGCTTCTCGCAACGATAGTGTCAGGTTGGATACCGATGCGTCGTAGTTCGTTGACGCTGTGTTGAAGCGGTTTAGTTTTCATTTCGCCTGTAACATCTAAAATTGGAACTAAAGCAACATGAACATAGAGTGTGTTTTCGTAGCCTTCTTCAACGCGCATCTGGCGTATAGCTTCCAGAAATGGTAAGCCTTCGATGTCGCCAACTGTTCCGCCTACTTCGGTTAAAACTACGTCTGCGTTAACCGCTTTTCCCGCGTTTCTGATGCGATTTTTTATTTCATTAGTGATATGGGGAACAATTTGGACGCATCGACCTAGGAAGTCGCCGTGTCTTTCCTTCTCGATTACGGATCGGTAGATTGTTCCTGTGGTTAAGTTGTTTTCCTGTTTTAGGCTTAGATCTAAAAAGCGTTCGTACCAGCCTAGGTCCAGGTCGGTTTCGCCGCCGTCGTCGGTGACGAAGACTTCGCCGTGCATGTACGGGTTCATTGTTCCCGCATCAATGTTAACGTATGGGTCAATTTTTACTACGGTGGGTTTTAGTCCTCTTGCTTGAAGCATTTTGCCGATGGAGGATGTTAAAATGCCCTTGCCAACCGAACTTAGCACGCCACCTGTTACGAAAATGTACTTAACCATTCTTTTCCCCGCAATAACAACTACCTTTCAATCCGATTTAATATAACTCTTTTGTGTGTGGAGCTGTAAAAACGTGCAATCATATATGTTGAATTAGCGATAGATGAATAGCAATTCGCTGCAGTATCATGATTTAGAGTGCAGCATTTTGTACAATATACTACGCAGTATTCCTCAATTATCGTAGATAGAGACATTAATTTCATATAATTTTTGGTCTCAAACGAAAACTTCATAGTTTTACTGCACAAGATATTAATTACAAGTAATGCAATATTACTTGGAGACTCATATGCCGCAAGCCTTTGTATTAATAAATGTTGAATCGGGAGCAGAAGACGATATTGTAAAGGAACTCAAGCTGATTGAGGGTGTTGAAGAAGCTTACTATTCGTATGGTGTTTACGATATTATTTCTAAGGTTAAAGCTGACTCGATGGAGAAACTCAAGGAAATGGTTACACACAAAATAAGAGCCCTCAGCAGAGTACGCTCAACTCTAACGTTGATAATGATGGAAGAATAAGCCGCCTCCCAACAAAACGCTAAAACATTTTATTTTTTTTTGTCTTCAATAGAAGAAGAAGAGTTGAATTTGCATTTTTGGTTGGGGTTGTTTTGGGTTGCTTTTGCCCATTAGGGTTTAGAATACTTACAGGATGCGATTGTAAAAGGCACTATTCGGCTTTGTTGCGGCTGAAAAAGTCTTGAAAAGGGTAATCTTCTTCTTCTCTTGCATCAACTGGGCGCGTTAGTTTCAAGGGTATTTTGATCAACGCTTAATAGATTAGCCACCGAAATCTAACAAGACTTGAAACCTAAATGAACACAACGAAAAAAACTCTTCATCAGTTTAATCCCATCGTTTTAGTGTTGCTTTTAGGTTTAGTTGCCTTCGTAATCTACATTTACTTTTTTATTAATCCAACACAAGTCATTGGAATCCTCTCAAAAATCAACCTTTCCATCTATTCAGGCGCATTCGTAGCTTATTTTATGTTTGCGCTTTTCTCTTCATTTGTCTGGAATAGATTGCTAAACTGCTTATCAGTAAAAATTAGCAAACGCAAAACATTGCTGTTTACTTGGGCGGGACTGTTTTTTGAAGCTACCGTTCCACAATTGGGCTGGTCAGGGGAAGTCTCCAAAACATACCTCTTAGCTAAAGACTCAAAAATAGACTCAGGAAAAATCGGCGCATCGGTTGTTGGACAAAAAATTTTCACCATGACGATAACCATCGTAGCGTTGAGCACTGGTTTGGGGTTGGTACTTTTAAACTATAAACTGCCGCCCATGTCTATCCTAATAATCGCTGCAGTTTTGGTTCTCTCAATTTTGTCATTAGCCATCATCTACTATGTTAGTCTCAAGCCGACGGCAACTAGAACCTTGCTCGGCTGGGCAATAAGGATAATATCTTTTTTCCGAAAACGGTGGGATCCTCAGAACTTCCAGAGCAAAGCGGAAGAAATGCTTGGTAAATTCCATGAGGGCATTGGGCAATTAAGAGGTAAGCCCAGTTCATTAGCTGTACCAATCGTTTGTGCAGTTACTAGTTTTGTTTTTGAAATCTCAGTTATTTTTCTAACTTTTCTTGCTTTAGGATACCCTGTGCCAATTGATAAAGTATTAATTGTTTTTACTTTGGCAGGAACACTTCAGACGGTAGGAGTAACGATTTTTGGGTTTACAGAAATAGTGATGACCTCAGCTTTTACTTCCTTGGGTATCCAGGTTGATGTTAGTTTCGCAGTAACCTTGCTAACTCGTGTTGTGAACCTGTGGTTCCGGGTAATCGTATCTTATTTAGCGCTGCAATGGGCTGGAATAAAAATTATCCAACAAACCAGAAAAAGTAAACAAGGAAACATTTTAATGCAAACTGTGACTAAGTAATAATTAGAGGATTGTTTATGCCTACAGCGTTCGTATTAATAAATACTGAAATAGGCTCTGAATCGGATGTTCTGAAAGAGTTAAAGAAAGTAGAGGGCGTTGAAGAAGCCTCAGCCGTTTACGGAGTCTATGATATAGTAGCAAGAGTCAAAGCAGATACCATGGATAAACTAAAAGAAATTGTTACATGGCGAATTCGACGATTAGATAAAGTGCGTTCGACATTAACCATGATTGTTGTAGAAGACCGCTAAATCAACAATTCTATTTCTTTTGAAACATCTTTTTCTGCAGATGAAATGTTACACTTGTGACTACCAAGATACAACCACATAATTTTAAATTATTTTTAACCGATGTAACAATCTTGTGCATTGAAGGTAGAGACAAAATGGAAGCAACGCAGAAAAAAATAAAACTGCAAGAGAGCAAGAACCCCGTTGGAGCTCTCGCTACCAGCAGATGCACAACATTTTTAATTGGTTGGATAAGGGATCTGGTTCACAATGATTCTTTTTGTGTTCTCCCTCGACAATAAAGAGCAAACGGACCTCTGAAGCCAACCCCCTCTTAAAATAATGGAGATAAACAAAAATGCCCATAGCATACGTACTCGTAAATACTGGAATTGGATTTGAAAAGCAAGTCCTAAAAGCCCTAAGAGAAGTCGAAGGCGTTGAAGAAGTGCACAAATTATGGGGCGTCTATGACTTAATTGCAAACATCAAAGCCGATAGTTTGGAAGAACTGAAAGAAATTATAACTGAGAAAATCGAAAAAATAGGTAACATAAATTCAAAGTTAACCATGGTGGTCACAGAAAAGCCCCGACCAACATTACAGGAACAAGTATTTTTCGAAAATCCTTTACTCATATAAACTCAGCCTAAACTTGGTTTAGGCTAACAATATTTTTTACCCTCCAGCCTTATCTCTCTTAGTTAAGCTTGGAGAGCAGCATCCATTGACACAGCAATCTACAATGCATATAGGGTTAGATGACACTGATTCAACGAAAGGAGGATGCACAACTTACTTAACAGCGGTTCTTATCGAGAAGCTCGAAAAATTCAATGTTCAATACATTGATTATCCAGGTTTAATTAGGCTTAACCCTAACGTGCCTTGGAAGACAAGAGGGAACGGTGCCCTTTGCCTAAGGTTCACTTACCCAAGCGAATTTGAAGATCAAGTAAAAGAGACGGCTTTGGATTTATGGGAGAAGCACTCAGCAGTCAAAGAAAAAGGCACAGACCCCGGTATAGTATTTTATAAAACCCGAGAAATTCCCGCAGAACTAAAAGCATATGCAAAAAAAACTGAAACCACAATCGTAACCCTCAAAGAAGCAACGACTCTGATCAGGAAATTGGGTGCAGAAGCAGCGGGGTTTAACTCTTGCCGAGGCATCATCGGAGCGTTGGCCGCAATTGGCGAAACCTTAGACTGCGACCATACATACGAGCTGATCGCTTACCGCAAACCTGAAAATTTGGGTACAAAAAGAATAGTTGATGAAACATCGATTTTTGAAATGGACAAGATAACATCGCCACGCACTTTCAATAACGTTGACACAGAGAAGGGCAGGATTATCATCACGCCCCGCGGACCTGACCCCATCTTGTTTGGAATCAGAGGCGAATCAGCGGAGATAGTTAAAAAAGCATTTGGCCTGGTTAAACCTCAAGAACCAATCGAACGCTGGATCATCTTCCGCAGCAACCAAGGCACAGACGCCCACCTAAAACCTGTTAAATCCTTAGATGAAATTGAGCCATATAGTTCAATCATCGCAAAAGGCACCGTTTCAAAAAACCCTTGGATAGTACCTCTGCGTCATGTTATCTTTTCCATCAAAGATGATTCAGCAGAAATTGATTGTGCCGCATACGAACCTACCGGTGACCTACGCAAGGTGGCAAGAGAACTATTAGTCGGCGATGGTGTGGAGGTTTATGGTGCCGTACACAAAGCAACCGCATCTAAGCCATTGACGATTAACCTTGAAAAAATCAACATTCTAAAACTCACCCAAAAAACATTAACCGAAAACCCCGTCTGCCCCAACTGCCGAAAACATTTAAAGTCAATGGGCAAAAACCAAGGAATGCGTTGTGAGAAATGCGGCGGCAAATATAACGATTTAAAGAAAACTGAATTTGTTGTGCCCAGGGCAATTAAGTTGGGTTTGTATGTGACTTCAACAAGGTCTCAGCGACATCTTACCAAGCCTCTTTGTCGTTATGGACAAGAAAAACTTGATAACTTAAATTTTTCGATGATTAGTGAGTGGCATTTCTGTGAGTGATTTTGGACGAGCATAAGCGATGCGTAAGGGGTACGTTAGTATGCATTAGCCATTTATACAGGAATCTCTCTTTTTATAATAAGGAGACTGTTCTTTGGCAAACCAGATCAAGGTTGGAGATAAGGCACCAGATTTTACCCTGCCAGATATGGACATGAAACCTACGAGTTTGAAGGAGTTCTTAGGACAAAAGGTAGTTTTATCTTTCGTAGTTGGAGCCTTCACTACTACATGCACTAAAGAAATTTGTGAATTTCGAGATAGTATGGCTCGACTGGTTGATTTGAAGGCTCAAGTTCTTGGAATAGATATAACAGTCCCTTTCTCGAATAAGCGCTTTGCAGAAAAAAACAGGCTACCCTTCCCCGTACTGAGCGATAGCAAGGGTGAAGTTCTTCAAAGATACGGGTTGGATTTCTCAGCTTGCAATGAGACTGAGTGCTGCTTTGGAAGTGGCTGCTACCCGATTGCTAAAAGGTCAATCGTTATTATTGACGGAAACGGTTTTGTGCGCTATGTGTGGGTTTCGAACAAATCTGATTCTGAACCTATTTATAAGGAAATGCAAGAGATCTTAGAACAAATAACTTAGCTTTTGTTACTTAAACTTGCAAAAACAATAGGTTATTGCATGCAGAAGGAATAGTCTTCTAGCATTCGGATTTCTTATTAATATTGGTTTGATTATTCAATCCTCTAATAAAGAGCGACAACCATTTTGATTATTGGACAGCTCAAGAATAGACGTCCATGCGGATCCAAATGATACTGAAGCACTTAAAAATTGCAGAAGAAAAATGTAAACTCTTGACCATTAAATGATTCTTATGACCAAGCAACTGAGCCTAATCTTAAGTTAAGACATTGACAGTTTTTAAGTCAAAGCTCCTAAAATAAGATAAAAAACTATAATGAGTCATTTATCAAACAGAAAATCAAAAAAGGAGCTTATTTACAAGGGTGATAATCTTCAAAATTTTACGCTTAGATTTAAATCCGTGAAACCCATAACCCCTTTCACAACAAATCAAAACTTACATGTAAAAGAGGGAGCTCCGATGGTTGGAAAAAAGTTCACAGCAGAAGATTACACTCTTCCATTCTTTAAGCAAGAAGGCTTCATAAGGAAACATTGCCCAAAATGTGATGAATACTTTTGGACCCAAAATACCGATCGGGTAACGTGCGGTGAATCGGGCTCAGATGAATGTGGATGCTATACTTTCCTTGGCAATCCAGCCACTACCAAAAAGTTCACTCTCTCCGAGATGCGGGAAGCGTTCCTCTCCTTCTTTGAACAGAATGGTCATACAAGAATTAATCCGTATCCAGTTGTCGCGCGTTGGAGAAAAGACATTTACTTAACTCACGCAAGTATAATCGATTTCCAGCCTTATGTGACTGAAGGCATTTCGCCCCCACCAGCTAACCCGCTGGTTATTTCTCAGCCATGCATCAGGTTAACAGACATATCCAACACTGGTCCAACGTTTGGACGTCACTTAACTATCTTTGAGATGGGTGGTGCTCACGCCTTCAACTATCCGGACAAAGAAATCTATTGGAAAGATGACACTGTTCGTTTTCATCACCGCTTCGCTACTGAATGCTTGGGCATAAAATCTGAAGAAGTCATTTACAAAGAGGGCGTTTGGGTTGGCGGAGGAAACGCAGGTCCCGACGTTGAATGCATCTGCCGAGGATTAGAAGTGGGTACATTGGTTTTCATGCAGTACAAAGTTGTTGGTGACGACTTTGTAGAGTTACCCATTCGCACAGTAGATACAGGTTATGGAATTGACCGCTTCACATGGATTAGCCAGGGCGTTCCAAGCCTCTTCCAGGCAATCTATGGTAACTTATTGGATAAAGTCATGGCAATGGCGGGAATCACAAATATAGACAACGATTTTCTGGCAAGGGTAGCTAAGTATTCTGGTTTGGTTAGTGTTGACAAACGTGCCAATAGGCTTGTCGCCCGCAAACGCGTTTCGGAACTTACAGGTATCGACATGCAAACCCTTGACAAAGTCCTGATCCCCATCGAGAACGCTTGGGCAGTAACCGACCACACCAAAACCCTCAGCTTTATACTAAGCGAAGGCGTCGTGCCATCCAACATCCAAGAAGGATACCTTGCAAGGCTTCTGTTCCGAAGAGTTTACCGTTTAATGCGCACACTCAACATCGAACCAGCCAAGCTCTATGACATCATCGAGATGCAGGCGGATTATTGGGCAAAAGACTTCCCACACCTAAAAGAAATGCAAAACGAAATTATCGAAATGCTCAAGGTTGAAGAGCAAAAGTTTGTTGAAACCCTCAAACGCGGAGAAGGCATGGTTAAACGAATAGCCACAGACCTCAAGTCTAAAGGTACAGGCAAACTTCCAATGGATACGTTGACTGAGCTTTATGACTCTCATGGGCTTCCGCCAGAAATCGTCAAGCAAGCCGCAGAGAAAGAAGGCGTAGAAGTAGAAGTGCCAGAGAACTTCTATGCGCTAATCGCTAATCGTCACATGCAGGCACCTAAATCTGTTGAGGAAGAAGAAGCAAAGGCAGAGCAAACATTTGAAGAAGTCGCTGAGAATCTTCCAGCGACAGAGCTACTTTACTACGCAGACGTTTATATGAAGGAATTCGATGCCAAAGTAGTCAAAGTTGTTAACGGAATCTACGTTGTGCTGGATGGCACCTGTTTCTACCCTGAAGGCGGCGGACAACCAACTGACCAAGGATGGATGGTCAGCGGCAATGCCAAATTTGAGGTTGTCGATGTGCAGAAAATCGGCAAAGTCATCGTCCACAAACTCAAAACGCCAGCCAACTTCCAAGAAGGTAGCAATGTCCACTGCGTACTGGATTGGGACAGACGCTACTCACTCATGAAAGCCCACACAGTCACTCACCTCATAAACGGTGCAGCCCGTAGAGTCTTAGGCGAACATGTTTGGCAATCAGGCACACAAAAAGGCCTCGAAACTTCACGCCTCGACATCTCACATTACCGACGCCTAACCCAAGAGGAAATCCACAAAATCGAAACATTAGCAAACCAAGCCATCGGCGCCAACATGAAGGTGGAAACCACGTGGTACCCCCGTAACGAAGCTGAGTCACGCTACGGCTTCCGACTTTACCAGGGCGGCGCAGTTCCAGGCAAAGATATCCGCGTTGTGAAAACGGGTGATTGGGACGTTGAAGCATGCGCAGGAACGCATCTCAGAAGCACTAGCGAGGTTGGCTTCGTCAAAATTGTCTACACCGAACGTGTCCAAGACGGCGTTGAACGACTCGGTTATGCCGTCGGTTTGAAAGCGCTTAAGGCAGTGCAGGATCAGGAGGATCTGTTGCTAAAAGTATCCGAAGCATTGACCGCACCCGTCGACAAACTAGATAAAACCGCTGAGAAAGTGGTCAAAGAACTCAAAGAAGCTAACGTTGAGAAACGCCGCTTAATCAAGGAGCTTGCTGAGAAAGAAAGCGGAGTTAGGCAATCGCAGACCTCTGAAGCAGCAGTTGAAGTCAACGGGGTTTTGATTGTTAAGCGGGACTTCGGCGAGGTCATTGACACGAACCGCATGATTCAAACCGCAACCGAAATCATCAAACGCAACGATGCAACCGTAACGCTATTTTATGGTTCAGACGGCAAAACCGCAAGGATCATGTTAATGACCGGCGATGCTCCAGTTCAGGATGGCGTTAACTTGGGCAGCATCGTGAAGGAGGTTGCGCCGATTTTTGGCGGCGGAGGCGGCGGAAGACCGAATTTTGCGCAGGGCGGCGGAACCAAATGCGACAAACTCGCTGAAGTGGTGGCAGCTGCTGAGGAAGCGGTTAAGAAACAGCTAAAGCATTAATGCCCTTTCTTATTTTTGGCTTACCCTTTTTGCTTTGACATTGCTTGGTAGGCATCGATTTTTTTATTAATCACCCATCATATATCAACGCGAGAGAGACGGGAAATAGGCGTGGATGCTTTCAAAGTAACAATATTATTAGCCATTATTCTTTCATTGTCTGCACTGGGCGTTATAGTATCCGTTGCTGAGTACTCAATTAGCAACGCGACTATCCCCGATTTTGAAAGAGGACTGGTAACCTCAAAAGCGCCCGTAACTGATAAACCATCGGTAAGCTATGCTGTAGCACTCTCCGACGGCAGAACGCTCTATATCCGAAATGACGCAGTTCTATATGACAGCATTATGGAAAACCACACTTACCTTTTTGATTGTCGAATCGACCATAACAACAATATGTTGCTTATTAAAAGTGTGAATCCTCAGGGTGGACTGGTTATTTCAAAGGCTTTAGTCACTGACAAGCCTTCGATTGGTTATGCGGTTAATCTTGCCAACGGCAGGACACTCTACATTGCCAGTAACGCAACGCTCTACGATAGCATCGTTTTAGACAAAACGTATTTGTTTGATTGCCAAAATAATTTCAATAATAATGTGTTACTAATTAATGGCGCTCAACCGCTCGATGAAAGCATCCCATGAGCCGCTGTATAGCTAAAAAGGCTCGGATCGCTTAGTTTTTTCTTATGTTAATCGTTGATTTTTGAGTTTTTTGGCAGAAAATTTATAAGGCAGGCAAGCACACCTGTGCATTAGGTGAAGCGGTGCAAGAAGCACCTAACACTGGTGAATATATGCGCAGAAGCTTAACAGTAACTCCTGAAAACGACAAGAAAATTTTACTTACCAAAGGACTATTCCTAACAGGAGACGAACCCTTTGACATAGATTACACCACCCTAGTCAACATCTTCGTAGAACTTGGACACAAAGTAATGTCCTCAGCACTAAGTAACATCACAAATCCAAACATTACCATGAACAAAAACGAAGTCTTCGAAGTCTTCAAAAAACACGCGTTCAGTTCAGAACTCAAAGAGGAATCAGTCGGAGACCAATTCGCCGATATCATAATAAGAAAAATGATTGAGCAATTCAACAAAAATGCTTGCGAGCCAATTAAACAAAACGATACTCCAGCTTTACCCACTCAACAACCTAGCGCGGCGGAAACTAAACAAAAATACATAACTTAATAGAGGAAATTCAATGACCCAATGGAAAAATGTCTTATCAATAGTAAATTTCAATGGAAAAACCAATAGCCAATCAAGCTTGTATACTGCATTTATTAATTTGGTTTGCTCTAACAAGAGAGGGATCAGTTAATGGTTGATGAGCAAGAGCCTCAGCCAGTTAATTTTGAGGAACTTCTGGAATCTGAAAAGAAGCGTTCCGAAGATTATCTGACTAGGCTTAGGTATGTGCAGGCTGACTTTGAGAACCAAAAGAAACGGTTCGAAAGGGAAGCGGAGCAAATCAAAAAGCATGGCATCGAATGCTTAGTCATTTCACTCTTAGATGTAGTTGACGAACTAGAGTTGGCAGTTCAAAACGGAGAAGTCTCCACATCACCCGAATCACTTATCGAAGGCGTTGAATTGACCCTAAAGAAGCTCAGAAAGGTTCTTGAGCAAGAAGGTGTAACACCAATAGAGAGCCCTGAAGGCAAAGTTTTTGACCCAGCCCGCCACAACGCCGTCATCACAGAAGAAAAGGATGATGTGCCTGAGTGCACGGTTCTTGAAGAAATAAGGAAGGGCTACGTTATGCGGGGAAAAGTTATTCGGCCAACAATTGTGAAAGTTGCTGTTAAGTCAACAAAAAACAATAAAAGTCAAAGTAATCAAATGGAGGAAAAAAAATAAATGAGTAATCCAAAAACAAATGAAAAAGTATTAGGTATAGATTTGGGAACAACCAATTCAGCAGCCGCTATTTATGAAAGTGGACATGCAACGGTTATCCCAAGTGCAGAAGGACCCACAATGGCGGGCAAGATGTTTCCGTCTGTGGTTGCCTTCACAAAAGACGGTCAACTCTTGGTAGGTGAATCGGCAAAACGCCAAGCAACCACCAACTCAGAAGGAACAATCTTTGAAATCAAACGCAAGATGGGCACAGACTACAAAGTCAACATCTACGGCAAAGAATACACCCCACAGCAGATCTCAGCGTTCATTCTACAGAAAATCAAGAAGGACGCAGAAACTTACCTCGGCGGATCAATCAGTAAAGCAGTCATAACCGTGCCAGCACACTTCAACGACAACCAACGCCAAGCCACCAAAGACGCAGGCGAAATCGCAGGGTTCCAAGTAATGCGTATAATCAATGAGCCTACTGCTGCTTGCCTCGCATATGGCATAGATAAGCTTCAACAAGAAATGAAAATTCTTGTGTTCAGCTTTGGCGGTGGAACACACGACGTAACCATTATGGACTTCGGCAAAGGAGTTTTCCAAGTACTCAGCACAAGCGGCGATACCCAGTTGGGTGGAACAGACGTAGACAAAGCAGTCATGGACTATATCTTGGGCGAATTCAAACGTCAAACAGGCATTGATGTATCGAACGACAGGATGGCTATGTCCCGACTAAAAGAAGCAGCAGAAAAAGCAAAAATTGAACTCTCAACCCTCATGAACACCGATATTGATCTTCCATTCTTAACAGCTGATGCTTCAGGACCAAAACACCTCAAACTAATGTTAACCCGCACAAAACTTGAATCTCTATCTCAACCCATCGTAGAACGTACAAGACCCACACTTCTTAAAGCTCTCGAAGACGCAAAGTTGACGCCGCAAGGAATCGATAAAATCATCCTCATCGGCGGCATGACCAGAATGCCTCTAGTCCAACGTTTCGTCGAGCAAATCCTAGGCAAAGCTCCAGAACGCGGAATTGACCCAATGGAAAGCGTTGCCATCGGCGCAGCTATACAAGGAGGAGTTGTGTCAGGAGAAGTTACCGACCTGCTGCTCTTAGACGTTACACCCTTAACACTTGGACTTGAAACAATGGGCGGAGTTTTCACCAAAGTCATGGAGAAAAATACAACCATACCCACCAAACGCAGCCAAGTCTTTACCACAGCCGCAGACTTCCAAACCGCAGTTACCATTCACGTCTTGCAAGGCGAACGTGCAATGGCAACTGACAACGTTTCATTGGGTGAATTCAACCTTGTTGACTTACCCCCAGCACCCAGAGGCACACCACAAATCGAAGTAACCTTCGACATAGACGCCAACGGTATCCTAAACGTAACTGCCAAAGACAGAGCCACAGGCAAAGAAAACAAAATCCGCATAACAGCCTCTACTAAACTCAGCAAAGAAGAAAAAGAACGCCTAATCAAAGACGCCGAACAATTCGCTGACCAAGACCTCAAGAAGAAAGAAGAAGCAGAAATCCGAAACAACGCAGACAGCCTCGTATACACGGCAGAGCGTACAAAGACTGATCTTGCAGGCAAAATCAGCCCAGAAGAAGTAGCCAAAGTCGACGCGGCAGTAACCGAACTTAAAAACGCATTAGCAAGCAACGACATGACCCAAGTCAAAGCCAAATCCGACGCGCTCCAAAAGGTTCTGCAAGATGTCGGAACCAAAGTTTACCAGCAAACAGCCGCAGAATACGCAAAGCAACAGGGACAACAGCCAGGTGGTCAGCAAACAGGTCCACAACAGGGTGCAGGTCCAGAGATGCCTCCAACCGAAGAACCGCAAGCAGGTCCAGAAGGCGAACATGTAGTCGACTCAGAAGACTACAAAGTAAAGTAGCCCTAGACTCAAATTCATACTTTTTTCTTTTATATACTTTATTTTTTTATTCCTCTCGGATTTCCTTTAACATCTGTTGCTTTAATGCTAAGCTTAGTTGTCGGATTTGGTTGTCTTCGAATCGGTCTTGTCCTATAACTGTCACATTTGAGTTAGCTGATGCCTGTCTTGTTAAAAGGGTTTTTTTGATTTTTTGGATAGAATAATATAAAATATTTAGAAAAATAAAAAGGGGGAATTGAGTTTTTTAAGTTGCTATGTTTAAGGTCGTTTCCTAAGCAAGAGTACTGTGGCTATGGCTATTGCAATGATTATAGCAATTATTCCAATGGCCAAGTACATCAACAAGTCAGCTGTAGTTGCTAAGTTTGTTTGAGGTGCAGCGGTTGGCTCTACTGTTGGTGCAGCGTTGAGTGTAAAGGCAGATTCTGCGTTTGACGAACCATACGAGTCAGAGCCTGCAAATGTGGCAATGACTTGGTATGTGCCTGCGCCAGCTTGGAGCATGTTTGGATTAACTTGGAAATAGTAAAATCCGTTTACGTCAGTTGTAGCTGCGCCGAGGTTGATTAGGTTGCCGTTGGGGTCGATGGCGTTTAATGCGACTTGAACACCTATTGCGTTTGTTGGCTTTGGTTGTTGTTCGTACAAATACATCATGTAGTCTTCTTGGCTGGCGTCGGATACGGCTGCTACTCCGCTCATGAGACCGTATTTGGATGCGAAGTCTAACGCTCCAGGCGACTGGTCAGTTACTGTGCCTGTGATGGTGAAACTGTTTCCTTCTGTTACGCCACCCTGTGGGGCGCTAACTGTGGTGCCGCTTGGTCCTTTGCCGATGCAGTAGATCTTGTTGTCGTAGTCGCTAGCAGTTACTAGATAGCCGTCGGCTATAGCTGAGGGTGTGCCGATGAAACACATATATGTGTGTAGTTTCCATACCAATTTTCCGTCGGTTGCGTTAATGCATCGCGTGTACGATTGGCGCCATAGAGGGTTAGTGGGTGAGTGCTCGTTGGACCAGGTGTATATCATTCCGTTGCAGATACTGCCGAGGCTGATTGGCATTCTTCCTCCGTATTGGCTTTCATAGGTGTATGGTGCTGCTGAAGCCACATACTGCCAAAGAAACTCGCCTGTTTGCACGTCATATGCAGTGATTGTTCCTTGATAGCTAGCAGTCATAAGGACTTTGTCTCCATAAACTGTGGCACTTTGACCGTAGTATATCATTTGGTCGTTTGCGTCGCCACCCTGTATACCCTCTATTGGTCCCCACAATGGTGCTGCAGTTGCCAGGTTGTATGCCCAAAACTGACCCGTCTGCGTACATCTTAAGAAGAATACTCCAGCTTGGTCAGCTTGTCCACCCATGCTAACACTCCACGTATAGTTATGTCCAGGCAGGGGAACGGTTACGATCTTTTTTGTAGTCCAGTGTAGCAGTGAACCCGAGGTTATTGTTTAGTGTACCTGCTAGTTTAGGGTATGGACTGTAAGGCGCTGCGTGGTCATTGAAACTTACTTTCCAGACTGTGAACACGTCTGCGCTAGGGGTTGCAGTTCCACCGACGTATGTTGAGTTTACTTGGCTGCCGAAGATTCCAATTGGCTCGCGTGTACTATCCTTAAGAATAGTCATGCTTCCAGGAAGACCTCGATCTACTGTAACGTTCATTGAGTATGGTGTCAGAGGACCTGCGCTTATGGCTGCTAATGTGGCGGCATCAAGGGATGAGGACCATGCCCCTGGAGTAAACAATGTGTTGTTCATGGTGTCGATTACTTGCCCTACTTCAGGTCGCCAAGTCTGCTGTCCAGTCCCTAGTGGACCTCCAGGTGGAATGGCTTGTGATGAGTTCCAGCATAGAATGTTGCCTGTGGCGGAGTTGTAAGTGTATATTAGTAAGTCTCCTATGCGCGTCTGTTGCAGCTGTGCCCGAAGGAACATTGCGCAATGTCAGTATGAGGTTTCCGGTGCTTGGGTCAAGCATGTACCACGAAGTGTAACCCGGGCGGTCTGCGCTTGTAGCGGGTCCCTGCTCCCAAAGGTATGAGGCTACTCCTCTTCCGTTCACGTTATCAACTTTTAACATTTGACCGATTGATAGCTTCGGATAGGTCTGTGTAGAGGGTGAGGTAACGCCGCCTGCTCCTGTCGATGCGGCCATTGTTATGGGGTTTGTTCCGTTATTGTACCATATCTGTTTTCCAGTGTAAAGATCCACTGCGTAGTATCCGTATCGTGGAGTCTCCGCGTTTTGTGGTGTGTTGTAATAGATTATTCCGTTCATGATGATGCAGCCTCCCCATGGACTCAGGTAGTCTTCAATGTTCGCGTTTAGGTTTCCATAGTTTGCGTCAGCAATGCCGCCTGGGAATGCCGGCAGAATTGGTCGAGCCCACAGCACGTGAGCGCTCATCGGTCCTGTACCCACTGTTTGAATATTGCTCTGAAGCCATGTGCCTTGAAGCCAGTTGCTTGCAAGAGTGTTCCAGTTACGGTTGATGTTATTTATTGGTCTAGTCCAGTAGTCTGTTGGCAGAGGTGGTTCTGGATAATTTGGTACTTGGTCTTCTGTAACGGTGAGTGTGCATGGCTTGCTTGTGGAGGCCATCCAAATATCGCCGACGTCTTGTTGGGTATTGACGTAGGGCTGATCACCGGCTTCTATAATTGCTCCGGGCCAGCTGAACACTATTGAGTAATTGCCCGGCTGAGTGGGGGTGAAGGTCTTGAAGTCGCTTGCCATGGCCCCACCCGTACTCCAAGGTCCAATGGTTGTGTTGGTTCCGTCTGGTTGCGTGATTGTTAGCAAGAAGCCAGCAAAATGTTGGCCGCTCGTACCGGTTGATGTAGGTGAGGTTCTGTCAAGCCACACTACAATAACGGTAGACTGACCAACACCAATGACGGGTGGTGCCACACTAACATAGGCGTTGGTTGGCATGTACCATGGTGGAACATGTGCTTTATCGGTTGGCAAAGCAAAAAATATGGATGTGCCTGTGATAGCCAGCATCAGAAATAGCGAAAGCAAAGCAGCTTTAGTCTTTTTGTTTATTATATTCATAATTTTTCTCTTCCTATAGTTTTAATTGGCAAGGCGAACTTTTGAGAAGTTGCCCCGCCAACAAAAAACGATTATCTTTGCTAGATGTATATAAAATTAATTGGTTTGAAACAAATTGCTACATATCACTAAATATTTTCCTAAGTAATACTTATTAATAATTCTGTAAGTTTTAGCCAGAACTTATTTTAATCCATGTAATTGAAGTGCCCGCGCCAAAACCCTCAAAAAATACTTCTACGGCTATCTCACTTCCAAATATCAGAATATTCACGATGAGAAAACCTCTTTAAGGCTACCTTTGCTACGACCGACGACTGCAATGAATTTCTTTTTGGATCGGCGAACAGCCTTGCTAATCGCGTAAGCACTGACTCTTGCAATTTCTATCTACTACGCTTGTTAACTCATCGAAAACTATCTCATTTTGGTTAAGGCAGAGTGCTCTTGCGATGTCAACTCGCATTTTTTCCCCTTGACTGAGGCAATCGTACGCTTTGAGCCAGTCTGGTGGTGAAGCGAAGCCAACGCTGCAAAGCCATCTTTGTAATCTCACCTGTTTCAAGCTCTGGGGAAAAGTCATCCAAGATACATTTGTTTGTGTATTCAAAGCCTCGAATGTAAGCGTCTGGGAAAAGGTGTTTAGCTATGCTTGTCTTGCCTGACCCGCTTCGCCCAACAATCACCCCAACCTGCCCATCGTCACCTTCAATGGGCAAAGAACCCTGAAAGTGTTTTTCCAACTAACCCTTACTAAGGTTTAAACAAATTTTTCTCCAAACCTCTTTTTGTATAATTCGACTGACATACGAAAACATGGTTTTTAAAGGAAGGGAAATTAGGGATTTTAAAGCGTATGCACATCGTTTTTATCCTTTTTTTCTGTAGTCGATACATGTTGAAAACATAAAAGCTTCAATACGGGTTACTTCCTTATAATAAAAGGCAATTTATTTTGTATGCATTTTATAATTTTGAACTACGAAGTATAAAAAACACGATAAGAAGCCCTTTATTAAAAAAAGGTACTTGTTAAAATGGGAAGTATGATCCCGTATTAGGAACCGTTTGGCTGGGTCAACGTTGGCAGGACGCGGAGGCTATTTAGCCCAAGCAGAAAAAACCTTGACGCATCTGCACCAAAACGTGCTTTGATCCCCCAAACGCTTACTCCCCCTTTTTTTAAAACATTTTTGCTAATGAACGTGGGTTAATTAGTTAATTATGAATCCAAAATTCATAAGTCTTTTTAGGTTTCCAGAATTGAAAATAACAAAGGCAAAAGATAAAAGATGACCAAAAATCAGCCTCTCTTAGAACATATAAGCAATTCAGGTTTAGAAACTATTACTTTATCCTATCGTGACCTTGAAAACATACTAGGCTTGAAATTACCTAAAACAGCAATAAATCATAGGTCGTTTTGGGAGAACTCTAAAAACAAAAGGCGCGTCCAGAGCCTTTTAGGGCTATCTTCCAGTTATGAATGTAAGGTTAAACTCAGAGAACGCATTATAATTTATACAAAAATCGCTTAATTCGACAAGTAAAAGATGAAAAAGGTCTTTCTCTCTTTAATTCTGAATCTTGCTTCACTTTCACCCAAGTTTTGTCGCTTAGAAAAAAGGTTATGTTGCTGCTGTATTGCCTGATCCTAAACTTCTGTCGTTTAAAGACCGATTGCAACGCCAGTTAAAATTAGAATAATCCCTGCAGAAAACAAACCAATTATCAATTGTTTCTGAAAAATATTGTTGAGCAATGAATCGAGATAACTATTCGCGTTTTTCAAATTATTCACTGACGTCTGAGCCCCACTTTCCAGTGCGGAGAAAAGGGTTTTAACGCTATCTGTTACCTGTTTTAGATCATTTAATGAAGCGTTGATTCCGTTAGTGAAAGAAGTGTCAATGTAATCTCTGACTTGAATAATTTCTGGTCCCAAAGCTTTTACCTTGATTGAAATGTCATTTAGTTGGGTTTCAGCTTGAATTATTTTTAAGTCTGCCATTCGAAGCTTATTTTCAGCTGATAAGCATAAACCGCCAATATCCTTTGTTGTGTTTCCTGTATCATGGAATGGCTTTGCTAAGTCATGTAATGGGTGTGCCCCTGCAATATCAATGTCAATGTCATTGCCAATTTTATTTAGCCATTTGCCTGCGTCAATCAATGGTTTTCCAGTATCATCAAGTATGGTTTCAATGTCACCTGTGGTTTTTCGAATGTCATTTTGTAGAATAAGTTTGCCAGTCAGTATGTCGTTGCCTACATCGATGCAAATGGTATTAGCGTAATTCATGATGTATCGGCTCTTGCTCAATAATCCGGTTGGGCCAAAAACATTATTGTTTATGCCATTGCTAATTGTCAAGTAATTTTGGTCAACTGCGTTTGTTGCTTTAGTGAGCGCTCCATTTGGACCTAGAAGGTTTTGGGTGATTCCATCTTCTATTGTCTTAAAGCCAGAATCGACCGCTAATGTTACATCTTTCAATTTTCCTTGAATTTTCCATAAAGCGTAACCAACAACAAACAGGACAACACCAAGTAAAACCAATGAAAAACCGTTCATACATTAGAGTTAGTATTAGCCTCATTAAAACATTTGCCATTATTTCTTTGGGGCAAACCAACGTTTAGGTTTTTTGAAAAATGGCGTAAAAAATTTTGCTCTTTATCACTTCTGGAGCTCCAACGCATGAATCTTTAAAGCAAATTATTAGGAATCTCACTTAACGATGTACAGCTTGGATATATTGTAGCGGAACGGTTAAAGAAGAAAATTATAATTATAATAGGGTTGATTGAGTAATCCTTAATTGCCGCGTTAACGCTAACTGAATTAACGAGAAATTTTTCTCAACAAATTCCAATAAATTGGATTGACTAAAGAGGTTTGCTGTTGCAAGACGAGTATGCCATTCAAACACTGAATCTTACAAAAATATTCAAAACCAAAACCCCAAGCTCCGGTCTTTTCAAACACCAAACACGATGCGTCAACGCCGTCGACAACCTTAACCTCAACATAAAAAAAGGCGAACTCTTCGGGCTCCTTGGCCCCAATGGAGCAGGCAAAACTACTCTTGTAAAAATTCTCTGCACCTTGTTGCCTCCTGACGAAGGAACCGCCACAGTAAACGGCTTTGACGTTGCTAAGCAGCAGATGCAAGTAAAACGGTCAATTGGCACTATTTTTAGTGTAGGTGAACGCGGCTTCTTTTGGAGGCTAACTGGCTACAGTAACTTGGAATTCTTTGCAGCCATAAACAATGTTCCCCGAAGTGGAAGGCAACAACGAATATTGGAAGTTCTGGAGTTGGTGGGGATGCAAGAGAAGGCGTTTGAGGTTTTTCAGAAATATTCAGGCGGCATGAAAAGAAAACTGGCCTTAGCCAGAGCTTTGCTGGCTGACCCACCTATACTTCTTCTTGATGAACCAACTACAGGTTTAGACGTTACTTCCTCGCGAAACATTAGAGACTTCATAAAAAACGACCTCATCAAAAAACATGGCAAAACCGTCCTCTACACCACACATTATATCGAGGAGGTTTCCCAAATGTGTGACCGCGTCGGCATCATGAACAAAGGCAAAATCGTTGCTTTAGACACACCCGAAGCGCTCAAGGGAATGGCTAAGAATGGCGAAGTCGCCGACATCGTGGTTAAGAATATGTCTGAGACGCAGGTGAACACTTTGCGGGCTTTGGATGGCGTCTCGAGTTTAACCGCTGAAGTGCAGGATTCAGTTCTTGGGCAGACGCGGCTGCGGGTCCGCTTGGAGAACGTGAATGGCCTGCCGATGGTTCTGGATTTCTTTTTCCGCGAAAAAATCAAGCTTATGAACTTTCGGCAGGAAGAGCCAACCCTTGAGGATGCTTTCATCGAGTTGACGCAAGCTGGTGCAAGCAAATGACATTGACTCAGGAACTGGACAAAATCTACTACTTCATGAAACGTGACATCATTTCCTTTTCAACATATAAAACAAATATTCTGCTTAGCGTTGTCAGTGCACTTTTTGGGGCGTTGTCATATGCGTTTTGGGGCGCAAATGCTTCCATGCCTAGCGTTCAGAATCTCGGTATGCCAGTCGTAACTTATTTGCTGATTGGGCTTGCGTTTAATACATACTTGTCGCAGAGCCTCACGCTCGTTCAGCGGACGATTAACCCATGGAGTTTGGAGGAGGTATTGGTTTCGCCCACGGGGCTGGTGACTTTCATTGTTGGCAGTTCGCTTTGGGGTTTCATTTGGAGTACACTTGTCATCGTTATTTATTTGTCGGTTGGTGTTTTCGCCTTCGGTGTTATCCTAAGCGTCAACATCATCGGAACAATTTTAGTTGTGGGATTGGGTATTGGGACATTCATCGGGTTTAGTATGATAGGCGCGGGTGTTTTGATTTTAACCAAGCAAGGCGATCCCGTTACCACGATCATAACTTTGGCAACAAATCTATTTGGAAATGTGCTTTTCCCAATTTCCGTGATGCCGCTTCCCCTTCAGATAATCAGCTTCTTTGTGCCACAGTACTATTTCTTTACGTGCATTCGACCAATGTTAGTTGGGCAAGCTATAGGGGCTATTCTGCCTGACCTTGCTATTCTGGGTTTGATGTGCGCCATTATTCTCCCTGTTGGGTACCTTGCTTATAGTTGGTGCTTGAAAACGGCGCGGAAAAACGGAACCCTTTCATGGTTCTAACAACTAAAACCTTCCTTTATTTAGGAAGCCTGCAAGGAATATTTCCAATCTCTCAAAGCATCTGAACAAAATCATAGTGAAAAGTTGACTACCCGATTATCTTTTTTTTTATCAAATCATCAGTAAATATATATCCATTGATAATTCAGAACGCGCGTCAGTAGTCTTAAATTGTTATTGTTTTCTATACTAATTCGTTAAGAAATGACAGAATTATTAGACTGGAGCAAAACTCTAATTCAGCAACGTCATGAATCTGGCTGTGTTCCCACAGGTTATGAGTGGATAATTCGATATTTGAAGATTCAAGGGGTGAATCTTGGGACATTTCAAGAGGATTTTGACCTTGGGCAAAATAATAGTTTTAACTCTGTTTCAGCGAAGATTAGAAGTGTGTATCCTACAATTAATATTCAAGTGCAAAGTTTCACCAAGGGAATTGAGAAAGTGAACCGTATCAAATCCCTCTTAGATGAGCAAAAACCTTGCTTGATTTCATTAGCTTTGGGTGGCGGTCAGGGTTGGCATATAATGCCTGTTGTACGTATCGATGAAACTATACAGCTGATACATCACGCGGATGCGAACGGACATTGTACTTGGGTCTTTCCCGTTGCAGAAATCGTTTGGAGACACGATTACTTGCAAGGTGGAAATGACATATCGTGGATTGAACCTACATAGATTCTATTATTCAGAATCTGACTTTACAATAGATGATAGAAAAACATGAGCAACAAACAATCTGAGATCGAAAAAAGTCTTAGAAGCCGATTGTTTCTGTTCGTCTTGCTTTTGGGTTTTTTCTTAACATACACCTTTACAGTTTTCCTAAGCACTGCTATGGTAAATGTGGCCTCAACGCTAAATGTTACGGTGGGAACTGCAAGCCAGATTTTGACAATTAGCTCTTTTGTGGGTCTTATTGCTGGTTTTATCATGGGCTTTTTGACTCTCAGATTCAAGCATAATTCGTTGTTTCTGCTTGGAGCGACGTTTTTTGGTGTAGGCGCTTTAGGCTGGTTCTTCGCTCCAGATTTTGCTTCTCTTCTATTCTTTAGTTTCTTCTTTGGAATTGGGTCAGCAATGACTAGCATTGTAGTTTTCGCTTTAATCGGAGATTTTTTACCTTTGGAGAAAAAAGGAATAGCAGTTGGCTTAACAATGGCAAGTGCATTCGCTGCGAACTTAATTGTGCCTCAAGTGACTAGCATAATTACGAACATTGCGGGATGGCGTGCTGTCCTTTTATGGTTCATATTTCCAATATCCGTTGCTAGTTTGCTTTTGGGTTTTTTCTTTCTTCCATCAAAACCGCGACAGGAACTCACCGCAAACAAACCTAAATATTTGAAGGTTTTCAAACAAATCTTGCTAAACAAATCCTCGCTTGCCTGCGTCGTCGCAACAGCGTTAATTTCGACCTCAATCCTAACCCCAATATACGCAGTATCATTTTACAGATTGTATTTCAACGAGTCTTTGAGTACAAGTGCAACCTTCTATTCGCTAGCTTCAGCAATGGGAATATTGGGTGTATTAGTTGGGGGGCAATTGATTAATCGAATCGGAAGGAAGTCTCTTACTGTAGTTGGATGTGCAGTTCAAGGGGCATTCGCAACCTTGATTGTCTTTATGCCTAATTCTTGGGCATCTGCAGCAATGTGGATGGTATCAGCTTTCTTTGCCAGCACAATGCTTACCGGTCTTACCAGTTTAGCTCTCGAACAAGTCCCCGATTTTCGAGGCACTATGATGTCTCTAAACGCATCATTTCAAAACATTGGTCTCACTGTAGGTTTGATTGCAAGCGGTTTGGTTCTAAATCTTTACGCTAACAACTTTCAAATCCTATACACACTGATTGGCATATTCGGTGTAGCCTCAGCCGCCGTTGTGTTCTTGTTTGTAAAAGATCCATGTAAAAACTAATTACCACAAACTAGCTGATTGTGAACTAAATGTGTTGTTCGTTTTATTCACTTTTTACAAACATTTTGTTACCAGAAGAAAACTACTGAAGAATTAAGAATTTTGAGAATATCGCGTCTTGATAAATTAAACCAATACCTTGGTAACCTTACTTCTTTAATTTATTCTCAAGGATTCTTTGGAAGGAAAGTTCAAAGGCCGCTGCCGGGTTCTCAAGTTTCCAGGCTTCAAGCACCAGAGGATTGACTTCCCCGACAATTCCTATTTCGCTGCTGTTTACTATGATTTTGCCTGCTCTGCCCGCGATGAAGCTTGGATCAGCGGTTTCTTTTATTTGCCATTCAATACCGAAGTTCCCCATAAACGAGTCTAAAGCAGATTTGATTTCGCTGAAATTTGCGTTTGGATGAGTAGTTACGGCTGCTAGCCAGTCTTCGTCGCGTGTTTGAGTTTCTCGGGTTTCGTCGAGCAATGTTACTTTGCCGAGTTCAAAGATTTTTTGGGGAAACTCGATGGATTGGTTGATGCTGAGGAACTCTATGAGGCTGGGCAAAAGCCAGTTGCGTAGGCATGTCATAGTTACTATTTTGGGGTTTGAGAGTTCGATGATTTGTGTTGGTTCGGTGTTCATTTTCTTGAAGAGTGTTTCTGGATTAGTTAGCGTGGTGTTGAGGGTTTCTTGGTAGCCTAACCCAACCATTAGTTCGCGGGCAACGTCGATGTAGCGTTGGTCAGGTTTTGCTTTGCCAGTGGTTGGCAATTCACGCCACGTTGGGTCGATGTTGTTGTAACCGTATGCGATTGCGACGTCTTCAATTATGTCTACTTGGTGCATTACGTCGACGCGGTAGCAAGGAACCAGGACAGTTAAAGCTTCATCTGAAATGTTCTCGACTCCCAATCCAGCAGTTAATAACAAATCACCTATCTCTGTGGCATTCAGCTTTAAGCCCAGAAGGCGGTTTGTGTCTTCAACATTTAGGTCGAAGCGTTTGTTGTCAAAGTTTGGGGTAACAACTGTGCTTTCAGTGTAATTGGATTTTTGTGGATAATTCACTGTGGCGCTGTAAGCTTTGCCGCCTCGATCAATCAGGGCAAGTGTAACTAAATTCAGCGTATTCATAACCGTCTTGTGCAAGGTTCCAGTAACTTCAACAAGTAGATTGCATGATTCCTCGGTGATTTTGCCTAAATCATTCGAGTTGATGATGGGCGGGAACGAGAGCACTTTGCCTTCGCTGTCAAACAACATAGGATAAAGTGGGTTTTTCTTAACTATTTGACGGTACTCAATGCCTTTTGGATGGCGTTCAAGAATTTCGTCTAAACCCATTTTTTCATTAAACCCTAATGGAACAAAACTTACATCCGCTGGTTTAACCGCGGTATACTCAATAGGCGGTTTGATAAGGTCTAAATTGTAGATGCCTATGGAGGTTTTCTGGCGGCTGCGACCATTGGTTTGATCAAGTTTGTCTTGCAGATGCATGATGCCTTTGATGACGCCGTCGGAGAGGTGAATACCTTTGATTACTGAGCAGCAGATGTAGGGGCGAATATTGTATAGTTGGGCGTTAACGTTAACTTCGATGACAGATTTTCCAACAGAATATTGTTTGATTCCTTTAGTCTGCTTTAGATAGCCCTGCAATGCGCGGCTTAAACCTTCGACGCTCCAAAGGTCAGCACGGGCAGTATCTTTCATTTCAATGCTGATTGAGTTCTCTTTTTCGTTGAAGGCTTTTACTTCTGCCTTCACAAAAGCGAGTATATCGTCGAGCTTTGCCATGTCACCGTTCAATTTTATATTTAGTAAACGTTCAAGTTCAGCGTAATCTATGTCGATTGTGGGCATCTTATGTCACCTGTTTTTTCCTCAGCCAACCGAGGTCTTGGCTAAAAATCATTCGAATATCCTCGATGCCTGCACGCATCATGAATAAGCGGTCCACGCCCAAGCCCCAAGCAATTACGGGTTCTTTAACGCCCAGCGGCAATGTGACTTCGGGACGGAAGATGCCTGAGCCGCCGAATTCTACCCAGCCGTAACCTTCTTTGTAGGCGCTGAGTTCAACGCTGGGTTCTGTGAATGGGAAGTAGTCGGGTTTGAAGCGGATTTTGTCTGCTCCAGCAATCTCCATTGCGAATTTGCCTAAAACGCCAAGGAGGTCTTTTAGGTTGAGGTTTTTGTCGATTACTATGCCTTCGACTTGGTTGAATTCTGAGAGGTGAGTTTTGTCGGTTATTTCAGGTCGGTAGACGCGAGCGATGGAGAAGTGTTTGCTTGGAACCTCAAACTTACCAGCCTCAAGGGTTCGTGCGCTTAGGCATGTGCCGTGTCCGCGAAGGAGCAAGCGTTGGGCAGCCTGAAGTGAGTATTTGTATCCCCAGCCTGTGGAGCCCGTTTTCCAGCCGTTCTCATGAGTTTCCTTCACATGCTCCAGCGCTTTGACATGTTGACCAATGTCGCCGAACTGTGGGTCTTTAACGTAGTAAATGTCGCTATGCTTCTCGTGCTGGATGGTCCTGCGGAACATAAAGCGCATCAAAGTTGAAGAAGCTTGTTTCAACAGCGGTCCCAGTCATTTCCTGAAAACCCAACTGAACCAACTTGGCGCGGACCTCATCAAGAAATTGGAGGTATGGATGTTTTTTTCCAGGCCAAGTTTTTGCTACAGGCGCTTCGATGTTGTATTTTTGGAGTTTTGCAGTGTGCCATTTACCTGTGATTATGAGTTCGGGGGTTAGTTGAGTGATTTCTTGGGGTGCAATTTTGTTTTCGGTTGTGGCTTTTTTACCTTCTGCCGTAATTTGTAAAGTACGGGTGGTTTTGGGTTCGACGGTCACGAGTTTTCGTTTTTTGAGTTGGTCTGTGGCTTGTTGAAGTTCAGGGCTGAGGTCTTCTTGGGATTCCTGTTTTTTGTTTTGCAGATGTTTTAGGAGGGTTTCATCGCAACCTTGTGGGATGGTTGTTTGATGTAGCAGAGTGTCGGTGATTCGGAGGGTGTTATTTTGCGGAGTGTAAGTAGCCCATTTTTTTCTTATCGCCCAGCCAAGCGCAATTTGGATGAACTCTGGTTTGAGTGATGCTTTTTCTGCTGCTTGTTTTAAGTCTGCAGCTCCGCCCAGTTCGGCTGTGGCAAGGATTAGGTTGCGTTCGGGCAAGCCATCTTTTGCATATTGCTCGCCCTCTGGGGTTAATTTGATGATGTTTTGGATCTTCGCGCGAATGGCAACAAAATTTTTTTCTTGGAGCGTTAGGGCGTTGCGCATAACGGCTGTATCTTGAATTCCGCAAGCTTGAATTAATTGTTCAACGGTTGCTTTTCCGCCAAGTGATTCGAGGGCGGAGAGTACTTGTTGTTCTTGGGTTCTAAGTTCAGCCATCCTGTTTGCCTTCGCAGCGAGGTTTTTGTTATTGGATAGTTACCACGCCAATAAAAGCATGCTGATAAACCCAAACTGCAAATGGTTTATGCGATTTGGATTTTTTTGTTGATTGAACTTTGAACGTTTCTTTCGATGGTGCGTTTGAGGTTGCCGATTTTGTCTTCTGTTTCTTTGTAAGCGTTTTCTTTAACAGTTTCATGGGTTTCAACGCTTGTTTTCCGTGCCTTCATCAGGTCTACTTGTTGTTGATATTGTGCAATGTTTTGATTTATTTCATCCATCTTTGAAGAAGCTAACAATTGTTCCTTGTTAGTCGCCATCTCTACGCATCTTATCTGAAGCTTCGCCAACGAATCCTTATGTAAAATTTCGTTGATTGATTGCTCAGCTTTCCGAGCTTTCTCTGGTTTCAACTTTAATTTGTCTTGTACTATAAACTCTTCAAGTTTCTGCAGAATATCTTTAAGCAACGGATAATTCGTCTTTTCGGATACTAACGCGTCAAAAGGTGTTTCTAAGTATTGATTAATCTTGTTTAATTCGTCTGGGGTTATTCCTCCTCCTCCGCCCCCGGTAGCTAAAGCCTGCATTTTAATGAACGGTTTCTGCATATGTCTTAATTCATGCTTTAACTCATTGCTTAAAGACTCAATTTCGCAATTAACCATATTGAGCTTGTCGACGGGTCCTTTGCATTTTAATTCGTTGATCTTTTCTTCTAGGACAGCGATTTCTTGTTCGATTGGTAAACGTTCATTCTTGATGGTCGTCTTTTCGTCTTTGAGGATTAGCAATTGCCTTTCTTGGCCTTGGAGCTCGCTGATTAGAAGGAGTGCTTCTTCTAAGGTTTTAGTTTTGATGTATTCCTTTGTGAGGTAATCGTTTAGGGTTGTGTAAGCTTGTTTAGCCTTCTCATAAATTGCTAGGAATTTTCGTCTATCCATAATAAAGAATGGGGAAATTCTTGGAAACCAATTTTTGATGTCGATGTCTGTGACTAAGAGGACTTTTTGGGTATCTTGAACGTAGCGGCTTAAACTGTCATAGGTTACTTGTTCGGGGGGATTGAGTTTTTTTAGGCGGTCAAGGAACAGACGTGCCAGCTTGTTTAGGGCGCGTGCTCTGTTGTAGACTTTCATATTTCTTTTTTCTATTTCTTTTGAGCTGGTATCAAAGAGTTGTTTGCTAACATCTATCATTGATAGGACTGAAAAGTTCATATCGTCTCGTAGTTTTTTGGCTTGAGAATGAACGGGTGTAAGAACTGAGCTGGTTTGGGTTTCAAGCCAACGTTTTACATCGCTGGATGATGAGAACTGTAGGGATGCTTCAGTCAACGCTGTTTCACTGCTTAGTTTATTTGTTGGGTTGTTTATCAATTTTAGCCCAATCCAGTTACTCTTTTTTGGGTAATTACTCTTAAATAGGTAACCATGCCATTGAAACAATGGCGAGACAACAAAATGAACACAAAAAAACTTTCACTAACAATCGTTTTCGCTGCCTTAGCAATCGCATTAAACCCAACATTCACCTATATCTCGCTCAACTTCCCTTTCGCACAGGGACTCATTTATCAAATATGGGAAATCCCAATAGTAGTCGCATTCCTAATAATCAGCCCAGTAGCAGGACTTGGAGTATCCCTCCTAAACACAGCCGTCTTATTCGCCATCTTCCCAGGCGCCCTACCTACAGGACCAGTCTATAACCTTAGCCGCAACCCTATCAATGCAAGTTGGAATTTTTGCGGCAGTAGCATTTGGAAAAAGATTTTTCTGTTCAAAAAACCCCGACACAAATATTTTAACTAAAGTCAAATGGGCAGCAGTAGCAACAGTTTTGGGAATCTTGACCAGAGTTGCATTCATGTCAGCCGTTCTTTACTTTGCTCTTCCGCAACCATCCCCAATAGGCTTTTCATTTCGCTTGGATAGCAACAATCGCTTACTTGCCGTTTGCTGCCTTCTTCAATGCGACATTAGCGCTATACACTATTCCGATTGGTTGGTTGATTGCCCAAAGGGTTCAAAAAGTTCTACACTTAACGATGCCGCAGATAGAAAAATGTCCAGTCCCTAACAAAAAATAAGGAAAATTTAGAATCCTAAGGATTCTGCTAGTACCTTAGGGTTTATTTGTCCCGCCTTGAATGTTCGCCCTGTCTTGGCATTGTTTATCATAAGGACTGCTGGGGCGAATAATCCGTGGTCTATTTTGTAGAAGTCTTTGTCAGCTTCGCGGAATATCTGCAGGAATGGTTTACCATAGTCTTTGGATGCCATAGATGGGGCTTGATTAACCATGGTTTGCAGAGCCGCTTCGTCATCGTAGTCTACTGTGAGGTAAACGGTGCCGCCGTAGAGGATGGCATCGTTGGTGCGTGCCATGGCAACTTCAAAGTCCATGCCAACAGGTGGAATGGGCGCATAACCCATGGCGTAACGGATAACCTTCGGGCTTAAGCCTAACGTTTTTAGTTTATGAATGCCGACTTCAACTACTCTGCCTGCAACCTGCGTTAAGCCTGCCATGCTTGCAGTCGGAGCAACAACCACTATTAGGTTTTCTGCTTTAACGTTGCTGGCCGTCGTAACTTTTTCGATTAATACGTCAGATGGCAAAACGTTGCTCTCCAACGTGATGACCGCTTTGTCGCTTACGTCTTTGTAGCCGATTTCTTCGAAAACGTCTTTTGGCTTAAGCGCTAATGCGCGAACTGGTCCTGAACCGATGGCTATGTTGCCGTCTGGTTCTTTGATGCGCCAACCCGCAAACTGCGCCCCCAACATGGCAATCGCTGGGTGATCTGAAGAAACTGTGATAGCTGGAAAAGTCACATCTCCAAAGGTTTTAAAGCCAAGCTGAGCTTTCCCGGCGCCGCCCAAGCAGAGTTCGGTTAGTTTTTTGCCTGCCTGAAAACCACCTGGAGCGTTCACTCCTGCATCTATGATTGTGGTTCCTGCTGTTGATTTGGAGATGTTTACACCGTAGAATTCTGGGTTATCGATGAATTTTTGAGCTATCTTCCAAGCCATCTGGTTTACGCTTAAGTGCATTTCCCATAACTTTCACCTTAGAATACCGTATTCATGATTCTTTTTAATATTAAAGCTAACGCTTTCCCACAAGCGTTCACTATTTTTATCAATGTTTTTTATTGTAGAAGAATCCTAAATTTGATAATCTCTCTTTCACACCTTAATCCAATAGGTGCAGCGATTAGCAAAGGAAATTGGGTAACCAAGAAGATCTTGAGGAAATCTTTCTGGAAAGAAATGAAATCGCCAAAAAAGTTTTTTAAATATCCAGAATCCAAAATTTTTTTGCACTAAACCTAAATTTGTTGAAAAAGAGTTACCCACGGTTTGCAAATAGTGAATTTGGTAAAATTTAATTGATGAGGGTGTTTTTTGGTTTAGTTGTTTGGGGTGAGAGTTGGTTGTTCGGGTTGTGGAGATAGATTGAAGTAACGAATTGGTCATGCGAAAAAGATGATTTAATTGGTTACTAGAGCAGAGAAGGGCTTACTTGGTGAAACTCTGATTGAGATTTGGGTAAAGTATATAATTGGTATCTTATATTCTCCGTTCAAGCTGGTGCAGAACTCACTTGGAATCGCCTAAGCCAAAGATAACTTGGAAAACTTTTGTTTTTCCTTTGCTTGGTTTAGTAGGGTTTTTCATTTACATTTACCTTTTCAAAGTCGATATTTTAGGAATCATTTCAACGGCGAAAACGGCTGATCCATTCATTTACGGGGTCGCCATAGTTTTCGGTTTCCTTGAAGTCTTTTTTTTCGCGGTCTCTTGGCGAGTACTAACTAATTATCTTAAAATCAAAATCTCTATTTTTAGGGCTTATCTCTACGTTTGGTATGGCACCTACGTTGACACGATCGTTCCATCTGAGTCCATAAGCGGAGAAGTAGCTCGAACCTACCTTTGCACAAGAGACAGATGCGGTCCCTTCGGAAAAGTGGTAGCCTCACTATTTATCCACAGGCTTTTTGGTATGGCCCTCAACGTAATTGCGTTAATCGCAGGAATGGTGCTGCTTAATTTTGGAGAGAACGTTTACCCCTTAGTTTTTAATGCTCTTATTTTGATTGCTGCAGTGATTGTGGGGATAATTGGTTTAATGTTTGTTTTATCTTTCAAGCAACAATGGACCCTGAAAATTATCAATTTTGCTACCCACGCCGCCCACAAGATAACATTCGGAAGAGTAAACATCTCTAAAATAACGGAGCAAGCCGTTGAAGCAACTCAACACTTTCATGAAGCAATGGTAGAGTTCAGGCATTCCCCCAAAGCCATAGCAGGCTCAGTTTTCTTCTTGGTTATTTCATGGTTTTTCAGTTTAAGCATACCGTTCCTTGTGTTCCAATCTTTGGGTCACCCAGTTACTTGGAGCATAATAATTGTTACATCGGCGATATTTTTAGCCGTAAAAGCAATCCCCATTGGAGTACCTTTTGAGGTTGGGCTTCCAGAGGCAGTAATGACAACCCTTTACATTTCAATGGGTGTATACGGCCCTTTAGCTGCAACAGCTACCATATTGGTGCGCATTATTACCTTGTGGTTCCGCTTCTTCGTCGGATTTGCCTCTCAACAATATCTTGAATTTACACCTCGAAAATCTAAATCGATAGATACAGAAAAAACTAAAATCCCCCTTCAAACCTAATTAGTATAAGACCAGCAAAATGGATTTAAAAATCGAAACCGCAACCATCAAACTCCTCGATGAACTCTATGTGCTCGAAGAAGCATGCTTTGATCAAGAAGCCTTCTCCAAACGCCAAATAGCTTACTTACTAACAGATTACAACAGTATCGCTTTGATGGCTAAAATTGACGGCTCTATTGCAGGGTTTATAATTGCTCAAGTCGAAGTTGAAGAAAACACCGAGTTTGGGCATATTATTACATTAAATATTGCGCCAAAACATCGACGCCAGAAAATCGCGACAAATCTGCTAAAAGAGATTGAGGGCATTTTAAAACGAAAAGGTATAGTTGAATGCCGACTTGAAGTTCGCGAAGATAACCATGCAGCCATTAAACTCTATAATAGATTAGGCTACATGACTGTGGGGAAACTGGACAGATATTATGGAACAAAACATGGTTTATACCTGAAAAAAATCTTGTAAAACAAAGCGCGCCTACCAAGTCATCCGATATGGAACAAAAGTTTAAAAGAACTGTTGCGGTTTGAAAGGGTGGTTGGGAGAGAGATGGGAGAAACCCGTGGAAGAAAATCAAACGAGCAGACTCTTGTCCACACCATAGTAGTTTTGATACGTAACACAACATGGCGATGCGGGAAACTTGAAAAGTCAATTGTAAAGCACCTCTATAAGCGTCATGAAAACTTTGGCAAACCAGGCGTTTCAATTAAGGACATTATGCTCAATCTGAATGTTAGCGGCGAGAAAAAAGACGAATGTCTCGATGCCATAAGAAGGCTCGAGAAAAGAAATATAGTGAAAATAATGCCGCTTTAATCTTCTCTTTATTTTTGTAAACCCAACACAGTTAAGAATTTTGGAAGTTGTGTGCTTATTTTAGTAGTTCTGCTTCACTTGGCGGCTGCTTAATCAAACCATGCTTCATTAACAACTCAGTTGATTCCCTAGCATTCCTAATTATCGCAGTTGCACGCTCATACAGTTCCTGCCTGCTTGGTTTAACACGCGCCACACCCTGCTCGATAGATTTTAGTGCGCAAGCAACAGCTTCTCTGGGAAAAACCTCCCACTCATCCATCCGAGGCAAAATGTCTTTTTCACTCATACCTCGCTCTTCAGCATAGTTTGCCAGCTCAGTCGCTGCTGCAATACACATGTCGTCTGTGATGGTTTTTGCTTTGACGTCTAAGACGCCGCGGAATATGCCTGGGAATCCGAGGCTGTTGTTCACTTGGTTTGGGAAATCGCTTCTTCCTGTTGCAACGATTCTTGCGCCTGCATCTTCGGCGTCCCATGGCCAAATCTCAGGAATTGGGTTTGCACAAGCAAAAATTATTGCATTGGTCGCCATGGTTTTTACCCATTCTTTCTTTATGGTGTTGGGACCAGGTTTTGAAGCGGCAACTACTGCGTCAACGCCTTTGAAGGCTTCTGTGATGTCTCCTGTTCTTCCTTCGCTGTTGGTTTTTTGGGTTACGTCGTATTTCCAGGGATCCTCTTCTTGGGTGATGTCTGCTCTGCCCTTGTAGACGACGCCTTTGCTGTCTGCAAGAATTATGTTGCCTGGTTTAACACCCCACTTCATAAGAACGTAGGCTGTGCGTATGTTGGCGGCTCCTGAACCAACCAATGTGATTAGGCTTTCTTTTGGTTTCTTGCCTACAAGTTTAAATGCGTTCATTAGTCCTGCTAAAATTACAGTTGCGGTTCCCTGCTGGTCATCATGCCACACTGGAATCTTCATCTGTTCCCGAGCTTTTTCTAAAACATGAAAACACTTTGGCTTCTCAATGTCTTCGAGGTTTATTCCGCCAAAAGAAGGCTCTAGTGCTTTGCAAATTCTTACAATTTCGTCTGGGTCTTTAGTTCGCAGACAAATTGGAAAGGCATCCACGCCGCCTAGATACTTGAATATGAGTGCTTTCCCCTCCATCACCGGCAAAGCTGCTTCAGGACCAATGTCGCCTAAACCTAAGACACGTGTCCCATCAGTAACCACTGCAACGTAGTTCCATCTATTTGTTAATTCGAATGATTTGTCTGGGTCAGCTTGGATTTCTCTGCAGGGTGCTGCGACGCCTGGAGTGTACCAAATTGCGAAATCGTCGGTGTTTCTGATGGCGCATTTGGGGATAACTTGCATTTTTCCTTCGTAGAATCTGTGCATACCTGGAGAGAGCTGCGCGGGTTTTTTGGCTTTTGCAAGCAACTCTTCAACGGTTGGTTTGACATCCTCTTTGGGGGTAACCATCCAAGACCACTCCTGTCAGAAAAACACTGCAGAAGATTTAAAGTTTCTATAAAGTAGGAGGGTTAGATTTACTGGTAGCCGTTTAAATGAACGTTTAATTGAATAAGGATAGGTTAAATGGAAAGTTTTTTTGAAAGATTATTAGAGAAGGGGCGTTTGCTGCATTTGATTTTGGGTATCCTCTATAATAGGCAATGCTTCGGTGAGATTTCGGAAATTGTTTAACACAGATATTCCACGTTGTGTCACTATGAAAACTGTGCGGTCCCTTGTAATATTTCGTTCTTCAACCAGTCCTTGTTTGATAAGAAAGACCAAGTACTCTTTGAGTACGTTACAGTTGACGTTGGCTTTGTACATTACGTGTGTCAACTTCAAAGGTCCCTTGCGTGCCAACACATTAAGAATGTCAACGTAAGTTTCGAGTCTTGATCGTCTCAACTTGAACCTCTCCTTCGGTTAACGCAAAAAATTGTAAGTTTGTCTCCGCCTGGTTAAAAGCGTTTATTCTGCTTTCAAAAGCGGACACCAGATCGTTAGCCAATATTTTTCTGAAACCAACTGGAACAGAATTCATATCGTTTTCAAAGACCTTGACAATTTTGTTCTCAAGTTCTTTCCTTTTTTTTATAGAAACTAATCGGTTCACTAAATATCCCTTCAATTTGTCCTTCAAAGTATTAACGAAGAACATACGCCATAAACATGCTGTAACTAATGTCTCTACTCCGCGGTTACACACAAACAAAAATAAAGTTAGCGTTAGAATGAATTGGCCAACGCAAGTTTAACGTTTTCTCTTGATATTGTGTCACTGCATCAAGGACTCCACAGTTTCACCAGCTTTAATTCATCTGTTAAGCATGTATACAATTAAGGCGAGAATTAGATGAGTAATAACGAAAATTTACATTTTCACAATTATGAAAAACTGGACGATGTCCGAGGACAGTGGATGCAGGTGTTTGACGAGGTAAAGATGCAAATCATGGGCTTGCCCGACTGGGCACAGGGAATCCTAATGGAAGATATCAGTTCAGCTTTACAAAATAGAATCGTAGTAATGCATGAGGCTTACAAAAACTCGAAGGTGATGGGGAACAGATGAGACGATCAAAATTGGATACATACGTGGATATTTTAATGGTGTTGGCACGGGGAAAACCCCTTAAGCTTACACATATTATGCAGAAGGCTAACCTTAACTGTAACAAACTCAAAGACACCTTAGAGGCCCTAATTGGCTTGGGAATGGCTGAAAAAAGACTGCAAATGGAAAACCACTCTCTTTTTGCTTTATATGGAATAACTCATAAAGGTTTAACTACATTGAGATATTTCAAAGATCTAAAACCGGTATTACCCGTCACTGAGGAGATTAGATAGCTTACCACTACTTTCAATTACCGGCCAAATCTTTGAGAATGCGTTCTAGCAAAAACAAAACGATCAGAATTTTTTTACTGTAACCAATTGATGGGGGAAAAGGTTTCAAGAAAATTTTAAAAGATCATTTGGATGTGTCAGGATGAAGAAAGTTATTTGTTTTATAACCAATTTAGAAAGAATAATGACTGAAGAATGTACATTCTGTCATTCTGTCAATCTGTGTGATTTTAAGTCTCTGACAAATAAAAATGCTCTAGCTGTTGAATAAAAAACAACTCTGCTATTGGCATGTTTTTGGTGTTGAACAAGTTGTTGAAGGTAAACTGCTAACTCCCTTTTTGATTATGCAGCTTGTTCGGAATTTTACTTGATTTGGAATTGTTAAGTTGAATTTTGCTCCTTTTCCTGATTCACCGGTTTCCTGGATTGTCCAGCCGGAGATTTCAGTTATCTTCTTTATTTTATCAAATAGTTTTCACGATTTGATAGTTTTGAACGCCGTTCTTGCTCAATTTAGGAATGGTTATGGTGAATTTTGCTCCTTCATTAGGTATGCCATTTTCTTCGATTTTCCAACCATAAACCTCCATCATTTTTTTGGTGAGGAATAATCCGAAGCCCGTGCTGCCGCCAGTGCTAAATCCCTCAGAGAAAAGCTTCAACTTATTCTCCGCCGATATACCCACACCGTCATCTTCATAAATCAAAATTCAAGTTGCTCTGCATCAGTTTTTTGGTAGTGTATTTTTATGGTGGTGGTTTTTTGTCCATATTTTCTTGTGTTATCAATAAAATTGTAGAACATTTGCCTTAGAAATGAATCAGCCAACACTGTCAAGCCTTGGCATTCATTTATTATCTTTGGAAGTGAACCGGAGAAAAGAGCTACTGCTTCGTTTATTTTAGCTTCAACATCTATCGTTAGTTAGTTCTTCTGCGCCTAGTTGCTCATACATTTTGGCGAAATCAAAAATCTTCATTGAATCTTTAACAGCCTGCTCCATCTTACCTAGCCCCTCAACAATGTCAGCTTGATCAGCATGCTTTTTCTTTAGCAAATACGCATAACCAGTCACAGTCGAGAGCTTGTTACGAACATCATGTCTAGTTAAACTACCTACCACTTGGAGCTTTTCATTTAAAGCTTGAATTTTCTCCATGGTGAAAGACAAAGACTCTAACGCTAAAGTCAAATCTTTCTGATTCTGCTTCTGTACCGTGACATCTCGAAAAATACCTACCATCATCTTCTTGCCATTAAGCTCAAAAACACCAGCTTTTATTGCCACATCTCGAAGTTCCTCATTTGAGGTTATAACTTTCGTTTCAATGAACTCTGCATTTCCATGAGCATGTTCCTGAAAAGTCCGAGAAAAATCGCCGTTACTTTCTTGCTTTGGGATGCAGAACTGCTTTGGTGTTTTCCAATAATATCTGTCCTATCTCTATGGACTAGTTTTGTTGCTTCAAGATTACAGTCAACTATCAACCCTGTTTCTATGTCAGCAACAAAGATTGCGTCACCAACAGCTTCAAAAATGATTTTGTATTTTTGTTCAAGTTCTTCAAGTTGATTTTCGGTTTTAGTAAGTTGTTGTTGAACTTTGAAAAAAGAAGCATTGCTTCCTTGGGCATCATAGTGTTGGGAGAATGAAAACCAGAAATATGAAAACATAGGCAAAAACTTGACCGAGAAGGTAAAATGGTGTTCCAAATCCTAAGCTTTGACCAAAACCTGCTGCAGCGAAAGATGTAATAGAAAGTAGGAACAGTAAATCTCCACTTTTTCTTTTTCTCAGCCAAACAAATATTAGAGTGCCTAAAATCAAGAAGGTCAAACCAATAGTACCACCCATTATTATAGCAGGATAATCAAAAGGAAGAAAAACCGTTACAACAACAATGATAAAGCCGGCTAGAAATGCTTGAAAAAACTTGTCAAAAGTTATATACTTGCGCATACTGCAAAAAACTGTAATTAAGACAGCAAACATTATTGGAAATCCGCCTGAACCATAAAGTTTTTCGATAAAGAGAATTCCTGTGGAAGGAATTATTTTTTCGATAAGTGAAATTGACGCAAAAGCAAAAGAGAGTGCAAACATCAGTTTTCGCTTGTCTTTGTCTTGATAAAACATATATCCAAAATACGATGCGAACAATGCGGGTAATATGGAAAAACATAGCCAATAAAGATTTAACGTTGCAAATCAATCCGTTGCCTGAATACTTCTCTTATTGAATATTGTCAAAAACCTCTTTGGGCAAAGAATCAACAAGCTTTCTGTATTTATCAACAGTTTCCACAACACACTGCTCCATTTTTTTCTGCTCAGTAATATCTAAGGCTATTCCTCTAAGTCCAGCTACTTGGTTTTCGAAAATAATTGGTACAGTCTTGACAAGTGCAGGGTATGTAGCGCCATTTTTTTTAAAGAGCGTGTATTCGTTGGCACCAAGATCTTCTCGGGCTAAGGACTTTTTCATGTTTTCTTGAGCTCTTTCTCTATCTTTTTGGATGACGAACGAGAGCATATTTACACCCTTTTTGAGTTCTTCCAGCGTAAAACCCGTTATTTCATGGGCCCGTTGGTTGAAGAACGTAATTTTCCCAGTTGCGTCAGTCTCAAAAATAATTTCCGGCAAAAAGTTGGCTAAATCTCGATATCTTGCCTCACTTTTTCTCACAAGCTCTTCAGCCTTCTTGCGGTCATCAATGTTTAGAAAAATGCCCTGAACAGCAACTTGCCCCTCATATTCAACTCTGTTTGAGAGCGCTTCCACCCAGACTATTGAGCCGTCTTTTCGCACCGCACGAAACTCGTAATATGACTCCGCTTGTTCACCGCGCAAACGCCTCTCCATCCGACTAAAATAGGCAGATCTGTCTTCATGATAAACTAAACTTCTAATTTCTTCAGGAGAAAGCAAAATTAATTCTTGAATTGAATAACCAAGAATTTTTGTAATCGCTTCATTGGCGAAAACCAGCTTAAGCGGGGCAGGCAATAAAACCATCATTCCCTGAAGCGAGTTCTCAACCAGTTTGCGATATTTTGCCTCCGACTTACTAAGTAACTGTCTTGACTTCTTTTTTTCCACAATATTTTTTATGGCATATGCCAATTCGCCGTAAACTGCTTCTGGAGAACCGTTTTTGTCGAGGTAACGATCAGCGCCTAAATTCAAAGCTTTAATGGCAACGTCTTCTCTTCCTCTTCCGGTAAAAACTATGAAGCCAACATCATTTTTTTGTTCTCTTAGCTCTTTTAAAAATTCCAAGCCGTTTTTTTGGGGCATTTCATAATCTGAAACTACAGCGTCATACAGACGATTTTTTATCTTCTCGATCGCTTCTGTAACACAGCAAGCATTGTCAATCTCAAACCCACTGTCAAACTCTAAAAGCATTAATTTTGTTATCTCTTGCAACGAAGGATCGTCGTCAACATGCAAAACAAGGATTGTGCTCTTTTTGTTTGATACTACTAAATCAGGTATGTTGACAGTTATTGAAGTCCGGTTGAGGGTTTGTATTAGCCATGCCCCATAGCCAAACAATTAGTCATAGATTATAAGTAAGTTATGAATTCAGAATACTGACACAAAACAGTCTAAATAGCAGCAACTTATCAACTTTGAACACTTCGGTTTTTACTGTTTGCTATATCTTTTTACGCCAACAAATCTTGATAATGACCTCCGATATTTATTCGTAAGGTTGGACGGCAGCTTTGTCTGCTAGCTGTCATAGTTGTTGCGAAGAAGTTTCATAAACTGATACTGTTTATTCTAGGTATTTTTGTTTTCTTGCGGTTGGCGGAGGCATAGGATGGGTGTTGGATTTTGAGTTTTTGCTTTCAAATTGTGCTGTTGGGGTGTGTTTCTTATTTGGGTGTTTTGTAGAGTGATCATATCATGTTCAAAAAATATTCAACAGTCATGAATGGATTTGACAATTTTGAAATTTCCGTTGTTTACTATTAAGAATTGTTTTGGCATATTTTTAGTGACCCATTTTTCTATGCTTTTTAGTAGGTTTCTTGGCGAGCCAAGAAAACTTGGAGCAGACAAGACTCTTTGTTGAATCGTTTTTCGTTCTCGTTTTCAAAAAGTTTTGTTTTTAATAAATTATTGAGCTTCAGCCCTAATAGAAATCGAGTTTCTGAAAAGAGGTTGTAACATGCTTTCGCTTTCAACCGTCGGAAGCAACAGTTTTAATTCTCTCCAACCTTTCGACAATGTTAAACCTTGATGCGTAATCGAGTAAACTATCCTTTCTCTTCCAACTAAACGTGCTTCGATTAAACCCTGTTTCATAAGTAGCTCTACATTCTTTTTCAAAACATCGAAATTTACATTGGCTTTAAACATTATGTGAGTCAGCTTCATGGGTCCTTTCTGAGATAATATCTTAAGAATTTCCAAATTAATTTCTAGTTTAGATCTTCTCATACACAATCTTTTTTTGAAACACACTTCTAATACCAACGCTCTAGTATTTCTGGCGTAAGTGTGTTCTTCTCCACGAACTATAGTGTCAATACAGGCTTATAGGCATAATGTATTAACTTATAGTATATTATATGATAATATTTATTATTTGATAATAAGATTCTAAAAATATGAATTTAATGCCCAAAAACCAAACGTTGCAAAACAGTCGCCTCGTCTTTCAGTAGTGATTCGCTATATAGTTGGTTTTGGGTGTTAGTTTCATTGCCAGATAGAAACATGAATTTCAAGTTCATAGTAAAATTCATAGCGCTAATAAGCAAATTAAACAATACTTATGAAGTTGAGTTGGCAAAGTTGAAACATATTGCTCTCGTGACTTCTGAGGAAGATAAATTTGTATGCGATAAAACCTTCGTGGAAGAAAGTGCGGAGAGAACCGATTTGATGTTAACAGGGAAATGGGCAGAAGCGTTTGGCAAATCCCACTCACATTTTGCCACATTATTCTCTAAAATGCTGGTTGCCATAGCATACTATAAAGTTGTAACAGATAGGAAGGGAAAACCCCTTCATTATGTTTGCCTTGAAGCAAACGAAGCCTTTGAAAAAATAACTGGAATCAAAAGAAAGGACTTCGCAGGCAAAAAAGCAAAGAACTTGTGGCTAACAAATGGAAGCAATCTTCACAAAGTAATCGATACCTACGGACGCGTATCTTTTGCTCAAGAGTCGCTTCAATTTGAATATCAAATGGATCCGTACAAGAAATGGTATAACATTTCTGCCTTCAGCGTAGAAATAGGCTATTTTGTCACGATATTCGAAGACATTACAGAACGCAAACGAATGGAAGAGGAACTCCGTCAGGGAATAAAATACAATCGTGGTCTAATTGACTCTAACCTTGACCCTCTCGTGATCATAGGTCAGGATGGCAAAATAACTGATGTGAATCGCGCGACAGAAAAAATAACTGGACGAACGCACATCGAACTCATCGGCACGGATTTCGCCGACTATTTCACCCAACCAGATAAGGCACGTTTAGGCTATGACATAGCCCTTCAAAAAGGCGTTATTCGTAATTATGAGCTTGAAATAAAAGGTAAAAAAGAGATTAACATACCAATATTGTACAACGCATCCGTTTATCTTAACGACATAGGTGAAAGCATCGGTGTATTCGCCATTGTACACGACATAACAGAACTCAAAAATTTACAGGAAGATCTAATCAAATCAACGAAGTTCAACATCATAGGTCAGTTGGCTTCTGCTGTTGGGCATGAACTTAGAAATCCATTGGGGGTAATAAAGAACTCTATCTATTTTCTTAATATGATGCTCAAAGATGATGGCGACGCGAAAATCTTAAAACACTTGAAAATTTTAGACAAAAAAGTCGACTCTGCAACCAATATCATAAGCGATCTTCTTGACTTTACAAAGAAGAGAGCACCTACTCTTCTCTTAACCGACTTGAATAAAACAGTGACAAATACACTCTCCAATATCACGGTACCCGAGAACATAGTATTAGACCTTAAACTGACAAAAATCCCTAAAACGCTGCTAGACGAAGAGCAAATCGAAAGAGTAATACACAACTTGATTATAAACTCAATTCAGGCTATGGCTGAAGGCGGAAAACTTGCAATTCAAACGACAAAACAAGACGACACCTTGAACGTACTAGTAAAAGACACAGGAGTAGGCATCCCAAAGAAAGATATATCCAATCTTTTCACACCTCTTTTCACTACTAAGGCTACAGGAATCGGCTTAGGATTAGTCATTTGCAAGCAAATAGTAGAAGGTCACCATGGAACCATAACGGTCGAAAGTAAAGCTGGTGAAGGATCAACATTCATTGTTAAGTTACCTATTCAAGCAAAGAAGAAAATCCTTAAACAGCCAGTTTTAAAAAGCGTCCACTGCTTTCAAAGGGGGTGTCAAGATTGAAAGATAAAATTAATGCCTTGATCGTTGACGATGACGCAGATATGGTAGAAACCTTGTCTGACATTCTAACATCCTTAGGGATTCAAGTTGAAATCGCCTACGATGGATGCAAAGCCGTCGAAAAAGCCAAGATCAAAATGTTTGATATTGTTCTGATGGATATTAAAATGCCAAGGATGAATGGGGTTGAGAGCTTCAAAAAAATCAAAAAAATTCAACCCAAAACCACATTGGTATTGATGACTGCCTACGCTGCACAAGATCTTATAGCTGAAGCTCTGAAGGAAGGAGCTTACGGGATTTGGTATAAACCGGTAGAAATCCAAAAAATCGTCGAACTCGTTGAAAATACTCCAAAAAAAGGTTCTTTGCTTTTGATCATTGATGACGACCTTTCGACATGTGAAATATTGGTTGACATTCTCCAAAAGAAGGGTTACCGATTGACCCAGGTTAATAGCGGGGAAGAAGCAAAGATAAAAATCAAAGAAAAAGACTTTGATTTAGTGTTCGTGGATGCTAAAATGCCAGTTATGAACGGTCTCGAAACTTATCTGGAATTGCAGAAAATCAGACCGTATATTAAGGTAATTATGATTACAGCTTACCGTCAAGAAGTTGAATCCATCGTGGAAGAAGCCGTTAAGAACAATCTCTACACATGCTTGTACAAACCCATAGATGTAGACAACTTGTTGAAGATTGTACAAAAGGTGCTTGCTTTAAAAGGAGAAGCAGAGAGTCAAGAAATTGTGGTAGATTGAAAATGCCGGAAAAAGTACGTATTTTGTTAGTCGATGATGATGAGGAAGCGCTTGAGACATTAAGTGACATTCTTCAGGAAAATGGGTTTTATACAGAAACCGCAAAAACTGGAAAAGAAGCCCTCGCAAAAGTGGATAAACGGGTTTTTAACGTTATCCTCTTAGATATAAAACTGCCAGACATGAGCGGCATAGAAGTACTTAAGGCTCTTAGTGTCAAGCATTTGTCCACTATGACTATAATGATAACTGCAAACGCAACAGTACAAAACGCAGTAGATGCCAATAACTTCGGGGCCAATGCCTACATCATGAAGCCAATAGATCATGCAACACTCTTCCGAACAATAAAAGATTGCCTTAAGAAGCAAGAGATATTCAACCTTCGAATTAGCCATGGAATGCGAAAAATCCCCATCAGCATATCTCTTTCAAGCCGCATAATACAACAAATAGACCAAGAAGCCACACAGCAGAGAAGGACAAGAAGCGAATTTATAGAACTTCACTTTGAAACTTTTTTTTCCAAGGAAACTTTACCGAAAAAAACGATAGCGACGCTCCATGCTTAATTTAGGATTAAAAAAATTACTATAGCCGTTATCTCGAATTAAGCGTCCTGCTATTGCAAAACCATTTGAATTAATATTTCTTTTTTAAGCCATAGGTTTTTGACTGGACAAAACACTCCTGCAAGAAGAATGAGATTCTTGATTATTTTGCACAAGCAGAACGCAAAGAACACAGAAATATCCTATAGTTGATTTAGGATTATTAAGATCCTACAGAATGCATAGAAAGCCTATTGACATTTTTAAAACAATAATAATCAAAAGAAACAAGCAAATACCAAACTACGGAAAGCTATTTCCACAATTGTGGAACGATCCAGATTTAAATGTAGTTGATATATTAAATTTAATCAAAAAACTGCATCATTTTCAGTTGACAAATTATTTCTTTCGATCATCCAAAATTAAAACATTATGTGTACTGCAACACAAATAGACACCGCAGTTATAGGCTCTTGTTTTTGACAATTTATTAAATTTCGCAAAAATTCTGCTTTGATGTTAATTTGTTCGAAGGATCTTGCTCCAAAGATTTGCTAACGCTAAAAGAAGGTGATTTTACAGATCTAAACCGTTTTATTCTGCCTACGCGTTCAACATCTATTAGACCCATTCTTTCTAGTTGGCACAGATAGCTGGATTCAACTGCGCGGGCGCGCTTCGTAACTTTCGCAACTTCCAGAGCTGAGCCATAGCCAAGCATGTTAATGGCACGTTTCGTTTTTTCAAGGTGATCGGGCAAGAATCCATCGGCTGAACCAATTGCAATCTGCATAGTTTTCTCTGGCATAGTGTTTAAACGTATTACTGCTTCAGAAAACTGTTCTTCCAGAGCAACTAATCGTTTGTCAATTTTATCAACTTTATTCGCAAGCATTGCACCTTCCCATCTGTCGTTCATTTAATCACCTGTAGAAATTGTAGAGTTTCCATGTTTATCTTTTACTCCTCAGGCACTATATTGTTGAATGCAAGCTTATAGGCATAATGAATTAATTCTTTGAATGTTGCTAAAAAATATGCGCCATTTTATAATTCAAATAAAAATAATCATTTCAAATACAACACATGTAACGTATAAGACATTTCTTCAAGTCTTTATAATGCCATACGGTTGCATTTAGTTATGCATTTTCAGAAAATTGGTTTTGGAGCATCAGTAACATTGTCAGCCTAAAACATGAATTTCATATTCATAGTAAAATTCAGAGCACTAATAAGCAAATTGAATCAATACTTGTGTTAAGCAGCGAATCCTGTTAAAACACTTTTGCTTGCCCAACTCCTTTCTCCCAAACAGGGTTCGCTGGCTCGAGGATTAATCACATGCAAGAAGCTTCAAAAACTGTTTCCGAAATGCAGCAAAGAATTGCATCTAAACTTAAAGCTGCTGGAGCAAATTCGCAAGATAAAGCCGTTACAGCCCAAGAGGCCGACTTTGATTTTCCCGAACAGAATTGGCTGAACTATATCGCTGGAGGTTTGTTTGCTCAAGTAAAAAAGACGCAAGATAAACGATATTACATAATGCCTTTCTATAATACGTAGTTCATTCAACGATATGGCACTTAATTATAATTATTTTCTTAAATCAAGTTATTAATGGGCTTCCATATACAATTGATTCCAGTCATTGTTCTTCGAGTCCATTTCAAATATCCTAAAACCTGTAGATGGTGGTTTCCACAGACAATATCATAAAAGGGGTAACCCCGTTATAGCTATCTATAAGAAAAGTGATTGGAGATTTTTGAGTTTAAATGAGTACTGCTGGGTTCAAGAAAGATCAGAATATCTTGCCAACTGAGGCAGAGAGAGCTTCAAAGTTTCTAGACTGTGAAAACACCGATGCAAATAGAGTCTTGAAGGAACGTTTGCCTCTAATTAGATGCGAGTGCGGGGCGGAGATACTTGTGGTTCCAGATTTGCGGGCTATGAATCGAGCAATCAAAACTCATGTTACCGAACACAGTAAAAGTGAAAAAAATGCTCAAAAAAACTTGGGTCCATCTATCAAAATCAGCCGACTGCTAAGTCAACTTACACTAATAAAAGCAAGTGAAGAAAGCGGCCCTAAGTTACTTAGTCTCATTGAAGAACGCTAAGAATTCAGGAATATACTTTTCTTAAAAAATAATTTGGTCGACTCATCCATGCTACAATATAACGTATACTATAAAACAAAAAAATATAACTCAACGTCACAAAAAGGAAAAGTAAATTTTAGACGAACCAAACTGGAAACGTGCATGGCCATTCTTGAGACATTGGCTAGATATGGTCCTCTAAAGATAACTCACGTTATGCAAAAAGCTAATCTCAACTCTACCGTGCTTAAGAATTACTTTGCTTTTCTGATTAAACAAGGCGCGATTGAAGAGAAGTATATTGGAAGGAATAACTTTGTCTTTATGATAACTGAGCGAGGCTTGTACTTGACAGAGTGCTTCATAGAACTGGACCAAGTGATTCCCACGGGAAAGATTAGAAATAATAATCCCTTACTAATGCAAAGAATAAATTTATCCGAAATAAACACAAAACTCGGCTCTAACTTTCAAGAATTTCATTGATTAATTATTGGAAAACAACTTGTTTCTTTAAACAAAAATCATGTGGCATCGATTTATTAACGAAAGCTGCAATAGTTTTAGCAATTGTTGGGAATGAGTTTTTGGGCAATGATTTTTTTAGCGTTTTTGGCTTTGTTATGCCGCGATCAAGACACTTAATTGATATTTTTGAGTTGTCTTGGAAAAAATAAGAAGATCATATGCCTTTAATAGATTCGTTTATTTTCCTGAGCTCTTCTTTCTTTGCCGCTTCCAATTCTTCCTTTCGCTTAGTATCCGCAAGTTCTTTGGTTTTCTGGGTGAGACACGCATCGTTAGCTTGCTCCAAGTATTTATCCATCAATTTAATGTCAGTTTCAAGTTCAACCATTGTGGACTCAAAATCAAGCGAATTATCAACCATAAATCGGGCATTTGAAGGATGGGTTTTGTTATGCTGGCAAATGACTGGGTTCCTAAAAAACTGAAACCAAGTCACAGTCGGAGTTGCACTTAGTCGAATACGCACCCACAGATCATCGCCATTTTTACTTACTACCTCTGCTGAACCGACTCTCTTTATGTTTGTAGAATCCGACATTGGAGCCCTCATTTAAGTAATAAACAGTATATGCAATTAATATTTTCGCTTGAAAAATTTTGAAAAAAAGTAGTCGTAGCGAGTTTCTTGTTTATATTATCTGAATTACCCAACCGAGTAATTAGCCACTACTCAATACAGCCCTCATAAAACAGGCAAAAATCTAATTTCCCAATATTTTCTTTACCTTAGAGGTACACCTCTCGCTATTTCTTAACTAAGTTCTTTTGTAACTTTTCTAACAGACAGAAGCAATTTTTCTTTTAACTCCAAAATAATGGAGCGTTTTAGCTCATTATTCTCCTAAAGCAACTCTTTTTAAGCTTGGTTGACCCATAAATGTACTGTATAGGCTGGTTTTTGGTATTCCGAAGATGGGTTAATGAGTGCAGATGTAAAAGTCAAGTTACAAACAACCAATAAAACCACTCCAATCCATGTTTTGCATGTTGACGACGATTCATTTATTTTAGAAATTTCAAAACAGATCCTAATTGATCTGGATAGCAGTTTTGAGTTTGACTGTGCTTGTTGTGTTGATGAAGGTTTCATGAAACTTTCAAATGGGCATTATGATGTTGTGGTTTGTGATTATGAAATGCCCCAAAAAGATGGCTTGCAATTTCTAAAAGAGCTGCGAGAAAAAAATATTAAAACTCCATTTATCTTATTCACAGGAAAAGGCAGAGAAGAAGTGGCCATAAAAGCCCTAAACCTTGGCGCCAACGGGTACTACAATAAGCAAGGGTCACCCGAAACAGTCTATGGAGAGCTTTGTTATGGAATAATCCAAACAGTTGAACGTAAACGTGCTGAAGAAGCTCTAAGAAAAAGTGAACACCTAAATCAAAAAATCCTCAAATCTACTCCTAACCTCATCTACATATACGACATCGCAGAAAAACGTAACGTTTACGCAAATCATGAAATAATCGATTTCTTAGGGTACACTCAAAAGCAAATAATAACTATGGGTTCAGATTTGTTCTCTAACATTTTACATCCTGATGACGCTAAAGCTGTGGCTGAGCATCATGCTCGCTTCATAAATGCTCCTAACAACGTTGTATATGATATTGAATATAGAATGAAACATGCAAGGGGAGAATGGCGATTTTTTCATAGCCGAGACACCTTGTTTACCCGTACCAAGGAAGGCACAGGAAAGCAAATCCTTGGCATATGCGAAGACGTAACTCAACATAGACAAATAGAGTACGCCTTGAAAGCGAGTGAGGAGAAGTATCGGGCTTATGTGGAGAATTCTCCGGTTGCATTCTTTGTTGTTACTTCTGAGGGTAGATATCAGCAGGTGAATGATGCAGCATGCAGTTTGTTGGGTTATTCTAGAGATGAGTTGTTGGCGATGAATATTGTTGATGTTCTTTTTAAAAAAGACGTTTCTTTAGGGCTTAAACAATTTGGCTTGCTTAAGGAAAAGGGGAAGATTTTGTTTGAGGTTGCTTTGAAGCGAAAGGATGGATTTCCAGTCTACGTTATTTTAAACGCTGCAAAGTTGCCTGAAGGAAAAATGATGGCTTTCTGTGAAAACATAACTGAACTCAAGAAGACTGAAGAAGAGTTAAGAGGGATATTTGAGGTTCTTGAGAGAGTAGGAGAAAGCATTGATGTAGGTTTAGCTGTTATCGGAAGAGATTATCGTGTCGTTTGGGCTAATAAGCAACTAATGGCTTTAGGAGTTATACCTAACAAAAAATGCTATTACACTTTTAATCAAACAAAAACCGTTTGTACAGATTGCGGTTCAAAAAAAATCTTTGACCAAAAAACCTCCCTTGATATCCACGAATATAAAACAGTGAACTCAAAAGGCGAACTAATCTGGGTAGAATTAAGAGTAACACCACTCAAAGACAAGAATGGAAATCTAACCGCTGCATTAGAACTAGCTGTTCCCATAACCGAACGCAAAAAAACTGAACAAGCGTTGATAGACAGCAGAAACAAGTATGAATCACTTTTTTTGAATAGCCTTGACGGAATAATTGTTGCAAAAAGGGATGGTAAAATAATATCTGTAAATCCTGCAATTTGTAGAATGCTTGGAATGAGTGAGCAGGAACTATTGAAATCTTGCCGTCAAGAGATTGTGGTTAATGACCAAAAAAACGATCTTGCCCTCAAAGAAAATGATGAAAACGGAAAAGTTGCAGCTCAACTTTCATTCAGACGAAAAGACAACTCACTTCTTGAGGTTGAAATCTCAAGTAGAACCTTTTTGGATACAGACGGGTCAACAAGCATCCTAATTTCTGTTCGTGATATAAGCGACAGGATAATGCATGAGGAAAAGCTTAGAACTGTTGGCAGTTTCACACGTCACGACATTAGAAACAAGCTTTCAACCGCATTTGGGCAAACATATCTTTCAAAGAAATTAGTAATTAACCAGCCTGAACTCACAAAACGCCTAGACCAAATCGAATCCAGCTTAAGTAGTATTAAAGGTATCTTGGACTTTGCCAAAGAATATGAGTCAATTGGCTACCAAAAGCTAAGACAAATCGATGTAGGCAAAACGATTGATGACGCGTACTCATTATTTGGAGATATTAAGGGTATAAGTTTAGTGAACAAAGTTTGCGAAAGCACTGTTCTAGCTGATCGTATGTTGACAACTTTGTTCTACAACCTGATTGATAATACCGTAAAACATGGAGTAAAAGCTGATTCTATAGAAGTGTACATTCAGAAAAACAAAGATGACTCTGAAAGCATTGTTTATCAAGATAATGGTGTAGGAATTTCCACGAAAGATAAAGTCAAGCTTTTCGAAGCAGGCATTGGCGACGGGAAAGGTTTTGGATTGTTCTTGATAAAAAAAACGTGCGAATTCTACGGTTGGACCATAACTGAAGAGGGTGAACCAGGCAAAGGCGCGAGATTCAATATAACAATTCCAAAGTCTAATTTTGTTAACAAGAAAACTGCTGACTTCAAGGAGAATTTAATACCAAAAGTAACCTCAAAAGGAGATCAACATTAATGTTAGAGATTTCAAGCAAAAGCACAAACGAAATTGAAGAAGAAAAGAAGAATTCTTCAGTCAAAATTCTAATTGTTGACGATGAAGCTGACCTTAGAGATACTTTGAGCGATATACTTACTCAGGAAGGATACAAAACAAAAACTGTTCAAACAGGAAAAGAAGCAGTAGATGCTTGCCAAAAAGAAACATTCGATGTTGCGCTCATTGACATAAAGCTGCCTGACATGGATGGCACAGACTTACTTGAAATATTGAAAGAATTTGAGCCAACTCTTATAAGAATAATACTTACCGGATATCCCTCCCTGGAAAACGCAGTTCAATCGCTGAATTTGGGGGCTGACGGATACATCGTGAAGCCTTTCAAGCCTGTCAGGTTATTGGAGCAGATTAAGGAACAACTTGGAAGACGCCGAAAAGCCAAATGGGAGAGCTTGCTAATGAAGACCGGATTATCAGAATACGAGGCTAAAGTCTACTTGTCCCTAACTTTAGATGGCGCTTCCGAAGCGGGAAAACTCAGCATATTATCAGGAGTGCCCAGACCAAAAACATACACGACATTAAGAAAACTTGTCCAAATGGGGTTCGTTCTTGAAATTCCCGGTGAACCACAACGATTTTCAGTAGTAAATCCTTCAGGTTCTTTTAATAGCTTTATACAAGGCTGGAAGAAGGAAATCTCAGAACAAGCTGTAAGCCTCGTTGAACTTGAAAACACAATCGCTATGATGGAAACAATTAATAAAGAAAAGCAAGACTCGAAGCTTTCAACCCTAAAAAAGGAAGAAGTCTGGTCTGTCCAAGATGAAGAAGAAATAAGGCGGATTTGCGGAGAAATTTTGTACAGAGCAAAAAACACAGTTTTTTTGCTGACTACCGAAGCAGGTTTATTCCTATTCATAAAAAACTTTGGAAAAGTACTTGATAATTTAACAGAAAACGGGGTGAAGGTACGAATTAAGGTTCCAGTAGAGTCTTCCAATGCAAACTTTGTTCGTGACCTTAGAAACGAATTCAAAGTGGAAAATACTCAAGTTCCAGTACCCCTTTGCTTACTTATTGTGGACGAAAATAATCTTGTTCTAACTAATTTAAGAACAAATGATTCAAAAAATGGTCCAGAAAGAGATTTTGCTATTTTTTCTCAAAGTGAGACGTTGGTTTCCCTCATCTCCGATTTAATAGGCTTCCACAAGAGTTGAAGTGCAATTTCTAGTCGCGAGAGATTTTAAATGAGATCTTTGATGCGTCATGATGGACAGAGAAATCTCAAGAGCCATTCTGAAAACAAGGAAAGACCTAACCCATAATTTAATGAACTGTTTGAGTCCAATTAGTTATTCGGGTAATTGCAGTGGGTCTCCAAAAAGACAATGAAAAACAACGTCAGATCCTAATAGAACAAGTAATTCCTGTTGTAGGTATAGGCGCCTCCGCGGGGGGTCTAGATGCCCTCAAGAAACTCCTTGTAGACTTTCCTGAAAACACACGGTTAGCTCTTGTAATTATCCAACACTTCTCTTCAGGGCAAGAAAGCATGCTTTCCGATATACTTTCCAGATCAACAAAAATTCCCATTCAAAAAGTAGAAAACGGAATGAAAATACAATCAAACAACATTTATGTTATTCCCTCGGGAAAAATAATGACCATTGAAAATGGCATCCTAAAACTTCAACCCAAAGGCAAATCCCTAAAACCAATAGATGAATTCCTAATCTCACTAGCCGCAGATAAGAAAGCATACGCAATCGGAGTCATACTATCTGGAACTGGCTCAGACGGAACCGAAGGGCTTCAAAAAATTAAAATGGAAGGAGGAATAACCTTTGCCCAAGACCCCTCAACAGCCCAGTACCCAGACATGCCTAAAAATGCTATAAACGCAGAAACTGTGAATTTTATCCTTCCTCCGGAAAAAATGGCGCAAGAATTAGTTGCTATCGCCTGTCACCCGGAATTAATTCACCATAAAATAGAAGCTGGAGAATCAAACAATGAAGATGATTCGGAAATCCAGAATATATTTTTCTTACTTAAATCTGCGTTTGGAGTCAACTTTTCAAATTACAAAAGATCCACAACTAATCGACGAATTACCCGACGTATGGTTCTCAACAAAATCGAAAACACAAACAATTATATCAAAATCTTACGGTCGAACAAAAATGAGCTTCACGCATTGTTTGACGATTTACTAATAGGTGTTACTAGCTTTTTTAGAGAACCAGAAACATTCACCTATCTTAAAGAAAAAGTGTTCCAAAACATCATCGAAAAAAAGCAACCCGGTCAACAAATCAAAGTTTGGATTCCAGGTTGCTCAACAGGCGAGGAAGTCTATTCAGTGGCAATTGCGATAGAAGAATTCTTGGAAGAAAAAAACATAGTGGACAAGGAAATTCAAATTTTTGGCACCGATGTTAACCAGAAAAATGTTGAGAAAGCTCGCAAAGGGGTTTATCCAAAAAAAATTGATGAAAACGTTTCTCAAGTTCGCTTGAACCAATTCTTCACATTTACCAATGGAAGCTATCAAGTTACAAAACAGATTCGAGACATGTGCGTATTCGCGAAACACGATTTAATAAAAGATCCCCCGTTCTCTAAATTGAATTTAATTGTGTGTAGAAATGTGCTTATCTATTTTGATGCTCAACTTCAAGAAAAAATAATCCCCATGTTTCATTATGCACTAAAATCGTCTGGATTCCTTATTCTTGGCGAATCTGAAAGCATAGGCAAGTATACGTACCTATTTGAAACACAGACAAAGAGAGGAGTGCTTTTTAGAAAAAAATTGTCAAACTCAATATCAGAATTGCGAATAGAACCAGCTGTCTTAAGCTCGATAGAAAGACCAGGTAAGACGCTTGCCAAACTAGATGCTTTAACTTTGCTAAGAAAAGAAGCAGATCACCTTTTGATGGAAGAGTTTTTTCCACCTTCATTGGTTCTTAATTCAAATTTAGATGTTCTTGTTTTACGAGGGAGAGTTACCCCATACATATCCTTTGATTCAGGAGATGCGAGCCTTAATGTTGCCAAAATTATTCGAAAGGAATTAAGACCTGCCCTGCAAACCGCAATTTTTAGAGCTAAGAAATCAGGAAAGGGTAGCAAAGAAACGGTGCGTATAGAACAAGGCAAACAAACAAGAATAATTAAAATTCAGGCTAAGCTTTTTCACACTTCAGGCAATGAGGATTCATTCTTCCTTGTGATTTTTGAAGAAACCGAAAACAACACGTCCTCACTCAAGAAAGAGGGCACCGCAATTAAAAACGTTGAAGCAAAGAGTGCTTGGGAACAACAAATTAAAGACCTTAGCGAGGATTTGAATTCAACTAAGGAAACGTTGCAAACCGTTGTTGAGCAACAAGAAACTACCAATGAAGAGTTGGGTTCTTCAATGGAGGAGTTACAGTCAACCAACGAAGAGTTAATGAGCACAAATGAAGAGTTGGAAACAGCTAAAGAAGAGTTGCAGTCAACTAACGAAGAGTTAACAACTCTAAATGATGAGCTTAAGAACCGCAATCAAAACCTTGTTCAGTTGAATGATGATTTAGCTAATTTGATGGGAACTATTGATACTGCAGTTGTTATAGTGGACAATGATCTGAAAATACGGCGATTTAATAGTTCCGCTGAAACTCTTCTGAGGCTTACACCTTCTGATCTAAACAAATCAATTATTGATATTCCATTAGGAATTCCAATCGAAAACCTTCAAAAATCGTTGTCTAAAGTTGCTAATCTTGATGTTGTACGAGAAGAAATACAAACAAGTAAAGGTCGATGGTATCAGATGCGCATCAAGCCATACTTGACTTATGAAAAGAAAGCAGGGGGTATGGTGATTTCTTTTGCAGATATTACAGAAATCAAGGTTTTGGAGGATAAGCTAAGAGTTGTGAGCAGCATGACTAGGCATGATGTACGCAATAAGCTCATTGTTATAACTGGAAATACATATTTACTTAAACGCCAATTCACAAGGTCTCCTGATGTTCTAAAGCAATTGGAACGAATGGAGCAAGCTTGCGAAAGCATTGTAAAAATCTTTGATTTTGCGAAAATATATGAGCAACTTGGCGTCGAAAAATTGTCTTATGTTGATGTTGGGAAAGCGGTAAGTGAGGCAGAAGCGCTCTTCCCGGAGTTATCTTTAAAAATCATTAATGATTGCCACTCCTTAAAGTTGCTTGCGGATTCATTTCTTAGGCAGATATTCTATAATTTTCTCGATAACACTCGGAAATATGGGAAAAATGCAACAACTGCCAGAGTGCATTGTGAGAAAGCTGACTCGGGAGAATTGCAGATTATATATGAAGATAATGGAGTAGGAATTTCAGCTGAGAATAAACCTAAGCTCTTTTCACAAGGATTTAGCACCGGCGGCAGCACAGGAAATGGACTATTTTTGATTAAGAAAATGATAGATGTTTACGGCTGGAAGATTCAAGAGATTGGTGAACATGGAAAAGGTGCAAAATTTGTGATATCGGTTCCGCCGATTGGAAAAGAAAAAGAGATCGCTATGTGATCCTTGGTGCCCTAAGTTTTTTTAAGAGACCTTACTTTTTGACAAACGAAAGAATAATCAAAAACGGCGAAATATTTTGCTAATTGTCTTTTGTAAAGTTGCCTGGATTGAAGAAGTTGCTCAATGATAAATGTGATCAGCTATAAGATCATATTTACAATTCATGTTCTTAGTAGAAGCTTTTGAAAAGTATTAAAAGCATAAATATTACGCAAAACAAAATTTAATAAGATTTTTTTTCATTCAATATCGAATTTCAAAATCTTCCGAAGATTTTATAAGTTTAATCAATTAATATATTAAAAATCGTCGATGTGTCTTCTTGAATCAAATTCTACATAACGATTTAAAGCATTCACATAACAAAAACAGTCTATGTATTTTGCACGTTGACGACGATCCATCTGTACTCGAGATTTCAAAAAAGATTTTATCAGATATGGGTAACTTTGTAGTTGACTCTTCATTATCTGTTGATGAAGCATTCCAAAAAATGTCGAAACAATCATACGATGCAGTGATTTCCAACTTTGAGATGCCCCAAAAAAATGGTTTGGAATTTTTCAAGGAACTCAGGAGCAGGAAAAACAAAGTCGTCTTTATCCTATTTACCGGGAGAGGCAACGAAGAAATAGCTAGTAGAGCTTTGAATCTTGGAGTTGAGGGATACTATAGCAAAAAAGGTTCAGCAGAAAAAGTGTACGGAGCCCTATCGAAAGGAATTAAGCTGCTGGTCAAACAAAAACAAACCCAGATGTGTCTTTCGGAGAGCAAACCTCTTGCTAAGAAAGTTTTCAAATCTTCACCGAGAACAATTTTCAATTTCGATTTAAATGAAACCATTAAGGTCTCTAAAAGTAAGCAAGACAGCTTTGAAGAGGGGAGAACAAAATCCTCTTTTGAAAAGAATGATTTTGCTACCTCGCTACCAACAATTAAGTGCTCTTGCGGAGCCCAAATCTTGGTTGTTCCTGATTTGCAAGCTATGGTTCGAGTAATAGAACGGCATTCAACCGACCATAAGAAGATGAGGGGAATTGATGGGAAACATTTAGATTCAAATGTGAAGGTAGAAGAACTCTTGATTAAAGAACTGTTTAAAGCGATTATTCGCATGGATAGCGGTTAAGCAAAAGCATTATTGACCAAGGTTCACTACAGTGGAGGTAGCTGACTTAGATTGCATCTGATAAAAAAGATGATTAAAGTTTTCGGGTGGACTATAGAAAAGAACGGAGAACTAGAAAAAGGAGCCAAGTTCACCATAACTATTCTTAAACTCAACAAGAGTGGAAAAGAAAACTATCAAACCGCATAAACGGGATGTCAAGTCTACAAATGTATGTTGCGACTCGAATCAATCTCTTTGCACTTAACGAGAAAATAGTAATGAATCTAGTTTGGCACGTGCCTCAAACATGTAGAAAAACTCGAAAGTAAACAGTTGGGAAATGAATAGATGAATATATACACAGGGCTCTTACTGCTTTCAAGCACAGTATGTTTAATCATAGGGATACTTGTTTATCAACTAAACAGAAAAGAAAGACTAAACAAGCTTTTTACGCTCACTTTTCTTTTCGCGTCTTACTGGGCGATTACTGATTTCTTGATGCGCAACTCAGTCAATACAAATGAAGCATACTATTGGAACAAAACAAGTTTCCTTTGGCCTTTCAGCTTAGCGCTTCTGTTTCACTTCAGCTTAGTTTTTACTAAAAATAAGTTACTCCGCTATAAAGCAAGCTACGTGGTGATTTATGCTCCTGCAATTTTACTTTCTATTATTGATTTAACCACTGGTTTAGTATCGGGACCTATTATCTCTGAAGTTTTCGGCTTCACCTATAGCGTTCCATCAAATCCCATCTTCTATATGTTTGGCAACATTTGGGGTGTGATACTTGGTGCTCTGTCTCTTTTTGTATGCATACGATACTATTATCGGAAAGAGGAAAAATTAAACAAAGGCCCGATAAAACTCGTGATAGCAGGTTTTACAATACCCTTTATTGTAAACATAGCTACAACAGTAATTCCTCCATATTTCAATATTAACGTTCCACCCTTAGGCAATATTTCAACGATGTTCGTGAGCGTTTTTGTTGGCTACGCGATATGGAAGTATTACTTGTTTAGTTTAAACCCTGCTTTAGCCGCAGAAAACATCCTTGAGATTATGCCTGACTCACTTATCCTCACCGACAACCAAGGCATAATTCTTCGAGTTAACAACTCGTTTGTCAAATTGACCAGTTTTTCCCCTGAAGAATTGAATGGAAAATCATTGTTCAACTTTTTTAGTGATGAACAACAAGGAGGGCTTGCGTTGGCGGCATTGAAAAAGGACAAAAAACTTGAAGATTTTGAAACAGCTTTTAAGGTAAAATCGGGTGAGATTCGAATGGTTGAATTTGCAGGTTCTGCCGTTGAAGGTAAACAAGGCCAGAATCTGGGTTTTACCTGTGTAGTTCATGACATAACTGAGCAAAAGCAAATGCAAGAACAACTAATCAAAACAGAAAGATTAGCTTCTGTTGGTGAGGCTGCAACAATGGTGGGGCATGATTTGGCAAATCCTCTGCAATATATACGGAACGCAACCTACCTTGCTAAAGGCGTAATACAGCATGCTCAGCCTTCTTCTTTTGTTCCAGATATGGTCAAAGCTCAGAAAATGTTAGACATCATTGAAGAGAATCTTGCGTATGCTGACAACATCGTTCTTGACCTAAAAGATTATACAACCTACAGAAAACCCCTGCGTAGTCAAGCAGACATAAACTTGCTGATCGATGAAAGCCTGCGATTCATGAAAATACCTGAAGGGGTAGTGGTCAAACGACAATTTAAACAGGTGCCTTTGCTTAAGGTGGATGCTAATCAATTAAAGCGGGTGTTTCATAACCTCGTTGAAAACGCGGTGGATGCAATGGATCAAAAGGGGGAACTCACGATTGCCACAATAGAAGTGGATGGTTTTGTTGAAGTTGCTTTCAAAGACACAGGAAAAGGCATTCCAGAAGAAGTGAAGGCACAATTATTCAAACCATTCTTTACTACGAAGATTAAGGGTATTGGGATTGGACTTGCGATTTGCAAAAAAATTGTTCAAGCACATCACGGAATCATTGTTGTGGAGTCTGAAATTGGTAAAGGTTCAACTTTCACTGTTAAATTGCCCATAGACCGCAAAATGTAATTGAAACTATCTCATGAAAATGGAAAAGAAAAACAATCAGATACTTTTACCACGGTTATTGAATCGTATCCGTTTCTCTGGATTCAAACCGTTTTGAGTTGATTAACCCATAGACCCTAATTATTAGAAAATAGTATACCATTTTACAGGAAACTTTGGTTTCAATTAAGTTCACCGAAAGAAAGAGGCCAAAGAACAACATGTGTCCATCGGCGAATTAATGATACTATTGCCTAAGGGACGATTTGATAGTTTTCTTTTCCACTCTTGTTGAGTTTAGGAATAATTATTGTGAATTTTGCCCCTTCATTAGGTATGCCGTTTTCTTCGATTTTCCAACCATAAACCTCCATCATTTTTTTGGTGAGGAATAGTCCGAAGCCTGTGCTGCCGCCTGTGCTGAATCCCTCAGAGAAAAGCTTCAACTTATTCTCCGCAGAAATACCCACACCATCATCTTCATAAATCAATTTCAAGTTATCTGCATCAGATTTTTGGTAGTGTATTTTTATGGTGGTGGTTTTTTGTCCATATTTTCTTGTGTTATCAATAAAGTTGTAGAACATTTGCCTTAGAAATGAATCAGCTAACAATGTCAAGCCTTGGCATTCATTTATTATCTTTGGCAATGAACCGGAGAAAAGGGTTGTTGCTTCGTTTATTTTAGCTTCAACATCTATCGGAGCGAGTTCTTCTGCGCCTAATTCCTCATACATTTTGGCGAAATCAAAAATCTTCATTGAATCCTTAACGGCCTGCTCCATCTTACCTAGCCCCTCAACAATGTCAGCTTGATCAGCATGCTTTTTCTTTATCAAATATGCATAACCAGTTACCGTCGAGAGCTTGTTACGCACATCATGCCTAGTTAAACTACCCACCACACCCAACTTTTCGTTAACCGACACTAACTTATCCATTACCCCATTCAAAGTTTCTTCAGCTTTCCTACGTTCTGTAATGTCACGGAAAACTAACACTACGCCTATAATTTTTCCATCACCAATTCTTATGGGTGCAGCACTATCATCAATGGCCACTTCCGTTCCGTTTTTACGAACCAAAATAGTGTGCATGCCCAAACCAACAACGGTTCCAGTCTCAAGAACTTTTAAGATCGGATTATCAACTTCCATATGGGTAATTTCATTAATTATTCTGAAAACATTTTTCAGCGGTTTATGTATAGCTTCATTTAGGGTCCAACCAGTCAATTTTTCAGCTTCAACATTCAAAAACGTAATTTCCCCTGCAGTGTTTGTTGCAATTACCCCATCGCCAATGCTACTCAAAGTGGTTGCCCAACGTTGCTCACTATCTCTTAGCTCAGCTTCAACTTTCTTGCGTTTGTCTATTTCTTTATCAAGCTCTACTTTGGACGCTGTTATAAATTTCAATTTGTTTGTCATTAGATTAAATGCATCGGCAAGTTCTCCTACCTCGTCTTTGTGGTCTGTTCTGATTTGATATTCCAAATTGCCTGACCCGATAATGCCTGTTCCATTTTTAAGACCCAAAATCGACTTCATAGTACGCCGATAAGTTATCAGATAATTTACGATTAAATATGCCCCAAACAAGCCAAACATGGCAAAAACAAGTACTTTGTTTAACAAACTTAGCTGGTTTGACTGATCCTCTATTAATGTAAGCAACAAAGAAGAGTCACGAGCAAGACTTTGTCTATCAAAGGACATGGTATTCCAAGCAGTCTGAAATTCTGGAATAACCCTTACGCTAACATTCCGAGGTGCATTCCTGAGAAACGTCACCCCATCAATAAAACGTCCAATCATCCCCTCAAGATCAACGTTAAATTTGTTGACGAGTGTTTGCTGTTGTTGATTAGTTGAATTTAGTTTTGAAACTTCATCGATAATTGAGGAAATCGTAGTATGATACTTGGCGAGTGTTGTTTCTTCTTGATACAAAAAGAAGTTGTCCGAGAGGTAACCAAGATTCATAACTTCAGTTTGAATGTTTACGAGAGATTTTTCCTGTTCGGCGAGGTGGACTATTTGCTCATTTAATATAACCTCCGATATAGAAATAGTGATCAAAGCTAAACTAAAGATAACGACGCTGAGGATAAACTGTCGTCGTAGCTTCATTTTATTTCTCGCCTATTTTCGTTTGACTAATACGGGATTTGTCGATGCCACTCAAAACCATGTTTTGCCGATGAACCATGACTTCAGCTTTCTTACGTTCAGGGATGTCTATGGCAATCTCTAATGCAGCTGTTATCTTTCCCTTCTCTGATTTTGTTTTAGCATTCCCCATGGCTTGTTGTATGCCGTGTGCGAGTTCTTCATAGACTGTTTCGGGTGAACCATGTTTATTGTAGTACCCGTCTGCGCCAAGGTTTAGGGCTTGTATGGCTACTTCTTCTCTGCCTTTCCCAGTAAACAAAATAAAAGGAATATCGTTTTTTGCTTCACGCAACTCCTTTAGAAACTGCAAACCATCTTTTTGGGGCATTTCATAATCACAAACAACAACATCATAATGCCCATTCGAAAGTTTCATGAAACCTTCATCAACACAACAAGCACAGTCAAACTCAAAACTGCTATCCAGATCCAACAGCATCAGCCTTGTTATCTCTTGAAACGATGGATCATCGTCAACATGCAAAACATAAATTGGGCTCTTCTTGTTTGCAGTAGCTATATCAGTTACTTCTATTGTTATCGCGCATTGGTTGAGGGTTTGAATTAGACATGTCCCACAGCCTATGGTTAAAAAATTAATTATTAATCCATTATGAATTCTGAATACGTAAAACTGGTCAAAAAATTAGAAAGCAGAGACTGAAAGTTATATCTGCGTTGTTAAATCTTACGGATCTGTTGAAAAATCTGTGCATTTTCAAATTCAAAGGCTATACGAGAATTCCAGTAGACTAATCTAAAGTTGAAGATTCAGATTGTGCAAAAGCTTTTGTATTACATACTTTGAATAACGAATTGGGGTTAAATATGCCGAAATTTCAAGTATACAAAGATGTTGCGGGCAAATATCGTTTTCGTCTCCGAGCAGACAACAACAAAATCATAGTAATAGGGGAAGCTTACGAAAAATACGCAGCCTGCATCAACGGCATCAAAAGCATACAGAAAAACTCTAGCGCTCCAATGGAAGATACCACAGTTGAAGGGCAACGAATTTCAAACCCAAAATTCCAGATTTACAAAGACAACACTGGAAAGTTTAGGTTCCATTTATACGCAAGGAACGGCGAGATAATCGCTGATAGTAGCGAAGGATATGAAACAAAAGATTCTTGCTTAAATGGAATTGATGTGGTAGGGCAAAGTGGCACTGCTGAAATCAAAGATCTGACTGAATCCAAAGAATCAACTCCCACAGACACTGCAGACACCACACCGACGATGTCTACAGAAACGAAAACACCCCAAAGTATTGAAATATCTAATCCTGAAGTGATTAAAATGGATAAAGACGAGGAAATATTAGCTGAGTTAAAAAAAATTAGTGCCGCTTTAGAAAAAGCTCCACCACCAACACCTCCAAAAGGCTTTGTGAATGAATTCAAGGATTTTCTATCAAAGTACAAGATATTCGGTCTAGCCGTTGCATTCATCTTAGCTTTATACGCAGGCATATTAGTTCAAGCGCTGGTCAAAGACTTCATTATTCCGTTGCTGGGCCTAGTTATTCCAGGCATGAATGATCTAGCTACTCTTACGGTTCCCGTGCTAAAACAAGTGTTTGGCGTTGGAGACTTTTTGATAGCGTTGATTACATTCATTGTAGTCGCTTTAGTAGTCTTCGTTGTTGTAAAAGTAGCTAAGAAATGGCACATAGAATAAAACCTTTTTTTCTTTTTTTTTTGACAAAGATAAATTGCTTTTGTTTAAAAAAACGTAATTGTAATTCGGAACCAGTACGGTATCTTTCTTTTTTAAATGGACGTTTAATTCTCTTTTTCTGGCTTGTGTGTGCTAAAGCTGATTTGTTTAAAGAATGTGTTCCAAGAGAATCTTAAGTCCAATCACTATTAGAATCAATCCACCGATGATCTTGATTTTGTTTCCAAACACTCGTCCTAGTCCGCAGCCAAAGAAAAATCCAATAACTGAAAGCGAGAATGTTACTATTCCTATGACCAGTATCGGTTCGAGGATTGAGGTATCAAGAAATGCAAAGCTTAAACCAACCATTAACGCGTCAATGCTGGTGGCAATTGCCAGAATCAAAATTGAATGCAGCCTAAGCGTCTCTTCGTTCTTTTCTGAGTCTTTTTTGGTAGAATCATAAATCATTTTTGAACCAATCAAAGCCAATAAACCAAATGCTATCCAATGGTCAACGCCCATAATTATGTCCTTAAAACTCAGGCCTACAACCCATCCAATGGCAGGCATCAACATTTGGAATCCACCAAAAAACCCTCCTAACAGTAAAGCAAACTTTCGCCTTTGACGATTTATAACAATTCCTTTTGCGATTGAAACTGCGAAGGTATCCATCGCCAATCCAACTGCAATTAAGATGATTGTTATTAGGTCCAACGAGTCACCGGGGTTGATTTGTTTTCAAAAAGTCAGATCATCCCTATAGGCTTTGCAGTGTTAAGCTTAGATTTGATAAGCCCAGATTGAAGTATATCTGATGCTGGTGAATGTCTACACGTTCATACTTGTCTACTGGTTTTTCCTCTTTTGATTGTGCTTCTTTCAGATCGGTTACATCGCATTTTACTGGGAACGCGGTTTAAATCCCTAATATATTAGGGTAAATACTTATTTGGGTAGGCATAGTTTCTTCTTAATAGCAGATAAATATGAAACCTCAGCCACCCAACCCTGAACATAAAAGAATGAGGCGTGAGAAAAAGACCATAGGCTACATGGTGGGCATCTATTGTAAAGGGCACCACGGAACCCAAGGCGAATTATGCGCCGAATGCTTACAATTTAGGGATTATGCATTTTTGCGTCTTGAAAAATGTCCTTTCCAAGAGAAAAAAAGTACATGTGGCAAATGTCTAATTCATTGCTATAAACCCGAAATGAAATTGCAGGTAAAGAAGGTTATGCGTTATTCTGGTCCCAGACTCCTTCTACAACACCCAAGCTTGGCGTTGTATCATGCTTGGGATGGACGGCGAAAGCCTCCGCGCCTCGACAAGGCAACATAAATTGAGGTTTACTAATGAAAGTTTTCGTTATTTATGACTCCAAATATGGAAATACCAAGATTGCTGCTGAGAATATTTTGGAAGGTATTAAACAAGTTGAAGGAATTGAGGTTGCTATCGGTTATGTTAAAGAAGTTGACTCTCAAAGCGTTGGCAGTTGCGATGGGTTAATTCTAGGTGCGCCTAATCATATGGCTAGCCCATCTCGAACTATGAAAAAATTTGTTGATAAATTGGCTAACCTTGACTTAAAAGCTACAAAAGTTGCGGTCTTCGGGACATATTCTGGAAGAATAAGAGCTGAAGATAGAGCAGTGAAAAAACTAGAAAAAGTGGTGGAAAAAACTTTACCTAAACTAAAACTTCTCTCTCCAAGTTTATCCATAAGAGTGAAAGGGGTAACAGGTCCAGTAGCAGAAGGGGAACTGAAAAAATGCATAGAATTCGGCACAAGAATATCAAATCAACTTAAAGACCCAAATCCAATGTTATAGAAAAAAAGATAATTTAGCACTTTTTATTAGAATTGATGATCATCATTGTTCAATATGTTGCTTGTGGAATCGAAATTGATGAGAAAACCTCAAAATGGAATCAGATTATAATGGTAAACAATCTTTTTTTGGGTCCTTTTTGTAAGGGACTATCGAAAAGACGATGTTGACTACTACTCTCAGCATGGAAACCCTGTTTAGATTAATGAACCCTGACTTACAAAAAGCCTTATTTGAAAACTCGGCGCGTGCGATGGGAGATAGCCCAAAAGATATCAAGATTAGACATTTCGGAATTATTTTAAGGCTGATCCTGCTTATGGCAAAGGCGTCGCAGCGGCTTTAGCAATATCCTTAGATGAAGCAAACTAATTTTCTCCAAATTTTATCCCTTTTTCTTTTTAATTTAACCGTGTGTATTGAAAAACTCTTTATACATAAATTGTTTATACTTTACAAGATTCGGTGCAATAAATTGATAATATTGAAAAACAAAGAATTCTGGTTAGCGTTATCTGTAATTGTCGCAGCCATTTGCTTAATGATTTTGGTGAACTTGCGCTGGATTCGTTTTGTTGATCCAATTGGACCATTTCGGGTTATGCATTGGTTCGTTTGGATTGGGACATTATACATAGCCTTTGTTGTACCGACGATAGCAATTCTAAAAAAACGTTTTCCCAACAGATATATGACGCTTTTTAGAGTTCACGTTTTTGGTAATTTACTAGCTTTCCTCTTAGTGTCCCTTCATTTTGCAAGTCAAATTAGCAGACCATTAACATCTTACCCGCAATTGGGAACAGGATTAGCTTTGTACATTATCATGATTTTGCTCGTTGGCACTGGGTTTGCTCACCGATTTCAGCTAATTCCTCAGATTAAATCTCAAACACGAAAATTTATCCACGTTGGATTAACTTTTTCGTTCTACATGGTAATAGGAATTCACATCCTGCACGGATTAAACTTCATCTGAAAAGAACTATGACGGTAACACGGTGGAAAATCCTTACAATACGTTTGTAGCGAATCCTTGTTTTCCTAACCTACAACTTAGCCCTTAAATTGCCGCTCTTTTTTGCAGTATTTCCAAAGGTTGTTTTGGCTTTGCCCTATAACACCTTCGTAAACTGACTTAGCTGTGTAACCCGCGAAGCTCAACAAGTTTGCCGATGAATCGTAGAGAATCTTTAGGTATTTTCTTTTATCTGGGCTGGTTGTTTCATCGATGAGTTGTCGGGCTCTTACTCTGCGGTCATGAAGCTTGTTTTCTGCATTTGTGAAGACAAATCGCACGTTGCCGCCAGCATGAACCTCGTCTCCTTCTTTGATTAGTTGCCGTGCCGCTATGACTTGACTGACGTCTTGTTGGTAGCCATCGGGTTTTTTGGATAAATGCTTAGTTATGACAAGATCCCATATCGGAATTTCATTGTTCAAAAGTTTCTCTCTGTAAGCTTTAACTACGTTTAGTGCTTGGGGTATTTTTTGGTAGAGTTCCTCAACGTTGTTTGCGGTTGAGAGGACTTTGATTATGTCTGTTTGGGCGTCAAAAACGAATTTAGGGGTGTCTCGGCGCCTAATTTCTATGCCGCGTACTTTGACTTTTCCGTTTTCCAAAACCCCATAGTACCGGTTTAAAACGCCGATGTTGGGGTGCATTCTGGAAGGCAAAAAGACGATCCATTTGTAGCGTCCTTCAAAGTTTATCGGAATCTTTGATTGCTCGGTAATCTTTTCGCATAATGTTTCGTAATCTTCTATTGTGGAATTTTGTTTTTTTAACCAAAGTGAATCCACTATGCCATGGATTACTTGAAAGCCGTTATCTTCAGCTATATGTGTAGCGTTAAGCAGTGCTTCTCGCCCAAACGCACAAACCCCAATATGTCCATCTACAGTGCCAAATTTAGCATTCTTGTAGCCAAGATAGCCAAAACAGGTGACTAGGATCCATTTGAGTGCCGTTTGCCGTTTATCATATACCTCTCTTAGCTGTGGGTCGGGTGATTGGTCCCTCATTTTCTTGTAATAGAGCCGTTTATCGACCACCAGCCTCACAGTTTTTGGGACGATGCCTGTTCGTTTGTTGCAGATGTGGTAGTCGAGTTCAGGTATACGTACTGGGGAGTCGGGACAACATTTGCACAGCACAGTTTCTGCGGAGATATTGTTGTTTGCCATTATTACTGGGTACATGCTGCTAAAGTCCACTTCACCGATGTTGTCGTGAGCTCCAACTCTAGGTTCAAAAACAAATCCCCCGCGGTCTGCGACGAGGAGATCTTGGGCTGATTTGAAGACCTCAGGGATGCTTTTGTTTCTTGGAATGAGAATATCGTCTTTTATGGCTTGATAGAGTTGGAGGGAGGTCATGCTTGAACCGATGGAGTTGCGGGCAGATGTGTGGAGAGGTACGCGGCAGGTTCGGGCGACCTCGATTAAGCCGTCAAAATCCGCTTCGGAAAGCACAAAAGTGTTTGATTGGTCGACATGTATGCGTCCATATAGGCGTTGGGCAGTGGCTTTGTAGAAGGTACGTCCATATGAAAAGAAGGTTTTGCCGGAGGCTGCTTTGTTTGTAAAAGGAATGGGATCGCGACTTAGGATCAGGCGGTTTAAAATATGGTTTTCTGCTGCGCGCTCCACAAGATAGGGAAAGAGGTAACTATCGCCACCATAGGTGAGTATAAAATCTGGGTTTAAATCCTCAACAGCATCAACAAGTTTTAGGATGGCTTCTGTTTCATCTTTTGAATCTATTGTGATTTGTGTTTCTTTTTGGATTAGCCTGATTTGTCCTATGGGATCTTTGAACTGGGCGATTTTGGCGCTCTTGGCAATATCAACTTCCAGCTTCATTATTCTAAGCGGCGGAACTTCGTAGTCGGTTCTGGTTACGTCATCTTTCAAGGTGTAGTTCAGATATGTGTCTTGTTTGTTGATTTCTACGAATGCAAGCGGAAACAGATCTTTGCTAAACAAGTAGGCCCTATCAGTATGGAGTTCACCGTCATGTACATCATATTTTGAGTAATCGCCCATCCTTAGAATTTCCCTTGTAAGATAAGGTGCTTTTCGATAATCCTTTAAGGTAAGTTGCAGAACCCGACGTTTTTGCTGGTCAGTAGCTTTGACGTATTTTTCGGTGAAGCACCAGGAGCTAATTTCCCAGTTTTTGTAGAGTATGCTAACTAAACATTCAATATCTTCTTGTGCTCCTGAAACGTAGATTGTAGGTTGGAACTTGTCGATTAGGCGGATGCGTTCGCCAGTTTCGCTTATGATCCAAACAACGATTTCGCCTTCATCGCCTGGATAAATATCAAAGATCCAGCCCCTAAGTAAGTCATAGCTTGTGCTTGAGCTCATCGAGTTCCTTCTCAAGCCGGTTTACTTTTAATTGCAGGTTAAGCATAATGGACATGGCCATGGGCTCAAATATTATGGCGTTAGTTGCATTGCTGCCTGCAGAGGCATAACTTCTGCAAGCATCCATGACTGCTTCGAACGCTTCACGCTCCTCCACCCTTAGCGCTTTACCAAATCCGTGCCATCTTACAATTTCACTCTCCAAAGCCATTCGGTAGGAAGGAACAGTCTTACCCATGCTTTAGACCTCATCTCTTTTAATGTGAGTGATATGGGACTGGATGAAATCTTGTTCAGCTATGGTTTTGTGGAGCAGGTCTTGGATGGCAGCGTTCATGTTGCCTCTGTAATATGGTTTGACGATTTTTTCGGCAAACTCAGAGAGCAAAGAAGCAGGAACACTGTGAAAAGTTAAATCCAATAATAGATCGTCCTCTGTAGCTAAAATTTGCGTTTTCTTTTTCATAACAATCACGTGGAGCTCTGCCTATCGCCAAAATCCCTTAAAAGGCAAACGAACAAACTACTATTCCGCTTAGTAGAGGGGTAAGTAAAACTGAATCTATGATTTAACAATCAAGAAAAATTTTGTCTGAAAGAATAAAGGTGATTGTATTGCTAAAGTTGCTTCGATTTGAATTTCGTTAGTCCACAACTTGCAATAGTTATTGAATAACAACGCACTTATTGCCATCTAATGCGCAGGCTATACGATCTGCCCAAGCAGTCGGGTTGGATTTACCATGGACTAATTGCAGTATTCCCGTCCAGGTATTGAACCTTGAGGGCGAGCCAAACTTTTTCTTAATAAAAAATGGTCTATCAACAACCTTCAACATCGGTAAATCGTTGGGTCCATCACCCACCCCATAAGTTTGAATCTTCCCAAACATTTGGTAATAAAGATTTTTCAATACAGCAACAGCTTTTCCTTTATCTGTGTTGTCTGTGAGGTGGAAGTATCTGCCGCCTTCAGTTGAGCGTAACCCTTCTTTTCTTATAGTTCTCAAAATATGCGATCTGTTTCCTTCAAGTATGCGGAAAGGCTCATCATGCTCCCGTTTATGAGCCAGTTTAGCCATTTTCAGAGGTAACCCTGTATCGCGGGCTAATTCTTCGAGGGTCATGTCGCCAAAACCTACAATTTTAGCGGCTGTTTTCTTTTTGATTTCAGCTAATTTTCTCCGTAAGACACTGTAAGATCCGCCTAACCGGACAATGTTGAAGTTTGAGGTCTTTGTGCAATCATATTCAAAAGGGAAATAGTGTTTAGGAATGAATATGGCGCCGCCGTTCTCAGCAATAAATGGCTCGTTAAGACCGAGTACTTTGCTGTAGAATTCTATTTCTTTTCTGGTTTTACTGCTACATAAAATAATTGATCCACCCAAAGCTGACAGTTGATTGAGTACTGGTTTTATTTCGTTATAATCATACTTGTGATTAAGTATAGTGCCGTCCAAGTCGGCGAAAATTACGTTTTTAGTTTTCAATCGAAGCCTCCCTTAGACGTTCTCTGATGTCGGGCATGGCTGCCTTTGTTCGCAGCCAATCTGGCATCTGCATTTTTGATGGGTCCATAAGATATTTTTTTCCTGCCACAAGAATAGCTGTTGAAAGTGAGTCTACGCTAGATTCTTCTTGGTGGCGGTCATAATCGAGGTTGTTGCATATGGCATCAGCGTTGTATTGGCGGATTTTGTCTTGTGCCATCTTGCGGTACATTACTTGCAGACTTTGAAGGAAAGGTTGGGATACCTCGATGCCATCCGTTTCCGTCAACGTGCGTAGCAACGTTACAAGACTATCCTCAGCGGTTTTAACCAAACCATTTCCAATCACTTCTTTATGTTTGTGGTCGTAGAATCCCAAGTCAACTTCACAAATGCGTTCAAAAGACGCATTACGATAGAGTTCAGCTAACAAACCCATCTCAAAACCCCAATCGCATGGAATCCTAAGTCTCATGGCTAAATCACTGTAAATCGCGATCTCACCAGAAAGCGGATAACTAAATGACTGCAAGTAACTTATGAACCGTGACTTATGTTGCATTTTTTCCTGCAAAGCTTCCAAAATAGGGTTCATGAATAGTCTGGTTATTCGTCCGTACATTTTTCGTTTCTCTAGATTAATTCTTGCATAGTAACCTTTGGAAAAGAAAAAATCAAGTCGCGGTTCAATCACGGGGTAGAGCATTTTGGTTGGTATCATTCTATTGTAATTTAATATGTCAGCATCATGGACTACGAAAGCGTGAAGTTCCAGTGAAGCGATGCCCATTGCAATCCAGACATCCTTACCTTTTCCACTTAAGTCGGTAACATCAAGCCCTTTTTGTTTGAGTTCCTCCAAAACTGATACAACTTTGGGGTTGTTGCACCAGATAATGTCATGGGGAACCTTGAAGGCATCAAACAACCTGACTGCCTCTACGTAGCTTTCTTTGCTCTTGGCAGAAAGCGCAATTAATACTTTCTTTAGATAATCACACTCGTTTAATTCTTGGACTATCCCTGTAAGAACTTTGTTTTTTAGGTCAGACTCGATTATTGGTATAATTACGCCTGAGGGATAATCCTGAGTTAAGTTTCTAAGTCGTGTTCTCAGAGTGTCGAATTGCATGCTAAAATCGTGAATTTTAGCAAAACCTCTCTGATCAAAATCCACCGCAAGTAACCTTCTACATTTAAAGTAAGCAAAAACCCCATAAAAGATTTTTTGACAACTAAAATTCACTAAAAAGCGAAGCTAACCTCGTACATAGAAAAATGAAATTAACAAAACAAGCGATTCTGATACCCAATACAACACTCAAGAAAACTTTAGGAAACAACATCATCTAAGTTCCAAATTCAGAACATTTAGTTTTCAGCAAATTTCAACAATCTTGCTTTGCCCACAAGTTTTCCTTTAAGACCCTACAAAGAAGCGGGCAATCTATTCCTTTCTGCGAGCTCGCTTCAAAACTCTCTTGCTCAGTGATAGGCAAAGAGAAGAAGAAGATACGACTTTTTCCGACACTTTGCGACTTTTGCCGACCCATCCTGCAAACATTCCAAGCCCTAAAAGGCAAAAGCAACCCAAAACAAGCTTAATCAAAAATGCATTTACGAGTCTTCTTCTTCTATTGAAGAGAGTTTAAAACCAACGAACGTCATCAATCCACTCAGCTCCAAACATAGAGTTACGTTTTTGCGAAAAGAACATTCTAACATAGGTGCCTGAATTCTAAGTTGAATTCTTATTAAGATCCATCATAGCTTTTGAAATTTAAGCACAAATTACTTAAGCTAAATATCGGATACTAGCGAACGATCAATAACACTAAGTAAAGGTACTGGCTGTGGATCATGATTATAAAATAGAGAAGGATGCGCACTGTTTAGGTAATCCACGGCATGAACTCAAAAGTGGAACCAAGGTAAAATTTGATTCTTTTGGTTATTCCCATTGTCCTATTTGTAATGCACAAGTTATGTATACTTGGTAAGTCTGGTTCTAACTAAAGACTAAATTTTGCTATTGCTTGCATGTCCGGTAAAGACCTTTTTCATTAATTTCTTGGTTGAGGCACTCTAAATTATTGTTTCTTTGAGGGAAACTTTACTATGAAAGTTGAATCTAAAAAAAGAGTACCGTACTTATTTAAAGACTTTCATAATTTAAAACTCAGGCACTCTTGTTTTTTTTTGGGTTTGGAAGTGCCTGGTCCGGCTTTGAGGATGTTTGGGTTAAGCCCTTTTCTAATGCGATAATATTGGAAACCTCTGGCAGTCTTTCCCGATTAACTAAACATTTAGCAAACTCATTTTGTTTATAGCTATTATGACCTGCTCTGCCAAAAATTGGTCCAAAGATTCAAAATTATCAGAATACTTATGTGTTTTCTTATGTTCGACTAAATGATTTTTTATAGCAGTGTCCATTGCTTTCAAATCGGGGACTACTAAAATTTTTGTGCCGCAAACACATCTGATTGTTGGCATCCTTTTTTTGTGTACTGAGTATTTGCTTTTGATATATTTACCAGAAACGAAGTGAAGTTCTTGAGAGTTCTTTTTTTTCATTTTTATCGACTCCAAATTTGCCAACTTCTAATTTGCATTGATCAAACAGTGTTTCTTAATACTTCTTTAATTCATAAGAGGTTGTGGTAGGCTAGGCACAATCACATGCTAAATTCCATTTTATTTTTGCAGTTTTAGATTCATTTCTAATTCTGTACAAGATCATTATTGATAAAAAGCCTAATTTCTTGACTTAAACAACCGCTAAACAGCTTGTTGCTATAACCATTTGGAATAAGCAAACAATTACTAAACACTTAACTCTTTTCGAACATTTGCTCAACCAAGAATGATTTACCAAAAATTGCATTGTCACCTGTGAAGGAAAATACTGAACAGTCCTTTGGAAGCATTCTTAGGCATCCAGCAATAATTCATATGCAGGCATCTCAAAGTCAACATATTTAAGATGCGCCTTCTTTAATTGCGAGAGTTCTTTAAGATCCTTGATTTGGAATTTTGGCAAATTACACATAGCACATCAAAAAACAATCGGTGATTTGATTATTATTACTTTGTGCGTGTGGCAATACAACAACAAATTTCGAGAAGAAAAGCCTTAGTTTATTTCATTATTTTTTAAAAGTTGTGATAGTAAGATAGGCTTTTCCTCTCTAAATAAGAAAATATTTGGCAAGTTATGATAATTTGTTTACGACTAACTTACATTTGGAAGAATTATCTTGCTTCCCATTATCAGAACTCGCTCCGTCAAAAACTCCGTCAATCTTTCTAAATCATCATGTACTTTCTTGTGCTTGGCTATATGATTGTTTATGGCAATGTTCATGGCTTTTAAATCAGGTATTACTAAAATTTCGGAGCCGCAAATACATTTGACAATAGGCATATGTTTTTTATCCGAAGTGACTTTGTTCTCGCGATCTTGGTCGGAGGAGAAGTTTATTTTTTGAATACTTTTTCTTTTCATCTCGCTCACTGGTGACTTAATTGATCAGTCAATTAAATTTATTCAGCATCGTATATAAGAAGTAGTGATCGGCACTATACTATAACACAAAATAGAATCACAGACACCGTGCAGAGAGCAATTGCCGCTGCCAAAGCAGATATCTACTCGCTTTGAGAAATACTTTGACTTTTTCATAGACCCAAAAGCAAAAATGCTAAAATTTAATTTTGCTTCTTTTTGACAAATTTAACAAAAAGCTTAATCGCTGTTTATTTGGGCGGACTTTCAAAGCAAACTTTTAATTTGTTTTATTATTTTCATTTCTTATTAGTTAGCATGCGCTATCTGCATGTGAGTCGCTCAGTAAGGAAGGGTATCATAAATGGATTTGAACAACTTTACTATTAAATCGCAAGAAGCCATTCAGAAAGCCACAGAAATTGCTGCTGCAAAACAGAACCAATCAGTTGAAGCCTTACATTTATTGAAAGGAATTCTTGCGGTTGATGAAAATGTATTTCCATATTTGTTGAATAAATTAAATGTAAACTTTGACGCCTTTTCTAAAACTCTTGACAAGCAAATCGATTCCTTACCTAAAGTAAGTGGAGGGCAACAGTATCTCTCATCCAATTCTAATCGAGCACTTCAAAAGGCGTTAGAGGTAGCTTCAGAATTCAAAGATGAATTCATTTCTATAGAACACCTTTTACTGGGAATCTTAAGTCTAAATGACGCTGCTTCAAAACTTCTCACGAATAGCGGAGTCACAGAAAAAGATTTGAGGGCAGCAATTAAGCAATTGAGAAAAGGATCAACTGTCACTTCTCAAACTGCAGAAGAAACCTATAATGCTCTAAATAAATACGCGATAAACCTAAATGATATGGCCAGAAATGGAAAACTTGACCCAGTCATTGGCCGCGACGAAGAAATCCGTAGAGTACTTCAGATTCTATCGCGAAGAACAAAAAATAATCCAATTCTAATCGGAGAGCCTGGAGTTGGCAAAACGGCAATTGCGGAGGGCCTCGCTCATCGCATAATCAATGGAGATGTACCTGAGAATCTGAAATCAAAGCAAATATTTTCCCTAGACATGGGCGCTCTTATTGCTGGTGCAAAATATAAAGGAGAATTTGAAGAGCGATTGAAAAGCGTTGTCAAAGAAGTTATCTCAGCCGAAGGCCAAATAGTGCTATTTATCGACGAGATTCATACACTCGTTGGCGCTGGTGCAAGTGAAGGAGCAATGGATGCAGCTAACATTCTAAAACCGGCACTAGCTAGAGGAGAATTAAGAGCAATTGGCGCTACTACTCTAAATGAATACCAGAAATATTTTGAAAAAGACAAAGCTCTCGAAAGGCGATTTCAACCAGTTATGGTCAATGAACCAGATACGTTAGATGCTATCTCTATTCTTCGCGGTCTAAAAGAACGGTATGAAATTTATCATCATGTCAGGATAAAAGATGAAGCTATAATTGCCGCTGTTGAGCTCTCGCAGAGATATATTTCCGACCGTTTTCTTCCGGATAAAGCAATTGACTTGATTGATGAGGCTGCATCTAAGCTTCGGCTTGAAATAAATTCTGCGCCGGAAGAACTGGAGACAATCGACCGCAAAATTCGTCAGTTAGAGATAGAACGTGAAGCCATTAAACGTGAGAAAGATGAAGTGAAACTCAAATCGCTTAATGAAGTGATCGCGAACCTTAGTGAAGAACGTAATCAGCTGAGAGCTAAATGGAAATCTGAAAAAGATTTAGTTGAACAGATTCAAGTAAAAAAGAATGAAATCGAACAACTTAAATTTGAAGCTGAAAGCGCAAACCGGAAAGGGGATCTCGGTAAAGTTGCAGAAATTCGTTATGGCAGAATCCCTGATGCAGAAAAAACAATCAAAACACTAAAACAAAAATTATCAGAAGTGCAAAAAGAATCAGCTATGATTAATGAAGAAGTCGATGCCGAAGAGATCGCTGAAGTAGTATGCCGCTGGACGGGCATCCCAGTTAGTCGAATGCTTCAAAGTGAAAAACAGAAGTTGCTAAACATAGAAACACAACTTCACATGCGAGTTGTCGGACAGGAAGAAGCAATCACGGCAGTGTCAGACGCTATTAGGAGAAATCGTGCAGGTTTGCAGGATCCAAAACGGCCAATCGGATCTTTTATCTTCTTAGGTACAACAGGAGTTGGAAAAACCGAATTAGCCAAAGCTTTAGCTGAATTCCTATTCAACAACGAAAATAACATGGTCAGAATTGACATGTCTGAATATCAAGAACGCCACACCGTATCAAGACTCATTGGTGCACCTCCAGGATACGTAGGTTATGAAGAAAGCGGACAACTAACCGAAGCTATCAGGAGAAAGCCCTATTCTGTTGTGCTTCTCGATGAGATTGAAAAAGCACATCCAGACGTTTTCAACATATTACTTCAAGTGCTTGACGACGGAAGATTAACTGACAACAAAGGTCGAACAGTGGATTTCAAAAATACCATAATCATAATGACCTCAAACATCGGCTCGCATATAATTCAAGAAAATATGGAAAAACTAACAGAGCAAAACCGTGAAGAAATCTTAAACCAGACACGCAAACAAGTCTTCGATTTGCTAAAGAAAAGCATTAGACCTGAATTCCTTAATCGCATCGATGAAATAATAATGTTTGAATCATTAACACAAGAAGAAGTCAGGCGAATAGTGGAACTTCAACTAAAGGGCATCCAGAATATGCTTGAAAAGAGTAATATAAAATTGACAGTAACCAAAAAAGCTGTGGATCATATTGCAGATATTGGATTTGATCCTCAATTCGGAGCAAGACCAATAAAACGTGTTATTCAAAAAAGCTTGTTGAACGAATTATCAAAAATGATTCTGGATGAAAAAGTTGATAAAAACTGTGCAATAATTGTCGATGAGAAGAATGGAGTGTTGGTATTTAAGAACAAATAATAATCAAAGAACTTCAACTTGCCATTTTTCCGGCATTCCAATAAATCAGCCCAAAAATAATCCAAAATTGAACAAAATATACAATATTTGCCAAGAAATTTGAATCAGAAAAACAGGGATTAATATGTCCCTGAGATGATTCTGATATCATAAATCTTAAATTAAGACACATAGAAAACAAGGTTCATGTCAAAGCGGTAATTTGGAATCACATTAGTCAATATTTGGTAGCCTTGTTCTAATCGGAGCAGTTTTTGCATTTGCATACCAAGAATTTGGAGAAGCGTTTGTTCCAAGATGAATGATGTTGATTCTTATAACCGAGGCTTAACGATAGCTCCTTAAGGACTATGCGTTACCTTTGATTCTTGGAGGAGTTGGCTTGTTTACAGTTGGCTCGCCATTATGCTTCTCGGCAGGTCTTCCATGGAACGGCGGTATAAAGAAGTCAGTTCGATTTTTTCTTCTGAGATTTTTCGTTGATTAATGCTTTAAATCAGAAAAACTCTCATCCTTCTGTATCTCCAATTTTTTAGACGTTCTCATGTCTGCACAATTCTGCATCATTACTTGGGTGATGGCAGCCTACTGTTTCTCCCTGTCAGAACCCTTTTATAGTTAACTTTTCAGAGTCATATTGGTGATAATTTTGTCGAATTTTATTGTTCTTGGAAACTGGACCGAACAGGGCATAAAAAATGTCTCAGCGGTCCCGGAAAGAGTCAAAGAAAGCAGAAAAATGATTGAAAAAGCTGGCGGAAAAATGCAGTTCTTCACAACTATGGGGAAATACGATTTTGTGCTGTTAGTTGAAATTCCCAAAGATGAAGATATGGCAGCAATTCTTTTGTGCGTCGGCAGCATGGGAAACATCCGCACCATAACAATGAAGGCTTGGACAGAGGCGGAAGCCAACAAACTGCTCTCAACACCTCACGCTTAACTGTATTTTTAACTCAAAACAATCATTTTCAACCTTATTTTTTCTTTGTAAATTATAAAAAATCTGCAACCTTGCGGTTGACACAAGAAGCAGGGGCTTTGTTTTTTTTTTGGATAGATGCGTGAATTATACATAATTTATGTAGGAATTGATGTAGTTGTTGAAGTTGGTTGGGTTTTTCCCAACAAAAACGTTGATTCTATTATTCCTATCAAAAAATCAAAATTAAAAGGCTTATCCATGATACTAAAAATTCTTGGAGATAGTTTTAAGTGAGCTAAAGGACAAATTAGCTGCAGAAGGTACCTTAAATGGCAAAAAACAAGATCTTGGTTACTGGCGGCGCTGGCTTTATTGGAAGCCATCTAGTCGAAAAATTGGTGAATAGCGGCTACCGCGTAAAAGTCCTTGATAACCTTTCTACAGGAAAGTTATCTAATCTTAACTCGAAGTTTTTGTCTGATGCGTCTATTGATTTCGTTGAAGGCGACATAAGGGATGCCTTGCTCGTTAAAAACTGCGTTAAGGACGTTGATGCAGTTCTTCATCTTGCTGCCCAAACAAGTGTCCCATTATCAATGCAAAATCCCGACTTCAATAATGATGTAAACATAAATGGAACACAAAATATGCTAAACCAAAGTGTACAAGCCAATGTGGCAAAATTCCTTTTCATATCATCATGCGCCGTCTATGGCGACCCCGCTTACCTACCTGTAGACGAGGAAACTCCAACTAACCCAATTTCCCCATATGCAAAATCTAAGCTTCATTCAGAACAAGCATGTCTCAGTCTTAATGGCAAGAATCTTGTCAAAAGTGTAGTTCTAAGATTTTTTAATGTTTATGGACCGCGCCAAGGCCTAAATGATTACAGCGGGGTAATAACCAAATTCATCGACAGTATCAAACAGAAAAAACCATTAACCGTTTATGGTGATGGCTCACAAACCAGAGACTTCGTATACGTACAAGATATAGTGAATGCAATAGTTTTGGCTCTTGAAAACGACAGCGTGACTGGGGAAATTTTCAACATTGGTTTTGGCAAAAAAACAACAATACAAGAGCTAGCACAAACAATTCTTACATTGACAACCTCAGATTTGGAAATCCTCAACCTTCCTGTCAGAGAGGGTGACATACTTCACAGCTATGCAAATATATCTAAAGCAAAAAAGCACTTAGGCTACAAACCTAAATTCAAACTAAAAGAAGGTCTTGAAGCTTTATTGATGGAAAATTCTCTTCTCAAATAGAAAGTAGTTTCCACTGGCCAACATTTTGTTTGAAAAGTTTAGAAAACTTTTGTTTATCCTGCTTCTCTTCTCGTAGTTCCGCACTTTGTGCATCTAAAGAAAGTGATTGTTGAATGGATTGTCTCGTCGGCTGCTTCGACGTTCCATGTTTCACTTTTGGTGTTTCCGCATGTTTGACAAATCACATGAATTGTTGGAAGTTGTCTGAGTGTTTCTCCTTTTTTCTTATCTATGACCACGATTTCGGCTTCTTTTCCCTGGTGTATGATTACTTTTTTGTTTATTGCTTCTTGTTTTAGAGGTTGTTGGTATTTGCATTTTGTGCATTTAAGCGTGGGAGTACCTTTTTTTGTAATTTTGAGTAATGCGCCGCATTTTGGACAAAAGTTCATTTTTAGTCACTTTTAGTAATTTTTATTACTGTAATAGGTTTTTATGTTTTGTGACTTTGTACTGCAGATTATTGACTACTGCTCCATTGTGCAATTTTGAAACTTGAACGGGTTTTATTGATAACTAGGTATGAATCAACTGGATTTTTGGGCAATGAAAGTTTGCCTTGAGGCTTCGAAAGGTAACTTATGGTAAGGTCCATTAATGGAGGTTTTTGCTCTATCTTAATGAATGTTGCAAACCTTCCGTTTAGGGTAACCACCCAAAAAAAGGAACAAGTTTTCTTTAAGAGTTTTTATCGATTTAATCTCCTGAAATAGTGAAATAGAATTAGTTTTTTGATTCAGAAGCCAACTTGAAGGCTTGAGCAATTAATTTATCTTCAAGAACATCGGTTTCTTCTTGAGTTAACGAACGTTTTCTTTTGTGCTCTAATGCATGGTTTTCGATTGCTTGCCCCATAGCCTGTAAATCGGGCAAAAATAGAATTTTATGGCCGCATTCACACTTTATGATAGGTAAATTGTGTTTCTGCAAATGATTCTTTGACCTTTTCTGCTTCATTTATCTGCCATCGATGCTTCAATAGATTTTTCGCAGATAAAAGGAAAACTCAAGAATCAATAATATTACGAATAAGAAATATCCGAAACCGGCGACATCAAAAAAATAACCAAAAGATTGAAAGTCAACAAATTATACGAATAATAAGAATTTATCTATCCACCATAAAGAGCTAGACCGTATGAATCTTCTTGATAAACAGATTATTCCATGAACTATCATAAATGTTACTGGAACAATTACAATAGAACAAAAGCATCCCCTTTGCCGATGGTTGGGAGAAAGATGAAGGCGATTACGCAACGGAAGATCTGACATTAGGTTTCATCACTCCTTCAATTTAACTGCTAAGAAAGCAGTTTTCCGATTACACCTGAAAAGTTCCATTAAACATAAATCTCAGTTGCTACAAACACACCCATCTAAAACGGGCTATACCTCATGCAACCTAAATATCCAACCAACCAAAACGTAAACCAACATAAACTAGCGTTAGCCTTAAAATTTTTAGTCTTGACAGCTGTGGTAATAGCTTTTTATCTGCAAGATTTAACTTTGGTCTTCAGAAATGCCATTGGCGACGAAGCAACCTATCACATTTTAGCAATACCTTTTCTTTTTGGCTATTTGCTGTATAGAAAAAGAGCAATGGTTAACGCGGCTCTAAAACAAGATAACAAAACCGTTTCTTCAACATTTTCAAAATACTTTGTTCTTTCCGTCGGCATTTTGTTGTGTGCGACAGCCATTTTGGCTTATTGGTCAGGATCCTACACTTTCACTCCACTGGAATATCACATGTTAACTCTTCCAGTTATGGTTGCAGGACTCACACTCATTCTATTCAATGGGCAAACCCTAAAGCACCTGACTTTCCCAATCACTTTTCTATTCTTTCTTACGCCTCCACCTACAGAAATCCTCTATAGCGTAGGCTCTAGTCTCTCCGATCTTAGCGCTCATGCTTCAAACGCCTTTGCAAATGTCTTCGGAATGGCTTCTTCAATATCTGCACAGTACGGAAGCCCAATAATTACCCTCACAAGACCCGACCATTCCTTTATGACTTTTAGCGTAGACGTAGCCTGTTCAGGCGTCTATAGCCTCGTTGGCTTTCTGATCTTTGCAGTTTTCATCGCTTATATAACAAGAGGCAAACTCTATAGCAAACTAGCTATCCTTCTCCTCGGCATTCCCCTCATAATCGCACTAAACATCATACGCATAACATCCATACTTGCAATAGGCTACAACTACGGAGACACACTTGCCCTACAAGTCTTCCACGCCATGGGTGCAACCGTACTCATGTTTATAGGAACATTCATATTGCTTATCACAACCGAAAAATTCATAAAAAAACCCAAACCCCCAAAACCCTGCCCAACATGCAACCCAACAGCTCAACAAGAATTCTGCTCAAACTGCGGAAAAATTTACAGAACCGCAAAAACGAAATTCACAAGAGGCGACATTACAAAAATCGCCGGAATAGTTATCATAATTGGTATTCTACTTACCATACAAGTCCCAGTATTCGCTTTAACTGAAGGTCCAGCTCAAATCATGGTGCAAACCCCAACTGGAATGCAACCAAACATCCAATCCCTGCCACTGCCCCAAATCCAAGGATACAACCTCAGCTACGTCTACAGAGACACCAGCTTTGAACAAATCTCAGGAGAAGATGCCTCGCTAGTCTACGCTTATGGATCATCAAATCTCTCAAAGCCAACCGTGTGGGTAGCTATCGAATTAGCTTCAACACTTGGGCCACTCCACCGCTGGGAAACATGCCTCATAAACTACCCCTTAAGCCAAGGACTCCAACCTAAAGTAAGCCAACTTGACCTAACTGATATCCAAACCCAAGCTAACCCCCCCATTGTCGGCCGATATTTTGCTTTCCAATACCACACCACCAACCAAACCCAAGTAGTTCTATACTGGTATGAAACAGCAACCTTCTCATTTAATGGAACCTCAGAGCAAAAACACGTTAAAATGAGCTTAGTTACTTATCCGAAATCAGCAAGCCAAGTACAACAAGATGAACGCCTACTACTGCCAATAGCTAAAGAAATCAACGATTATTGGCAGCCTATAAAAACATGGACAACCATCGCGTTAACAATTAGTCAAAATGGCTTAGCTCTCTCAGCAGCAACAACAGCCCTACTCATAGCGTTGATAGTTTTCCGCTTAATCTTAGTTCAACAAGAAAAAGCCTCCTTGCTAACCCTCTACAATAAACTTTCAATTAAAAACCAACTCTTAGTTAAAGCAATAAAGAACGCTAAAAAACAAAATAACCCAACCACTCAAGGCATAGCGGACGAACTAAACAAACTAACTAACACCCCAACTGACAAAGAACAACTGCACAAGGACCTTCAAGAAGCCGAAAAAGTGGGTCTAATTGACCGCGCCTTGGTGAATAGAGAAGACAAACCCGCATTCGCGTGGAGAACCCTCACACCAGAACACACAAAATTTAGCTCACTGCCAATCGTTTCCAAGTTCTTTAACTAAGGAACTCTTTTCCTTTTACACTCTGAGAGGTTGTGGATTGCAGTCAACAACAACAACCAACAAACCCCAAAAAACAACCTAAACCAAAAAATCAATCTGAAAAACAAATTGCAGAGAAAAAATCCTATAGGAAAAGCCACAACAACAACCAAAGAAAAAAAGAAAGCTTAACTAGAAAAGAAAACTTAACTTTAAACCAGCATTTATCCGTTAGTCGTTTTCAAATTTATCAACGAGTAAATGTCGTGTTTGCCTCCAAGAGCTTTTCTTCCATCCAAATAACCAAGTTCTATCAAGAAGCCCAAACCCACAACTTTACCGCCTAACTTCTCAACCAATTCAATATTAGCTTTAACGGTTCCGCCAGTTGCTAACAAATCGTCAATAACCAGAACGTTCTGTCCCTTCTCGATGGCATCTTGGTGCATTTCGATGGTATCACACTCATACTCTTTCTTGTAGGTTAAGTCCACACATTTGTATGGCAGCTTGCCTTTTTTACGTACGGGAACAAAGCCGACGCCCAACTCGTAAGCCAATGGAGCACCGACGAGAAAGCCTCTTGCTTCGTTGGAAACGATAACGTCTATTGGCTTGCCCCGGTAATGGTCCGCAAATTGCTTGATGCATGCGTGGAAGCAGACTTTGTCTTTCAAGAGGGGTGTAATGTCCCAGAAGACTACTCCTTTGAACTCGGGGATTCTTCGGATCTTTCCTTTAAGGTCAACGGTTTTATCGGTTTTATTCATTATATTTCTTCTCCTGTTACACGAATGCTCCTTTTAGAGCTTGACTGCACACACAGCCGCATTCGCTGGGTGTTTTAGCCACGGTTTGGGCGATTATTTGCTTAACGTTTTCGATGTTACTTTTCATTGTGGCAAGAATGTCGTCAACAGAGACTACATGGTCCTTCCAAACATCATAGTCAGTTACCGTTGAAATGGATGAGTAGCAGATTTCAGCTTCCCTCGCCAACACACATTCGGGAACTAACGTCATACCAACCACGTCGGCGCCCCATTGGCGGTACATTTTGGATTCGGCTTTGGTTGAGAAGCGTGGTCCTTCAATGCAGACATATGTGCCGGTTTCATGCATTTTGACCCCCAATCCTGTAGCAACCGAAATTAATGTTTTACGCAGTTCAGGGCACATGGGTTCCGCGACGGATATGTGGCAGACCTTGTCTTGAGTATAAAATGATTGTTCTCGCCTTGTAGTTCGGTCGATGAATTGGTCCACGAAAACAATTTCGCCGGGACGATACTCTTCTCGCAAAGATCCAACGGTTGAAGGCGCCAAAATCCGCTTCACACCTAACTTCTTGAGAGCGAAAATGTTTGCTCGGACATTGATGTCTGTTGGGCGGATAGTGTGTTTTTTGCCGTGTCTTGGCAGAAACGCAACGCATTTGCCCCCTAATTCACCGACAGTTATGGCGTCGGAGGGTTTACCATAGGGTGTTTCAACCGTGACTTCTTCTAAATTCTTGAGGAGTTTAGGATCATAAAGACCTGTGCCCCCGATTACTCCAAATTCAGCTTGCATGAAAAACCTTATTCAAACGTTGAGCTTATAAAAATAGCGACTACAAAACATTGAATGGTGAACAATGAGTCTTTAATATATTAATAATTGTTGAATCATGACTGCTGAAAGACGCTTGCGCTTTTTTGGCGGAGGGGGAAGAATAGGGATAGAAGACGGAGAAGATGAGGGCAATGGGGAGGATTCCATAAAAAAAACCTCAAATTAAACCATATTTAGCATTTTAGTTTTAGGATGAGAAAGGCTCCTCTGGTGCAATAAGTGGTTTTTTACAGATTGGGCAAATATCATCACCGGTTTTGATGCTGCCGCCGCAGTTGGGGCACTTATTGTTCTTCATTGCCATATGCAGTCCCTCTTTTTCTTTGATTATTTTTCCATCTTTTAGGAGCAGCATTCGTTCAGTATGGTTTGCGGCTTGATTATCATGCGTAACCATGATGATCGTTGTCCCCTGGGTCAGGTTAAGGTTGGCTAACAGTTTGATTATTTCCTGTTTATTTTGACTATCCAAATTTCCAGTCGGCTCATCTGCAAGAATAAACGCGGGATTATTTGCCAAAGAACGCGCAATTGCGACACGTTGTTGTTCTCCAGCGCTGAGACGTTGGGGACGATGATTTTCGCGTCCTGAGAGCCCAACCATAGCTAAGAGTTCGCTTGCTCTTTTCTTTTGTTCGCTCTTTGTTTTACCTCGTCCCTCCATAGGTAACTCGACGTTTTCACGAGCGCTTAGATATGGCAACAGATTAAAAGTTTGAAATACGAATCCCATCTTATCTCGGCGTATCTTGTAGAGTTGGTTTTCAGGCATTTTCCCCACATCTATACCGTCTAAGAGTACTTTGCCAGTTGTAGGTTTGTCGATTGCACCTATGATGTTTAGTAGCGTTGTTTTGCCCGAACCTGAAGGACCCATGATCGCTACGAACTCGCCAGCATTCACTGTAAGATTTAGGCCCTTTAGTGCGGGAACTTCACGTTTGCCTAACATGTAGGTTTTGGTTAGATTTTCAATCTGAAGTACTGGTTTACTCATATTTCATCGCCTCTGCAGGTCTAATTTTTGCTGCTCTCCATGCGGGATATAGGCTTCCTAACGTTCCAAGTAGAACTGATGCACCAAATAACGCCAGTATAAGTTCAGGATTCAAAGTCGCAACTGATAATCCGCTGATTCTTATGGTCCCTGAAAGACCAGTGCTGGGAAGCAAAAGTGATGAAATCGTTGGTGCTGCTATGCTGCCTATTACAATGCCAACTACGCCTGCAATCATACTTAACAAGATACCTTCAAGCATAAATTGGCTCATCACAACAGAGTTGCTAAACCCAATCGCTTTAAGGGTGCCAATCTCTTTAGTTCTTTCCTTGACAGTGTAGAGCATGACAAATAGCACTATCAAGCTAGTTGCTACAACAACTACGACAATTTCTTCAATAGCAGTTGCATATGTTTGGCTATTAGATGCTTGGGCAGTAGCTAATTGAGCATTGTAGGTTGATTGTAGGGTTTGAAGTTGATTTAAACGGGTTTGGTCAGTAGTAACTGTAAGTTCGGAATGCAATGAACTAATGGAGGTAGCTACCTGTGTGACGACGTCACTGCTTGTAGCAAAAACTCGAAGGCTAGTTATGTACCCTGTGTTGTTTGTAGCTGTTTGAGCGTCTGAAAGGTTCATGTAAAGTGTCAATCTGTCTGAAACTGAAGAAGATCCATGGATACCAACTACTGTGAAGGTGTGGTCCAAAATGTTGACAGTCTCACCTACTCCAACGCCAAAGTACGCCGAGTTATTTTCACTAAGCAAGACAACCCCACTTTCGCCGGTCTGAAGGTTTCTTCCAGCAGTTATGTTCGTTGGCAGAATATTGTAGTTATCTACAAGATTCGAAGTTAATGGTATGCCTTCAATAGTGTACTCGGTTATTTGACGTGTAAAGCTTCGACCCATAAAGGTTACTGTTTGATCGCTTCCTTCAGAGGCTTGAAGAATCTGCTCAACAGCGGCCACACCAGAGATCGTACTGATATCAGTGTATAGGCTTTCATTCATTGGATTCGATTGTCCACCGCCAAATGCTCCACCACCAAACTGACCAGCGATTCCGCCACCTCCAAATTGACTGGGATCAAACCCAGCTGGAGGGCTCCTTCCTGGAAATGTTCCTCCGCCGCCTGTATTATCAGGTGGTGCAAAACCAAAACCTGAAAGATCCGGCGCAAGACTGCAGTCTATTTGAGTTGCTGTTTTATTAATTGTGTCACTAGTTTGGCTAATCACGTTGCTCAGGTTTGATGCCATTGCGCTCGATGTCTGCTGATTAGCTATAACACCGGCTGGAATTGAGACCATGATAGCCATCGAAAACCCTAAAGCGATAATTACCAGTAATGCACGTATTTTTCTTCTTGAAATGTTTCTTATAGCTCTACTTATTATTCCCATAATTATTCCTTCCATTATTTTAAATCATTTTGGCAACCAAAAAGAGACTTGAAGGGGAACTCAATAATTTGGGCAGTTATTGGGCTTATGACTTTGTTTTCCATTTTTCTTATCTCTTTTTGGTTGCTTATTCAGCCTGACTCTGTTTAGTTATTAAACGATTATTCAAAATCTTACCCAAATCTCGCCCTAATTGAAAACGCTAAGACGCTACAACACAAAAAAACGGGGACTGAATTTTAAAAAAAAATAAGAAAAGAGATAGTTTTAGCTACTTGTCGATTTCTGTCACTGTTAGTGTCACGATTTTTGTTACTTTTGCTTGAGAGAGATCAACTACCACGAAAGCTCTGCTACCATTATTGCCTTCAAGAAGCACGTTTGCAGTTGAGGCTTTGGTTACAATGTTACCGTTGCCATCGATTGAAGTGGTGATTACTGGACGGATTGAAGTTATGTTAAATCCTTGATTAAGCAGGTTTTGTACGTCGCTATCGCTCTTAGCTATGTTAGTCGCATTTGTGGTAAAGTCGGTACTTACCTGTATAGCTCCAGTGCCAAATCCTCCTCGGAAACCTCTATCCATTCCTTTGTGACCCATGCCAAATCTGGGTTCCATACCCATAGCCATGGGTCCGTTGCCGAATTCGTTAAAATTATTTGGAACATCAGTTGCGTTCACTGAAGATAATGTGGTTGTTTCTGAATCGGTTGCAACGGAGGCTGTTGGGTCAGCTTTAGCAATGGATTGCGTCACAAAAATTAATGAACCAGCAACTACTGCGACAACAATAATTGACAACAATCCTAAGGCTTTAGTTTTTGAGTTCATTTTCTGTTATTTCACCTCCTAATTTTCAAAAAACGTTAAGCGGTAGCTTATTAAGGGATTTTTCAAGATTAGACCCAAATTAAGTCCTAATTCCCATAGCTTCTGGAGTTTGAAAGAACACATTTATTACTTCAAACCAATTAAATCTGAAAGAAGAATCCCTCAACGAACGGAGACTAAAAGATGTCGGTAAATGCACGCTCACTAAAATACCTGCTAGGATGGCTGATTGCAGGCACTAGAGGAGGACCGACACGTGCAAAAATTATCCTATCTCTGAAGGAAACTCCACAGAACGCAAACCAGTTGGCAACGCTACTGAAGATGGATTATAAGACGATGCGGCATCATCTTGAAGTTCTAGAGAAAAACAGAATTATAACTTCTGTCGGAGACAGGTATGGAGCAACATACTTTCTATCTCAAACAATGGAGGACAACTATGTCTTGTTTGAGGAGATTGTGAACAAAATCGGGAAAAAGTAGAAAAAGGAGAACACCAAGTTGGAGAAACAAATGAGTAATAGATTCAAAATCGGATTAATTTTGACAGTAGTAATAGCGGTTGCGGTTGTAACTGCTCTTTGGGCGTTAGTAGCTTTACATGAACCGCCTTTTTTAGCAAGACGCGTTCCACCGCCTGGAGGCTTCATTCCTGGTGACTTTGAATACTTCTACGTAGCGTTCACAATTATTTCAACAATAAACATTACTTTGCTCGTAATTGTATTGCTATCATACGTAAGTATCTATACAAAAACTCGATCTCCTTTTACAATTGGATTGATAATTTTTGCGTTAGCGTTCCTGCTAAAAGATATAGCTTCTCACCCATTTGTCGTTGGACTATTCAGCTTTAGGGCATACGGTCTTGGACCCTTCGCGTTTCTCCCCGGACTCTTCGAACTCACTGCTCTATCGGTGCTGCTTTACCTAAGCGTAAGGTACTAAATGGCAATCAATCCCGACTCTATTTTAACCTTTTTGGGGTAGGTTGGGTTGAATATGGAAAAAATCTTTTATAGGTAATATATCTATGACGGTAAGAAAACAAGTGAACGCACATGAGCCAAGAAAACAATGTCCAAAAGAAAAGCAACTCAAAAGTCTTAGTCTTCGCCTTAGTAGCAATTGTAATAATTCTTGCCTCTAGCTTAGTGGGTGTTATTGCAGTTTACGCTCCGATTGATTCGCAGTTGGCAACGAAAGATAACACAATTAATACTTTACACACAACGATTTCAAATCTGGAAAATCAGCTTGCTTCTGTGGGCAATACCACAGATTCTCAAGTATACATAAATCAAATTGCTAACTTGAACCAGCAATTGGCTTATTTGAATGATTCATACACGGCTGCGCGATTAGATGCATACTCTTTCAACAGTATCATTCAACTGCAGGAGTCAGGAACATTATTTGATACTAGTTCAATAACACAAGCAGCTAACAGTACCACAACTCTCTGGAATGACCAGTTAGATTACGCTGGCTACGTTGTTGTTCAAGCAACAGCCACAGCAAACACGACCTATTCTGAAGTTATATACAGTTATTCAGGAACGAACTTTCAATACAACCAAACGATAGGAACATCAGGAAGTGCAATGTTTCCAGTTTTGCCTGGAATAGTTCAAGTAAACATCGGCAACATAAACCAGAATGATGCTAACAATGTAACCGTAACCGCCACATATTTCTACTAATTCTTTCTTCTTTTTGTTAACAGCTAATAAGCTCTAATGTTTATTGTAGAATAGGAGTTTGATTTTTTATGCAGGATGGTTCTGATAAAGAAAGAAAACCTAATCGGCTGATTAGAGAAAAAAGCCCCTACCTGCTTCAGCACGCTTACAATCCTGTGGACTGGTATCCTTGGAGTTTAGAAGCGTTTGAGAGGGCTAAAACTGAGGATAAACCGCTGTTCGTTTCTATAGGTTACTCCACCTGCCACTGGTGCCATGTTATGGAGAAAGAATGCTTCGAGGATGACCAAGTAGCCCAACTTATGAACCAAACCTTCATCTGCATCAAAGTTGACCGAGAAGAACGTCCCGACATCGACGCAGCCTATATGGCAGTATGTCAAGCGATGGGAAGAAACTGCGGCTGGCCCCTAAACGTCATCATGACGCCTGACAAAAACCCGTTTTTCGTTGCCAGCTATATCCCAAAGGACAATCGGTATGGTACAGTTGGTATGCTAAGTCTGGTCCCGCAGATTGGGGATATTTGGCGAACCAGAAAAGCCGAAATGGAATCGATTGGCAAAGAAATCAAAGAACAAATCGCAGCAGAAGAACAAGCAGAAACAGAAGGGCAACTTGATAAAAATACGCTTGATAACGCATATGAGCAATTGTTCTTGCGTTTTGACCAAGAAAATGGCGGATTCGGGCGAGCCCCCAAATTTCCATCACCCCACAATCTGCTATTTCTTTTAAAATATGCTAACCGTACAAAAGAAAAAGCCGCATTATCAATGGTTGAGAAAACCCTGCGTGCTATGAGGTTAGGCGGTATATTTGACCAAGTAGGCTTAGGGTTTCACCGTTACTCTACAGACGCCCAATGGCTGGTTCCGCATTTTGAGAAGATGCTATACGACCAAGCCCTGTTAGCGTTAGCGTATCTTGAAGCTTATCAAGCGTTGGGTGCACCAAAATTCATGATAACCGCTAAAGAAACCTTGGATTATGTTCTAAGAGATTTAGTTTCGCCTGAAGGTGGCTTTTATTCGGCTGAAGATGCGGATAGTGAAGGGGAAGAAGGCAAATTTTATCTCTGGACTCTTGACGAAGTGAAGCAAGCCACTGGGGAAGATGCGGATTTAGCAGTCAAGCTCTTTGATGTTAAAGCTGAAGGAAACTACTATGAGGCGCCCAATGGCAAAACTGGAAAGAACATTCTACATTTGGCTTTGCCACTAGAACAAGTTGCTGCCGAATTCAATCTAACGATGGATTTACTCATAGGTAAGCTTGGAAAAATTACAAATGACATTTTCATAGTTCGAGAGAAAAGGGTTCATCCTGCTAAAGATGACAAGGTGTTAGTTGACTGGAATGGGTTGATGATTGCTGCTTTAGGGCGGGCTAACCAAGTTTTAGGAATCCCCAAGTATTTGGCAGCTGCAACCAAAACCGCAGACTTTATCCTTAAAGAAATGAAAACTCCCGACGGCAAACTATTCCACCGGTACGCCAAAGGAGAGAAGGCTGTTAATGGGTTCCTAGACGACTACGCATACTTAGTTTACGGTTTAATTGAAATCTATGAAGCGTCTTTTGAAGAGAAATACCTGCAATCAAGCATAGAATTAACTAAAACTATGATTGAACAGTTTTGGGATGAAGAAAACGGCGGCTTCTTTTTCACAAATAGGAATGCTGACGATTCGGTGCCCAGATTAAAACAGACCTATGATGGAGCGGTGCCTTCGGGAAACTCTGTTGCTCTTTACAATTTGTTGCGTTTGGCACGTTTAAGCGGTGAACCAAGTTTTGAGATGTATGCGAATAAACTGTTAAAGGCTTTCTCTGAAGAAATTAATGGACAACCACTTGGTCACACGTTTATGCTTGTTGGATTAGATTTCGAATTGGGACCCACGTTTAACGTTGTTTTAGTGGGTGACCCATTAGATAAGAGCTCGATTGCAATGCAGGCAGCTTTAAGAAAAAATTACTTGCCTAACTTAACAGTATCCATGTGGAAACCTGAAAAAACTGGAATTGTACCCGGCGTCGTATATCAAAAAATCGATGATGAAGCCACCGCTTACGTTTGTCGCGACCAAACCTGCATGCCACCAACAAATAGAATTGAAAAAATGCTTGATTTACTAAAAACATAATGGAAAAAATAAAAAGTTTGGGAGCCCTTTTTTGGGGCTAATTTGTTTTTGAGTTTAAGTTGGGAATACGTTCTGTGGTGGTGGAGGTACGCCGTAGTTGGCTGGATCAGGTGCGTTGTAGTTTATTGTCCAAATGTCTGACCATGCTGGGCTGCTGCTTTGGAAATTGCTGGTGTTTGAATTGTCAGAGGTTGATAGTGCGCCGCTTCTGGATTCTTGCACCCAATATTCTTGGCCTGTTTGATCGTTTTTGAATGCTAGATATTTCATGTCGAGGTGATAGGATATTGTTTGTGGTGTGTCTTGGCCGCTGTGGTCTGCGTAGTATTCTACTCTGATTTGGTAAGTTCCATAAAGGTTTGTTGCGCCGGGTATCGCTGAGCCTTCTGTTGCGATATAGTGTTCTGGTCCATAGCCATGAGTGTTATCCATATCTAAGTAGGGAGTGGTTCCTTCGTTACCCTTGATAGAGTAGTAGATGTGACGTGCTTCTGTTCCTGGTTCTAGTACGTGCAGATCGACGTCGCTTGTGTCTTGGTCCCACGACAATGTAACTGTCATCGCGGATTGGCTTGCGGTTGATTTGATTGTGTCTTGGAGGAAACCTGCCCAGTTGAAGAAGGTGCTTGTGTCAGTTGCAAGAATAACTACATCGTTGTCGCCTGTTAGCAGTGGCACTTCTTTACTGAATGCGCCGTTAACTAATTCTGCGGTGTATTTGTGGTTGTCTACGAAGATTAATGTAGAGTTTATTGGCACTGCGCCACCGGTTATTGTGCCGGATATGGTAGTTTTGCTTTCTGTAGTGTCGCGGATACCGTCGCTGTCTGTGTCTGTTGGGGTTGTGCCTGCAGGCGTTGTAGTGATATCTGTTAGGGTTACCGTTGGGAATTTGCTGGAGTCTGTGAACTTTGATTGAGCAGCATCATATAATCCTTGATAATCGTCGGGTGTAGCTGCGAGTTTAGATCCTGCATGGTAGAAGATGTTAAACACTGAGCCGCTTCCTCTTGTTGTGCCGGATACATAGGTTTCATTGAATCCATCATCGTAAGAGAAGGGTATTGTTCGCATTCTGTCGCCGAGTGCTGAGCTTGGGTAGTTAGGATCGTAGATTTGGAATGACCCATCAACGTATCCATAGGTAAGTATTGCATGAGAGCCGTCTAGCCATGTTCCATTGTTGAGGAGCGTTTTAAGACCAATCAGTTGAGGTTCCCCAGTCACAAGCATACCTGAGAGCCAACTTAATCCTACTTCTCGAGCGTTTGCACCAGCCCAACCGCGTTCTTCAGCAGTTAGTGATGACCAAATACCAGAAGTTGCTAAGTGTGCTCTTGCAGCCAATTGAATTGCGGTAGCGTCATCTCGCCATTGGGCGGCGTCGCCTTCGATGTATTTGGCATGTAGATTTGTGTCTGTTTCGTGGTAGGTGTAGTACCATTTGGCATAGCTTACCATTCCAAGGCACATTCCGCCAGGTGTAAGAACTGAACCGTAGTTGGGTATGAACCATCCGTTGTTTGCAGGTCTAAAACCAGTATCAACTGTGTAGCTTGTTTCTCCACTTAACTGTGAAAGCGTTATGTCAAGTTCGACAGCTAGAAAATCAGAGAATGAGGCAGTCAAGAAAGTTATGGTATGTGCGCTTTTGTCTTCACTTAGAAAGCCTGTGGAATCAAGTTTGCCGGCTTGTGAGTCATACCAGTAGAATCTTACTGGTGAGTTGTCATCGTTTGTGGCAGTTGCTGAATATGGAAGAGTTACTTGGATAGGGTTTGTGAACATGTCATATTTGTTGAAATCAGTGGAGCCTGTTGTATGAATTGTAATGAGTTCACTTGCGGGAGAAGCACCTTGAGGAAGACCATTAACGTTTGTAATGTCTGCGTAGCTAATTGTGAATTGAACTGGGTCAGTGGTTGCCGCTTCAGGAACGACAATTTTTAGTCCATTGATTGGACTTGAACTGTCAGTTACCTGAATAGTTCCACCTGCTGAGGTTATTGTTTGAGAAGTAACTTCTAGTTTTTGATGTGCTCGCTACGCTGATAGCATTTTGATTATTTGGTGTTGAGCCAGGAGTACTTACAGGTGAATTGGTTGCGTTCGGGTTAGATGTTGGGGGCAGGCTATTCGGACCGAATTTTAGAGTACCTGAGAAAAAGAGCGTTGACGGGATAAGAATGATTACAATCAGTATGATAGCTAGAATTGCGAAGATTTTTTTTCGGGATTTTCGTGAAGTTGTCAGCGGAGGCGGTGGGGGTGGTAAATCCATGCTGAGTCGGATATTTCTTAAATTTAGATTTAACATTTATTGTATCCTCTTTGGGAATAATCTTTGGAACTGTTTGGTTAATTATTTCTTAAGGTTTACGATGTCTCGATCAGTATCATAAAGAAATATTAGTGTTCAATAAGAATTGGTGACAGCAAACCTTTTTTCAAAAAAAATTATAAGTTAATTGTAATTGTGTGAATTGTTCAAAGAAATTGTGCCAATTCAAAAATGGATATTTTATTCTCCAATTTTTCGTATTTCAAATATTGTCCGGTTGCAAGTTTGGTAGTGGTGTACTTGCCATTAAATAAAATGTCAGTAACTAAGGTAATTTTAAGAGTATTTGGCTAAATGCTGGTTGATTTAAGCTGTATTTTCTGGAAAGTGTGCAAAAGAAGAAGAAGACTCGCACCAAAATTTTGAGTAAGCTTGTTTTGAGTTGGATTCGCTGTTTGGGACTTGGATTGGTTGCAGGTTAAGGGTCTAAAAGGGTTGAATAGGGTCGGAAAGGGTAATTTTTCTTCTTCCAAATGAACTGAGGGAACAACCTTCACGAAAAGATCGCTCCAAAACGATCGTGATTCTTTTGTTTAAATTTTGATCCTCTCGCCCAGCTAACGAATGAACTCATGCTGGTGCATGGGCGTAAGAGTTGATACTTTTATATTCTCAATCATACGCATAAGGAAATATAAAAAAAATAGTGAGAGATCTAAAGGATTTAGAAGGAGAGGGATTGGATGAAATACAATTGTAGGATGTTTAGATCTACCAAGAAAAATTGGGAAGACCCAAAGAAGCTTGAACAAGTAGATATTACAGTGGAATCTAAGACGTTAGCTGAAGCTAAAGATAAAGCATGCCACGAGGCTCAAATGCTGGACATGCAAAGCGCCAATAAGATTGTACAGAAAATTGAAATAGAAGTAAACGGTGAATGGCAACCAATTCCCTGGATTTAATCGCGCACCCCGAACAATTCACGCTTCTGGTGTGTTTCTTTTTTTAATTTCTAATCCAGTTAAAAGGAAAAAATCCATTTTGGTTAAAGCAGAAAATTATGGTTTTCTTTCCGATGGCTCACACGGAAGCTTTCGGGGGTAGATGCATAAATACGTCATATACGCGTTTACGCTAACAAAGTATAAGTAGAATATTTTCGCAAAACAACTCATTGGTGTCTCCAAATTGCCCCTAACTGAGCGCGTAAGATTTAAAGCAAAATTGCAGCAAAGAAACCGATTCGTAATATCAAAGCATATCCGTTGGCGCTTCAAGCTTACGGCAGATCAATGTCTCCAAGTTACTGTTGACATAGTAGGCTTGTATCGTAGCCCGCAGACTTTTCTAGCAAAAACAAACAAAGACGGAAGAATACAGATACCCAAAACGAATATGGATTTACTCAGAAACAGAAATTCAAACATTGCAGGCTACGTCGTTGATGTTACACTTGACCCCTTCTAACAAAACACTGATCAACAAAAACATAAGATCTCAATTGAGTTGCTTTAAATAATAAGGGTTCCGAGGATGGTTTAACGCCCCATTACATGACTCTCTACCGTTTTTTTGGTAAATTTTACCCCTACAATCCCCTTAACAAGTTTGTGACATTAAGTCAAGAATTAAGCGTATTTTGTTGAAAAAGGCTGTTGTTAAAGCTTAACAACAATTGTTAAATATTAACAAGCGGCAAATAATCAGAGGCTCAGATTACAGTGCGCAAACACCCAGTAAGCATAGCCCTATCCAACCGCATATTAGAGAAAATAATCAAAGAAGCAACAAAACAAAAAAGATCAAGAAGCGAATACATAGAACTTCACTTTGAGAATTTATTCTTCAAACATCAGGAAATGGAACTTGAGCGATCTTGTTTGTGAAAACAAATTCTGACTGACTTTAATGAACCTGTGGTAAAGTTCTTGATTCATGTTTGAAATTCATAACACTTATAGTCATTTCACTTGCCTTTCAATCTCATGAGCAACATAAACGCTCATCAAGAAGTAAAACCTCAAACAATAGAGGTAAATTCACCTATTTTAATCGATTCAGCAGCTCTTGGAAAAAAATGTTCAATACGCATTTTACATGTTGACGATGACCCATCGATGCAAGAGTTAACAAAGCTGATGCTGCTGGATCTGGATAGCAGCTTTGAGATTGACAATGCCTGTTGTGTTGATGAAGCTTTTAGGAAGCTAGCAGTTGGGCATTATGATGTTGTTGTTTCTGATTATGAAATGCCTCAAAAAGATGGCTTGCAGTTTCTAACAGATCTTCGTAAACAAAACACCCAAATCCCCTTCGTATTATTTACTGGGAAAGGCAGAGAAGAAGTCGCCATCAAAGCCCTGAACTTAGGAGCAGACTCCTACTGCAACAAGCAAGGCGACCCCGAAACCGTCTACGGAGAACTATCACATGGCATAAAACGATCAGTGGAACACCAAAAGGCAAAAAAGCAGTTACAAGACCAAACTAACCTGTTGATGAAGATTGCCTCTCAAACCCCCGGGATGCTCTTCCAATTAATGCGGCAACCAAACGGCACATATTGCATACCTTACACCTCTGAGGCCATACGCAACATTTTTGGCTGCTCCCCCCAAGAAGTCCGCGAGGATTTCTCGCCAATAGTCAAAGTAATCGTTCCCAAGGATATGGAGAAAGTAATTCAGTCAATTGAGTATTCCGCTAAGCACCTAACAGCTTGGCAATGTGAGTATCGGGTGCAAATTCCAGGTCAACAAATCCGGTGGCTATGGGGTCAGTCAATACCTGAGAAATTAGACGATGGCAGCATTGTCTGGAACGGCTACAATACAGACGTTACGGAACAGAAAAGAACCGCGGAAACACTTGCGGATTCTGAGGCTAAGTATCGTGCGTTGATTGAAAATGCGGATGATGCTATATTGCTCACTGATCTGAGAGGCAAAAATATTTATCGGAACCGTGCTCACTTCAAAAGTTTGGGTTTTGAAGAAGGCGACGAAGCAAAAATTGAGGAATTAATGAAGGTCCATCCTGACGATGTACCCCTTCTTAAGAAGAAAATGAGTGAGCTTTTCCAAACCGGCTATTTGACTTCTGAGTATCGTATTAAAAATTTTGAAGGATCTTGGGCGTACAGGCATGCAAAATCTACTCTAATCTATAATATGCACCATCAACCCTACGCGATTATAACGATAATAAGAGATATAACAGAAAGCAAAAAAGCAGAGGATGCGCTTAGCGGCAAAGAAAAACGGTTCAGAGCAATATTTGATAAATCTTTTCAATTTGCACTTATTTTGGACATAAATGGCATTGTACTTGAAATGAATGAATTGTGCTACACGGTTCATGGCCAATTGGCAGAGGGATGTCTGGGAAAACCTTTTTGGGAGGCTGCCTGGTGGAGTCAGTTTCCAGAGGTTGCAGAAAAAACAAAGTTAGCAATACAGAATTGCCAGGTGGGTAAAATCGTTCATGATGAGGTGGAATTTATTGATAAGGACTTCCAGATTCATCACGGGATACGTATTTTTTCACCCATCGCAGATGAGAACGGGAAATTACTCTATATTTCGGTTGTTGGTCTGGATATTTCAGAACGCAAGAAAGCTGAAGAAGGTTTGAAGACCAGTGAAATGCAGTTCAGACAGCTGTTTTCTAACATGCCTAGCGGTGTCGCTGTTTATGAGGCGGTCAATGATGGAAAAGATTATGTTTTCAGAGATTTCAACGCCGCGGCTGAAAGAATCGAGAAAATTAAAAAAGATAAAGTTATTGGCAAACGTGTAACGGAAGTTTTTCCGGGTGTTGAGAATTTTGGGCTTTTTAACGTTTTCAAGCAAGTTTGGCAAACAGGGGAATCAGAATATTATCCATTAGCCCTCTACAAAGATGACAAAGATCTGGGTACTTGGCGTGAAAACTGGGTTTATAAATTGCCAAATGGGAACATTGTGGCAATTTATAACGACATAACTGAACGCAAAAAAACTGAGGTTAATCTACTAAAAAACAAAGCTTTGCTTCTCGAAGCCGAGAAAGCGGGTAAAATTGGCGGTTGGGAATTTGACATTAACACCCTAACTCAAAGCTGGACAGATGAAACCTTCCGCATCCTAGAAATCGATCTAACACATGGCGAACCAATAGTGCCTAAAGGAATTGAATTCATCAACCCTCCCTATAGAGCAACTGCTAATGAAGCAATCCAGCGCGCCATCGAACACGGTGAACCTTACGATCAGGAATGGGAAATCACCACCGCAAAAGGAAACAAACGCTGGGTACACGCAGTAGCAAAAGCGAACTATGAAAACAGCAAAATCAAATCCATCTCAGGGTCATTCCAAGACATCACTGAACGTAAAAAAGCTGAAGAGATCCGAAAGGGTTTGGAGTCTAAAGTAAAACAGTATTCAGAACACTTGAAGAACATGGTTGATTTAAGAACTGCCCAGTTGAAAGATGCCAATGAGCGCCTTGTCAAGGCTGAACGTTTGGCAGCTATTGGCGAATTAGCTGGAATGATTGGTCATGATCTGCGTAATCCGTTAGCCGGCATTAAAAATGGTGTATATTTCTTAAAAAAGAAGGGGACATCAATTTCCGAAACTCAATCTAAAGAAATACTTGAAATCATCGACAAAGCCATAGATCACTCAAACAAAATCATCAATGATTTGCTGGACTACTCAAGAGAGATGAACCTAAAACTCATAAAATATGCTACACGTCCTCTTGTAGATGAAGCCATTCGGAGTATTCAAGTTCCTGATCGAATACAAATTGTAAACCATGTTGATGGAGAGGCCTATATTTGGGTTGACTCTGACAAGATTATTCGAGTTTTCGTAAACCTTCTCCAGAATGCAATTGATGCTACACCTGAGAATGGAAAACTTGAAATTACAGGTTTCCAACAAAGTAATCATATAGAGATTACTTTCGCTGACACAGGTAAAGGCATACCTGCAGAGATTTTACCCAAGCTCTTCACGCCTTTATTCACAACTAAAGCTCAAGGGATGGGTTTTGGTTTAGCCATATGCAAACGAATCGTTGAAGTTCATGGAGGAACAATCAAAGTTGAATCAGTTAAAGACAAAGGAACAAAATTCATCATTAATCTGCCTGTAAAAATTTATCCTGAGCCTGAAAATAAAACAATTTGATGATAATAAAAGTAAAAAAAAATTAAACCAATAAGGTCAAAAAACAAATCTATATCCTGGATTTGTGAACATGAATTTTCAAACCTTTAAGTGCCCAATTTGCATTGACTAACACTTATGATAGTTGAGGATCAGTAAAAACAAGCTAACCTTTTTTTAATATCTCGATATAGGGCTTCTTACATCTTCTGGGGAAAATCAATTTCCAAAAAAAATTAACTCTCTTTATGCTTACTCGTAGGTCTATAGATGATGAAAGAGTCTGGATCTGTGATTTTAATTGTAAGATGATTCTTCATAAGCACGTCTTGCATACAGGTTCTTGTTTCTTCATCGAGATTGGCTTTAATCTGTATCTGATACCCGCCACTCATTCTGGATGAGGCATTAGGCGGCAATAATTCTAAATAATGACCGTCGAGATTAGTGCATTTTTCAAAAAGTTCCTTTAAAACCAAGATTGCTTCTTCACGCTTCAAATAAATCCCAGTTGAATTTAGCGCTAATTTGTTATAAAGCTTTAGGCATCTAACTTGCTATTTGATTAAAGTGATATTTCTCGGTTACGACTCAGGAACTGAAGCTTTTTGGAATAATAAGCTAACGGAGTTACGAGAAAAAGAATAATCTAAAAACACCTTATCTATTTTGAGGCAAACGTACTGTGAAAGTTGTTCCCTTGCCTTCTTCGCTCTCAAAACTTACAGTTCCGCCTAGTGCTTCAATCATACGCTTAACAACAGGTAAGCCAAAGCCTTGACCTTTAGCTTTAGTTGTAAACATTAGTGTAAACATCTTACCCTGTATATCTATAGGAATGCCTACACCGGTGTCCTTAACAGTCATAACTAGATCCTTTGGACTTTCGAAGGCATGTATGGTTAGTTTGCCGCCCTTTGGCATGGCTTGCACAGCATTAGTCACTAGGTTGTGCAAGATGCGGTTTATGTAATAGGGATCTGCACTAATTTTTTTAGCGTTATTTTCTACTTTTACGCTTAATTCAATGTTATCTGGCCAACTATTCTTTTCCAACAACTGTGCAATTATAAGTTTTAGATCAGTTTCTTCTGCCTTTGGGTTAAGAGGTCTGGCATAATCTTGTAAGTCTTGAACAATTTTGTTGATGTAATCAATGTTCTTTTCAATTTCCTGCAGACTATCTAATGTATTCTTTTTCTCATCACTATCAGGAAGGGAATCTAACTCCGTTTTAGCTAAATAAACATCGCCGGTTATAGCCTGCAACGGGTTGCGTATGTCATGACCTACCATACCCGCAGTTGCGCCAATGGCAGCTAAACGCTCAGAATCTTTTAGTTTCTTTGTTGCTTCCTGCGCTTCTCGTTCAGCTTTCTTGCGTTCAGTGACATCGATACCCATCTCCAATATGAGAGTGGAGCCGTCTGCTTCAACAAACGGGTAATCGTAAATCTCGTAATTGTGTCCATTTGGTCCTGTCCATTCCCAGTGTTGGGGTTTATTGGTTTTGAGAACTTTATACGTAATGCAATTCTCGCATTCTGATTCACGTCCGAACAAGTATTCGTGACAGCGTCTGCCATGTGACTCGCCGAAAGTCTCACGGAAGACTTTGTTAGCGAAGGGCAGACGATAGTCTTTGTCGAGGAGAACAACATACGCCGGAAGGGTTTCAAGGACATTATAAAGTCGTTTGCGTTCACTTGAAACTTCTTGAGTGCGCTTCTGAACCCTTTCCTCTAATTCTTCATTAATTATACGCAAAGCTTCTTCAGCTTTCCTTCGCTCAGTGATGTCACGGAAAATGAGGACAACACCAGTAATTTTACCAGCTTTGCCTTTGATCGGTGCACCGCTATCATCGATTGCAACTTCGGTTCCATTTTTTCTAATCAGAATAGTGTGATTGGCTAAGCCAACGACTTGTCCTTTCTTTAATACTTTGGCGACGGGGTCATCAACAATTTTTCGAGTTTTCTCATTAATAATTCTAAAAACGGATTGCACGGGTTTTCCTAAAGTTTTATTTAAAGACCAACCTGTTAATTCTTCAGCTACAGCATTCATGTATGTAATTTTGCCAAACATATCAGTTGCAATTACGGCGTCGCCGATACTGCTTAGAGTTGTTGACCAACGTTGTTCACTTTCGAATAGGGCAGCTCCAGCTTTTTCCAAATCTTTAGTGTAGCGTTTCAGGTCTTCTTCCATGTGTTGAGTTAAGTCGGTTACTACAATGAATGTAGTTGTGGCATGATCCATTTTTAGTGAATTTACGGAGATTTGAGTTGGCACAAGCGTTTTGTCGTTTGCTATAAAGGTGATTCCTTTAGTTTCCGCCTCTTGTGTTGGACCGCTTCTACATTTAGCTAAAAGTTCTTTGAATGCTGCTTTGAAGGTTTGGGAAACCAAATTTTCGATGTTGCTGCCGACAATCTTTTCAAGAGGAACCTTCATCATTTTAGCAAAGCCAAGATTGCAATACAAAATAATGTTATTGTCCGAGAGTGTGATTGCGCCTTCTCGCATATTCTCCATGAGAACACGGTAAGGAGTCTCTGCCCCACTGATAGAGTAAACTTGTTCCCCTTTGGGAGTGGAAATGACTAAGCCATCAACTTCTCCGCGCCTAATGGCGTTTAATGTTTCTTGTGCTTCCTCTAATTGGGCACGGAGCTCTCGCATTTCGGGCGTTTCTTTGACAGCTTTTTCGGGCATTATTGTAACCTATTTTTGTTTTTTCTTATCTTTTTTAGGAACTAAATCCAATCCGATAAGGATCTTTTCTTCGTTGGACATATCGCCTATAAACTTTCTCAATGGCAAAGGAAGCTTTTTAATAAGAGTTGGGGCAGCGAGGATGTCTTCTTTTTTAGCGAATTCTGGTTGCTGATAGATGTCGATGACTTCAAGTTCATATCGACCTTTGAGGTTTTCCTCGCAGATTTTACGTATGTTCTGTATGGCGTTAATCGATTTTGGAGTCATACCTGTAACGTATAAACGAAGAACGTATTTTTCTGTAGCTTTTGCTTGCAGCGTTTTTTCAAATTCTTCTTTGGAGCTGATTTGTTTTGGTTCCTTCAAGAAGATTCCTTCTTTTTTATCATTGGCGCGTTTGTATTAAGGTTGCGATTTAGAACGAATATCAAGCCCAACAAGGACACGTTCAGTGTTGGAGAGGTCGCCTATTATTTTTTTAAGTGGTTCGGGAAGTCGCCTCACCAGAGTGGGGATAGCTAAAATCTGGTCGCCCGCTGCTAACTGAGGGTTTTTTAACAAATCGATTACTTCTATTTTGTATTTGCCTTTGAGGTGTTCATCGCAGATCTTCTGTAAATTTGAAAAGGCACGTATAGAATTTGGGGTTTGCCCAGCAACGTATAGCCGAAGCTCCCAAAACTCCGTGTCCTTCATTTCGTGTACTTCTTCTGAAAGTTCTTTTTTATCAGTCATAGTAATTCACGTCGATTGGTTATTCGCCATCTTCTTTACGCAAGCGACCCATTTCTTTACGGTTTTTCTCTACTGCTTTTTCTCGGCGCTTCTCTTGATTAATCAGTTGCTTGACTTCTTCCTCTTTAGCTGTGAATTCCGCCTGCAAAGCAGTAACCTGTGCTTCTGTTAGTTTGCGTTTGCGTTCAAGGTCGCGTTGGAGTTTTTCGATTTCGTCTTTGCGTAAATCTTCCTTTTCCTTGTCTTTTATTTCTTGGCTGAGTCGAGCTGAACCTGTAAGCACGCCTGCTGGTCCAGTGTAAACATCCACGATGTCCACACCTTTACTTGTAATGAGGAACTCCCGTATTTGGTTGGAGTGAGCCATACCTCGGGACTTAAGAATGTAAATTCCTCGGTTACGCTCCCCACCCAATTCAATGTCCCTTAGCAATATCCAAGTATCCATTATCGATGAGACTTCCGATTCTGTAGACTCTAAGCCAGATAAATGTGTCAGGTTTGTGAATATTGTGGTAATTTGTTTAGCTTTCAAGTAATCAATTAGACGTGTCAACATAGATTTAACATCGTTTTGGTCTCCAGTACTGATAAGGTTAGTAATTGGGTCGACTACCACTGACGATGGATTGAATTCATCTATCAATTTTTGCATTTGCACTAAATGTGTTTCTAAACCATAGAACGTGGAACGTACTGCATGGAACTTTAGCAATCCTTTTTTAACCCATGGCTCAAGATCGATGCCTATAGATTTCATGTTACGCATTATTTGATTTGGAGATTCTTCAAACGCAAAATAAAGGCATCTGTCTCCGCGTTGGCAAGTTGCATTTGCAAAACTAGCTGAGATGCTGGTTTTACCTGTTCCAGCTGTTCCTGAAATTAGAATGGTACTGCCTTGGTAGAAGCCTTTTCCCTCAAGCATAGCGTCTAATCGTGGGATTCCGCTTGAAACCCGTTTTGATGTAATCTGATAGTTTAACGTAAGAGAGGTGATAGGCAATATCGAGATGCCTTTTTCATCAATCAGAAACGGATACTCATTGGTACCGTGTATTGAGCCTCGGTATTTGACCACGCGCATGCGTCTTGTGGAAATCTGATTTTGAACCCTGTGATCGAGCAGAATAACGCAGTCTGAAACGTACTCTTCTAGCCCATATCGAGTTAGAGTGACTTCGCCGCGCTCGGCAGTAATTATCGCTGTGACTCCTTTGTCTTTTAACCACCGGAATAGTCTGCGTAGTTCAGCACGCAAGATGGATTCATTGCCTAATCCTGCAAAGAGCGATTCAATTGTATCTAAAACAACCCTCTTTGCACCCACACTATCAATAGCACAGTTTAGGCGAACGAATAATCCTTCAAGGTCATATTCGCCTGTCTCTTCAATCTCACTGCGCTCTACACGCACATAATCAACAAAAATCTTTTTTTCTGCAATAAGCTCTTTCAAATCAAAACCTAAAGAAGCAACATTTTGAGCGAGTTCTTCTGCAGTTTCTTCAAAAGCCATGAAAACTCCAGGTTCATTATAATCCATTGCTCCGCGGACAAGAAACTCCATAGACATCAAAGTCTTGCCGCTTCCAGGACCACCATCAATCAAAGTTGGGCGTCCTTTAGGCAATCCACCAAAAGTTATCTCGTCTAATCCACGAATTCCAGACGTCGTTTTTGCAAATACTGGTTCAGAAACAGCCCCGAGTTTACGCTTACTTGACATAGTGCAAATTGTGGGAAGGGAACGTACTTAAAACTTTCCCCAGAATGGGAAATCAGGAGCATTTGAACGGTAAAAAGGTAAATATTTGGTGAAACTGTACCTACTTCACATTGTAATTTAGAATTATGTCAATCAAGCGAAAACTAAATTTACAATGCTTCACAGGCGCTCTTGACCAAGCTTTCTTTTAAGACGACTGAGTATATTTAAGATTTTACATTCGAGACTTAGCAAATCCAAAGATGCTAAGTTCCTTTTTCAGGATAAGCCAATCAAAGGTTGAGGCTCTAAGGCACAGGCAAGTCTTCTTTCATTTCTCCCCACGCTTCAACAACAAAACTGGTAAGAGCCCAATACCTACTTCGATGATCTGCTAATATTTACAAGCGGCAAATACCATGAGGCTCAGGCTACAGTGCGCAAACACCCAGTAAGCATAGCCCTATCTAACCGAGTATTAGAGAAAATAGACAAAGAAGCATCCAAACAGAAAAGATCAAGAAGCGAATATGTAGAACTACATTTCGAAACAATTTTTTTCCAGAATCCAGAAAAATAAAAAGAGGGTTAGGGTTTTTTGTTCCTCTCGTGCCTTAACCACAAGATGAGCCCTATTATTGCAGGAATCCCAAAGATTACAGCTGTCGCGACGAGTAACGTAACCATTGAACCAACAACGTAGTCTAAAGTGTAGGTTGAGATTGGCATGTTCCAGTTTCCGTCAACATAAACTTTGATTACAAACGCAATGAAAAGTGACGGCGGTGCTGCTCCTCCTGCTCGCCTTGATCGTGAACCTTTTCCAAAGAGATTATATTCTCTCTTTTCTTCATCAGATAGTCTCTTCCACCATTGCCAACCAAGTATTGCGCCAATAACCACGGGAATTCCAATTAGAACAAGTTCCCAAAAGATAGCGTTTAGAATAAAACTCACTATATTGGCCATTGACCACATTCCTAGAATTGAAGGGACAAGACTTGTTGATTGTGCATCTTTTGCGAACCAAAGAAAGACGTAAATCGCACCTGCAAATGCCAAAATAATTGCCACTAAAAAAATGGAAAATATATTCCAGTGTTTTCTGATGAATTTTTTCCAGTCCGAACTTCTTTCTACTCGAATTTCAGCAGTCATCAAATTCCTCAGGAAGCGGTTTCCTCTGTTTTTATTTTAAAGAAGGCAATTGCTAAGATCAGCGCTGCAATCAACATCAGAAGTAGACCTAATCCAAGGACAATAACTAGCACTGCACCTATCAGCAGTAGAGTTCCTGCCGTTGAGAATAGTCCTACGTTTGTTTTTGCTGCAAGTTGCACTAGCGAGCGTCTAACGAAGAAAGCTGTTATTATTGCGAATACCCAAAGTGTGGCGAATACCAATATTGCTGCGACGAGGAATGGTATAATGTCTCCAAAGCCGATGTTGCTTGTGTTTGGAATCATTCCTGAAAGAGATGTAATTGTTGTCCAGTCGCCATTCCAGCTTGGAAACACTTTCAGCAAGAAATCTGTGATGTTTGGCAGGACTACTGCAATTCCAATTACCACGGCTAAAACTACGCCAATTATGCCAGCTATTATGCCGTAGAGTGCATTGTCGTAGATTCCTCTTTCTTTGTAGACACTTGCGAAACCATGCAATCCAACCAAAACAAGTATAGCGCCAATTAACCCAATGAAGGGTAATTGGCTAATGTATGGAAGAAAGCTTATCACTATCAGTATTGCGCCTATGCCGCCTATGGTTTTGCTTGATTTAAGATTCATTTTCTTTTTCTCCTCTAAGTTTTACCATCAGTGGGGCACCCTTGTTGAAGCCCTTGATTGCCATCCAGAGTCCTACTGCTAGCTCCCAATAGAAGATCGGTGCTACTGCTATCCCTTGAAATATCGTATTGTTAATGCCGAATATCGTTAAAATGGCTACAGAGAGTTGTAACGGGAAACCTATGAGTCCTCCCACTGAAATAAATCGGGGAACCAACCGAGATCGGTACAATAGAGTTCCAAACAGCAGGGCATTTAGAGCCGGCATTAGACTGGGACCGATTGTGAATGTCCAATTGCGTACTGCGACAAGTCCCTGACCGACAGCGACCAGAGCAGCTGAGTCAGTTCCGACACCTCCAATAGTCTGTCGAAGAGTCACGAGCGCAAGAATGCACACAACGCCGATAATGACTGTTGTTCCTTCAACCATTCGCGTTGCGACAAAGCCAAGTGCGGGGCCTTCGTTCTGGCGCCTGACAACCCAGTAAACAGCGACTGCTGTGCCTATGGCGGCTAAAGCGTTTACCAGATCGAGAGAGATTCCGCAAATAACCTGAAAGTCGGCTCCGGCGCTTATAATGTAGTTTGGGTTGTTCAACACGGGCGCGAGCAGAAAGACCGCCGGGATAGAGCTGACAAAAGTGACTAGGTATAAGATGCCAGCGACTAACGACCAATCACAATGGAGGGACATCGGTTTAACGTCTGAGTTTTCCTTGTGGTCGGCTTCTTGGTCTCTTCTGGTTTGGGAATATCAAGTATAACGCATTTTTTGAATGCAATCGGTTTCATGAGTTCCTACAAGATGACTTTGACGTATGCTTTGCTAAGAATGGTTGTTAAGCTCAACAATTATGACAACTTTTCCCTTAACGAATCCTTCCCCCAGATACCTAAGCGCCTCAGGAACTTCACTTAACGAAAACCGTCTATCAATGAACGGAACGACTTTGCCGGCTTCACAAAGCTCCGTTGCATGAACTAAATCTTCCAGATTTGGTTGAACTGCCAGAATGCGAATCTTCTTGCCCGAGGTTCTTCTAATCCATGGTCCCAGAAGCAAAATCTGGAAAAGTGTAGATACAGAACCTCCAACAGCAAAATAGTTTCCATTGAACCTTAGCGCCCGCTTGTAGGCGAAAACAGAACGATTCGCAACAACATCAAGTATCAGATCATACTGTTGCCCGTTTTTGGTGAAGTCTTCCTGGGTGTAATCAATAACGTGGTCTGCGCCAAGAGAGCGCACAAAGTCTAGCTTGCCGGTGTTATCCACGCCGGTGACCTCAGCTCCGTATAGCTTGGCAAGCTGCACTGCAAACATACCGGCACCGCCGCCGGCTCCATTAATCAAAACCTTTTGCCCAGGCTGGACTTGTCCTTTATCGCGAATCCCTTGCAATGCTATCACTGCCCCTTGCGGGATGGCCGATACTTCCTCGAATGTCAGACCTGCTGGTTTTAGAGCCAGGGTTTTTTCAAGAGCGCAGGCATACTCAGCAAAACCACCCATACGAAACGAGACGTCCCCGAAGACCTCATCCCCAATTTGAAATCGCAAGACGTTTCTGCCTACCATCTCAACTCGCCCAGCTATATCCGATCCGAGTATCTGGTAACGTGGTCTTAGAAGACCCCCAAAGCGAGCATACAACGGTGAGCCTGTCAAATTCTCCCAGTCAGATCTATTAACGGATACCGCCTCAACCTTAATCAGTACTTCATTATCCTTGGGAGTTGGTCTTTCTACCTCTTTGAGCCGAAGAACATCCGGAGACCCATATTTTGTGTGTACGATCGCTTTCATTTTCGTATATGCTAATTTAATGTTAAACATATTAAAATCCTCTTTGGGTTTGTGGATTGAAGTAACAATTAAGAGATGAACACAAGTGCAAAATTGTATAATCAGTCTTTTTCTACTCCAGGCCACGCTTCAAAAACAAAATTTGTCATCGCCCAATGCCAGCCTCTCTTCTCCGCAATTTGCTCACCAAACTCGTTCTTTAAGCGTTTATTCATTCTCAAAATCCTTCGACTAACATTGTGCCTAGTAATCTTAAAATTTTCAAGCTTAACAGCCAAATCCTTCGGCAACAAGCCGGACGAACCTGCTTCAAAGAGCAACCGCAAAATTTCTCGGTCAATCTCGTCTTCGCAAGCAACACGCTCAATTAGTGATTGCTCAAAATTAAAAGAACCCTTCAAGCCAGCAAAGATCGTGCGCAGCATAAGTTTGACCTCTTCAACCTCTGCCAAGGTTTGTTTGAGGAGTTGCTGATTATACTTCAAACGACCTATCTTGTCGCTTTGACTACGCTTCTTTTTCCGGTTTTGAAAAGGTTTTTTCGTTTCTTCCATATCAAAATGCACACTCCAAGGTTTTTTTTCCATCAACACAAGGCAAAATTAGCACTGGGTAATCAGGACCAACCAGTGATAGAAAAGAGACTTCTGAAAAGCATGGACTTTTCCCATGTTTTACTATAGGTGCCAAAATACCTTTTGAACAGCTTTTTGCTGCCCTTAGTGCGATTATACCCTTAAGATTTTGAGCGGTTATTCTAAAACACATAGCTATTCCCTCCGTTTACAGACACTTTGGCGACGTCTTGGGTGCCCTCAGAAACCAAAAGTTTACCTAAAATATCCGCTACTCTTCCCAAGTCACAGCCCATTTTCTCCAGCTTTGCAAGGCTGACTGAAATCCTTTCTAAATCACAAAGAACATTATCAAATTGGCCTTCAAGTTTTTTGACACGCTCAGGCATTAGCAAGTATTCGACTGCAGCGTCGCGCCCAAGGTGATCAAGTTCACCCTCATCTTCTCCTGGACTATCATCGATAACCCGTTTGGGTGTGCTTAATGTGAAGTAGCGGTTGAGCAGATTAGCGACAGGATCATCAACGCCTAACTCGTGGCGTTTATTGATTTTGCCGTCACCTAAAACACAGCCGTATTTGCTCATTAGACCTTTAGCGACGCGGTCAGCTAAGGTTTTAGCAGTTGTCACTAACTCTCCTGGACTGCGCCCATAAAGCGTCTCGACATGAACAATCCAAGAAGTCGTCGTGTGCCTAACCTTAACACCCTGCTCCAACCCTAAAAGAGCCGTCCAATTCTGCATCTCAATTCGCTTAAAATCTACAGACGGATAAACGCCCTCACGCAAAACTGGGTACTTGAAGAAACACCGATGAAGCCGAAAAACTCCGCTGCTAAACAGTACTCCCTCACATGATATGAGAAAACTTTGGCCTCGGTCGGTAAGCTCGTAATCTACAAAGTTGCTTCGCTTGATCCTTCGGATTAAACCTGCTTTTTCGAGCTTTTTCACATAATAATCGACATGCTGCTTGCTCCATCCACGGACACGCCCAATCTTTGCAGGATACATCTTCACCTCAATGCCCTGGAGGATAGGAAGAACTCGAGAGCGAACGGTAGAGAAGTCAAATTTGACTTTGGACTTTGAAAGTGAAATATTTTGACTTCTATCTTCAAGTTTGTTCTGCAAAAAATTAAGTCTCCGCCCAATTGGATATGGTATCATTTATTTTCGCTTTCATTTCTTCCTCGAAAGCGTCAATAGAAAAGGTTAGGTCGTCTAATGCAATGCAAAGTTTCTTATTTTCTTCCCAAAGTAGTCGGTTTTCTTTTTCTAGAACCGCAATTCTTTCTTCATATGTTAGGAGGACGCGCTGGACTTCTTGTAAAACATCAGATTTAATTCTGTCTCTTATTGAATTATCGCCATTTTGAATCATTGCGGGCTGCCTCCAAAACTTTTACGCTCAAGAGCTCCTCGCCTAGGACACGAGCCGCCCCCATGCGTGCAATGCTGATTAGAAAAACTGTACCGTCTACACGAAATATCTGTTCCGTCTGGGAACTGCAACTTTGCAAACTTGCAAAAATACAAATCCTTGGAGCAAGTGCCAATTATGGTGCAGTCTTTTGATGATGGATTACTAATGCAGGGATAGTATCCGAGAAGGCATGGAGGCTTAAACGAATCAGCGGCTAACCTCATTTTTGGCTGCCTCTTCTGGGCTGGAACTTAGAGCACGCATCGCTTGAAGCTAACTGATTAATTGACTTCTTACCTTTCAAGTTGGGCTCAGAACAGCGCCCACACCAAAAGACGCAATCCATGCAAATGAAAACTTTAGCGTATTGAGAATTGTTAGAATTAAATAAAAGAAAAAAAACGGTACATTGTCGCACTCTAGGAGGCGCCGAGGATGGGATTCGAACCCATGCGGAACGGATGTTCCACGGGCTCTCAAGGCCCGCGCGTTAACCACTCTGCCACCTCGGCACTATGAATCAACAGTTCTAGTTCACTGTGTCTTAAATGTTTACCGAATTCTGAGTAAATGGATTGTTGGGAAAAAGTACTTAACACACATTCATGACCGTTGTTTGCATGGCAGCAGCTTTAACTGTGCACATTCCAAGCAACATTCTAGATGCCATTTATGCAGGTGCCAAAGAACTTTATCCGCGCGAAAGCTTCCTGTTAATTCGTGGAAAAAAAAGCAAAGGCATCATTAGCGTAACTGATTTAGTTTTAGCTCCGTTTGCTGCCCACGAAGAAGGAGCAGTTCACTTTAATCCTTACATGTTTGCTGGGGATTTCTCGATTGTTGGAACCGTGCATTCTCATCCTTCCGGCAACAATTCGCCAAGCGACACAGATTTGAATTATTTCTTTGGGCGCGTCCTGATGATTGTAGGTTACCCGTATGAGGGAAAAAATTGCATAGCAGCCTACGATTCAAATGGTGACAAAGTACCTATAGAAGTGACTGCTGCATTGGAATGTGATGATGAAGATTTTTACTGATTGGAACTTAGAGCTTTATTAGCGAATGATTGATACTCCGCTATAAAGTCAAGGGCGAATTTATCAGCGCCTCGCTCAGTACCTTTGTGCATCATATCCACCGATTTACTTCGCAAATGATGATAGAATTCGTGAAGAATAACAAAGGGATTAAGCAGCACATCGCTATTTAACACTGAGATAGTCTGAGTTTTCGATGTATAGCAACCAAACGCGGTTATTTTGTGTCCTTTCGGTAAACCCACTTTGAGGTTAGGAACCTTGACTTTGTAGTTTTTGGCAAGTAATTCGAGTGATTCTTCGGGTTTCCCATTGAGAATAAGCCAAACCACCAAGGGTTTAAAGTTGTCCTGAGCCATCTAAAATCACTTCTACTTAGGCTAACCAACTTAATTAACCAGCTATTGACCGTAGGTTCCTCGCCTAATCTTCTCTGCTAGCAGGTGAACGAATTCAATTGGCCAAACGTCATCGCAAACATCGTCGGTTAAAATTTTGCGTTGATGATACATAGAAATTAAATCGTTTTTGAGCAAAAGAATTAGAGCAAACTTGTGCCCATATGTGCGTTTGAACAAAGCATATTTTCTCGCTTGTTTTTTAGTCATTTCAAAATGCGGTTCAAGGATAATTTTTCTGCCCTGAATGGTCTTCTCTAAAATAAAATCGGGCGTGTAGACTTCGTTGGGCAAAGGAAAACTGATTGTTTCATAACCGTATGGAATGTGTAGCCTCAGAAGGGTAAGGGCAGTTTTTTTTTCCCATCCGCTTTTGTAACGGCTCATCTTTTGATAGTACGCCTGCGATTGGCCCGTTATTTTTTGCATGCGGTCAAGGAAATCGAGAGCTGTTTTGAGTGTGTAGCGGTTGAGGGTTTTCTGTTTAAGCCATCGCCCTAACAAGAAAAACGGGTAATCAACCTTTGCTGGGTCTTCGGGAAAAAGCCGTTTGGCAAAATCAGTTAATTTTTGTCGTGCTTCTGCAGCTGTTTGTTCATCTCTCCAAAGGGAGGGAGAAGCCGAATTTATCACGCCCAAACTGGCGGCTACATTTGCATTCTCTTTTGTTAGGGGTACATAGAGGTCTTCGGGTAGAAGGTGGTCGTAGATTTGCAAGTCAGGTTGGGGTCGCACCATCCACCGCATATAAATCCAAGCGCGGTCCCTGTGAGGTCCACTTAGGGCAGTAAGGTTTTTTGCCAGATCCTCGATGAAGTCTTTAGGTTTAGTGAATTTTTGCGCGTATTTTAGGAGGTTTCTTTCTGCATTAAGTTTGACGAATATGTTGATTTGGGCTAAAATTTCTGATGCAGCTTTCTTGTTTGGTCCTAAATCGTGGTAGAAGTCGGCTTTTACGATTTCTTCTTCGAAAAGATGAGCTTTCTTAATTTCGAAGAGGTTGTTTCCGAAAGCTTCATGTAAATATACCATGAGCATCCGTGCGTTTTCTGGATACCCAACCACTGTATCGTCAAGAATTGAAGCAGCTAGCAAAAAATAGTGAGCTATAATTTTTCTTTCTTCATACTTTTCCGAGTAAGGGTTAAAGAGCAGGCGTGGACTCATGCGTCGATCCCATTGGACGTCAACGACGTTAGAGTTTTTGTTTATGAATTCCACCAGTAACGACTGCACTTCGTCGGTTGCAACCATAGCCTCTTACCTAAACAAACGTATTATGTGTAAGGTGCTTAAAACATCTGCCATGTAAACAAGCAGGTTATCTGGCTAAGAAATTCTAAAAAATTGGAAAAGTGGCATTTAAATTTCAAACAAAAAAGCTCTTATGTATTTAACATCTGGAAGATTGAGGGGTGCTTTAGGAGAAAAGATGGGTAAATGTCTAGTAAACCCAACTGCCCAACCCCTCAACCCCAAACACTATTTCAACCGAGTTAGCTTAAATAACTTTACATTTCCCAAGGTCAAGGTGTTTCTATAAAATAAAAGTGGGTCGAAGGATTGCATTTTAATGTTAAGTGGAGATGGAGATCAAATGACATGATACTTATACTAATTGAACCGTCTTCTAAAAAAGCAATGTCGTTGGGTTTAATAATTTTTTCAAAATCAAATCTTTTTCTTTTGGGGTTTAGCAGATAAATTTGATTTTACTAATTGGAATTGTAATTTTTTCATTTTTCTTAAGTCTTCATATCTAAGCTACGTGCCAATTGTATTGGTTTTGCCATAGTGGTTTGTCTTTTACAAATATTCCATTCCTGAATCAATTTTTCAAACATCAAAGAAACGACCGCGTTAGGTTCATTTTGTTCTTGCATTGTTTAATCAGATTACAGTTTAGAATACTTGATATAAGATGGTTATTTCAGTTTCTGTAATATATCGACGATTTCCGAACAGAATAATTTTAAGGACGGTTGAATTTAGGTTTTGAGTTCCATATGAAATTGCGTGGCATAAGGTTTTTAGGAAGCGAAAGTAATCTTGAAAGAAGCGCCTACTGAAAATCAAAGCACCTATATAGCAAAGGCGAATAGAAAAGGATGCAAAGCGTGGGCCGGTCGTCTAGCCTGGTTAGGACATCTGCTTGACGTGCAGAAGGTCGCCGGTCCGAATCCGGTCCGGCCCACTCCTATCGTTTCAGGCTCCTAACAACCGCTTATTTCTTAAATTTATCTTCAAAAGAAGAAGAGTCGCAATTGCATTTTTAATTGAGTTTGTTTTGGGGTTGCTTTTGCCCTTCAGGGCTTGAGATCGTTGCAGATTGAGTCGGCCAAAAATCGCAAAAAGTCGAATCTTCTTATATTTGCAAAAAGTGCGATGGCTGTAAACCCTTTTTTAGAGCAAGATTCGGATGGATGGATCTTAAAGATGTCTTGGTTAAGCTTATAAGTTCTAACAAAAACACATATTTTGACTCCAAATGAACGTTATCGCAATAATAGCGTTTCTCAGCCTGGTTCTGCAAATAGTTACTTTTTCAATAGTTATTTTTGGGTACATCATGAAGAGAAGAATGAAGTTCATTGTACATGGAACAATGATGCTAGTTGCCGTTATATTACAATTCTTTTCGTTTCTACTAATTATGGGACCAGCATTTATTATAATAATGGAAAACGGCCTTTCTCAAAGACCTGTTTTGCTTTCAACTGTTACTCTATTTCATGCCGGTCTGGGGGGCGCATCATTGATTGCGGGAATTTGGATAGCAGCTTCGTGGCATCTTCAGACTTCAATCGTAAAATGTATACAAAAAAGACACATTATGAAGTATTTGATTATTGCTTGGATTATTGCTTTAATTTTGGGAATCACTCTATACCTTATGCTTTACATAATCTAAAATATTATTTTTACAAAATTGTAACAGCCTTCAAGAAAAATTCATGGTCGAAGCAAATCTGTTAATTATTTTTTCTATCATAGGAATCGGGACAAATGTACAAGTTTTTCTTATAGCGAAAAATTTCTGTTACAATTAGATTGCCCATTTCAGTTGAGACAAGCAGTTTTAAATCTTGAACAAGTAATAAAATAAAGTAACGAATTTGTTTTGCGTGGAAGTGAAATAGTTTGCCAAGGGAAATCGTAGTAAGTAATGGACGAATATTGGTTGCTATTGACAACCAATTGGCTGTTAGAGATTTCTATTTCCCAAAAATTGGCTTGGAAAACCACTTAGGTGGACATTACTCTAGACTTGGAATATTTGCAGATCGAAAGTTCTCTTGGATTAACGAGACCTGGGAGACCAAAATGAGGTACTTGCCAGACACTCTCGTAAGCAAATGTTCAGCCACAAAACAGGGTATTGATCTTCAATTGGAAGTTAATGACGCAGTCCACAACTTTTTAGATGTATTTCTACGCAAAGTTGCTATCAATAATACTAGTAGCAAACAGCGTGCGGTCAGACTGTTCTTTTCACATGACTTTCATATATATGATGAAGACACAGGAGACACCGCGATGTATGAACCGACTTTAAACTCAATAATTCACTATAAGCGCAAACGTTACTTCCTAATTAACGGCATCACCGACCAGAATTCTGGAATTTTTCAATACGCAACAGGACAAAAAGAATCCTTTGGAAAAGAAGGAACATGGAGAGACGCAGAAGATGGAGACCTACAAGGCAATCCAATTGCTCAGGGTTCTGTAGACTCCACAATTTCATTTAACCTTGACATAGAACCCGGTAAGACAAACATTCTGTACTATTGGATTGCTTGCGGAAGAACCTTTGAAGAAGTAGAGAGGATAGACTCTACTGTAAAGAAAACTGGAGTCGAACAATTATTGCTTGAAACCGAGAACTATTGGAGCGCGTGGAGCAACAAAAAAAATTTTAACTTAACAACTCTACCGCGTTCAGTAGTTCGACTTTTCAAAGAATCACTGCTAGTAATGCGTTCCCATGTTGACAACAGTGGAGGCATTATTTCGTCGTGTGATTCCGACGTATTACAGTACAATCGTGACACATACTCTTACGTATGGCCACGGGATGGAGCAATTATTGCTATGGCGTTCGACATGGCAGGTTTTCCGAGAGCAGCACGAACATTTTTTAGTTTTTGCAACAAAAACATTAACCAAAACGGATATTTCAACCACAAATACTCCCCTGATGGCTCCATCGGGAGCAGCTGGCACCCATTAATTGATTCCAACGGCAAAATACAATTACCAATACAAGAAGACGAAACTGCGCTTGTTTTAATCGCTTTGTATAAACACTTCCAGATATACGGAGATTTAGAGTTCACATCCGAAGTATATCCTAAACTAATTTTGAATACTTCTCAATTTTTGCTTGATCACCGCGATTCTGAAACTGGCTTACCAAAACCCTCGTTTGGCATTTGGGAAGAGAAGGCTGGTGTGTTCACCTCAACAGTGTCAACAGTAATATCAGCCCTTGAATCTGCAGCAGAATTTGCCAAAGTGTTTTACGATAGTGAAAGACAAGAAAAGTTGACAGTTGCGGCTGCAGAAATGAAGAAAGCAATGATAGATAGACTTTATGATACAAAAGTACAAAGATTCAAAAAAGCAATATATCTAAACGGAATCGACGACTTAACTGTAGACAGCAGCGTTTCAATGACTTACCTCACAGGAGCTTTCTCAGCTTCTTCGGATGAGGTGAGAAACAGCATGAATTCAGTAATTGATAAACTGTGGTTAAAAACCAACGTTGGGGGATTAGCACGTTATGAAAACGATGACTATTACCGGGTTTCAAAAGAGTTGACTGGAAACCCTTGGTTTATTTGCACACTTTGGCTTGCACGATGGCACATCGCCACAGCATCATCGCTAGAGGAACTTAGCAAAGGGTTAAACCTTTTAAACTGGACTGCAAAACATGCATCGCCTTCTGGCATGCTTGCAGAACAAATTAATCCCTATACTGGTGATCCAGTATCAGTCTCTCCGTTAATTTGGAGCCATGCAGAATTTGTAATAGCCGTTTGTGAATACATCGAAAAGCAAAAGGAGCTTTCTTTGATTTCTGGAAGATAATATCGATGGAGGTAAGTGTATGACTTTTTTCCTATTATGCAGAACGGATGATGTTGAAGAAAATGAGCTAAAACAATTCACTCTTAAAGGAAAAGAAATACTTGTCATCAATCGCAACATGAAGTTTTACTGTTTGCAAGCGCGGTGCACTCATGCTGGTGCACCTTTGGTGGAAGGCGAAGTTGAAAATGGTATTCTCAAATGTCCTTGGCATGGTTCAAGATTTAACATTGAGACTGGCGAAGTTGTAAATGGCCCAGCCAAGAAGCAATTGCCTGTTTACTTGAGCATGGTTAAGGACAATAGTATCTTTGTAGATCTTTAGAAAAATCGTTGTTAAGTTCATTGAGTCTCAACCAGACACAGCTTCTTATGTTTTCCACGAATAAACTGGATTAGCACTTATAATCCCGAATTATTTTCTTTTTGTAGCATCTCGGCATCTGGGAAATATACTGCTTTTTTAGAGATTTCAACACTACAAGAGCCAGGGTGAGCTCGGCAATAATCCTCACATTCTTGAGCTGTGGTTCTTTCCGAATATCCAAGACCACAAACATCACAAAGAAAAACCGTTCTATCTCCAACCTTTTTTTCTGTAACCAAAATAACACCTACCTAAAAATGATTTAATAGCAAATATTATTTAAGAATACGTTTTCCATGTTTCATTTACCCGTTTTACTTCTTTAGTTATCTATTGATTGTGGTTTCAAGTTGGAGTCACAAATCTTTTAATGAGATGAACCAGAAATGGTTAGATTTATGCTGACTGATTCCGACATTATAAGGACTGCTGAGATAGGACTAAAAAAAGAATTAACAGTATCTATAATTTATTTGAAGCTCGCCGAAAAACATAGGAAAAACGACATAGCTAAGACACTACAGCAGTTTTCGGAAGCAGAGAAAGGGCATGCGGAATTTTGGCGGCGCTTTTTGGCTGAACGAAAAATTAATATGGATACTTTAAAGGTAAATCAGTTCTATGTTTCGTTTCTGGTTTTTATTTATGGTTTGCTTGGTTTAGGTTTAACTTTGAAACTTTTGGAGTCAGGGGAACGCCGAGTAATTGAGATTTTCCTTAAGGTTTTAACATCTGATTTGCTTACTCCGTTAGAGAAAAAAAATGTAAAAACGTTTTTGTTAGAGGAACTTGATCATGAGCAAGAATTTGTTGAATATTCCGCCAAGTACAAGATTTTTATAAACAAAATTGGTCTGATATTTTCCCAGACAAGCGACGGGTTAGTAATAGTGCTTTCAACAGCGATTGGTCTTTCAGGAGTTTACAATCACCCCGTTCTCATAGGTTTAACAGGTTTAATAGTTGGGTTTGCGGCAACGTTGAGTACCGTTGTGGGATCCTACTTTTTTATTAGAACCGAGAAACGACTCAAGGAAGATATTCTCAAAAGGATTAGGTTGACTTGTGATTGTGCCCCTGAAGCTTATCAACAAAGAATTCAGAAGTACATGGAAAATAAAAAATATAATTCAGAAATCGCCAAAACCATTGCTCTTGAAGCGAGAGAAAAAAACATGATTGATAGAATTATCGCTGAGGAAGAATATGGAATCGGTGTGAAAGCTTTAGGAGACCCATTCATAACTGCTCTTCAATCCGGATTGTTTAAAACGATAGGCACAATTCTTCCGTTGTTGCCGTTTCTAGCCGGTTATCCAGTAAACTTATCGATATTAATATCAGTAAACATAACTATTGTGCTGTTGTCAGTTGTTGGTTCATTAGCAGCAGTTGTTGCTCAAGTGAATGTCAGAAAGAAAGTAACTGAGCTTATCATCGCAGGACTAATCTTATCAGGGTTAACTTTTTTGCTCGGAAAACTGACATCAATATTGATTGGTATGATTCAATTTGCATAAAACGAAAGACTATCCACGATAAGAAAAAAGGATTGCCCCCTTTTATGAAAATGTGTTATCAAATTATTGGGAACTTGAATCAGTTGGTCTTAAGGTCTACATTTCTTTGATGTCAACATTTGTTTTTGTACATAAGTTATTTTGGACGTATTTTCAAATATTAATTATAGAAGCAACTTTTACTAGCATAAATCTGTTCAATAACGTTAAATATTGAACGAATACATATCAGCCTTTTTAATTTAAGGAAGAGTAATTTGGAGGAAAAAAATTGAGCGAAAGAGTACATAAAAATGGTTCATATCTAAATGGAAAATCAACCGTTGGAACAAACACACGAGTAAAAGACACAAGCACAATTAGCGGTATGTGCCCAATATGCATCCATGATTGCCCAGTTTTATGCGAAATCAGTCTATCAGCATTCAGAGGACGTGAAGCACTCTACCCAGAGCCAGCCCAGTTCGGAACTAGCACCGCAGGAGCACTCAAAAACTTTGGCCTAGACTGGTCACACTTTAGCATCCAAGCAGGACTATTTGACGCACAAGGTATAGCGGAGACCTCAGAAGCAGCCATTTTTCCCAACGCAAACTTAGAAACAACTGTCGGCGGAATGCCTCTCAAACTCCCGATATTAACAGGTGCTTTCGGTTCAACCGAAGTTGCACGGGTAAATTGGGACGCTCTCGCGATCGGCGCAGCTCTATCAGGAGTATCTGTAACTATCGGGGAAAACATCGCTGGCATGGATATTCAATCTGAATTATCAAATGGCAAAGTTACACATTCGCCTGAACTTAAACGAAGAGTGGATTCTTTCAGAAAGTTTTGGGACCAAAAACATGGCGATGTCATCATCCAAACAAACGTTGAAGACCAAAGGTTAGGCATTGATGCTTATGCCCTCTCTAAACTTGAAGTAAACATTATCGAACGCAAATGGGGGCAAGGAGCAAAAGCTATTGGCGGGGAAGTTCGTCTCAAAAGTATCGAGAAAGCAATTCTGCTCAAGAAACGTGGTTACATCGTTATACCTGATCCTGAAGACCCGGTCGTTCAGCAAGCATTCAAAGCAGGAGTATTCCAAACCTTTGAGCGACACAGCAGAGTAGGTATACCAAAAGAGAAATCGTTTATTGAAGACATTGAATGGCTACGTGAACAAGGAGCAAAAAAAGTTTTCCTAAAAACAGGAGCATACAGACCTTCAGCAGTAGCGTACACAATGAAATTTGCTTCAGAATCCAAGATTGATGCTTTGAGCTTTGATGGTGCAGGTGGCGGAACAGGCATGAGTCCAGTGCCAATGATGGATGAAATGAGCATCCCAACACTATTCTTACAAGCATTAGTTATGCAGTGCGCCCAAATTCTAAAGAAGAAAGGCAAACACGTTCCAGACCTTGTGATGGCAGGCGGATTTATCGAAGAAACATCCATATTCAAAACAATCGCTTTAAGCAACTTCGGTCAGGGACCGCTCGTCAAAGCAGTCTTAATGGGGCGCTCGCCTATCACGGCAGCCATGAAAGCAAACTACTTCAAACAACTAGCCCAGGAAGGTAAATTGCCCAGGAACTTCGTAGAAAAATTCGGCGCAACACCAGAAAAATTCTTCATTGCAGCACCAGAACTGAAAGCAGAATATGGCCAAAGATTTGACGAAATCCCATTGGAAAGCATTGGAGTTTACACCTACTTAAAGGACAGAGTGGGCGTTGGGTTAAAACAATTGATGGCGGGCAATAGAAAATGGAAGCTTGATTTGCTTACACGAGGAGACCTAATGAGTCTCAGCGAGATAGCTACTAAAGTTACGGGCATTCCATTAGCTCACGAAGTTGAAAATGATGCAGTAGTCAATATATTAGACTACTAATTTTTTATTTTTCTTTAAGCCGAATCTTTAAAGAGGTTTGCAAAACGATCGATAATATAGATTCATTAATATCTCGTGAACAAGAAAAAATAGAGAAATACAAAATAGAGATGCAAGCAATTAGCCTACAATTTATTAAGGCAACTGGAGCTTTTTTTGCAATTTGGTACAATTCAACTGCAAAGCAACACGCAATTAAAGGTTCTCAGAATACTCTAAATTTAGGCAAAGATCGATTGATCGAACTAAAAGCAAAACTAAAAGACCTTACTGACAATGCAGAGAAATGCGCCAATGACTTTCTTTCGGCAAATTCTTTATGGTGGCATTTATCCCTAAACGATGAAGATATTAGTGCTTCTGCGTATTCGCAATATGGAAGTAAAGTCCCAAAAATTATTGACCAGCCAATTCGAAAAGGACTGGGAATATTAGGTGTTATTTTGGAAGAGTACGGTTACAATATTGCGACTAAGGCCGGAAATTATGATGATGAAATTTCGGTCTGGAATAACAAGAACGTTGGTCCATACTCAACAAATCCAGTACCTTTTTATCCGGATAGCTTGGATTGGTCGTTGGATATGAAAGATTTAATGAAAAGATACAATGAAATTTACAAACAAGCACATGAATCATACTTAACCATTAAGCGATTTCAACAATCAAAGTTAGCTAAACAAGCTGCGGATTTATGGGATTCAGTATAATAGACTTGTTTTTTAAACAGATAATTCATTAGTTTTCCGAAGGCAAAAACATGGATTGCAAAGGATTTATCGGAAAATTCTCATCAATAATAATAGTTTTAACTAGCGTCGGTTTAGGTTTCCTAGTACCGAATATAGGTCTACTCTGGCACCCTTATACTTCGGTATTTCTCGCGTTGATAATGTTCTTTGTTGCATTGAATATTGAGCCAAAAGAATTCATAAGCTCAATAAAAAACTACAAAATTATCCTACTTGCATTTGGTTTGGTCTTCATAGTACCGCCAATATTTTCAGTTATTGGGTTACCTTTTTTTAAACCAATCGAGTATGCTGCGCTAGTAATCGCACTAGGTTCACCTGCAGCCATCTCCTCCGTGTTTTGGTGTGACGTCTTCGAAGGCCACACACCTTTAGCACTTATCATAAGCATGATGACGAATCTAATGGCTCTCATAACTATTCCAATAACAATTTTACTAGTGACACAAACAATAGCTCAAATAGATTCAACAGCAATTTTAGCAAATCTACTTTTCATTTTGGTGGTGCCTCTAATAGCTGGGCAGGCATTAAGAAAACTATTACCGCAAAAAACCCAAAAAATCAATATTCACAGTCCTCCTATCCAGCATGCACTCCTATTATTTCTTATATGGGGGGCTATATCCCCAGGGACCATTCTCATAAAGGAGAACCCTGTTGAATTTATGTTACTTATGCTCTTCATTTTGTTAATTCTTAGCGCCACGTTTGTAGTTGCCTATTTTGCAGGCAAGAGGTTTGGTCGCTCAAGAGCAATAGCATTAAGCGTAGTTAGTAGCCATAAGAATTCAACGCTGGCAATTGTGATTGGCGAATTAGTGCTGGGGCCAATAGCTTTACCTGCTCTAATAGCAAATCTTGTTGGACAAAATCTCTTTCTTATCCCAGCTAGGGCGGTAATATCTTTTACTGCAGATGAGTCATCGAAAGATAAGGTATAGTCGTTCAAATGGCAAACCTAAAAGGAAGAAATACAATAAAAAATAGCAGTTAATGTTTTTGTTAGTTGTTGTTGTGGCTTTTCCTATAGACTTTTTTCTCTGAAATATTTTTTTAGTTTAACTTTTTGTTTTAGGTTGCTTTTTGTGGTTTGTTGGTTGTAGTTGTTGATTGCAATCCACAAGCTTGAAATGACAATTAGGAAGGGTTCGAGCTGAATTTCTGTAGCTACAAAGACTGCTAACACAAAATTGAGAAGTACAACGGTTCCTCAGAAATTGGTCGGTCCATCTTGAGAACCAAAAATGGAAATTGATCCGTAATGCTTTATAAAATCCTTTTAGTTCTAGTGTTTAGGAAGTGAAATTTTGCCAAACTATTTAGTTAATTCAGCCATATTGAGTTCAGGAAAAGACCCCAAAACATGTGCAAATGGAGCAGTAAAAATGCTTTCCAAAGGAAAAATCAAAAATGTCGAATTGAAGGCGTGCTATTGTTGCGAAGCTGAAAATCGGGTGTCATTCATCATTGACGGGCCAAGCGAAGACGCTGTTTTGCAGGTTGTGCAAGAACAACTTGACATTCCCGTTGCGTCAATTATGGAAGCTGAAGAAGTCTCAGTCATCCCATAAATCGACCACGTCAAATTTTTTTTCTATTAAACTGGAAATAGCGGTAGCTATTGGAAATAAACTTCAGCTGTTTTTAAGTAAACTTCAAAAGCCTTATCAGAAAACAAGACAAAAAAAACTTTTTCAAGTTTGTCTTCATTTTCTAAAAACGCTTTAACGGTACCTAAGGCAACCCGGCTCGCCTCTTCAATAGGGTAACCATAAGCGCCAGTGCTAATTGATGGAAACGCAATAATCTTGAGGCTTTTAGACGCAGCAAGTTTTAGGGTGTTTCGATAAGCCTGCTTTAAAAGTTCACCCTCTACATGAAAGCCTCCGAGCCAAACAGGACCAACTGTGTGGATTACATATTTCGCTTTTAGGTTGCCGCCTGAAGTCATTACTGCTTTGCCCGTAGGTAACCCATCAGGCCATTCGGTTTCGCGTATGCGCTTGCATTCCTCGAGGATTTTTGGTCCTCCTTTGCGGTGTATGGCGCCATCCACTCCACCGCCGCCCAGAAGAGTCGAGTTAGCAGCGTTCACGATGGCGTCAGCTTCAATATCTGTAATATCGCCTTTAATCAATTCCAGCTTAGCGTTCCCGACTTTAAATTCCATGAATACCCTTAACCTCAAAATCCTATTTAACTATGCAAGCAGCGACCACAACGCCGAACCCATAAAGTAAACCCCAAATCCTATGAACACAGCCACACAAAAAAGAGTAATTCCCAAATGTGTGCGTTCAGTCCAGAATCGTTGGGACTTGAAAATCACCAAAGCTACCACAGTGTACCAAAGGAAGTCGGTGAGCCAATGAACCCCTGCAAAGACAGAAAACCCTAGTAGCCCAAACAGTTTAGCATTCAAAATAAGAGTGGTTCCAATTGTTAGCCACCAAAGGATAAAGCCTGCATTTGCAGCAGTCGTCCATACACCAGCAAATACAGAATCCCGCTTTAAATCCACTGTTACTTCATCTTGTTTGTGTCCTGCTACGAAAAGCTTGCACACCCATTAAAATCATGAAGAAACCTCCTACTATTCCAACTGCAACTTGCACGATGTTGGGAAGTGAAAATTGGCTAAGGACAAAAAAGATTAGGAACATCAAAGGGATCTCTACAATTCCATGGCCGACTGCAATTAAGGCACCTGCAGTTTTGCTTTTTGACGCCTTCTTTATTGTGACTGCAAATAATGGTCCAGGCATCAGAACGCCTGAGAGCGAAATCAGTAAGACTGAAGCCAAAAACAGATAAAAATCATTGATTAGTTCCAAGCTTCAAGTCTCCGAACGCCTTTTAAATATTTTTTGCATGGTCAGAAATAAGCCTTTCATGTTCCCGTATACAAAAGCATCAACCAAACACAGCTTACTTGCATTTTTTGACCTTAAGAAGTCTGTTCTGCATCTCAACGATTTCAGAACTGTCCTTCGCCGTTACATAGTTGCCCAACAACATGTTGTTGAGTTCAAAGAAGGTATGTCCCCAAGTAAAAATCGACAAAAGCTGTTCCGACTCTTCCTTGAAACCAGCTATGTATAATGCTGCAGCAATAGCTTCAGCCGTCGTCAACTTTGTAAGCTTCCCAAAATTAACTGGGTTACCTGCAATGAGAATCGGCAAGCAACGGCTAGTTCCTCTTACGTGCTCCCCCATAACTTTCTGAGCGTGTTCCCAACTGCAATCCAATGCAGCCAAACCAAAATGTTCTATCCTGTCTCTATCTGCTGGAGAAAAAGCGATTTCGCTAAAAGGATTCAACACTATTGCTCGATTGGGCAAAAACCTTACTCTGGTGACTATCCTTGCAAATCCTCTACGTTTCAGCCTCAAGGCAGTGTTTTTTTTGGGATCATCTTGAGCAGCATGAAAAATCGAAATCCTGACCGGGAAAACTGGTTTTTGAGTCTCAGCATCATTTTCCACTTAGATTGTGCACCTTCAAATGACTCATAGGATCCTCAAAAACATGAGGAATCCAGTCGATAATATCTGTTGCTACCATATGGAATCCAATCTCGTTTGCAACGAAGTCGCCTGCAGCTCCATTCACAAATGCACCTGCTACAGCTGCTTCGAAAGCGTCAACGTTTTGAGCTATCAAACCTCCCACGATGCCGCTTAGAACATCACCAGTTCCTCCAACAGTCATGCCTGGATTACCTGTGAAATTCAACTTTGCACGGTTTGAATCACAGATAATGTCGACCTTGCCTTTAACTAAAATAGTGGCATTAAGTTTTTTGGCGGTTTTCTGTATAGCTAAGACACGTTCATCTTGGTCATCAGGTAGCTCTTCTCCTGTGAGTATTGTGTATTCTCCCGCATGTGGCGTCAAAACCAGCGGCACTTTAAGGGGTCGTTTGAATTTAGCGAATGCTTTTAACCCGTCAGCATCCAAAAGCAGGGGTTTCTTGGCTTTTTCAACCTCTTCCACGCATGCCTTAACAAACTTGATTGTTTCAGGATTCAAACCCAACCCTGGACCCATAACAACTGCATCAACCATGCTCATGTAAGGCTTGATTGTTCCCACGTTTGAAGGGTTAAGGTTTTCTCCTTCAAGTTTAATCGTAATCAAGTCAGGAGACATTGACGAAATCGCTAGAGCGGTTTTTGCCGGAGCGGCAAGATAAACAATATCTACTCCTGTTCGCATGGCAGCTAGCGAAACCAGAGTAGGCGCTCCCGAATAAACCTCACTTCCACCAATGACAAGTAAACGACCGAAGTCCCCCTTGTGAGCTGACGGATTGCGTGGTTTAGTAGCCAGCAAAACATCGCCTGGACCCGCAAATCGCTCCATAGAAGCTGGTAAACCAATGTCAACTACTTCAAGTTCCCCAACGTATTTTTTTGCTTTTTCTAAGCCTGGCTTTGCTTTATGGAATGTTATAGTGAGGTCTGCTTTTACAGCGGTTCCTAACACTTCACCTGTGTCTGAATCAATCCCTGTGGGAACGTCAACTGCAATCTTGAAACCGCTTAAGGTGTTAATGTAATCAACTACTTTTGCGAGGGGTTGTTTTAGTTTTCCTTTGGTGCCTGTTCCTAGCAAGGCGTCGATGACTATGCCGGCATTTACTTTGGGTATGAGCGAACTGTCAGTAACTTCAAGCAAGGAAACCTTACCTTGAAGTGACTCAAGAATACCCCAGTTACTTGAAGCCGCTTCATGACTAATATCCGATCCTCTGCCAACTAAGACAACTGTAACGTCAAAGTCTTCAGCTAAAAGATGCCTCGCTGCAACGAAGCCGTCTCCACCATTTCCTCCTAAACCGCAAAAAACCACGGCTTTCTTGTTCTTTTCAAAACGTGTGATGGTTTCTTGTGCAACGCTGCGTCCAGCGTTCTCCATTAGTTGAATCAGGCTAATGCCAAAGTATTGTGCGTTGAGTTCTAAGGCACGCATTTCGCGGCTTGTAATGCTTGGGGTTTTGTTCTTTGCTTGCATATTGACGCCTGATTACTGTTATGTATGGTTTAAAGATAAGCATATCCTTGAGCCGTATACAAAAGCATCGCCCAAACCTACAAACCGCCTTGCTGTGTTTTTTGAACTTAAGATAATGAGAAAAATTCGAAGTTTTACGAACTATATATATTCATACAAAATGTCGAGTGACTTAAAGAGGAAAACTCGCAGAAGGTGCTGATCTTATTTGATATTTTGGCGAATAGCCAACCAAAAGTTAGTCCATGAAAAAAACAGCGCTTTCTTGTTGATAGCAGAAGACTATTTCTACAAAAATCGGGGAGCATTGCCTCTTTTAAGGGTCTGAGAGGGCATAAGCGCGATACAGAAACAGAATGTTGCCTAGAAGTATCTCCTTAATTGTTGTTTTAGTGTTTTTTAGAACTCTTTTTTTACCTCTGCCCTGAAGTGTTTTGTTTAATTCAAGAATCGCTTTCTTTTCCTGAGGCAAGTTTGGCCATAATGGTTAGCTTGCGCTTTTTTGGTTTGCGAAAAACTATCGAACGTTATTTTTTTACACTAAAAAGTTAAAACTACCATTGATTACTTAATGAAATTTAATGTAATAATTATAAATTGCCATAGGTAGCTTTGTTTAGACACGCAGAATAAAACGAAGGATGACAGTCTCAATCCTAAAAATTGCTTCCGCTTAAAATATTCATTCAAAAATTGAAACTTGAAATTACTGACAAAAGGTTACTTGTTTTTTGATCGATCGTTTTTGCCATTTTATTCTCTGGAAATAATTATTATTGAAGTAACTAGGACGTTGGGCACGTTTCTGATACTTTGTGAGACAAAATCTTCCAACATCTAAGTCCAGAGCCTTAATTATCTTTCCATAAAGCATAAAGCAAGGGGCGAAAAAGTTTATCCATACCTTTCTCTTTACTTAATTTAGGTTTTAGAATAGTTACTTAAAGCAAACAAAATGGTGACTTATTTGAGTAAAAACTATGTTATAAAAAACTCGGATGCCCTTTTAATTACTGACATGCAAAAAGATTTTCTGCCCGGGGGCGCCTTACCAATCGATAATAGCAATGAAATTATTCCAGTACTAAACGATTATGTAAAACGTTTTGTAGCTGCTAAAGCACATGTTTTAGTATCGAGAGATTGGCACCCGCTTAATCACATTTCTTTTACCGCGCAGGGTGGAAGATGGCCGCCACATTGTGTCAAAGAAACGGCCGGAGCAAAGTTTAGCCCTGACCTTAAGTTGCCACCGCATGCAATTGTCATTTCCAAAGCTACGAACCCTGAAATCGAAGCTTACTCGGCTTTTGACGGCACAAGCCTCGCACATGAATTGCGGACCTTAGGCGTTAAGCGGCTCTTCATCGGGGGTTTAGCAACGGATTACTGTGTTGTGAATACAGTTATTGATGCGCGTAAACTTAGCTTTGAAACTGCTGTCCTCATGGATGCAACCTTAGGCATTAATGCTGAACCAGGTGATGTTGATAGAGCCATTGAAACTATGCTTAAGAACGGAGCTCAACAGGTTGCTGTCGAAGATTTTTCTGAGGCTGTTGATGCATTGCCTATAGAAGAAACGCAGCCCGATGCGTTGGAAGAGAAGCCTTTGCAAAGAGCTGAAGTTAAGAAGAAAGCTCGAATGCGCCCAAAGGGATCAGCAAAACGGATTCGCACCGAGCGAAAAGGTTAAGTTTTTTCCGAATTGCTTCGAACCATATATAATCATCCAGTTTGGCGGCTGAGAAACACAAAAATATTTGCTGCGCCAAACTCTTTTCTAACCTTTTTTCATCTTAAAAACAATCTGTAATTTGAACAGCGGTTCTTATGGGGTCAAAAGAGAGGAAACTTGGCTTACTCGCAATTTAGGCGTCTTCAAAACTCATTATGAAACTGCTTGAGCCATCTTTTTCTGGACGGATTGTAGCCTTTCTGGCGATGAATTTAGACTTTTCATAATTTTTTGCTGTTTTTTTGAATTCTCAAAACTCGCTACTTCGAGTTGATATTGTCTTGCCATAATAGTTTATGTTTTTAATTTACGAATTTTTTTCGAATGGTTACTTTTTACAATAAATAGTAAAAATAACTCATTATATATTGAGTAATTAGCATCAAAGAGTTAATTTTTACGTTAATTGATACCAATTCTTTGATACGAAGACCGAAAAGGGAAACTTGGAATAAGCTGATCTCTTAGACCCTCAAAGCAACTTACGTAAAATCAGTTCTATTGCAGGCCCATGATCTGAATAATAATTGTTCTTTCCCTCGTATAAACGTCGGTCTCTACAAATAACAGTGATTGCCAGGTTCCAAATTCAACCCTTCCATCGACAATTGGTAGAGTCTTATCTGGAGGAAGGAGCATTGAACGCAAATGAGAATGAGCATTCGAGGGATGGTGATATTGCCTGTGTTTTGGCGCCAACTCCTCAAGGAGAACTTTAATGTCCTCAAGTAAGGAATCATCGTTTTCTGTTAGAACTAGTATTCCGGTTGCGTGTGGAGAAAAAACATGTACGATGCCATTTTTGATTGCTGAATCGGCAACTTCTTTTTGGACTTTATCGGATAAATCTATGAAGTCTATTTCTCCACGTGTTTTAAACTTGTAGATTTTGTTTACAACTTTAAAGTTTGACATTGCGTTTATCTCATGATTTGTATCGGCTTGTTTTGCTGAAAAAGTTTTCGAGGGTATCCTAAAAGTGTGTTTGGGGGATGCTTTTGTATACAGGAATTTTCTTCGGTTTGGACTTTTGTGGCTGCCTAAGGTACGATCAGTTACTTAGAGCATTATTTAGCTTCAACGAGCAGCTGGATTGGTTTATTAAATCGGGGTGCCCACGAATTCTGAGGTTATTTCGCTAAAAATGAATCTCAAATAAATCAAAGCTTCGCCGTAAGGTTGCTCCTTTTGGGTCAATCTTTTGAAGGGAGGGTTATGCTTAAGAAAATTACCTTCCTTTGATTATTTGTTTGGTGATCGTTATTTTTGCACCTAAAACAAAATTCATACACATCACTCAAAGTTCTTTTTAAAAAAGCACTTCAAAACATTTGACAGATTAGATAGGCTTACCAGAGGCAATATTGCAAGTCTCACCCAAACAAAACCTACAACACCGACATTCACTAAACCTTAAGCACATCCAGCCTTACATTGACACCAGGAGAGTTAAGTACAAAACTCGCATAGACACCGCTTACCGTTTGCGCAACTTCTTTTAAATTATTTGTTTGAACGAAATCTGCCTATTCATCTACTACTCAGAAGAAACCTTAAGTGCCTTCCAGACAAATTATTTTTCTTGGATTCCAGAACGATAAATGATATAGATTCTCGAGCAGTGTTCTGGGTGATAATAGGTGATGTTGATTGAGTTTTAAGAGCCTTAAAAGCATGCTAAGTATGTCACGAAGTTAAAAAGAAATTTGGGGTTGGTTCTGTGTACGCAGGCGGTTGATGCCGAACTTTTTTTTTAAATCTTTTCAGGCCAAATTAAGTTTAGTTTAATTTTCAATTGTGGTAGGCGAAGAGGCTACGGGATAAAAACTTGTAAAAGCCGACCAAACGTAAAAAATTTTACTTTTGGCTAAAAATTTAGGAAAACTTTTTGTCACTAAAACTACGGACACCCGTAGAGCGTTTTCCGCGCAAATGACGGTAAATTGAGGCTATTTTAATCTAAAACGCCTGTAAAGTTATTGTTTGGCTCCGAAATGCGTTAAATATGAAAATCCGTGATTTTTTTCTATGGAAACGATAATTTAAACGCCTAATTTACGCTTAAAATGATTAAATACGTTCAATTAGGGCTTAATCACTTTGAGGTTAAACGACTGGCATGGACATTACCAGAGCCTCATATAAGTACCTCCGAAAATCTCCATGCGAAGCAAAAGCCCTTTTTTTCGGTTATCCTTCGAGCAAAAGAGAGACTTTTTGCCTTTTTTGTCCTGCTTGTAAACTTTGCCGTTTTAGGACAATAATTTTATACTCAAAAATTTTGGGTTTGGTGCCAGGGCTTACTGGTTTGAAATTGTATTCAAACGATTTTCTGTTTGAATTGAAATTCTTTGTGTTTTATTATTCTATTAAGAGTTGTTTGTCTGACGAGTTTTTAGTTTTTTTCTGGTTCACTTTCAGTGGGGGAAGGTGTCAGCCAGACGTTTTGGGCATAAAATGATGTTGACTTGAGTTAATTTTTGTGCTCTTAGGGAACAAAATTTTTTGGCTATTGGGGCTGGCAATGCTTTTTCAAGTGCTTAGTGTAGTCTAAATAGGCTATGTTTTAAGTTTGTGGATGTTGGATTAACCGTGATCAGTGAGCATGGTTGTTATAGTATTACACAAGTTTTTTACCGTCACCAACGTTCTCCAATCACACCAGTGCAAAAATTTGAATACCAAAGCATCGCCCAAACCCACATTTTACAGTGCTCCTGAGCAACAATTATTATCTCAAAGACCCCAATAGATATAGACAATAAAGAGGAAAAAACGTGACTACAGAAATTGACCGCATCAAACTCAGGCGTTGGCGCAAAAGAGGCTTCTACAGCGAAACCGTCCTGGTCAAACTTCTGCAGAAAAAAGGCTACAATGCAGTTCGCGTCCCTGTAAGCAACCCAAGCCTCAACCCTCTTCCAGACGTAATGGCCAGAAAAGGCCAACATATCTACGCGTTCGAAGTAAAAAACGCCAGCTACTACGCCTACTTCCCGCGTGTACAAATCGACAAACTCTTCCGTTTCCTCGACCAATTCATACCATCGGGCAACGAAAACAAACACGCCGTAGTCGCCGCCCACCTTGGTAAACGTTGGCTTTTTAAAGAAATCAGTTGGACTGACTGGGAAAAAAACAAGCTCCCAGACAAAGTTAGAATCCTAAAAAGGGACAGAGGAAACCTGAACATAGACACAAGCTATCAGCAGTAGCGGGCAAACAAACTTACCGCAAACTTATTACCCTAAGACAACTGACGCTTAATTAACAATATTAGGTAAGATCAATGAGCAAAAATGACGGAATAATGGTCACTACACAAGCGTTAGAAAAGACCTACGAGTTAGGCAACAGCAAAATTTCGGTTTTAAAAGACATAAATTTGGAGATTCCAAGGGCAAAATTCGTTGTCATATGTGGTCCATCGGGCTCAGGCAAAACAACCCTCCTCAACATTATAGGCGGAATCGACAGGCCTACCAAAGGAAAAATAATCGTTGCCGAACAAGATTTGACCGTTCAAGATGAGGATTTCCTTTCAGATTTTCGCTGCAATAATGTTGGATTTGTTTTTCAAGCTTACAATTTAGTTTCCACTTTAACAGTAGCCGAAAACGTCGCTTTTCCAATGGAGTGGACACAAAAACCTGAGAAAGAAGTAGAGAAGCGAGTTGAGGAATTGCTTAAAACTGTAGGTTTAGAACACCGTGCAAACCATTTCCCTTCACAACTAAGCGGTGGCGAACAGCAACGCGTAGCTTTCGCTAGGGCGTTAGCAAATGACCCAGAACTAATTCTTGCAGATGAACCCACAGGAAATTTGGATGTAAAAAACGCTCAAAAGATTATCCAAGTACTCCAATTTTTGAAGTCTAAGGGCAAAACCGTTATCGTTTCAACTCATGACTTGCAAATTAGAGAGTTAGCGGACCAGGTTTTTTGCTTAGATGAAGGCAAATTGGATGGTCAAGATGAGTAGCACTGGTTTTCCAATCAACGATTTGCTGAGGAGGAAACTTCAAACAAGCCTAACCATCGCAACTTTAACGTTGAGCGTTGCTTCCACGCTGTTTCTTTTGCTATTTAGCAACCGTTTAGGGTTAGGTTTTGCTTCAGCCAAGGGTACCTTAACGTTGGGTTTAACAGCTATTTTCAGTCAATTTATCCTATTTTTGGGCGCATTGATTTTTGTGGTCGGAGCTGTGCTTACTTCTTTCGTTGTTTTCTTGATGATGGCGCAGAGATCACGAGATTTCGGTTTGATAAAAGCTGCCGGGTGCCCAAATAGCCTTGTTGCGGGTTATTTCCTAACTGAACTAGTAATTGTAACCTTTTTGGCCTGTGTTTTGGGGGTAGTTTTCGGGTTTTTGATGGATTTTGCTGTGGCAAATATTGTTTTTTCCGCTTATGAATTACCTAATTTTTGGTTTGCACCCATAGTTTTCGTTGCTTTTTTTGTTCTTGCTTTCTTTTTTGGGTTGCAACCCCTCCTTAGAGCATCAAGAATCTCAGCGATACAAGCACTTTCAGCTACTAACTATCATGGTTTAACAATTGGATCTAAGCATAAAGCGCTTTCGCGGTCAGCTTTAACCTGGCGGATTGCTTCCAGAAGCCTGTTTCGCCGACAATCCGCTACAATACGCCTCGTTTTTTTGCTATCGATAGTTTTTGTTTTGTTGACGGTTTCGGTTGCTGGAGGAGTCATCGCTAACGATACAACGACGTCGTGGATCCAAAAGACTGTTGATAGCGATACAATCGTCGTAGCTCACAGTAGTATGGGTAATGAGTATAAACTGCTCTTGTCAAAGTTTTCAGGAGTCAACGAAATAGGCGATTTTAACTTTTCAGACACGAATCTAGGAATTTCCAGTGTAGTTGTCGAGAGGTTGAGTAGTTTGTCGGGTGTGAGTTTGGTTGATTCACGTTTAGTAACAAAGCAACATGTTCAGGAAGTGGCTAACTTTACCATTGACCCATCCTCGTTAGCGACGTTTCCGGTTGGTGACAGTCGAGAAGGTGAATCAATAGTAGTCGGGGTTGGCTCAAAAAACCTTGCCAGTAATTGGTCAATTAAAGGCCGCTTTTTAAGCGGAAACGGCAATTTGGAAGCGGTTATAGGCGACTCGATTTCACAATCTATGTATTCGCCACATCCAAGCAGGTATGTGGTTTTGGCTGATCCACTCGTAGAAGGCATAAAATTTCAAAATGCCACATTCAGCATAGTCGGCGTTTGTGTTGATCCACTCAATAATGGCTTTATAACATATGTGCCCTTAGACAAATTAGAAAATATTACAGGAATTTCCAGTCCTAACCTGCTTTTGGTCAAGCTGAACAATTTAACCGACCGTAATTTGGTTATAAACGAAGCGAGAAGAATAGTTCAATCAGCAAATTCAGACTTTGACGTCTTTGACTTAAACGAGGTGATTCAAAAAAACACGGAATTTCTGGTTTCAACATGGCAAACAATCATGATTCTACCGCTCTTTACTATAGCTTCAGCTGCCCTTTGCCTTGCAGGCTACATGATGATTGCGATGGACGAGCAGCATCAAGAATTTGCCATTTTACGAGCCGTCGGCGCCAAATCAAGAATAATAGTTAATATTTCGGCGATTCAGAGTGCAATCGTGCTCCTTTCCAGTTTTGCAGTGGGAATTTCGCTTGGAATCATCACAACTTTGATGGTTTTAATGACTAACCCTATTGTTACAAGCCTTACTATACTGGAAATTGCTGTGTGGTTACTTGCCGCGTTAATCGCGATGTTCCTTTTCAGCCTTTACCCCGCTTTTAGGCTTTCTAAAACTTCAATTCTAAGAATTATTGCTTAACGTTTTGAAAGTTTTCGAGAAAAACTTTAACGATTCTGTGTACGCTGGCAATTGACATATAAAATCTTGAAGTTGGAGTACTGAGACCACTGGAACATTGTCGTAGAATTTGTAGGCACTGGGAATAAGCGATAGGACCGTTGGGATAAACTTTGCTTTTTCCCATTTGGCGCATTCAAGTTTTAAGCTGATGTTAGAAAATGAATCGGCTAAAGCATGAGTTCTTTGTGATTGCAAATCAACTATTTTTTTTAAGGCTGAAGTTGAGATTGCATGTTGCCAATGTTTACAGTCAATGCAGACCACTAATGGTTTTTTGTAGCCCACAACGTCAATTTCCCACCTTTTTGCGCCATTCTTGAACCTGACGTTGTTTTGTACATTATACCCGTTGCCTTTTAGCGCTAGTGCGGCGATTTTTTCGAATTCTTGCCAACAAAGCAAATCGCTAATCTGCTCCACTACGGCGCCTAAACCGGCTGCTTTTACCCCTATTTTGAGTCTGCTGTTGCTGTCTACTTCGATAAAGCCATTTTTTAGATAAACGAGATCTTCGTTTTGCAGTTTTTCAAGCAACTCCAACGTAACACTTGATGGGATCCTTGCATCTTTATTGACATTTTCAATTAAAACATGACCTTCTTTGGTTAATTTTAGGATTGAAATTAGCAGATTCCGCTCAACACTCATAAGAACCCCTCCAAAAAGTTAGCATGAACAAAGCAAAAAGCCCATCAACTAAAGATTGAGTAAAGTATGATGAGTGATGCTTGAAAAATCGGTATACAAAAGCATCGCCGAAACACACTTTTGAAACTCCCCAACGCATCCGATACCTCCTCCAAACCATCCTCAGCATACCTTCTTGACCAAGATTTAAAATCTATCGTTAACCCCTCTGAAATAGTCTTTCCCTATTCCAACTTTTTGGTTTTTCAATTTTCGAAAATTTCGTTGAACTTCGCTATTTATTCAGCAAAAAAATTGACTAAGCCATGGTCAAATAGACAGTAAAGCCAAACTTTATTCAATCACTCAATTGCTTTTTTAACTTTTTAATGTAAAAAATGTACATTCGATTATTTTTCGCCTAACAAGACGCGTTCCCAACTCCTGAAACGCAAAACTTTGAGTTTTCAAGATAAAAAAGTTCAGTTAACCGCGTATCTGAGATTAAAAGCAAGTTTAAACATTGGGCAGCGAGCAAATAAAGGCGATCCAAAGCTGTTGATGAACGATTTATCGTGCCAAAAGAGCATCTAAACCAGCAGTTGACTCAAGAATACAAGTTAAAATACGAGTAACAAACTGGTTGCTCTATTTATTCTACCGGAAGAGGCTTAATAACTTGATTTGAAGACCATTTTGAACTTGAAGGAATGCTTAGATAGGTCTTTCTTTTAGTTTAGCTGTTGTTTCTTCTCTGTCATCTGGCAAATTCAGGGGAAATTAACGGTTCCCTTTATTTTAGGCTCCAAGTAAAATGCATGATTATATAAACTTCGCTTGATTTCGATTTTTACGCTGTTTTTTTTAGCATCTTCGGCGTTTTGAGAATTAGGTGAGGGTAGGCAAAAAAGTGTGTTTGGGGGATGCTTTTGTATACAGACGTGAAAAAGCATGTTTAAATAATTAAAATCGATTAGGCTGAATGGGTAAATTTTATGACTCTTATGAAAGCTGCCAAAGCTTTTGATCAGATGATGACGGTGAAGGTTCATTTTCGAGCTATTTTAAAAATGGGGGATTATTCAAAATGAATGATGTTCAAATAATAATCCAAGAAAGACAATCCACAAGAGTGCCCTTTGACACGAATCGCAAAGTTTCTAAGAAAGATTTGACGGAAATTTTAGATGCCGGACGCTGGGCACCTACAGCACATAACATGCAGAACTTCTCAATTATCGTCGTTGATGACAAAGAGGTATTAGATGTAGTTGGGAACGTTAAATCACAAATTTCAGAGGAGTTCCTCAGAGAAAACTATGAACAACTTTCGTTCTCAAAAGAGGAATTAATGGACAAGAAGACGGGAATTTTGGGTGCAATGTTTCCCCCAGCCTGGGTGGATCCCTCGAAGATGGCTGAAGTTGCCAGTAAAAATGAGCCCATGCCGTTGACTCAATCCATCCGGGGCAGCCCTTGCCTTCTAATCGTAGTTTATGACCCTCAAAAGAGGGCGCCTGCCTCTGAAGGTGACGTCTTGGGCTTCATTAGTTTGGGATGCGTCATGGAGAACATGTGGCTTGCGGCTCAATCTTTAGGTGTGAGCATGCAGATTCTTAGCTCTTTTGCAGCTCCACCCGTGGAAAAACAGGTTAAACAGATTCTGGGAATTCCTGAACAACTAAAGATTGCTTATACTTGCCGCTTAGGTTACCCGACAGAATCAACCAAGTACCTGCGAGTACGTCGTGACATAACAGATTTTGTTCATCATAACAAGTTCGGAAACAAAGGCATTTAGCAAAATAGCTCAATGATTGAGCTTTGGAATGAAGAGACAAAACAAAAAATAATAAAAATCTGTTTATTTTTCTTCTTCTTTAATTGCGCATTGAAGCTTCTTTATGACTTCGTCTGCACGCAACGGCTCAATTTTTAAGGTGTAGAGCTGGCTGGATGTACGAAGCTTCAATTTTACAGTGTCCTTGAGCCTTTTAACTTGGCATTGTTTTGCCTTGGCGCTCAAGGCCACGAATTTTTCAACATCAGTAATTTCAGATGGCATGTGTTTATCCTTCTTGGTTAGTTCGCTGTGATGGATGCAAAGCCACGTTTTTATCTGTTTTGGTGCAGTAAAGGTTAAAGGAGGTTTAACTAATTTATTAGTGTGTATTTAGCTTCGACTTTTTAACCATGCGGCAGTGAGGCTTTGTGACATTGCCTCATATGGGTTGAGTCCTTGCTGTTTCCACGTAGCCAACAACGACATCAAAGTCTCATAGATGCACGTGCCTTTCTCATTCCTAAACGTACCAATAATCTTACGCTGCACAACAGGCTCCTTAAGCGCCCGCTCAGCCCGATTATTCGTAGACTCCAACCCAGGCACCAAAACAAACGTAAACCAATGACCAAACCCATTACGCACCTTCCCAATGAACCGCTTAACCTCTTTGCATTCGTAGTCTTTCTCTATCCAATATCGAAGGCGCCCCATCGCTCTTGCTTTTAATTTTTTCCGAACCAAAACAGGAGGATCACCCACAAGACAAACAGTCAAATCCGCGTACAACCCCTTCAAAGCCAAATACAACGGCTTAGCCTCCTCACAATGCTGGGCAAGCCACTCCGCCTCCCGCAAAAGATGAGCCCAACAACGCTGCAACCTACCTGTGAAATTAGAATAAGACTTCCACCCATCACAACCCAAATAACCCTTAAACTCTTTCCCCAAAACCTGCTCCAAAACGTTCTTGCCTCTACTCTTCCTAATGACAAACAACGTCTGGTTCTTTGTGGTGAAGACCCATAACCAATGTCTTTTACCATCAACTTTCTCGCCGGTCTCGTCAACGTAAACGATCTTCGCAGCCCGAATGCTCTCCAAGATACCATCGTAATCGGGTTTGAGGTAGTCACTCACTTTTCGGGTAATGTCAAGAACTGAAGAGGCTGTCATGGGTAAACCGAATTGGCTTTTCATCTGTTGAGATATTTTCTCGAACGGTAGCCTTTCCTCGAATTTCATCAGAGTTGTCTGGATTAATGCGTTCTTTCCAAAGACTCCGTCAGGCGGACAATCCGAATGTCTTGATTGCGTGTACGAATTACACATAACGCACTTGTACTCGAACTCTATGTAATCTATTACTTGTCTTGGTTTTGGGTTTGCTATTTCCTCAAAAACGTGATGTCCTACGTGAACAGGTTCATTTAGGGGTGCACCGCAATGGTCACATGAATGCTTTTGTTCTGGTTCTTTGATGGTGTCAGGTAGTGTTGGTTTGGGTCTGGTGGTTCCTTTGTGGCCTTTGGGTCTGCCTGGAAAACGTTTGGAATTCTTGGTGTGATCGCTGCTACGGGTTGGGTACATGCGTCTTGAAGAAGGTGTGTGGGGGTTTTCGTAGCGTATTAGGCTGCGTTTGAGGTTGTCGATTTCTTTTCTTAGGTTGGCGTTTTCTTCTGATAGTTCTTGGAGTTTGGAGCAGTTTTGATGGTTTTCGCAGGTTGTGGTATTCATTCTTTGCACACGACGAGGTAAACGGTGCGTCCGATGTACTCTTTGGGGCAGTCAACTTTGGCGCCTGTTCCAAAAGGGGTTACTTTCTTTTGGATGAAGCCGTCTATTTCTTGGGTTAAAACAAGCGATTCTTTGGATAGAACCAGTTTACGTGTCATAACTCATCGAGGATATATATCAATATATATTATGTATAAAAGCTTAACGCCGAGCTAAATACACACATTTATTACAACTCTTATATTCAATAAAGTTGCATAATTATTGAAAGGAAAGTTAACTTTAGCATGCTTAACTCTATAGAGGTATAAGCGAATGAAACAACTCCACATCCTCTCGCTTATCTTAATCATAATAATACTTACGGCAACCGTGTCGTTGGTTGTTTCGTACACGCAAAGCAGTAGCAACACGCAAAAAGACTTGGTTTACGTTGGTGTGGCTTTCTGCGGCAACACCACGACCCAAGCTAAATCGCTAATTGACCGAGTAAAAACTTATACTAATGTTTTCGTCTTGGACTGCGGCATAAACCCTATAAGCGATAATTTAACAGCAGCAAGAGAAATCAGCGATTACGCCGTTAATTCAGGTTTGAACCTTATTATAAATTTGGGCACTTGGACACCACAACAGTGGTCTGGAAAAGTTCAGTTTCTAAACGAGTCACGGTATAGGTATGGTGACAAGTTTCTGAGTGTGTACTACGATGACGAACCGGGGGGAATCGAATTAGACTATAACTGGACCAGATACTTCCAGGAAACTAATTTGAACAATAACAATTTGCACTGGAATTCATCGATTTTCACAAAACTTATCTTTGAGAAAATGCAGAATGCCCTCAAATCTGGTTTATCCCCAGATAACTACACTCTTGAAGCCAAATGGTTCAATTATATGCTAACACAAAACAGGGGCGTCACTAGCCTAAAACAGTATAACTTATCGTATTTGACCTCAGATTATTCGCTTTACTGGTTTGACTATATTGGCGAGTATCGTACTATTTTGGCTCAGTTAGGCTGGAACAGCAGTGTTGAGCAGCAAATAGCCCAAGTTCGCGGAGCAGCAACATTGCAGAACAAAGATTGGGGTACAATCGTCACTTGGAAATATTCACATGCACCATATCTTGATTCTCCAAATAACATCTACAAACAAATGGTATCCTCCTACAATGCAGGAGCAAAATACATCATTATATTCAACTACTCCAACTCTACTCAAATTGATCCATATGGCGGAGCAATGACTGATGCACATTTTCAAGCCCTTCAGGACTTCTGGTCTCAAGTGGTCGTAAAAACTGCGCCTAACTCGGTGCATGCAGAGGCAGCGTTTGTTTTGCCTAAAGATTATGGCTTTGGCTTGCGAAGGGTTGACGATAGAATTTGGGGTTTTTGGGGTCCAGACGACAAATCACTCGTAATTTGGAACAATACCCAGATGCTTCTTGGCAAATACGGCTTAAAATTGGACATAGTTTACGATGACCCAACATTTCCCATCCAGGGAAATTACTCGAAGATTTACTATTGGAATCAAACCGTCAGTTAAAATAAATGTTGAAAGAAAAGGGGCTCAGGAATTGACCTGACGATTACCTAAGCTTTGGGTTTAATGCCAATTTTAAGGTTTACTTCAACTATGTATTCTTTTTCTACTTTTCCAACAGCGAAGTTCCAAACCTTGACTTCGACTTCCATGTCCTTAAATTGGCTAACGATTGCTTCCTTGTATTCTTGGGCGGTTTGTCCTATTTTCTGTAACTGCTCAGTTATATTTACTGTTTCTGGCATAAAATGCACCTCCTAATAAAAAGTTCATTGTACATAGACATGTGCGAGTCTACAGCTTTAACAATATGTGACTGTGTTGCTACAACATCAAAAAAGCGCTAAGTTAACAGCTGAAAAACCGAGTAATAATAGAATAAAAGCCTAATGTCGTAAAAGATAGCAAGGACCTGTCGATTCTTAGATGGAAGGGCTATTTGGAATTATTAGTCTTCAAAAGAAGAAGAGCTGCAGTTGCATTTTTGGGACGCTTGTTTTGAGTTGTGTTCGTTGTTTTGGGTTGGGTTGTTTGTAGATTGTGGGTCTAAATGGGTTGAAATGGGTCGGAAAGGGTAATTTTTCTTCTTCCAACATCAAAAATGGGTTGCCTGAGACCAAATAACCGAACTTATTGAATCAGGCTTGTTTTCCAGGTTGAGGTTGTCAACGAATGCGTCGATGAATCTCAGAGTGTTTTCTTTTTAATGTATTTGTTGATTGTGTCAGGGAAGAGATTCGTTTGCTTTCTAATTAGTGCCTATTTTGTGTTAGCTCATGGCTTACAGAAGCTCTTTTAGTTGCTTTAAAAGCAGTCTAAATTTAATGTTAACGGTAAATAGTCCTCAAAGAAAGAGACTTTTCATTCAGTCTGAAATGGTTCAAATCCTTCAATCAGTTTTGCGATGTCACTTGGCTTGTCAGCGATCTTTACGCCAGCATTCGAAAGCGCATCAACTTTGCTTTCCACCGTCCCCTGTTTACCCATTACAATAGCACCCGCATGTCCTATACGTCTACCATGCGGCGCAAAACGACCCGCTACATAAGCCACCACAGGCTTAGGATACCGCTCATCAGCTATGTATTGTGCAGTCAATTCTTCCATGTTTCCGCCTATTTCACCTATCAACACCACGACCTTCGTTTTTTCGTCTTTTTTGAAATTTTCTAAGGCTTCAATAAAGTTTAACCCAACCACTGGGTCGCCCCCTACGCCTAGACAGGTGGATTGCCCTAAACCGTTAGCGGTTAAGCTAGCTGCGACTTCGTAGGATAAGGTTCCGCTTCTAGAAACCAAACCTACGTGGCCTGGAGTGAAAACGTCGGCGGGCATTACTCCTATCTTGCATTCTCCAGGCGTTATGATTCCAGGCGTGTTTGGGCCGATAATAGAAACATGCTGTTTAGCCGCGTACGCTATCATGTTTATGGAGTCTTTTATCGGTATTTGCTCTGTGATTACAACGATTGTTTTGATCTTACTGACGATAGCCTCTAACACTGAGTCATAAGCAAACGGCGCTGGAACAAAAATAATTGAAGCATCTGGCAAAAACAAATCAGTTGCTTCTTTTACTGTATCGAAAACTGGCAAGCCATGTATAGTTGTGCCACCTTTTCCAGGAGAAACACCTGCTAATATTTTGGTGTCGTAATCAAGCATAAGTCTGGTTTGAATGCTGCCCTGCTTGCCGGTTATGCCTTGAACAATAGCTCTGGTACCTGCGCCTATTAAGATGCCCATTGCTATTGCTCTCCCGCAGCAAGCTTAACTGCCATTTTGGCTGCCTCTTCCATGCTGTCCATAGCATTTACCCCGCCTGTCCTGAGTATTTTTTGACCCTCTTTTTCATTTGTACCAACAAGACGGACAACCAAAGGCTTTTTTGATTTTGCATCTTTAAAAGCTTCTATTATACCGTATGCAACCTCATCACAACGTGTTATTCCGCCAAGCACATTAACAAGAACAGATTTGACCTTTGGGTTATCTAACAGGATTTGAACTGCTTCCCTGATAGTTTCTGCGTTTGCACCGCCGACTATGTCTAAAAAGTCTGCCGGTTTACCTCCGAAAAAATATAGTAAATCAACCGTGGCCATTACCAATCCTGCGCCGTTGCCAACTACCCCTATATCGCCATCAAGTTCAATGTAAGTTAAATTGTATTTTTCAGCTAAAACCTGCTGAGATGAATGTTTTTCAACAATTTGGTTTTGGTATTCTGGATGCCTAAAGATTGCGTTATCGTCAATTATCAGTCGTGCATCGACCGCTACAAACTTTCCCATGTCAGTTTCCACCAAGGGATTGATCTCCGCAAGTTCAGCATCGTTCTCAATGAATGCTCTAAAGAACCGCTGGATAATTAATGATAATTCTGTAAGCTGGCTGCCACTATAGCCTAAGCTTTTTGCAATCAATAATGCATGAAAAGAACGTATTCCCAATTGGGAATCAACAGCTGTTCTGATGATAGTCTCTGGACTTTTCATTGCCAATTCGTCAATGTCCACGCCGCCCATTCGCGAGGATAACAAAACGTAGCTGCGGCTGAACCTATCAACTACCAATCCAATGTACAATTCTTTTTTGATAGATACTTTTTCTTCTATTAGGACTTCGTTAACAGTAAGATCCTTCACTTTTGCTCCAAGCAACTCGCTTACAGCTTTCTGCGCTTCGCTAGTTGAGTAGGCTGTTTTTATTCCTCCGGCTTTGCCCCTTCCGCCCGTTTGAATCTGAGCCTTAACCATGTAGGGCGGTTTTAGATTACCCAAGGCAGAAGCAGTCTGCTCAGCACTAGAGCTCAATACGCCGTTGGGAATCGGTATTCCGTATTTTAGCCATACTTGTTTTGCTTGAAATTCATTTAAGTTCAAGATTATCAATTAACCCTAAGTGTTTGTCAGATAAGATATTTTCTTTTAACCCTGCTTGTTGAAATTGTTTAGTTAACTCTATGCTTATCAGAGTGGATTTAATAGTAACGGTATAGGTTGCCTCAGGCTAAAGATGGCTGATAAGGAAAATGCAGATCTACCAAATAAATAACACGTCAGAACTAAATTTTGTTTTTCCAGCGGGTTTCTCTTTTTTTGAGCCCTACCTTCCTTATCATCTACGAGAGATTTTGGAAATAGGCGGCGAGGTTTACACCGCTAGAACCCAAGAAGGCTCACTGGCTGGCATATTCATCTATGACAACTGCGAAAAGGGAGGAACCATTTATACTAATTCAAGGGAAATATTTGATTATTTCAATGCGCTTAAACCCTTTTACTTTCTTTTCTCAGAAATGCAGACGGAGCTGGAAAATGAGGTATACGACATCTACACCGTTAATCTTGACGATCTCGCATTTGCTCACAGGTTTAGCTATGAAATTTCGGTAGCCGAAATTGAACATGCAGATGAGATTGAACATTTTATGGCTTTGACTCATCCGAGAATAAACAAGAAGTGGGTGCGTGTTGCTTTGAAGAATGGGGATAGGTGTTTTATTGTTAGGCTAAATGATGAAATAGCAGGTTTAGGTTGGGTTTCACTGGTGAATGGAGTTGGAAGATTGCACTCACTCTTTGTTCAATCGCAATATAGGCGAATGGGCATAGGTGAAGACATTTTAAACGCGCGGCTTCTCTGGCTTAAGTCAAATCATGCGCATTCAGCATTCTGTGAGATTTCGCGTTACAACGTCGCTTCTGCTAGTAATGTGATTAAAGCACATATGTCAGTTTTCGGACAAGTTTACCAGTACTTTAAAAAACACCCATAGAAAAAACTATAGAAAAGTCAGGTTCTAGGCGCTCCACACAAAGGACAGGTCTGTACTGTTGAATCTATTAGGGCTCCGCAGTAAAGGCATTTAACTTTGACAACCTCTCTTATCACGATCTGCTGTACCTGGGGCTGTTTTGGTGTCAAATCAATCTTTTCCGGAGGTGGACCTGGCGGTGGCGGCGGTTGCTGATAAGGTTGTTGATAGGGGTGTCTAGGAAGCGTTTTTTTGCTACCTTTAGAAACCGCATATAGAACAGCAAATATAATAACGATTACTATAATTAACGCAATCGCCGATACAGGCACAAATTGTGTTATGGTTGAAGGTCTGGGACTGGGACTTATGTAAATAGTGGTTGGTGACGGGGTTGGACCGGCGTCTACGGTGGTTAATGGATAGCTAGTTGATGTTACATAGAGATTTTCGGTGTATTTGAATCCCGCCGAAGGACTAGTGTCATATTCCTCATAGGTGTAACCCACTATGTATCCTGTGGAGAAGTCAAAGTAGACATTCCAAGTGTATGCGGCATTGAATTGCCCATATATGTCATTTCGTTGGTAATTTGAGCTTCCTTGAGCAAAAATTGTGCCAATATACTTGTTTTGGGAAGACAGATAGAAACTGTAATTTTTTGAAACGACCGTCATTTGTGTATCTAATAGAGTGAAGGTTCCTCCAACTGGAATCGAGTTATCCATAGCGAACCATACTGAAGGGTTTACATATCCAGATTGGTCGTCTGTTCCGTTAATGTATAGGAAGTTCTTCGATGAGAAAGTAAAGTCACCAGAGGGATTTCCAGTTTCTGTTGAGCCTGAACTGTTTCTCCAAGAGTAGCTGTAACTGTAATGAGCGGATACAGTGCCATCTGAGCTAACGCCTGTCATTGTTTCAGTTCCACTATAGGTTGTATGTTCAGTGTATCCAGCGTAGTCACCTGTGCCACTTCCAAGATCGGTAACCTCGTAGTAGCTGAACGTATCGCCAGATTGAGGAGTGAAAGCTGCACTAAGAGGAACCATAGAGATAACGGCTAAGAGCGAAATTATGATAATTATTGATTTTTTGTTCATCCCATGAAACCTCCTACGCCATGTACGTGTGCTGGATGATAGCCCCCGATGCCGCTAAATGTCGAGTGGTATGACGAGTGGGCAATTATCAGCGGTGCATAGTAGAAGAAGAAAACGTGTGTTGGAACATAAGTGAACTGGACCGGAGTCTTTACTATAGCTGCAGTTGGGTCAAGTTGCTTCACAATTTCATTTCGTATTCCATGAATCATTCTTACGGCAAGGCTTATCATTTCAGACCGCTCCAAGTCTTTAACATAGGAGCCAAGCAAGAAATAGGCTTTTTCCATCAGATTTAGAAGCTCATTAGCTTCAAGCGTTGGCACCGAAGCAAGAATCGCAGCAGCAACAAGCGGATACTCTAAGTAATTTTTAAGACCATTCTCAATTATAGTCAGTTTCGATCGTACATCTTCTGGATTCAAATCTGAGACAGACAGATAAGCTGAAGCAAGTTCAGTGTCCTCTGATATCTCGAATCCCCAGGAACTAAAGAGGTATCTGTAAGCTTGGAATTTGTTGATTAGTTGGTCTGAAGGTATGTTAAAAACTGCAAGTATCGCGGCTGTCTCATATGAAGCCGTGATTTTGGAAAACTCTACAAATCGGTCGGTGGGAAAAGTGCCGTCATACCGTCTGCCATATAGAATGGTTGCTGCAATGCCGGTTGAAAGCAGGCTGGGAACATGGGCTTCATGTTTGAGTTGGTGATCTAGTTGTTTTAATGTTTCCGACAGGTCTAGGAGGTCTGAATTAGTTGGTACTTGTGCCGTTTTGGAGGCTGACATTATTTCTCCAACCATCATTTTGTCCTCAATTGTGGAATCAAAATTCCTGAGTAAGTCAAATGCAAACAGGAACCGCTGGCCAATTTGTTTAGCGTCGCCTTGAAGTTTGGCTAAACCTATCGATAAACTCCAGACCTGGGAAGAGTCAATTCCCGGAAAGCTCGGGTACAAGTTGGTGAAATGGTAGCTGCCTATTTCTGCTATGGATCTCAACTCACCAAACGTAGCTTGAATTTCGTCCCTAAAATCAGAGAACTCTTGTTCTGACACCCGGTAATTTCTTATGTTAAGATCGTTTAGCATCATGATTCCAGGGCCAGTAAGTGAGATATATTTGCCATTGTATGGTACCATACGGTCAAAGATAGATTTCTTCTTGATAAGCTCATTAATTTGAGCTCCTCTTGTAGCTATATCAGCTTCTATCTTAGAGAGGGTCTCTTTATGGCTGTCTATCTCCTCCTTTTGAGCCTCTTTGTTTTCTTTATCTTCAAATAGAAAAGTGATTGAATGGGTTTTTCTTTCATCTTCATTCAAGTGGGCTCTTTCGCTATTTTCCGTCATCTGCTGATTCATCAAGTCATTGCTCATCTGGGTTAGAGTCGATATTTCGGCTAACCCTCGGTTGTAATCTTCATTTTGCATCACGTTAATGTAGCCGTTGTTGGCTAGAAAATCCATATCCACCGATGGAATCAGAGGCAAAACTGATTTCTCAGCGATTTGAGAAAAGAAGATTCTAACATCGTTGCATTTCATTCGATCACCGCTCCAATATAGTAAATTCCCTGGTTAGATGCTGTTTCCCTAATATGTTAGAAATTAATAGTTTAAGGCTTTGCCCCTCACTTACAAGGCTAACAACCTCATCATTCTCAAGAGCACTTCTCAGTAAAATTTCGAACTGCAATGCCCTATCAGATACAACTCCAAATCTAGCTGAGCGTTCCCGTTGTATCTGTTCATAAGCATACATGAATTCGTACAGGGACCTGTAAATTTGGTCATCTATCTTCTCGGAGATTTTTTTTTCCCCGACAGTTATCCACTCCAAGCCTTCTAGGTCCACAAAGAAAATTGTACCATCCGGAGCGAGTACTGCATCTTTATCTAACCAGACATCATAGAAATCTAAACCCGAGTAAGTCCCATCTTGATTATCCCTCAATGTCCTTGTGAATAACGTCAAGAATGCAATGCCGCTCCTCAGAAAATTCTTCAGAAAATTTATTGCTTTATCATCTGTGTCAATTCCAAATAGGTCAAAAACAGAGTGTATGTTTCCTCCTACTGTGCTTCCTGAATGGAAGTGAATGCGAACGTTGGAGGGGACAAGCCTTGTTTCCTGAACTATTCGTCCTTTGAATTGGCGATACCAAAAGACCTTCTTAACCTCCTGCTCAACAGCAACGGGAAGGAAGACGATTTTTATCAAGGGGGCTACTCTAAATCCATTAATCGAAGTGATGTCGGCCATTTCTGACACTTTCAAAGCAGTAGTCGCGTGCTCAAGACCCTGTCCACCATATGGAGAACCACGCAGCCACAACTCCCCCGTAAGATATCTAGGAGCCATCTCCGCACAAGCCACGATTTTTTCTCGAAGAACTGAATCCCGCAGAGTACTGCAAATCTCCGCTTTGCTAAGAAGCTGCCTAGAAAATGGGTGAGTTGGGGAGCCAACACCTTTAACTGAAAGGTAAAATTCTGTGCCGTCAATTTTCAAGGAAGGAAAAGCAGAAACTGCGCCCCGGTTATCGTCAGCAATAAACTCCTTGGTCTCCAAGGGTTTGAGATTTATGAATGGCCGCATACTTGGGGGAAGATAAAGCCGTGTGAAGTCAGACAACTGGTATTGTTGGAAATGTTTGTTCGTCAATACTTCAGATGTCTCATAAACATCGAGGTGAAGGGGTGAGCCTTTTAACTTCATGAGCTTCGACATCTTTATAGATGTATCAACACTTTAAGCATTCTCAAAAAAAATCTCCTTACTTTATCTAAAATAATTAATTAGATTTATGTTTGAATTTCCGACAAGAAAGCCCCTGAACGAGCTATACTTGAACCAAGGCCGTGGTACAGTCGCCGAGTTTCAGACCTGAACAGGATAGGCTCGTATTAACTAATCTGTTTGATAAAAACAAATATAACAATTAGTCAATTAGTCCACAATTATTAAACGCGCAAATGGGATTTTTTCTCGAATTTACGGCAAAATAACTATGAAAATGGGCCGTACCGGATTTGAACCGGTGATCTTCGCCGCGTGAGGGCGACGTCCTAGCCAGCTAGACTAACGGCCCCTGTCTGGGATTGTGAATACATAGTTTTCCTTCATAAAACCTTTACCTATCAAATAACTAAACTAAAAGCATCGGGAGAACTACTAAATGCGTGAGAACGACCACTTTGAAGAGCACAAGCACGATGGTTTCTTGATTTTTGCATGTTTCTTAGGAAGCGCAATGGTTGGTTACATTCTTATGAACCACTTTGCGTTACTGGGCGTCTGACTGAAATAACAAGTTTCAGAAAACTTAACACCTCTTTTCATGTTTGATGTGGTATCCCAGGATATGTGCCGAGGTAGCTCATTTACGTTTTAACAGGCGATATCTCCCGCTTTCCCTTTTTTAGAGCAACTTAATGGTTGAACAGGGGAGACTGCAAGAAGTTGTTTTTGTAATTATTGTGCTCTCTGGTACACTACGCTTTTTTTGCCCAGATGGCAAGTATAAGGGAGTTGAAAACTGCGATGTTGACCCTTTAATTTGAACGATTAAAAACTTTATGATTAAAGTTTCGCGACAGTTTTTAAATGTTAAAAAAATAAAGATGCAGGCGTAATTTAAAATACTTCAGCCTTAGTGTGCTTTCTAAAAAGAAAAGTGTAGCCTATGGCTTTAGATCCAGTGCTAAGGGCAATAGTGACCATTTGCATTTTGGTTTTCTCAGCGAAGGTGCTGGGCGAGATTTTTTCGTGGAGAAAAATTCCCTCCGTTCTAGGCGAGTTACTTGCAGGAATACTCCTTGGACCGTACGCTTTAGGATCTCTAATCGCCATAAATGGCTCACCTTTAATCCAAATAAACGAAATTGTCCGGGCATTTGGAGAGATAGGGGGCATACTAATCCTTTTTGTGGCTGGTTTGGAGATGACTTTTAGAGATTTCCGAAAGGTCGGAACAGCCGGGTTTGTCATAGGAACACTCGGTGTTATTATTCCATTTATCATGGGTTATGGACTTTCACTGGCTCTTGGGCTAGGCACTATAACGGGTTTGGTTGTTGGTGCGGCGCTTGTCGCCACAAGCATCTCTATAACCGCTTTGGTGCTGCAGGAACTTAACCGGAGTAGGAAGATTGAATCAAGAATGATGATCAGTGCTGCGGTTGTTGATGACGTGTTGGGGTTGGCAATTCTTGGTGTGATCGTTTCATTCATTTCTACCTCAACTCCTATTACTGCATTTAGCGTGGTTGTTGTAATTTCAACGTCTCTTGCATTATGGCTTACCCTGACAGTTTTTGCAGCGTTTATTCTTCCAAAAATAATTAATTTTACTTCGAAAGGAAAAGAAGGAGTTGTTGAGGCAGCAGCTACGGCTTCATGTTTTGGTGCTTCCGCGTTGGCAGCTGTCTTGGGGTTGTCACCTATTGTAGGTGCTTTTGCTGCAGGTATGGCTGTTGCGAGTTCTAATGCGATTGAGAAGATACGCGATTACACCAAGAAGATAAGCGTTATTTTTTCGCCTGTTTTCTTTGGCTTGGCAGGAGCACAATTTGACATTAGGAGCTTTATTACTTCTGACTGGTTCTTCTACGTCTTCTTCATTGCACTCGTCATAGTTGCCATAGTTAGCAAAATGATTGGATGTGGAATCCCGGCTGCCTTCTTTTTGAAAGACCGCTCTAAAGGAGCTAAAGTTGGTTATGGAATGATTTCACGAGGAGAAGTAGGGCTTATAGTGGCTGGAGTAGCAATTTCGGCAGGAGCTATTTCGCAAAGCACATATGCCGCTATATTGGGAATGATTATGATAACGACTGTTTTGGCGCCCTTACTGTTGAGAAGAGCCTACGATAAAGACCCACCTGAAGAAGCAACATTAACAGAAGACGAAACAAACGCACCTGATTATTTACCAACCTATCCACTTTAAACTAAAGCTTCCATGAAATAGCCGTTTCATTTGATTGGTTAAAGGTGCTCTAGCCATTGCTTAAATTTAGCGACAAAAATGAAAGATCCAATACCTGCAGTAGACAAACCTGCTATGGTAAAAGAAATACCCAATTCACTTTTTCCTAAACTGCAAGCAGTAACCAAAAGCCCCACTAATGACTGTTAGAGTAGTTGAGAACGTTGAAGAGGTCAAAGGGCTGCTTGAAGTAGGCTTCGAATACATTTGCCAAAAAGACAACTTGATATTCCTACGAAAACGTAAATAAACATCTGCAACATTGATGGTATAGCCTCTCCCTAAAAATGGCCGAAAACATCCAAATAAGTGCCGAGGTAGCTCAGCCTGGGAGAGCGCTCGGCTGAAGACCGAGTCGTCGCATGTTCAAACCCTGCCCTCGGCACCACCTAATAACATGGAATTAAGCATATTTTGAGCAAGTTTTAGTCAATTGAACTGCCCAAATGTTGCTTTTAACTTGCTGCGCTTTTGTATTTCAATCCATGTCGTCCTTACAAAATGTAATCCGTCAGTCAAAAATGGATTACTTGTGAAGAAGTTAATACTGTTCAGGTTAAGTTGCCTGAACAATATTTTGTAACAACGGGTTAAACGATATTTTCAAGTTAGCCCTCGGCACTTTTAAGCTTAATAAAAGCTTATTTTTAGCAATAAGTCACACTTTGGGAAAATTTACCTAAAACTCAGGGATTCGTGAAATATTGAAGTCAAATTGTAGAAATCTTTTTACTTGTTGTTGCCCATCAGAATATAGGCGACTAAAAGTGACCCTAACAGTCAATAGCGATGAACTGAAAACTGTCCTTGATAAATTAGATACGGTCAAACTTGAACTTCTACGATTGAGAGCAATGTTGTTGCCAGAAGAAGAAGCTACAGAACAAGAAAAGAAAGAGATCAAAAAAGCGAAACAAGACCTATCAAAAGGGTCAAAGATAGACCTTAAAGAGTTTATTAATGAACTGGGCTGCTGACATCTAATTGTTTGACATCACTGTTGCTCAAACGAGCCCAGAAAGGTTCCAAGAACCTGCCTGAACACTTCAAACGCAGAATTGTCGAACTTCTTTTAATCTTACGGGAAAACCCAGTCCCAGCAGAATACTATGACGTAAAGAAACTAAAGGGACTAGCAGACACATATAGAATTAGAATCGGCGATTTTAGAATTATCTATGAAATTTCTTGGGACAAAGCGGCGGTGAATATATTGTATATTGGGTCTCGGGAAAACGCGTATTCCTGAATCGACGGTTTAAACGACGACGTGAAGCTAGCCCTCGGCACCACTTAATAACACGGAAAGCTTTTTTGAGAAAGTTTTAGTCAAATAGGCTATGCAAATGTTGCTTTAAACTTCTGCACTTCTGTATTTCACTCCGATTTATGCCGTTGAAAGTAATTATTTTTCAAATAATTAGAGGTCTTATTTTAAAACTGCTAAATTAATTTCTTAGTTGCAAGTTCATAAAAAAATAAAAAAATGGGGATTGGATTTTATGGTTGGTGTTTCTATGGTCGTTTTCTTAGTAGCAGTATAGTTGCTGCGAATCCTATTACGATTGCAATGATTATTCCTGCAACCGCTGGAACGAAGTATGCATCAGTTACAGATTGTGGGGCTGGTGTTGCCGGCGTTTGTGTTGGCGCTGCTTCGTCTACAGCGAAGGCAGTTTCTGCATGTGATGGCCAGAAAGATTCGGAACCTTTGAAAGTAGCGATTACTGTGTATTTGCCTGGAACGTCAGGTGTCCACTGTAGGCTATAGAAGCCATTTGCATCGCTAGTAGGCTCGCCAATGTTTCGAAGGTTACCATTGCTATCTATGACATCAATGCTGACTGGTACGCCGATTGCGTTGTCAGGTCTAGGTTTTTGCATGTAAACGTACGGCATCCATGCACTCATACTCTCATCTGAAACTGCGGGTACACCGTCAGGGAAACGCGCTGATTGTTCATCCTGTTTTGTGCCTGCTGCTATATCAGTGACTGTTCCGCGAATGACTATACTTGATCCTTGTGTAATTGCAGCCATTGGCGCATCTATTGTAGTGGCGCTTGGTCCTTTACCGATCGTGTATATTTTGTGGTCGTATAGGTTGAGATATGTGAAGTAGCCATCTGCGATTGCGAAACCGTTCGTTACTTGGCCGATACCGCCAGCGGAGGAAGGCAAAGCTGCATCTAAAGACCATATTAATTCTCCAGTTGTAGCGTTAAGGCAATATGTTTTTGAGCCCTTCCAGTAAGGTGCGTTGCGAGAGTGTTCATTGGCGCCTAAGAAGACTTTTCCGTCAGCAATAGCGTTAATGCCAAGGGGGTAGCTGGTATAGGGCGTCGAAAGGCCGCTGGGTATGCTGAAAGACCATAGAGTTTTTCCGTCTGAGAGGTCATAGCAATATACAGTTCCATAACCGCTATGGATGAGTTTTCCGTATGCAACAGACCATCCGCTGCTATAGAAGGTCCAGTCATCTTCGCGTTGCGATGTCCACAACAGGTTTCCATTATCAAGGCTATACCCTGAGAAGGTTAAGCCATCTCTTAGCCAGGTAGTAAAGACACGGTTCGTTGGATCAACCGGTCCCATCAGGATAGTCTGGTTGCCTGACGGGGCTGCGTAGCTCTTGCTCCATAGCAGTTGGCCTCGACTTTCTGGCTTCAAACTAATAGCCCACATAGTCCATGGATCTGGGGTTCCGAAGGCTGTTATTCCAGCGAAAGATGTGCTTGTGCCTAACATTATGTCGTCAGGGATGACTCTAACAATTGTCCTTGTTGTTCCCGGTAGCGTAGGTATTGTTACGTTCCATGAATATGATGTGTTCATGTTCGCAATCTTTCCGATAGGTCTCCATTGGTAGAAGTTGGTACTAGTATAATCGTTTGGATTAGTTGTTCCTGTTAATGTTTGAGCTGCAGTATTATTCCATAGAGCTAGCCAATTTGCGTTTGCGTTGAGTTGGTAGAATAATATTTCTCCGTGAGAGCCATATATGGTTGAGGCTCCCCAAGAAGCTGAAGATCCTGCGGCACTTGGAACGTTATAGAGATCAAATAGCCAGTTTCCAGTTGAGGCCTCATACGCTGACCAATTGGTTCCAGTAACCCTCCACAAGTAGCCGGGTCCGACGACTCCGTGTTGGTTGAATGACTCGTAATCGTAGAGTTGCCCGAATGTTGGCATCGTCATGTTTTGCCAGAATATTTGTTCGCCAGTCCTTAGATCCACACAAGCATATCCGCCTGCAGTAGCACTGCCACTTTTCGGAACAGGGTAATACAATCGCCCGTACATTACAAGCGGAGAACCAAATCTGCCTTCATACGCAGTTCCGTCGTAGTATGTCATGCCGTCCTCACCCGCGTTTGTTCCTCCTACAACACCTCCGTCCTCTAGTGGCTTAGTCCACATGACGTGTGCACTGTTGGGAGCGGTGCCATCAGGTTGGAACCTTAGAGCTTGCTGAGGACCCAGCCAATTTGAGCCTATGATGTACCAATTCTCATTTTGCCCTTCTAATGGACGCGTCCAGTATTCCGTTGGTAGTGGATAAACCGGTGGATTAGGTAATTGCTGTTCCTGAACTAAGAAGGTCGTTGACCCGCTAGAAGCCAAAAATTTATCGTTAATATAGAGAGAGGTCATTGTACCGTTAATTCCTGTTCCATTGCGACCGGTTAATACTTGGGGTCCAAAGCGTGCAGTGACAGAGTAATTGCCAGCTACTTCAGGTGTAAATAAATAATAGCTACCTCCGACGGGGTCAGATGTTAGTGGACCTACGGATTGCTTGCTATTGTCAGGTTTTGTGATGTCTAAGTAGTAGAACCATCTGTCACCAGCACTGCCTGCAGCTGTAGGTGGCAGCCAGTTAATCCAGAATACAACAGTGACTTGTTGACCAACACCTACTGGGCTGGGGGCTGTCGTGATATACAGATATGTTGGTATCTCCCAAGCGGGCGAGTGAGCGTCGGCAAGTGTGAGAGTTGCTGAAATAGTTGAAAAAGCTATCATCAGAATTAAAAGAGTCGCAGTAAATAATTTTTTTGTAAAAAACCTTTTATTGTTCATCAATACTACACCTTATTGTATTTTTCTATTTTTCAATAAGTATAGTCACTATTGTTTTGGATATAAGGTTTCCCTGATGTAGTCGATTACATCATTAAAATGTGACAAAAAACATTGGAATTCTCCAATGTAACGCATTTAAGATATACTTACGTGGATAATGGAGAGACCAAGTTGATACTCAGCTAGATTAATTAGTAATTCTGTGTTATGAAGTTTGTTTAAAGAAGAAAAGGTTGGTGCGAAATTTTTATCGGTGCTCTTCTTTTTAAGGTTCTTAATAATGGAACCTGAATTTAGGACAGCTCGTGAAGTCTTAGCCAATTTTTTATAATCACTAGGTTCATTTTGGTCCTTCTTCTGTAACCGCTACTTTAACTGTTAACGGCTTGACCTCGTAAAGCTCGTATTTCCCGAAGTCCTTTGAACCGTCGTTCAGCCAATCTTCTAGATCCTTTCGTTGCTTGAACCTGCGCAATATGGTTTCCGTATCGATTTCCTCGATCGCTAAGAACCTTGTATCCTTGTTGTCTTTCATAATGCTTCACCACCTTATTTGCGATCGCGCTTTCTTTGTTAACTCGAAATTAGATTAGCTTCGAATTCAACGCGCGCTCTCAACCCGATCCAAATATTAATTACTCTTTGAATTTAAGACTTATCTTAGGTTTTCTTTTAATTATTCAAATCCTTAATCAATCGGTTAAGTGGATTGTACAACAATTTGCTTATATTGCCAATTTATTATTGAAATTGCATGTTTGAGTACCTCGTGATCATTGCTGCAGTCGCATCCTTGCTTGCTGCTTTTGTTTACATACGCTCGATGTTTGTTGGAGGCACCAAACCAAACCGTGTGTCTTGGTTAATGTGGACCATCGCGCCATTGATTGGAACTGCCGCTGCCTTATCAAACGGTGTAGGATGGGCGGTCTTGCCTGTTTTTATGGCTGGATTTTCGCCTTTTCTGATTTTTACTGCATCTTTCTTTGCAAAGAAGGCTTACTGGAAATTATCAACTTTCGACTATGTATGTGGAGTGCTTTCGGCTTTTGCACTTATTATGTGGTGGCTAACCAATGACCCCAATATCGCCATCGTTTTTGCTATAGCAAGTGATGCTTTGGCATCAATACCAACACTGATGAAGGCTTGGACAAATCCAGAAACTGAATCCGTTTGGCCTTTTATAATAGGAACTTTCGGAGCTGCTTCAAGTTTGGCAGTTGCAGCACTTTGGACTTTTTCTGAATATGCCTTCCCAAGCTATCTCATAATAGTTAACATTATGGTTCTTTTAGCGCTTTACAACAGACAATTGATTTCCTATTCGAAGAAATAGCTGGAGCGTTTTTGCTGATAAGTTTTATAAACCCAAAACCTGTTGCAATCATTGGGAATTAAAATTGGAACTTGACGCATGTATTAAAGGAAGAAGAAGTGTCAGAGCTTACACTAATGAGCCGGTTTCAAAAGAACAAATTGAAACTGTTTTGGAAGCGGGTATTTGGGCTCCAACAGGGATGCATAGAGAACCATGGAAGTTCGTAGTTATCGAAGACAAACAGCTAATCAAGTATGTTTCTGATGAAACTAAACTTTTAGTTCAGCAAATGATGCCGCCTCTAGCCAAGCAATTCACCACAAATGCTGACATAGTATGCTATAATGCCCCAGTTCTCGTGTTGGTTTGTGCAGAAAAGAATGAACAGTGGGACAGTATAAATTTGCTTGACAGTGTTCTTGCTGCACAGAATATGTTTTTGAAGGCGTACGAGTTGGGGCTTGGAACATGCTATATGGGTTTTGTCAACTTCTTAATCAACAAGCCTGAAACTCTAAAGAAAGTTGGAGTCCCCGACAACTGCACTATGATGGTTCCTTTTATCATGGGCCACCCAAAAACAAAGCAAGGAACAGGAAAAAGAAATAAGCCCAACATTCTAAATTGGGCTAAATGATCAAGATTAATCGGCAATGTTTCTGCATTCATGTCAAAATATTTACAGAAGCCTATGGGGCAAGTTTCAACCCCTGTCAAGTCTAAACCAACAATCGAAATTTAGTCCCAACATTACTTTGAGTTTTCGTTGCTACTAATTCTTTATGTTGCCCACCGCATAATGCTTCTTAGAGGTCAATTATTCTCATAAAAAATAGTATTTTCTCCATATTTTTCAAATAAGAAAGCCCTATTTTAGCCATTTAACAGGCAACCGATAGAAAGTGTTTTAAAGACATACATACGATACGTTCACCAGAGGAATAACATGGCAAAATGCCCCACATGTGGAAAAGAAGTCAAAACACCAAAGAAAACCTGGAAGATGGCTGGAAAACCAGATAAAAAAGGTAAACGGACACAACTTACCATAGCGCTCTATGACTGCTGCGGTAAGACTTTCCGCGAAGTATTAGACAAGAAAAAGATTTAATCAAAATCCTTCCATTTCCCTTTTTCTATTTTTTCTTTTCACAAAATCTGTTGTATACCTAAGTCGCAGTCCATGATATCAACCAAAATAGACTAAATGATCACCGTACAAACTGTAGGTTCATCATCTAAAATGGCTTTAATACGTTCAGGAAATAACCCATTGACAACAACACAAGTGACCTGTGATTTCAAAAGCAGTTTAGGCAGGGTTTCATCAACGGATGTCCGTTTGTTCATCCCTAAAAGCTCGTTTGGGGATAGACGCTCAATAAATCGTGCATCAGACTGAGTTTTGGGATCGTCTGTGTAGATACCATCAACATCAGTGATCAATAATACTTTAGACGTTTCCAATTTTTTAGCTATGTACAGGGCGATGGCGTCAGAGGTTACATTCCAAGAGTTCTCCAGCTGAACGTCTTTTAACAGCAGATTAGACGGCAAGAATATGGGTATCTTTCCTATTTCAAAAGAATATTTTATTTCTTCAAGCCCTCTTACTTCAACCGAATTCGGAATCATATCTGATAAGAGCAAGCCATATTGATCCATGCCTAAAATTGCCATCTTGTGCGAGACACCACAAGACAAAGAAAACCGCTTATCCAAAATTCTGACAATATCTGCAAATTCTCCGCCACCAGGTACAATTATTAACTTGTGCTTCTGGGATAACTCGGTTAGTTTGGTGCACAAGACTGTTAACTTTTCAGGGTACAAAGCCAAGCTGCCGCCTACTTTCACTACTACGACATTCACTTGGTGACTTCTCCTTCAAGCATATTTGCGGCCATCAAAGCGACGCCGAAAGCAGGAGTAGCCAAAACGGCTTTCTCTGATAACAACGTTCCTAAATCAATAATTGAATCAACATTAATGTTCATAGCGGCTTTTCTCGCGAGAAAGTTTTTTCCAAGTCCTGTCACGACAACTGGTACTTTGTCTTGAGTCAATGATTTTGTGTAAGAGTAGACTTTGGTTAAACCGCTCTCGATCTGCCGAATTTGTTTATCGTAGATAAATTGTGCAATATTGATGATTTCTTGAGGGGTTAACATTTCGACGTCTGCGCAGACCACCCTAGCAAGACGTGCTAGCGCTTCAGTCAAGCTTTTTCCTCTTCCGTCGGCGGTTTCAGGGGTGTACTCCTTTTCAGTAATATTACCCAAGGCAAGATGGACATCGCCAGAGACAGCAAAAAGCTCAGAAGAGACGCCTGCAATGCCGTTTTTGGTAGGGATTGATTGGACTATTGCGGCTACGTTTGTTCTCAGGCTGCCTGTGTAAACGAGTTCGCCGCAAATGAGTTTGTCCAAATCTGTTTTTCCAAAGGCAGCAACCTTGCCGTTTATTATGGGAATTATGCTGGTACTGGTGCTACCAACATCAACCACCACGCAATGCTTGAGGTGCTGGGCTACTAACCAGCCTGTCGCTGCCCAATTTGCCGCGGCAACTCCAAGTGGTTCCTGTTTGGCAACGTCTAATGATTCCAGTTTTGCATCAGTATTCAGAACATAAATGGGAACCTCAGGAAAAGCCGTTTTAACGCGACCCAAAATATGGTGGACTCCTTCACGTTTAGTTTGGTATGCATCCGATAATTCAGCAGTCATGGTTACTCCTACGCCATCAAGCCTTTCGACGCCCAATTGCTCTTTAAGCCCTAAAAGAACAGATGCTAGTTTTTCGGGTTGTTTCCAAATTGGAAAGTACTCAACGGCTACTTCTGTTTTGAGCAAAACACCACTTTTAACGCTGACTAATGCAGCTTTAGTGTTTGCGCCTCCAACGTCGTAGCCTAACACGTTAACCAAACTGTTTTCCTCAAGAGATAATGTTGAGTAAGTGCTTTTTAGCTTCTTCTAAATGTAGGTTTGCATCTTTGAGGCTAACGCCTTCGCCGAAAACTAACGAGACGGCTTGGGGATAGTCGTTTAAGGGGAAAGGAGGCGAAACAACAGAGATCAATTTTGCTGCCTTCTGATAAACCGCCATGTTGGGTGTAGGAGTTTCTACTTTTGAGAAGCAAGCATATCCTTCAATTTCAGGTTTAGCCGGAAGGGTACCTTTCAAAACAGCATCTAAAAGCGCCTGGGCAACATTGAACCCTTCCACTTTGCGTAAACCAATATAGGACGTTGTTAACCTTGGGTTAACATCAACAACAAACGCTTTGTGTTCAGTCAATACTAAATCGACTCCAACATAGCCCCTCAAGCCAGGAAAAGCTTCAACGATTTTTTGAGAGACGCTGAAGGCTTCCTGTTTTAGCCAATGGTCAAAGGGAACGGTGCCGCCTTCATAACTTGAAGCTCCATAGGGACCTGCAAGGGTTATGTTTTGTTTGTTTAGGCTGAGTGCTACGGCTTTTTTTCCTGTGGACAACAGGCTGACGCTTGCTGCTTGACCATTGATGAATTCTTGGGCAATAAAACGTTTACTTGATGATTCAGCCTTTATTTTTGCAATGGCACTGGCGAGTTGGGTTTCTTCGTTAACTAAGCTTAATCCGTTACAGCTAGCACCGTCAGCTGGTTTAAGGACTATTGGGTAACATAGCCCTTTTTTGACTGTTTGTTTGACTTTTGTTAAATCTTCATCTAAGTTTAGTACAGTAGTTTTGGGTGAGACTCGCAGTTTCTGCAATGTTTCATAAAATACCGTTTTATCTGCAGCTCTTTCGATGGCTTGCGGTTCGCAGTTGAGCGAAACTTTCCCTGTTCCCTCAGCAAGCTCTACAAGTGATTGAAGGGTTTGTCCTGTTTCAGGGGCAATAATGTATATCGCATCGTTAATTTTGGCGATGGCTTTTAGGATTTTTTTTGGTTCCTCAGAGTAAGAAACGGGCACTATACAATCGGCACTTAGTGGCGGGCTGAGTTTTGACAGCCTCGAATCCATTAAAACTGTCACTTCATGCCCGGCTACTTTGAAATCCTCAACGATGCACCGAAGCATACCGAATCCCTCGGATAATAAGCTTGATTGAATGGGCTGCTCTGCGTAGCCGCCGCCTGAAATGTGCTCATAAACTATTACCTTCAAGCTCTGCCCTCAAGAATCGATGTGGTACATCAAGCAACCTTAAAGGTTTTCTATTTCACATAAATCTTCCAGAAAAGCCACCGCATGCCGCTTCTTAACGTGAGGCATAACAACGATTCGTATACAATCATACCTTGGAACGTAAGAAATAAACCAGCCCTTTGCCCGCAATTTCTCAACTAAACTCTTAGTATTCGCGCTGCGGAAGGCAACCAAATTCAAAGTTGGTTCCACGACAAGCTTAAAACCCTGCTTTTGAACACCAGATGATAGAAATTTTGTGTTTTTGATACAGTCGCCAACGACTTTCTGGTAGCCTTCTTTGCCTAAAGCTTTGAAGACTGCCCATGCTGACGCTACGGCAGCGCCTGTTCTTGTTCCAACAAACGTGTACTGGACCTTGTCAGAAAGGTAAAGTGTCTGGGTTTTAATTAAATCCAGCGCGTTGGCGTCTTTGAAGAGGATTCCACCTGCAGGAATGGCTGCCATGCCCATTTTGTGTGGGTCAACGGTAATTGATTTTACGCCTTCTATGTTAAAGTCAAAGGTGGGTTTGACATCCTTTAGAAAAGGGATTACTAAGCCACCGAATGCTGCATCGACATGCAAGTAAACATCGTGCCGAATCGCGACCTCGGAGAGCTTGTCGATTGGGTCAATAGCGCCTAACTCTGCAGTTCCAGCCGTGCCAACAATGGCAATGGTGTTCTTGCTGACGCATTTTTTTACCTCTGAGGGGTCAACTCTAAAGGCGCTGTCTAAACCTGCGTAGACTGGCTTTAGGTTCATGAGGTTACAGATTTTGGTAAACGAGAAATGGGCGGATTGCGGCAGAATCACTTCGGGATGTTCGATTTTTGAAGAGTTTCTTGCCGCTAACAGTGCCATCAGATTTGCTTCTGTTCCGCCTGAAACCACAAGTCCCACGGCGTTTTCTCCATGAAGAAGTGTTGCAAGTGTCTGGATGACGTCTTTTTCTAATTGGGCGGTTCCGGGAAAAAGTCCTGAATCGCCTAGGTTTGACTCAAAAAACATTTCATAAGCTTTTTTTGCCAGCGGATGCGGTTTTGTGCACATGGAACACAAAATTTTACCATCATCGTAATGTTGGTTTATACTCTGCATCTTTTTGAGTTCAGTCAAAACAGATTTTCTGCTCAAACCTTTAAGCTGCAAAACTAAGCCCTCTTAGCATTGGCTTGCGTTTCCGCATGCTTAACAACCACAACGAGTTCGCTTACCAGTTTTCGGGTGATTTGTCCCGTGACTCGGTTATTGTTAGTACATGCGGCACCTCTCAATCCTGCTATGTCAGCGCCTAAAACATAAACAACAGGTAAATCCTGCTTTCTCAGTGATCCCGCTAATGCCGCTTCCAAACCAAAACCGTGTGCTGAATGGATGAATTTTTTTAGATCTTCAATTGATAAATGGTCGAAGAGGTTTTTGCCATCTTTACTTGATGTATCAATCATGGCAACCTCCACTTGAGCTTTATGCGCTATTTCAGGAACAAGCAAAGGGTCGATTGCGCCGATTTTTTTTGCGTCAGCGTAACCAGCCACTGCAATTTTGATTTTTGGATTGCATTCTTTAGCTGCTCTATTGACGTTTTGCAGCAAAAAAATGGCTTCTTCGGGAGTTTTGATTCCGTAAAGTCCAACTTTAATATAATCAACTCCCAATGATGCGGCGCCAAGTGCTGCAAGCGAAACTGAACCAGGAAAGTTTCCAACTTCGCCGAGTGTGCAGCTAACCTCAAGGTTCTTTGGCGTTATCTCTTTTATTCGTTTGATTACCCACGGATAATTTGCGCCAAGTGCACCCTCCAAGGGGTTTTTGACGTCAATTATGTCGGCGCCTCCAGCGACTGCTTCCAAGGCTTCTTTTTCATTCATGGGACTTATGAGCAGCTTCAAGTGGTATCACATTGATGCGGCTATTTGGTGCCTTTAAAGTTTTCCTGTATTGTGACTGTTTTTTCTCAGATAGCAATTGCGTTATAAAAGGCCTTAAAGACTTAACAGCTCGCATAGGGATTAGGTTTTTCTATTGGGTAAATCAATCAATGGATGGGCTTAACATTTGAAGATAATTCCCGTCATTGACATCTTAAACGGAAAGGTTGTTCATGCAGTCAAGGGGCAAAGACACAATTACCAACCCTTAGAAAGCATTCTGTTCAAGTCAACAGAGCCATTAGAGGTCGCTAAAGGATTCAAAGCTCTCGGCTTTAGTGAATTATACGTGGCTGATTTGGATGCTATTATTGATTGTTCAACCGATTTTTGGTTTCTCAAACATATTGTAGAAGAAACGGGGCTGCGTTTGATGGTTGATGCAGGAGTTACAAGCATTGATAGAGCTCAAAAATTATTTGAAAGCAACGTTTCAAAGCTTATCATTGGAACTGAGACCCTGCAGAACAAAAATTTTGTTGCCCAAGCTGTCGAGATTTTTGGAAGCGACCGGGTTGTGGTCAGTTTGGATTTGAAAGGCGATAAAGTTCTTGTTAAATTGGGGTTTAACGGTTGTTTAAGCCCCATTTGCTTCTACAAGATTTCAAGGCGATGGGGGTATCTCAAGTCATTGTTTTGGATTTGTCCAGAGTCGGAAGCGGCGAAGGCGTAAACACAATTTTCCTAAAAAAAATAATCGAGGATGTTGGGGTTGAGGTATATGTTGGTGGAGGAGTTCGAGACATCAACGATTTATTGAACTGAGAAATCTCGGGGTATCTGGTGCTTTAATTGCTACTGCCTTGCATACAGGTAAAATCTCCATTGCACAGTTCAAGCAAGAAGGGTTTCTTTAATCGAGTTTTGCAAGACAGACAATTCCGCCAAACTGTTTAAGACGCTTACCAGCGTTTGACTCAGCATCAATTACTCGTGTTTTAACACCGTTTTTTGCGGCTATCATCATCAACCGATTTACTCGGTTTTTCTGTCGGGTACCTGCGAGATAATCATCAGTGAGCATGAGGTATTCGGGTTGGGGTTTTCCAGGTAGTTGCGGGTTTAAGATGAGATTTTCTGCTTCTTGCAACGAAAAAAGAACTAAATTATCGGTTTTGCTGAGGCGTTTTTCAAGAATTTCAAGCAAATTCTCAGATTCTTCAGCGGCGTTTTCCTGAATTAACTCTTTGAAAGTTGATGTTTTTGTTAAGGCGGCCACTTGAGTTGGGGAGCTTGCGGAACCTGTTATCTGTGAGATGGATGCTTTGTTGGTGCCTTGTAGAAGCCATGCATGATGAGATTTTACGTGTAATAAAAATTCAGGTGCGTAACTTGTTCGGGGTGGGGAAGCGACGATTATGCTTCTTACTCCTTCTTTTAGTACAGGTCTTAACGCGTTGATGATGGTTTCGTGGAAGTTATAGATGGCTTTTTGGTCTTTTCGATCGCTGTTCAGGGTTATTGTTTGTTGTTGTTTGGCGACTTGGCTAAAGATGTGCCAGAGTGCGGCGTGGTCTTGTTCTATTCCTATTAAGACGGCGACGGGATATCCGCGTTTGTAGTTTTTCGGTTTCATTCTGACTTCGCTTATCCATCTGCAGGCTGGGTTATTTTAGGTGTTGCTTGATTTATCAGATCGCATCGAATTAACGATGAAAACAGCATGTTTAAAAAACCCCAAAACCTTTTTTAAAATGAGAAAACATGATAAAAGTACACAATCAGCAACAACTCGACCTCGAACTGAAGAAACACAAAAACGTTCTAGCTTTATTTTATTCTTCATGGTGCCCTTTCTGCATAGGATTTGTCCCAGCTTTCGAAAAAAAAGTAGGTGGCATGGGTTTTGAAAGCGTTATCCACGTGATCTTGAATGACTACGACGATCAAATGTGGGATAATTACGATATTCCTGCTGTACCAACGATAATTTATTTTGAAGACGGCAAGGTTTGCAAAAGGCTTGACGCACACTTAGGAAGGGGTCTAAGTGATAGTGCTTTCAAAAAGTGGATAGAAGAAGTCAAGTCAGAATAAAATTAATCAGAAATTATTTTTAATTCCGAGTTTTAACAAAAAAGAAAAAGGAAAATAGAGATTTTAGGTTGGCGGTGGTGGTGGTGGAGGCGTTGATTGGAAAGCTTGTCTTGCTTGGATGACAATTGTTCCTGCAATGCGGTCGGTGTATTTTTGGCGTTTATCTCCAGCGGTAATAACTCCTATGAGCCAGTCTAAGAAGAGAAACAGACCGTAGATTTTGGTTATGTTGCGTATGAATGATTTGCCGTAGTCCACTTTTCCACCGTTGACCATTTGCACCTGTAAGCCCATGAGTCTTTTGCCAATTGTTGCGCCCCAAGCAACGTCGAGTACCATAAAGTAGAGAAACTGGAGAATACCGAAGAGAAACGGAAGCAATAGCCAACCTCCATATGCAATGATGAAAGGATTAGCCACTATTGTCGCTAGGATTACAACGAAGTAAATGATTGCTGCCGGAATGCCGATTATTATGCTGTCGATTATGTAGGCGATTAAGCGATAGAGCCAATGTGTAAAATCTAATTGTTCATTACTAGTTGTCATTTTTTTTATAAAACTCCTATATTTTTTGTTGAGCTAGCTGTTATTAATTCTTTCTATCACTCAACTAAGCCCTAAAAAATTGTAAAAAAAATTAAGGCTTAAAACCAGCCAACAAGGCAAGTTCCAACCATTTCCATGCACAATCCACGTCTACAAACCCTATTTCCCTTAGCCATTGAACCTGTGTTTCGACATCTAAGAGTTTATTTGAGGGATCCTCGCTCTCAAGCGTCCACCCTATAGTTGCCAAAAATTTCAGATGCAAGTTACTTGTTGCTGAAGAAACATGTTCCAGATTGCAGAATACGCCTTGGGGATTTAGCAGGTTGAATATTTCTGTATAAAGCTGTTTTTTTCTTGGGTGTGTCAAGTGGTGAATTGCTAAACTGGAGACTATAGCGTCAAAACAGCCCAGTTTCTTTGCAGGAAGTGGATTGCGAAAGTCATCCTTTACTACAGTAACGTGTTTGTCATTCGCGAAGCGTTTTTTTGCTTGTTCAATCATTGGATCTGAAAAATCCAAAGCCACCCCTTCCACTTTTGCATTATTCAATTTCACAAGTGCAAGCAATCTTCCATCGCCTGTTCCTAAATCCAAAACTCGCTTGGCATTTGACGGAATTTGTTCCAACAGTGCCTTTTCGCCTTCTGTTCGGTGGGGTAGTTTATCGGCTCTTGCTAAATATGCCAGCGCATGTTCAATTGTTTGCCATTCGCTTTTTGGGGTGACTTGTTTAGGCATTTTTGTAACCTTAAGGAAGATTTGGTAAGTAATTGTTAGTTAAAGTTTGTTACCTTTTCATCTAGAATTTTCATAAACGAAGAAAATAAGCCTTATATCCTATTGGTAAGCTTTATGGAATGGTAAAGTGAGGAATTCTGTTCAATGGAGTTTTGTCCAACCTGCGGTTGCCGCCTTGAACCAAAAAGAACAGGCGTTGGTAACGCATTCATATTGTCCTGCCAGAAATGCGGATACACAAAGACGCCGATTGATAGCAAAGCGGTAGCAAAAACGGGCAAAGTAATTCAACACAGCACCACACCGAAACCTTTCATGACCATCATCTCCGAAGAAGACCAAAAAATCAAGACCATGCAAACAATTAAAATGAAGTGTGAAAAATGCGAAAACAATGAAGTTTTTGTTTGGCAAGTGCAGACAAGGGGTGGCGATGAAGCGTCAACTCAATTTATGCGTTGTACAAAATGCGGACACACGTTCAGAGAATACACTTAATTTTGAAAAGTTATTAAAGCAGTAATCGCTATAATGGTATTCTCGGAGTAAAACCCGATGCCGAAAAAAGAAAAACCGTTAACTAAGAAAGAGCGAGACGAAAAAAGAAAAGCAAAGAAAGAAAAGAAGAGCAAAACACAAACTAGTTAATTAAAGTTAAAGTGTTCTTGCTTTCCCTTACAGTTTTATTTTTTTCTATTTTTATATTAGTTCTTACTTCTCATCATTAAAAGGCTCCCAAAAATAGTCGGTACGAGATGGATTATTTTTATTCAACATAACCTAATAGTGGATGCCTATGATGAATAACACGTCAGTCTGAGAGGGATTGGTAGTCCCAGAAATGATGTCAGTTATACGAATTCTGAGGCACAGCTTGCTTTTTTAAGCAACAACTGAATAGTTTAACTTGAAATCCATGCGCCTATGATGACAATTGCACGAAAATATTGGAAGAGCATAAAATTTGTCTTTCCAAAAATGATTTGAAACAAAAAATAGTTTCTGAGGCGCTAAACCCGATTTTCTGGAACAATGTTAATTACAATCTCTCAACGATATACCATTTCGATATTCATGTCCAGTAATACTCCTTTCTGGTTTATTCGAGATGGTGCAAAACTTATTCAGTGCAACAAAGCAGCGTTCGATAAAGCCATTATTGAAGGCAAAAGCGTCAAATATCGAGGTTACGCAAACAGAAGATGCGAGCGCATTGCTGAAGAGTTGGAGGCATCAAGGATGGCGTTTCTTGTGGATCCTAACTGTTCACCGAAGTTTCGGGCAGCAATTACTAATCCACAAAATGTTTGTGAGGTTCAAGTTATACAGGTGGATGATCCACAGTTTTGGATTCGTGAATCTAAACGTCCAAAATATCATTGCTAAGTGGATATTGTTCAAACCAGTTCCATGTGTATTTTGGGAAACATTCAACTTTTTTTAATGCTGTGCCCTCGATCGAACAGCGTATTTAAGCGTGATTGATCATTAACCACGATCAACTTTGAACAAACCCTCTCTCAGCATAACAACGCAAGCGGTAACCGGTTTAACCTCCCTTACAATTCTCTTATGGATAGCTCTGTTTGTGCCTGCAGGGACAATCAACTATTGGCAAGCATGGACATTCTGGCTTGTTTTCGTAGTTTGCATCTCAGTAATTAGCGTCAATTTTCTCAAAAAAGATCTAAACCTCATAGCAAGTAGATTAAAGATAGGTCCTGCTGCCGAACATCAAAGCAGCCAAAAAATCACCCAAGCAGTTATCAGCATTTTTTCATTTTGCTACTTTTAGTTTCGTCGATTGATCACCATTTTCAATTTTCCACTGTCCCAGCATACTTAAGCATAGTAGCCGATGGGTTTATTGTGCTTGGCTTGTTGGTTGTTTATTTGGTTTTTAAGGCGAACAGCTACACTTCGGTTCTAGTTGAAGTAAACAAGGACCAAAAGGTAATATCGACGGGTCCATACGGTGTGGTTCGGCACCCGATGTATTCAAGCGCCTTAGTTATGCTAATATTCATACCTCTTGCCTTGGGTTCATTCTGGGGTTTACTTGCGTTTCCACCTATCCTGTTAGCAATCGCCGTAAGACTCACTGAAGAAGAAAAATTTCTAGCTAAAACTTTACCTGGATACGGCGAATACCGTCAAAAAGTCAAGTACCGTTTAATTCCCTACATATGGTAGAAGCTAAAGCGGGGTTCTTCCAACTCTTCTCAACAACAAATTAGCTACCGCAGCCACAACTAAATCCGCTACAACCCAAATAAGGAACGAAATATGAAATAAAATGGCTAAACCAGTGATAACTAAAAGCAGCGTTATGGCAATTATGCCTATGGTTCTTTTTCTTTGATTTATTTTTTCAGGATTGAAACTATTTTTTGCAGGCATAGTCTTCGATTTAGCTAATGTCGAAGTATTTAAAAAATGTTTTAAAGCACAAAAGCAAAACGGAGGAAGTCGTTTAAATGTAAAGTTGACCATCATCCGCCATATTAAACAGTTTATTTTTCTAAATTCGCCATTATCAGGCTGTAATCACTATTGATTCTAAATTGATTAGGACGTAAAGCAAAGAAAATAATTGATTTCCAACGCACAACGTAAATAAACCATTTTCTCTATCAACCTTTCACCTTGAACTATCATAATGTTGTCTTCCCTGATTCTGTGGGTTTCCAATGCAAGAATTGCGGTGTGTGCTGCCGAATGCAACCACCCGACGTAAACAAATATGAACAGAAACGCATAGAAGCCAAGGGATTCAAAGATTTCTTGGCGAGACCAGATGAAACAGGGATTATGTGGATTCGCAGAAAGAAGGATGACAGCTGTTTTTTCCTTACAAAAGAAAATAAATGCGCAATCTACGATGTGAGACCGGCAATTTGTAGATTGGAGCCATTCACCATTATGGATTATGACTATGAAAACAACAAGATAGTGCTAGAGCTAAACTTCCCCTTCACTGCTTGTTGTCCTGGAACCTGCGAGAATGAAAAATCGGTGCCCTTTAAAGAAATCGCCAAGGCCGCTCAGGTTCTTTTGCAAAAAATTTTAGCATTAACTGCGAAAGACTTGGGGCTTCCAATCACTGATAAGAGGGTATGCGCAGAAACAAGGTCAAGGCTTCTTCGAAGGACCGTGGAAATGGCGGACTTGCAACTGTAACAATTTAATCTTTATCAAAAAGAATGTAAAGCTTCTATAATTTTAAAATGAGCAGAAAACAGAGGGGAAGGCACGATTGGGCAAGGGTGCTTTTCTTTGTCTTCTGCTCACTAAAATATAACAATGTTATTATGACTATAATAAATTTGCCCCTTACAATTACGGGTTTATTAATGAATAATCAATTGAAACTCAGCTGGACCCCAAAAATAGAGACATATACAAAATTATCTGGTCACTAAAAATTTTTTCCACCAGAATTTAAAAATTAAAAAAGAAAAAGGATATTGTTAAACGAGTAAGATGTTAGCTTAAAAGCTTAATATCTTCGTGGGGGTCTTCGTTTTGCGTAGCATTCTCGGCAGTATACTGGCCTGCTTCCGTCTGGTTTGAATGGAACATCACATTCTTTGCCGCAGTCTGCGCAGGTTGCCTTATGCATCTCTTTGTTGCCATATGACATTTCTATTTTCACTTCCTTTTACTACTTACTTTGCAAATTACTTTGCATGCTTGTGAAACGTGAAGCTTACTATAAAGGTTATCTGTTGATTAAAAATTTAAGCTTCAACAATGTTCCATTCTATTTTTTTGGATATATGAATTGCCATGTGAACCTTCAATGATAGCGGATTGAGGCCGACTTCGTCAATAGATCGGTTTTGGCAGAGCCAATTGTTGACTCTTGTAATTTCAACGCTTTTGGGCTCTTTTGTACCTTATACCTTTGTTTCAAATGGTGCAATTTTGTTTAATTTTGTAGTATAAATGTCACAAAACTTATTACAAAGCGAAAACTATGTATGATTTGCAAGTCAGGGAGCAAGCTTTAGCTGCAATGCACTGAGGCATAGAGCGCTCTAATTCAAACAGCGAAAAATTAGCGCGCGACTAAGACTTTGCCTCTGTGGGTTGAACATGCATAGTGTTGAAGCATCTAAGCCTTGAAGCAGCAGGTTCAAAACGGCGAAAAGAATCTGCGGCGATAAAGACATGCTTAGATGGGCCGTAAACAACAATGAGGCTCAGACCTGACTTGCAAAAATAAGTGGAAAAAAAATAAAACGGAAAAAACCGTAAAACTCCACTTTTTTTAAAATTTTTCCTATTACAGCGGGGCTTAATTTTCACACAATAAGCTTTTTAACCAGATAACAAAAAAAGGGAAGATTATTTTGCATAAGCCTCGTGAGGTCTCGCGCAGAAATAATGCCATCATTTTTCGTTTCTGACATCAGGTAATCGTCTTTGAAGATTTAGCTTACCTAAAAGACCTATTGAACGGATTTCTTATTCAAGAAACTGCCCAGGAATCAATCGATTGGTATAAATCGAAGTTGTAATACTTTCTTTTTAATTCGTGTTACCGAGGAACTGAAAATACACATACCTGATGGCATCCTAAACCCATACGCATGCATATCCCTCTACGTAGTAGCATTCAGTTTTTTGATGTGGGCATGGTATGGCAGGAAAAAAAATTATCCTCAGTACATAATCCCATTGATTGCTGTCGTCAGTGCCCTTTTGTTCGTGTTTCAGTTGTTTGAATTTCCTGTAGCAGGTGGGGGCAGCACATGGCATTTCTTAGGCGGAACCGCAGTTTCAATGGTTTTAGGCCCCTCTGCAGGGTTAATCAGTATGACTTTAACACTGGTTATTCAAGCGGCAATAGGTGATGGGGGTATGACTTCTTTTGGTGCAAATGTCTTCAACATGGCAGTAATTGGTGTCATGTCCTTCTTCATAGTAAAAGCGTTCCTGTCAAGAGGATTTACAACAAAACGTTTAGCGATAGGCATGTTTGTCGCCTCATTCATCTCTAACGTTAGCACGGCGTTGGCGGTGGGGGTGGAAATTGGTCTCTTTCCTATGGTTGGCAATCTCGGCGGCATATTGGTGACTGTTCCCTCTATGTTAATGTGGTATGTTCCAACTGGAATAATCGAAGGGGTTGTTGCATCCTCGTTGATTGTTTCATTGTCACAGTTGCGTGGTGTAAAACTTTTAGGTTTAGATCTCTGCAGAAAGCAGAAAACCCCCGTAAAACAATAGCCGTGTTTGGCATTATCTAAACTATAATTGGGCTGCCCTCATCATAAAAACTTCAGCCAATAGAAGAAACGAAACAGCACATACAAGATATAGTAACAAAGCATCATTAACTTGCCAAACTGGAAACCTATGGAAAACAAAACGCTCTCTAAATAGAATAGAGCCCGACACACTCGTAACATGTAAACCCAAAAAAAGTTGGATAAGTTTACTGCATGTAAATTTAGTAGCTGCATTTTCATTAAATTAAGTTTGGCTTAACGGGTAAATTAAAAGAAATTGTTGTACCTTGGTTTTTGGTAGATTCAAAAGTTATAGTTCCTCCAAGCGCTTCAACAATTCGCTTGCTGATTGCTAAGCTCATTCCCATTCCTTTTGCTTTTGTAGTGACAAGGGGCGTAAAAAGTCTAGGTTGGATTGTTTCTGGAATGCCTGTTCCAGAATCTTGAAAAGAAATTTCTACATAAGATCCTTTTAATTCACTGGAAATTTTGAGTGAACCGTTTTCGGGCATGGCGTCGATTGCATTGTCAATTACTCTAATGAAGGATGTCTCAATTTTTTGAGCATCTATCTGCATATCTATTTGGTCTGATGAAAGATTAACTACATTGATTCTTTCAGGGATGATAACTTTTGAAAGAGCCTGAAGGGTTAACGATTTAGGTGTGCAATGTTCCATTTGCATGTTAAGGTCGCTTGCATAATCAACCAAACTGGTAATTATTCTATCTGAATCTTTAATTGCAGTTTCTATACATTCGCAAATCTTCATTCTTTCAGTTTCTGGCATAAGAGCATTTTTCTTCTTTAGAAGATATACGCCGTTATTTATCGCGGCTAAAGGGTTGCGTAAATCGTGACCAATTTGGCCGGCGAGTTCGCCAATTGAAGCAAGTCTTTCGGATTTGACAAGTTTTTGTTCAATTTCAATGCGCCCAGTGATATCTTTTATAATGCAGGTTATACCTATCGGTTTGCCCCTCTTACTTCTTACCATTGAACCTGAAAAGAGAACATACCTAATTTCCCCCAACTTAGTTGAAAATTTTAATTCAAAGTTTCCATGGATATCATGTTTTTCCAATTGATATAGAATATTTCTCCAATTACATTTTTCTTCTTCAGAGAATAGTTTTGTTATATGTTCTGAAGCTAATTCTTTTTCTGTGTATCCCGAAAAGTCCACTAATCGATTATTTGTTCTTAATATAATTCCGTTAGCGTCAGCAAGAATAAATGAATCGGGAATTGTGGAAATTATATTTTCTGCTGCTAGTTGTGCATTAATAGTAAATAATTCATATTTGGAAATAGCATAACCAACAAAGGTACTAAAGAACAAAGTTGCAAAGATGCCAAGATTAGGAAAGTCAATTGCCAAAACACGTGTCACCATATTGGTTGCAATGAAAGTGGCAATTGGTATTGAAAAACCAAAGGCGATGTACTTTCCTTGCTGACGTTGGGCAGGGTTAGATGATGATCGATAATATCTGAAACAAAGAATAAATGCCGCAACCGGAAGTATTGCAGTCCACGCTGTAGAAAGATAATAAATAAAGTTTCCTGATGCCACATCGTTAAATCCCCAATATTTCTGTACTGGCTGGGCATTTATCTGGAAAGTAAGCAAGTCAATTAAGAAGAATGCCACAGCGGGTAAATAGAGGATTAAGTAATTTCGTCGTTTCTTTATCCATTTATTGTTAGTGAATACTAATGCAAAATTTAATACCAAGACTACAAAGAAAGGCCATATTGTTCCCATCTTATGCCAAAACAAAGCGTTTTCAAGATTGTTAGACATCCACATCATGACAGTTGTAAAATAATAAGCAAACGCTGCAAGGCTCGTGAAGAAGAAAATCTTGTTCAAGGGAGCTTTTCCGTTAAAATGATAAACTACTATACCTAATAGGAGGCAAATAATTGTTGAGGAAAGCGAAATTAATTGAAGCCAAATCATTGCAGCGATCGTTAGTTAGTCAAATTATTTTATATATATCAATTGTGAATCTTGAATATGAATAGAATAAATCGAATAATAATAGATTTTTCGTTATAGCAAAAAGCAAATTATTTTATTAGTAATGAATTATTTTATTAGTGCAATACCTTTTCAAACTTTATCCTTTCGTTTGTAAACTACTAGAAAATTTTTCGACATCCTTATTTAATCAAAAAAGGCGTGTTTCGTTTCGAATCAAATATTAAGTCACGCATTAACATTAAATTTGAATTTTTAACGGATTGCTTTTTTATGTATTCTGAAAAGTAGATACCAGTTAAATCTTGCACTTTTTCTTCATCACTGATGTATTTTAAATGCAACAATTCATGTATTAAAGTTGCCCTGGCCCTGTTCCCTACGAATGAAAATAAGTAGTTTTTTCCATACTTTTTCTTGAATGCATAACAGTAGTTAAAAGTTTTTGGATAAATGCGGATTCTGCCCCTAAAAGTGTTACATCGGCCAACGATATTGAACCCCTTTTTTCTTGGAGCTGGAAAAACCTTGATATCCACTGTATTAACAATTTTTTCCTCAATGTTTTCTGCTAAAAGCATAGTGCATAGAAATTCTTGAAAAGAAGATTTTCTTAATGCTTTCAAAATAAAACGAGAATAATTTGAATAAAAAACAGAATGCTTAGCGAAAGCAGGTTTGTCATATTCTGCATCTATCTTTATTTTACCATTGAGTACACTATTTTTTTGTAACATACTCATCGAAAGATCACAATGATTCTGTTTTCACCAGAAAAACACTATTCTTATTCGCTTTGGAAGGAGAACGCGTGAATCCGTACGCATTAGGTAAACTTTCTAGTCGATGACTTTTAGAACATTGAATTCCAACAATCGCTCCATTTTGCGAAACCCAAACTACCCGTCCCATTTGAGCGCATTGTGGGCACTGGGCTGAGCTGCCTATGCGCACCATTTTATGTTGCATCTCCCATTGTTATGAACGAGATTCCTATCTTTATCTGACTTAGATTTAATACAATTTTCGAATAAACCAATTCTTAATTTGTACATCTTGTTTCGCTTCTATTTTTGAAAAGTTTCTATCACTTACCATAAACCTAAGCGTAAAAGATTCTTTTCACATATAACATACGCAACTGTACTTATAAATAAGCAGACTTAAGATAGTTGCCACCAATGTTTTTTCGGTTCAACAAAGAGAACTTCTTCACTCTTTGTTAATTCGCAAACCTTAGTTAAGGCATATTTTTCGACGCTAGCTTCATAAATACCCTCTGGAAGGTCGGTTGTTACTTCACCATAATTGTCGGTGTTCGCTGAGAGGATCAATCTTTTGAATGGTGTACCATTTTTGAGATTTTCAGTCCATTGTTTAAGAGTTATTGATTCTTTTTCTAATTTGAAGATTTTAACATTAATGTCTTTAATTGGGTTATTTTTTGTAGCATTAACCAGTTTTAAAACAAGAGTGTTAGTCTTTTCCAAAACCGTATCCAACTTCTTAAGTCACCACTAAAAAAACCTGTATAACTTGAAGATATTAAAGACACGTAAAACAAAAAGCCTGTGCAAAAACAACTCCAAAATATCAATACTCTCTTTCTTTTTTCCAAATGTTTAGAGAGCATTGCCCCCAGCAGTAACTACTTCCTTTATACATACAGCCTCCGCAATTTGGAGAATCAAAATATCTACGATAAACCACAAAATCCACTCAATAGACAATACAGCAAACAAGCATTTCTGTGTTGCCATACCTTTCTATTAAACTTCAAAAAGACATCTTCAGCAAAAGATGGAACTGCCCATTTAATTTCTAAAATTCTATGCTATGGGGTCTGTATTGTTTTGACCTATTTTTTTAACCATAATAAGTGGAAACTCCTCAACTCAAATTCTGCAAGCAAAATGAAATAATAAAAGGATTTACTTCTCTTTTTTGCTTACGTTGGGAGCTAGCCTATGGTGATTTATCTCGCTAATGATTCTGTTTTTGTTCCTTACTTATGAAATGTATCAGTGTCAAGCTGCCCATGCTTCTCGCTAGTCAAGATTAAAAGATGCATAGGTCCGCTTCCATCATTAACAATGGTATGCACTACATTTGGGCAAATCTTAATTAGAACAGGGCATTCACCTGAAACCGCAAGTTCTCTTTTTTCTTTAGTAATATTATCTTCTAAAGTTATTTTTCCGATGCCGTTTGTAACAAACATCCATTCAACTCTTCTCTTATGATAGTGGTTTCCTCTGATAGCACCCGGGTTTGAGACAGAAAAATGCACTTGCTCAATAGTCACGGAGGGATCGCTTTTCAAAACCTCAGTTAACCAACCTCTGTGATCAGCAATTAATTCAAGCTTTTTTGTTATTACATTCATGGTTAACCCTGCTTAATTCAAAATATCTGAGGAAGGTTATTTTTGTTTTTTGCTTAAACAAAAGTTTGTCAGTTAATCTATTTATTACTTGTTGAAGCCAAATCAACCAATTCCCCATTAAGGCAAAAAATGCTTTTCTCTAAGATTAGGCGGGCTAAGAGCTGTGCTTTGTGGCTGGGAGATTTGGGAACACAACTCTCAACCCAATTTTTATTAAATTAATTCAGCATATAAGATTATGTTGATTCCACTGTTAACAATTGTGAAAACAGAGTCTTTGCTTGCAAGTGATTCCCATTAGGGCATGGCGCACTGGATAAAAGGAGTCTTTGCATGTAATGTCAGCAAAGTTTTTGCGCTAGATAAGCATGCTATTGAATATGTATTCGAAGACAGGTTACCTTGTTTGAGGATAGTAAAGAAGTTAAAGATGATTTGTGACAAGGGTAACTTTATTATTAGTTAGCATGTGGGAGGATGTATATTGGGTAAGTTTGGTCGAAAAATATGTTGTAACTTTGACATAGATGTTAAGTGCATTCTTTTGGTTAAAGGCCGTAAACGATGCGTTTTTGAGGAAACTATAGAAGAGCAGAAAAAAAGAGGCGAGCAGCAGTTGGGTGTTTGCGCTTTGCTTCCTCAATCTGAACGAGATCACATTTTGGCGCAAATTAAAAAAGAAGGGTTCTCAAATTTTAGAACCTGGAAGGATTAACGCAACGATTGAAGATTGCGTTTTGCTTTTACGCATTTGTTCAGCAAGATGAAACGTCCAGCGAAAATTATAGTAAAGCGCTAAGAACATATTAGACTCTAAAGGTCAATTAGTTCTTGATAGTAGCTCTAATCTCCCAAACCTGTATCTGCCCCAGTCCCGCTTCCCGAAACAGGGTGCGCACCTGAATTAAGCTGGTATGTTGGTTGTAATCCGCCTTAAGGCTTAGTAAATTATTGGGTTATGTTGTTATTTCTATTCTGTTGTCATTGTTCTGCATTCTCGAAGTATAGGTCTAATGCATCGTTTATTATGCATGATACGTCGCCCCTATGGATTTTTCTTGCTTTTAATCTTGTGTCGTTTTCATGGCTCACAGTGAATGTTAATTTAGGCATTTTTTTCATCCTCCATTTTTACGGTAATGAAATAGAGGTATATAAGATTATAACCGTTTCCTCACTTCATAAACTTGATTTTATTAATTCATGTTGTAGCCTAATTATTTACAATTTTTAAAGACAAGTTGCAATTATGGACTTTGGGACATAAGTACAGCTATTCTTTGATGATTATCACGTAGGCTCTTTTTCCAATATATTTTTTTGGCGCGTCTATTTTGGCTGAATTTCCAAAAGCTGTTATGACTTTCTCATAGACAACCTCAACGGTTTCATTTATAGATAAATCGCCTTTTTTTACTTCTATTTTCCTGACCATTCGTAACGTCCCAACCAGATATAGGATATACATGGATATCCTTATAAATAATTCGCACCCATAATTCAATCACATGCTAACAAACAAACACTTCACCCAATTCAAACAAGAACTCCCCGCCATAATTGACATATACAAAAAAGAATACTCAGAACAAAAACCAACCAACTACCAAACCTACGAGAAACAATGGGCAAACAGATTAAGAACCGCCCTAAAAGAACTAAAAACCGTAATAGATCAAGCCGAAAAAAGCGTAAAAGTGAGACCTAAACTCTTCGGCAGGCCACCTAAAGCACAGGCCAAACAAAAAGTCCTCATATTACTTGCCAAAGACCTATCACAGTTCAGCGGCAGAAAAATGGCCAATTTACTTGCGCTTTTCTCGCTCTTTGACGACATAGACATAAGCTACAAAACAATAGAACGAGCTTACTCCAACCCATTGGTCAAACTGATCATACACAACATGTTCATAATTTTGGTTAAGAGAAAAGGAATCTCGCAAGCAGACCTCTCTGGAGATGGAACCGGGTACAGTTTAACCATCACTAAACACTATCGAAGTGTACGTGAAAAAGCGGGGGATGCAATAAAAGTAGCTGGGGTCAAAAGCGCTAGGGCAAAGCCCCAGACTAAGCAGGATAAGAGGCGGCTATTTACTTATGCGTTTGCGCTTATGGACCTTGAATCTCACATGTATGTGGGTTATGGTGCTTCTTTGAAGTCTGAGCGGGTTGCTTTTGAGGCGGCGTTTGCGATTATGCGGGAGTGCGGTGTAGAAGTGCGGAGTGTACGGTTGGATCAGTATTATGCGGGTCAATCTACGGCGGCTGTTTTTGGGGCCGATACGGCGTTGTATGTGATTCCTAAGACTAATGCGACGATTAGGGGGTCTTATGTGTGGAAGGATATGCTTGTGGATTTGGTTTCGTATCCTTTGCTGTTTTTACGTGAGTATTTTAGGCGGGAGTGTTCGGAGAGTGGTTTTTCTGCGGATAAGCGTTGTTGTGGTTGGAAGATTTGGCAAAGACTAGAAGAGCGGATTCAAACAGCGACTATGTGTAAGGGCCTGTGGCATAATCTGTTATGGTTAAGTGGTTCCTGACTTATGTCCCAAAGCCGCAATTATGGAAAGAAATATATTCCTGATAAAGCTTATAAAAAAATGGCGATTGATTTTGGTAAACTTTGAAAAACTTTCTGGAAAATATGTTATTTGTGCAGGCGGTTTTGACCTTGGAAATGTTAACGGGATAGAAATAAACACTCTTAATTGGCAAGTTACCCATTTACATGTCAAGTTGTCAAAATCATCATGTGAGGACCTTGGATTCAAAAAAAGGTTCAGAAGCTCAACTGTATGCGTACCTATAACATTAATTGCTCAAACTGGAGACAACATACTGCTAAACAAGTCAATTGATGAATTGAGCAGACACCCAGAAATCTCAGACTGCATAAAATAACGCATTCGGATACTTCTGTACGCATTTATTTTTTCTTTCTTAGCTTCAAATCAATTTCTATATGTTTAAAATTTAAATTTTCTCAAAACTCAGCTTTAGGTTCCATATGTCCATTAAAAGAGGAAATTGGATTTAGGGTCATATGCTTTTAATGGTAAATCTTTTCAAAGTAAGGTGCTGATAGATAAAGTCCTTGCTTGCGATGTAGTTTGTCTGTTAATAGAGCGAAGCTACGATTGCAGTCTCAGTTCCTTGAATTTGTGGAATCTCTCTTTGTATTTGAGTAATAAGTAGTTGTAGGTCTTTGTTATCGTTTGCCTTTATCGAGCAAATTACGTCGCAGGGTCCAAAGACCGTATCAGCCGACAAAACCTTAGGCATACTTTGAAGCTTTTCTTGAACGAGTTCAAGATTCATTGGTTGAGTATGAAGGAACAGGAAAGCATACGGTTCCTCAGTGAAAGATTTGCCTTCTGAGATGACAATGAAAGTTTCCGTTTTGTCAATCATTGCTTCTTGGCTATTTATTTTTCTAATCGGATTAAACCATTTGCTGATAAATTCATCAAGATTTTTTAATCCGTATAGTTGGATGAGAACTTCTGCAGGACCAAGAAGCAAGTATATGTCTTTCTTGGACAGCCCCATTTTAATTAACTCATCCAAAACTTTGGTTTTAGCACCCACTTTGCAAGATACTGTATTGCAAGATAACATCATATGCGCTTTCATAAAAAGGACCAATAATATATTGATACTACCAGTTGATAAGCCTAATGTAATTTTGCCTCTTAGAGAGACAAGGCAGCTTCCTTAGTTTTGCTAATATTAAGAACTTAGCTGAACTCTTTCTTCTCTATTGACTAATTCTCTTTCCCAAATACTGCATTGCGGATGGTGTTTCAGTAATCAAAGCTTAACCCTTCTTTGATGTATTGGACTCTTCGTTTAGTGTGATGGTTTTTTGAAACCTTCTGTTGTCTACAACAAAGAGTTGGGCTGGCGCGTTGGCTATAACTCGCCGTCCGTTGTCTGTGGCATTCGGCTAATCGGCGCTTTAAATCAAGAATTTTTTTGAAAATGTTTATTGCTGACCTATGTATACATTATGTATAGGCGATTAATGTGGCAAGACAGATTTCAGTTTCAAACGAAGTCTACGAACTCTTATCAGAAAGAAAAGGCAACAAAAGCTTCTCGCAAGTCATAAAAGAAAACCTATGTCCAAAAGAAGAAAAAAAAGATATTATGCGCTTCGCTGGAATCATGAAAAACGAGAGAAAGAAACTCGAGGAATTAAACGCAAAAATAGCCGCCGACAGAGAAGTGAACTACGGAAGGGACTTTGAACATAGCAAATGACCTTTATTGATACAAGCGTTATAGTGGCTTTCTTAGCAGGCGACGAAAAAGTTGTCAATTGTATAAAAGAGCTCGCTAAGTCTGAGGAGCTCAAAACAACTACAATAACAGAGTATGAATTGCTAAAAAACAAAAACAACCTAAAAAAGAACCTTGCAGAAGAGTTCTTATCAGAAATGACTGTTTGCCCCTTCGACAGCGCGTCTGCCAGAAAAGCAGCCTTAATCTATGAGACACTCAGAGACAAAGGAAAAATGATTAACGAGAATGATTTACTCATCGCTGGAATTTCACTATCAAACAACGAAATTTTGCTGACAAGAGACAAAAAATTAGCTAATGTAGCTGATGAAAGAATAAAAATTGTTTAACAGGAAGTGGGCTGGTGTGTTGGCAATAACCCGCCTTCTGTTGTTTGTGGCATTCGGCTAATCGGGCTACCCGCGCCTTCCGGTAGATTCTTCATCGGCGTCTGTTTGCCCTTTCCACTTGCAGGGCGGCCGTTTCACCGTTTCCAATCCAGCGCACTCGACATCACAAATGTGTCATTGCCTGTCTGGGTGGACGTTTCGTTTCTGCTCCGTTGCCAACGCTCTCGCGCTGTCCCGGGGGACTGCAATTCTACATGTGGGCGGAGTTTCCTCAGACCCAAATTTTGGGTCCGAAAGCCACACACCAACTCGCCAGCCCACCCGAAAATGCACATTCGTAAGCAATAAACATGATTATTAGTAAAAAATTCTGTGGCGATCGCATTTTGGTTCAAGTAGTTTGTTGCTGCAGAAATCGATAAGCTAGATATTGACTGCTTTCAAAATCAAACAGATGTTGAAAGCCAAAACCAATAACTACACGCCAAGTAAATATGAGGATATGAAACGCGTCATCCTCATCACCGGCACTCCATGCGTTGGCAAAACATCCACCTCCAAACAACTCGCCGCAAAATTGAGTGCAGAATACATTAACCTGACCGATTTCGCTAAAACATACAACCTAACCTTGGGCGAAGACAAAAATCGCCACACAACCATCATCAACGAAATAACCTTGAAACAGAAACTCAACGAAAACATCTTAGCTTCAACTAACGCAAACATCATCATCGACGGACACTACGCAGCTGCAGTCACACCAAATGAACTTGTTGCAAACGTCTTTGTTTTACGTAGAAATCCCAAAGAACTTAAAGAATACATGCAAAAATGCGGCTTCAGCGATTCCAAACTCTATGAAAACCTATCCGCTGAAATCCTTGATAGTTGCCTTATTGAAGCCATACAAAATCAACAGGGAAAAGTTTGCGAGCTAGACGTAACAGGAAAAACCGTGGAAGAAAACGTCAGGGACATCTCAGAGGTTTTGGATAAAGGCAAAAAATGCATTGTAGGTTTAGTGGATTGGCTTGGGATGCTTGAACGAGAAGGCTTAACTGATCAGTACCTGAAGGCTTAGTTTAACGGAAACTACCTATCTTCTGCTTAGTAAGCAACGTGATTTTGCGTCGGTTGCTGTAGGATTTGGCGTGGTCGCTAAATTTTTCGCCAATCATTATGGGGCTTGACAAATCCACGTCTTCGGAGGATGTATCGAGATTTATTATGACGTTGACGCCTATGGTTCGGTTCCAATCTCTAACCCAAACGCCCTGTTCAAGGCGTCCTTTCTGCACAATCAAATCAAAATGCCTAGCGACGCCGCTGTGGCCTTCCAGCTTTATGTTTTCGCTATTAACCTTGTAACCTTCTTTCTTAAAATACGCAACCGCCAGCGCCGTTAATTGAGACCTGGCTTTAAATTGTTCCTCATCCGCACTCATACGCTCAGTTTCCCTACCAAACCATTAAAGAACCCGTATGATGAAAAGCCTTTCGGAAGCAAACCCAAAATGGGCGTAACACTCGTTGTGAAATGTACGAAATGCGGCGGCTTAACATTGGCTGCTAAAGAGCAGAAAACGAAAAATTGCCCCTACTGCGGCACACAGATAAATCTGCAGAAAGCTCCAAGAATGGCTGCTGCCAACACAGCTCTTGAAGCCTCAGAAATTCTTCGCAAACTAAAAAGCATAAAAAAACAAAACGCAAGACCTAGCGAACGTGCCTGAGCATTTCGCAGCATTTACATAAATCCAAAGCAGATGGCTCACCGCATTCAGCACATATTTTAAAATTATCTTTCTGAGCAGTAACTTCAAGTGCTGGTCGCAAGCGTTCCATAGCTTTGGAAACAGTGAATTTTGTTCCAGCATGCTTTTCTTCCATGCGGTTAAGCATTCCCCGGATGTCGTTACGTAGAGCTTCCGAAGAGTATGGACAAGGTGTGTCTTGGAAAGCAATCTTTTTGACATAAGCATAAAGAGCGCTTTCTTTTTCAGGGATTTCACAGAAGGGCTTAATTTTTTGTACGAACATGGGGTGCACTTCGCTTGTGACGGGTTTTTCTTTTGCTAGTCGTGCGATGTCACCCCGGAAAATATTCATCAGAACAGTCTGCACTTCATCATCGAGAGTGTGACCTGTAGCAATTTTGGTGGCTTTAACTTGGCGTGCCCCTGTATTGATTGCTTTTCTACGCAACACACCACAATAAGCGCAGGCAGTTAACTCAGTCTGACCCTTTTGTCTTGCCTTACAAATTATTTCGTCCAACGTGAAACCGTAGAGTTCTTTGAACGACACAATGTGGTGTGAAATATCGAGTTTCTTGCAGTTTAATGCCGCAATTTCTAAGGCTTCATCTCGATACCCTTTGATGCCTTCATCTACAGTAACCGCAGTTAGGCATGTTTTTGGTCTAGAGCGCCTGAGTTTCGCCAATATGTGCAGTATGCTGAGGCTGTCTTTGCCACCTGAAACCGCCACTGCCAAATGGTCATCGAATTTTAACATGTGATAGCGTGTTATGGTTGAACGGACCTTTGCCTCGACGGATTCGGTGAAGCATTTTTTGCAGAGTCGCTCGCCTGAGTATTGCCTGTAGAAGAAGGCTTCTCTGGTTTTGCAGACATTGCAGACGGGAGCATCCATCGAAGTTACCTTTGACAATTTGATTGGTGAATTAAACTAAATAAACGATGCCACACTAATTGGTTAAATTGGCGCTCAAACATGGCTGTTAAACCTACCAAACACGGAGAATACAAAGAAGTTACGTACTCTAGTGCACGCTGGGAACAGCTAAAAGATTTGAGGGAAAAAGCGGTTTGGGTTATGTCTGCTTTGGATGCTTTTCATTTGCGGTCACTTACACATGGCAGCATTGCTCGAGGCGACGTAAACTTGGGCAGCGATGTCGACGTATTCATTCCTGAAGTTCAGAATAGCTTTTTAGTAGAAACTGCCCTTGACAAAGCAAAGGTACCCATCAACACACGGTTTATCGTTCAAGCTACGCCAAATTACGCGATGAAAGCCCACATTGAAATCGACGAGACCACAACAGTTTCGTTTCCGCTCATGGAGATGCGGCGTGTTGAACGGGAGTTTTACCGCTTCGGGGGAGAAGTAAATCTAACTCAGCTTGCACTCAACGTTCGAGTTCCAGGTGTGGACAAGCGACTTATGCTCATTGAACCTACCGAGAAAGGACATGTGGAGAGCAGCATCATTGGCAGCGAAGAGTCTGCCGCTAAAACTATTGGCGTCTGCGCTGAAACGGTTTTGGATAGGGTTCATGCTTTAATGAAGAGGGACACTGTGGGTAGAACGGGGGTTTTTGTTAAACGGGAATTGGCTGCTGATGACACTTTTGAGTTGGCTTTAAAAAAGGTCTCCGACCTCAACCCTGCGGTTCGTAGAAGAATGCAAAAATAAGAAAAATATTAACAAAGAAAACTAAAAGAAAGTTGTTGGAACTCAAGAAAAAGATTGTTTAAGAGGGATAGTAGATGAGTTCTTTTTCTTCGAGTAGTGCTTGGATTTTGTCGACTGCTTCGTAGACTTGTTCTTCTTGTTTGGCGCCGACGCAGACGAGTTTACCAGCTGAGAAGATTAAGAACACTACTTTAGGTTCGTCCATACGGTAAACTGCGCCTGGGAACTGTTCGGGTTCGTACATCACCTTGCTGAGTTTGTAAACTAGGCTTTCTAAGTCGATTTCTCCGCCAAGTTCTGCTGACGCAACGATGTTTTGGATCTTTACGATTGGCTTTTCTGTAATTTGGATGCCTTCGCTTCGCAGTTCTTTGACCACTTTTTCTACTGCACTGCGTGATTCTTTTTCAGATTTAGCGCCGGTACACACCATTTTACCTGTTCCGAAAATAAGGGTTGCAGTTTTGGGTTTTTTTAATCGGAAAACAAGACCTGGGAAAACACTCGGGTTATATTCGGTTTGGGGAAATTTTTCCACGATTTTTTGTAAGTCGATTTTTTGATTAAGAGAGACTGAGGCTACAATGTTTTGGATCTTAATGATTGGTTTTCTTTTACTCATGTCAACTCACGGTTGAGTATTTAAATAGAAAGGGGGTATATAAAGCATCTTTATAAAGGGATCGCAATCGCTGATTTGACCTCTATTTAAAGTACCAATTTTTGACAATTTGCTGCATGCAAACTTAACGTGTAAGGCAAGGATAAGGCGTTGCCGTAGCGTTACTTGTAGGTATATGGACAGCCACAACAACTATCGCCAAAACCGTAATTGTTCTTAATCTAACTCCGCCTGCAAAAAAACCTACAGAAGACAAGTGCTTTTTTACCTAAATAAAAAATTGCATTTACAAGCTAATGCTCGGAAAGCGATGAATTTTAAAACAAAAAAAGAAAAAAGGAAATAGTTGTTTTATGGTTTATGCTCGTTTTCTAAGAGATATCAGAATCAGAGCGCCGACAATCGCTATTGCAATGATGATTGCGACTACTCCGAGTGCTAGGTACATCTCAGTTTGTGGTGCTGCTGCAACTGGGGCTGCTGTTGGTGTTGGTGCTGCTTCTGAAACGTATGCGGTTGTTTCTGAGGATGAGCCAAAGTAAGATTTGCTGCCCAAGAAGTGTGCTATTATTGTGTATTGCCCTGGTATATTGGGTGTGTCCCATGTGTATGCAAAGTGTCCGCTTGCATCGCTTGTGGCGTCTCCGAGGTGAACATTGTTGTTGTTGGGGTCGATTGCATCGATCGATACTGGAACTCCAACTGCATCAGGTTTTGGTTGCTGCATGTATATGTATTCCATCCACTGAGTCATGTCATTGTCTGCGATTGCTGGTGTATTGGGGGCGCCTGGAGATTGATCAAGAACGCTTCCTTGAATCACCATCTTTGAACCTACTGTAACTGCTGTCATTGGTGCTTCCACTGAAGTTGATGTTTGTCCTTTGCCGAGGCCGTAGACTGCACTGTCATAATTGTTAAATGACGCAATGTATCCGTCAGCTATGACGGGTCTTTGCCACCAACCAGTCAAATTCCAAATGCCTTGACCAGTTATAGCATCAACGCAGAAAATTCTTCCGCCACGCCACATTGGATCGTTAGGACTGTGTTCACCAGTGCAGATGTAGACTTTTCCGTCAGCTATAGAGAATTCTCCTCCGCCCACTGGATAGGTTCCATAGGGTGTTTCAAATCCTGCATTGCCTGTGCTGAAATCCCAGAGATGCTGGCCCGTTGTAGCGTTGTATGCGTGGAGCTTTCCGTCGTAGGCAACTGAGTAGAGAATACCGTACGCAGATAAGGGGTTTGAAGCGCCCAAGCCATTAGTGCTTGATGTGTACATACCCCAAGCATTTTCATATGGATCTGTGGGACCCCAAGCTAATGCGCCAGTTTTAATGTTGTAAGCGTAGAATTGCATTGTCTCCTGCTTGAAGAAGTAGAAGTTGCCGTTGCTGTTTGGAACGATGAAGTAGGTTGGTCGTACTGCTGCGTTGCTGGTAATGTTGATTAACCAAAGTCGTTGTCCAGTTGTTAAGTCGAACCCGCCAGCAGTTACAGTTGTGTTATCTGCTTGACCTGATGCGACGAGAACATTCTGACCGATTGTTGCTGCGCTGAGACTTGCGGTAGCTGACATCAGCGAAACCTTGGGAACAGTTACGTTCCATTGTATACCTTTGTTCCAATCCTGTGTTGTTCCTAGTGGGGGTCTCCATTGCCAAGCGTTGGTTCCAGTTATTCCGGGATAGTTGTAAGATGCATAGCTTGAGTTCCACATGGCAAACCAGCCGTATCGAGTGTTAAGTATGTAGACAAGCATGTCGCCCTGAGCGTCAAATGTTATTCTGCCAGTTGAGGCGTTGGCAAGTGTTAATAATAGATTTCCAGTGAAAGCATCGTACATGCGGTAAGTTGAGCCTGTCTGCCATAGGTATGGGTATGCGCCATGTTGGTTTGGCGATTCATAATCTAAGACTTGGCCAACGGATAGAGTAATGTTTTGCCACCAGAGTACTTTTCCGGTGCGTATGTCTACTGCGTTTGCTCCGCCGCCTGAACCGCTGTTTCCGTTAGGTAAGTTATAGTATACGACGCCGTTAATGACGATTGGTGGGGTCCATCTGCCTTCGTATGACAAGCCAGTGTAGTATGCTATGGGATCTGCGCCTCCAACGATACCGCCAAAGGATAATGCTTTGTTCCAAACTATGTGTCCACTTTCAGGTGCTGTTGTATAGGGGTTGAATGCGCCATTAGAACTTGCGCCTGTTCCAAAAAGCAAGGTTACTCCGAGCCAATTTCCACCGATTTGTGCCCATTCTCTGTTTTCTCCATAAATGGGTCTTGCCCAATAATCAGTGGGTAAAGGAGAGTTAGGATATGCTGCTATTAACTCATTTTGCACGGTCAACGTTGTATTTGGGCTGGTGGATGCTGAGTAGTGAGCGCCATCAATTTGATTTTGTCCAGGGAAGTTAAACGAGAATATGTAGTTGCCTGTCTCTGTTGGAGTGAATGGATAATATGCTGATGCAACTGCGTCTGTTGTGAAAGGTCCTTTAGTTTCGCTTTTTCCATTTGGATCGGTAATGGTCAACATTAAGTTATACCAGTATGTTTCAGTCCCGTTAGAATAAACAGGGGGCAAAGTATCAAGCCACATGACGATTGCAGCTGTTTGTCCAACGCCGATTGGACTTGGTGCAGCGCTGATGAATGCAAAAGTTGGGCGGTCATATGCTGAAGCGGTGGAAACGGTTGCCATGAAAATAGAAGTCGTCAATAATAGAACTAGAGCTACTGTGAGTATCGCTTGTTTTCCTTTCATATTTAAAATTTTTAATGACATTTTTTCTTCTCCTAAAATTTGTTACCAATGTTCATGGAGAGGGCTATTAAAAAATGTTGGGGGAAATCCATTTTGAAAGATGACATTAAATATGCAGCAACAATCGAGAAAAATTTTATAATTTAACAATAACAACCTAACTTTTGCTTTTCCTTTACATAAAAGAGTTTAACACATCGAAAGAGGAACCAAACATTAACAATGACGCCAAATTCTGTGAAAAGTAAGAGCGATTCGTTCTAAACATGGGCTTAACCACAACGGAAATAAAAGTTTCACAGGAAATTGGAGACTAAGGTTACATCATGCTTTAAAGTGAGATTCCTTCACGTGCAAACAAGAATTGACGCGATAGTTTCGATATTGACGGGAAAGAAACATTATCTACTTTTTCAATCTGAGCAAACCAAACAGAACTTTCGCCCTTGTGGTCAAATAATCGTGGCTTCGTGTCGAAGATGGAAAGTTATTTTGAGAGATAATGGGTGATAGGTTAATCGAAATCGCTTGATTGTTTTATCGACGGTTCAGTAATTGTGTGTGCTTTAGCCTTGACTTAGGACGTTGCGGTATATGGGGAACCGCAGCAAAGCAACGATTCCGCCTAGGGAGAGCAGTTTTGAGCCTGCTTCATGCTCGGTGCTAACCACAGTTATTGGTGCATTGCGTTTTTCTACTTGATGCATGAGATCTTCGAGTTTGAGCCGTTGTGTTTCGTCTGCATCTCTAAGCGTGGTGTCTGCAACCACCAATTTCTCAACCGCGCCCATTAAAACTGCGTTCTCAACTGCATCCAAACCATAAGTAACCGTGCCCTCTCCTTTACCTAAGCGTTTCATGACTTCTTCCATAGTTTCTGTTTCATCTACAACACGCAATTGATGCGCAGCCTTCAACAAAACCCCCGACCGCAAAGCCTCATCGATTCCCGCAGTGCCTCCATTGTTGACGCTTTTAACATCAACGATCGCCCGAGCCATTTCCTTTGATTCTTCGTTAAGGTATTTTACGAAGTCTGTCTTAACGTAGCCTGCGCCAATAATTACAATGGGGTTGTGATTTTGACTCCATAGATTTTTCAGGCTAGTTAGTGCCAAGCGGAAATACGCTTTTGTTGCTTCTACCCGTTTGTCTGCTTCAACTTTTCCGGGGAGCCTCATGCGTTGCTCCACTCGGGTTTCTACACCGTATTGTTTGGTTTCAGCTATGGCGAAGCCCTCGTCGTCTATGGAGAGAATTAATATTGGTTTTTCAGTTTCGCTTGCCCTCGTTAACCTGTCTAAGATGTGCTTAGGCCATTCCTTCTTCACAATCGTCATAGGTTGATTCAGTGCGATGCTAAGGGTGTGATGTGCACCGGTTGGTATGATGTCTGGGGCATGACAGATTAAGCCGTGAACCCGCAATTTCCCCAAGAACTTATCCCAACCAACCGACTCAACTTTAACACCCATGAACGCGGAAACCCGTTCAGCGCTTTTAGGTCGGCTGGTTTCTGTGTCACTTTTTATGGCTCTAGAGCTGTAAGAATAAACCTCATCACCTTTGTAGATAACGTTGTATAAGTGCCATAGGTCGTCAGGCGAATCGGGAACTACCTTAACGAAACCTTGGATAATGTTCTTCTCTATAATCTTCACAGTTTATACACTCTGCAATTAGCTGTATGCGAAGGAGTAGAAATATACTACGGAAACCATCTAAAACACGGCTCGCATAAAGACAAACAATATATTTCCTCAGATTTGAAAAAACTACACGTTTTCCAAAACCTCCAAAAAATCTCTTGACCACAAAAATTTCCCAAAAACAGAACATTTCTATTAACATTACAAAGTTATTTTTTCAAACTAAAAAACCTACAAAAATTGTTTCGCTTCCATCTTTTTACTCCCAAAGCCTTAAATTTTAGCTCAAATAAAAACCTTCGTTAAAAAAAGCATGCAGGTTACTGATATGTGGAACTCAACATATTTAACTGAAAGAAAGGGAGATTAAAATGTCGGTTGTACCTTCAAATTTCGAGACAATAGCTCTATGGAGCGTAGTTGGAATAGCCATAGGTGCATTATTCTATGCACTTTTCCTTAGAAAACAAATATTGAAAGAGGCTACCGGTTCAGAAAAGCTGCAAACCGTTTGGAACGCCATCAAATCTGGCGCGAACGCCTATTTGAAAACCCAACTTAGATCAATAGTGATTTTTGTCGGAATCTTGGGAATTTTCCTCTATGTGGCTTCGGCAGTTGCACCGCCAATTGCCCTTGAAACTAGTCCATTTCTGATAACTATCGGCCGAGTTGGAGCATTTTTGATGGGCGCATTTTTCTCAGCGATGGTAGGCTTTTTCGGAATGAACATGGCTGTTCAAGGAAACATCCGAGTTGCTGAGGCTTCAAGAAGAAGTTTCGGTGACGCACTCAAAATAGCTTACCGTACTGGAACAATCACAGGAATGCTCTGCGACGGATTAGGACTGCTCGGCGGAACCCTAATCTTTCTCATCTTCACAGTCGATGCCCCAGAAGTTCTGTTAGGCTTCGGCTTCGGTGGAACCCTGCTTGCACTATTCATGCGAGTAGGCGGCGGAATCTACACCAAAGCAGCTGACGTCGGCGCAGACCTCGTGGGAAAAGTTGAAAAAGGCATTCCAGAAGATGACCCAAGAAACGCCGCAGTCGTCGCAGACCTTGTAGGAGACAACGTAGGCGACTGCGCAGGCATGGCAGCGGACATTTTTGAATCTTACGAAGTAACGATGGTTTCAGCGTTGCTTCTCGGTTTAGCATTAACACCTTTCGGATTCCAATGGATCATATTTCCACTTTTAGCTAGAGGATTCGGCGTTATCAGCACCATTATCGGGACATACGCGGTTTCTCTTTGGCCTGAAAGACTAACGAAAGGTGACGCCTTCAAAGCTATGGACCTCTCCTATGACCTCTCAAGCGTAATCTCAGCAATTGGCTTTCTGCTTTTAGCAGTATTCTATGTTGGCGACATCAGAGTTTTCTTAGCAACCGCCATGGGTTTAGTTCTAGCAGTAAGTTTCAACAAGCTTGCAAACCACTTCACTAACCCAAACAAGAAACCAGTTGACTCTGTAGCTGCATCAAGCAAAACAGGACCCGCAACCGTTATACTACAAGGTCTCTCCTTGGGCTTTGAAAGCACAGTCTGGACAGCCCTACTCATAGCCGTCACTATTGTGGTATCCCTCATAATTTGGGCTGGAGCAGGCATAACATACGCATTCTACGGAGTAGCGCTCGCAGGCATTGGTATGCTTTCGCAAACAGGCAACACAGTCGCCATGGATACGTTTGGACCCATAGTTGACAATGCAAACGGAATTGGAGAGATGGCTGGACTAGAAGAAAAGCCTCGCAAAATCCTAGCTGACCTAGACGCATCTGGCAACACAACCAAATCAGTTACTAAAGCAATGGCTATCGCTTCAGCCGTGCTGGCAGCCGTATCACTCTTTGCAGCATTCACCGCAACAGTACACGTAAACCTTGACATCGCAGCAGACCCAATGGTCTTCGTAGGCTTGCTAGTCGGCGGTTCACTACCATTCTTATTCAGCTTCATATCAATCAGAGCAGTCAGCAGAGCAGCAGGCAAAATAATAGAGGAAGTGCGAAAACAATTCCGAATCCCTGGCATAATGGAAGGACTCAAACTTCCAGACTACGCCGCAGTGGTTAAGATTTGCACTTCAGCAGCTCAACGTGAACTAGCCAGCATCGCCATCATCGCTATACTTACGCCGTTACTTGTCGGAATCTTACTCGGCGCCGCAGCATGGGGAGGATTCCTAGCTGGCGTAATAGTGACAGGTCAACTCTTAGCAGTGTTCATGGCTAATTCAGGTGGAGCTTGGGATAACGCAAAGAAGAAAATCGAAGACGGTTACTACGGCGGTAAAGGTTCAGAAAACCACAAAGCCTCAGTAATAGGCGACACAGTAGGCGATCCACTAAAAGACACAGCTGGACCAGCGCTTAACCCAATGATTAAAGTAATCAACCTGATTTCGCTGCTATTCGCAGGCGCGATCTTAGCAATCAGAGACGTTTGGCTAATTCAGATACCTAACACAGAATTCAAGATTCCAGTGCTCGCAGCAATTCTTTCCGCAATCTTGATAGTGATAGTTGGATACGCAATAATGTTCAGCAAACGCGAAACAAAAGAAGAAGTACAAAAAGTCGCTAACGACGCTCCATCAAAATAGTCCCCCACTTTTCAAAGCAACGGGTAAGGTTTCCGAAAGGAAACTAAACCCCTAAAACAAGTTTTTTTTCAAAGTCTCTTTTTCTTATTAAAGGTGAATTTTCATAAAATCCTCTGTGCGTTCTCTATGAGTGCTTTTTAAGGAACCACGAATATATGCATCTACAAATAAAATAATGCGTACAAACTTTGCTAGGGATGTATGATGACTACCAAACTTGTCGTGTTGAAGGTTGGAACCAACGCCATAACCAACAGCCAAGGAAACTTGGATACCGAAGAAATGGGTAAACTCGCACATCAGATAGCTGCTGCTATGAGTCAAGGCGACAAAGTAGTGCTCGTAACGTCGGGAGCGGTTGCAGCAGGCATCGCTGAACTGGGAATCCCTCCCAAACCCAAAGACGTTGCTTTTCAACAAGCAGCCGCCGCAACGGGACAGAGCGTTTTGATGGCAAAGTACAGGGAACTCTTTAAGAAATATGACCTAAAGGTTGCTCAGATTCTGCTGACTGCAGAAGACCTATCCAATAGAGCATCGTATGTACATACATGCGACGTTCTGGGTTTGCTCCTAAAAATTGGTGTTGTTCCTATAATAAATGAAAACGACGTAACATCCGTCGATGAACTAATGCGGACTGAAGGCTACAAGGTAAACTTCAGCGACAACGATATTCTATCCGTTCTTGTTGCAGGAGCAGTCTGCGCTGATTTAGTCATTATTCTCTCGGATGTGGATGGCTTATACACTGCTGATCCCGCACAACCCGGGGCAGAACTAATTAAAACGGTTGACGCAATCACTGCTGAACTGAAAAATTCGCTCAATGGCAAAAGCAAACTCGGCAGAGGCGGCATCCAAAGCAAAATCAAAGCCGCTGAAATCGCAACTTCTTGCGGTATTCCAGTGATTATAGCGAATAGTCGAAGAGAAAACGTCCTGCTCGATGTTCTTGCGGGCAAAGATGTTGGCACCTTTTTTAAGCCTCAAAGCCGAATGTCAGCGGTTAAACGTTGGATAGCTTATGGTGCAGCAGTGAAAGGGACCATTCAGGTTAATATGGGCGCAAAGAAGGCGATTTTGGAAGGTTCAAGCCTCCTCCCTGTTGGAGTAACTAAGGTAGTCGGAATCTTCGACGTGGGCGACGTTGTCAGCCTAGAAGATGAGAACCATGTGGAGTTTGCACGCGGCAACCCTAACTACAACAGCAGCCAGTTAAATCAAATTAAAGGCTTACAAGTAACAGAAGTACACAAAAAACTCGGCGCCAATAAACCCAAAGAAGTTATAGTCCGCCGAAACATACACCTAAATGAGGAAGAAAAATGATCAAGGAAATATGCCTAAAAGCTAAAGCCGCCTCAGTTGAAATGGCAAAGCTCTCAGCCGAAGCCAAAAATAATGCACTATGCAGAATGGCAAACGCTCTGGAAGCTAACGCAGATAGGATTTTGGCTGCTAACCAAGCGGATGTGGAAGCGGCAAAAGCCAAAGGCCTCAAATCAGCATTACTAGACCGTTTAGCACTTGATCAGAAGAAGGTTCAAACTATGGCTAACGAGCTAAGGGAAGTCTCAGCGTTGCCCGACCCAATCGGAACCATCATTAGTAGCTGGACAAGACCCAACGGCTTAATCATTAGCCAAGTTCGCGTACCTCTAGGCGTGGTTGGCATAATCTATGAGTCACGTCCTAACGTTACTTCCGATTCGGCGGGAATCTGCATCAAGTCAGGAAACGCCGTCATCCTTCGTGGAGGTTCGGACGCTTTGAACTCTAATGTTGCCATCGGCGACGTTTTGCGTGACGCGTTAGACGGAACAAATGTGCCCGTTGACGCGGTTCAAGTGGTGAATTCGCCTGACCGTAAGGTTGCTGAAGAATTAATGGGCATGAGAGGATACATCGATGTGCTGATTCCCCGTGGAGGAGCAGAGCTAATCAAAACGGTAGTGGAGAAATCACATATTCCAGTCATTGAAACAGGAACTGGCAACTGCCATATCTATGTTGAAAAAGACGCTGACCTCGAAAAAGCAACGCCCATAGTCATAAACGCCAAGTGCCAACGCCCCGGGACCTGCAACGCAGCGGAGAAGCTGCTTGTTCACAGCAAAATAGCCAAACAGTACTTGCCTGTTGTGATTACTGAACTCAGAAAGAACGGAGTTGAGGTGCGAGGCGACGAAGAAACATGCAAGATTGTCCCCGACGTGAAAGCGGCAACCGAAGAAGATTGGGGAACAGAATATCTTGACTTAATCATGGGTATCAAAGTCGTTAAAAACCTAACCGAAGCCATAATGCACATCAACAAGTACGGAACCAAACACTCCGACAGCATACTCACAGTTGACTTCGATAAGGCCATGAAGTTCATAAAGGAAATCGATTCGGCAGCGGTTTACTGGAACGCTTCCACACGCTTCACAGACGGCAGCCAATTCGGACTCGGATCAGAAATTGGCATAAGCACCCAGAAACTTCATGCAAGAGGACCCATGAGTGTGCAGCACTTAACAACCACAAAATACGTTATCTTAGGCAGTGGACAAATCAGAAAATAGCAAACAGCTAACTGCTCAATAACTCTGCTCAATTTTTAGAAAATTTAAGCAGAGTTATGTTTAGGGTACAATTCCGTTTAGGGCAGTGGCACGATTAGTTGAAGTTGGCGTGTGGCGGGTTCTAGCATATTTAAGACCAGCTGCGGAAACAGCCCTAAGACAAGTAATGCTGCAGCAAGAATGAAAATTGGGATTAGAATGTTTTTGGATTCTTTAATCACAGTTGCATCTTTAGTTTTCCTTGCATACATGTAATGTATCAATCTAAACAAGTAGGCGGCTTGAATGACACTTGTGACAACTCCTATGATTGCCAGCCAACTTAGGTTTGCTTGAAGTGCTGATGTGAAAACCAAGTATTTAGCAATGAAACCTCCCAAGGGCGGAACGCCAATAAATGATAATCCAGCAATTACAAGTGCTAAACTTGCAAGCGGCATTTTCTTGCCAAGACCTGATATGTCTTCTAAAGTTTTGAAGCCATGTTTGTTTATTATGCCAACTACCATGAACGCGAGTGCTGTTGTGATACCTCCGATTAAGAAGAAGTAGAGGTTACCCATTAAACCGAGCGAGGTGTAACTTGTTATAGCAATTAGGTTGTAGCCGACGTCTGCAACACAAATGTAAGCAATTAAGCGTTTTACATCGTTTTGGATTAAGGCGAACACATTGCCAACTATCATGGTTAAAGCCGCTAGGATTGCAACCATGAAAGTCCAATCTAGCGCTGCAGTTGGACCCGTTGGAATTACAATATACAACAGTATTCGTATGAGAATGTAGTAGCTGCCCTGGTCAACAAGAGCTGAGAGAAAAGCTGATGATGGAGCTGGTGCTGCTTGGTAAGCATCGGGCAACCAGAAGTGGAAAGGAACTATTGCAGCTTCAATGGCGTATCCTGCTGCAATGAAAACGAAAGCTATAATGAGCAAGTTTTTGTCAGATGCAACAACCGCGCTTAGGGAATCTCTGATAGCGATGTAGTTTAGGCTGCCTGTTATGCCGTAAACGATTGAGAGCCCAAAGAGAACAAACGCTGAGGCAATTATGACCATTATCAGGTACTTTAGGGTCGCATTGAGGCTGAATGCACTCTTTCGGTACATCATTAGGAAAGCTGCGGCAGCAGTTGCAACTTCCCAGAAAATGAAAAATGTTAAGAGGTCGCCTGCGAGGACAGCGCCCAGCAAGGCTGCTGTAAGAATTAGCATTATGGCGAAGTATCTATCTGATGGTCGCTCGTTTGAGTTAACAAAGAATACTGTGTAAACTAAAACAACTGCGCTTATTGCGACTATGATTATTGCCATGTAAATTGAGATGGCATCTACAAGGAAGGAGGATGAGATTGCAGAGGATACATCGCCGTTTAGGCTTAAGTTTAGAGGTGGAGGGTTGGCTGTGCTGTAATACGTTAATGCTAGGTTGGCTACGGATACGCCTGCAATTAAGAAGACTGCTATGAACCAGCAAAGTGTTAAGGCAGTTTTATGACTGGTTTTTCTGACAATTTTGAAAATCGGGATTGTCAGCAGAGCCGAAACTATTAAACTTACAATCGGTAACGAGATACCTACGATGTCAACAGCCATTCATTGATCCGCCTTGATTTTTAGCCAAATTGCACTGTTTGTATTAGATTTAGGAAGAAAGTTGGGTAAATCCCAATTAAAAGTACCATGACCACCATTATTGCGAGGGCAATTTTCATGGATGTGGTGACTTCAAAGATTGGTTTATGATCTGGATTTTCACTGCGTCTAGAGGTACCGAGGAAGACGCGTGAAGTGAATCTTAGAGAGTAAGCAAGTGAGAGTACTGTTGCAACAAGCATTAAAGCTGTAGGGAGAAGGTAGAAGTTGTCGTAATTTATTACTTGGAAAGCGCCGATAAATATCAAAACTTCGCTTATGAAGCATGCAAATGGAGGTGCTCCAGCAATGCTTAAAGCGGCAATGGTTCCTGAAACTGTTGTAAAAGGCATTTTGCTTGCTAATCCTCCCATCTCTCGTATGTCGCGTGTTTCTGTTTGATGCATGACTGCTCCAGCGGAAAGGAAGAAGAGCCCTTTGCTGACTGCGTGGCTGAGAATGTGCAAGATTGTTCCCGCGATTGCTGTGGACGAAATGACTATGACTGCTGTTCCCGCGGTAACGTTCGTAGGGAAAAGTGAGATACCGAACATTATGTATCCCATGTGGGCGATACTGGAGTAGGCGATAAGCCGTTTTATGTCTGTTTCCACTAGCGCTATTAAGGAGCCGAAGAACGCTGAAATTATACCAAAAATTGCCTAGAGCATGCAGGAAGTTTACTCCAAAAGCTGGGTCGACTAAGTTGACAGCTGGAAAAACAACGCCCAATGATAAACGAAGAATCGCATAAGCGCCTGCGCTAATAATTACTCCACTGAGCAAAGCAGACATCGTTGCGGGAGCTTCAGAGTGCGCATCGGGCAACCACATGTGAACAGGTACAATTGCCATCTTAACAGCAAATCCGCCTGTTAGGGCGATGAGAACCCATTTCACAATATCTGTGCCATGGGTCATTAATGCAGTTTGAACTTGGAACATGTCAGTGGAACCAGTAACCATGTACAATGCTCCTAAGCCAAGCAAAACAAAGACCGCGCCTGCATGGGTGAATATGAAGAATTTGAATGCAGCTTTGTAAGAGTCGCGATAACCCCAGTTGCCCACGATGAAGTAAGCGGGAATTAGCATCATTTCCCAGCAGAAGTAAAACAGTATCAGGTTGGATGTTATGAATACACCTATCAGCCCAACCGTTAACATTGAGAGTAGGGCATAATAGACTCCGATGTTCTTCTTACCTTCCATGTAGTTGATTGAGAAGATTGCTGCGGCTAGAATTAAGACCGCGCTGATTATTGCGATTGATAGGCTCAAGCCGTCAACGAAGAGCGAGAACGAAGAATTCAAAATCGGAATCCAAACATAAGATTCTATATAGCGGTGGTCTGGATTGTTGAGGACCGCTGGTGCCGTGCTTAACAAAAGCGCCAAAGTAGCCAAGGCTATTAAGGCCACGAATATGGCTGCAGCTTTATTGGATTTTTTCCCCGTAAAGTAAACAAAGGGGATGCTTATCGCGGGAAGGGCAAAAACTGCTAGTAAAGTAAAGGACATTTTTTTACACTCCTATCTTTAATATTATCAAGACAACAATCAAAATGAAACCGACTACTGCTGCGGCGATGTAGTTTCGCAGGGATGCCGAAGGTGCCTTCCTCATTTTTGAGACTCCAGTCAGCGTTGTATTGGACAAGACGTTTATTAGCTTATCCAGTGATTTGTCAACCTTCGTATCGAAGTAAATATGTACTCCATTTGCGACTCGGATGACTGACTGACCGAACTTTAGAGGAAACAGACTTATCACGTTTTCAAAGTATCTAACTCCATCGGAAAACTTTGAAATCCCCTTTGATATTCCACTATAGACGTCATCAAAAAAGTAGGCGTGGCTGAGCATGGTTGTTAATGGATTTTTTCCTGCTGCTATACGCCTGAATGTTTGGTTGTTTTTATAGTAGGTGAAATATGCGATTAGCCCCGTCGGCAACAGCAATGACAGGAAAATAGGTGTTTCCAAACTTGTGAAGGCGCCGATTAATGTGTGTTCTAGTTCGAAGTGCATGAAACTCGCAATCAGAGGCTGAGATAAACCCCAAACTATGCATAAGCCAGCGAGAATCATGGCTGGAATAAGCATGACTTTTGGCGCTTCATGTACATGTTGTTTTTGTAAATGTTCAGATTCTTTGCCCATGAACACTAAACTGAACATGCGGATGCTGTAGGCAAATGTGATGGCAGTTGTGGCGTAGAGCAGGATGATCTGTATGAGGTTGCCTGCATCGGTTACGCTGGTGATGATTAAGCCTTTGCTGAAGAACGCGGCAAAAGGCGGCAAGCCACTTGTGGTAATTATCATTATAGCCATTAAAATGAACGAGAAAGGCATTGTTTTCCTAAGTCCACCCATCAAACGCATGTCGCGGGTTCCAATGGCATGTATTATGCCTCCTGCCAAGAGAAATCCGAGACCTTCGAAGAAGGCGTGGCTTATCATATGGAATAAGCTGGCGAACCAGCCGACTGATGCCGCTCCATCAACGGCGGCGCCTAAACCAGCCATCATGAAACCGATTTGGCTGATTGTTGAGTATGCGAGGACTCCTTTGATGTCGGTTGTTGTTAAAGCTAGTGAGGCGCCAATTATAGCGGTTAGAACGCCTATCCATGTAACTATTGGGAACCATAGAGGTTGGAGGGCAGCAATCAGTATGGGTGCAACTGAGAAAATGAGAATAAACCTTGCAAGCAAGTAGATACCTGCTTTGACCATTGTTGCAGCATGTAAGAGAGCACTCACTGAGGTTGGGGCTTCCATGGCACTGTAGAGCCAAGTGAACAATGGAAGCTGAGCGGACTTTGCAATTGCGCCGCCTAAAACCAAGAACGCAACAATAACCAGAAGACCAGTATTCAAAGTTCCAGCCGTTGCCGCATCAGAAATGCCGATTATTACCCCATGGAAACTGAAAGTTCCAAACATCGTAAAGAGGACACCTATAGCGGCAAGCAGCGATATGTCGCCGATACGTGTCATGATGAAAACTTTGGTACCAGCCCGAACAGATTCAGGCCGCTTATACCAGAACGAGATTAATGAATACGAGCATAGACCCACCATTTCCCAGAAAATGAACATCTGAATCAAGTTGTCTGAAAGTACTAACCCTATCATTGAACCGATGAAGAGTAACAGGAGATAGTTGTATCGTGTTAAGCCTTCTTCGCCTTTCATGTAGCCCAACGAGTATATGGCGATTATTAACGCGAAGAAAGCAACCAGAACCGTAAACAGAACGCTTAGAGAGTCGATATAGACTCCTGCTTGAAGGCCCGGAATCCAATTTACATTAAAAACTGTAGCTGCTCCGTTACCTGACCAGACACCCGGCACTAAAGAGAGCGCCAACCCGGCGGTGACTGCCGCGATTGCAACTACGAAGTAGTTCCTGACTTTGGCACTATATTTACCGATAATGGGCACAAATAAGCTTGCCATGAGCGGAAGGACCCAAACAAACCATGCTGAGAATTCTTCAAGCATCATTATCTTCAACCTCTCTTTCATCTTTATTTTGAATCGTCTGCATTATTTTACTGATGTCGCTTGTACCATACTTCTTAGCTACAATGACAAGTAATGCTAAAATTATGCCGCTGACAGCAGTATCTGTTGAGAAAGCTAAGACTAAGAATGCTTGGCCTAAACCTACACCCAAAGAGGAAGCAAGCATAACAAAATTTAGGGTGGCTGCAATAGCGATTAACTCTACGGAAATGAAAACTTTTAGAAGTTGGCGATTGGTGAGCAGACCGTAGATACCGATTGCAAGCATTACGAAGGATAATATGACAAAGTCCATTATTGACCACCCTTTTTCTTCTTCTCATGCAATACGATAGCTATTCCTAATGCCACCGTTAAAATGACCAACGCCTGCAAAACAACATCCAAGCCCCTTACATTCCATAAGGCGTCACCAAAATCAAGGTTAGAGGTTGTGCCGGTTGAACCGGAAACTGAGAGGAAAATCGCAGGTAACGACAAGACTGCGCCAACTCCAATCAAAGCGCCTGTTCGCTTTGGGGATGTTTTCTTTGTTGGTTTATCACCCAACATTTCGCCTGACAAGAATAGAATGGCTAAGGTGCCAACGCCAACTGCAAACTGGAAAATGGCTGCAAAGAATGCGCCGTTTTGGATGTAAATTAAGGCTGTGAAAAAGAAAGTTCCGGACAATGCTGCAACAGAGTAAATAACTTCTTCAAGGAACAGTGCCAACACTGCGGAAATTATTAGACCTACAGCAAGAATTTCAAAAATCATTAGGATTTCGTCTCCTTAGAATTTGGGTTCGGCGTTTGGATTAATGCGCATTTGTTAGTCGTGGCTAACTCATAGAAGATTGAGCTTGTTATTGCACCTCTGGGGCAGCTTTCAACGCATTGGTGGCAGAAGATGCATTTATCGAACCTTATTTGGGGGCGTTTTTTGCCTTCAACTTCAACTATTTCTATTGCAGCAGCTGGGCAATCTCGAACACAGACTCTGCAGTTGGAGCCAACAATTGATCTTACATCTATTGTAGGTCCACCCTTCAAGCCTGTTCCAATGTCAATTACGTTGCATGATTTAATTTCATAAACGGTTTTGCAGCGAGCATCCTCAGGAAGTTGGGGTTTCACAAAGGGGTACTTTGTTGTTGCTGGCTTAGTAAAAATATGGGAAATCGCCCGTTTGAATATTGGAGATATGCGTGATTTTTTCGCCATCTTGTTACGTCACCAATGGATAAACCCATGTTACTAAACCCACAGTAAGCATCAACGATAGCAAAGCTGCTGGTAGAAGAATTCTCCAATTCCCAGATAAGACTTGATCGATCCGGAAGCGGGCAACTACAGTTGTTATGTACTCAGATATGAGCACGACGGCAAGCACTTTAAGCACAAACCAAAGGGTATACCAGATCCAAGATGGACCAAAGAACACAGGCCCATATGGTCCACCAAGGAATAACTCCACCACCAACGCTGAACCGAAAACAACTTGCACGTCACGAGTTAGATGAAGGAAGGCAAGTTTGGCGCCAGTAAACTCGGTTTCTAATCCACCGACAAGTTCGCTTTCTGAATGAGGAACGTCGAAAGGATCTTTTTCAAGTTCTGCCTGCATAGTTATAACGAACAGGACAAAAGCCCAAGGTGCCAAGACTATGAATGGAAGGAAGGTGCCTGCCTGAAGTGAAGCTATATTTGCGATTTGTATGCTACCAGCGATGAATGCTGGAGTTAACGCGATTAAGAAAAGCGGGATGTCATAGCCTAAGAACTGGGTTAAGACTCTTGCTGAGCCAATTGTCCCATATGGGTTACATGACGCCCACCCTGCTAGAAACAGCAAAAAGTTAGCCACAGTTGCAAACGCTAAAATAACGATTAAGTCGCCACTAAAACCGGAGGTTGAAAAAACGCTTGTACCGTCAATAGGTAGGAAACAAAAAGCAAAAACCATTATTGTAAAAGCTACCAGGGGAGCAAACTTGAAAATTGTTTTTTTAGCGTCTCTTGGTGTAATGTCTTCTTTTGTTAACAGTTTTATGAAGTCTGCTAAAGGCTGAAGAATGCCTGCTGGACCTGCAACCATGGGACCGACGCGGTTTTGAATGCGGGCTTCGATTTTTCGTTCAACCCAATCGCAGAACAATGTCAATAGTAATATGAATGTGAAGCCTGGGAAAACGAGTATGCGGAAGATTAGGGTAAAGTCAATCACTGCTGAATCACCGGTCAGTGCATGAAAAACATGGATCTAAGCTAACAAAGTTGGCTGGAACATCAGCTATACTCTCGCCTATGGCTGTTTTTAGGAATGATGGAATGTTAGCGAATGTTGGCGTGCGAACTTTAACGCGGTCGGGCATGTCTGTGCCGTTGCTTTTAACGTAGTAGAAGAGTTCACCTCTTGGAGCTTCAACACGGTTTACGGCTTCGCCTACTGGTACAGATCTGGCTACGTCAATCCTGAAGGGTCCCGCTGGCATGTGGTCAACTGCATATTCGACTATGTTGATGCTTTCTTCAACTTCATCCATGCGAACATTCATTCTTGCCCATGTGTCGCCTTCAGTGTAAACAATTTCTTTGAAGGGAATCTCACCATAGGCTTCATAAGGCTCATCCTTGCGAACATCTATATCAACACCTGAACCTCGAGCCACTGGTCCAACCACTGAAAGCTTGAGGGCATCTTCTCTTTTGAGTACACCCACATTTTTCATGCGGAGCTTCAGGGTGGGTTCATTTTCATAGATTTGTCTATAGAACGGCAGTTTTCCGCGGAGGTCTTTTAGAACAGATTTTATTTTGGGGATATCAGTATCTCTTATGTCCCGTCTTACGCCGCCCATAGTTATAAGTGATGAGTATACACGGTTGCCGCTGGTTAACTCGATTAAATCCATGATTGGTTCTCGGTCTCTCCAGAAATACTGAAACAGGGTTTCATAACCTATTTCTAAGCCTGCATGACCCAGAGTCAAAAGGTGGCTATGTAGCCTGTTAAGTTCTAAAGCAATTACGCGTAGATATTTGGCTCTTGGCGGAATTTCAATTTTTCCAATTTTTTCGACAGCTTCTACAAAACCACAAGCATGAATGCTGTTGCAGATTCCGCAGATTCGTTCAACCAAATAAACATCTTGGAGGTAAGTACGTGATTCAGTTGCTTTCTCTATTCCCCGATGAACATAGCCTATTCGAGGTTCTACTTTAGTTACTATTTCTCCATCAACTGTAACCGCGAATTTCTCGGGCTCCAACAACGCAGGATGCTGGGGACCGATTATAATTTTTACTAGCCGTTCATTTTCAGGCAGCTTAATTTCTTCAGAGGGAGGTGTTGGCACTAACTTTACTTGGTTCGCCTTAACGTCTTTTCTTAAGGGGTAAACTCCTTCAGGCCAATTTTCTGAAAGAACGAAGTGTCCAGGGGTTGGGTTTCCTTCGAATATGACGCCTAAAAGGTCTGCAACTTCAAGTTCATGGAAGAGGGCGCCTGGATGGATGTCGATTATGGTTTGGATTTTCGGGTTTTCTTTGGGTACCTCAGCTTTTATTGTTACAAAAGAGTCAGTTGCGTGCACGTGGTAATAGACGCCTATGGTTACTCCCAAATCTAAACCTGTTATGGCTGTTATGCCAGTTTTTTCGTCTGCCTCAATCATGGTTTTTAGGACGTCGCGGTGCAATCCGTTGTTAGCGATTACGGTTCCTGTGCTTAGGTGTCCTGGTTGGATTTGGATTTTGTTGCCAAATTTGGACGCGATTAAACTAAGGAAGTCTATTTTACTAATTGACAACTGGTTTTATCTCCTTAACTAATTGTTTTGCAACCTCAGGCTTAGCCGTTTCCTTGGGCAATTCATCCTGTTTTGGTTGCTTTTTAGGTTTAGGCGGATTTAACGCATTTAGAAGCTTTACGACTCCATCTAAGATTGCTTCTGGACGCGGTGGACATCCAGGGATATATGCGGTAACTGGAATTACTTTGTCTACTCCACCGACCACATTGTAGTTTCCTTCAAAAACTCCGCCGCTACATGCGCATGCACCGATGGCAACTACGAATTTGGGTTGAGGCATTTGGTCATAAATGCTCTTAAGGCGTTCTGCACATTGCTGTGTTACGCAGCCAGTTACCAGTAGGACGTCTGCATGTCTTGGGGAGGGTTCAAGTTTTACGCCGAACCTTTCAACGTCATATTTTGGTGTTAGCAGGGCAACTATTTCTATGTCGCAGCCGTTGCAGGCTCCTGAGTTAAAGTGCAAAACCCAAGGTGACTTTACCCGTGCCCAAGTTTTTGTGTCGGTCATCAATCTTTGCCTCCTTCGACGAGAACCAGACCCGCGGCAAGAATTATACCAAGGTAGAGGATTAAGAGAAGAGGATTTGTTGCTCCTGCAATTGAGAAAGTAGAAAAAGCAAGAACTAATATCGATGAATCAAAGATTACAAAGTAAATCAGGTACTTATATAACGATACGTTGATTTTTAATCCCGTGAAGACTGCTTTTTCTCCACAAGCGTATGCTGCTTGAGCATTCTCGCTTATGGTGGTTTTAGGAGCTGATCGTCTACCTAAAATGTATATCACCATTGTTGAAATGAAGATCAATATGAACGCAACGAGGGCTTCCTCAAGCATTCTCTTTCTCTCCGTTCACACTTTTAATCCTTAAAGCTACAAGGTGGGTAGAACCAAATTTGCATTTGTTATCTAAGCAACAGGCTTCTTCTCCAACGAGTTCGCCTAGTATACTCTCTCCACCCACTCTGTTTTCTCCCATACTACCCCGAGCTAGTTCACTTAGAAATACTACACTTACATTTAAATTTTAAGCACAAAAAAAATACAAAATTTCATGCTTTTTCAAACTTGCGAGACAACAAGTAAAGAACTTTATTCTGTTTCTGCCGTCCCATGCCATCTTCTTTCCAAATAAAGAATCAGGCTAAAGAGTCCTCGACTGAAAATTACCAAAATAAGTAATTCGAACTCTTGAATTGATCTTGTAGCAACAGTGCGGATGATTTCTGCACCAATAAAAAAGTTAAGACTTAACGTTAAGTACCCTGCTAGGTAACGAGTAGAATTTGAAGACTGATAAGGATCTTTGAGTTTAAATTGGATAAAACGAACTGTGACCAATATGGCGCCAAAAGTTATCACGCTGCCTCCAAAAAGATAGAGAGCATATGCCGCAATTGTTAAAACAACGTAAATTGCGTCATAAATAGCGCCTGCTGGCTCGTAGGTGCCACCTGATAATAAAATGCTGAAATTAGGGTAAAGTAAACTTAAAAATGAGCCCAAAATCGCTGCGACAACTATGACCGCTATAATGGTCAATGCTAAGGTATTGGTTCCTTGCTCTTTCACAGTATGGTTTTCGACCATAAAACATGGCAACCTAGTGGTTTATATTTTAAGGAAGGTTCCCTTAATAAGCTTGTTAAGGACTGGACAGCAACTTCAGATAAGAATTTTTTATCGATGGATTAACAAAGATTAATGGTGATTTTTTGAAAGAAGCCACGGAATAACGAGGAAGACTTTTGAAACAGAAATGTAAATTGACGGAAACAAACTACGCTGAACAATTTTGTTCTGGAACCTCTCAGAAACATTATGATGGGGTTCATAAAAACTCTAAAAGGACTTGATGGTTCGGCGTTTGAGTAGATTAAAGTTAGAACTAAACTGTTGCCCAAGCCTTCGATGTCGACTCCCATATCTACCTTCGTAAACAGAAAGAGCCGTTAGCTGACAACTTTTCTGAATTGGTAGAGGGTAGCGCTCAAGGTAATTATTGCAACTAGCCCAATTACGCCCCAAGCAGGAAGTATCGTTCCCCAGTCATAACCACTTATCATTAGAACCCGGCAAGCATCAACAGCGTAGCTTACAGGGTTAAACTTTGCTACATTCTGCACCCATGTAGGCAGAAAACTAATAGGTAACAAGGCTGAACTTAAGAACAGTAATGGAAACGTAATTACTCCACCAATAGCAAAAACTGTCTCAGCACTTCTCGTCTTCATTCCCAAAGCTAAAGAAATTCCTGACCATGCTAGACCAAAGAATGCAATCGTGAAGAAAATAAGCAGAATTCCAATGACTCCAGTATTAACATTAAAGGGAGAGTTTTCTACAGCCCCCAAACCATAAGCTAAGGCAAGAATTATAGCTGTTTGTACAAACACTCTAAATGCGTCGCTTGTTAACCTACCTAGCAAAATTGCTGGACGACTAACAGGTGTAACAAGCATTTTCTGCAAAAAACCCGAGTCAATGTCAGCTACAATTGAATTTCCTGATTGTAGAGCACTCCCAAAAGCGTTTTGCAAAAGAATACCTGCAGCTGCAAACTCAAGATAGCTAACACCAACTGGCAATACCCCTGGAATTTTTGAAAGATTTTCAAGCAACTGAGTGAATAATGCAAGGAAAAGGATAGGTTGAAAAAGAGAGAAGAAAAGCAAAATAGGGTTTCGAACAAGTTTCCTAAGATACCTAATGAACACACAACGTGTATCAGAAAGCAGAGTCATTTAACGACGCCCTCCAAACATGGTGCTTGGTGCTTTAACGAGGTCTTCAACCCGTATTTTTCGCCCAGTATGCCTTGTGAAAACATCGTCGAGTGATGGCTGAGAGAAAGTTACAGAGGTCATTCGAATATCTGAGCTATCAAGAGCGCGAACAATATCAGCAATCAACGATGAGGCATTTTGGGCGTATACATTAATGCATTCTTCAGAATCAATTATCTCTTTAACGCCAATCATAGTTTCAATAATTCCCTTCGCTTTCTCGCGATCGCGGTCGCAGTTTTCAAGCCCAATCTTAATGGAATCAGCACCGATTTCGCGTTTAAGTTCAGCAGGCGATCCACTGGCTACTATTTTGCCGAAATCAATAATTGCTAAACGTTTGCATAGTTTATCTGCTTCTTCAAGGTACTGGGTGGTTAAGAAAATAGTTATGCCGTCTTCCTTGTTTAGTTTTTCAAGGTAAGACCATATTGCTGTTCGAGATTGAGGATCTAAACCTGTGGTTGGTTCATCTAAAAACAGTATTTTAGGTTCATGGATAAGAGCAGTCGCCAAATCTAATCGTTTTTTCATTCCGCCAGAATAGTTCCTTGCACGTTTATCCGCGGCGGATTCAAGACCTACAAGCTGGAGCAACTCATTTACACGTTGTTTTATTTTGCCGCTTTCCATTTGTTGGAAGTGCCCTTGCAATGTAATGTTTTCTCGGCCTGTTAGATCACCGTCAACAGTTGTGTCTTGGCTTTGAACCCCGATTATTCTCCGTATAGCCGGAGCGCCGCTACTTATGTCGTGTCCAGCCACGGTTACTATACCAGAACTTTTTCTCAACAAAGTGGTTAAGATTTTGATAGTGGTGCTTTTGCCTGCACCGTTGGGACCTAAAAAACCGAAGAATTCTCCTTCTGCCACGTTGAAAGTGATGTCGTCAACAGCTTTGGTGCCGTCAGAATATATTTCGACAAGATTTTTCACAGTAATTATGTCGGTCATCAGTATTCTAGAGCTATTTTTGAATTTGATAACATAACTGTATGTTGTTGCTATCTCACAACAACATTATAGCACAAGGTGGGCTATTTCTGGATAAGTGTGGACTGAAAAGGTTTATCCATAGTTTTTAATTAGAAATGATAGAAGCGACATCGATGAAGAATATGAGAGAAATCTCGCCTTTAAAACGAATGCCCGTTCTTTTCTTAGGACATGGAAACCCTATGAACGGCATTGAAGAAAACGAGTTTGTTGCAGGATTCAGAGAAATCGGAAGAAGAATCCCCAAACCCAATGCAGTTCTATGTGTTTCTGCACATTGGGAAACGAAAGGAACCTTTGTAACCGCAATGGATAAACCAAAAACTATTCACGACTTTTTCGGCTTCCCAGAAGAATTATACGAGGTACAGTATCCTGCTCCTGGGAAACCTGATTTAGCGAAAGAAATCGCTGATTTTATAAACAAAACTGTGGTTGCTTTGGATTATGAATGGGGGTTGGACCATGGTTGCTGGGTTGTTCTAAAACGGATTTTTCCCAGCGCCGATGTTCCTGTTATTCAGTTGAGCTTAGATTATTCTAAGTCTTCCCAGTTTCATTATGATTTGGCAAAAGAGTTGTCGGTGTTTAGGCAGAGGGGGGTTTTGATAATTGGAAGTGGCAACATGGTTCATAATTTGGGCATGCTTGCGTGGGATAATCCAGACTCGGTTGGGTTTGGCTATGATTGGGCATTAGAAGCAAGTGAAAAAATGAAAAAATACATTATGAACAACGACTATCAACGGTTGATTGATTATAGGTCTCAAGGCAGGGCATTTGATTTGGCGATTCCAACACCCGAACATTACTTACCGCTACTCTATGCTTTAGCGATGAAAAAAGAAGATGAAGAAATATTTTTTTTCAACGATAAGGCAGTGGCTGGTTCGCTAACTATGACATCACTTATGATTGAAGGACGATTTCCTAAATGAAGCACAAAACGCCTATTTCACTAGTGATTCTAATTGTTTTTTCCATTATTGCTGCGTTTGGGCTAAATTTTCTCATAAATCATCCTCAGACATCAGTCCGATATAACGTTGAAGTTGCATTCCCAAATCTCTCTTTTGACTATCCCGTTGGAATTTACAGTTCAGGTGATGGAACAAACAGACTTTTCGTTATTGGGCAAATGGGCTTAATTTACGTTTTTGAAAACCGCAAAAACGTGGCCGAAGCTAATATTTTTCTGGATATTCATAATCGGGTTCATTTGGGAGCTTTTTTGGGTTTGTCATTCGATCCCAACTTCGCGAAAAACGGATATTTTTACGTAAACTACCTTGCTGATAATCCTCTTCGAACCATAATTGCTCAATGGTCAGTCTTACCAAACAATCCTTACAAAGCAGATGAAAGCAGCGAGAAAATTTTGTTGGAGATTCTACAACTTTCTGATAGTCATAGCGGTGGGCAGTTGGCTTTTGGACCAGATCATTATCTGTATATTGCGTTGGGTGATGGAAGTCCATATGGTGACATATTAGGCAACGCACAAAACTGCTCAACTTTGCTTGGAAAAATCCTTCGTATAGACGTAAACACTTTTTCCCAAGGAAGAAATTATGGAATTCCCGCCGACAACCCCCTTGAAGGTAACACTGCGGGTTATAAGGAGGAGATTTATGCTTATGGATTCCGAAATCCGTGGCGATTCAGCTTTGACTCAGTTAACGGTAATCTTTGGGTAGGCGAAGTTGGACAAGATCGAATGGAGGAAATCGATTTTGTTGAAAAAGGCAGGAATTATGGGTGGAATATAATGGAGGGGACATTGCCTTATGCTGTTAGTAATGAAACCGAAACAGGATTAGTACCGCCTATTTGGGAGTATGGACGCAACCAAGGTAACGCCACAATCGGAGGGTTCGTGTACCGAGGACCAGAATTAACAGACCTAATGGGATCCTATATCTACGGAGACTATATTTCAGGTCGAATCTGGGCACTTAGTAACTATGACAAAAGCAACCCAGCAAACAAGGAACTTGTAAAAACCGATCTTAGAATAACCTCCTTTGGCGTAGACCAGGAAAATGAGCTTTACATCTGCGCTGATAATGGCAAAATATACCGAATTATAAACTAGCTTCTTCCTCTGAACTTCCTTTCAATAAAACGGATTGTGCTTATTTGGGCATTGATCTAAAACAATCAAACTTTTATTCAAGTATCTATTCCCGTGACTACTTCAAGTCACAAACTTAAAATAGATTCAAAGCTAAACTAGATAAAGAATTTTGAAACTGTGTTATTCGACAATCGTTCGAGAATAATGCGGCTTTAAAGTTTGTTTGATCTGTTTCTGGAAGAGGAGTAATTAACAAATGTCAGAAAAAATTTCATTAAAAGAAATAATTGGCGCAATACTAAATGAGGTAAAAACCATCCTTAAAGAATATATGAATGAAACAGAGGCTGCTGTTAAGAAACGCCTAAAGAAACTTATTATAATAAGCATAGTTGGAAGCGTTTTGATGGCTCTTGGAATTTCATTTTTAGGTTCAGCTTCCCTATTCATTCTCATCGGGTCATTCAAGTACCTTAGCACATCTATGCCGGCGTGGGAAGCTTTGTACATTATGGGTATCACTTCAGGGATCACGGCAGGTGTACTCTTTTTTGGGCTTTTCATCATAATAAGAAATCAATTAAGATCTCCCAAAACACCTGCTGAGCAAAAATAAGGGTCAATCTTTTTGGTCTTTAAATGTTGTCTAAGAGTTGATTAAGGTAGAGCATAACTTTTCCATATTAAGGCAAATTGAGGCTTATTTGAGCAAATCAATAAATACTATTTTCTGCCTGTAAATATTTAGAACGCTGATTTTAGATGGTGCTTGTAATGGGAAAAAACGTTGGAGACGATTTCCAAACAGAAACAAAGTACCTCCGAACCAAAAGCCTTGGCGGCAACCTGGACTGGGCAAATAAGCCTGAAACCTATAAGAGCTATCCATCTAGCAAGGCTGTTCAATTGCCAAGTCAGTTTCAAGAGTTAACTCTCAACTTTGAAGAAGTTCTTCAAAGACGCAAAAGTGTCCGTTCCTTTTCACTTCAGCCCTTAAGCAAGGTTGATTTGGCGTTTCTTCTTTGGGCGTCGACAGGTATTCAAAGAATTGAGCATGGTTACGAGTTCCGTAATGCTCCATCAGCCGGAGCGTTATATCCCATCGAGACTTACGTAGCAGCAAATAATGTCGAAGACCTTAGTGGAGGCATTTATCACTACAACATAAAAAATCATTTGTTAGAAGAAATAAAACTTGGGAATTTTGGCAGTAAATTAGCTCACGCCGCGTTAGACCAAGAGATGTGTGTAGACGCCTCCGTTGTCATTATTTGGACAGCTGTCTTTGAAAGATCAAAATGGAAATACTCGCAGAGAGCTTACCGATATATCTATCTGGATGCCGGACACGTGGCGCAAAATTTAGCTTTAGCTTCAGCAAGCATAACCTGTGGATCATGTCAAGTCGGGGCTTTCTTTGATGACGAGATAAATTCAATACTGGATATTGATGGATTGCAAGAGAGCGTAATTTGTCTTAGCGTAGTTGGCCATGTCAAATAAGTTTTTATGGTTACTATTCTTTAATTAGGAAAAACTGCTTGAATTCAAAAAGTGACAAAATTGTTTAAGTTGAAAAATGAATAATTATTGTTACATTTCAGCGTCTAAAGCAAGAATAATGCAGAAGTGCGCATTGAATTTACCGTTTTCGTTTGGGGGTTTCCTTTGTTTTGGAAGTCTTTCTTGGTTTTCCCATTACTTCTGCTTTTTTTAAGTCAAAAGTCGATTTTACAGTGAAGAATGTTTTCAAGTCAGGATCTAATTGCTCAATAACCATCGTAGACATGTAGCGGATTCCACGTAGCTTTTCTACCATTGCTATCAGGTCAACTTCGTTTTCTTCCAAGGCCTCTTGGGCTGCTTGTAACGCTTGTTTCGTATTATAGACGGCGTGAAGGGGGTGGCATTCCATATCTGTTGACCTTGGAATAACAGCTGCTTTTCCAATAGCGCAGTCAAAGAGCAGAGACATAACCTCTTGGGAAACAAAGGGGCTATCAAAAGGCAGAAGCGCGGAATACTCGCCTTGAGCCGTTCTAAAACCTACAATAGCTCCCGACAAAAGCCCATCCGATTCATAGTCTTCAACGATGAAGCTAACTTCAGAAGAAATCACTTTTCTAAACAAGTCTGCACGTTCCTGCGAATTTGTTACGACAATGATTTCATCTACAAGACCCTTCACTGCATCAATCACATGGTTAATCAATGGTTTCCCATGCAAATCCAAAAGACCCTTATCGCCAATGAACTTAGCTGAGGAACCCCCAGCCAAAATAACCGCTGACCTATCCAATCAAACGCATCTCCAATTGGAAAATCTAGCAGGCGCAGTATTGTTTAAGCTTTTTTGTTAAAGAAAAATAAAGGTGGCTATTCTAAATCGTCATTTTCTATTTTCGCAGCCATCTCAGCCAAAATCTTTGTGAAAGGGTGGTCTGGTTTATCCTGAACGAAAATTAAATTTCCTTCTGCCCTCAAGATTTCGCAGAAACATGGCACCATACCCAGCATGGGCACTTGATAGTCAGCTTTGATTTTGTTTTGCATCTCGGTTTTTTTTGCAGTTACTGAGGGATCGAGCACCTTGTTTAACACTAAACCTGTTTTCTTTTCGAAAAGGTTGTAGAGTTCAGCGAGCATGCGTTTTGTTCCGTCCACGTCTGATCGATCACCTGTTGTTGCTACTGCTACGAAGTCCGCAGCCACAATAGCGTTTATGGATGAGTACTGCAATCCCGGACTTGTGTCAAAGACTAGGTAGTCAAATTCTTGGTCTTTTAACAGACTTTCCCGCAGAGCCAAAAGTCGTCCTAAGGCTCGCATTTCCCATTTTCGGTCTTTTGAAGACATGTCTCGGATTGCTTCTGTAGATGGGTTTGCTAAGCAAGCGTAGAATTTACCATTTCCAGGGATTCGACTGCTTAAGTCTATGAGGGTCTTGTTAATTTCGCAGGTGTTGTTTAGGTAGTCATTTAACCAAAAATCAGCATTTGGAGTTTTAAGAATAGCGAATAAGCTTGGCGCTCTAAAGTCAAGGTCAAATACACAAACTTTCTTTCCTGCCTTAGCAAATGTTGCGGCTAAATTTACTGAGAAAAGAGTTTTTCCTGTACCGCCTTTGTATGAATGTACTGCGATTATTTTACTCATGATTTTCAACTCTGGGATTCTTTATCAATGAAAAAGTAGGCTTTTCGGCCTTTTCGTTCCTTTTTGAGATAGCCCATAATGACTAATTGATTTAGATAGGCACTTTCTACTGCTCGGGCACGTTTGGTTTGGCTTGAGATTTCTTCAGCTGTAGCTCGGCTGCACCTGCAAATTGTCATGGCTGTTTTTCGCAAATGATCTGGCATAGATAAAAGGGTCATAACGTCGAGGGAAGCATCCGGCAAAGCCAAAGTTGCTCTTTGATTATTTGTATTACCGTTCTTTTGGATTTCAATCATAATTTCTATTTTATCATTCAGCTTCTCGAGGCTTTCTTCTATCTTTTCCAAGATGCTCAACGGTTTCTTACTTGACAATTCGTTTCTAATCATGCGTTTCCCCCGAGTAGTTTCTTTTATGATATAGTTTGTTAAGATAACCTTTTTCTGTTTATTATGTCTTGCGATACAGTGGTACTTATTCTGAATAAGTAAATAAAACAAATCTTAAAGATTTGAGAAACAAAAATAAGTTGGTTAAAGCTTAATTTTCAAAAACAAAGATTTAGTAGGGAATAGGAACTTGGTTCCTGGCTTCCTCTACTATAGGTAAAACCTGCTTAAGTTCTTTAAAGTACTTAAGAACAGTTATACCACGTTGAGTTACTGCAAAAACTACACGTGCTTTTCCAACGATGCGTTCTTCCACCAAGTTTTGCTTGATAAGGAAGTCTAAATATTCTTTTAGAACGCTGCAGTTAACATTTGCTTTATACATAACGTGCGTTAATTTTAATGGTCCTCTGTGGGCCAGCACTGTTAGGATGTCAACGTACATTTCAAGTTTTGACCGACGCAATTATATACCTCTTTTTTTGTTTAGTTCTCCGTTTGATTATAAATCATTTATGTATTAGTAATCAGTGTTTTTGTCCATCTGGGCTGTCAATTGGGTGTTTTTCTAGACGCGTGGTTTAACACATTTAATCTATTTTCGAAAGCTGTCACCATATCATCTAGCAATATTTCACGCAATTCTGTAGACAAATCCACGATTTTTTCATCGAAAACATTCGCCAACTTGGCTTCTATTTCTTTTCTGTCTTTTTCTGCAATTTGCTTCATAAACACAAATTCTCCAAGAGTTATAATGACCAACCAAAATGGCTGATGGCATATAACTGATTTATGAAAGCATCCTATGAATCAGAAATTAATATTTGAAAGCTAGATTAAGTTTTAATTTCTGAATATTCAGAAAGTTAGATAATCGGCATATTTGTTCTTATGATGTTACTAATTGGAATTTTCAAGCTTTGGCTATTCCTAAGGCAAGATTAGCTTGAGTATGCAAAAATTTGAGTGAAGAATAATATTTAATACAACAATCGGTATCCTGTTGCATCCAATTCTTGAATTATAGTTGTAGTTTATTTACAATCACAAACAGATTTAAGAAACTTTCAATATTTTTTTATCAGAAGGCTGAATTGTTGGATTCTCTAACTTTCTAGAAGGTTCCCGTTTACATTGTTTAATTCTTTTAAAGAAAAATCTTGGAGTGTTTTGCTGGTTAAAGGACAAGTGTTAAATGACCAAGTAAGAGCAGAACGTTGCGAAAATTGTAAATCAACAACTGAAGTTCTAACCCGTAACTTCAACAACCCCAACCTACTATTATTCGGCTGCAAAGATACTAAATGCAAACACAGGCTTCTAAGATTAAATTTTGATGCTTAACAAGAAATAAGAAAAATGCGCCAAAATCTTTTCTCAATCTCTTAAAATCAAACTTAATATTCAGTCTATCGCAGATCGTTCTACTAATCAACAATATTAATTATTTTTAATAGAAATCATTGATTGGATTTAGTGTGGTGCGGTCGCCGAGATTTGAACCCGGGTCGTCAGCGTGGCAGGCTGATGTCCTAGACCAAACTAGACTACGACCGCACATACTAAAATAGGATTCTTTGGGAGATAGTATGGCGATGTTAATCTAAACGCTTCTTTATTTGCGTTTCTTTTGGATTCCGCATACCTATTTGCGCTTTCTGCAGAATTTTGACGTTCCCTAAGATATTACTATTAGTTAATAGTGTTAGAATTAACAGGTTAGTCGAATGAATCCGGTTGTAATCTATTCCACAAAAAACGGTAATACTGAAAAAGTTGCACTCGAAATAACTCAAGAATTAAAATGTAACGCAAAAAAAATATCCAGAGAAGTAGATTTTTCAACAATATCAATCAGTCATTTTGATCTCGTGGTTATTGGAACCTGGATTCGCGGTGGAGAACCAAGTCCAGACATGATAAGTTTCTTAAAGCATCTGAATTTGGAAGATTGCAATAGGCAGTTTGCTCTTTTTATGACTTGGGCAGGTGGCGGCATAAGCGATGTCTTGACGTTTAACCGTGTAAAACAGCTTTTAGAAGCTAAAAACCAAAAATTACTTGATAACTCATTCAAATGTTTAGGCAAGACCTTTGGTTTAGTGAGGCGTGGACACCCAGATGCCCAAGATTTAGCTAACGCTCGAAACTGGGCCAGAACTCTTGTCAGTGCGCCTGAAAAATCACCCTGAAATACAGAAGGAATGGATAATGAGCATAAAAATCGGGCGCATCCTTAACATATACGTTTACTCGCCAGACAAACAAAAAACAGTTATCTTTGTTGGATGTATATTAAATTAATTATGTCATACAACTTTGGGAGATTCTTGCTCAGCAAATGAACTTACCATTTTTAAGACTTTTAAAACCTGTCAATAAATGAGACTGTGTGAAAAGTCTGCTATCGCCCTAGAATGCCGTTAACCTTAAATATAGACACGCCGCCATAATGGCAAAGACCAAAACAGGCGAGCAGACAATGGATAATGAAAACGACAGCTATGTAGACGGCGTATCTCGAAGCCAAACGTTCCTACTGCCTAAAACCATAGAAGAATACGTAGAACCAGACAACCCCATCAGATTCATAGATGCCTACGTTAACACTCTTGACATGGAAAAATTGGGTTTCACCCATTCTACACCTAAGGATCTTGGAAGACCCCATACAACCCAAAGGACCTGTGCAAACTCTACCTCTACGGAGGCTTAAACCACATACGCTCCAGCAGAAAGCTAGAACGAGAATGCAAAACAAACCTTGAAGCCATCTGGCTTCTCAAAGGCTTAATGCCTGATTTTAAGACCATAGCTGATTTTAGAAAGACAACCCAGCAGCTATAGTTGCCTTATTAGAGGACTTTGTAGCTTTCTTAAAAAATCTGAGCCTCTATGGAGCAAAACAAGTCGCAGTTGATGGCACAAAACTGTTGGCGGTTAACTCCAGCTATAAAGCTTTCACTCAAAGAGCACTTGCAAAGAGAATAAAGGTCATGGAAAAATCAGTGAATCATTATTTGGAAGAGTTGAATTCCCAGGATAAGCAGGAAGCATCTGACGAGCAACAGGCCAGCAGTGAAGTTGGCGAAGGGGCGAAGGCTTTTGAAGTAGATAAACTGGCAACTCTACTTGAGAAAAAGGAGAAAAGCCAAGAAATCCTTGACAATATGGAAAAGAGCGGTCAAAAGCAAGTTGCTCTAACAGACCCTGATTGCCGGCAAATGATGAATCACGGCAGAGTTGAATCATGCTACAACCTGCAAGCAGCAGTAGATTCAAAAAACCACCTGATCGTTAACTATTTGGTGACTAACGAGGCATCTGATCTAAATCAACTCAGCAGCGTAGCCATATGCGCTAAAGAAACACTTGGGGTTGAGCAGATTGATTGCCTTTCTGATAAGGGCTATTTTGATTTTATGCAAATCAAACAATGCGTCGATAACGGGGTTACGCCCTTTGTCGCGGTAAAGAGATCTGGGAGCGGCGGCAGCAAAATATCGCCAGAATTCACTGCAGACAAGTTCCACTATGATGATGTGGCTGATGTGTATGTTTGCCCTGCCGGACAGCGCCTTAACTTTCATTGCCGAACTATTCAGGATGGGATGGATCGACGAGTTTACAAGTGCCCAAAGAGTGTTTGCTTATCATGCCAGTTCTTTATGACTAAATGTACAAGCAGTAAGACTGGCCGTTTGATTTGGCGCTGGGTACATGAGGCGGTTGTGGATGATATGAAAAAACGTATGCAGTTACATCATGAGGTTATGGATAAGCGCAAAAAGGTTGTTGAGCATACGTTTGGGACTTTGAAGAGGGCTTTTGGTGCTCCTTATTTGCTACTAAAAGGGCTTAGAAAGGTTAGTGGAGAAGTAGGATTGCTTTTGCTTTCCTATAATTTAAGGCGAGCTCTAAACATTCTTGGAGTTCAAGTTCTAATCGGTGCGCTTGTTAGAAAATAAGGGTAAGAGAAAGGTAAAATCAAAGAAGAGTACTGGGTAATTTTCAAGCTTTCGACCGACCGTTATTCGATTTTTTACACTGTCTCAAATCTTGACTAACTTTAGTCAAGAAAACTTGACAAAAATCATTTATTACAAAATCACCTACATTTATTTGAGGAATAGAAAGTTTGTGTTCGGGTGACATTTATGAAAGCAAATAAAACCCTTGGCGTTTCGATTATTATCACTTTATTGCTAACAATCAACTTTAGCTTTGCTATCCAAGAAATACACGCACAATCTGCAAGCGTGACCTTCGACATCAGAGGTGATGGGCAGGCTTCTCTAACGGCCGATAAAGTGCACACAAGCGTCAACTCTGTCAAACTTGTAATACCGTGCAGGTGCGCAATCATCATCTTGGGTTATGGCGCTTTATCCCTACAACAAGCCCTTCAGCACAATCACGTCTTTTGGATTCTACACTTCATACACAGTAGCAGTACCACGCTTTGTCATATACATCGACAACGACACAGACGCAAAAACCGATTTCAGCCTCATAAGCGATTATCAAATTAACGCCAACGGCGATTGGCAATTAAGCAGCGGTGGAAGTAGGCGGGGGTGGAGACAATGGGAAATTATGAGTTAAGCCGCTAGGGGACAAGTTTGGGACAGCTTCGCGAATTGGACCGCCCAATATCCCAATGCAACTGTTCTGTATCTTGGCGTTTGCCTGCAGTATACTGCTGTCGGTTTTGGAAAAGGTTACGACAAGCCCCTATATGCAGATGAGTTAATCGTAAACGGCAACAAATATGCAACTCCAACTTCAGCCACGACTATCACAACTCAACCGACACCAACACCTATTCCAACGCAGCCTCCACCCTCCAACTGGGATCATTTTAAAATCTCAGGTTACATCACGGATTCAAACGGTAGAGGCTTAGAACGTGCTATGGTCATTTTAAATGTTCCCTCGATAGTTCCAGCCGTCTATACAGATAATGCAGGTTACTACGAAATGTATGCTCCACAAGGTTACTACCAAATTAATGTGTGGCCACCTTGGGATTCAAACTACATTTACTACGGCGAAGCTCAATATCATGTTACATCAGAAGCAATAAAAAACATCACACTCAACACGGGATACAAAGTGTCAGGCTACATAACCGATAATCAAGGTACCCCATGACCGGCTCAGTCGTTTGCCTGAACAATTACCTCTCTGGCTGGTTCTCCAATGCAATTGGCTTCTATTTCCTAAGTGTCCCAGACGGAATATACACAATCGACGCACATCCCCGACCCGGATCCTACATGAGTCCAACGAGCAATTTCCCAAACTACTTTGAATACAACTTTATAGTTAACAGAGATACTCCCAAAAACATCACAGTATGCGATATAGCTAATGCAACAGCGACACCTACTCCAACATGTTGCCCAACTTCCACACCCAAACCACTCGCCCTCGCCACAAACACACAATCACCCTTGACCACACCAAATCAAACACCCAATCCCACACAAACTCAACCGGAAATATCAGCTCCACTATATGGAAACGCATCGTTAGAAGTTCAGCGCAAGCAAATGCCACAAAACTGGGTACTGTTAGTTCTCATCACAGCGGCATGCATTATTTTTGCGATCACGTTTGGTTAAAGCTTACCGAACCAAGTTCTAAAAAGTATGCAAAATAAATGCATACTTGAGTTTTGATATCTTGTAGTATGGGGCGTAGAGTGAGAGTTGGATTTTCACTTTTTTGCTCTTGGAATTAGGCTGTTAGGGGTGTGTTTCTATACTTGGGCTTTTTCGAAGTTTCTCTTAGTAGGTAGTCTTGACGTTTTCCTTCGTTGAACTTGTCTGGCTTATGTTCATTCAGTCTCGTCTCAGACTTAACGGCTTATTCTTCCAGTTTTCCATATCTGTTCCAGAATGATTTGAGGATTCCTTGTTAGAATGTAGAAAGACACTTTTGCTTGTAGGCATAAAATTTGGCTGGGTGATATTTTGTGAAAAATTGCAAAGAGTCTCAAAAAAAAATAAAGAAGGGAATTGATTTTTGAATTGTACGTTTATGGTCGTTTTCTAAGCATTCCTATAGCGAGTATGACGATTATTATGATGAGGAGAGCGAATAGTACAGCGATTGCGGGAACAAAGTATGTTTCGGCCATTGTTGATGGTAAGGGTGTCGGTGCAGCAGTTGCTGAAGGTGCAGAGTTGACTGTGAAGAAAGACGTTGCATGTGATGACCCGTAAGAGTCTGATCCATCAAAAGAAGCAATGACTTGGTATCAGCCTGGTCCAGCAGCAAGGTTGTTTGTATCCACAGTGAAACCGTAGACTCCATCTAAGGTTTTTAGTAGTGCCAATGTTGACAAAGTTGCCGTTAGGGTCGATAACATCAATTCTTACAGGAACTCCAGTTGCGTTTGAAGGCTTTGGCTGCTGCAGGTAGATGTATTCCATCAGAGCTTCCTGACTTGCGTCGGAGACAGATGGGACGCCGTTTGCGTAACCTATTTTGTGAGCGTATGCTGTTGCGCCCGGAGACTGGTCAGTGACTGTGCCAGTGATGGTAAAGCTGGATCCCACAGAAACGCCGGTCTGTGGAGCGGAAACTGTGACGGCGCTTGGTCCCTTGCCGATAGTATATATCATGTTGTCATATTGACTTGCGCTTACGATGCGGCCATCTGCGATACACAAACCTAGGTTGAAACTAAGAGCTTCCAGATCAACGTTCCGTCGGTTAAGTTAACGCAGCGAACGTATGACTGTCGCCAGAGAGGATTAGTAGGCGAGTGCTCAGTGGAAAAAGCGGGAATCATTCCGTCGAAAACAGCGCCAATGCTAAGGGGCATGTTACGTCCATATGCGCTTTCATAACTGTAAGGTGCCGAGTAGCTTGGTATTCCCAGAAAAGTTTTCCAGTTTCAACGTCAAAGGCTTTGATTGTCCCTGCATATTGAGAAGCAGAAAGGATTTTGTCGTCGTAGATATTACTGCTTTGGCCGTAATAGTCGAATTGGTCATTTCCCAACATGTATGTAGTTGGTCCCCACTTTGGCTGTCCAGTTCCTAAGTCGTATCCCCATAGCTGGCCTGTTTGAGCACATCTCAAAATGAATACGCTATTCTCGTAGTCGGTTCCGCTTATGGTCCAAGTATGGTTTTTGCCAGGCAGTGGAACGGTAAAGTCTTTGTTGTAATCCAGAGTAATTGTATATCCAAGATTGGTATTTACTGGAGGAGGTAATGTAGGCCAAGGACTGTTTAGCAGTTTCGTGCTCGTTTATAGTTGCAAGCCATATTTGAATTGTATCGCCGGTGCAGGATCCGCCTATGCTACCGTAAGTGGATGCAATTGATGAACCAAATATCAGTTTAGCTTGCCATCTTTTTCTTCAAAATAGTCAAACACAATATAGGTTCTTTAAGGAATCACTTGTCACGTTCATTGTGTACTCGAAATGGGAGTCTTTGCTGTTTGAGCGAATAAAAATCCTACCCCAAGTAGTACTGGCGTTTACCCATTTTGTGTCGTTAACTGCGTCAATTACTGCTCCCACTGGAGGTCGGAAAACCTGTTCGCCACTTGATGTGGCTCCGCCTGGATAAATAGCCTGGCTTGAGTTCCAACAAAGGAAGTTACCCGTAGACGAGATGTATCGATATACCAGTAAGGATCCATCTGGACCAGTTGCGGCTGTCCTGATGGAACTTTCCACTGCTTCACTATTACGATTTCACGAACAGCAACCACATACTTAGTGTACGTGCAGTAGCGAAGGTCGTGGACATTTGTTGCGTCATCCAAAGGAATGAGGCTACACCGCGCCCGTTAACTGACTCGTATTTGTACAGTTGGCCAAATGACAGCACATAAAATTGTTGAGCATAGGAGACTGGAGCTAATCTACTTGAATCTCGAAAAAATTAGGTTTAAGACATTATCGGTGCCATTCTTGACCATCTGTTTTGCACAGTCAAATTCACTGCGTAATAACCATACTTATTGCTCTGTGCGGTTGTCGGTGAATTGTAGTAGAGAACTCCATTCATGATTATCGGACCTCGCCAAGACGCTTGGTAGTCATTAATGTTGGTAGACAAACCTGGCCACGAGCCGTCAACAAGACCTCCTGGATAGCCATTGCTGGAAGGTGAAGATGCCATTATAGGTGCTGTCCACAGCACGTGTGCGGTTCTAGGTCCTGTGCCTGATCTTTGATAGTTGTTTATTAGCCATGTGCCGCCCAGCCAGTTGCCTGCAACTTTAGTCCAATCTCTATTCATGGCATTTATTGGGCGCGTCCAATAGTCTGTTGGAAGCAGATTTTCGGTTAAATAGGCACTTGGTTCATGATTGTACGGTGAGTATCGTCGGTGCGCTTGTGGCGCCTAGGAAAATGTCGCCGATGGCTGCTGTGTCATAGGTAGCCTCACTGGATTGAACTACACCTCCAGGCCAGCTGAACACAATAGAGTAATTGCCAACTGCGTCTGGAGTGAACGTTCGGAAATCACTAGCAACTGCACTGCCGCATTTCCATGGTCAAGTTATGTCTTGCTGTACGTAATCTCTCACTCGAAACCATTCCGCTTGACACAGCACCGCCAGATGTCGGCGAATATCTGTCGAGAAACACGAATTGGAAAATCCAATCCTTCTCAGAAAAAACCTTAGAAATAGATTTACCAAACATAAGACTTGTAAAAGATCATGAAGCATCGAGAAATTGTAAACTTGACCGCCTTAATAAATTAATTAAACGATGCGACTTCTAAATGGGAGCGTCAAGCAAGTTACATCTAGAGCAGAACAGACCAAGGAGAGAAAAGATGAAAAGAGACAAATCAGAAATAGATTTTAAAAGTGATATTGACGAATTTATTCATCTTGCTCAAAGATGGAATACCCTCCACAAAAGATTACTAAACACTTTGGCAAGGTTGCCTGAAGAAGTTTACCAATTCACATTACAAAAAATCTCTTTCCATGCAGGCCAAAGTCAAACCATCCAAGTAGAAGAAATAAACAAGCCCTACATGATAATTCTAAAAAGAACAGACTCAGAATCCCTTATAGCTCATGAAATTGCCCATGCCTACCTTACCTATACCAAAGCAAAAAACAAGTCAGATGATCAAGAAGCAGAAGCCGATGAACTAAGAAGGAAATGGGGTTTTAAGAAAAACCAACTCTGCCAAACCTATCCTAAAGGATGTCTTAATTGCTTTAATCCTCACTGTTCCGAAAGCAAAGCAAGAAAACTCCGCTAACATTTTTCTCAATAATAAATGGTTTTTTGGCTATTTCTTAAATAGCAGATGATTTGTCAAGGATTGATATGCTGCAAGAAACTGTTTACGTTTTCAGCTAAGACTGTTCCTCTTATTTCATTATTTATTGTTGTGTCGACTTGTCTTTTATTAGCATACCCAAAAAGTGATATTTTTCAATTCATCATCCAGCCTCTGATTATTTTGAAGGTTGTTGTTAAGATGTAGAAGAGCATTTTTTTGGAAAACACAATATTCGGCTATACGATATTTTCGAGTGAAAAGTGTAAAATATTTAAAAAATAAAAAGGGAAATTGAGTTTTAGATTTGCTGTGTCTATGCTCTACTATTATAGCCTTTCAGTATGCTAATTCCAGTCGATTGGAAATCGAGCGGTGACATCAACTGGATACTTGACAATCCTGCAATGCCCGCCTTCGGAACCTTCAAGGCTTGGAATCAAACGGAACAGAAGAATACAATATTTTCCAAATCAAGCATTCTTCTCGTCAGACAACCCTATGATATTACAGACATTTCCAACTGGATCCCGCTACTTTGGAGCGTTGGTTCATGCTCCTTTAGGTCCAGTTGAAGCCTTGAAAGAAATTGCTTTCCCTATGTTTAGAAACAATGTACAAAACCTGGAAGTTGTTAGTGAGCAGAACCTGCCACAGCTGAGCAATGTAATCGCTACAGGAACTGACCCGATTACAGGAGTAATTACCTCTGCTAATGGAGGAAAAATACGAGTCGAATATAGCCTAAATGGTGTGTTGATGGAGGAGGAAATGTACTGCGTCATACAATCCCAAGACATCCCAGTCCAAACCCTCTATGGAATTTCAAGAAACGTGAACTGGTATATGACGTACCTAGAGTCTTTCCGAGCTGCAAAGGGGCATCTCGACTCCGAAACGAAAATATTCCAAACCATTTCTTTTTCCGCCAAAACTGACGTAAACTGGCTAAACAAATACACCCAAGTAGTCAATTACCTAATTCAAAAACAAATTCAGCAAATCCAAAGCCTTGGTCAACTGAGCAACATCATAAGTCAAACAAGCGACCAAATCAGCGATGAAAACTATCAAGCTTGGCAACAAACCCAAAGCGTAAATGACAGATTAGCCCACGACTTTTCAAACAACATTCTAGGTGTCGAAACATACAACAATCCATTCGATAGCAGCACAGTTGATCTTCCATCAGGCTACAGCTATGCATGGGCTAACAACCTTGGAGAATACATTCTTTCAGACTCACCAAGCTACAATCCTAACACAGAATCTAACTTGAACTGGGAACAAATGACGCCTTAAGCTGCAAATCTCAGGCACGCTTAATTATTCTTAATGTTCTGTTGTTGGGAATGTTACAGTTTTATTTTGGAATGAGAAAATATCATGCGATAAACGCGGGTTCATGTAAGAAGAAGAAAAATTGCCCTTTTTAACCGATATAGCCCGTATGCAACCGCAACCTGCAAATAATTTAAGCCCTAAATTGCAAAAGCAACCCAAAACAACCCCATCCAAAAATGCAATTGCATATCTTCTTCTTCTATTGAAGACAAAATATTAGAATACTGATTGAAACAGAAATGGATAATATCTAAAGCTTTAAGGGCAATCTTGTTTTATGTTTTATTGGCGGTTGTTTGTGAAGGTTTCTTTTTGGCTCCTAGACATTAACCCCAAAATCGACAAAGACAAAGGCACGATTGAGTTGTGGTTGTGGGGAATTGACTCAGCTGGCAATAGGGTGCTCTTTGTTGACCACAACTTTGTTGCTTACTTCTACGCTGTGTTGGCTGAGGGAATTGATGCGTCGAAAACTGCCAAGGCAATTATGACGTCTTATGCCCAGTCAATTGTGAAGGCGGATATTGTGTCTCGCCGCTTCTTTGGCAAACCCGTGCAGACAATTAAGGTGTATTGCAAGGTGGCAACTGAAACTGGGAAACTTGCCAAGCAACTTCGAAGCGTCGAAGGGATATCCGATTGCCTCGAAGACGACGTTCGTGCCTCCATGCGTTACTTAATCGACAACAACTTAGCGCCCTGCGGATGGCATGAAGCAGAAGCAACTGAGATAGAAAACAAAGAAGGCGTTAGAGTTGACGAGATTTATACTTTAAACTCTCCTCCCCAACATATAGAAAATGTTGTTATACCAGCTTTGAGGGTTCTGGGGTTCTCTATGATTTGCTATAGTCGCGAAGGCTCCCCAAAACCAGACCGCAACCCTGTCCTAATTATTTCAACCTCAGCAAGCAATGGCGAAACACGGCAATTCATAGTAGGTGAAGACAGAAACGACAAACCAGTCATCCAAAACTTCATTGCTTATCTTTGTGAGTTTGATCCTGACATTATCGCAAGTTATGGCGCCAACACGGTAGATTGGACCTACCTTAAAGGCAGAAGTCACAAACTAAAATTGAAACTGGATTTTGATAGAGCCCACCTCGAACCGCACACCAGCATTTACGGTCACGTTTCAACGACCGGCACAGTGAACATTGATTTGGCGGATTTTATGGATGTATTTCCAGAAGTTAAGGTTAAGACTCTTTGGAATTTTGCTGACCATTTGGGTGTTTTGAAAGATCGGGAAAGTGTTGTTGAGGATGTTGAGTTTGCAGATTATTGGGATAACAAGCAAAAACGAGAACAACTAAAGCGTTTTGGGTTGGATAGCGCCTGCAAAGTCGAGGGCACTGTGACAATACTCTTGGATTTTGCGATGCAACTTGCCAGCCTAACCAGCCTACCACTAGACCACGTAATGACTGCAGCTGTGGGTTTTCGCGTTGAGTGGTTCTTAATCAAGGTAGCTCAGAAAATCGGCGAACTCGTTCCCAAACACATAGAGCAACCATATCAACCTTACGCAGGCGGCTTGGTGCTTTCCCCGAAACCGGGCTTGCACGAGAACATCGCCGTTTTAGATTTCAAGTCGATGTACCCAAACATCATGATAACATATAACCTCAGCCCCGACACTTACATAGCTCCCGGAGAACCTGAACCTTCAAGCGGCGTCTATATAGCCCCAGAAGTAGAGCACAAATTTCGCAAGGAACCACCAGGATTCTACAAAGAAGCCCTGACATACCTAATTAACACTCGAGGCAACATCCGTCAAAAAATGAAACCCCTCAACCCCAAAACAGTCGAATACCAGGTCTTGGATGCACGCCAAAAAGCGGTCAAAATCATAACGAACGCCGCTTACGGTTACGCTGGATGGGTAGGAGCACGATGGTATACTAAACCCGTTGCTGAAGCAGCCTCCGCATGGGGAAGACACATCATTCTGACCGCATCCCAGATGGCCGAAAAAACAGGAATAACAGTGGTTTATGGAGACACAGATAGCTTATTCCTCAACTATGAAAAAACGAAAGTTCAAAAGTTGGAAGAAGAAATCAAACGCGACCTAAAGTTGGATGTAGAGGTAGGGGAAGTTTACAAACGTATTTTTTTCACTGAAGCAAAAAAACGCTATGCAGGTTTGCGGCAGGACGGCAGCCTAGACATTGTGGGTTTGGAGGTTATTCGAGGCGACTGGGCGGAAGTTGCTAAAAAAGTACAAGAACACGTATTAGAAATAATTCTCAACGAACTCTCGCCTAAAAGGGCAACCGATTATGTGCGATCAGAAATTGCAGATCTAAAAAACAGAAAAGTCCCCCTTCATGACCTTATAATTTGGAAAACACTCACAAAACCGCCTGAAGACTACGCAATTAAGGCTCCACATGTGGAAGCAGCGAAGATGCTCAAGGAAAAGGGATGGCGGTTAACGGGAGGCGACAAGGTGGGTTATGTTATCTTAACTGGAAAGGGACGCCTTTATAACCGTGTGAAACCCTACGTTTTCGCCAAACCCGAAGAAATAGACATTGATTACTACATAACTAACCAGGTGTTGCCTGCAGCCTCAAGAATACTCTCGTTCTTCAACGTTTCCGAAGCTGAATTATTAAAAGAAACAAAAGAAATTAAGAACCTAATGGACTATGTTTAAGCTGGGGGGATAACGTTTTGGAACGTTATCAATTCAACGTTCAACGCAGGTTTAACCGCTTCGGAGACGCGTGAAGCAACGATACGTTTGATATTTTTGTCAGCTGAGATGTCAACGATTCTCTGAGTAATAATGCCGTCGAATACTATAGTATCAACACCGGTTACCTGTGAAAGTTTTTCTGCAAGTTGGCTTACTGGTAGACGTTCGATTAATTCGAGTTTCTCGTTTAAAAGAACTGCTTCGAGTGTGCCAACTAACGCTTTAGCGGCTTGAACGATGGTATCTGGAACTTCAACCTTGACGCGTTCAGGAACAACAACTTTCTTTGGCGTTGGTGATTGTGGGATTGGTTTGCTTGCTCCTGCCGCTTCTGCGATGGGCAACTTGTTTTCTATTGCTTCAGCGATTTCTTTGCAATTGCATTCCTCGATTTCTTTGCCTCTTGGGGCGCGACCGACAAACTTTACATTTGTTACTTGTATGAGCTCTTTTAAGATTAAGTCGCCGCCTCGGTCCCCGTCAAGCAATGCTGTGGCTAATCTTTCTTTTGTTATCTTCTTTATCGAGTCAGGAACCTTTGCACCTTCAAGGGCTACTGTATTAAAGATACCGCATCGCATCAAGTTTATGACGTCTGCGCGACCTTCAACCACATAGATTTCTTTGGCGCCTTCTAAACCTGGTCCAGCCGGCAAATCTTCTGGTCCGTACTTCTCTACCTTGCCAACTTTCATAGTGTCGCTGATTTCTTTGTAAACTTCATCGACGCTGGGCATGGATTCGATGTTCCATCGATGCAGGATTTCTTTTGCGCGGTCAATTATTATTTTTCGGCGTGCTTCGCGGATGTCCTCTATTTTGTCTAATGTAACTTTGGCTGAGCAGGGTCCAACGCGATTTATGCTCTCAACGCTCGCAGCTATTAGGGCTGTGGAAACACGGTCAAGACTGGTCGGGATTGTTATGGATCCTGTTGTTCGATCGTTTTTAGAATGTAAGTCTATTTCAATTCTTCCGATGCGCCCAGTTTTTTGGAGTTCACGTAAGTCAAGCTCTGGACCAAAAAGTCCTTCTGTTTGACCGAAAACTGCGCCTATAACATCGGGTTTTTCAACTACACCTTCAATTTCAAATCTAGCGTGTACAACGTACTTTATAGTAAATGTTTGGGATGTTCCCGTAAGTATGCAACTCCTATTGTAAGTTATATTTTATTTGATTATGTTAATCGCACATATGCGAGTTTTTCTCGCAACGATGAGATTTTAATTTATTACTAATTACGAATTTAGGTGCATTGTGTTTAATATAACTTACGCAATGGGGCTACATATCAATGAATTACAAGTTTTTTCTTTTGGAAGCATAATTCGGTTGGTTTGAGAAAAATCTCTCAAAGAGTATCAACATATTAAAGATTAGATGGGTGATGGGCCGCACGCATCATTAACAAAAGGAACGAGTTTGCTAATAAAAGCGTTGAAAGCGCCTTTGATTACCTGTTTCACCGCCAATCGTTGCTACGTGGGTTTCATAGCTTATTATTATCAATTCCAAAATAAGATAAAAGAACATGTGATTTCAGTTGAAGCCAACCTTATAGAAAATTTCCTAATCAAAAACCTTCAAACCCCCTCAACTTAAATAATAATACAAACAAAGAAGAATATGGTATCCATGAGCTTACGCTTAAACCCCGAATACGACAAGTTACTACCTAAAATGTCAGCAGAAGAATTTGTCGAACTAAAAAAATCCATACAAACCGAAGGACAACACTATCCAATAATCGTAAACGAAGACCTGGAGGTTTTAGATGGGCACCACCGCTTGCGGGCTTGCACCGAACTCGGTATTGAACCAGATTTTGAAGTACGAAAATTCGATGACAAATTGATGGAGAAAAAATTCGTCATCGAAGCAAACCTCAGACGCCGACACCTAAATAATTTTCAACTTGTAGAATTAGCGGTGCCATTGCTGGAAATTGAAAAGGCACTCGCAAAGAAAAGGCAATCGAAAGGCGGTAAGAATGGCCGAGACATGCAATTGGGGTTAGCGTCAGACGACGCAGAGACAGAGCCAAAAGCTAAAGCAACCGATGTAGTTGCAAAAAAAGTTGGTGTTTCAACCCGAACGTTTGAACGTGGCAAGAAAATTATGGAGAAAGCCAGCGAAGACGAAAAACAAAAGCTTCGAGATGGAAAAACTAGCATCTCCAAAGTCTACCAGGAAATTGTATCCAGTGAAAACCCAAAACCGCAAAAAGAAGATTCCAATGAACTCCTTGAATACAAAGAGTCTCCGCGCGAAGTACAAAATAGAGCTGAAATGCTTGCGCTTTTAGAAAGAATGGTTAATCAAGAATTGTTCTGTCCATCATGCGGCACCTCAATGTTTGAATGCAGCAAATGTCACAAGGACCTAAATGAATTATCAAAGCCTAAAAAAACTAATGAACTATGATCAACAATAAGAGATAAGTGAAAGTTGCAACATAACCAATTGAGCTAAAACGAAAAATAACCTTGACAGCGGAACTTTTTCCAACAGTTTTTTTTATATTGCAAGCTTCATTTTTTTCCATGTTTTTGAGTCTTATGGGCATCTTAAAGAGACATCAAACTAAACCCCTTGTACTTCAGCTTGATTATAAGAAAGAAGAAGTTTCGACAGGTTTGGAAACATTAATTCCACAAAGAAAAAGGACCAAAGGTATAACAAAGCGAACTTTAACAAAAAAATTTCAGTTGTTTTTCCCTTTTTTGAAATACAGCGCCAACATAAGTGTTAATGTGGCAATTAGGATTAGTATCCAAACTGGAGCTTCAGGTATTATTGCAGGTTCAATGATTTGTGTGGGACTTGGTGACGGTGAAGCGGAAGGAGTGGGTGTTGGGATTATAGAGGGAATTGCAGTTGGCGTAGGTGAAGGGATGGGGGTTTGGCTTGGAGTTACGGTTGGAGCTGCTGTAGGTTGAGAAGTCTGAAGTGTTAGAGTGTAGTTATAGGTTGAGGTTAAACCAGCGTTATCCATGAATTGGACACTTACGGTTTTCTGCCCATCGCCCCCCTGCACCACCCAAGTTTTTGATGTATCGTATGGTTCCCACGTTAACCAATTGATATCATCGTTTGAAAAACGCATTTGGGCAACTCCTGAGGCGTCATCAATCGCCGATAAAGCCAACGTAATTGTTGGTGTGTCGGTATTTCTGCTAGTGGTTATTGAGCCGATAGGTACGGTTTTGTCCAATTTTATTCCAGCAACCGTAACATGTAAAAGGTCATTGAGGGTTGACCCGTAAGCATTCCATGTACTCCAATACTCAAGAGTGTTGGTGCCACCCTCTGTCTTTATTGTGGGTTGCCCATTTGCTGTAACGTTGTCAACTGGACCACTATTTATTCTATAGAAGGTTTCGTTAACCGGATAATCAGGCGTTAAGGTTACCTTGAAATCAGATGTATGCCAACTATCCACATAATCGTTAGACACAGTTGGCAAACGGGTTAGATTGACGCAGAAATTGCTGCTTCCATCGTTTACTGTTAGCCTATGCTGCCCTGCGGTCGTAATCGGTACCACTAGAGTTGTATTGAAATAGCCAGTTCCATTAATCGTTGCAGATCCAACGTTTACAGTATCATCCCATAGTAATGATGCTGTTCCGGGACTAAACCAGTTCCCCGAGACGACTATTGATTGACCGTATTGTACAAAAACGGTAGGAGCCAAGTAGGTGCTGTTACCAAACAATCCATTTGCAGAAAGGTTACTTACCTGAGTTAAACCTCTGCGACCCTCCGCATAGGGTACGGTTGTGTTATAGAAACGGTTGTTGCTGTTGTCTTGGGCTCGGAAAACAATGTTGTCAACGATTGCTTGATGGTCGCCTGCTGTGTTATTTTGCCCTAAATCAGGAGCGTTTGTTGTAAATGTGAAGTTTTCTGTTGTAGTTGCCAAGTTGTTAATTATCGGAGTCCAAGATGAGGTTAAAGGGTTTAAGTAGGAAATGTTTACGGAACTACCTGCTGTGAAACCCAATCCGCTAAGAGTAATTGATCCATGGGGTGGACCTGAAATAGGAGATAAATCGAATGAAGTCCCAAATTTAAATGTCAACGGACTGCCTAACCCGGTAATCAAATCGTAACTTGAGGCTGTGGAGTTTACATAGTTAGATCCTTGAGTTATATCCCTAAAATAAGATGAATACCCTGATTTTGCTCTACTATAGAGATTGTTGTTGGTAGCTGAGAGTCCAAGAGCGTGTATCGCTGCCCACTGAGGAGCACCAGCGCTTGTGCCCCCTAACTTCCACCACGTTCCATTATAAACAGGCACACCAGTCAAAGGGTTTGCGTTATAGGAAACATCTGGAACTGCACGGTTTAGAAAAGTTAGACCGTAATTTGATTGATATGTAGGTGCGGCTACGTAAGCACTTATTCCTCCGCTGCTGTTGCGCCAAGCTGTCTCCGAAATTACTGTTCCATCTGAGTTGAGGTTAAGTGTCGTTCCTCCAACGCTAACAACGTTTGCTGAAGCAGCGGGCCACATTACGGTTGAGCCATCATCACCAGAGGAAGCGAAAAAAGTTATGCCTGGTTTGTTGAAGTGACTTTCATAGCCATAATTGGTTTCATCGGAAGATTCATCGCCACCCCAACTCATAGAAACTGCAACTACTCCAGGCTGCCTTGTTGCATAATCGACAGCTGAGAGAAGCGCAGTATCAGTTGGAGAAATAGCTTCCACTAGAAGTATTGTTGCGTTTGGAGCTATTGCATGAGCCCATTCAACATCTAAACAAGCTTCCAACGACCAACTGCTATCACTTTGCATATTTTGCGCCATCTTGTGAACAAAAAAATTACTTGTAGTGTTGTCTGGAAGACCGTATCGGTTAGAAAATGTGTTAAAATAATTCAGTATGTCTGGTGTATCATAAGCGTCAACTATAGCAATAGTTGTATTTTCGCCGCCTGAAGATGGTAAGTTATAAGCTGTTCTTATCTGTGCTGGGGAATACCCTTGTGGATTTGACGAACCTGCGAATGGAGAAATATGCATCGGATAAGCTACCCAATTTTCATTTTTCTGTTGAGCAGTCAAAAAAGTTCCACATGGAACAAAGTAAGCAACTATAAACATTGAACATGTAACGAAAACCAAAATTTTGGTAATTTCTTTCCGATTCACTTTAGCCCATGTTCCATCTTTTCATTTAAGGGTATATCCAACTTATTGTTTTACTGGCTTATGTGAGTGCCGCTTTCTTTTATTGTTTATTAAGTCTAAATCTACTAGCAGTTACCAGCAATATAATATGCAAAGAGTCTAAAACGGTAGAACGTTTTACACTCGTTTAAGCGCAAATAATATAGCATAACAAATAGCAACAATACTGTAAGTGAAGATAAATTGTCGATGCAAAAGTCCTATTCACGTTTACTTGGAGTGGTTGGAAAACCAAACACTGGAAAATCAACATTTTTTAGTGCTGCAACGTTGGTTGCGGCTGAAATAGCCAATTACCCCTTCACAACTATCAAGCCCAACCGAGGCATCGGCTACGTCCGAACCCCATGTGTCCACGATGAATTCAAAGTCCAAGATAATCCGCGGAACTCACTCTGCTTGGACGGCACAAGACTTGTTCCAGTAGAATTAATCGACATTGCGGGCATTGTTCCAGGTGCTTGGGAAGGAAAGGGCTTAGGCAACCAGTTTCTGGATGAAATCCGCAGAGCAGACGCTCTAATCCATGTAGTTGACGCTTCAGGAGGAACAGACTGCGAGGGAAAAAGCTGCAAACCTGGCGAACACGACCCCTTGGAAGATGTGAAGTTTCTTGAACGCGAAATAACTATGTGGATGGTGACTATTCTTAAGAAAGATTGGTCAAAAATTGCTAGAACCGCGGAAGCTGATAAAAAAGGAATAGCACACCATCTTGAGGATCGCTTAACGGGATTAAGCATTAAACGCCAATGCATAAACGAAGCTGTACGAAGGGCAAACTTGAACCTCGATAAACCTGCATCTTGGACTGATGATGATTTCTATCGTTTCGTCGACAATTTAAGGCGCATTTCTAAGCCTTTGTTGATTGTTGCCAACAAGATTGATTTGCCAACTTCCCAAGCAAACGTTGAACGGATGAAAAAACTTGATTACATTGTTATTCCTACCTCGGCAGAGGCTGAGTTGGTGTTAAGACGCGCCGCGGAAAAGCAGTTGATTGAGTATAAACCAGGAGATAAGGACTTTAAAATTTCTCATCCAGAGAAGTTGTCGGCTGGTCAGGTTAAAGCGCTTGAACAAGTAAGAGAAAAAATCCTCAAACCCAACAATACCACTGGTGTGCAAGAGGCCATAAACACTGCATACTTTAAACTCCTCGATATGATAACTGTGTACCCCGTGGAAGACCTTGAACACCTATCAGACCACAATGGACGAGTACTACCCGACACATACCTTGTTCCCAAAGGCACAACTGCTCACCTATTCGCCTATGTAATTCACACTGAACTAGGCGAAAACTTCCTCTATGCCATTGATGCTCGAGACAAAAGAAGAATCGGGGAAGATGCCATCCTCAAAGACCGCGACGTCATCTCTATAGTCAGTGCCAAAAAACGCTCCTAAATTTCTTTGTTTTATGATCCAAACCGTCGTTTACGATGCTGGAAAACTCTTATCGCTCTTAAGAGGTCAATTAAACGGAAGTCTGGCCAGTAAACGTCCAAAAAGAGAAGTTCGCTGTATGCCGCTTGCCAAAGCAAGAATCCGCTTAAACGTTCTTCCCCAGATGTTCGTATAATCATGTCTGGGTCTTTGGTCATGTGGGAAGTGTATAGGTACTTCTCGAAGGTAGTTTCAGTTACGTCATCAACGTTTAGTTCACCGCTCTTCACCTTCAAAGCAATAGTCTTAGCAGCATCTACAATTTCTGCTCTGCCACCGTATGCAAAAGCGAAATTCCAGAAGTAACAATCGTAGTTTTCGGTAGCCTTCTCAACATCTGCTATGGCATTTTGTAAGCTTGCGGGCAAAAGGTTGGTCCGGCCTATAATTTTTACATGAACCTTATTTCGGTGTACCCTTTCATCCGTCAGCAATTTGCGGAATCTTTCTTCGGCGATCTGCATAATCTTGGAAATTTCATCAGGATGCCGACTGAAATTCTCTGTGGAAAATGTGTATAACGTGACGTATTTGACTCCGAACATTTGGCACCAATCTAAAAGTTGCTCAACCGTGTCAGCTCCTTGTTTGTGACCCCACTTATCCCCCAGCCAGGGGTTACTTTCCTGATCGCTTGCCCACCGTCGGTTTCCGTCAAGAATTATAGCTATGTGTTCGGGTTTAATGCCGTTCTTAACTTGGAGATAGAGCCATTTCTCATAAACTTTGTAGGCGCCAATAACAGAAAGTAATCGTTTAAGCACTACTTGGACCTCTCATACCTAAGTATTTTCTACACATATTTTCGCTACGTACTATAGCTTAAAGCCTTTCTAGGTTCAATTAAAGCTTCCTCTAAACAGAAAAGGAAATTACGTCAAAAAATCTTACAGGTCTTCTGTTTTTTCGTCTCTTTTCTTAAAGAAATCTTTAGCTGACCGGTTAATTATGTAAATCAGCAACACTGAAGCGACGCCAATTAAAATACCAACTATTATGGTGAACAGGAAGCTTGAGAAAATCGGGTCATTTATACCTATTACGGGTGATGACTTGTTGTAATAATATATTATTACGTTGGCTGTTCCTTCGAGGACCCAACGTGACCAAGCCACTGAAACGATCAGAGCAGCGTTCCGAAGTAATCGTGGATCGCGCTCAAAGTACAATCGAACACTGCGACCTAGAAGAACAATGCTTATACCCACTATCAATAGGTCTTGAACGCCTTTGATGAAGAAAGAAGCAATTTTAGGAGTTATCGACAACCATCCGCCCAAATCGCTAGGAAAAGGCGCCGCGTTTATACTAACGCTTGCTACACCTAAATAGACACTTACAGCAATACAGAGTATTCCAGCAATAACCGCGTAGTTTGAGATTTGCATGGGAAGCGGCGGCGGAGAGTAGTCTCTTGCCCACTTATAGGCGTCTTTGGTAGCTCTATCAACACCAAAGCCTTTGAGAATCAAGAAGCCTCCAACAACAATTACAATCGCAATACCATACCAGTAAATTGCGCCGGGATAAACAAAGTAGTTTATTGCCCAAAGAACCCCGAAAATGAAAACCAAGAGCCCGGGTAAACCTAAAGCCATTCGGGCATACCTTGGATTATCCACCAATAAGCGAATGTATTTGGTGAATACAGCTGCAGTCTCTTCGATTGATTCACTATGTTTTATAACTATGCGTCTAACTGACGAAACAGGCACTCTTGATTCAACAAGCGGTAAAATCGCTTCATCAGAGTATCCGTCAGTAACCAAAATTACTTCGTTAGCCATGAAAGATTCGAGTAAATTGTTCAATTCGAAGACGAGTTTTCGATCCGCGCCTACTCCGCCTAATTCGTTCCCAGAGATTGTTGCGACTTCGAAGATTTCTTCTGGTTGCTTCTCATCCCGCAGTCGATCGTATAGTCTTACGGCTTCGAACATTGCATTGGCGTCGGGTTCCTCAGGATCCTTTAGGGCTAAGGCAACTGCTCCATCTAGGTTGGAGGTTCTTCCCAGAAGTGGCGTCTTTATGCCTGCTTTAACTTCTATATCGCCGTCTCTGTCAACACATAAAATTAGGATACGTTTTTGCGTCTGGGGTTGCGTTTCCTTTTTAGCCATCACGAATCTCTATCTTCATTAATATTGACACTTAACTTTAATCTTGCGTTTTAGAATCTTCCTCTTCATCGTCGCTAAGCATGAGTTGGAATTCTTCCCAATTTACTTTTTCCCCTCTTTGCAGCTTCTCTTTCGCTTCAGAGCCTATTTTCTCTTTAATCTCTTTTTCTTTAACTGCGCGTTGAGCTTGTTCTTCTTTACGTTTACCTTGCTCCTCTTTCCATTTAGCTTCCTCTTCCTTTCTCTTGGCAAGGTCAAATTCTCTGAAAGTAGCCCTCAAGCCTCTATTTTGATCAATCAATTGCTTGATTTGTTCATACCAAAGAGCGTTTTGCTCTTTAGCTTTAACAAACGCTTGATGGAGGTTATCAGCTTCGCCCCTGTCTTTTTTTAGGGAGTTTACCTTATCCATCACTATGCCATGTAATTCTTGGCTTTTCTTTGCTAGATCAGTTAATTCTTTATGGAAAACATCAGCTTGATCATCAAGAACTTTGCGCTGAGCAAGCAGATCCTTAATTTTTTGATGTTGTTTATCAATTTTCTTGTAACCTTTAAGCTGCATTTCAAGTTCTTTCACTTCGCCTACAAGTCTTTTCTCTTCTTGCAAATCAAGCGAAGTTGTAGAAATTCTCCATTCCACAGCGTCAAGATTTTCCTGTAATTCACGTTGACTCACACGTGGCACATTTTTTCTGAGTTCAGCAATTTTTGCGTCTATCACAGCTATTTCGGCCATTATTGGCGTTATTTTAGCTCTGATGACATTTCTCTGTTCCTTAAGCAACTTGACCCTCTCATTGAGGGTATCTCTTTCAGTTTTTATCTGGTTGATTTCGTCGCGAGTCTTTCGTACTTGCTCGTGCAATTGGTTTCTTTTCTCAACAAACTTTTTGATCTGAGTGTTTGCTTCACCAATTTGCTTTTTTATCTTGTCTATTTGTAGGTTGATGTTGCCTTCTTGGCTTGTTTTTTGATTCTCTGTCACGCGTTAGCCTCTGTGTTGTTAAGTTGTGAGTTGTTACCTTAGCTTTGCTTTCGGAATTTATATTGATTTACTTTACATTATATAATGATATATGTTAAAGAACCGCCCAATTGGTCGGAACGCTGTTTTTTTCGTTATAATTTTAAATATGTGCTAACACCATGTTTGGGTGTGATGGAAACATGAGCTTCAACTACGATGACTTGCTAAAACGAGCATGCGCTCAAATGCCCCAAGTGTCAGAAAAACGCGAACGTTTAGAGTTGCCCAGATTATACATCAACACAGTTGGCATGCGCACAATAATTTCAAACTTCAAAGAAGTAGCCGACGCCTTAGACCGCGACCCGCAACACATCTTGAAGTTTCTAACCCGGGAAATGGCCACAGCAGCAACCTTCGCAGACACACGCGCCATCTTCCAAGGAAAATTCCAGCGGGATAGCTTCGATCGGTTACTACAGAGGTACTTAGAAGGTTATGTTACGTGTCCAGTTTGTAAACGTCCAGATACCAGAATTGTCAAAGAAAAACGCTTGGCTTTTCTAGTATGCAATGCTTGCGGAGCAAAATCATCCATTAAACAATTATGAGAGAGCTAAACTTGGAAGTTTACCTTAACATAAAGAAAATGGGGCAAAACGTACTTTTGGCGGTTTGCGACTGCGATTTGCTGGGGCGCACCCTTAGAGAAGGCAAAATTGTTTTTAAAATAAAAGAGGAGTTCTACAATGGACGAAAAGCAACTGTTGATGAAGCAGTTGGCTTGATTAATAATTCAACGATAGTGAACTTGGTGGGTAAGAACTGTGTTGAAACAGCTATCGCTAAAGGATATGTTCATCCAGAAGCAGTTATAAAAATAGAGGGCATCCCCCATGCCCAAGTAATTAAGCTGTAATATTGCTGCTTAATTCTAAATTGGGGTAGACTCATATTTCAGCTGTGGAGAGCCATTTCCGCCATTATCTTTGTATTGCAATTTGTCGTGACAGGCATCACCCACAAAAAGCAATCAAGATTGCTAAAATGGGCTATTTTCTGCTTTTGACCCTTCGAATATATTTAAAGACAATCAAGGCTCCCACAACAACTATAACGGCTATTGCAATTAACGCAATATCTGAAACAAGAGATAGCTGGTTATTAGAGCCCATGATGATGAGAGGACGCATCATTTCGTTGTCTTCATGGTCAAGAATGTGGCAGTGCCAAACGTATCCCGGGCCAACCGTAGGGTCAAACTGGTAATTTGAACCGTCTTGAGAAGCAAATCTTATTCTTATTACTGTAATTGAGCCGGCGTCTGCCTGAATCGTATCTTTCCAACACTGCTCGTTCGATGCTGGTTTTACGGGATCACCTTCTAAAAAGCGACTTAACGAAGCTACATTTGAGGTGCTGTTTTTTAGAGGAAGATTTCCATTTAACACATCCCATTCATACTGGTATTGTGCGGAAGCAAGAGTTTGGCGCTCAACAAGTTGAAACTGAGCTAGATGAAGGTGAATTGGATGTGAATTCATCGTTGGATTTACAATAATCCAATCTTCTGTTGTTCCAACCTGCGGTTTTTCCGAAGCTGGCGCATCCCACGGTTGCCCATCCAGCAGCATTGCTACTGTGTTTGGTGCTCCTTGGTCGATAAGAGTGAGGGTTCTAGTGCGGACAGGAGAGGGCAAAGTAGGAAAGTTCCCAGCAAGAGTTGGGTTTAACCCAGATGGCAACGAAGATTTCATAAACCCATTCTCAATACCCACCGTAAACTGCATAATTTGGCCCACGTTTTGTTTTTCGTCGTTGTTTAAAGTGGAATCAGAATTCTGAAGAACAACTTTTTCACCTGCAGCTACACCGGAAAAATCAACTAGCAAATCAACTCGTTCACCGGGCGCAATTGTAAGTGAAGTCAGTTGTGTAGGAGCTTTTAGGTATCCCCCATCGCTTCCAATCTGAGTAAAAGCCATGTTGTTTGAAAAACGCAATGTGTAGAAGCGTGAGTTTGACCCATCTAAGATTCTAAGTCGATACTGACCTTGCTTAACGTCCATGTTTGGCCAAACCAAACCGTTAACCATTATTGTGTTTCCCAAAAATGTCGGATTCCAATATGGATGGAATGTGGAGTTTATTCCTTGATTTGAAAAATAGAGTGATCCGTCTGGGAGAAAATTTCTGTCTTGAATCGCGAGAGGAACTTCAAACTCGCCTTTAGGCAATAATCCTGCGATTTGGTCAATGGGGCTTCTTAATAGGTAAAACCCAGCAAGTCCAGACATTACGTTGAGACGGGTAATTCCCATTGCATGGTCATGATACCAAAGTGTTGTTGCTTGCTGTTCATTTGGATATTTGAAAATTGCTGCATTGTTGTCTGTGGGCAACTCAGTGTTGTAGGCTGTTCCATGCAAACCGTTTGGGGTCCACCATGCTTCAGGATTTCCATCGGATGTCGAAGGAACTTCCCCTCCGTGGAGATGTATTGAAATGGGTACTGGACTTTGAGCTTGCGGATAACCATTTGGTGGTGCAGAACTTGGATTAGGTGTTTGGATGTCGTTGGGATTGGCCCAATTGAGGGTTGGGTCAACAGTAAACAGATTCTGTAGTGGATTTCCCGAAGCATCCAGAAGGTCATTAACCCATTTTACTTGAACTGGAACACCCTGAATAGCTTCAAAAGTGCATCCTGGAGTACTATGGACTAAACCTATGTTTTCGCCTGTCACTGCATCTTTGGCGTCCCCTTCAAATCCCCAAACCGTAGTTGCACCGAACCCAGTTGGATTTCCAGCGGAATCGACCGCAGGCAACAATTGCTGTTCAAATTGACTTATACCTACAGTATATTCTTGGCGTATTAGTTTCCCAGAGCTATCCGTAATGTTGTTTGGAACATAGATTGGAGGAGCCTGACCAAGTTGATTTACCCACTTAGGGATTGTATTAGGATCTAAAAGGGTCGTAGTCTGAGCGAAAACACTTTGAATAAATATACCTGAAAACGAGGAGAATAAAAGGACCGTTATCAAAAAGAGACAGAGTTTTTCCTTCATTGTTTCTAACCCCAAAAACTAAGAACTTCCTTCAGAAATAATTACAAACAGAGATATTTAAATGCCAAGCTATTTTTTGGTGGGTCATGAAATTCTAACTTTCCGTTTCACTGATTACGATATAATTGCTTTTTTGAAGCTGTTATCAATAAATTTAATTAACAATAGCTGTTAAATGCTATTTCAAATCTGCTGAGCATCCCGTATGAAAGAAGCTTTAAAAAAAAATTTCTCCAAACGCGTAATCATTATTGTTCTGGTAGCATTGCTTGTCTTATCAGCGTTCAATACATATTTGATTTTTGTAGGGACACAATCATCCCTGAGCACCAACGCACTGAATTATGATTATGTTCTATCGCGTGACGACAATAATTACAAGTTAAAGAATATGTTAACTGGTTACGTCGCTGAGCAAACAGAAAGTGCATCAGCAATAATAAATTCAGCGTTATCTTCGGGTAAATCTGTTTTTCTCAACCCAGGAACCTACGTTTTAACCAATGATATAATCATTTCAAACAAAATAAATGCCAAAATCGTCAGTGCCGATGATGCAACCATAATTGGTAATGGCCACAAAATAATCATTCAAGGATATGACTACACAACCTCCCGTAATATGCTAATTTCGGGCTTGAAAATAATCAATGGGACAGTTAGAGTTGAGAACTCTTTTGGATCAACCATTCAAAACATGGTTTTTGAAAATACTTCTACGGGCATCGAATTTGCTAACACGAATACTTGGAGCGAATACAACAAAGTGGAAGACTGCCAATTCATCAACGCCACCGAAGGAATAGCATTCCGCACACCTCTTTTCAATTCTAATGCCACCGGCTCCTACGCCAGCACGGAAATCAACCGTTGCTCCTTTAAACTAAAAGATTTCTCTGTCGGCATCAAGGTTGAAAAGAAAGCGGAATTTTCGGACAGTCAAATTCAAGATGTTAGGTTCTGGATGGGGGAGAATGGAAGAGCTAACCAAACGGGTCTTTTTGTTGATGGCTCAATGTTTCAAACGTTGCTGTTTGGGGTAGTTTTTGAGACATTTACTAGTGACCCCGTCTACTTATTTGGGATTGACATAGGGAATAACTGTGATCCCGCACCTATCCTTGACAGCGGTGTCAGCTTCTTGGGAAATTGGACAGCTAAAGTTCACAATTCTCAAGGCATATGGCTATCCGGAGATGGCACACTCTTTAAACGAGAAAATATCAACGTTCCTGTCGGCACCAGCAACCAGTACGGGTTAAACGAGAGTATTCAGATACGTCCCCTTACGATTTCGTCCTTCAAACCTAAGATTGCTGTGGATGGCAGCTTCATCAATAATGAAACCGTAACGGTTCGAGTACGCATAGAATACATAGACAACATTATTTCAAAGCCTGTTGTTCGAACGTTCACTAGTGGCGGTTCGGTCTGGTTGTCTGATGATGACATGATGCAGCTGTTTCCGTCGCAGAGCTTAATTTGGGCTATTCTTGTTGACGCCAAAACAAGCTCAAGTTCCACAGATACCGTTGTGACAGTTAGCGGATATGGTACAGCTGTATAAATCATAGGATAATTTCTGCATTCATAATGGAATTAATGAGTTGCCAAAGTTAATATCCCCCAAGTAAACTAACATTTAGGGTTTAATTGCTCAGTTGCATTTTTCACCATGTATAATTTTTGGGGAAAGTTCGTGATACAGCTTGAAAACATGTCTATGTGCCGAATCTATAATGTTAGAGTGCTATCGAGAAATATTTAGTCTTCAAAAGAAGAAGAAGACTCGCAGTGGAATTTTGGGTAAGCTTGTTTTAGGTTTCTTTTAGCTTTTGGGGCTTGGATTGGTTGTAGGTTGTGGGTCAAAATGGGCTAAAATGGGTTAAAAAGGGCAATTTTTCTTCTTCTTACAATGTTATCGTTCGTTTAGCAAGTTTTTTCGGCTAAAGATCTTATCCAGTTCCTCGGGTTTCAACAATCCTTTTTCAAGTGCCACTTCTTTTACGGTGCGATTTTCTTTTTGAGCTTGTTTAGCAATTTTTGCGGCTTCCAAGTACCCAATTTTGGGCGTTAAAAGCGTAGCTAAGGAAGGATTCTTTTCTAGGTATTGGTCACACCGTTTCTCATTAACTGTTATGCCCTTGACGCATTTGTCTGTGAAGATTGGTATGTAGTTGGCTAGGATTTGGATAGAGAAGAGCAAATTGTAAGCAATCGTCGGTGTCATGACGTTTAGTTCCATTTGTCCGGCTTGCACCGCTAACGAGGTTGCTAAATCGTTCCCCACAACTTGGAAAGCTACCATGTTCAGGCATTCAGCCATAACCGGGTTCACTTTTCCAGGCATAATCGACGATCCAGGCTGTACTGGCGGCAGAGTAATTTCATTTAGCCCAGTCGTAGGACCAGAAGCCAAAAGGCGGAGGTCATTAGCTATGCGAATAAGCTCTAAAGCTAACTCTTTGAGCCCGCTGGAAACCGTTTGCGCTGCATGTTGGCTCTGCAAGGCTTCAAAGTTGTTCTTTGAGGGCTTAAGCGGAAAACCTGTTAATTTGGATAGTTCTGAGATGGCTATGTGTTTGTAGTCTGGGTGCGTGTTGGCACCTGTTCCTGTGGCTGTACCTCCTAAAGCAACCGCGAAGAGATTCTCCTGTCTTCGCCTTAGTTCAGCGCAAGCATTAGCAACCGCGGAGCTGTATGCACTGAATTCCTGCCCAACCGTAACAGGCACTGCATCTTGCAAATGGGTTCTGCCCGACTTCAAAACATGCGAATTATTATTTCCCAACTCTTCAAAAGCTTCTGCAAGCGCATCAAGCGCTGACAGGAGAGGTTGGAGCGCCATTAAAACTGAAACATGCAAAGCGGTTGGAAAAGTGTCGTTAGTGGATTGACCCATGTTCACATGGTCGTTGGGGCCAACAATTTTGTAGTCTCCTTTTTGTTTGCCAAGAAGTTCCAATGCCCTGTTGGCTAATACCTCGTTAACGTTCATGTTGAAAGATGTGCCTGCACCAGCTTGGAAAACATCAACTACGAATTGATCAATGAGTTTACCTGCGAGCACTTCGTCGCAAGCCGCAATAATTGCTTTGGCAATTTTTTGGTCAAGCCAACCTACCTGCAAGTTTGCAGTGGCAGCGGCTTTTTTGAGTAGAACATAGGCTTTGATAAATTGAACAGGTGCTTTAAGTCCGCTTACTGGAAAATTCTCAGTTGCCCTTAACGTTTGGATACCAAAGTATACGTTTTTTGGGATTTCCCGTTCGCCTAATGGATCGATTTCTCGTCTGTTTTCCATCTAATTTTCCCTGCTTGTTGTTGTCTGTTAGATTGTTGCTCTTGGATTATTTTCTTTTTGGTACTAAGTATTGCTTCGGTAACTTTAATTTTCTTTGGGCAAACCACCGTGCATATATAGTAGCTTTTGCATCCCCACACGCCATGAGGTTTTTTCAATATTTGCAGACGTTGCTTTGTATCCGCGGTTCTGGAATCAAAAATATATCGTTGCTCTCTTAGAATGGCGGCTGGACCTACGAATTCTTGGTCTTGTTCGATCATGACTGGGCAAGCGCCGTAGCAGCAACCGCAAAGGATGCATTTTAGGGCGTCATCGAATAGGCCGCGTTCTTTGGGGCTTTGGATTCTTTCCTTTCCCAAATTAACAGTCGTTTGGACAGCTTGGGGAGTAATCGATTTGATTCTTGCAAAAAACGGATTTAAATCTATAATCAGATCCTTGATAACTCTAAAGTATTTAAGTGGTTCAATAAGGATTTCTTTGGTGAAATCATAGTCTTCAACGAGTTTTTGGCAAGCTAAAGCAGCTTGGTGGTTAATTGTTAAACCGTCGGAGCCGCAGATTCCATGAGCACATGACATTCTGAAGGATAAGGTGCTATCTTGTTTCCACCTGATCTTGTTTAGGAGGTCGAGTATTCGGTCGTTAGGTTCCGCTTCGACCTCGAAGACATCGTAATGCGGTTCTTTGTCTGTTTCAGGGTTGAAGCGGTGCACTTTCAAGGTGACATTCATACTAGTATCTCCTTTTTTCTGGCTCAAACCTGCCTGCGGCACACGGTTTGTAAGTTTCTTTTAAACCAGTCGGCGCCTCATTAACGAATGTGTGTTTGAGCCATTGCTCATCGTTTCGCTCGGGATAGTCACTACGAAAGTGAGCCCCCCGACTTTCCCTGCGCATAAGCGCCGAATAAACAATAACTTCTGCAACCTTAAGCATATTATTTAGTTCTAAAGCTTCTTGCAGCTCATAATTGAACACTTTGGATTTGTTAGATAAGCCCAAGTTTAAAGAGTGTCTTTTAAGCAGTCGAATCTGAGTTAAGGCTTGCTCAAGTTGGGGCCCGTTTCTAAAAACATTACAATACTGGGTCATCAACTGCTGCATGTTTTCACGAATGTCTGAGATGCTTTCGCTGCATTTAGATTCAAGTAAACTATTGATTTTGTCAACCACAATGTTTTCAGCTTGCAAAGGTAACGGCTGAATAATTCTTAATTTAATCTCTTTTTGAATGCTCAAACCAACTCTGCGACCAAAGACAACAAGATCGATCAAAGAGTTACAACCCAATCGATTTGCGCCATGGACACTTACACACGCACATTCTCCAGCAGCAAACAATCCCGGCAAGATTGTGCCTGTCCTGTCAGATAAAACGTGCCCATTTACATCGGTTGGTATTCCCCCCATCATGTAGTGGCATGTTGGCGCAACCGGAATCTGAGTTTCGCTTGGGTCAATTCCCAAGTATGTCTTGACGAATGAAACGATTTCGGGCAACTTTTGGTTTAAGCGTTCTTCGCCTAAGTCCCGCAAATCCAAGTAAACATAATCCTTGCCTTTTACGCCTCTGCCTTCACTAATTTCTTTCAAGATAGCCCTTGAAACGATATCTCTCGGCGCCAAATCCTTCAAAATCGGTGCATAACGCTCCATAAACCGCTCCCCTAGACCGTTACGCAAAACGCCACCTTCTGCCCTGGCTCCTTCGCTTATGAGGATACCAAGTCGATAGATGCCTGTTGGGTGAAATTGGACAAATTCCATGTCCTCTAAAGGTAACAATGCATCGAGCGCTAATGCAAAACCGTCGCCTGTAGATGCAAAGCCGTTGCTTGTGGTTTTGTAAATTCTGCCACATCCACCAGTAGCTAAAACAACAATTCGAGAATGGAAAATCTGAGGCATCGAAGTAGCCAAATCGTATCCAGCGGCTCCACAGCAGTTATTTAATTCAAAAAGCAGATGTTGAATGAATACTTCGTTATGAAATGTTACGCCTTTTTGAAGGCATTGGTCGTAGAGCGTATCAAAGATTGCTCTGCCTGTTCGGTCTGACACATAACAAGCACGTTTAACAGGTGCTTCACCCAAGTTTTTGGTGTGTCCACCGAATCGGCGCTGGTCAATTTTGCCTTCCGAGTTCCGGCTGAATGGAACACCCATATTCTCAAGAGTATAGATGGCGTCTGGGGCTTCCTTTGCCAAAACCTCAACGGCGTCCTGGTCGGCGAGGAAATCGCTGCCTTTCACTGTGTCATACATGTGCCATTCCCAATTGTCTTTCTCTTCGTTGCCAAGGCAAGCTGCGATTCCACCTTGCGCAGCGACAGAATGCGAACGGGTAACATGCACTTTGCTGATAACGGCAACTCTTGTGTTTTCTGATGCTGTCAATGCAGTGTACAACCCTGCGATTCCGCCTCCGATAACAACAACGTCGTATTCGTGAATCATGATATCGTTTCCAAAATTCGTTAAATTAGATTTCGAATTTTTCAATTATCTTGGTTTCTTTTTCACCCGTAATTTCTGCGATAACATGGAAGAAATTTTCAAGTCCTGAGTTAACGATTCTAGGTTTCAGAAGTTCATCGATTTGGAAAACTCCTGCGGAATTGGACATTTTAATTTTTATGTTAATCGGTTTTAACCCGTTTTCTGCCAATTCAATATCTACCTTCTCGATGGACAGCGCTGAAACGGAGTGAATGTCCACTTTTCCGGACTGAAAAGGAATTCGGGCACGTCCTGCTTCCATATCCAAAGCATCGGCTATGCCAACAATACCTGCTTCTTTAGTTAATATTTTGCAGGTTGATTCGTTACTGGGCGGCTCCTCATGAGTTACAATGGCATGGAGGACTTCTGAGGTGATTATAGCTTTTTCTTCCTCACTATAGGTTGGGGTTAAGAATTTATCGAAGAATTCCATGGCTAAAAAAGCACTGTACTTTTCGTGTTCTTTTCGCTGAACAATCATTCCTAAATCATGGAAGATTGAACCCAAAACTACGACTACTTCTGCGTCGTCGTTAGTCATGTCATAGTTTTCCACTATGCTTGGAGTGATTAGTTTTTTTTCAACCATAATCCGCAAGAGTTTCAACGATAGATTGGCTACAATTTTAACGTGGGTTGGTCCATGATCAGTGTAACCCATGCGTTCAATAGCCATCACGTTAGCACATCTCCAATAAGTTTTAAGTTTTTTGTCGTCTTTCACTTTTTCCATTACTGCTTTTAGTTTGGGGTTGTTTCTGTAAGGTATGTTGAAAACGTAAGACACTAAATGATCTCCATCATTGAGTATTATTTAGGGTCAAGATTTAAACTTACATTTACCCAAACTTAAGGCGAAGATAGAAAAATTGGAATTTGAACTCTTGTAGCGCCCTAATAAATGAACACGCTTTTAAGCAAGCTGCACATATTTTTTTTAAGTCAAACTGAGGTTTAGTGTTTGGGAAAGAAAAAAGTATTAAGTGAAGGTTCAATTGGCGAATTGGTCTATCCTGGACAAGGCGAAGTATTAGGCGTCGTTACAAAACTGCTTGGCTTCGACCGCATACAAGTCAAATGTCAGGATGGCGCTGAACGTCTATGCCGAATCCGAGGCAAAATGAAGCGACGTGTCTGGATTCGTGAAGGCGACATAGTCATTGTTTCGCCCTGGGATTTCCAGACTGACACACGTGGCGACGTGGTTTGGCGTTATACTCATTCCCAAGCAGATACACTCAGACGAAAGGGCATTTTAACCCTTTAATTATAATTTCTTTTACTACTTTTAACATTCTGCTGGATTAAACTAGCCAACATAGCTTCCTTCCCAGAGCATTTCAACTCTAAATCTTAATTGACGTCTAAAGCCTCTTTTCTCCTCGACTGGTTTTAATACCCTCAAGCCGTTAACAAAGGTGATATTATGTCTGGAAAAACTCAAGAACGCATAGCACATACCGAAAGAAGAATAGAACGACGAGATAAAATGCTGAATCATGACAAGTCCAAAGAACGCGCTACGGTCGAAGAAGTTTTTGACCAAGCAACCCGTATGATTGTTTTTGATTTAATGAACAGTGGTAGGCTCTATGAGCTCAACGGCGTGGTAAGTTCAGGGAAGGAAGCGCGGGTTTACTGGGGGACCGACAAAGAAGGCACTGATTTAGCTGTCAAAATTTACTTAACCTCCTCTGCTGAATTCAAGCGGGGTATGCACAAATATATAGAAGGTGATCCACGCTTCAAAGACGTCAAACACGACACTCGCTCGTTGATTGCTGTTTGGGCGCAAAAAGAGTTCCGCAATTTAGGAGAAGCCGACGCTGCAAAGGTCCGAGTACCAAAACCCATCGCAGTCAAAAGCAATGTAGTAATAATGGAGTTTATCGGCAAAGAAGGCGTTAGCGCACCCTCGTTAAAAGAGCGGGCACCAGCTAACCCCGAAAAAGTTTACAAAATTATAGTAACCTATCTCAAACGGCTTTATCAGAAAGCTAAAATCGTTCACGGGGATTTAAGTGAATACAACATCATGATGTGGAAGGGAAGGCCTGTAGTTTTTGATGTTTCACAGTCCGTCTCGATTCAACATCCTTTGGCTGACTTTATGATTAAGCGTGATATTGCCAACGTGAATAGGTTCTTTAGTCGGTTAGAGGTTCAGGTTATTCCAGACGAAGAATTGTATAAAAGGGTTGTTGGTAAATAATGCCAGGTCCAGACACATTTGTAAAGATACCTAAAGAACGCGTCGGAATACTAATCGGTCCCGAAGGCAAAGTAAAACAAGAAATTGAAACAAAACTAAATATTAAACTCGACATCGACAAAGAAGGCAGCGTTACTATAACTCTTCCCGAGAATGTTCCTGACCCGTCCGTTTTTCTAAGAGCTAAAGATATAGTCACCGCCATAGGCAGAGGATTCAACCCTGAAACAGCTTTCCGCTTAATCCGCAATGAAGACGACATCTTCGACATGATAGATTTACGCCTAATTTTTGGGCGTTCCGAATCCGACATTAAACGTGTAAAAGGTAGAATTATCGGAGCCGACGGCAAAACTAGAAAACTAATCGAAGAACTCACCGAAGCCGACGTAGTCGTCTATGGTCACACGGTTGGAATTATTGGCAGCTTTGAAGAAGCCGATGCCGCACGCAATGCAGTCCAAATGATTGTTGAAGGCTGCCAGCACCACACCGTTTACAGTTACTTGCAGAAGAAGCGCACCGAGCTCAAGAAGGAGAAACTTGAGTTGTGGGAAAAGCGGCCAGAATAAAAATAATTCTTCCCTTTTTTGTTTTCGCCGAATAACTATGTTGTAAACGCTAATAAGATAGACAGATAACCGTATTTTAACGGGAACATGTTTCAACAATTTAAATCCAAAAAAGCCCTCTTTTCCTTAGCAGTCATCATAATAATCGCATTAAACCTCTACACACTATCCGTAGCTTACCCAACCATGAATCGGCCCCTTAACCTAGGCGGAGAAGATTTGCCCAGAGACTTCTCAGTCTACTACATAGCGACCTGGCGAATGTTCCATGATCCCTCACAAATTTTTAACACAGAACTCCTAACCAACGGCGAACCAGTAATCTACCCACCCATAACACCCTACAAGTACACACCATCCTTCCTTGTCCTGACATCACCGCTGGTTAACCTCAGTTATTATGAGGCATTCTGGGTCTTTGATGCTATTCAATTCGTTTTGCTACCACTCATAGCATTTCTGCTTTACAAGCTTCTAGAAAATAAACATCCAGTTGTTGCCCTTTCGGTTTTGGTGGCTGTTCTAGTTTTACCTTACCCGATGATGGGTAGGGGTTTGTCGGTTAGTTATTTCATGCAGTGGGCAGAAGGTCAAGCTAAAGTGTTGCTTACATTTCTGCTTTTAACATCGTTCTATCTTGGTTACAAGGGTAGGGCAACTCTATCAGGCATCGTTCTTGCGTTAGGCGCTTTTGACCCGAGGTTCACCTTGCTTTCGCTACCACTATTCCTTTTCTACAACAAAAACAAGATCAAACCCGCTTTGATAGCGATGATAGCAACCTTTGCTATGCTTAACGCCTTGGTTCTTTATCCGGGAGTAGCCCAAGGGTTCATAGATATGTTGCTAACGTCTGGCGGCACAACGCCATTTTACACGCCTACATGGATACCTATTGTTATGATTTTCAGCTTAATAGCTATCAACGCCAAAAGCATGGTTATTGAAGTTAAGCAAAAGGTAAACTTTGCCTATCGAAATGGCCACTCTGAATGCTGAAAAGTTCTGTTGAGGTCATGGGGTAATTTTTAACTTGTGAAGGTCTATCGATTGAATCGAGGACTTTTTGGAGCGCTTGGGAAATCCCTTGTTTTTAAGATCTCTAATTCTTCTTGATCTATCCTAAGAGTAAGGATTGTTACCGCGTTGGGGTTATCATCAGTTACTTGGGAGATTACATCTTGGACTGTCGGTTTGATGAGATAGCGTGTTAAGAAAAATGTCAGGCTCTGAAAAACCTTTTTCGCCTTTACCTTCTTTAAAATGCCAAACAGACATTCTAGCTAAAACCAAACGAAAAGATCTAAATCAATAGGAAATTTCTTTTTGTATAGTTTAATTTTTTGGGTAGTTTAGTTTTAGGTGGGCTCTTCGACCAATAAGTTAACTTCCAGTTGACTCTTGAAAGTTATTGTTTCATCGACGAGTTTAACTGGAATTGTAAGCGAGCAGGTATTTACCACAGGGTTGGGTTTTGGTTTGTTGATCGCGATACCATCTCTTTAGACCCAATATTCTGATATTTTATAATTGGGCCTTCTTTCCATATTGTTTCATAGCCTTTTAGAAATTCTTTGCTTGAGAGTCTCTTTTGATTCTCTGTTTTTCTAAGAGTTTCAGATACCTCTGAATCGAATTTCTTTATGTTCTTGCTTTTTAAGGAATTAATTAATCTGTTTTTAAACATTAAAATTCCTCCTTTCGCTAAAATCCATTGTTCTTAGTTAAGGCATTTGGGGGTTGGAACTTTCATGCCATAGCTTTTTTCTAGAGCTATTCGACATCTATTTGCAAGATCTTTTTCGTTTTCATTTGCTTTTATTACTTCAAACATTTTGGATTTACCTTTATTGATAAACTTGAGTCCTAAAGAATAAAAGCAATATTTTTTGTGGAAACACGTGTAAACAAAAAAAATATTTATTAAATTTTAATATATCAAAAATAAGAATATTTTCAGTTTAATCTGTGACTTTGTAATCCCTTTCAAGAATGAGTTAACTATAGGTGGGCTCTTCAGGTTGGTTATCAAACTTACAAATTTCGCACTTGAAAGTTATCATAAACCAAGCTTCACACTCAAGATCCTCATCATCCTTACGTCTTCGGGGCCAGAGTCGTCATCGCCCACCCAAAACAAGACACACCCAGTCAATCATTAAAACTTTAGGCTATAGTTTAACGCTTATTTCTACTCCATCTTCACCCACTTGGATGTATCGACTACAATATTTCCCTGAGTTGCGAACATAATCCAAATACTCGCTCATCTGGTCTGCGAATATTCCTGCATTATCAGCAAAAACAACTGTACCTTTATGCAGCTTATCCTCGGCTAACTTGAGGTACTGGAAGTACTCGCTTTTCTCGGCGTCGATGAAGACAAAATCAAACTGCCCCAACAAAGTAGGAATTACCCGTAACGCATCACCAGTAATTATCTTTACTTTAACTGGAATGTTGGCCCTGACAATATTTTTGCCTGCTAATTCTGCCTCGTCACGATGAATTTCAATTGTTACAATCTCAGCTTTATTGTCAAGTTCCTTGCCCATCAAAATCGCAGAATAACCAATTAAAGTGCCAACTTCCAGCACATGATGCGGTTCAAGTTTCCGAATTTCCTCAGCCAGAATCTTCCCCTTATTCGGTCCTATAATTGGCAGAAAATTCTTTTCCGATGCTTGCTCTATTAGGTGCAAAACCTCATCTGCGCTACTCACAGAAGTTGACCACTCATAGAGGTACCTTGATTTTGTCGATAAAATGTGCTTGGAGTTTCGCAATTTTAGGAGCGATAACTGCTTGGCAGTAGGGTTCTTTGGGGTGTTTTTTGTAGTAGTCCTTATGGTAGGTTTCAGCGTTATAGAAGACCTTCAGCGGTTCCACTGAAGTAATTATTGGCTTGTTCCAGATTTGTTCTTGGTTTAATTCTTTGATTAGTTTTTCAGCTGTTTCTTTTTGTATTTGGTTATGGTAGAAAATGGCTGAACGATATTGCGTGCCCACGTCCGCGCCTTGGCGGTTGAGTGAGGTTGGATCGTGTATGGTAAAGTAGATCTCTAAAATCTCTCGGAAGCTAATAATGCTGGAATTAAAGAAAATTTGTGCTGCCTCAGCGTGTCCTGTTGTGCCTGTTGAAACCTCATCGTATGATGGGTTAGGCACTGTACCTCCCGTGTAGCCAGGCTCAATTCGCTCTACGCCTTTAATGATGCTAAACGCAGCTTCAGTGCACCAAAAACAGCCTGCTGCAAGGGTTGCAACTTCCAAGTTTATGTTTTCGCTAGGTGGTTGACTCATAAGAGACGTCTTCAATCTATTGCTGATTTGCTTGGACTTAATTGTTTGTGACTGTTAGAACGCTATCACTTTCGGACCTTAGGAGAATGCTCCTGCTGCGTTAGGTGCGTTCTCAGGTATATTTTGAGTAATGTCCCAATACTCAACATTCTTATCCCCCATAAAACGGAACAAATGAATTTGCCTCAAACCGCCTTCGCTTGGTTTAGAACTTGAGATTTGAGTATGCACTGCAACCACATCGCCTTCAGCTATAACCTGCCTTACTATAAGCTTAAAGTCAGCTGTTGAACCCTTAATTATTCCTTCAGCAGCCTGTTTCTGAACAGCAATCATAGCGTCAGTTAATTCGTTCATGCCGCCAATGGTGTAGGGATTGTGAGTTTTGCAGTCTGGATCAAAGAAAAACAGTCCATCCTTTGGTGTTCCTGAACCAACTAACCTCAAAAATTCCACCGCAATATCCTTGCGAACCTTATTTGGGTCGTTTTGTGATGCCTCAAAAACAGATTTACCTATCATAATTATACCTAAAAAAGCTGGGTCAAAGTAAATATTTAAACATATTGAAAAATCAGTTAGCCAAAACACCGATTTATTGGACCTACAATAAGCTTAGCGGAATGCATTTTACTTTCTGCAACTTAGTCAACTAGCAAGGATTTCTTGGCGTGACTTAGTCATGGAAGCAAAGAAAAATCTACTAAATGCCATTCAAGTTACCCCGTTGGCAGCAGAAAGCTTCGGCGTACGCTCGATGTGTACCCTCGTAGAAACACCCGATGTAACGGTGCTTTTGGACGGGGGAATCTCGCTGGCTCCCTACCGCTTCAGCCTGCCGCCACACCCCATTGAATTCCAAACCATCGCTCGCCTACGCAAAACTATAGCTGAAGCCGCCGACAAAGCTGACGTAACCACAATTAGTCACTACCATTTCGATCACCACACACCATCCTTCGAAGATTGGGTGGTCAACTGGACAGAAGATGGCGAAACTGCACGCCAAATCTACCAAAACAAAACCGTACTTGCAAAGAACCCGAAAGAAAATATCAACGCTAGCCAGCGACAACGCGCCTGGATGTTCAAGAAAACAGCAGGAAAACAAGCCAAAGTACTTGAAGCAGCCGACGGCAAAACATTCGACTACGGCGAGACTTCTTTGCGGTTTTCTGAGGCTGTGGCTCATGGCTCTGATGATTCGATGCTGGGTTGGGTTATAATGGCTATCATTGAACACAATAACGAGCGCTTCATGTTTGCCGCTGACATTCAAGGACCCATGTCTACTCACACATTGGAGTTGATTTTAGGGGCTAAGCCCACGGCGATAATGTTGGGAGGACCACCGCTGTATCTGGGAGGCTTCCGAGTTGAGTTGGCGCATTTGGAACAAGGATTAAGGAATTTGGAGCGTATTGTCGAAGCGGTGCCATTGGTTATTTTGGAGCATCATGCTTTGAGAGATGAATCGTGGAGATTAAAGATGGATGCAGTTTTCCAAAAATCTTCCCAAGCAGGACACAAAATCCTTACCGCCGCTGAATATGCAGGCAAAGAAAACCTGTTCCTGGAATCCAAACGTAAACAACTCTACCGAGACCATCCAGCGTCAGCAGAATTCGAGCAGTGGACCAAAACATTGAAAAACAAAAAAATCGCCAAACCTCCACTATAAGAGGATAAAATTGTTTGAACTGAGCTAAGCCGCCTTTTTCGCAGCATTCCTACTATTGTTCCTCACAGAGATGGGTTATTAACTCATTTTTTGCTTCCTCAATCTTTATGGTTTGCAGTAAACAGACTTTTATTGCAAGATTACTCTTCAATTTGTGATGCTCAAAGTAAAGACGATGCAACCGGGGGATTTCTCGTTTGCAACTGACCTGGCCAATACGATGGATTGGAATATGGCACCTGAAGATTTCCAGTACAATTCTCAGCTTGAGCCAGAGGGGTGTTTTGTTCTTTTTGAAGATACAAAACCTGTGGGCATTGCAACTTGTATCAGTTATGGAAAGACAGGCTGGTTTGGGAATCTCATCGTAAAAAAAGAAATCCGTCACAGAGGAGCGGGAAGTTTGCTCGTGAAACACGCAATCAACTATTTACAGAGCAGAGGTGTGGAAACAATTGGGCTCTACGCTTACCCCAACCTGATAAAATTTTATGGAAACTTGGGCTTTAAAGCAAATGAGGATTTCATCGTTTTAGAAGCTCAAACAATCAGTTCTTCCTCGATTGAACCATTGCCAGAAATTGGAAAGCTTCACTTTCAAGCGATAATCAAGTTTGATAAGGATTGTTTTGGAGGCGACCGAGCAAAACTGCTCGAATCAATAATTTTTGAACAGGGAAATTTGGGCTATTATTTGCCCAAGAAGACTGGGATTGTTGGATATATCGCTGCTACCGTTTATGAGTCAATGGCCTGGGTAGGACCCTTATTATGTCAAGAAGACAACGTTGAAGATGCAATTAAATTGGTAAAAGGCGCTCTTGTAAAATTATCAGGAAAGAGAGTTTTCGCAGCTATACCAAGAAAAGAAAACGCCCTCACAAACACGCTTTTCGCGAATGGTTTTAAAGAGGTTTTTTCCGTTGTTAGAATGTATTTAGGGACAAATACTGGAAGAAATTGTATATACTTGGCTGAATCTCTAGAAAGAGGATAATTTATGGAAGATTATTGTAGACTTTTGCTAGATGATTTTTTGAAGACTTCCTTTTCAACCGTGAAGGTTCTGGTTGAAGGCGCCGCGGCTTCCAAAGGTCAAAATACCAATCGTAAGGTTACCTTATTTCGTTATGTTGACAGCAAAAAAGTTTCCGTTCCTTTCTCGGATGAACGGTTTTACATGCGTGGTTCGGTTGAATATACTAATCCGCAGTTAACTGTTGAAGAAGTTCAAGGAATTGTTGGTACGCGGCTACTTGAAACCTGCGCCAATTATTTTTTTGAGCACGGTTTACGTCGGCCAGACGAAGGCGACCTAGTTGTGCTTGCAGAGTTGCTCAAGAAGCCTACGCAAGGCTACATCGTACCCTTCCTTTTAAACACAGACGATGTCGAAGCAGACCGTTATTCTATGAATCCACTAAAACGATCCCTAGTAGATAGTGGGCAGAGCGCTTTTCCAGCAGCCAACGTCAAAACCGACCAACTCAAAATTGATGAATCATACGTAAAGAAGTACGATGGCTCATTAATCTCACAAAAAGAAGTGGAGCTTATCACAGAAAGCCTACAATCTAGCAACGGCTCATACCTTGACTTAGTTGATTCAATCAAATATAGTCAGCTAAAAGATTTGTCAATTTTTTTCGGAATGGATCTATCACTTTACACTTTACGTATGCCTCTCTCTACTTTGCGAACTGAAGATAAAAACGGTTTGTTGCATTATATTATTAGGGAAAGTAACTGCGACTATTCTTCTATTGAGGAGGCTTACACGTGTATGGGACGCAGTATGAAAAACCGAACGACCCTCTTAACTGTGCCACATTCTAAGAAAGGCTTCGGCTCCAAACGTGCAGCTAGGGGTAAACTGCACTTCGAAAACGGCAAACTACTTGATGCATCAATAAAATACAAAACCACTAAACTCTACCCCAATGCTATGGATCCCGAAGACGTAGCCGTTGCAGTATGCGAAGATGACTTTACTGTTCAAGGTGAAAAACTTGCCGATTACAGTTTCGCGGAAACACCTTCTTCACCGCAGTTCTTTTTATATTCTATTGGGTCACCTGAGGATGCGACCGTGTGGCATGGTGTGGGGGCTTTTGCTGCGCCTCAACTGTTACAAAGTTACCGTTCTGGTCGCATAGCCTGCCGAGAAGGAAGATTGATTAAGAATTTAAGTGAAAAATACAAAATCAAAGTGGATGTTCCTTTACAGTTTAACCTTGCACCTGAAGGTATATGGAGCCACCCAATTCACCGTAACATCGATGCGAGCATTGGCAGCGTGGAGGATCTTCCGGATTTGGCGCATCGGGGAATGAGGCTTGAGTATCTTCCAACTTTAACATAGGAGCGGCTTGCAATTTGACGGCACTAGAATACACGATGTTTAAAATCTTGCGCTTGTTTAGAAAACTACCATTCAACATATTGGGTGTCGGAAACCAGAAGGTTATCTTCTCCGATTTCTTCAAGGATTTCCAAAAAGTAAACGCTGTTAGAGGAATCTTTGGTGAAAAAACTGATGAAGTTCTAAGTCACCTTACAGTGGAGATTAGCTGGGTTATGGGTTACATGTATGTGGACGGCTCGGATGGTCACCTTGTGATAAGCAAAGGGTACCTGAACAACGGCGACAAAATGGACATTTATCTGGACCTCATCCATGAGCTCTGCCACGTTAAACAGTTCATGGAAGGCAAAGAACTCTTCGACCCTCGGTACGACTACGTGGATAGACCCACAGAGATCGAGGCTTACCGTTACTGCATTAAAGAAGCAAGGCGACTGGGTTTAAGTGAAGAAAGAATCCGGTGTTACCTTTGGACTGAATGGATGGGCGAGGACGATTTTAAGCGATTGGCAAAGGCAGTCGACGTCTCAATTGCCTAACGCTTCGTGATAAACCTTGAGCATTTTTTGAGCGCAAATATCCCAAGTAAAGTTCTCTATAACAAGCTTGCGACCGTTTGCACCCATTTTCTCTCTCAAAGCCTTGTCTGAAAGAAGTCGAAGTAAGGCATCCGCCAATTCTTCATTGCTGCCCCGCTTAACCAAAAGTCCGGTTTCTGCGTTGCGGACGGCTTCGTCGACTCCGCCTATGTCAAAAGCTACAACAGGCTTACCCGACGACTGCGCTTCGAGCAATACGATGCCCTGTCCCTCTTGAATCGATGGCAAAACAAACACGTCTGCGCAATTATACACGTTAGGGAGCAAATCGTTTTTTACGTTACCCAGAAAATTGAAGCTTCCTGAAAGATTGGCGGCTTCTATGGAAGCGGTTAATTGTTGTTTTAATGGTCCTTTCCCGACAATCAAAAACCTGGTGTCAGGTTGTTTTTTAACAATTTTTTTGGCTGCTTCAACCAGAAAAGGCAGACCTTTCCTTTGGATCAAACTGCCAACAAAAAGCACAATGGGCTCGTTTCCTAATCCAAACTGCTTCCTTACCGCTTGAGGGTTCTCATTTGGTTTGAATTTTTCCGTATCGACACCGTTTGGAACAATTCGAACTTTGCTCGGGTTAATGCCATAATGTTCCTGGATTTTTTCAAGCGAGTAATTACCAATAGTGACAATCAAAGTCGCATCATGGGCTGTTTCTTCTTCCAACTTGGAAAGCCTGTGCATGAAGCAATTTGCGATTCGGCTCCTAAACGATTCATAACCGTTTTTCTTATTATGCTCAAATTCGTCTGCAAGGACGCCGTGAATAGTGTGTATGAACGGTTTCTTGATGCCTTGTTTCTTAAGGGCTTTTGAGAATCCGTAGCCGCTTACAGCGTGAGCTTCATAAACATCTGCATCAATGAAGTGGGTTTTTTTAGTCAGGCTTCGGTTAAAAATCCAGTTATCCAATGGAAAAAGCCTATCTGTCGAATAGCATGGAACAAAATTTACGCCGTCGATTTTTATGGATTCTTTAAAGCCTGCCTTAGTTCCGCTGTAAACGTTAATTTCCGCTTCGGTTTGCAGGCGCTTGCAAGTTTCCATAATACGTCTCTCAACGCCTCCAAAATACAGATGGGGGGGCTGAGTGTTGAAGACAGCTAAGCGAAACTTATCCATTCATGGCACCTTTGTGGCTTGTTTGTTTATTGTTAGTTTGGTTTTAGATATAAGTTGCACTTAAACAGGCAGCTTAGAGAAAAGCTCTAAAGGGTTGCTCAAAACGGACGATTTTTCCCGACATTAGAAGGTTGAAGATTAGATGTTATTCTTCTCCGTAGCCGTGTTCCATTCTGCCGTGGGTTTTTTGGTATTCGTATTCGTGTCGTTCTTTTTGATTGCTGAATACGATTAGGTGTTTTTCGAGGTCTGCTTGTGTTAAGAAGATGCAGGCGCAGTGTGGGCATTTGTAAAGTTTATTGTTGTTGGTTTCTTGTTCCATGCTTCTCAACTAATGTATGTTAATTTGTATTTTTTTGCCGTCTAATTCTGATTCGTGCCATTTTGCCTCGACTTCGCTGCAGGAACTATGCAAATAGACTTTTCTAGCTCGGACCAAGCCTGCCATTTCCTCTAAATACGGCGCTAAAAGCCCTATGCTTTCAGCATCTAATTCGGCTATATGAACAGACTCCAACGTTTCCGTTGGTACAAAACCCATTTCTTTACGCAATGCTTGCACACGCCTAGCTAAGTCACGCATGATTCCTTCGCCCAGCAACTTATCATCGCGTTGCCCGCTGAGGAACACGGTTATTTCTTCTTGTTTGCCAGAAACCCAGTTTTCACCCCCGACATAATCCGGAACTGAAGTTGCGTATTCTACGGCTTTCACGTTTGCTTGTTCCAAGAGTAAAGCTTCAAGGCTTTTGAGAGCTTGAAGGGTTTTTTCTGGTGCAATCACGATTGTTTTAGCTAATGGCCAGCGACGTTTCAGTTTTCCCTGTTGACGAGCAGCATAGGATATTGAGACAACTTTTAGTAGAATGTCAAAGTCTTCTTCCAAAGGTTTATTGCACATTTTTTCGTCTGGTATTGGCCAATCTGCCAAATTTACTGATTCAGGCAAGTCAGATTCAAGTTGCCGGTAGACTTTCTGGTACAGGGCTTCACTTAGAAATGGCGTGATCGGATTAAAAAGTAGTGTCACAGTCTTTAGGGTGTGGTGCAGGAGGGCGTAGATTGTTTGTCGGCGCTCGAAAGTTTCAGGTTCATCTGTCCATAGTTCTTTGCGAATCATTGGCACGTAGAGTCGGCTTAAGGTTTCAATGACAAAGTCGTCTAAAACTGATACTGCGGTATTGAATTCGCATCGGTCGAGGTTTTTGGTGAATTCCTCGATTTTATTTTGGAGTTTAGACATAAGCCATGAGTCAGCGGCTTGAAGGTTGCCTGCCTTTAAAGCCTTATTCAAGGTGTATTTTTTAGGGTTAAACTCGTCGAAAGTTGCATTCTGCAAAAAGAATCTACTTAGGTGATAGAGGGTTGAGAGGACTTGATAGGGTCTACGGGTTAATTCTTGCATGTCAAAGCTCATAAAGTCAACTGGTGAGCATTTCCGCATCATGTAAAAACGGCACAAGTCTGCGCTGCTTTTTTCGAGGAGCTTGCTGGTTTCAATGACGTTTCCCAGACTTTTACTCATTTTTCTTCCTTTCGAATCTTGAGTTAAGCCTTGAAACAGAAAAGCCTTGTACGGTGCAAGGGGTTTTCCAGTCAAAATAATGTGTTCCAAAAGCAGAGAGTTTGCCCAACCCCTTGTTTGGTCTATTCCTTCAGTCAAGAAAGCTGTCGGTACAAACTTCTCAAATTCCTCATCAGTAAATCGCGCATATGGTGAAGCCCCACTGTTGTGCCATGTGTCCAAAACGAAATCTTCTCGATGCATCTTCCCACTGCATTTTTCGCATTTAAGGGTGATTCGGTCAACCCAGGGTTTGTGCAGCTCAAAGTTTTCTGGAATGGATTCTTGAGAGCTTTCAATTAGTTCTTTTTTGCTTGCAATTAGGCGTTTGTGACCACATTTTTCGCATGTCCACATGGGCAATGGTGATCCCCAGATGCGTTCGCGGCTTATGCACCATGGTTTGCCTTCTTTTAGGAATCCAAAGAAGCGGTTTTTGGGTTCGTCAAAGAAATACTCAATTTTTTCTGCTGCTTCAATTACTTTGCTGTTTATTTTGTCGGTTCGGAGGAAGTATTCTTTTCTTGCGAGCCAAACCAGTTTGTGGTGACTGCGCCAGCAGGTTGGGTATTCATGTTTTATTTTCTTAACTTTAACGAAGGCGTTGTGATTACGCAGTTCTTCAACTACGAGCATGTCTGCATCACGAGCAAACACACCCGTGAAGATGCCAGCGTCATTTGTGAATTTGACTTCATCGTCGAATGGAACAAAAATTGGTACTCCTCTTCGGTTTGCAGCCCAAAAATCGTCCTCACCGTTGCCAGGAGAAAGATGCACCACACCTGTGGCTGTTTCTACATCAACAAAGTCTTCTGCTATTACTTTGTGTACCAATGGATGTTTAGTTTCTAGTTCTGCCTGCTTGGGAATAATATCTTTTAGTGGATAATCGTAAGCTGTTCCTTCCAAGCTGTTACCCATCACTGATTCGGTAATTTGGTAATTTGTGATTTCGAGTTCTGCCATGACTGGTTCAACACGCTGTCGCATCATTATCCAGGTTTCTTCGCCAACTTTCACTTTCACGTATTCAGCTTTTGGCTGCACGGCAAGCATGGTGTCAGTTATAATGGTGAATGGCATGGTGGTCCAAACAAGAAAGAACTCGTTTTGTGTTCCTGTAACTTTGAATTTGAAGTAAACGGATGGATCTTCAACTTCTTTGTAGCTGCCTTCGTAGCCAACTTCGGCGCTGCTCAACGAGGTTTGGCATCCAGGGCAGTAAGCTACAACGTAGTGTCCTTCTTCAAGGAGGTTTTGATCCCAAGCACGTTTGAGGTAGAACCATTCTCGTTCAATGTAACTGTCTTTATAGGTCCAATAAGCTTTGTCTTGATTAATGGCTATGCCCAATCTGCTGTCAGCTTCAAGCCACATTTGGTGATAACGCATGATAGCTTTTTTGCATTCTTCAATGAAGCGTTCCATGCCAAATTTCTCGATGGATTCCCGCTTGTTCCTCACACCTAAAAGTTTTTCAACCTCAAGTTCGACGGGCAAGCCTTGGCAGTCCCATCCAGCCCAAAACGGCATGTAGTAGCCTTCCATGGTTTTCCAGCGGTAACGAATATCCTTCATTATGCGTCCACGTGCATGCCCAATATGTGGGATACCGTTGAGTGTGGGTGGACCTTCTACATAACCTAAAAAGCCCTTAGCGTTATTTTCCAATAACTCCAGTTTGTTGCGGATATCGTTTTTTATCCAGAATTCACGCATTTCAGCTTCGAGTTGAAGTGGAGAATAGTTAGTCGGCAAGCTCAAGTTTTGATCAGCTTCGGTTTGGGCAGTCAAATTCATTACCGTATCGCAAAATACACATAAAGACTATATAAAAGTTAAACGACCTCATAAATCAGTTTTTAAAGTTTTGTTTAAAGAATTAACATAGGCAAAGTGTCAGAAAAAAATAATCGCCTCGGATTGGTAGTAGTCGTCCTGCAAATTCCAAAGACGACTACTTCAAATGGTTTGCCAAGTGTTGAAAAAGCACCTACGATGCCAGAATGGATTTCTGCGGTCACTACAAAATAGACATAGCTAACTTAGCAACAGTTGCAGCCAACATGTAAAAACGGTTGACAAAAATCTCAATCCTCGATTTTCTTTTTTTGTTTATTGGTTTTTCTTAAAGAAAACAAACTTGACGGTTAAGTTAATACGCTATTTTGCTTTATGGCTAAGATAATGACAGAAACCAAAAAAAGCAATATTGACACTGCGTCTTTCAAAGAAGTCAAGTTGCCTTGTGGTTGCGTGTATCAGGATAAAGGTTGGATGCTAACTAGGGTAAATGAATGTGAGTACCATAAGCGTAAAAGAACCACAAAGCGGCCGTACAGACCTAAAGCAGAATGCGTTAGACCATAAAAAAAAGAAAAGTTGTTGTTTAGAGCACAATTATAAGAACTGCGATCACAATTAAAAGGGTTTTTCCACAATCCATTTAACCACCAAAGCCAATTTCCTAAACTAATATGACAAATCTTCAGCCAGCCCCATCGCCGTCCTCTCATTACTCTTTAAAAAGAATCCTGAAAATAATGCTTCAAGTTGTGTTCATGGTTGTTATTTTCGCTGCTTTGCTTTGGTATGTTGGCGTGGGTTCTCTGTATAATGCATTGCTCACCATTAAAGTGGAGTATTTGCTTCTTGCTTTTCTAATGTATTTCGGAATAAACCTTCTCTTTACTGTACGATTAAGGCGTGTACTTAGTAAAGACGGCGTTAGAACGTCTTTTGGAAAAACACTTCTTGCCCAATACGCGGGAATGTTAACCAGCGACGTAACCCCTGGACGTTCAGGCTACATCCTAACTCCAGTTTACCTAAGAGACCAAAATGTGCCCGCTTCAAAAGCCCTTTCAAGTATCTTAGGCATACAAACCATAGAGTTTTTAGCTAAAGTAATCGGTGGAGTAGGCGCAGTCATTTACCTGGTTGAATTTGTACCTGAAGCAACTTGGAACACACTGTTCCCGCAGTCAATTGCAGGGATAAATTTGGGCATAATAGTTGCAGGATTAGGCATAGGATTAATGCTTACGGGAGCGATCATACTCGCGCTTTTTACATGGTCCAAAAGAGCCATCTCAATATTTGACCGAATCGCAAACTCAAGATACCTTAAAAGATTTACAGGCGGCTTAATGGGAAAACTTGAAGAATACAAGGAAAGTTCTCACAGCACTCGTCGCGCAATCCCCGAAATAAGCGGTTTAACATTCGCATGCTGGATTCTGAAAGGCCTCGAATGGTACTTTTTGGGATTAGCTTTAGGAATCACCAATATACCCTGGATAGCTTACTTCCTAATTCACCCGTTGGTAACCGCTTTAGCGTTTGTTCCTATAACTCCTGCTGGAGCAGGCGTGCAAGAATTCGGAATCATAGGTGTCCTTGGGCTCTTAGGAGTTGCAGCGGGACCAGCTGGAGTATTTGCCCTGCTTGCACGTGGCTTACTAATCGTTGAAGACCTCGCTGGAGTGCCTCAGATTGTGAAATCAACAAGTCTCATCTTTTCACGGCAAAAAACCAACAGAAACAACGCTACCACCTCCGTCACCGCCACTTCAAACTTAGCCGCTTTAAAAATTCCTTAAATTCTTTTGTCAATTCAATAACTTTAGGAAGCAAACTAATTGGGCAATGCACAATCAATAAGGCAGAGCAAACCTGACGACTGCGCAAAACTTAAAGAAATAATTGATTTGTCTTTTCCAAGGTTTTTCCGTTATTTCGCTAATCATAGCGTAACCTCAGAAGACGGAAAAGTGCTGGTAAGTGAAACCCAAAGCATAATTTCGGGTTTCGCTAAACTCATTGAATTTCATATTGGTTCACAAAAATATGGTTGTATTCTTTGGATTGCTGTTCATCCTTCGTATCGGCGCAGAGGAATTGCCTTCAACTTAACAAAAGCAGGCACAGATAACCTGAAGAGTGATGGCGCACAAGCGGTTTTTGCTTCCACCCAAAGAAGAAACAGCGCCGCAAAAGCAACTTTAAGCAAAGCAGGCTTTGTGCGGATGGGTTTTCGGGGGTTGTGGCGAGTTTTTGGTTGGCGGGTATTCAGTTTTTACCGTGAGATTTGGTTTGCGCCAGGCGAAATCGTGTTAATGAAAGATCTCAAAGAAGATTAATGGTCGGGAGAGCAGGATTTGAACCTGCGACAGCTCGGTATCTGTGGCCTAGACAGGCTAGAATGAAGCCCACCATGGGTAGACCTCTACAGCTTCTCCACCAGCTAAGAAATTTAGCTAGCTCGAGAGCTCTGCCAGGCTGAGCTACCTCCCGACAAAGACCATAAAGACAAAAGAAGAGAATTTATGTGTTTTGGCATTACCCGCAGGCTTACGCCATACTAAACATTTTAATCTTTTAGCAGTAGAGATTCATACTACAAGAGGCTCAGAAAAGTGACAAAAACCATCGGCGTCGTAACTTCAGGCGGAGATGCACCAGGCATGAACGCAGCAATTCGCGCAGTAACTCGTGTTGGTTACTCTATGGGTTTTCAAGTGATAGGGTTTGAACGCGGCTGGGATGGATTATTGACAAATTGCGTCAAAAAGTTAACTCCTCGCAGTGTCGGCGGCATCATCCAGCTAGGCGGCACTATGCTTCATACTTTAAGGTGCCCATCGTTTGAGCAGACCGGGAGGCGTCGAAACAGGCGCAGAAACCTTGCGATTGAACAATGTTGATGCTTTGGTAGTTATTGGCGGTGATGGTTCGTTCCGTGGAGCCTTGGCTTTGGGTAAGAAAAGCGACGCGTTAATGGTTGGGGTTCCAGCCACAATTGACAATGACGTTTATGGTACAGATGAAACAATTGGCTTTGACACTGCAGTTAACACAGCGGTTGGGACCATCGACAAGATCAGGGACACTGCGATTTCTCATGAACGAATATTCATAGTGGAAGTTATGGGTCGAAAAAGAGGGTTCTTAGCCCTACAAGTGGGTATGTGTGTGGGTGCGGAAATAATATTGATTCCTGAGAAGCCACTGGGCTTAGACGACATAGTAAACGTTATGGATGATAACTCCAAAAAAGGCAAAAGAGCAGGAATAATTGTTACCGCGGAAGGTTACGGCAACTCAAGCAAATTGGCTCAGGAAATGCAGCGGCGAACCGATTCCGAAGTTAGACTTTCAATAATCGGTTATGCGCAGCGTGGAGGAAGCCCAACAGCTCGGAGTAGGTTGCTGGCTAGTTTGTTTGCTGAAAGAGCTGTAGAGTTAATCAGCGAAGGAAAAGGCAACATGGCTGTAGGATTACAGAAAGGCGCAATTACATGCTTCGAGCTTGAAAAGGCAGGTAATAATCGAAAGCATTTAGATTTGCGGTTGCTGAAAGTTGCGCAGATGCTATCGATTTAAACCCATCTTCTTTTTGTTTTTGGGTTTTTGGGGTTATAGTAGTGATTCGTAGATTTTGAGGGTTTGCTCAGCGACCTTTCGCCAAGTAAAGTATTCCAGCACTCTTCGCCGTGCCGTTTTCGCCCCAATTTTTTGCTTTCTCAGGATTCCTTAAAGTTTCTTTGATGCCCCAAGCTATGTCCGCTGGGTCTTCACCATTAATGTGCACACCGTTCTGGTCTGTACCCCCGTTTATGACTTGTTCTTTGAAACCAACAACTCCGCGGGCGCCAACCACCACAGGTTTCTCCATAGCCATAGCTTCTAAACTGACAATTCCGAATGGTTCATAGATTGAGGGAAAAATGCACACGTCAGATGCTGCATAGTGGAGGATTCTTTCTTTTTCGGAAACAAAATCGAAACGGTAAACGATGTTGTCTTTGATGTTTAGTCTGCTGGCGGTTTCCTCAATGTCATCTTGCTCATCGCCTTTACCTAAGATAACTAGTTTGGTGTTGGGGTACTCTTTTAGAACCAAAGGCATAGCCTGCAGTAGATTACGTACACTCTTCACCCATGTGAGTCTCCCCACAAAAAGCAGCATGTTCCAATCGCTTGGAATGCCGTATTTCTTTCGGATTGTGGCGACTTCCTGTTTTTGAACGTTAACAGGGTCGTAGCGTTCGGGATCCACGCCGTTCCAGACCACGCTGATTTTTGAGGTTTGCCAACCGTGTTTTATGAGGTCTTCCTGCATGGCGTAGCTAACTGTTACTATTTTGTCTGCGTTTTGAGCCATAGCGTTTTCAAGGTGGGAAACAACTTCGGAGCCTGGTCCGCCGCTTCTGCCCCACTCGGTGCTATGTGCGTGGAAGACAACTGGGATTTTTGTTTCATTCTTGATAACTAAGCCTGCTATGCTGCTTAGCCAATCGTGGCAACAAACGACATCAAAAGTATAATTTTCCTTTTCTATGAGGTCATTTATGAATTTTGTTGCACTTAGAATGTTGTAGATGAAGATGTCGTTGAAGAATTTGAGGTTGGTACCCCATTTTTTTAGGTCGTCAGCCACAAAGAACGGCCAGATGTTTGTTGCGTCAGCTATTTGGGGTCTGTGGACTTCTACGCCTTGCATTATTTCTCTTGTTTTAAGTCCGTTGTTGTTTAAGGTGAAAACTGAGACGTCATGTCCAATGTCAACGTATTGTTGAGTGATGTATTCTGCGTAGGTTCCTAATCCGCCGACTATTTGAGGTGGATATTCGTAAACGAAAAAGCCTATTCTCAAAAAAGTCACCTGTAACTTGCTTTTACCTAGTGTTCGCTATCTATTTATATTTTCAGAATTTTGGATATGAATATGCTTTTATGGTAACTGTTGGAAGTTTAGGTAGGGAGTTAAGTTTGAAGTCAGCGTTAATAGTTTATTTTTCGAGTACAGGAAACACCCAGAAAGTTGCTTATGCCATCAAAGAAGGGTTGGAAGCAGGCGGATTAAAGGTTGAACTAAAGAAGCCCCAAGAAGCGAGGGAACTTGACTTTTACAATTATGATTTGGTCTGTGTGGGGTCACCCTCGATTGAGTGGCAACCAGCTAAACCCATCATAACTTTTTTGAAGACTAAGCTTGACCTTTACCGAAGCCAAGGTAAGATTAAACCCTGTGCTCCCAAAGTTTATGGAAAAAACGCGATGGTTTTCTGCACTTATTCAGGTCCACACACAGGCATAGATGAAGCTACGCCAGCAGGGAAAACTTTGAGGCAATATTTTGAACATTTCGGTTTCAACATCCTTGGCGAATGGTATGTTGTCGGAGAGTTCCACGGCAGAGAAGACATGAGCACACTGGGCAAACTCGGCGACATCAGAGGAAAGCCCACGTTGGATGAGTTGGCGAAAATTAAAAAGGATGCCCAACAAATAGCTAAGAGTCTGTAATGGAAGTGTTGACGTGACTAAGACTATTGATTTGCCTTTGCGTGTTTTTGAAGATTTAGTTAAAGTTTCAGAGGAATTAACTTTGATGGCTAAAAAACCTATTTCAACCTCTATGGCTGTTGATTTGCTTATGGAAATATACCGAGCCCACCTCAACAACCCTTGTGCTCTGGACGCGTTTAGCCAACAACTCAGAAGTCTGAACCTGATGGCGCCTGAAGAATTTGACAAATACTGGGACGAACCTGAGAAAACTCCCCAGCCTAAAAATAAAGGAAAAACAAAAAAATAGGATACTTCCTCTCTCTATCTTATTTTTTGCTTTGAGATATGGGCTGCAAAGAAATTTTGGTTGATTGATGTTTTTCTTTGGTTGTTGTTGTTGTGGCTTTTCCTATAGGATTTTTTCTTTGCAATTTGGTTTTTGGGTTGAATTTTTGGTTTAGGTTGTTTTTTGGGGTTTGTTGGTTGTAGTTGTTGACTGCAATCCACAACCTAATAAAAAAAGGGGAAAATTTGTTTATGTTAAGGTCGTTTTCTGATAGCTAATAATAATATTGCGCCCACTATGGCAACGGCTATAATGATTGCTGCGACTCCTCCAATGATGTACATTTCGGTTGGCGGAAGAGCTGTTTGTGGGATTGGAGTTGTTGTTGGCGCTACTTCGCTGACTGCGACGACGGTTTCTGCATGGGACCCGTAATAAGCGTTTGATCCATCGAATTTAGCTATAATTGTGTATTTGCCTGGAACTTCTGGAGTGAATACGTAGCTGTATAATCCGTCTTTATCAGATGTGGCGTTTCCAATGTGTACATAGTTGCCGTTTGGATCAATAGTGTCTAAGCTGACTTCAACGCCGGTAGCACTTGTAGGCAGAGGTCGCTCATGGTACAAGTATTCCATCCATTCATCCATGCTTTCGTCAGCTATAGCTGCAACTCCATTTACGTAACCGCGTTCTTGAGCGATCTTTTTCGCGCCCACGCTTTGGTCAGTTACTGTTCCAGAAATGACCACGCTAGATCCTAATTGGTTTACTGTTTGTGGTGCTGTTGCTGTCATGCCGCTTGGACCCTTGCCGAAGCAGTAGATTGAGTTGTCAAAGTAATCGAGTGTAACAATGCGCCCATCTGCTACTGCCATGCCGGAAGGCCAACATGTCAGTGCCCAATGCATCTGTCCAGTTGTTGCATCAACGCAGTATATTTTTGAGTCGCGTCTTAGCGGAGTATTGGGCGAGTGCTCTTGTGTTAGCAGGTATAGGTTGCCGCCTGCGACTGCGCCGACATTAAGTGGAGTGTAGGGGTATGGTGTTTCAAGGTAACCTACGGATGGAGCGGTCCAGTTCCATAAAATGTTTCCAGTAGTTGCATTGTAGGCGATTAAGATTCCTGAGTAGCCGTAGCTGAACATGGTTCCTTTGTAGATGGTGGTGGATAAGCCGTAGAAGTTCATTTGATCTTCAGGTTGGCTCTTCCAGAGTAACTGCATTGTGTCGAGGCTATAGATCCAACGTTCTCTTGTCATTGTTTGAGCAAAATGGAAGATGCCGTCTTCTGGATCCACAACTGGACCAGACATATCATGCCTTGAGAACTGCAGATCCTGCAAAGCAGCTTGTGGCACTTCTTGGGGTGGCATATAGGTTTTATTCCAAAGCAATTGACCAATTGGACCAACATTTCTATCAAGATTTAGCGCCCAAAGATTACCTTCAGTCTTCGTTGTGCCATCGTTAAATCCTGGGGTTCCGCCTATAATGAATTTGTCTTGACGGACTGCAAGAATGCTGCCTTGAACATTTGGGATTGAAACGTTTAGAGAGAATCCTTTGTTGCCATCGAATGTATAGTTGAAGTATGGTCTCCACATCCAATATGCGTTGCCGCCGATTTTTGAGTAGTCCCAGCGATTCATTATTACGTCGCTAGTGTTCCAAACTGTTAAGCGTTTGTTTGCACCTGAACCGACTATGTTGTATCTTAGTATACTGCCGTCAGCACCGTAGACTGATGTGCCGCTTGCAGAGACGTTTGCGATACTGCATACAAGGCTTCCAGTGGTTGCATCAAGCATATCCCAAGTGTTGGCTTTGCCTGTAGCTGTTACCCAAAGGTATGGGAAGCCACCGTGTTGGTTCGGTGATTCATAGTCGTAGACTTGGCCAAATGCTGGAGCTCCATATAGTAGACCTCCTGAACTGTCAAAGCTATTTACTTCATTGCGTTCATTCAACGTTTGGCGTACAAATGAACCTGTGGTGTTTTGGAAGTAAACTGTTTCGCCTGTGTTCAAATCTACGCAGTACCAGCCTTCCTTCGGGAGCCAGGTGACAGTGTAGAATATTTTTCCTTGGATGATTATTGGGGGACTGAAGCTTATGCCTTCATAATGCGTAGTGTGATAAGTTGTAGCGCCGAATCGTTCGTCCATGATTCCGCCTGCGTAATAGGGTTTAGTCCAAAGTATGTGGGAGCTTTCTGGTCCTTCGCCATAGTTGAAGTTGGATGTTGGTCCAACGTTGTGTGCTGCTGAGGCTGTTCCTAGCCAATTAGCTGCGAGTACCCACCAGTTTCTATTAGCACCGTATATTGGTCGGGTCCAGTATTCAGATGGCAGAGGAGTTTCTGCGTAGGATACCACTTGATCCTCAGTAACGGTTAAGGTAACAGGTTCGCTTACACTGGGCATAAAGTAGTCGCCTAAATATTCAGTGACGTTGCTTCCGACACTCATTTGGCTGCCCGCATATAGACCGGAGGGAGATAAGCCGCCAGGAGTATTATCCAATGTTTTGCCGATGAATTTAGCTACAATAGTGTATGTTCCCATCTCAGTGGGTGTGTACAGAGAATAGCTGCCTCCTACTGGGTCTGATACAAAGCCAGTTTCAGTTTCGTTGTGACCATCGGGGTGTGTTATTATCAACTCAAAATACCATCTGTCTCCGTAAGCTCCGTTAGCTGTCGGGGGTACTAGGTTTTGCCAGAAAACAATTGTCACTTGTTGGCCAATTCCCACAGTCATGGGTGAAACGCCAATGTACGTCCAAGTTGGAATTTGCAGTTTCGGATTATGAGCATTAATTGTTGGCAGAAACATCATCGTAGTTGTCATACTTAGAATCAATAAGATTGCAATTGTTGAAGCAAAATTTTTCTTTGTTATGAAATTCATTTTTCTTTCCCTTCATTTTTATTTTTGTTGGCGAGCCTTTGAGAGGTTTGCCTAATCAAAGAGTTGTCCGCCAATGGTAACTCGTTATCTCCTCTAGTAATATTTATAATTAATTATTTTTGAAAATCGTTTGGTAAAAATACTTTTTAAATAAATAATATTTATTAATATGGAGATTGAAATTCGCAAAAGCTAATTTTAGGTTCATTTTAACCTCTTCGATCAATATAACCAATAATAAGATGCTCAGTTTATTTCTCGATCTTTAGAAAAACAACCTTTAGAGAAATTTTTTATATGGAGAAATATTTTCTGAAGATAAAATAAAAGTCATTTCTTTGTATTTTCAGGAAATTCAATTCTCTTACATTCGATGTTCATTATTAAGAATTTGCGGATAAGATAGATTAAACGAAAAATTCAGCACTGAAACTAAAGATAAAGCCTCAACCATTCAGGTAGTGGTTAACTAACGGTAACTTGGTTACTAGACATGCAAGGAATAAAAGTTTTATTATTAAATAATTCTAATAAATAATTAAGCGAAGGCTTATTTCTGGAGATAAAACCAAAATTTACCTTCGCTTTAAGAAATAAGAAGGAAAAATAATGATGAAATTCAATAAGAAAACAAAAATTGTTTCTTTGATTGCTTTGATTCTTATGTTGACTACGGCTTTTCCACTTTTAACTTCGACGACTAATGCGCATACCCCCCCTTGGACTGACATTGTCACATACTGCTACGTTGGCGTCGTACCTGAAACCATCGGCGTCGGGCAACAAGCGTTAATAGTTTTTTGGATAGACTGGATTCCACCAACAGCCTCAGGAAGCTATGGTGACAGATGGATATTCTATGTAGATATTACTTCACCCAGTGGAACCAACCAAACATTAGGACCAATCACTTCAGATCCTGTTGGAGGTTCATACACTTCGTTTACACCCACAGAAGAAGGAGTGTATACAATTGTCGCACGTTTCCCTCAGCAGAAGCTTCTTGGCGCCAATCCCTATCCACCGGCTGGAAATCAATATGCAAACAGCCCCTACGTTAACGATACTTTCGCTGCAAGTAGCAGTCCCCCGACATACCTCACTGTTCAGCAAGAGCAAATACCGGCTTATCAAGAGACTCCACTACCTACGGAATACTGGACAAGACCAATAAACGGTGCTAATAGACAATGGGGACCGATCACAGGAAACTGGTTAGCAGGTGCAGCTCAACAAAATGGGCCTACCAATAACTATGGCTATGGCACGGGACCTGAAAGCGGACACATAATGTGGACAACACCATACTGGGAGGGAGGCATTATGGACGAACGATACTCAGATGGCCAATACTACACTGGGCTATCATACGAAAGTTATGGGCTCACACCGCCAATAATACTCAATGGAAGACTTTACTACAACGTAATGGCGCCACCAAGATATGGTTGGTGGGCAATTGACTTATCCACGGGGGAGAAACTGTTCTTCTCAAACACCACAGGACCACGGGCTACAAACCGTGCAGGCGATGGAAGCGGAATGTACGCTAACGGACAATTGAGCTTTGGCCAAGTCCTCAATTATGATTCACCAAATCAGCACGGAGGTCTCTCATATCTATGGGCAACCAACGTAGATGCTAACGGCGCAAGCCAAACCACCCCGGCCAACGTATGGTATCTATATGACTCCTACACTGGAAACTACATCTGCAGCATCAACAACACCCAACTAGCCACAGGTACAGCTGCCGTCGGCAAGGATGGAAGCATACTTCGTTACAACGTCGTTAACTATGGCACAACCTCAAATCCCAAGTTCTACCTACAAGTATGGAATACCACACAAGCCATTTTAGACTCTCATCCTGAGATAGGCAACTGGTACTGGAGATGGCGGCCATTCCTAAACTACACCCATGACGGCAGACTCGGATACTCACTCAATGCATCTATACCTGCAGTATTGGGTCCACGGAATGCAATTGTAAACCAGACCGGTACCATTCAAACTGTGCGTGAGGGCGATATTGTTATTGTTGGAACATCCGGACGTAACGATGCACGAGGAACCGTTCAAGGCACACTTTGGGGCGTCAATCTTGACCCAACCAAAGGCGCAATAGGTTCATTGCGATGGACAACAACATTCACACCCCCAAAAGCCAATGATGCATATCCCAACGGCACATACCTAGGAGAAAGCAGCGCACCCACCCTTCACGTAGTAGACCCAGAGGACGGAGTTTTCTGCTTCTATGAAAGAGTCACAGAACGCAGATGGGGTTACAGTCTTAGTACAGGACAACTACTATGGGGTCCAACCGAACCAGAAAAACAATTTAATTACTACGGTATGAGCAGCAACATCTATGACGGCAAACTCTTATCTTACGGTTATGCAGGAGTCTTAACAGCCTACAACATCGTCACAGGAGATATTGTATGGAATTGGTCAGCCCCATCCTATGGCTTAGGCGAAACATTCTATCCAAATTCACCCCTTTCGCTAGGATGCATTGTTGACGGAAAAGCCTACATGTACACAACCGAACACTCACCCAGTGTACCACTTCGACGCGATGCACACATATGGTGCGTAGATCTGACATCTGGAAAACTATTGTGGGACGATGCATGTTGGTCCAACGGCATTGCAGCAGCAGACGGATACATAGTATCGCTCAACCTATTTGACAATCAAATATACTGCTATGGCAAGGGACCCAGCGCAATAACAATGGAAGCACCAAAGACATCCATAGAACTAGGTAAATCATTAGTCATCAGCGGTATGGTGACTGATATTTCTGCAGGTACAGCCAAAACTGAGTTAACCGCACGTTTCCCAAATGGAGTTCCAGCAGTTTCCGACGATAGCCAAAGCGCTTGGATGGAGTACGTATATGCGAAGAGGACACGCCCCAACAATGTGATCGGTGTTCCTGTTACCTTAAGTGTCATTGATGCTAACAACAACACAAGGGATATAGGAAGCACAACCAGCAACGATGATGGCTTCTTCACCTTCAACTGGACGCCAGACATTTCTGGTCAATACACCGTTTATGCAACCTTTGATGGCAGCAAATCATACTGGCCCTCCCACGCCGTAACATCGTTTGCTGTTGACTTACCAGCTCCGACACCAACCCCACAGGAAGTAAACACCGCTACTAACCTAACTGACACGTATATTTTAGGTGCGGCCATAGCAATCATCGTTGCGATAGCAATAGTTGGAGCATTTTTAGCTTTAATGATTAGAAGACGCCCGTAAAAACTAAAAATCCACCACCCTTTTTTTCTTTTTGTTTTTTGAGAACCCAAGTTAACTCTGCCAAGAAGGCGATTATGATACTTCGTGAGGCGCGGAAAGGTCTAACCTGAAATGAGGGTTCAAATTCACCTAACCATGTTGTAACTCATCCTCGAAAAGTGACCGAGTCTTTTGAGTTGTGGACTCTATGGCGGAAAAAAACTTCGCTAGCGTCCAGCATTATTAACCCGGTCATTCATTTCAGCGTCCCTCGCTTTTTCAATACATAATCTAACAGCAAAACTGAAAGAGTTGAATCACCAGGCTTTAATCAAACTTAATTATTGGGGTTATCGTTGCCTCAAAAAAATAGGCACCCAAAATGAAATATACCATTTTCAAGTTGCATGCTATCGCGGTATTACGGTTAGAAATTGCTCTGGTTGCATTTCTGTTGTTGCGTAAATGGCAAGGGCTATGCTCCAGAAGACGTCGTTATGTGTACCGGTTGGGTGGCTGTAGCCAATAGTGCCATCATTGCGTAGGCAGTATCGTTCGATGTTTAGTTCAGGACAGATTTCTCCGCGGTAAGGTTCCTCCCAACTAAGCAATGGAAAATAGAATTGGTGATTTGCCATCCTCTGTTTAAGCAGGCTTGCCATTTCACTTTTGCGTGGCACCGAAAATGTTACACCTTCAACGTTGTCAATGCCTCCAGCTGCCATATCTGCTATTATGCTTGGTCCTTCCCGTGTAAAGTCCACGCGGATTTTTTGAAATCCTCCCCAGCGATCCTGCAACGCCTTAAGGTAACCTATGACTTGGGAGTAGAGGGTAGGTTGCTTGAAGATTTTGAGGTGTCTTAAATAGAATACATCGTTTTGGTGCTCGATAACCGATAGTACTGTGTAGTCTCTGGTTTGAGCGAGATCTAACCCCGCAAAGAAGTCGCCTCTACAAGAGATATTGGGGTTTAATTGTTTGAGGTCTTCTCCGCAGGTTTTCTCTGTTCCAATACAGGAGGCAATTAGGCTCTGATTTAACCAGACATCGTCGTCTTCTGCCCATTCGGCTTGCATTTCGCGTCGCCATCTTGAGGGGTCATCGCCCATTTGGGTTTTGATTTTTTGAATTATTGGGGTTTTTAGTGGTCCGTTTGGATCGATGGCTTTTTCGATTGGCACGTGTGAAGTTTTGAAGTCGCTAAAATCTTTGTGATTAAAGATTTTGAAGAAAATACTATCTGTGTGCCAGGGTGTGCTGCTGCAGACAAATTTGCCGTTGGTTGCTCCAAGAGTGTAGAGGATGGCGTCATAGAGTTCTTGGTCATTAGAGATAAAGTTGAATTCGTCAGCATAAACCACGTGAAGTGTTGGACCTCTAATTGTTTCTGGATTATTGGGAAAAGCCTCAATTGAGCTTCCATTCAAGAAGAGAATTTGTGTTCTTTGGGGTCTCAGAGATATACCATTGGGCAGTCTGTGGGTAAGGGTTGATATTCGTTGCAGAATTCGTTTTGTTTGGCGCCAAGATGGTCCCACAATACCGATTGCGCTTTTGGGATGAGTAACTGGCATACCAAAGGAGAAGTGCTGAGATTATGAATGTTTTGCCGCTTTGTCTACACCATCTTGCGGCTGTGAACTGGTTTTCTTGGAAAAGTCTTACGAATTGCTCTTGATAGGTGAATGGTTTAAAGCCCAGAACGGCAGTGCAGAATTCCACTGGGTCAGTGCTCAGTTGCTGTGTTTTTTTAAGGTTCAATTGTTGGATCTGTAGGTGGGCTTGTTGGAGTCTCTCCCATCTCGATAGGAACTGGTTTGGGCGCATCGTCCTTGCCTGTTTCCTTGAGTAATTCGTCATATTTTGCCTCCATATTGTTCAATCTTTCTTCAATTCCACGGTAATTGATGTATTCAGATAGGATTTCCTTGTATGCCTTGGCTAAGGTTGCTAGAACTTGTAGTCTTTGAACTTCTGCTTTTTCGAGCCCAGGCGTGCTTGCAATATCTAGAGCTATAGCAAGTTTTTTTAGTGTTTCTTCTACGCTGGGCAACTCTTTAGGTAAGGAAACGTTAGAGGGTCTATTGTAAGTTTTTTCCGTAATTCCAAGCCGAAGACATTTTACATACACCGCATCTGGTTTCCTGCCAAGCTTGACACATATTGCATCTAATGGCGTGTTGGCATCAACCAACTCTTTGAGAACAGCCTCTTCCTCAATAGTCCAAGGTATACCTTTCGTCATACATCTTCCTCCATATCAAAAACCTTCATCTCATCCGTTTTGAGAAACAAGAGTCAGTATTTTTTGCTTTTAAGTAATTCTTTGAAACGACCTCATGAAACAGATGAGGGGTGAGTGAAAGTAAACTTTTTAAAATCTTATTTTGTATTGCCGCTAATTCCAAAAGCATCCAAAGACAAAGCCACCGAAAGCTCTAAATGCCCTTATCACCGTGTTTTTCCAGAAAAGGGCCGGTAGATCAGTTCGGTATGATCGCCGCGTTCGCAACGCGGAAGCCGCGGGTTCAAATCCCGCTCGGTCCACCAACAAGTTTTGAGCGTTAAGGCGTTGTTTTGTAATGTGGATTTCTGAATTTAACCCTTCAACTTAATTTGGAGCGATAATAAGCTAATTTATAAGAACCAAGTTAGCGCAAGTACTGCACAAATTTATGGACTTAGACTTTGGCTCTCTTCTTTTGTTCCATAATATATTGCGTTCCAGATAGGCTTCTCGTCTCCTGCGTGGTCAGCAATCTATGCAAGTTTATTAGCTGCCCAATCCTCATTCTGATAGGCTCACTTATGATAGGCAAATTCACAATCGGAGAGTTCCTTCTTTCAGCTGTAAAAGACGCAGGTGCAAAATCTGTATTCGGCATACCTGGAGACATGGTCATCAGATTCTTCAAAGTCATTGAAGATGACCCCGACTTAAAGTTGTACACGTTCTCTCACGAACCAGGCGTTGGCTTCGCCGCTGTCGCCGCAGCAAAAGCGACTGGGAAACCCGCTGTGGCATGCATCACGTATGGCGTTGGGGGACTCAACATGTTGAATTCGGTAGCTTGTGCTTACGCGGAGAAGACCCCGCTAATAGTAATATCCGGTGGACCGGGAGAAGGAGAGAAAGTTAAGGACGCCTTCCTGCATCACATGGTCAAGGATTTCGATTCGCAGCTGAAAGTCTTCAGAGAAGTAACAAAGGAAGCCGTAGTTTTGGACAGCCCAACAACGGCCTACGCAAAAATACTCCATGCGGTAAAAGCTTGCCAGGAATTTAAACTTCCCGTCTACATAGAAATCCCACGCGACATGGTTGACAAGGAAATAATTGTGCCTGAGCAAGAGCTACCGACCTTCATCCCAGACGAGAGCGCAATCATAGAAGCGGCGGAGGAAATCCTGCGAAAAGTCTCAGCAGCCAAATCGCCTCTCATTATGGTCGGAGTTGAGGTCGACCGATTCAGACTGAACGAGTCCGCCTTGACATTGGCTAAGAGGCTTGGCGTGCCGATTGTGTCGGATTTTCTTGGCAGGAATGTTATTCCTAGAAATGAACCCTCCTACTTTGGCACCTACTTGGGCATGGCTGGAAATCCCGTTGCACGGGAACTTGTCGAAAATTCGGATTGCCTCCTCATGCTGGGCACGATTCTTGCCGACATGAACCTTGGCCTGCGGCTTAAGAAGTTGAAAAAAGAAAATCTTCTTCTCTGCATTTCGCGGAAAGTCCTTATTGGACATCATGAATATGACGAGGTTCCTCTTGGGCTTTTGATTGAAGATCTCTTAGGCAGGAGTCTTCAGAGTAAAAACCTCCAGTTCCCAGTTAGACCTGAACTGGTGCTTAACAGGTCATGCAAATACGAAAAGGAAAGAGTGGTCACCGTTAAGGAGATAGTTGACGCTATAAACTGGTTCTTCGGCAAGTACGGTGAGATGCCCGTCGTCTCTGATACGGGAGACTGCCTGTTCGTGACGACCAAGATCGAGACGCCGTCGGTCACTGCTGATCCTTACTATGCATCTATGGGCTTTGGGGTCCCAGCTGCCATCGGATATGCAGTCTCCACTGGGAAGCGCCCGTTGGTTCTGATTGGCGATGGAGGTTTCCAGATGACGGGTCAGGAGATTTGTCATTGCCCTCGCTTCGGCATAAACCCTATTTTCATAGTCTTCAACAACAGCCGATGGGGAATGCAGCAGTTGTTCTACCCGACTGCACGTTTCAATGAACTTGTGAATTGGTCCTATGCTAAGATGGCTGAACTATGGGGAGGAAAAGGCTACTTCTGTGACAACTGTGACACGCTTTACAAGGCGTTGGAAGAAGCTCATGGCAACAAGGAGTTCTCGCTAATTGAGGCAGTCATTGCGAAGGAAGAACTCTCCGATGAACTCTTAGCTTGGATCAAAGAGCTACATTCGCAGTAATTTACTCGATTTTTAATTGTAAATTGGGACTGGGATCCCCCTTCCAGCACCTGAGAATTGTTCTGATTAATTATGGACCTTTTGATGGCCCTGGGTCGACAGGAAGTCTCTGGTTGCCTAATGGTACTGTTGTTTGAGTTCCATCGACATTAAATACTACGTGAAATGCATCGCCTTCCATTACATAGATGGCTTCTGTTCTATTATCGTTTAGATAGTAAATAGACCGTTCAATTCCACTGCCACCAACAAAGTCTGGTGCACCTGCAATTTTGTTGAATTCACTTTCTAAAGCGCTCACGTCTTTACTGTCATATAACTTCGCTGCCTGCTCAGCACTTAATCTCGGTGTATCTTTTGGTAGGTCTCCAATAGTAATAAGAACAGCGCGTCTCCATTCGCCTGGCAAACCAATGCTCTTGTCTGCAATAATTTTGTCTAGTTCTTCTTTTTGCCCACTGGTTGCCTTGGCATATGCCGACTCATAGAAAGATGCACTCGGTTCAGAGGTGACCCCTTCATTTCCCGCTTCCTTAGCTGCTTCTTGTCCTGAAACCCAGTCAGCTACTCTTTTTCCTATTTCATCTAACGGATTTGTGTCGGATGTAGCAGAGACGGCCAAAATGCCTCCAAATAATATTCCAACTACAACGATCGATAGTACTATCATGATTTTTTTATTCTTTGAGAACAAAATCTGGATAGCCTCATTTATTGCTTGTAGCACCAAAGAATATTATCCAGTTTTGCCTTATAAGGGCAGCCTCACTATTATTGGGTTAAAAAGAAAAAAATCCTAACTATAATCAGGTCAGCGATAATTTTTTTTAAAGTCTGAGCTTCATATGTTCTACATTCGCCAAGCAAGAGTGTTATTTTTTTATTCTTGTATATGTAGGCTCTAAAACCCATTTGAGTCTAGGACCCAGCGGCCTCACAACATTTCCAGTGGCTCATAGGGTCAATTTTATAGACAAAAACAAAATTAATAATAAATTGTTTTTAGCTACTAAACTTTGGAAGCTGTAATTATATGAGAAAAATAATCGTCTTATCAATGATTACATTAGATGGAGTAATGCAAGCACCTGGTGGACCCGAGGAAGATACATCAGGCGGTTTCAAATATGGTGGTTGGGTTGCACCTTATTTTGACGAAGTTTATGGTAAAGTCATGGAAAAACAGATGAAATCTGCGGACCTCCTTTTGGGTAGGAAAACATTTGAGATTTTTGCTGGTTACTGGCCAGTGCACGAAAATATTTGGCCAGGTATCAATGATGTCACAAAATATGTCTTGTCCAAGACCATGAATAAGTCAGATTGGAAAAACTCAGTTTTTCTCAAAAGCTTCGAAGATATAGAAAAGCTCAAAAATTCATACGGTCCTGACATTCAAGTTCACGGCAGTGGTGAGCTTATTCAGCTTCTACTTAAGAATGATTTTGTGGACGAACTCTGGCTCAAAATTCATCCGCTGACTCTTGGTACCGGAAAAAAGTTGTTTGACAATGGCACGATTCCGGCTGCATTTATGTTAATAGATAGTTCTGTTACGCCAAGTGGAGTGATTATTGCCAATTACAAGCGTGCTGGAAAAGTCAAGACAGGTACTGTTGGAACTTAAGGCGCCTACCCTGTTAATATTTCCCCAGATAAGCTGAAAACCTCCAACATAGTAGAATCTTGACCTGTGACTGTAAACATACGACTACAAAGCCTAAAATAACATGCGTTAACAAAATATTTTGTTTTGATTTCTCTCGAAAAAAGAGGTTCATGATTTATGCAAAAAATTGTTCCATGTTTATGGTTTGATAAAAAAGCTGAAGAAGCAATAAAATTCTATATAGAGATTTTTAATTCCGCGCCTAACAGTCTTAAAAATTCAGTGATAATAAGCATCCAACGTTACCCAGAAGAACCATTAGACATTCCAGTAAAGGGGATGGAGGGGAAGATTTTAACAGCTATATTTGAGCTTAATGGGCAGCGTTTTATGGCATTTGATGGGGGTCCAATGTTCAAGTTTACAGAAGCGACGTCTTTCTATGTGGAGTGCGCGGATCAAGAAGAGGTTGATTACATCTGGGAAAGGCTATCCGCGGTTCCAGAATCTGAGGTATGTGGTTGGCTGAAGGATAAGTATGGTCTTTCATGGCAGATTATTCCTAAGCGAATGGGCGAATTGTTGTCTGATAAAGATAAAGTTAAGGCAAAAAGAGTCATGGATGCAATGCTTAAGATGAAAAAAATTATCATCGAAGAACTAGAAAAAGCATATGAAGGATAAGAAAAAATGAAAACTTCAATTAAAGAATCATCTAAGCCGACGGATAAGTCGGATGGCGAAAGTGAAGTGCTCGCGCTGATTGCCGTGATGCCGGGGCCTGATCGCGCCATTGGCGAGCGGCTCCATGCTATCATCAAAGCAAACGCGCCAGTCCTCTCGCCGAGAACCTGGTATGGGATGCCTGCTTATGCCAAGGATGGCAAGGTCGTCTGCTTCTTCCAAAGCGCACATAAGTTCAACACGAGGTACGCAACGTTCGGTTTCCAGCATGAGGCGAATCTTGACGAAGGTAACATGTGGCCGGTCGCCTTCGCTGTGAAGGAGTTGACTGCCGCCGATGAGGCAAGGATCGGCGCCCTCGTAAAGAAAGCGGTGAGCTGATTCATAACTTTTTAAAATAATTGAGACAAAAAATAAGGAGTAAAAATAATGTTACGTTGTATTCCGTTTCTTTTGTTCGATGAGTTTTTAACAAACCCCTGAACAAGGGAGTAGCATCGCTCCCGACTCCTTCTTCTCCGCCCATAGCGTAGAATTCACCCACCATCTCTCTAAGGAGTAAGTGAGGTATTGACGAATTCCCCCTCTTCACCCCCTAAATCCCTTCCCCGCCGTCGTAGGGAAATAAGGGACTTATTGACTAACAAGAGAATTATACCAAAAAACTTGTCTATCCATTAACACATGACTAAATGAAAAACCTGATAAGGATAGGCTATCTTAGAGAGTGATTGATGTCTATGAGAAAGGCAGTTCTAGTTATAGCAACACTGCTCATTCTTTTTACCTTCTTCGGAGCAGCAGTATTGATTAACCTTAGCCTCTCAAAAGATAATGTGACGGTGTCGGGGAAAGCAGTAATCAGTGGAGCTGTTGTTATAGCTGCCACTGTTCAAACAATAGAATTTACAGACACTCAAACAGGCACCACAACTACTACTTCCCACTTTACTTTTGCTCCGCAAACCACTAATGGAGGAAATTATTCAGTTACTTTAAAAAATGGACATACCTATAATGTGTACATAAGTTACTCTGTTTTTAACCCAGATAACATAGAAACTCAGTTCATCACAACCTTTACCGTTAATGCAACTGCTGGACAAACAGCAATAACCAAAAACTTTACCTACCCCAATCAACCTGAAGACAAGTGAACCTTTTCCCGAGCACAATTTCAAGATTAACAGCTTGATGTAATCTTGGAGACTTCTGCTTGTTCACTGTTGATTCCTCGCCACTTAATCCTGTAGCTAAGTGCCGCTAAAACATTGGCTGAGTCTTCTACTCCTTCTTCCTCGATGATTCTTGCTGCCTCCTTTAGAGATAATTTTCCTGCTGTGCCAATAGCTTCTACGATTCTTTCACCAATTTGTAAAAGCTTTTCTTTACTAACCAAAACATCAGCCAAAGCAACATAGTCGGAAGGGGCATTTGCAGTTAAGAAGGCTCGTGCTGCTTCTTCAGAGACTCCAATTCTCGCTGCGAATTCACTAAAAGCAACTACAGGTTCAGTAAATTTTATGGGCAAATTCTGCAGAATTTTGATTTCTTTAGATTTGACTTCTTCAAACTTCGCTTCCAAATATCTCAGAATTGGGGCAAAGGGAATTTTGTCGCGGTAATAAATCCAGTCTAGCTGAGGGCGTTTTTCCAAAGCAGAGAGTTTTTCGCATACCAAAGCCTCATTGACTAACAGAAGCATCTTTGCTTCTACCTGCTTTAACTTCTCTATCTTTCTAAGCAGATATTCTTCTGTCCAGAAACCAACAATTTCCAAATAGATTTTGATTCCTGCTTTTTCAAGGGAGAAATCTGGAATAATCACTTGTTTCCCAGCAGATACAGGTTCAGGTTCTCTTTTCACCAACCAACCTGAAGTTAAGGCTTGGAACTGGCAAGCGAATGCCTCTTCGATGGAGCTATCATAAGTTATAGCCGTCAAGAACGGTTTTTTTAATAGTGGAGAGTGTTTTTGACTTTCAATCTTAAAGTCGTAGATTTCGTTTGTGAACCTCCAAAGAACCTTCGCATTAACAATCCATTCAGAATTAGCAACGATGATGGGCAGCAACTTGGCAATGCCCACCCCATACCTTCGAGTCAGCTTAAATAGGCTAGCTGGACCATCTATTTTCACCCACAACCCATTGTCTTTGTAAACTTCATAAATTAACCCAAACTTCTTTATTGCATGGAAGAGGTCTTGCCAGTTGCCAGAGGCCGTGAAACTAAGTTCTGTGGCATCAAAAAGCAGCGTCTGTGTCAAACTTAAATTGTACTCACCGAGCAAATCGGAAGCTGAGGGCGCCGAAAACTTTTCAAAAACCAATTCACTCTCCAAATCTGAGTAAAAGTATCTTTCAACATCCTCTACAGAAAGAGACATTTCAGAAGCCACACACTCTATGATTCTTTGTCTCTTTTCAGAAGTGGTAGGCAAGCCGAATTGTTCGGTGGCTTGAAATATTTTTCTCCTCAAATCAACCGGATCCACTTTACTATGGCATACAAAGGTGCTTTTCCGGTCAAGCAGCAAAGACAAAGCCCTAACAAAGCGGTACTCATAGCCTTTATCTTCAAGTTCAGCCACCAATGTTTTTAGAACTTTCTTCTTTTCCCCAATATGCTCCTGATACGCTGCTATGAGAAAGTTAGCAGCCTCATCGTTACTGCTGGAGGGTTTAGCGTAGCGTGGCAGAATCATGCCTTTCCTCTTCCACACCAAAAGTAAGTCGCTTGGAAGCATCTAAGATGCATCTCCAATTTTTTGGTGACGCCTACGACTGGTACCTACTTCCATGGTTTCTTTGGAAATTATCTCAATTAATCGAGCTAATTTGCCCTCTTTCTTCCTGAGCAATCGTCCGAGCCTTTGGACGTATTCCCTGTTGCTGCCCGTTCCACCTAAAACTAAGCCCACTGAAGCATCAGGCACATCCACCCCTTCATCTAAAACTTGAGAAGTAACAACAACAGGGTATTTGCCATTCCCAAAGTTTGAGAGAATTTCTCGACGTTCCTCCCTTGGAGTCTGATGTGTTATCGCCGGAACCAAAAAACGCAAACTAATCCTATAGACCAGATCGTTATGAAGAGTAAAAATCAGAATCTTCTCTTTTCTATAAATCTCAAGCTGCTCGGCTAATACAGTTAGTTTGGCTTCCGAGTTCACCGCAACTTTCACCGCTTTGTTTCTTGCGAGCAGTGCTTCGCGTGCTTTGGGGTCTCTTCCCGTAGTCATTATGAATTTTTGGAAGTCAGCAGCACTTCTTAAAGTAATTCTTCGCTGTTGAAGAAAGCTTCTAAAAATGTTAATTTGAGATTCGTATATTTGCTGCTCTTGAGGTGTTAGTTCAACCGATATTTTCTCGTAGGTATATGGTGCAAGATGCTCTCCAGCAAGTTCCTCGACATCAACTGAATAGACTATGTCGCCGACGAGTTGCGCAAGCAAAGAGTGCCTTTGATCCGCTCTTTCATAGGTGGCAGTTAAGCCCATGCGGTAGGGTGCAATGTACATCTCGGCTATCTGCATGTAACCAGGGGAAGCTAAATGATGTACCTCGTCGAAGACTATTAGCATGAACTTGTTGCCAAGCTGCTCTGCGTGTATGTAGGCTGAATCATAAGTTGTAACTGTTACCATGCGCAGAGTGCTTTCACCTCCGCCTACCACACCCGCTTCCAAGTTGAGAGAGTCTTTGATGCGTTTTCTCCACTGGTCAATCAGGTCCAATGTGGGAACCACAATGAGCGTCTGAACTTTCAATTGTTGAATTGCTTTTAGCGCGATGAAAGTTTTTCCAGCAGCAGTAGGCAACACCAGAACACCCCTGCTGCGTGCTCGGCACCAATTGTTCAAAGCCTCATTTTGATAATCCCTGAGCGCAACACTACTTCTAAGCTGTTCAAGAGGAGGCAGATTAGGAACATCATCTTCAACTTGAAGCTTGCTTTCAGCTAAATATTCTAAAACTTCCCGGTAATGGTATGCCTTAATTCTGTAGCAACCCACCCTTGAATCCCATTTTCCATATGGAGTTCCCACCTGTCCTTTCAAAAGAAGTGTGCCTTTGTCAAACCACAAACGAAGCATAACACTGAATTAATTCCAGACCAATTAAACCTGTCTTTGAAACAGTCACTACCATAACACTTTGCGCCCAAACGAATCTCAATCCGAACTGAGCTCTTCGACAATCGGTGTGAAGTTTAAAGCTGAATTCAAGTTTTGCAGTGGGTTAAGGTTGTGAGTATTTCCGGGAAGTCGCTTGGGGGATCCGGTCACAACCAATAACCCATTTTTTAGTAAGCCAAGTTAGCAAAAAAGCTTGTTAGGAAGCGAAATAACGAAATTTGTCAACCTGATTTTGCAAGCTTGCGAAGCGGTCAATACAAAACAAGCGAAGGCAACATTGTAAAAAACATTATCAGTTATAGACCAATCTTAAGAAGACGTAGGTGAGTAATAATAAACAAGAATCCCGAAAGAAAAGCATGTACCAACTTAGGATGTATTACTGAAGAGTTTCATGGTAAAATGCCAGTTTTCAGTTGTTCATGTGGAGTCCAAATTTTGATCATTCCAGATTTAAATGAAATGAATAAAGCTATTCAAAATCACATAGTTGAACATAGAAAGTTAAGTGGGCAGATATTAACGGAGGATGATCTCACGCAGGAAATCCTAAAAGTTGTGTTGAAAGCCATAAATGAAACTTAGCTTTTATGCGATGTACATTTTCCCCATAGTTGTGGTATTTAAAATTTGATAACTATTACAATTTTTGATTTTGTTTAATCTGTTGTAGTGGTTGCACAGCCAAATAAACTAAAAGTCTTGCTTTCTACTCTCTTAAGAGGTGAGTTTAATGCCCGTACATTCATCAACTAAAACTTTGACGAATCAAGCTCACGCGACAGTTAAGGGGTAAATTTCTTCTTCACCTGCGACTTTGGCGGCATAAAGCAGAACTGCGGCAACATCATGCTCGAATTTTTGGAAAAAGAGTTTAAATATTCTCTCTCTATTTTTAGGGTCGGAGAAATATAATGACAATTCATATTAGACGAGTCTTGATCGAGGCTCTAAAAGCACGTGAAACCTCTCTTGTGGAACTATCTCAAGCAATTTGTGCTTCAAACGGGGTTGAAGAATGCGATATTGTGGTAACTGACGTTGACGCGAAAACTGAGACGGTAAAACTCACTGTCAGGGGCGCAAATATTGAGTATAGTGGAATTGTGAGTATTTTGCAAGAAAATGGTGTTTCAGTTAAAGGCGTTGATGAAGTTAATGTTTCAAAGGTAAAGCAGATCTCACAAAGGCCAACGCCTTAATCTCTACTCAAATGAGTAGGTTTAAAAGAAAACCTATGGCGAAAGCGAGTACTCCGAAGGCTACCATTCTTAGCCCTTTTTTATAGGGATTTGTTTTTCCAATTCGCCCCATGTAGACGCCTGCTCCAAATAATGTGCTTAAGGCGAGCCCGACAGAAATCCACCCTGCTATGTTTAGAGGCAATATTCCCATGGCTACAAGGATAAAGGGTGTGATCGTTACAGCGCATGAGAAAAGCGGTGTTGCAAAGTTGATTAAGGTAGCAATAAGTATAATGTATTTGGCGGTTTTTTGGATGCTTGTATCTTTTAGATCAGTGAAAAGTGCTTTTTCAAGGTCTGCGATTTTTCGCTCTTGCTCTAAACTTTCAGCTTCGTAGACACTTACGCCTGTTGAGATGCCTAAGGCAAGACTTGTCGTTAGCATGGTGAGTATGATTATTTTCAAGCCAGCTGCTGCCCCGGCGAAGGCTGAGCCCACGATTATTCCAAGCAGCATAAAAGTAGAGTCAAATAATGTGTTAATGAAGAACCTGCGAATTATGGGACCAACGCTTTCATGTTTAAGCGTTTCTCGTAAAGTTTTCAGCAGCGGCATTGTTTTCGTTAGTACCAAGTTTAACGTAGTAATAAGTTCTCTGCCTTAAGTTCTCGTTTCTTATTGTTAAAACCAATATTACGCATTTAGTCGTCGAGTATAGTGCACACACACTACCCATGTAATACAAGTGAAAACGCTTTTATCTTATTCATACGAGTGGAAATACAAATGGTGAAATAATGATACCTAACTCAACAAACCCTGAACCCAAAACAGCATCCATAGTCAAAACTTCGCATGCCATTCGAACAGCTCGATTAGCCATATTCTCCGCTCTCAGTGTAGTCGGCTCATTCATCAAGATCCCAAGCCCTGTCGGAAGCCTTGCCTTCGACTCATTTCCAGGTTTCTTTGTTGCCCTGTTCTTCGGCCCCGCCGAAGGCGCACTTGTTAGTGGATTGGGACATTTGGCAACAGCCGCAACAAGCGGCTTTCCATTGGGTGTTCTTCATATTCCAATCGCCTTCGGAATGGCATTGGCCGCAGCTGCAATAGGCTTGTTAAATAGAATACACAAGTCCTTGGGAGTCGTTATAGCACTTTCTGCTGGTGTTGCATTTAACACAATCATTGTTTTTCCTCTTGTGCCATGGCTGGCCGAAGACATAAACGTCGGCTGGTTAATCGCAATTGGCTATGCGCCGTTTCTATTTGTTGCAGCAACATTAAATGCTATCGTCGCCGGCATCATCTACCTTGCCGTCAGAAGGAAACTTAAGACTTGACCAAAAATCCCACTTCAACCCTTTCTCAAATCAAAACCAATAGGGACATCCTTCTTTTTCAGTTCATCCACGAAGAAGTCCTTGTCATTGGTTGCGACTCCTCTGGCGGCATAGGACCAAATCCCCTCGACAAGATCAAGGTCGACGGTTTCATTCTAGGAAAATTTACTGCCAGAACAGCCCTCATGGAAGTCCTTGCCGTAAACGCTGTACCAATATGCATCGTGGATACGCTAGGCGTAGCACCTGAACCGACAGGCGGTGACATCCTCCGCGGAATCAGAGCTGAAGCTGAAAAAGCAGGCTTAGATCCTAACCTCGCGGTGACGGGCAGCACGGAAAAAAACATTATTGTGGAGCAGACAGGAATCGGTGTCACCGTCATCGGAACTTGCAGAAAGGCGCAACTGAAAATTGGCACCTCAATTCCAGGCGACGTTGTTGCAGCTGTGGGCATCCCGTCAGTTGGGAACGAAGTTCTTCCAGCTGAAAAGGCAGGAAACATAGTGGACTCCGCCGACATTCTGAAACTTATAAAATTACCATATGTTCACGAGGTGATTCCTGTGGGATCAACGGGGATAGCGCATGAGCTTAAGACACTCGCCGAGAGTTCCAAGTTGAATTACACGATTTCTAAACAGCGGAAAGTGGACGTACACATTTCGGCGGGTCCGGCAACAGTGGCTTTAGTGAGTCTTCATGAAAGTGATGTGGTAAATCTAATGCTGCTTATGAATAAGCCGGTTAGCATAATTGGTCATTTGCACTAGAACAGTTTGCATTATAGAATAAAGGGTTTATAGGAATAAAGAAGGTGGTTTTGGACAACCAAATATTTGTATTAGAAAACTACCAACATAAAATCGAATTTCCATATGTTGCCTCCCGAAATGCTATCTTCCCAATCTGAAGCAGTCGGAATAAAATTAGGTTAATTAGTTTCAGTAATGACCCTGACTTTTCGGGCAATCAGGCCCGATTTATTCTCAAGGTATTTTACTTATTAAATTAACTAGGTTAAACATCTCGGTATAGTCGATTCTGCAGGGTTGCTCTCGCAATTATCCCTCTAACTGTTTTCTCTTTTGCAGCTAATTCAAGCCTCGCCTTTGATTTAGGGTGCTGCCTGAACTCTCTTGTTAGCTTTGCAGCGTATTCCACACACCAGTCTTCGGGTTCACCAGCTCCTTTAGCCATTGGAGTTCCAGGAAAGGGCTGGAAGGGCAGAAACGTTGCGGAATCCGCAAGTTTGAGTGCGAGTTCAACGTAGCTTTTTCGCATGTTTTCGGTTTCTCCTGGAAGACCAACGATAAACGAGGCAATTGTGAAGATTCCTGCCTTCTTCAATGAATCAAAGGCTTGTTTGTGTTGTTTGAAGCTAATGTTTTTCCCTATTGATTTGGCTATTTTGGGTATTAGAGTTTCTACTCCTATTGTAACTCGAAGGAAATTGGCTTTTGCTAAAGCAGGGATAAGTTCGGGTTCTTTTATTAGGTCGTCAGATCGTGCTGAAAACATGAAGAACAAAGGAAGTGGTTCATTCTTCAGTAGGTGACATATTTCGATTGCTCTTTTTGGGTTTGCTGTGAAGTTGTCGTCTGAAATCTGAATGATCGTTGCTCCGTCTTTAACCAGTTTTTTGATGTCTTTGACTACGTTTCTTGGTGATCTGCCTCGCCAAGTGCATAAAAAGAATCGGCTTGTTTCGCAAAAAGAACAACTGTGTGGGCATCCTCGGCTTGTTTCCAAAAGATACATGTTGCTGTGTGGCGGCGGAGAAAGATTCCGGGCGGGCTCTTTGAGTGTGTCAAGATTGATGAAGTCTCTTTGCGTTGTCTTAAGTAAACGACCGTCTTTCAGGAGATATATTCCTTGAACTTTTTCTGAAATTCCAGATTGCAGTATCTCCCTGAAAGCTTGTTCACCTTCGCCGTAAACTACACAATCTACTCCGCTTAGCAGAACTGCATGAGGCAACATTGAAGCTCCGTGCCCGCCTGCCACTATTTGACCTTTGAAGCCTGTTTGCCGGATAGCCTTCACAAAAGCGCATACTGGGCTGACAGATTTCAATCCCATTACTGTGATTCCGGTGACATCTGGGTTCCTTATAGTTATTTCCGCCACCGTTTCATCTACTGAAAGATTTGATGCATCAAAAATGTCGACAGAAGCGATATCCGTGATCGCTGAAGCTAATACAGATAAACTAAATGCCCCAAAATTCATTCTTGATATCTCAGGTGGCTTAACTAGGGTGACACGCAATTCTTATTCTTCCTGAACCTCAACACCCATTAACTCTACAAGTCTCTCAACATTGTTCTCTCGAAGATAGTTTGATAGCCACAAAGCAGCTTCACTTTCGATTTTTACTATCTCACAGTAAGACGGCAAGGCAGAGCCTGACCCGAAAAGGTCCGCACAAGCGTAACAAGGACCTCCGCACAAAGGTGCTGCCCAGCACATTTGACAGTGTGTTCTCTGTTCATATGTTCGACCGGAGGAAGCAGTGAACCATTTTACCCGTTCTGTGTTTATTCCTGACAGGTCACCAAGTTTGTATTTGGATAATCCTACAAATCTAAAACAGGGGTAAATGTTTCCTTGTGAGTCAGCAGCAAAAAATGTTCGACCCGCTCCGCAAGGAACTCTGCTGTTTCCATAGCCTAAGGTTTTCATGAGCCTGTTATGAAACCGTATGTTGATTGGCACCCGTTCTCCTTTGGCAATCCGTTGTGCATATTCAAATATGAAGCTTCTATAGGCTTCAAAGTCATTTTCTCGCAAGGTAAATTTTGATCCCTTCGTGGCAGCAATTGGAACCATCTCAATTCTCCTTACACCCATTGACGCTATTGCATAAAAAACGTCTTTAGGGTCTGTGCCGTGGCAAAGAACTGAAGTGGTACTGAAACGATCCGGCATCTGCTTGGCCAATTGATTTACCGCTGTTTTTATCGCGCTGTATGTGCCTTCTCCAGTTTTACTAACGCGGTAACGATCATGAATCGCTTGGTTGCCGTCCAAACTAATCTTCACATTCCAATTTCCAGCCATGAGCCAGTTCTTGATTTTGTCATTTACTAGAGTACCGTTGGTTGTAAGGTACAAAGAGAGTGACTTATGGCGTTCTTTTGCTAGCCCCCGTGCTCTTTCAGCTATAGCATGAACAAGATTTGGCCTTAGGAGTGGTTCGCCGCTACCTAAATGGATCGAGACCCCGCTTGTCTTATCAGACCAGCTATAAATTGAATCTACACAATCTTTTAGCGTTTTCAGTTCCATGGGTTCTCGTTTGGGCATTGTGGAGTTTTCAGCACAATATACGCATTTTAGATTGCATGAACCTGAGACATCCAATGCAAGGCTACACGGTTTCGGAAACAATCTTTCGTCCATGTATGGAGGCGTAACTGTTTCTGGATCAAATGTGATTTTGAGTCCAAGAGCTGTTAAGTTGATTGCTGTCACTTATAACGCACCTGATAATACCAAGAGATCTTGGGGGTGACCCAGAAAACTGGCATAAATCTCAAGAGCAATTTCGCAGTTTGCCCGGACAAGTTCACATTCGTCTTCTCCGCAAACCGAAAGCATTGCTGGGCAGCCTCCTCCACATAGGGGAAGAGCCCAACATTCTTGGCATTCTTTTCTTGGTTTGTGTCTGCTTGCCCAAAGAAGACCTTCGTTTACCCATTTATCGCCGTCGTTTATGTTGCCCAAACTTACGTCTTTTTTGCCCGCGAGCAATACGCAGGGCAACATAGTTCCATCAGAGGACATTCCAAAGGTTCGAGTTCCTGCTCCGCAGAAAGATTCTCGTTTTGTCTTGCATAGAAGCTGCAGTACTCTGTTGTTAAATCGGTCATCTATTGGGTATCTATCTTGGTGAATGCTCTCAATTGTTTCTTCGCCTATTTGTTTCAAATGGCTAAAGTAGTCGGTTCGTTCTTCACCACATAGACCTATCGGATTCGAGGCTGGTAATCTTACGGCTTGAGCTTTTATAGCGTCGACGGGCAGAGTCTTGAGGTAGGCATGCGCTTCTTTTAGTGACCAACCTTTACGAACTACGCTGGATCCCCTAACAAAAAGCCGTTCGGATTTGACTTTTTCCAAGAATTTTAGTACTTTAACGTGTGTGGGTGCACCATTTTTTGTTCGTCTGTAGGTATCATGAATTTGTTCGGGTCCGTCTATGCTCAATATTATGTTAAATCCTCCTTTTTTTAGGATAGCTATGGCTTTTTTGGTTGCCACGGTGCCGTTTGTGGTTATGGAAAATGAGAAAAGGTCTCCCTTCGGCAAAGCTGTTTGAATTGCTTCGTTTATGGCGGGCAAATTTAGTAAGGGTTCACCACCGTAGAAGTGTATGCAAATGTTTTTAGCCCAAGGTAGCCTGTTTGGCAAAACCTCGATTAGGCGCTTTGCCGTTTTAGATGATAACGACTGCTGATTGTTGTTGTCGTAGCTAAATTTTCCTTTGTCGACAAAACAGTAACTACAGTTTAGATTACATTTTTGGGTGGCATTAACTAGAATTTCTACTCTTTCTGCGATAGAGGGGTTTTCGGATTCGTGAAGTTTTTGGGTCACCACATTTTTTTGATTGACGTTATTTTCGATAAGTATTTCTTGGTTAGTTACTTCTTCTTTGTTAAGCAAGTCCAAATTAGAATTGGAACTTTGCTTGTCTGCCTTAATAGGTCGAATTTCCAGTGATTGGGAGTTGAAAACGAAGCGTTGATCTTTTACATAAAAAAAATGGAGAATTAATGTTCCGCTCTTGTTAACGTTTGATTATTGTTTTCTTTATGGCTGCTGGTGAAGCTATTCCGCATGGGCCGCCGTTAGCACACAAAAGCTCATCGGCGATGCCTGTGATTTTGGCGTCTATTTCTTTGATAGCTGCTAGCGCATTTGTAACCATCTTTGCTTTTTCTGCAGTTAGTGTTGTCACGCCAAGGGCTTGGGCAGGTTGAGTCTGGAGTAGGTTTCGGAAACTAGGGTCAGTTAAAGCCTTATAGACAAGTTCACGGTTTTTTGCTTTGGTTTTTGATGACAATTTGTATCCCAATTTCTTGTTGCTTGATCCCGTATTTAAGACTAATCTCGCGAAAGGCTTTAGGACAAAAGTCTTTTGAGCTGTTTTCTTGGTTGAGTTATCGAATGATTGTTCTGTGATGTTTTATGCTGATCTTGGATCTTTGCCGTAAGTTGGGGCTGAAGCGGCGTTTCACCAAAATTTTTCTCAACTAAAAAAAGTAATCCTATCGTACTCGTTCAATGCAAGAGAAGAAGAAGATACGACTTTTTGCGACACTTTGCGACTTCTGCCGACTCAACCTGCAAACAATCCAAGCCCTAAACAGCGAAAGCAACCCAAAACAAGCTTATCCCAAAATGCATTTGCGAGTCTTCTTCTTCTTTTGCACATTATCCAGAAAATACAACTTGAATTAACCAGCATTTAGCCAAATACTCTTGCAATTTCCTTATTTGCTTTCGCTGACAAGGACATGTAGGCAGAATTATCATGCAAAAAAGGGAAGACAGGCAACATACTGCGCTTTTCTCAAAAGCTTTCTTCCACAATATCTACGCTATAAGAATTAACCCAAAATAGTTTTGTCCCAATCCCCCTGCGAAACAAAACTAAAAACTCTAATGTTAAGCTTAACAACCAGAGAAAATCTCTTATGAATCTGCTCAAATGTGTTATTTTTTGAGACACGATTTTTTAGCGACCGCAAATCTTAAAACGGAATCGCATCAATTCTTGATTGAGGAATTCTAATGGTATATTGCAGTAGATGTGGTACGCAAAACCCAGAAACAAATACCATGTGCTCTAACTGTGGAGCACCCCTTTACACGGTTGGCCAACGCTACCCCGGAAGCGACCGAGAACACTACCGTCGAATGGAAAACGAATGCTTTGGCTTGCCCAACGGCGGAATGATTGTGGGCCTCGTCATAGGTGTCATTATAATCCTTGTCGGGTTAAGCTTGTTCTTGCAAACTACATACGGCATATCGATAAATTTCTGGCCATTCATAATAATAATTTTCGGCATCCTCATCTTGCTAGGCGCCCTTTATAGACAGAGACGATATAGGGAACACCCGCCTAGCCCGCCCTAAATGCATTGCCCACATGCCAGACAGATTCGTTTATTGTTCCATTCTGAGAGGAAAATCCTAAACCACAACATAAAGACGATTAATCCTAGCACATAGGAATCAACCAGCAAGCTCTGCCCAATCAAATCCCCCCCAACCAGACTCATGCATGAGCCAACCACAAACAGAGCATTCACCGCCATTTTGACGTAACCTCTCATCTTTATTTGAGCCAACCCCACAAGCAATAAAACTTCCCCCGTTACCAGAACCCAAAGGCTTCTGGTTCCAAAATCTAATAAACCCAAAGAAAACAAGCCTACCCCAACTAACGCAGCTATTGCCCCCACTAACAAGCCACTGCACGCAGCACAAAAAACCGAACCACTAATTGTAATCCGATTAGCAGAGAAATCTGCACAGTCGGGATGATGCCCTGTAAACTGTATCGCTGAAACAGATGATTTTCTAGATGCGAGGGAAACGTTCGGTTTTTTGAACATTATGCGGCATTTGCCTGGATAAAACACTGCAACTACGCCCACGATGCAGACTAAACTGTAAATGGCGCCTACGAGAGGTCGTCGAATGGGTGACGGATCTGCTTGCAGGTTAGGCTGAAGCAAAAGAGAAGGAACAAGCAGCAACCCAAAAACTGAAACAGCCACCAAAAACAGCAAGAAAAACCTGGAAGGCACAGCTTGCGGCAAAGTTTGTTCTCCTAAAACATTGATTTAATTTTGCCCAGCACACCCCGGGTTGCCATGTGCCGGAACGTGCGACGTTTCATTGGATTGCTCGAGAACAGCCCACCTAATCGCCTGCTCCACGAACCATAAAAGCCGCGGTAGCAACCATAGAGCTCCGCTTGTATCTGATGAGTGGAAAGCGTTTCGGTTGGCATGATGGCATGAATCATGTCATAGTGGCTCCAATTGTGGTTCTCGATCCATCCGTTGCGTTCTGCTTCGGCGTAAACTTCTGTGCCGGGAAAAGGCGTTAGGATTCCGAACATAATGAAGTCGGGGTCTAAGTCGTTTGCGAATTCTCGGAGTTGGAGGATGGATTGGTGGGTTTCTTTGCGGTTTCCAATGATGACCATGGCGTGGGCGAAGATTCCATTATCATGCAACAACCGCACCGCCGTCTTTGCATCCTGAGGCGTAATGCCTTTTTTGAAGTAATCCAGCGTGGCAGGATTCGAGTTCTCCACCCCCAGCAACACCCAGCTTAACCCTGATTTAGCCAGCCTTGGAAGAATGTCTTTATTGCGGATAATGTCGTCGCATCGAGCCTGAACAAACCATGTTGCATCGTCAGGTAACTGTTTGGCGATTATTTCTTCGGCGATTTCCTTGGGGCGCTGTCCAGTCCCAAAGTTGTCGTCGGTTAACCAGATCATTTCACTTCCAAACTCTCGATTACAATACGCCATTTCGTCTGCAATTCGCTTCGCTGGCTTGAGACGCCAGCACGCTTGCCAGTGACGCCACTGAGTACAGAAGGTGCATTGGTGATTGCATCCGCGTGCTCCTTCAATGAGAGCGTATGGCGCCCTTTTGCCTGCCATGACGGAGAAGTGGTATTTGGCCATGTTGTCCTTGACAAGGTGGTAGCCTGGAAACGGCAAATCCTCCAAGTTTGCAATCAAAGGTCTCGAAGGGTTGTGTACTACGCTTCTGCCGTTCCTAAAGGAAATGCCTTGAATGTTTTGTAAACCTACTCCTTGTTGGTGTGCTTTCACCACTTCAGCTAGAGTCTGTTCTCCCTCATTTCGGACGATGACATCAATTTCTGGGTAAAGTTGGAGGCTGTTTTGGGCTGTTGCGGTGAAATGTTGTCCGCCTGTTAATGTGAGGGCTTTTGGTACCATGCGTTTAGCAATTTCAAGGGTTTTCACGACGGTATAAGTGTTGCATGTAGCCAGAGAAGCACAAGCGACTACATCCGGGTTCGAAGCGGCAATGTGCGCCTCCATTTTCTTCCAATCAACTTTCTCCGCGTTGCAATCCAGAATCTCTAGTTGGATATTTTTGATTTCTCTTTCTAGATAAGCGGCGAGTTGGATAATGCCATAGGGTGGAGGCAGGTATTCGCCCATGACAAACCATATGTCTTTGGGCGGCTCGATAAACATCACTTTCAAAGGTGGATCTCCTAAGTCACTGATTGGTTTATTGTACTTATTAGACTGCCGTTGATTTCTAAAACTATAATATTCAACTCTGGTTCAAATCCCGCGCGGTCCATATTCAATAGAAAAGACGCCTATGAATGGCAAACTGTTCAAAAAAGCAAAGATGGAAAAATAGAGATTTAATCAGACCCAGCCAATTTTATTTTCCAACGTATTTTCTAGTTGTTGAATATCGATTAGTTTATTGTATCGTAATAAACCTTAAATAACAAAATGAATATTACTTTTTTGTGGACGCTATTGGAAAACTCTTGCAGCGGTTTATATGTAGAAAACTGTTCAGGCATTCTCAAATATAAAACGCCGTTGCCCAAAATACTCGAAGCATATAAGACACCATACCGAAGTTTTGAAGGCGCAATCATTGATTTGGAAAGCGATGGTGCACCATTTATAGATTATTTGCAAGGAGCATACCAGTACTCTAAACATTCTGCCACCAGTTTCGGTATTTTAGATAAAGACAATGTTGAAGTTATTGCTAAGACCTGCCAATCATCTGAATACCAATTTGTGAAAGAAGTTGAACAATCGTTAGAAAAAAGAAAACACCCATACTATGCTTTCAACACAGAATTCGACATGGCACTTTTAAGCAAATTATTAGAACAAGAAATTATTTTTGATAGAGACATAATGGTTGAAAGGGTAAAAAAAGAGATGCAAGTCAGAAATTTGGGTATAAGCAATTTTGATGATCCTTTCAATGGTAACGGCGGTTTAGCTGGGTCTTCTTGGAAGAGACATCTTGAAACTAAGGAAATTAATCATGTCCATAATGTTATGGCTCATAATCGTGCTTGTGTTCTAAAAGAATATTCGTTATTATTACGCCTAGGTTTTAAGCCTGTTGAAAAAAAATCGTGTAATGATTTTTTCGACGGAAAAAACAGGCTATTTTTTGGTTGCCAAGAAAAACTGTAGATCAAAAAATCAGAGTAAATATTCATAGAGCAGCTAATACCTCAGACCCTCTTTGCTCTGGTTTCATAGCAAAAAAAATCGTGAAGAAAAAAGAACGAGTTTTAGATAACTGCATTACCCGCTAATTAATGATTCCTTCTTCGCCAAAAAATAAGAATTACAATTGCCGCAATTACAAACATCAATACGACGAAAACAAACCTGAATGGGTATCAATTTTTTGATTCCCTGCCTAAATTAGCTGCAGTGTGGAAGGTTAAATTTAATTTGTAAACCATTAATCGTGCAGGTATGACTCCCTTTTAACGAGCTAAATCTGCTAATTCATGATGCCATTATGCAATGTGATAGTTTTCTTGTCCGTTTTGGTTCATCTTGGGGATGGTTATAGTGAAGCGTGCACCTTTGCCGGGTTCACCTGTTTCTTCTATAGTCCACCGGTAGACGTCCATCATTTTTCTGGTAAGAAACAGCCCAAAGCCTGTACTGCCACCTGTACTGAAGCCTTCCTTGAAAAGATGAGCTTTATTCTCAAAAGGTATACCCATACCGTCATCCTCATAGACCAACTTTAAGCTATCTTTATCCGTCTTCTCGAAGTGCACTCTGATAGTTGTGGTTTTTTTACCGTATTTCCTTGTGTTATCAACAAAATTGAAAAACAGTTGTCTCAGAAACGAGTCTGCCAGCACAGTTAACCCTTGGCATTCATTAATTATCGTTGGGAAAGATCCCGAAAAAAGAGCAACTGCCTCATTTAATTTCTCGTCCACCTTAACGTAAGTCAGTTCTTCCGCACCAAGTTGTTCATACATTTTGGCGAAATCAAAAATCTTCACCGATTCTGCAACCGCCTGCTCCATTCTGCTAAGTCCATCTACAACATCTGCTAGATCACTATGCTTCTTTTTTAGAATATACGCATAACCAGTAACTGCCGAAAGTTTGTTTCGGACATCATGTCTAGTCAAACTACCCACCACGCCCAACTTCTCGTTCATGATCTCAAGCTTGTCACGGCTTTCTTTCAAGTTTACTTCCATCTTCTTGCGTTCAGTGATGTCTGCAACCAGCGCAAGAGTTCCAATGTAGTTGCCAACGTCATCATTGATGGAAGAAGCTGCAATATTTGCAAACATGTGGGCACCATCTTTTTGAATAAACTCAAACTCGCATTCTCCCTGATTGCCAAGTTTGCATCCTTCCAAATTGTGCTGTGCAAGATCGGAATCGGGTTTACTCAAAAAAGTAACCAATTTCTTGCCCATCATTTCACTTTCACTATACCCTAACATCTTTGCCATACGAGGATTAACAAAAACAGTAGTGCTGTCCTTATCTAATGCCCAAACACCTTCTTGCGCAAGCTCAACCAGCAGGCGATACTTCGCCTCGCTTTCCATCAAGGCATTCTCAACTTTCTTAGCGTCTGTTACGTCTCGATAAATACTGTGGACGAATTTTTTTCCAGACAATTCAATCACTTGAGAAGTAGCTACTACATATCTAATCTCACCGTTTTTAGTTCGGTGCTTGGTTTCAAATTCAACTCCGCCTTCTCGCAGTACCTTTTCTATCCTAGATCTCGTTTCGTCAGGAGTCTCATCTGATTTATAATCAAAGATACGAAGTTTTTCGAACTCTTTTCTGGAATACCCTAATTGTTGATGGGCTACCTCATTGAACTCAACTGGCACAGCAGTTTCAGGATCAATAATCAGAATACTTACTGGCGCCTGATCAAACAATGCCCGATACCTCTTTTCAGCTTCGATAATTCTTGTTTCCATTTGTTTTCTTTCTGTAATGTCTCGTGCGACATGAATTATAACGGTTTTTCCTTCGGGGTTTTTGACAAGACGTGCTGAGACTTCCACTACTCGTTCAATATTGTTTTCATCAAAGTGTTTGTGTTCAACTGTTATGGTTTCTTTGGTTTCTAGCACTCTCCGAATTGGACAGAGGTGTTCTGCAGAATTACAGGGGGTCAATGAGTGGTGGGTTGTTTCGTAACATGTCTTTCCAATTAGTTCTTCTTTTTTGAGCTTTAACTGTTTCAATGCCACTTCATTTGTGCTAATTATTTTATAGTCGTCGGGGTCGATTACTAATAGAGCATCGTCAAGTGAATCAATTATTCTTTCATCGAATTCTTTTAAATTTGCCAGTTTTTCTTCAGCTTCTTTGCGTTCTGCTATATTCTCAAATATGGCTGCAAAATAGCCTTTTCTTGGGCAATAAACTGAAATAGATAGCCACATGCTTAGAGGTTTAAAGAATATGTCAAACTTTTCTTTTTGACCCGTGAGCGCGACTCTGCCGTAGATTTCAAAAAGTTGAGGATTTTCTTCTTTAATTCCAGGTATTGCCTCTGTTACTTTCTTTCCAACAATTAAGTCTCTGTTTAAGCCTGTTATTTTTTCAAACGCATGATTAATTTGGAGATAAACAAAATCATCAGGTTTGCCATTCTCATCGAATAGCATTTGGCAATAAGCAAAGCCATTAATCATGTTATCGAAAAGAGAACTGTATTCTTTTTCGCTTTTTTGCAATGCTTCTTCGGCTTGTTTGCGTTTGGATATGTCTCTACTTACGCTTAAAACTAGCTTTCTTCCGTCAGACTCGATGACTCTGGCGTTAACCTCGACAGTAAAGGCTGTTTTGTCTTTGCGTAAATTCGCAACCTCAAAGGTAGCCTCGCCATTGTTCATGAGATTACTCAATTGAGCTCTAAAAAATTTTGGATTCTCTGGTGCCTCTAAGTCTTTAATGTTCAGGCCTTGAAATTCATCTCTGGTGTAGCCCCTTGTTTTATAGGCTGCCTCATTGAAATAGACTAATTTTCCATCCATTTCATGAACTAGAATTGAGTCTGAAGCAGCATCAAATAAATTAGCTGCGATATGGAGTTCCATTTCTGCCAGCTTCATTTTTGAAATGTCTTTTGCTATGTGAATAATCTTATCAATTTCACCTTTTTCATCAAGAATGGGAGAGGTCGTTACTAAAAGTGGCATACCTAGATTGGAATCGTTGACTTCCTCTGTGACTATTTGTTTGGTTTCAAAAGTTTTGGTAGCCGGACAGCTAGGCCAAGGACAATCAGTTCCATGTACAATCTCGTAACAATGCTTCCCAACCAACTCCTCAGTTTTTTTCTTGAATACTTCACATGTACTCTTGTTAACTTCTGTTATTATCCGGTTCTTATCCATGACAAACAACATATCGCCTATGCCATCGATAATTGCCCGAATTTCATCAGACTTAGTTTTTTCTTCTCTCTCCAGTTTTTTTCGACTGGTTATATCCCTGTCGATATGAACTATTTGAATTATTTTTCCAGCGTTATCTTTTACTGGGTGGACTGAAACTTCGACATCAATTCTACGATTTTCTTGATCAAAATGTTGATGTTCCACCGTTGTGGATTTGCCAGTTATGAGCATTTCTTTAATCGGGCAGACATCGTGAGGGGGTTTACATGGTGTTAGCTTGCGGTGTGTTACTTCGTAACATTTTTTGCCGATTAAATCTTCTCTTCTCAATTTTAGTTGTTTCGATGCTGCCTTATTGGCACTTAATATTTGATAGTCGTTTGGATCAATTACAAGAATGGCATCGCCCACCGAATCAAATATTCTTTCATTAGAGATCCTGAGAACACCGAATTTTTCTTCTGTATTCGTCAATTCCTTTATTTCTGAATTCCGCATCTTAGAAACTTGAGAAATGTTTCCATCAAATTGATTAATTGCTTCGTTATTATCAAAATTGGGAATAGTAACTACGAATTTCGCTTCTTTGGAAGCCTTCAATTCAGCCAAGCCAATTTATCCCCAAGGTAACCTTGCCAAATCCCTATGGCTCAACGTTATTAATGATTATGAATCCAGAATGCAGATTGGGCAAATTCTCAAACCTATAGCTTAATTTCGTTTAGAAGCAACACTTTTTCAATATTCTAAATTAATAATTTACTTATGACGATCCCAGGAAAGCAAAGTTTGCAATAATTCTTGACTAAACGCAACTTCTTTTTTTAATAGTTAAGATACACAACCAATAAATTTTGCAGGCAGTAAGCTAAAACTTTGGTCAATTCAGATGAAAATAATTCATTTTTTGATATAATATGAATTAGTGCTTCATAAGCTTAAAACGTCCTTTCCACGCAAAGAACTCCCAAGGTCTACTAGGCATGATCGCAATTAGAGTAAATAAGAGAAGAACAAGAAGCATTATCTCAAGTATTTTGATTCTAAGCATTATCTTTTCAATGGCATTCCTAACTCCTTCTAAAGCCGTTGACCCTATTCAACAGCAAAATCCACCTCAAGGCAACAACGTTTCTTGGCAAAGCCAACAAAACTCAACTCAAGACTCTTGGAATTGGACAAGTCAAGGATGGGAATTTGGTCCTATTCCAACTTTCACTATTTTCAGCAAAATGGGACCGAAGTAACAGATTCAAATTACGTACCTTTAGGACAGCCTTTCACAGTAAGAATTGATGTTCAAAAAAGCATTTTTGTTGGCAATGCAACACTGGGGCAAGCTGGATTACAATGGATGGGTGATTTGCGATCAGACCAAGGTACGATAACTGGCAGTGCCAACTGCAGAATGATGTATGTCAACTCACTGCAGTACAATAATATCAAAATAATGCAACAAAACAACTCGGTTGAAACAAACACTTGGCACATAGACAGCTCAATTAACAATCAAACTGGAAATGTTAACATCAATACAACCAGCCACAGCCGCAACAAAACGGTTTCTACCAATTTATCCCTCAATTAAGCAACATTACAGAAACTGATCTTGGTTGGAGGATCCAAATTGTCGGCTTTTTTAATTCTTCTACTCCAATTCAACCATATTCAGTTAATCTTCAGTTAACAGACCAATACAATAATTGGATTGATCGTTAACTCTCAATCTGGACAGAGGAACGCCTCTCCGAACCGCATGATTGGTGTGGGCACACCCAGTTTTGTGTATGGTGGATCACAAGACACGTGGTCTTTTGAAAAACTCGACATGCAAAATAACCCAGTGCTCTCTGTCTCTAAGGGCACTACAATGGAAAATGAGATTTAACGTGACAAGCAATCAATTTTCTAACATAACGGTGGGAATTAATCTGCCATGGAACATTCAAGAATATGTTAATGTCACCGGTTGGTATCAACAAGTCGTTACGGACCAAGGCGGATGGATGTATAATGAAACATCAGGTTCCTATTATTGGAATAATACCGCTCTAATTACTAGAACTCAACAGGTTTATGGTCCACATCTTGAACAGCGTTGGATCAGTTTACAGAACAATAATCACCAAATTAATGTAACTATGCAGATGTGGGATCCTGCAAGTAATACAAATACGGTAATGACACAGCAACAATACATCTCAGATCAGTTATTCCTAATATACAATCAAACTACCCAAACTTTCGCCATAAAAGAAGGCTACTGCTATTCATCATACGACGTAAATCTACAAAGACAAGTAAATTACCAAGTTCTTAAACCCAATAAATGAATCTGACCCATCAAGCAAAGTTTATAGTCTATCACTTGCAGACTGCAGAAGCAGTCAAATCTCCAATAACAAACATATCGTTGAGTTTGTCGGCTTTTTCTCAAACACAACAAGCTATGCTCAAGACCAATACAACTTTAACATTAATGTATTCAACGCCAACAATCAGATTTGGGCCAACTGGCAAAACACAGATCCAAGTACTTTCCAAATTGCAGTCGATAAACCAGTAGCTGTCTCAACGATACTAGATTCCCAAGGCAATCAAGCAACATCTATGTTCCAAATAAACCAAGATAAATCCTTCATTGTGCAGAGTCAAATATATGGAAGTTCACAAATTTATCAAAACTTAGATGCTGTTGGAGTATCTTTCCATTCGAACTTTGGGACTTGGAGCGCCAACCAAAGTTCTAACTCAGAAGTCGAAATTAGATTAATTAAAAACTTGGAAAGCGGACAAATAACTTCCTTATCTTACAACCGAACAAATGTAAACATGTACGTCTATGGTTCACACTTAGGCTGGGCTTACGTAAACATTACAGACTGGCACACAGAATATAAACCGTCTGATGGCACTTGGGAGTGGGTAAATTCGCCCCATCTTATATGGAATCAAACCACAATCGTTGATTGGCACTGGGCATACTACCGCTTGAACCAAACAGAATACGCTCAAAACCCCAACTCACCAAATATTTGGATTGATACAACCACTTGTTGGGTAGATAACATGGATCCCGCCTTCTTAGTTCCTTCAAGCTATGCAAACTTGAACTCAGCAAACATAACATTAGCAAACAGCATAGTCCAAGTCAACTTAAATGTAACTTTCAATCCCATCGCACCTCAAGGCAACTACTGTATAACATGATTTTCCAAAACATGACTTACGGACAGGATCCAAGCCAAGGCTGGGGTGAACATCAAATTACTGAATGGACTTCAGAGCCAACTTACTATATCGACGGTTCAGCAACAGGAGGATCTATCATGGTATGTGAATAAACCATCAAACCCCCTCTATACTGTATACAACGCTAACAAATACCAGGTTAATCAATCACCCTACATAACAATAGCTGGAACTAACCTGATTCTAAAACCCAAAACTCAATACGACCAAGCACAGCAACAGGACTGGGTACAATACTTACTTAAGTGATCCTTACAATCCAAGCTTAGGCAGACAAGCTCAATACTACCAATTATACAATGGAACCAAGATTTACATTGATCAATCCTACCAAACCATCATTCGCTCTATTAAATTGAACATGACTGACGCATATATTATGGTAAACGGTGCGAAACTTACCCTCCCCAACGGGACAGATTTTATATACATACATGAATCGTGCAACGCAGGATTATTCAGAACACTTCATGGATCCATTAGCAGGATATATTGTTCCATACCACTATGATCTTCTAAACGGTACAAGAGTTTATCGCAATGCCCCATTTGAACAATCCGTCTATCAACATCACAACTAATCACTTGGAAATAAGCAATCCAGATTATGTTGAAAATGACGCTACATTACCTCAGTTCAATCAGTTGGTTCAGGCGTTACCTTAAACTCCACAGTTGTTTTGATAAGAGAACCAGGATATTGGCAACCAATGCCGGACGCCTCAGGATATTACTTGGTAATGAAAAATGGAACTCGCATAATAACCAAAGATCCATACGCTTCAAATCCAGATAACCAACTCTTCGTCACAATAGAAAGCAACACCTACAAAATAGGATGGCCCACACAGTACTATCAAACATCCTACTTGGATGAAACCCTCATTGATTCCAAACAATGGCAACGGCTACGTCAACAGCTACTTCTACACAGACTTGGGCATTAATGGCGGTGCAAAATATGAATTGCCATTTCCAGGCGCGATGGCCACGTCTTGGTGGGATCTACAAGGAATTGAATCTTTAGGTCAGAAATTACCAACTTTAAAATCAATAACTCTTGACGGTTCAGAGTACATCCTAAACCTTGACAGCAACAGCCAAACCTACTACATAAATGTCAATGGACAAAGACAAACAGTGACTAGCCCAACCTTGGACTACAGCACATTCTACTCAAACATTAATGGACAAGACTACTGGAACATTACACAAAACGGCTGGACACTAAACTACGGCAACTATACTCAACAATCAGGCCAGTTAACTATCAGCAGGCAGCTTGATTACAACAACGGGCTACGACCAAACTCAACAAACATGGTCCGCAAACCGCTACGGCTACGACTATGAAAACTCCACCAATTACCTGACATTGCCAAATGGAACACGACTAAATGTAGACTCAGGAATGTACCTTATCGTCTGGAAAGTCCAAATCGGCAACCAAATCTACTATACAACCGATTCAAGTTCAAGAATGGAAAGCATAACCGATAGTATTACAGGTCAACCAGTAATTCGCAACTATTTCAAGACTTTAGACAACCAAAACGTATATTTTGACTGGAATAACCCCGCGAGTTGGCAACAAGAATTCCATCAGTCAATTTCAGGCACTAACTATACTAAATTGGTTCCGTATACTTTGCAACCAACGCAAATCTTTGACAAAGTAGTTATCTACAACATCACTATTCCAGCACTTAACTGGTAGTGATTCACATACTGGTGTTTTCTTTGAAAATGGAATAGAGGTTCCAGTAGGAACAGACTTCAAAGTTATTGGCTCCACTTATGGCCCCGCAACTCGCTATAATTACAATTGGATCAACAACGTTGCCACCATAACGGGGGCTTACGTGCCATCGATGAATGCACCATGGAACAATATCTCTAGCGCTTCTTACTGTCTGACCCTAGATGGACAACGGATCTTTAGTTTCCAGCAATTCGGTTGGAACGAATTCTCAAATAATTGGAACACTGAAAAGCAATGGCAATTCAAAAACGACGATGCTACTTCTGGAAATCGCACAGTTCCAATAGTGCAAGGGGGCTACTGCATATATCTAAACGACACCTTGAAAGTTGGAGTGACAACAGCAAATGTATATGGTGGATACCAGAGCCAATACATCGTATTAGTCAATGGAACACGCTTAGATGTTCAATGGATGGAACCATTGCACCAATACCTCACTACAATTGGAACCCAAATGTTCCTGTTTAGAAATGTATTAACATACTACAACGTAACTGACTCAGGAATTACATATTCCATAGCTGACTCTAACCCAGCTGATACGCGACAAATATTTACCCCAACAACCTATCAAGCTCCAACTATTACTACCGACAGCAACAATTGGCTAAGGATGAATGCAACCAGCGAATCGATTCTGCACGACGTTGACGGATATTACCTTGTTAAATGCCTCCGATCACAGCAGAATCAGTCTACAACTTGTAGATAATTGGTGGGGAGATCTACCTAACATGATTAGGGTCTCAGGTTTTCACTGGCCAGTTAAGCGATAACTACCCCAGATTCAGCTTAACCATCGGTGGCATACAATACTTTGTTCTCGATCCAAGCCCAGTCATAGACAGATGGAACGGCGGCGACTGGTCAATCCAGCAAGCCACCTACAGATATCCAAACTCAATTACCGTTACTCTCGACGGCAACCCCTACACAATTTCACTATTCCAAAATGGATATTGGAACAACAACCTAACCATCACACAGATTAACACAATCAATCTCAATGGAGCTTCCTACGAGTTAGGTCAACAAAACAATTGGAAACCCTCCTATCAAGCTGCAATCAACAACCAAAATGTGCCAATACAGATGGAAACCATGAACGTTTACAAAACACATCAAGCGTGGGGAAACATATTCACGTGGAGATTAACTGACCTTGGAATCACAACCTCATGCAAAGTCAACAGTCTAATTGTTGGCACACCACAGTTCGGAATGTGGGGTATAAAAGCCTTCAAAACCGTCGATAGCACAGGTGCAATTGACTTAGACGGGAACACAGCAACAACAAATGACCAGTACTTTGTACGCAAAATACACACCGGCGCAGAATTGCGAAATGAGACTGTTGATCGCATGTGGGTTGATTTAAATTGGAACCCGAATTCATCTAGAACAGGCAATCAAGTTCATGTGGGCGCTTGGATGGGAAAGCTTCACGTATCTTGGACGACCCAATGGGATGAGTCATACATTTGGTTCCACGCTTCTGATATGAGCGGTGTGAACAGTCAAGAGATGGTGCAAATTAGAAATACAGTAATAAACTCTGCAACAGGTCAAGCGAATCCTGGCTATTGGGACATAGGATACATGGTCGATAACCAAACTTGGGCGGATGTATTAGCTAAAGCTAAAACCCAAAACTGGAATTGGATAAACGATAAAGCGAACGAATGGAATTGGCTCTGGTTCGGAACTGACCAAAACTACAACGTAGATGTGATCTCAGGCAATAGCGTTTCGACAGCTGGAGTAGATTTAAAGTATGAATTCGCTGGACTAAGCCTATTCAACAATACACAACAAACTCACTACTTCATGCCTAAAAGTGTTGAAAACGTAAGCTTTGTAACTCCAGGAGAGGCCTTCGGAAACTTTGCTTCATCAGGCAGCATGGTTCTACCATTAGACTCAATTGTTAACTTTGGAGTCGTTTACAAAGACGTGAACGGAACAATATTCCCATACAGCACTCAAAGATCTATGTGGGGATGGTGGGATAGTCCGATACACGGTTCAGACTTTAACTCTCCAGACTTCAATACAAGACCAACCATTTCATCTGTTGACCAACTATCTTTCATGGTTCACTTTGGTGGAACACAAACTGCAGGCTCAGCTCAATATAATACTGCGTCGATGAAAATTGACCAGTTAGTTGGTAACTGGAATTTAGATCCTAACGTGATAGATGGACGAGTAGAGAATAGCAGCGGTGTAATGGTTCCAATAAGCGGTAACCACGTCCTTGACAACAGAAGCTTAGCCATAAACTACTACGTGACAGCCTCAACATCTATGGGTTGGAACTTAAAAGACGGAAGCGGAACAAGCATTGACAACAAAAACGTCACGCAATCTTCACAGTTCGATCTCTCCTCTCAATTAGCAGGCTTAAAGTTTGCCTCTGTTAAACTCGGCAGCACATACGACTTAGCCAAACCAGCAACGTCAACTGATGATATACGAACATTTAACGTGACAAGCCAGACAACATCAATACAGAACTTCCAATCAAGCTACCAGTCCAATGCAGGCAAATCATCTACAGGCTTTGATATATCTTCATCAATGTACTTCCTGACCCAAGAGTTTCCAAAATGGGATGGCTACCAAATTTACAATGACCCTGAAGTTTCCGTATTAGTAAGCAAGGGTGTGGAATATCAACCGATTTCACAACCAACAACTCAGCCAACCCCACAACCTACAATTCAGCCAACTTCCCAACCAACGGCACAACCTACAGCTCAACCCTCGTCACCACAAGCATCAACACCTACTCCCAGACCTCAGCAGCCAACGCAACCAACACAAACACCACGCGCAACTCCAACTCCAACACAAGCAAGCAACACTCCACAACCAAATATTACACAACCCCCACAGATTCCGACCACAATGATCTTGATTGGAATTGGGGCAGCAATAGGAATTGCGGCTGGTTCCTTAATGCTTGTGCGGAAAAAGAAAAAGTAGCAAGCGGAAATTTTTTCCCCTCTTTTTCAATTGCTTACGCTTTTTTTTCTTATTCTATAATTCTTTTGTTACGTGCCTTTTTATAAGGGGTACTTGAGAAACCAAGATAATGGGTACACTCCATGAAGAATTACAGGTATATGAGGAAGCCTACAAAACCTGCAATCACGAAGAGAACAGATCGTCTAATCGAGAGATAATTCGTTAAGATGACAACAATTTCAGGCTTTCAAAAAACAAATTGATGCTGTTTTTACTAGAATTTTAAGGTTACATTTTTTTTCCAAGGGCAAAAATCAGACTTTATGACTTTGCTATTAAAGAATAAGCTGAAACCAAAAGGCAAAATTTGACGCATTCATTCTACACTTTAATAATAGCGTTTAACGCCAATAAAGTAAAAAAACTGTTTAACCCTAAAAGCGTATTTTGAAACAATAAGAAACAAAGTTAGGGCAAATGAATAATTCTTTAAGCTGATGGCTGAAAACCCATCGGCCAATTCGGCGGGGTCTTATCAAGTTCCTGTTTTTTCCGATGGATAGCTGCGACGGTAGCATTAACGTTCTTTTCCTCAACGACCAAGATGATTTGTGAAGTGTGGGGTGCAAAGATGCCTCGTTTAATATTGATCCCTGAAATGGCGCTGATGGCGAGTGATGCAACGCCCGGCGAATCTTTCATTCGGTCGCCAATAAGTGTCACAACGCCTAAACCATAATCGATTTTCAAGTTATTATCGAAGCCCTTGAGTCTTTCCTCATTCTTCTTCAGAAAGTCTGAATCCAAAAAGAGGAAGTCTCGGATACGTTCACCTGTCTCCATTGTTTCCGCTCCCAAATCCATAAAATCATTTCGTCTTTTCCATATACGCAAAGAGTCTTCAAGGGAACGGCTTTTTTCATCGTTCATCGAGAGGATAGCACAGCCTGATTTGCCCGTTAAGCATTTAACGACTTCGCCGCCAGATGTCTCAGCTTCGATTACAGAGAGCATTTTGGGGTCATCGATTGGTACTACCATCAATGGTTGACCAAAACGTCTTGCCATTGCAATTGCTGGGCTCTGAACAATTTTCATTCCCATCATCGATGCTTTATGAGCTTCATTGTAAGTCAAAGCCTTCACGTGTTCGGTTTTCTGTCCTCGTACGACTTTAGGGTCGGCGCTCTGTACTGGCAGGTCTTTGTAAAGCAGTGTTTTTGTTGAGTAGATATCTTTAAGAAGGCAAGATGCAAAAACAGCCGTTAAATCTGAGCCGCCTCTGCCAAGAATGGTTTCAAGTCCATCGGTTGTGAGTCCTAAGAAGCCTGCCATACAAACTACTTTATCATCTTCCAACGGTTCGATTAGTGAGTGGAGCTGTTTCTTGCTTAGTTCATAGTTTGGTAGAGCTTCTTCAAAGTTGTCGTCGGTAACAATAGGCCAGTTTTCTATTGGGAGGAAACAGGAATCTAAGTCGTTGCTCTTCAGGATGTAATCCATGAGGTTGGACATGGCCAGTTCACCACCTAATGTGAGGGTTCGGGCTTTGATGTTGCCGCTGAAACGTTTGTTAACTGAGTCGAGGGTAGTTTGCGTTAATGCTTTAAAATTTTCTAATTCGTTTTGGGCTTGTTTGAGCCATTTTCCCTTGACATAAATTTTTGCCAAATGCTCGTAAATTTTGAAAACTGGCTCTAAAGGCAATTGGCATTCTTGTGCATGGGATTCACCTATCTTTATGAGCATATCCGTGCAGCCCATCGGTGCAGAGAACACTGCGACTACCCCGCAGTCGCCGTCTTTTTCTTTGTTTTCTTTTATTCGCTTCACGATTTTTGGAATTCCTTTGCCTTCCACATCAAGGAGGCTGCCGCCGAATTTATCTACTGAAACAATTTTGAAAGCACATTCCACCTTATACGAAATAGCATCATAAAGCGTGGTTTAATAAATTTTCTAGTTTTCAAATTACAGACCAGATGTTTAATTGATCTTTAACTCAAAATAATATTTGTTTCTTTAGGCTAATTTACCGAGATTTCCATGAAACCATCCGAAATCAGCTTTTACTTAATTTATGTAAGTCAATTGAATTAAATACCGTGTAGGTTCAAGAATGAACCAAAATCCAATTTGCAAAAAAAGAAAAGGAAATAAACGCCGACACGCTACCAAATACAAAGAAGGTTTTAATAAGCAATGTATGACGGATACATATTTTTCTGTAACAAAACTTCCCAACAAGATTGTTTAAGCAACAAACGCTATACGTGCGCTGATGGGGTAACCAAGCCCGCTGAAGAGCAAATTAAGATTGGCTCAATAATTTTTCTCTATAACATTGATGATAAAAGTTTGCTTGGTCCATTCACAGCTTTACCCGAAGGCGACGAATTGGACGCAGGAGCTTGGGCAATGGATGTTGACACCCACATACCCTCTGAAGATCTCAAAGTTACCTGGGAAGAGTTACATATAATTCAAAACGCACCTGAAAAACTGCTGTTCCTAAATGACCCCAAAACCTGCAAATTAACATCTATGCAAACACAGAGAGCCTTAGACATGCTTAAACAAGGTGAACTCTACCTTAATACGAAAGACAAATAGCAAATTATTGGGTTGAGAACTTTTCTGCTTTTAACTCCACGATTTTGTGGCAGTTAAGGCACCTAGTTAAGTTGAATTCGAAGCCGTTGAGTATATCAAAACTTCTTTGTTTATATAATTCCTGTTTTTGATGGTCACAATTAAGCTGGCGTATGTTAAACAGAGTATCCTGTTCCATTCTCCTTCTTCTCCTCACTTAACAGTAAGACGAGGTTCCTTAAAAAAATTTTCAGAACCATGAGTTAAAACAGGTTTATTCTGCTGTTTTTATTTCCACATCAACTTTAACAGGCACCGATTCCTTATAGACGAACAACACTGGGCAACCTGCTTCTGTTCGTCTCCAAGCTGCCTCAACCAATGCCTTCCGCGCTTTCGATGCAATGTTAACCTTCATCGTAACTCCTTTCAAGGTTGGCGAATCAGACGATTTTTCTGCCTCTACTGCAATCGCGATGTTGCCAGGGTCAATCTTGCTGTTCTTGCAGACGTCAGCGTAGATTATGACTCCACAGCCTGCCAGAGCCATCAAAGCCAACTCTAGGGGCGAGGGACCTGCGTTTGTTCCGCCTGCAGCTTCAGATAAATCGCAGACAACACTGTGTCCTCTGCCATTATCAGTTACTAAACGAACATTTTCGAGAAGTTTCGCGTTTCCTTTTAGTTTTGCCATAAAAATCACTAATTAAGAATTATGCCACTGTCAATTTAAGAATTCTGTTCTCGAATATTGTATGTCGAATCAAATGTATTAAAGTGAAGTATTAAATACCAAAAAAACCGTTTCAAATACACACAACCCTCCTGGAGAAAACAAGGCTTGAAAGGAAAAGGTCCAGTATTCATTGTGCCCTGGCGATGCACCTACGCCTGCGACAACCAATGCGTCCACTGCATATCGGCAGGAAAAAAAGCTGTCCAAGACGAAATAAACACAACAGACGCCAAAAAAATCGTTGACCAAGCCGCCGATTTTGGAGCAACCTTCTTTGGAATTACAGGCGGGCAACCTTTCCTCCGCAAGGACCTTTTCGAAGTGTTGGATTACGCTACGGAAAAGGGGCTTTGCACAAGCATCATAACAGATGGGCGCCTCCTTGATGAAGAAGTGTTTAAAAGATTAGTCAAAAACCAAACTAAAATCTCCGTCAGCATTGACGGCTCAGAGAAAACCAACGATACTATCCGTGGCAAAGGCGCCTACAAAGCGGCTGTCTCAGCGATCGACCGGTTTTCAAAAGAGAAACTCTTAAACTGCTTAGTTTACACGTTCGCAAACGCAGGCGAAGCTACCAATGCAAACGAAGCTGACTTGCGACACGTGTTAGATTTAGCCAAGAAGTATAATGCACGCTGGGTGGTTTTTCACGGTATGATTCCCTACAGTGGCGACAAAGTCAGCCTCAAAGCTGATTTAACTCCTGCACAGTACGAGTGGGTATGCAACAAACTCTACGACCTCACCCCCGAATACAACGGCAAACCAGCTATCAACGTCTACATCCCATTCTACGCAAGAGTCGCAAAACAACGCGGTATGCCCGACTTCGACAACTGGTACAACAACTTTTTCTTAGGCAGATGCTTCTTTGGCAAATTCATGAGTATTGCAGAAAACGGCGATGCCATACCCTGCAGTTACAACGACTCTTATAGAGTCGGCAACATCAAGAACAAGCCGATAAAACAGATTTGGGAAGACATGCAAAAAAGCGAGTTCTTCAATAAAATTAAAGACAAGAATAACATCAAGGGTAAATGCGGCATCTGCGAGTTCAAAGAATTATGCGGAGGTTGCCGTTCAGCAGCGTTGTTCTACACAGGCGATATTTTAGGTTCAGACCCAAGGTGCGCCCATATTCCTAAAAAGTTAATGTGAAAATAACATTCCCGAAAGATTCTGTATTAGGAGAGTGCGCGCATCCAGAAACATGTGGGAGAGAGTGGGGTTAAAGAATTTTACGGATGCACGTCAAACGTTTTAACTTCTCAGGTGCTGACGGAAGAGGAACCCACAGGTTCGCCTCGACTTGGTATAGTTCTGCTGAGCCTTGGTTTTTGGTAAAGACAATTTCTGAGAGCCTTTGCTTGTTATAAAAACTGACCCGCCGTTTCTAAGGTGTTCTTTGACTTGAGAAAAGTTAACTTGCTTTGCTTCTTGAACCTCAACTTCTTCACTGACATCGTTATCAAGCAATAAAACTTGAAAAAGTGATGGCTTAGTTTTTTTCTTCAGCATTGCTGTCACAAATAATTCTTCCTTTCTGTTTGAGAGTACCTGTATATCTCTTTGAAAAATGTTTAAAGCTATGTGACTGCTGTTGCGCTACAACAAGATCTTATTATTGAAGAATAAATTGGAGGATTTTGGGGGCTTCCAGGGTTTTAACTATTAAATCGGGCTTTTCTTTTGCAAGCTCTTCCTCACTATAGACGCCTGTGGTGACCGCGATACAATTCATTTGCGCGGATTTAGCCGCTTTAACACCGAAAAGCGAATCCTCCAAAACAACACACTTTGCAGGCCCAACTTTCAGTTGAGCTGCTGTTTTTAGGAAGATTTCTGGGTCAGGCTTAGAAAAGGTAACTGCTTCAACAGTCAAAATCGTATCAAAACAGTCCGCTAAATCGTAAATTTGAAGCAAGTGCTTGATAACAGAGCGGTTATTCATCGACGCCAAACCTACCTTCACCTTGCCGCGTAGCGCCTCCAGAAGTTCTCGAGCACCCCCAAATAACGCCACCTCACTTGATAATTCAATTTGCACTCTACTCTTCCGTTCAACCAACTGTTTCACCACCTTCTCATCAATACGTCTGTTTGCGGCGGAGAGAATTTCGCGGAAGGTTTCAGATGCACCTATACCTATTCTGCGTTCAATGTATTCAGTTGGGACTTCGAGATTGATTTCTTTGAGTGCTTTTTGGAATGAAATCACAATCGCCTTTCGTGTATCAGCGAGTGTTCCGTCCCAGTCAAAAATTACTGCTTCAAACATTGAAGATCTTCAGGTTAGGTTTAGTTTTTCGCGTATGGCTTGACTTTTTTTGGTGGCTTCTTCGATGGCGCGTATCATGGCAGGGCGGATTTGAGATTGTTCAATTTGATAGATGGCTTCGATGGTTGTTCCGCCTGGAGTTGTGGTCATGTCTTTGATTTTTGCTGGATCTTCATTGAGGTCAATTATGAGTTTGCCTGTTCCCATGACGGTTTGGGCTGCAGCTTTTAAAGCAATGTTTCTTGGTAATCCAACTTTCAACCCTGCATAGGTTAAAGCTTCGACAATTATTGACATGTAACCTGGTCCGCTGCCGCTTACTGCAGTGATTGCATCCATATATTTCTCATCCATTTCATCAAAGATGCCCATCGTATCCAAGAGGATTTTGACTTTTGCCTTATCTTCGATCGTTACGTTGGGTTCGCAGCAGAAAGCCGTGTAAGCAGCTTGAACCAAAGCGCCTAAATTAGGCATAATACGCACAATCTTTGCTTCGGGCGCATTCTTGTGCAGGAACGCAAGAGGCACCGTAGCCGCAGCAGAGATGAGGAGTTTACCTTTGATTTCTTTGCTGATTTCTTTGAGAACCTTAGCCACATCGCCAGGTTTAACTATAAGAAAAACTATGTCGGCGTCAGCAGCGGATTTGCAGTTATCAGAGGAAACCTTGACACCTAACTTTTCCAAATCACCGAGTTTTTCTGGTGCAATGTCAACGGCTGTTATTTTCCCTGCATATTTGCCTTTGACGAGGCTTCTAATTATGGCGCTGCCCATCATGCCTGCGCCTATAACTGTGATTCTCTCATTCATGAATGCTCACTTACCTGCTAGAAACATAGTTTTGCTCTTTAAACTTTTGTTGCTAAAAAAGCCCTTGACTATTTGGGTTCCACAATTCCCATGAGAAGTTTATGCATCATTAATGCAGGTGAATCTGTTTTTATGCCTCGAGGATTGAAATGAGTTAGCACTGCTTGAAAACCACTACGTTGGAGAGCAGATAGGAAGCTTTCATTTGAGGGCGCGGGAAGGTTGAGTTTGCCGCTTAACTTGTCAATCACGAAGTAGGTGGCGGGTGCGTTGGCTTCGTTTCTGGTTAGGTTCAGGAGTTTTGTGATTTTGGCACTGTTTTTGAACACCGTATGCTCTGTTTCCTTGATAATTTGCTCTATAAAAGATGGGTCAGAGATTTTTCCAATCCATAAGGGACCTGCATACTCCATCTTGCCACCGCATTCTGGGCAAAGGTTGCTTTTATCAAAAACTTGAGGTGTGGTTTCTCTGTGGAAGCAGTTGAAGCAGTGTAGGATGTAGCCTGTCTGTTTGAGGCTTTCGTCGGCTTTTTGGCAACCGTAGGCGATTTGGGCGTAAACTCGGATGTAGTGGTTGCTACTGTGACTAAATAGGATGCGAATTCCAATGTCGTGCTTCGCCGCTAATGATGCCATGCAACCCGCCAAAAGCCGTACCGCCAACTCATGACAGTACTCTGTTCGAAGCGGTCTTCCGCCATATTTTCGTATGCAAGCCTTCGAATGAACGCCACAAAGCGGCGCCAAATCCGTGGCAGTAGCCGCCAATAACCCCTTGTTTTTTACGGCTTGAAACGCCGAATCCAAGTACGGAACGGGGGTGCCGAAGGGGTCGATGTCTACTATGTCAAAACGTTTTTTGGGTGAGGCATTGCAGCTCAACATACAATTAGCATCTTTATTTTTAATTGTGATTTTATCTTGTTGATTATTCAGTTCAATATTATACTTTGCCAATTCGTAAGCTGAGGTGTTTATGTCGCTAAGCAACACTCGAGTCACGCCTTCCACTTCAGCTGCAAACCGAATTCCGCGGATACCCTGGCTGGTGAAGGGTTCACAGATGCTGATTTCATGGTTAACAATATGTTGGTATGCTTTGAACGCTAAAACAGTTAAGTCACGGTTAAACTCCATAACGGGGTTGTAGAAGACTGGAGCTTTAGAGGGCGCATAATCAGACGGCACAACCCCGTAAGCTTCAAGCTTAGGTACTAAGACCTGAACTTTGCCTTCTTTGATTATTTCGCTGGGAAAATCAGCAACGTAACCTTCCTTATTTGCCATTGGGTGGGCTTGCTCCAGAGATGTTGGTATGAAAAGAATTTAATCAGCATATTAGACTTATGGTAGGTTGGTGTAAAAGGCGTTGATGACGAGGATTTTGATTTTAACTGGGGCTCCAGGAGTAGGAAAAACCACGGTGCTTACTAAGACCTTGGATGCCTTAAAAACGAAAGGTATCAGTTTCGGCGGTATGATTAGCCGTGAAGTGAGGGAAGGCAACGTCCGGGTGGGATTTGAAATCTTTGATTTAACCAATGATAAACGTGGGTGGCTGGCTCACGTAAAGGGACTCGGTCCACAGGTAGGCAAGTACCACGTTAACCTCGAAGACCTCGATAAAGTCGGCACCAACGCAATTACGCAAGCCCTCGAAAAATGCGGAGCAATAGTCATCGACGAAATTGGACCCATGGAACTTTACTCAAAGAAATTTAAACAAGCTGTAACACAGGCGTTGGAGAGCAAAAAGTTGGTATTGACAGTTGTGCATGGAAAAGCCAAAGATCCCCTGGTAACTCAGGTGAAGCGAAGAGTTGACGCAGAAATTTTTAACGTGACTTTCTCCAATAGAGAAAAATTGCCCGAGCTATTAGCAGGAAAGGCTCTGAACATGAGTTAGCTCACTTATCTTTCTTTCCTAAGCTTCTTTTGAAGGGTAAATTTGAAAATCCTATCTGAAACTTGCAGAAACGATACAGGGATAGTTTTCTTTCCCAAAAGCACGGTAGATCGCTTTGGTGATTTGTTTGAGTTATTACGATGTTGCGGGTGTAATTGTTATTTGGTAAAGGTTTGGCCAGTTTTTTCCTGTTACATAGAGTCTGTTTGTTTGTGAATCGTAAGCTATACCGTTGAGGACTGCGTTTGGATCGTTTGATTGGTAGATTCCAGATAGGTCTATCCAGCCTTTCACTTGTCCGTTTTGGGGGTTTATGATTGCAATTTTTTGTTGAAGCCAAATGTTAGCGTAGACGTCTCCGTTTACATATTCCAACTCATTAACGTTTGTTACGGATTCGTTTCCGTCGTGGACGCTTACTTGTCCAGTTTTTTGGAATGTGGTTGGGTTAAGGAAATACAGGTTTGAGGTTCCATCACTCATGATTAAATGATTGCCATCGTAAGTTAAGCCCCAACCCTCAGTGGAGTAAGTAAAATTACCCCTCAAATCAAACGTTACCTTATCATAGACAAAACCAACATGACTCTGCCATGTCAACTGAATTAGTGAATCATTAAAAACTGTTAAACCTTCGCCAAAAAACTCGGCAGGCAAACTAATTTCCTGCTGCACTGCGCCGCTTTCAAGGTCAACGCGCCGTAGTGAACTAGATTCTCCTGTGCTCTCATACAAAATGCCATTATCGAACACTAGGCCTTCAGTGAACGCGGTTGTGTTATGGGGATAAATTTTGATTATTTTGTAGGTAAAAATTGTGGGACTATTTTGAGTTGAAGTCGTTGGCGACGGAGTTGGCGTTGATATTGGTGTAGATGTTGGTTTAGGTGTTTGGGTCGGTGTAGGAGTTTGAGATGAACCGTTGAAAGGAGTTAAATGATTCAGGGAAAACGCTAAAAAGCCGACAGCAAACACAGCCAAAATAAAAACGGCTACTGCAACGTATCGTTTTTTCATGATGAAAGATCAATACGACTACAAGTTTATATCCTCAGCGCTAAAACCGCCCCAAAGTGGCTAAAGCGAAACACTTAAGTGTAGAGAAATCTAAGTTGTGTCTCAGGTTACAAAATAGGTGAAATCAATTGGCTGTTGAAGGTTTTTTCGAAAACAAAAAGCAACCTGTAGAAGCAAAAGTCGGCGACTTAACCCCAGAATCAAAAGCGGTTAACGTTACGGCCAAAGTAGTATCCAAAACAGAAGTTAGAGAAATTCCAATGGGCAGAGATGGATCTGCACACAAAGTATCTGATGCTCTAATTGGCGACGAAACTGGCGTAGTGTACCTAACCCTATGGGATGATAACATTGAGAAAGTCAACGAAGCAGACACAGTGCGCATTGAAAACGGGTATGTAACACTCTTCAAAGGAAACATACGCCTGAACATCGGTAAATACGGCAAACTCGAACCAGCAAAAGAACCACTCGCAGTGGAAGTTAACACAGAAAACAACGTTTCAAGCAAAACATACGAGCAAGAACGTAGACCATTTAGAGGCGGCAGAGGCGGAGGACGAGGATTCGGCGGTGGCGGCGGAGGATACGGCGGAAGAGACAGACGCGGCGGCGGAGGATACGGCGGTGGCGGCAGCGGCGGTTACGGCGGCGGACGCGATAGAGGCGGAGATCGACGCGGTGGCGGCAGCGGCGGCGGTTACAGACCAAGATACTAAATCTTCCAACCTTAAAGTTAGAAGAATTTTTTCTTTTTTTGATTTTTATTTTCTCAAAGAATAAACTGTTTTCTTTTTAGCCTATTGTTTGGTTCCAGTAAAAGACTTTGTTATATTCCTTCAGAAGGGGATCAATTATTTGTGGTTCATTGTAAAGGATATCAAAGCGTGACCCGTACCTTGGTATCAAGATGCTATTAACGTCGTTGTAGATTTTTGCTGATAAAGTATCCGAGGGAAACAGGCCCCAGATGTGGTCGTTTGGGTTACGGAAACCAAACCCGTAATCCTCTGGAACAATATATGCAATTTGGGGTTTGTTTGAACCTAAACTTTCCGGGTTACTGTGCAGGGTATTCCAGAATTTCTGCAGCGCTGCAAAATGCTCTGGTTCTAGGATACCGTAATCAGTTATGTTTGGGTTACCGTAACTGAACACAAAAGCGTATTTGGCGCCGGCACTATAAGCTAACGCTAAATCGCTGTATAATTCTTCTCCTGATTCAAGGTAGTGTGGTGGCTGATTATACTTCCAATTTATTATAACGCCCCAATCCTTGTGGAATGCTTGGGCAGCGCCTCTATCAAGAGCAATTATGCGTGGTCTGCTTTCGTTGCCTACGAATTCAGCGAAAATTGCGGTGTAGTTTCCTTTATAATCAAACCAGTTAAGCGCAAAATCAGCCGTGAATATGTTGGGGCTGTATGGGTGATAGTAGTTTATCATAGCAGATAGGTTACCCACATATGCCTGAGCGGTTTGACTATAACTTGTGGTATCGTTAATGAATTGGGAAGGCCCGTTATCAAGTTGGTTTCCGCCTGGTTCATCTATCTTGTAGATGCCAAGAAATTGGTTGCCATACTTGTGTTGCGCATCAACCATCCAATTCATAATGGTGTAACCGTTTGAATAATTGTACATGTCAATGCCTGTGAATAGAACAATGAAGTTTAATCCTGAGTTGAAAATATAGTCGCATGATTCGTCCAAAGCAGTCCTGTTAAATGTTAATTCCACTGAACCTATCACAAAAAGATTTGTGTAATCCTTCACTTTATCAACTAAAGCCTTCACTTCAATAGATTTGTTCCCGTAAGCGTATTCAACGCCCAAGTAAAATTCTCTGCTTGAGGTTTTGCTGCTATCCCTGTTGAGCACCAAGAAAAGCGATAATATAATAACTGCGATAAGCAGGATGGCGATTAGGATAGCGAGTTTTTGGTTCATGTTTGCTCAACTAATGTTAGAAATCATTAGTCGAAAAAGTATTTAACTTTTGAACAAGAGCAGCTGACAAAGGAAAAAAGAAAGCAAAACTGAATGAAGGCTTTATCTGTGGTATAGCCCTATCAATTCGCCTTTCCCAAGGATATGGTTCTGCATGGCTTTTTCGAGGTCTCTTTTGGTTGTTTTAGCAGCTAACTTTAACTCAGTGTCAAGAGCGTAAACCTTAAAAAAATACCTATGTGTGCCTGAAGGTGGACAAGGACCGGTATACCCAGGTTTCCTCGCCCCATTTAGTCCTTCCATTCCCGGAACTGAGTGCTCAGCTATTTTAGTTGTTGAGGGCGGTATGTTCCAGACGACCCAGTGGTCAAATGTTCCATTTCGTGCATCTGGGTCATCCATAATTAAGGTGAGGCTTTTTGATTCTTTGGGTGTGCCTTCGATTGTTATGGGTGGATTAGTGCCTTCACTGTCGCATGTGTATTTTTTGGGGATTTTGCTATTAGGTTGGAACGCGGGGCTTTTGATTGTTAATTCTTTCATAAAATCCTCTAAAAGATAATTGTTTGTCTGTCAGATAAAGTTAAAATGAATAATCCCCTGTTTACAACAAATTGTGATGGGTTAAGTTTGAGTATCAGAGGTTTCTTCGATCCATTTCTCCACAATCAACTTGCCGTCTTTAGGGTTGAAACTGACTCTAACAGGCATTGAACCGTCGCATTTGAGTGGAAACATGCTGTCATCTACAACGCGAACGGGCAAGTACAGCAGGTACCTGTCGTCTTTTCTTCTAAAGATTGTACCTTTCCCCTCATTACCCATGTTTAATCACAAACAAGTTAACGTGATTCAGGTTTCACTTTTAAATCTGACTGTTAAAAGGAGCCCAAAATGGATACGAAAATACGTATTGTTGATTTAAGCATGTCTTAGGTTTGAGATTTCTTGAGAAAGTCAGCTGCTATCCCGAGATTTATCCTGTAGACTACAATGCTGATGCCTAAAGAAATGGCTGCACTGATGCCGACTGAAATGGCGAGGTTAGAAGTGTTAATGCTGCCTCCGGTAAAGAGTGACAATCCAACTGAGAGTAACAATGGCGCTAGTACCGATGCTCCAACGACGGCGCCTACGACTAAGCCTATCAATGACCATTCTTGACGTACCATTCTTGCTCTACGGGTCTGTGAGAAGTCTGGACCTTTGAAGCCTATTGTAAGTGCAACTATACCTACAGCTAATAACACAAAGAATCCTTCAAGGAAGGCGGTGATTGCCACTTGCAAAGAAGGTTGATAAAATATTACGCCTATCGTTCCACTTAAGAGCAAAATAATCACGGAAAAAATAATCGCGAAGAATGTCTTGCTTTTAACTATGCTTTTTGCGGAAATTGGCGAAGCATAAATTCTCCATATTGACTGACCTTCTTCACCAATCATGACTTGACCTAACAGCATTGCACTAAAGGAAGAGGGCAGTAGGAAAATTATGCTTTCAAAAATTAAATTGCCAGTAGCCTGAGCTGACCCTGAACTTTCAGTTACCCCTAACGATTGCATGAGAGGAAGAATTATCATTATTATTGGCACGATGAAAATGCTTACCATTTCTCGGCGTCTAGTGAAAGCCCTGAAATCCTTGCGCATTATTGCTGCTTCTGCGGATGAGAAACCCAATTTTCCTAAAAGTCCTGTTTTAGGCGTGTAGACGCCGCTTTTTTGAAGTGTGATTGCTGGGGGCTCGTAGAGTCCAAATCGGATGTTTAGGAACACTGCAAGGTAGTAGAGTGATGCGAGGAACAAGGCTGATAAAACTACGAACAGAGTAGCTTGCAAATATAGCCCGCTAAAAATGTAGCTTACGACAAGTGCTTCCCAAACGAATGGTATATACCAAACAGTACTCTGAAAATTTGACAACGATGTAAAAAAAGTTACAGACCCAGATCCATATATTACGTAGAAGTAAAGTACGTAGAAAACTACGAAGAAAATTAATGTGCCCGCGAGTCTTACCCAAATAGCTGCTTTACCGCTTGATTTGTAAATTGCGCCGATAAAGCGCATCTGTACAAGCCTTAGAATTTCTGTTGTGACGCTGGCAAGGAAAGCAGCTGCAATCAAAGCTGTAAAAGTTAGCAGTGCCTGAAGGATTAATCCGTTGAAGGCTGCAAAAACAATCATTCCTGAACCGATGCCTATTACGAAGGCGATTGGTAAGCCTAACAGGTTAGATAGTATGGACGCCAGTGTTTGTTCTTGCCATGTTATCGGTAGCCAATACATAACTTGACCTGTTGCTTTGATGCCTGCAAGCTGAATTTGCTGAAGTAATGTAAATACAAAGCTGAAAACTAAGATAACTGTGGGCAAAATAACGAAGACGCTCATGGCTCCAGTTGTTAACGAAGGTAAGTTGGTGATGTCTTGGCTAGAATAAATTCCTGAAACAATAAAGTTAGCGATTAAACCGCCCACTACACCGATAATGAGCGCTACCCAATAAGGCCAGTAAGCAAAGAAAGAGTTTTCTCTGTACCTTGTGGCCTTTATTCCTCTGACTAATCGGCCAGATTTACGTTCTACCCGCATGAGGAAGAGGACATTCTTCCAGTTCATCGCAGCAGTTCCTCAACCACAGCTCGTAAATCCCCAGTTCCAGTAAGCTTAAGGAAGATATCTTCCAAACCCGAGTTTGGCAAACTTGCCCTACCTCTAAGTTCATCCATGGTGCCTAACGCTAAAATGTTACCTTGATACATAATTGCGATTCTGTCGCAAAGTGCCTCAGCAATCTCCAACACGTGAGTTGACAGGATTGTTGTGACGCCCTGCATCTTTAGTTCATGCAACAAATCCTTCACTATCCTTGCGCTTCTAGGATCTAAAGCGTTGAGGGGTTCGTCGAGAATCAAGATCTTTGGTTTGTGTAGGAACGCTGAGATAAGGCTGATTTTCTTTTTCATACCGTCTGAGTAACTGTTTATCATGTCGCCTTCTCGGCCTTCGAGCTGAAGGGCTTTAAGGTACTCGGTTATGCGCTGCTTTTTCTCAGTTGCGGGTATACCGTAAATGTCAGCTATGAAATCGAGGTATTCGATTCCAGTCAAAAACTCGTAGATATTGGGTGATTCAGGCACATAGCCGACTTGCTGCTTAACAGCAACTGGGTCTTTTTGCACATCAACTCCCAAGACGCTAATTTCGCCGGCAGTAGGCTCAACCAAACCCATCAGCATCTTAAGGGTGGTAGATTTTCCTGACCCGTTGGGTCCCAAAAGTGCAAAGATTTCGCCTGTGTTAATATTCAGGTTCATGTTGTTTACCGCAACTATTTCGTTGTAACGTTTAGTTACGTCTCGTAGTTCTACTGCATATGGACTGCTCATGCTGTGGCTCCCTCGCTTGCAAATAGAAAACATCGATATTTAAGGCTAATGCGTAATCATGGCTTATAGAAAAATACTGGAGTTAAGACCAACACGCCTCACCCGGGTTTATGGTTGAATTGAAATTAAGATTATTCTCGAATTATCTCTTGGTTGTTAACAGTGGGTTTACCGCATTTTTTGCAGAATAATGCGTCCGCCCTGTTTTTTGCCCCGCAAGCAGAGCAAACAATCTCTATATGATTTGGGTTGTTTGGAGTTATTTTTTGAATTTGATTTCCGCATTTCTGACAAAATACAGCGTCAAAGTCATTTTCATAACTGCAAAATTTACAGCTAAAGGCTATCGATTTTATTTCTTGAATTGCATTCAAATCCAAATTGCCAAAAATCGAAAGTTTATTCTTCAGAATATCTATAGTTGGTAATAAAGTGGCAAGTTGTTTAAATTGTTCTTCGTTTGGCAAGAACTTCGATATGCAGTCTTTGCTTAAAATTATAAATTTTAGTTTCTTTCCTGAAACTAACTTAACCTCTTCTATCTCTTCATAAGAATAGAAACAACTTTTTTTGCTAAGCTTTAATTTCTCGTTTAAGGTCCGTTTACGGATTTCTTCTTCTTTTATCTGTTTATTTTTTCTTTCCTCTTCTGTATTCAATGGAACTGCTGGTGAAATTCCAAACATTAAAGAACGGTTCTCATCAGCTACATGTTCGAAACGGTCTGCTTTTCCCATGCTTACTATCGCAATGCGTTTGTCAGTGAAATAAACATCGTATCTTGTTGCAAAATCGAGCGGAAAAGGCATATCCACAACTATTTCTAGTTGCCGTTCTGAATCAAAAGGACCTAAAGCCATAAGGAGATATTATTATTGCCACTAAATAATGTTTAAGAAAAAAATTAAAAAGACCAGCGTAAAGAGTTTGCTGGTTTACTTAAAATTCAGTTCAAAGCTTATTGGAACTGCTTCGCCCCAAGACTGACGAATTGGACAAATCTTCTGGGCCATACCGTAGACTGTGGTGGCTTTTTTTCTTTCGCGTTCATTGTCGTTTTCTAAGGATACGTTCATGTTGAAGTGGACGTTTGTGAAAATCAGTTTCTCCATGCCTTCCACGTTCATTTTTACGTTTGCAATGGTTTCCAAGTTTTTAAGCCCTAACTGGCTATTCTTTGCAATCAAGAGAAATAATGTATTGATGCATGACGCTAAAGCGGCTGCGAATATGTCTTCAGGTACACAGTAGCCCTCTTTTCCTCCAAATGATGGGGGTGGACTAACGGTAATAATTTTCTTGCCTTTGATTGAGAGTTCGCATTCTGTTGCGCCTTTCCATGTGGCGGTTCCTTCAAAATTCATTTCTGGCATAAAAATCCTCATAATGGTAATGTGTAGGGGGAAATTTAATGTTACGGAATCTTTGGTTCAGCAAATTGCCCCCTTTTTTTTCGGAAAATTTTCCTCAAATCATGGGAGAGGTGGATTAAGCAAACATGCAATTGACGGTACATCCTTTGAAAAATACTCTGCTCACAGATAATGCGTTGTTAGCGTAGGTCAATTCTGTTTCGGGTGAGTATTTAATATGGATACTTCTAGTTTTCTCTTCAATTTTTTTCCCAACATAAATATCCTTAAATCTGCCTAGAGTTTCATTGCTAAAAAGAGAAAACGGTAAACATGGTTAATGCAATCGAAACTCACCAGTTAACGAAAACTTACGGTTCACTTAAAGCAGTTGACAGCTTAGAAATAACTGTTGAGTCAGGAGAAATTTTTGGGCTTCTAGGACCCAACGGGGCAGGAAAAACAACGGTTGTCTCTATGCTCTGCACGATTCTAAAACCAACTTCTGGAACTGCAACCGTTAACGGCTTTGATATAATCCGCGAAGCAAACAAAGTCCGAAAATCGATAGGAATCGTTTTCCAAGATCCTAGCATCGACGACCGTTTAACAGGCAGAGAGAATCTCTTCATGCATGCCAACCTCTTTGGGGTGCCTGCGTCGGAACAGAAGGAACGTATAAATCGCATTCTAAAACTGGTCGAACTTGAAGACAGGGCGGATGATTTGCTACGTACTTATTCTGGTGGGATGCGTCGCAGGCTTGAATTGGGGCGTGGCTTAATTCATTACCCTAAGGTGCTGTTCTTAGATGAACCGACGGTGGGGTTGGATCCTCAAACCCGCGACCATATTTGGAAGTATATCAAAGAGCTTAAACAAACCCACGATATCACCGTTGTCTTAACAACCCATTATATGGATGAGGCAGATAGGCTTTCAAACCGTATAGGCATAATTGATCATGGAAAAATGGTAATTTTGGATAACCCTTCAAAACTTAAAGATACACTTGAAGGGGATGTTGTGGTTGTTAGGGCAAACGATGTTGGTGCCCTGTCGGAGCTGGTAACTAAATGGTTGGGACTTACAAAGAAAACAGTTGTTGATGGTGCATTAGAGATAACGTTGCATAATGGGAGAGCTGCGATGCCTCGGATCATGGAGCTAGCTACCCAAAATAATGTCTACGTAGAATCAATATTATTGCGTGAACCTAACCTTGAGGATGTTTTCCTGCATTATACGGGAAGAACCATTCGGGAAGACCCGACCAAAGAGTTGCATGGGGCTTCGGCGGCTCGTAGGAGGGCAATAAGATGAGTGAAACCCGTGGTTTCTACACTCTGTGGCTACGTGAGCTCAAACGTTTCTACCGCGACCCAACTCGCTTAATCACTAGTTTCATTCAACCTTTGCTTTGGCTTGTTGTTTTCGCTGCAGCGTTCAGCTCACGTTTTCTTTTGCCTGCAAACCTTAGCTATCAACAGGTTATTTTGCCAGGCATAGTCGGTCAAACCCTGCTTTTTACTGCTATGTTCATGGGGATAACCGTCATATGGGATAAAGAATTTGGCTTCATGAAAGAAATTCTCGTTTCGCCAGTTTCCCGATTTACCATTTTCCTTGGAAAAATGGTTGGCGATAGCACCGATGCTTTTCTTCAAGGTGTAATAGTCTTCGTTATCGGACTAGCACTGGGCATCCCAATAAACCCCTTAACACTCTTAATCGCTTTGCCTATAATGCTGCTTATCACTTTTGGGTTAGTGAGCATTGGGTTAGTTATTGCAAGTTTCATGGGTAACCTTGAGGGTTTTGGCGCGATTCAAACATTCGTAAATTTGCCCTTGTTCTTTCTAAGCGGTGCATTGTTTCCTCTTAAAGGAGGCAGCCTTCCGAGCTGGTTGGTGGACATTGCCGCATGGAACCCTTTAACATACGGTGTGGATGCATTAAGAAATGTCACATTAGGAGCAGCTTGGACTCCGCTTCAGATTCAACCCTTATGGATAGACATTGGCATCGTCGCTCTCTTTGATGCTGTAATGATCGTTGTGGGTACATGGGCATTTACAAGAATGAAATAGTTGCTGTATTACAACCGCTTTCAAAATATCTGCTTGATATTAAAGGATAAAAGAAAGCTTAAAACAATTTTACTTATTGGTCGTTTCGTTGATTTGCTGCTCCATCGCGTGACCTCGACAGAACACAACTGCTTTTTTCACGCCTGGAACCGCCTTTGCTGCATCCCTGATGTCTGCTGAGAGCTTGAAGGCGATTGGGCAGAATGGGCTTGTTGGAACGAATTCGACGGTGACTGTGCCGGGTTCGGTTTCTTTTACGCTTTGAATCATCTGCATTTCCTCGAAGCTCTGACCAGTTTCTGGGTCTTGCACTTTACCAACTTCTAAACGGACTTTATCTTCAAGTTCAGTCATTTTTTATAACCTCTATTTGCTGAAAGAATATGAAGTTGAAATGCCATATAAACTGATTGTTAAAGCCAAATGACTTTGGTGCTTAATTTGACGTTTGATGAATCATGCATATTCTGTAAAATCGTCGTTAAACAAGCGCCAGCGAGTATAATCTACGAAGATGAAACAGTTCTGGTTTTCCTCGACATAAGACCGTTAAACATGGGGCATACAATTGTTATTCCAAAAACACACTATGTTGATATCTTCGACATCTCCGATAATGTGCTAAGCCAATTGTGCAAGGTTGCCAAACTGGTTTCTTCTGCGGTCAAAAAAGCCACCTACGCCGATGGAATTAGCATTATTCAACAAAATGGCAAAGCCGCTGGACAAGACATATTCCACATACATGTTCATGTAGTTCCACGGTTTGAAGGGCAAAAACTGCCTCCTTTTAGCGAACTTAGGGAAGTTGAGAGAGCCAAACTGGATGCTTTGGCAAAGAAAATAAAACAACTTGTTAATTGAAAATCTAAGTTAAATTTTAAAAAATATGGGGACTGTTTAATTTTCAGGCTTATTTTACATTAATTTTTCCACGTCCATCTTTGGCATCAGCACTTGATCTATAGCATGGCAAACTCCATTGTCCACTATTAAGTCGAGTTTGATGATGTTTGCACCGTTAACCTTCATGTTCTTGTGCAGATGCCAACTTTTAGCATCTATCCTGAGTTCTCCTCCTGAAAGCGCCTGCAAATATTCATGGTCTTTCAAATCTGCAGCCAACATTTTTCCTTCACACACATGTAAAGTCAACACTTCCTTGAGTTTCGCGGGGTCATTCATTAGCATGTCCCAGTCGGCTTTTGGTATTTTATTGAATGCTTCATCTGTTGGTGCAAAAACCGTGAATGGCCCTGGACCTTTCAAGGTGTCGACGAGTCCTGCTGCTTTTATCGCTTCTGCAAGTTTGGTCATACCTGATGCCATTGCAGCGTCAACAATATCCGGCAATAATTTCACCTCCAATTCAATTGAATTCTAAAAATCGCTACCTATACAAAGGTCAAAACACACTATAAACTTTGCTAATTATTGCGGCAAGGTTTTAATCGATAGCACCCGCGTAAGCGCTTTCATGCCCATCTGCCAAAGTGCCGCCGACAGTTCGCGGAGTGAAAGATATTTTGGTTTGATGTTTTTTCTTTGTTTGTTGTTGTGGCTTTTCCTATAGGATTTTTTTGGCACGGTTTGCTTTTTGGGTTGAATTTTAAATTTAGGTTGTTTTTTAGGGTTTGTTGGTTGTAGTTGTTGACTGCAATCCACAACCTCCTTCGTTTATGCAAGTTTTATTTGACTTCATATTGAGATATCATGTTTCAAAAACCATGTGAGTTTAAGCTTTCTAAACAGATATTCTTGTGTTGGGTTTTTCCCCGGGAACAACAATTTAGCGGTTCAATTCCTCCGAATTCAATCCATAAGGAAGCGCTCAGTTTTGCCTTCTACATCCCGCATAAACTTATTCTATGAACTATTTTCGTTGAAGTCGTTAAAATCAGGGTCAACCCAATCGCTTAAAAAAAGAAAAATGGCTGAAATACCCTGGTTAAATCTTGTCGTTTTCCCCGACAGTTTCAGCTATTGTCTTGATTCCGTTCTCACCGGTAGGTCCAAGCCAAAGCAGATACATTGGTTTCTCGTTTCTAAGCAAGTCAATGCAGTTTTGGAAATCTTCCAGGTGATAGTACAAATTGTATTGACTGCCTGCCAACGCATCAGAAGAAAGCGTCACTCCATTCGGCTTAAAAACTAGTTGCCCAATGTATTTTCCTGCACTTTTCAACCATATTCTTGGAGGAAACTTGTTTGAAGAATACATTACTTCATACTCATCGATTTTTACAGTGACCAACCAAATCACCTATATTATATTATATGAAATCAAGACTTATTATACTTACGAAAAGATATTCTTCAACCAGATTAATTGAATGAGGAAAGGTAACATTTAAACTAAACAACGAAATTTGAGGTTAGCCTTTTAGCGGAATAAATTACCGTTTCCCTGAAGTACGTCGATCGTTGCAAAGGAAGGTTTAACGAGTTTTTCTTATCTTGAATATTCTTTTATCTTGGAAGTGGATAGCGGTTGGATTATTTTTTGAGAGTTTGGCGCGGGCACTTCAATACATGGTGTAAAACAAGTTCAGGCGAGAACTTACAGAGTTATTAATAAGTATTATCTAGGAAAATTTTTAGTAATATGCAGCAATTTGGTTTGAAATCAATTAATATTAAATACATCTTGGGAGGATACTGCTTTTTGTTGGCGGGTAACCATTAAAAAGTTAGCCTTGCCAAACACAATTTTATAGGAAAGGAAAAAAAATGAAAATCATAAATAAGAAAACTATGGCTACTTTGATTGCTTTAATTCTAATGATTTCTATGTTTGCTACACTTACTGTTTTATCAACAGTTGATGCTCAGACTGCTCGAACGTTACTAATCAACATATACGTTACTGCTCAACCCGTTACGGGAGTCGGTCAACCGATGTTTCTTGTCTATTGGACTGATCGAATGCCAGAAGATACCGGTGAAATTTCGTCGCAAACACAAGGTGGCAGTCTAACTGTGCGAGCCTCTTGGACTGGTGTAAAACTAATAGTTACGCACCCTGACGGAACCAACGAAACCATCAACATGGGAGCTTCCGATCCGGTGGGCGGCGGATACTTGCTGTATACACCAACTGCAGTCGGCACATATTATGTCAAAGCTATCTACCCCGAGACCACCAAAACATCCACTACATATAAAACACTCTACCCGGCATGTGAGAGCGCTCTCGACAAGTTTACCGTACAGACGGAACCAGTGTTGCAATGGCCTACCGTTCCTCTTCCAACTGAATACTGGATGCGCCCAATCCCCGGTCCAGCCAACTCATGGTACATTCTTGCTGGAAACTGGCTAGGTGGTGCCGCACAAGTAAATATTGAAGGCGCCTCAGGCGGCGTAACCTCACCCTTCGCCTACGGTTTAGCACCAGAATCACCTCACATATTATGGACAAGGCAGTATTTCCCTACAGGCAGCATCACGGACGAACGCTTTGATACTGTTGCCAATCGTTATGGAGGCTACCAAGCTGTTAGCTGGGCAGATGGTCCAATCGTCGACGGCAAACTTCACGTCACCAACCGAAAGACTGTACATGATGGCGCTGGTGGTTACGAAATTCTTGATTTGTATACAGGCGAATCGCTATACTACAATTCTACCGCAACTAAGCCAGCATTCGGACAAGTCTACCACTACGACTCGGGTAACGAACACGGATTAAACGTATATTTGTGGAAAACGTCCGGCATCACTTTGCCACAAGTAGTCCGTGTACCCAGGGCACAATATCTGGGCCCCAATCGCTTGCCGCTTCGACTAGCCGAAAATATAGAAATTAATAGAACGGCGACGCCGTACGCGATAAACGTCACAGGGACTGTTCGAGAGCTACTTGACGCATACACAGGAGAGACCATTTGCTATATAGCTAACTGTTCTACTGCTGGTACAAATGTCTACGGCATAGACGGAAGCAACCTCTACTACAACGCCGCCAATCTCGGAACCAATGCCGCACCCGTTTATTATTTGCAGGTGTGGAACTCTTCTGCAGGAACTATGGTTGCGAGTCAAAGCAACACAGGAGCTTGGCAGTGGCGTCCCTCTGGCGGTTCAGGTTCCGGTGCAAGTGTGTCGTATTTTGGCGCTGTTGCATCAAACAACGTGCATGACGGAAACTTCATGTGGTCATTAAACGCGTCAATGCCGAGCATACTGGGTCCACGGAACGCGCTTGTAAATCAAACGGCATCTATCAGAGCGGTGCGTGAAGGCGAGTACATAATCTTTTCAACTGAAGGACGAAACGACGAGCGAGGAGTTGTTCCAGCCTGGGTGATGTCTGTTAGTCTGAAGCGAGGACAAGAAGGCCAAAAGCTATGGGAATGCACCTACACTCCGCCATTAGCAAATTCAGGATGGTACAATACTAATGTCTATGAAGGGGTGTTTCCAGAACAAGAAGTCATAATCCATGCTAGTGAAACATTACTGAAATACTATGCTTTCGACATGAAAACAGGAAATAAGCTTTGGGAAAGCGCACCTATAGAACAGATGAGCTACTACGGCCTGCAACATATTGTGTGGAATAACACCTTCATAGCCGGTGGCACCCACGGTGGAGTACTGCGTGCTTATGACATGAGGACAGGCGAAATAGTGTGGAATTACACCGCTAAACAGGAGGGAACAGAATCTCCCTATGGCAATGCTTTGGTCAGAGGTCTCACCGCTGCTGACGGAAAACTCTACACAAGCACCAGTGAACACTCAGAGTCTTCGCCCCTCTGGCGCACACAGGGCTTACGCTGCCTCAATATAACAACAGGCGAGGAAATCTGGAAAATACTGTTCTGGGGAAGAGGTGATATATCCATAGCAGACGGAATGTTACTAGGGTTCGACTATTACGACGGTCAGGCATACGCTTTCGGCAAGGGACCAAGCGGCACAACAGTTTCTGCACCACAAATTGTTCCAACACTAGGATCCAGCATAACAATCATAGGCACAGTTACTGATCAAACTCCAACAGGCAGACGCAATGTCAACAATGAATTACAGTTTGCCCTCAAAGACACTCCAGCAATATCCGACGCAGATATGCAAGCATGGATGGAATACAAGTTCATGGGACAAGCGATGCCCACAAACGCTAAGGGTGTGCCAGTTTCACTAGACACAATTGATCCAAACGACAACTTAGTCCACATCGGCGACGTCACAAGCGACATTAACGGCAACTACGGATTCGCATATACTCCTGAAATTCCAGGCACATACCAGATAATCGCCAATTTCGCAGGCTCTTCAGCCTACTACGGGTCAACATCAACAACCTACCTAACCGTAGGTGAAGCAGTAACACAACCAACCGAGCAACCATTAGTAGCCTTGCCTCCAACCGAGATGTACTTTGCACTCTCAACAGCAGCCATAATCGCAGCGATCGCCATAATCGGCGCCATAATAATCCTGGTGCTCAGGAAAAAGCCTTAACACTACCAACAAAAATCTGCACAACACTTTCCCTTTTTTATTTATCCATCTTTCAAGCGTAATGGAGTGCTGATGAGACTCTGAATGACCTAAGAGATAACAAAATTAACGAGCAGGATTTTCCATTTTCTCATTTTCCCCGCGTGTCCAGAGCCGAAAAAAGATGTTTGACTTGCCTACACGCAAAAGTTAATAGCACTATCAAAAGTTTTAAAGTACGGAAAGAAATGCCCAAGAAAAAATGTTCTGGCGTTCTATTCGCTGTTTTAGTTACAGCCTTGCTAATTGCAGGAGTCTGCTTCAACGCAAATGAAAGCTTAGCCTACGCCAGCTCAGGAACCGAAGTAGATAATATACCACCTACTACGTCACATAATTATAATGGAACATGGTACACTTCAAATTTCTCCATAACTTTAACAGCTACTGACCATGAAAGTGACGTTAATAAAACCTACTATCAAATCAACGATGAACCAATAAAAACAGTAAGCTCTGACGGTCAACCACTCATCACAGAAGAGAGCGCAAACAACACGCTAGAATATTGGAGTGTTGATAATGCTGGCAACCAAGAGGCACCTAAAATATTAACATTCATAAAAATAGATAAAACTGTGCCTACAGGCTCCATAACAATTAATGACGGCGCAGCCTCAACTACATCAACTCAGGTAAAGTTGGCTCTCTCAGCAGAGGACGCTACATCCGGCGTTGATCAGATGCGCTTCTTCGACAGCATTTATGGAGAATGGGAAAATTACGCTACTTCTAAGTTGTGGACGTTTAAAACAGGTGATGCATACAAAACAGTTTACGTCCAATTCAGGGACAACGCAGGCTTATTTTCCGCCCCCTACCCAGCCACAATCTACTTTGGGAGTACTCCGCCAGCAGATCCGCCGTTTTCACGTGAACCAGAAAAACCACGAGAAAAACTCCCAGAAAACCCCCCTGCAAAACCACAAGAAAAACCCCAAGAAAGCAACGTACCGAAAGAAACTACGCTTACTCCGCCGCCAAACCCGCCATCAGCATCAAGAGCCGACATGTACTTTTTACCTGTAACAATCGGCATAATTATCGCAATCGCCATAGTTGGGATAACACGAGCGCGCATTCTCAGGAAACAACCATAATAATCTTAACAAAAATCATTTTACCCTTTTTTAATTCAAAACGTAAATAGGCACAATAAAGATGGCATGCTCAATAGCGTTTTCTTTTCTCCTCAGTTTCTCAGAACTCAAATTTTTTTGACTCATCGCCTTCATTGCTATCGTCCATATCCATATTGAAAGAAGATACTACAACGTTACGATGCCTGTTGTATTGCCAAATTATAGGACATAAGTGGGGAAAGCCTCTCCTAAATTTCATAGCTGAACTCTACATTTCCCAAACCAAGCTACATTCTAACAGGTAACCCACAAATCATTCGAGGAAATCTAGGAAACTGGAAAATAACCCTTTGGGCATGCGAGCAAGGGACGACGTAACACAAGGATAAACAACGAAATAAAAGGCAGTCTAGGCTGAAAGAGGATAATTGTTATCCTCCAATACCTTAGAAGGGTCATTAGAAACATTGAATGCTATAACAATATTATGACACATTTATGTAAAAAATATGTTTAGCTTATGGCTTCTTGTTAATAAGAATTAATCTAATATATATCTAGTAAAGATATTGGTTTTTTGCTGGCGGGCAACCTCTCAAAAGTTTGCCTTGCCAAACACAATTAAAGGAAAGAAAAAAAATGAAATTTGCTAAAAAAATGAAGAATTCTTTGATTGCTTTGCTTTTAACGCTAACTATTGCTGGTACAGCCCTAACTGCCTTTCCAGAAGCTAACGCTGCATTATACATTAATAATAGCTTTGTTTACTGCTTTGCTTCTCCCAATGTTGTTGGTGTAGGTCAAGAAGTGTTGATTATCATGTGGACTGCAGATATGCCGCCAGATATTGGCGAACAAGCTGGCACTATCACTTCACCAAGCGGTAGAGCCGGATGGGCTAACATACAGATAAAAGTTACAAAGCCAGACAATACTTCAGAAACCTTCACTATACCATGGACCGACCCAGTGGGTGGCGGATTCATCACATATGTACCTGAGACGGTTGGTACGTATTATGCCCAAACTTTGTTCCCAGCAATTTGGAAAAACACAACTGCAGATCAAAGATACTATACCGCTGCCGAAAGCGATATAATTGCATTTACCGTACAGACGGAACCAATACAGCAGTATCCTGAAGCGCCTATTACAAATGACTACTGGACACGACCAATAAATGCTCTGAACAGAGAATGGTATGTACTTGCAGGAAACTGGCTAGGCGGCGCAGCTCAACAACCGATCGGCGCTGCAGGCGGCACAACTACCCAGTTAAGCCTCGGTCAAGGACCAGAAAGCTCTCATGTCATGTGGACAAAACCATATTATGCAGGAGGCGTAATGGACGAAGCGTTTGGTTCGACAGGCTACTTCACATACTTCTACCAAGGTTTCATGTTCGGCGCTAATGCAGGCACAGGCCCAATCATTATAAACGGAAGAATCATCTATGACTACCGCGCTAATGCACATCAATGGCAGGGCTACTTCTGCATTGATCTATACACAGGCGAAACAATCTTCTACCAAAATACAACTACCCCGTCCTTTGCCCAGATATATAACTATGAATCTCCTAACCAGCATGGAGGAATACCATACTTGTGGAAAACATCCAACGTGGTCTTGCCTCAAGGAAGTACAACCACTGGTGGCCTTCAAAGTTGGGAAATGCAAGATGGATACACCGGAGAACCAATATGCCTAGTAGCCAACGTAACTGCTGGGGGTACAGCTGTATATGGTAAAGACGGAAGCATACTACGCTATAATCTTGTTAACCAGGGAACTAACAGCTTCACCAAATTACTATTTGCAGGTATGGAACTCTTCTGCAATAAAAACTATGCTGCAAGGAACATCAGGAACTAATTATTGGTCATGGAGACCTGCCGCAACCAACGAAAGCAGACAATCTGAACGAATATATTCAATGTACGTACACAATGGAGCAACTGCTTTTTCATTGAACACATCAATACCCACTGCGAGCATGCTGGGTCCAAGGAACGCAATCCAAAATCAAACAGCTACTATAAGAGCAGTCCGTGAAGGTGAGTTCATTATCATTGGAACCGCTGGATTAAACGACGATACAGGCACTATCCAGGGTTATAATGTAGCATTGAGTCTTGAAAAAGGACGAGAAGGCACAAAGTTGTGGGACTCAACCTTTTTGCCGCCACGTGCACCTAGCAACGTTACCATTAGTATGACAGGCGTATATCCAGAAGATGGCGTTATCCTCTTTGAATCTGCAAAGTTATTGAAACGTTGGGGCTTCGATCTTTACACTGGGCAACAACTCTGGGAGAGTGAAACTGAACCAGCAGGGAACTATTATGGCATGAGTGACAATGTCTATGAAGGCAAGCTGCTTACGTGCGGTTACGGCGGAGTACTGTTAGCCTATGACATGAAGACTGGGGAAAAATTGTGGAACTACACTGCTAGAGCTGAAGGTTTCGAATCTTACTACGGAGGCAATTATCCAATGGCTATTAGCAATATTGTTGATGGAAAAATCTACATAGGCACCGGCGAACACTCATGGACACAGCCTCTTTATCGTGGACGAGTCTTACAATGCATTAATGCATCAAACGGCGCTCTCTTATGGAATCTTCCAGTTGCGGGAGTTTCTATGCCCTCAGGGAACGCTGGAAGCTATTTTGCTATCGCAGACGGCTACCTCATCGCCCTCAACGGATATGATGCTCAAATATACTGCATCGGCAAGGGACCAAGCGCTACAACGGTCACTGCATCACCGAAATCATCATTGTACGGCAGCACAGTATTGATAGAAGGCACAGTCACCGATCAGTCGCCATCTGGTAAACGCAATGTTAACGGCGGTTTAGATACTCCGCTAAAGGGTACACCAGCAATATCCGACGATGATATGACAGCGTGGATGGAATACATATACATGCAGCAAGTGAAGCCAGAAAACGCAAAAGGCGTTGAAGTTACCTTAAACGCTATTGATCCCAACGGTAATAATGTTCCCATAGGCAAAGTCACCAGCGACATCAACGGCAACTATGCTATGCCATATACACCAGAAGTCCCCGGTACATACCATATCATTGCTACATTCGCAGGCTCCAAATCCTACGGTCCATCCTCTGAAACAACCTACATAACAGTAAGCGAAGGGTCAACAGCTACCCCTACAGCGACAACGCAACCACAAACCACAGCTGACACATACTTCGTTCCTGCAATCGTCGGCTTGTTCGTATTCGTAGCCATAGTAGGCGCAGTCATAATACTGGTGCAAAGAAAACGACCATAAACAAAACCCTTCAAAATCATTTCCCTTTTTTATTTTTTCTAAATCTCTTTGTTGCTTTATTTCCGAAAAATATCCGTTAAGCAAACTCTATCCTTCCCAAACCAAAGTCCTGTTTAATATTCTGACAAGTAGTCCACATATCATTCGAGGAAATTTTGAAAACTTGAGAATAACCTGCTTTGGGCAGGCGAGCAAGGGTCGAGGTAACACAAAGATAAACAATAAAATAAGAGGCAGTCTGAAGCCTAAAGGAGCAATTATTTCCGACCAATACCTTAGAAGGCTAATTAGAAACATTGAATGCTATTTCAATATCATTACAACATGTATCTAAAAAATATATTTTAGCTTATGGCTTCTTGTCAAAGCTGTTCTATCTAAGACAATTAATCTTATATATCTAGTAAAGATACTATTTTTTGTTGGCAAGGCACCTCTAAAAAGTTTGTCGCGCCAACTATACTTTTAGGGAAAATAAAAATGAAAAAAATACAAAACAAAACTATTACTACTTTGATTGCGTTGTTTCTAATACTAAATATTACTCTTACACTTGCTGCTCTACCAGTAGATACTGCTCATAGTCCTCCTTGGGATAAAGAAACATGGACATACTGTGCTGTTTCACCAATTTCTGTGGGCCTCGGTCAAACGGCGACTATAATTTTCTGGCTTGACACACTCCCACAAACGGCACAAGGTGATTACGGTGACAGATTTACCTTTACATTGGAAGTCACAAAGCCTGATGGCTCAAACCAATCACTTGGGACAATTAAATCTGACCCAGTAGGCGGAGGCTACACTACATTCACACCAGATCAAGTGGGCAACTACTCCTTCGTAGCCAAATTCCCCGGACACAAATACACCGGTACTCCCCAACCACCGTTTGGCCTTCCAGCTTCTTACCTCGCTTACATTAACGATACTTTGGCCCCTAGCACTAGCGAACCTGCAATCCTTAAAGTGCAAGTGGAACCAATAGCTCAACTACCTGTGACTCCTCTACCCACAGACTACTGGACTCGCCCAATAGATGCTTATAACCGTGATTGGTCTCAGATCGCTGGAAACTGGCTCAGCGGAGGACACCCTATTAACAACTTTAACCAGTACACGACTGCACCCGAGACAGCTCACGTTGTATGGACAAGACCATTTTCACTAGGTGGCATAATGGGAGGCGAAGCTGACGGCATAAGCTACTACACAGGAGCATCCTACGAAACATTCTGGGGTCCACCCATAATAATGCAGGGAAGACTCTACTATAACGTGCAAACACCCCCCCGAATCGGTTGGTATTGCATAGACATACGCACTGGAGAAGAACTCTGGTTCCAAAATAGCACAGGTCCGATTCAAGCCACTGGTTCAGGTGGTGGAGGAACCATCGGTTCAGGCAACTATCCACTGTTATCGTTTGGGCAAGTCTTGGAGATTGAGAATCCTAACCAGCACGGTGGCTTTGGCTACTTATGGTCTAACTATGGCACTACTTGGCAAATGTATGACGCATTCACTGGAAATTGGATATGCAACATTGACCCAGTACCCAGCGGATCTGGTGCAATAGACGAAATCGGAAGTCGCTTAGTCTACGTCTATAACTCCGCCGGCTGGCTTGCACTTTGGAACTCTACTAGAGCTATCTGGTATGACACATTAGCTTACCAAGGCAACAATTATTGGACATGGAGACCTTTCCTTGGTCGAACATTTAACGGAACCAATGGATATGAATGGAACGTTACAGCGCCCAAGAACTTAGGCAGCATCACTTCAGTCCTCAAAGATAGATTAGTTGGCACCTCCTCGCTGGGATCCTACGGCACCAACGCTTACAGTGTTTGGGCGGTAAGCCTCAAGGCGGGACAACAGGGGACTCTTATGTGGAAGAAGGACTATGCGCAACCACCAGTCAAGAACGGAACCATGCAGTTTGGTCTTGCTAGTTTAGAAGAAAACGTCTTTACTATGAGAGTAAAAGAAACCAGACAGTGGTATGGCTACAACTTGGATACTGGAAATCAAATTTGGGGTCCAGCGGAAGCTCAAGATTCCCTTGACATGTACAGTTTGCGCTTCATAGGCATGGCATACGGTAAAGAATACACAGGAAACTATGGCGGAAAAGTTTGGGCAGTTGATGTCCAAACTGGTGAAACTGTATGGTCAACTGCACTTGAGAGCGGAGGTCTTGAGGGTCCATATCCATACTGGCCAATTTACTCCTCAACTATAGCAGACGGAAAACTCTATGTACGAACCGACGAGCACTCCCACACTCATCCTCTCTACAAAGGTTGGAAGATGTACTGCATTGACGCTGAGACAGGAGAGCACTTATGGAATTTCACAGGATTGTGGTCTAACTTTGCTATTGCAGACGGCTACGCAATATCCCTCAACGGGATGGATAGTCAGATATACAGCTTTGGAAAAGGACAAACTGCCACCACAGTAACCGCCTCGCCTGAAGTTTCGGTGCAAGGATCAAGTGTACTAGTCAAAGGCACGGTTCTTGACCAGTCTCCAGGTGCTAAGGACACTCCAGCTATTGCAGACCAATACATGACGGAATGGATGGAGTATCTGTATAAACAGCACGAAAAACCAACAAATGCTGTAGGTGTGGAAGTAACACTGGATGTTATCGACTCAAACGGCAACTTCAGAAACATCGGCACAACCACCAGCGACTCTAACGGCTTCTATAGCTACGGATGGAAACCCGACATAGCGGGCATATATACAGTAATCGCTTCATTTAACGGAACAAAATCGTACTTCCCCTCACATTCGGAAACAGCCTTTATAGTTGATGAAGCACCCGCAGCAACAGATCAGCCTGGAACTCAACAACAAACATCAATAGCCGACACCTACCTACTACCGGGAATAATTGGCATAATTGTAGCAATCGCCATAGTTGGCGTTGTATTGCTCATGGCAATAAGAAAACGACCATAGCAACAATTGCAGACAAATAAACAATCTCTTCCCTTTTTTTGTTCGCAAACTTAATCCAACCGCCTGAATTTATTTTTGCTGAGAATTAGATTGCTGCACCAACTAAAACTTTCTATAAGCCAATGCTTGCCAAGTCTCTTTCGAAGCTATTTTCAGGCAAGGATTGGGTTTTGAAGTTAAATGGGATGGTTTGAGCGTAGATTATGTGAAGGATAATTTGTATCCTCGCCTTCTTCTTTGTTGATTTTAAAAAAGTGAAGTTTGGCATTGGGTTAACCTATCTATAAGCGAAATATTCAGGAAGAGAGAGAAGAACACTTCACCTTGCGTCTAGGTCAACCCATGCCCTGGTTCACAATGGATGCTATTAACGATAAATAGTGATGTGACTGTGCTTTTGCAACAACAATTTTAGGAATCTAAGTAAAAGCCTGTTGAGGTAACGCTGTCAACTACTCTTCCTTAATCTTGGGCATTCATCACTTAAGCATCATCCGAATCTTTGAATGGTTCGGCAGCTGTAGGGTCTAACTTTATCTTTTTTAACTTTGTTGGAAAAGAACCAGTTAACCTGGTAGGGTTTTTTGGAGTCGTCAAAGTCGTTGTGGCACCTGAAAAGGTCAGTTATATGCTCTGGGCTGTGGAATCCAAGCGAGTGAGCTTTGGAAGAAACGCGCTGAATTTAGTCTTTTAACCAAACAGGTTTGCCGTTGATTATTTCACGTTCCTCCGGTATAGGACAAGGCAAACCTAAAGCTTCAAAAACGCTTTCTTCCGTTTTACCGGACACTACAGATGTGTCTTTCATCAACCCTTCACTGTATTTTAGTTTAAACCCCTTTGACAAAGCATAGCTTGCCAAAAAACAGTTGTGTTCAGCGCTTCCTGTGCGAACAAGCTGTTGAATGCCAAAGTTGTTATCGTAAGCACGGTAAAAGTCGGCTTGAAACAGATCTCCTTCAACTGGGATGTTTAACTTAATGAGTTGATTTCCAGTACAAATAATATTTGTTTTCTTAAAAAGTGAAGAAATTTTTACCCAATTACTATTGGTCGCTACAACCACAAAGTCAATATCACCAACCAATGCTTTTTGTCTTCGAATAGAACCGACAAGCTCCAATCGAACGCACAACCCGTTCATTTGGTCACATATCTGTGAAGCCAACACTTTTGCTTTCGCCAGCTCCAGTGAAGATAAAACCTTCAGTTCTGCTTCTGTATCACCGAATAACTTTGCTTGCTTCATTTGTATTGCCCCATTGTGCTGATTGCTGTTTTTCAGATTGCTGACACATATGCCTACCAGTCTTGCATGTTAACTATTCTCTGCCCAATCTTTACATAATAACTTTCCCTGCTCCAACACTGTAAAAGTTGCCCTTCTTGTCTGGCAGGTAACCTCAGTCAATACATGAATAAACGAATAATTACAAAGCAGCCTTTAACAGAAAACGCATAACCGCTTCATTACAGTATATTCAAGCTCGCACTAAAATTTAGTTTAGAAGTATAAAATACTTTTTTACTTCTTTGAATTGTCGGCTTGAGTCTGTTTCGAACGATTGTCGTTGGCTTGTTTCTGCCTCGCACTATTGGCGGCATTTGCTTTTCTTGCTATACTGCTCCTACTTTGGGAGGAGGTTGTTGATCCTTCTGGTCTGTTTTGTTTACCCATAAATATTTACCTAAATTATATAGCACTTGGTTCTTAATTTGTCTTACATTGAGTGCCCGAAACGTGCAATTTTGAGTTTTGTTTTACTTAATAACTGCCAATTTTAACTAAAATAGCTGATCATGCTGCAAGAATATTTACAATGAGACCGCAGATAAATTGTCCCCATTGTGGAGCAAAAGTCTAATTCTACTATCCATTCTGAATAAATAAGATTGCTATTGTTGAGTTTTTGTTTGCATTGGTCCATTCTTGCATGATGATTTGAGAAAAGAACAAATTTTTCATTATTTTGTTTGTCGTTTTATTGAGTCATCCATTAACTAACACGTATTCTAAGAAACTTCAGCCCGCTCAACCTTCTACTTTTAGCTACCTCTCCTCTACTTGTGTTAGTCGTTTCAACATCGTGCTTTTTAGGCTCAATCAGGAAGTAGCATTGTGAGTTTTATGGTTGATTTGTCTAGTCCTTGTGATGGCTGCGGTGATATTATTGGAGGAGGATTCCATTATTGCGCTAAATGCCATTTTTATCTCTGCTTTCTTTGCTCTTTTAAACTAATGGATTTGCAAAAGAAGATGCCCCTTGAATGCCCCATATGTGGTGCAAACCTTGAATAGGGCTAAAATGGGTAAAGTGATTTGTGAAAAGTTTTATTAGTATTGTACGTCCAAAGAATGCTTGGGTTGAGGGGTCAGGGGTGAGGTGTTGGGTTTACTAAGCATTTACCCATTCTCCTTTGAACTACTCCTCAACCTCCTAACAAAAAGAAAAAGCAAGGTTGTTTTTGTTTATCTTTTAGCTCGTTTACAATTTATCGCCCATTTTTGTTTTTCTAACACTTTTAATATTCAGTCCCATTATGCGTCCGCTTCAGCAAAATAATCTAACACTAAGCTATCAAACGGCAACTATGAAATGCCCAAAGAAAGATATTGCTGCTTTTCCAAAACCAAAAAAGTCAAAATCCAACTCCCAACGTGTGCACCCTTGAAAAGCAACAAAAACAAATCCTAAGTGGTTTGAAGTCCTAATACCCCATGTTAGACGTTGCCAAATTTGGAAATTTTGTGATTGTTACGTCACAATAACAAGGAATTATATTATCGCTAGTGAACTAAACATTAGAGAGTGTTAGTTTTTTTGTGGAAGAGAACCACGAATAACACCTCTAATAACTTAAAATGGAGATGTGCAGTGGAAAAATCAGTTATGGCTTTAGTTGCCATCATAGTTATAGTTGCAGCGGTTGCCATTTATGCAGGCGTAACCTACCCCCGAACTACGGTGAATATTCCGATGTCTTTTACCGTAGGAGCGGACTCAAAGACAGCAGCCTTTGACCAACCATTCTTGGATGAAAAAGTGAAAGTTCAAGTGGGAGTTCAAAACGGCGCAGCGCTGTGGCGAGCTCAAATACTAAGCGGCGACCAAGTCATCTGGGAACATTCGGCAGCGCAAGGTGAACAGCAAAGCTACAACAGCGGCTGGATTCAATTGCCCAGCGGCAACTACAATTTCACCTTCGGAATATTAGGCATCGGATCATTGGAAGCCACGGCTTCAATCACATCTAAGGGCGGCTTATGGTGAAAATGAAACGCCTACCCCTAAACCCAAACTCATTGAATTAAAATGAGAATACGTAACGTTACTTGACAGCGACACTTTGAAGTTTGCGCTATGGTTCTCCATTACCCTTCCCTATACTATTCTTAAGGTACTTACCATTCGTCTCTTTTGCTTATTGCTTCTTGTTTTTGGTCTTGTTCTATTTCACGGTAAATGTTTTTTGCGGAAGACGAAACAACCGTTAGATCATTTCCTGCTACGCTCTTCACGGTTGGAATTTTCACCAATCTATCTTCTCTGGTTTGCGGAACATATTGAATTGTAATTTCTTTAAAAGCAAAGTTTAATTTTTCACCAGAAGACCACGGCTCATACATTTCCACCCTAATCGAATACTCTCCTGCAACGATCCCTTTCATATCTAAGATTAGGGGAAACTCTGAGGTGTCGTTTAGTAGAGTGCTTTGAGGTATGCTAATTGTTGTTGAATTGAGCAGGTGTTCTTGAAAAAAAAGATCCATATTTATTTTTGAAAACGAGGTCTTGGAAGGTAACAAGCTAAATTCCACTTTAAGGGCTAACTCGTCTTCTTTAGTCGTCTCGGTAATGCGATTAATTACTATTGCTTTTGCAGGTTTGCTTGCCTCTTTTTTTCTATTAATATTGAATTGAAAAGAGAGGTCTTCCAGTGTCGCTTGCTTTTTCTGCTTTACGTCGACCGCGGTTATCTCTCTTTTTTGCTGCTTCTTAGATGATTTATCCATTGTTAATTCAACTATTCAGTTTTATCTGACAATATATTAGGAAGCGTTTAACGGTGCATCCTCTGCCCAATCTTTACACAGCAATTCGCTGCGGAGGGTCTCATCAACCAAGACTTGTTGTGGTTCCGCATCGGGGCATTTTTGGTTCATTTTAGTATTCGTCCAAAGATAGTGTTATAGAAGAAAAAGATGTAGGCTATCAGGCTTTTTTGTCGTCTCTTTTCTCTTCAAGTTTTCTGGCTTCTCTTTGAATCTGTTCTTGAGCGTAAGCAATCAACAGGCACAAACCGTTGTTTACCACACACATTTCGCTGTCTTTTAATGAAGTAGCCATATCATAGAAAATGTTTTCAATTTCTTCTTCGGCATCTGGCTGCAACTTTAGTGATGATAAGTCGAGGTGTGTTTCTGCAAAAGGAAATCGCCCTTGCAACTCTCGAAGTATTGTTCTTTCTTCGCATAACTGCCTAGTCTCTTTTATCGGCAACCCTTTTCCTTTGTCAACGAGCATGTTCAAATTGAAAGTCAAATAGGTCAATAGGTTGATTTTTACCATATATTGGACCTCCTAGCAGTATCATTCGAAGCGATTATTAGTTTATCTATCTTCAGGCTTTAGCACGCAGAATCTAAAAAATTAAGCTTTTGTTTTTCGTCCTTCAAAACGAACTTGTAACATTCACATTTAGGTTTAATACATACTCTATCTAAAAAATACGAATGTTCACTTTTAAGATGCCCACACGTGCACATTTCATCTTTAATTTTAGCTTTATCCATCAAGATTTCTCTTTGTTAATAAACAACTTTGGTCTTCAAAAAGTTTTAGGTGTGGTTCTAAATTAAATTTTAGTACTCATAACAAAAAGAAAGAATCCAAGTTTCTTTCTTGCCAAGTTTCTTCTCAAGAAACGAAAATAGACTGCCAAAACAGAATAATCATCAAGGAAAACTGAGTTTTTATAACCCACAACTATTTTTCTTATATTAGTCCGGGGTTGAGATTTAAACCACCCAATCTGGCGGAGATGTCGCCCGCAAAATCCCCTTTTTTAAATTGAAGGATGAGGGCATTAAACAACCCTTCCCGATAAGTAACGTTAAGCGTTCTACTTTGGTTAGGAAACTGAACGCAACATATTTCTCACGCAAAAGAGAGTCCTATTCTTTACTTGACAAGTTCTTCACTTGAAACAAGAAACACTGGGTACTCTTGTGAACCAGCTGCTTTGTTACTGGTGTTTGTGTGGCCTTTTATACATCTCATTCCGTATCTTGTTTTAGTTTCATTTTCCCAAACCTGTTCAGTTGATCCACCACATATTGGGCACTTAAAATCTTTCATATGTTTTCACCAAAACTGAAAAAGTTAAGAATAAATAAGTCGTTGATGTGTTTTTCCAAGTTCTTCCTCTCTACATGCGTATTGTTGGCTTGTTTCTTTAAGCCTTCCTATCGGTTTTTCCCTCTTCTTTGTGAGACTTAGAATGTTTTTGAAGTGAAAAGCAAAGACAGAAATCCAGCGTTGTGTGTCGCGTTTCCGGCATTGGTTCTCGCAACTCTATTAATTACTTAATTTTGAAAATATGTGACTTTAAGGTAAAGCTTTTACCTATACCCGCTCCGAACTTTTGATTAAGGATACTTGCTCGGTGTTAGACCTGTTAGCGGGTTGTTTCTGACAGTCTTTACTCAACAACATCGCTTGGTTAAACACTGTTAACGACCCCCGAGTAGAGTACGGGAAAACACCCGAAAAAATAATGCGTTCCCGAAGTAGTCTTAACCGAAAAACAGTCACACTATCTTCAGACAGGTTAATTTTTGTTTTGATTAATCTTTGGAATTGTTATTGTGAATTTTGCTCCTTTGCCGGGTTCTCCTTCTTCAGTTATAGTCCAGCCGTAGACGTCCATCATTTTTTTAATCAAATACAAGCCAAGTCCGCTACCTTTTCCAGTAGTAAAGCCCTTATCGAAAAGCTTTGCCTTATTGGCTTCGGGTACACCAACTCCATTATCCTCATAAAAAAGTTTCACTCCTTCACCATCTTTAACGTAATGTAATCGCATTTGGTTGACTTTTTCGCCATGTTTAAGCGAGTTGTCAAGGAAGTTATAAAAAAGTTGCTTGAGCAGTGAATCAGCCATAACCTCTAGCCCTTGGCAATCGTTAACGATTTTAGAGATGCCCAAGTTTGGCAAAAGAACAACAGCTTGATTAAAGCTTTCACCAACGTTTATTTTTGCTGGTTTTTCTACTCCTATTCTCTCGTAGAGACGACTAAACTCAAAAATCTTAGCTGACTGGTTAATTGAAGAGTCAATGTCTTCAAGGTACTTAGCTAATTTAGGATTGTCGCCTAATTGTTTTTTAAGTAAATAAATGTTTGATTTCATAACCATGAGCTTGTTGCTCACGTCATGCCTAGTCAAACCACCTACAACCTGAAGTTTTTCATTAATTAATTCGTTATTACGAATACTTTCTCTTAGTTTCTCCTCGTTTTTCTTGCGTTCAGTAATATCTACTGCAATTTCCACTGCAGACGTGACGTTTCCGTTCTCATCTATTAGCGGGGTAGCGACAATTTCAACCCAATACGGGTTGCCATCAACAGTTGTAGAGCAGTATTCATGGGAATCAAGAGTTGTTTTTCCTGCATGAATTTTTGCTACACCGCAATCTATGCAAGGTGTATCTAAACTGTTAAGGCTTGCATAACACAATTTTCCTATTGTGTCACCTTTGTATCGTTTTATGAAGTCGTTTGCCCAAAGTACATGGTAGTCTTTACTGACTATTACAAGACCAGCACCGCTGGCTTTCGTAACTGATTCAAGCATATCCCGCTCTTGCCTAAGAGACATTTCTATTTTCTTGCGTTCAGTTATGTCGTTGTAGATTGCTACAATGTTTCCATTTGGCAGCTTGTAAACCCAGTTTTCACGCCAAGTACCTGAAACTTTGTCATCTTTGTAGAGAGCTGATGGATAATATTCTGGTTCTCCTGTTTGCCAAACTTGTTTGAAAACGTTAAAAAGCCCAAAATTCTCAACACCCGGAAAAACTTCCGTTACACGTTTGCCAATAACTTTTTCTCTTTTAATTTTCTCGATTTTTTCAGCCGCGGCGTTGAAATCTCTGAAAACAAAATCTTTTCCATTATCGACCGCTTCATAAAAAGCTACACCACTGGGCATGTGAGAAAACAGCTGTCTGAACTGTTGTTCACCTGTCTTCAAAGCATCTTCGGCTTTTTTGCGTTCGGTGATGTTTTCGCAGAAAGCCATCAAGTTTCCATCAGGCAACTTAACGGAGTTCAAAATAACATAGACAGGCGACCCCTTCTTTGTCTTCAAGACAGTCTCACTCAAAGATCGACCTGTTACTTTAACTTCTTCAAACTTCTTGAGATTCAACGTTGGGTCTTCATTGAAGATTATTTGTGGAATGCTCATTTCTAATAATTCTTCTTTAGAGTAACCAAGAAGCCTAGAAGCGGCGTCGTTAACGTACTCATATTTACCTTGTGGATTTGCAATGAATACTGCAGAGGGGGAGTTTTCAATGTATAATTTGAATTTTGTTTCGCTTTCAAGCAGCTCTTTTTCAGCTTGTTTGCTTCTTGCGTTTTGTTTTATGGTGTGTGCGAGTTCACCATAGACGGTTTCTGGATTTCCTTGTTTGTTGTGGTATCCGTTTGCACCAAGATTCAGTGCATGGATGGCTACTTCTTCTCTACCTTTCCCAGTGAACAAAATAAAAGGGATTTCGTTGTTTTGTTCACGCAGATCCTTTAGGAACTGGAGACCGTTTTTTTGGGGCATTTCATAATCAGAAATAACAATATCGTAATTTCCAGTTGATAGCTTTTTGAATGCTTCATTCACACAGCAGGCATTGTCAATTTCGAAGTTGCCCATATCCATTAGGATTTGCTTTGAGATTTCCAGAAGAGATAGATCATCGTCAACATGCAAAACATGTATAACACTCTTTTTGTTTGGAAGAACCAAATCAGGCAGCTGTACAACTATTCCAGTATGATTAAGGGTTTGTATTAGCTATCCCCATAGCCACCAGTTAATGGGTCAATTATTAGTCAGTTATGAATTTAGAATACTGACACAAACATGCTTTCTAAATGGCAGAAGCGTTACCTATCGAACGTAATGATGCTATCAACTTAACAACTCGTTTCTGCCTATTCTTTGCTAATAACTTTTGCCTGCTCCAACATTGTAAAAGTTGCCCTTCTTGTCTGGCTTGTCTGAGGATAACCGTATTTCCTAAGCAACTGCTTACTTCGTCTTGTCTCAACAATTGATTAAAACTTTAATCTGTAACGAAAATTTAACCTAAACTTGAAAACTTCAATCAAACGTTTTCAGTTTTGTATTCTTGTTAAACAATTCTTAAATATCAGTTCGAAAGAAAAAGCATAAAAAATAAGGGTTCAACATGATAAAGAAATTATCTGTAGCATTTACACTTGTATTAATCTTGGCAACTGTCTCATCGGTGTTATTAGAGAATGTGAATTGTCAAACGGAACCCGATCCATCAGGTGGTATTATCCATGTGCAGGCTGGAGTGTGGATAATTAATATACAGAAAATTGATTTGGAAGCCAGCACTTATCGATTAGACTTCTACCTATGGTTTAAATTTAATCCTCACCAAATTGCCGCTAGTGAAGTTAGCCAATTTGAATTTGTAAACGGCGAACCCAACATTAAACAGATTGACGCAAACGACTCATATCTAGAATATCGTGTTACTGGCGACTTCTTAAAGTCATTTGATTTCTCCTCGTATCCGTTTGAAAGTCATGATCTCACGATCGAGCTTGAACATACCAACCTTGCAAACGATAACTTAGTTTACGATATTGACCAAACATCCGGAATGGAGTCAACTGCCAGCGTTGCAGGATGGAATCTAGGGAACATGCAAAGCCAAGTGGACCTACATTCTTACCCGGGCCAAACATTTAGTCGCCCAATTTTCACAGTTACTTTAAGCAGACCTCTGATCTCTGGAGTAATCAAAAGTGTTCTGCCCATTACAATTATAACAGCTATTAGCCTTCTCGCTTTCGTTATGGCTGCTGAAGACTACGCACAGAAAATGGCGCTTGGCATTACAACCCTGCTCTCAGCAACAGCTTTTCACCTTTCGCTCCTCAGCGGCATTCCACCCACAGGATACCTGACCTTCGCAGACCAAATGATGATTTCAGTCTACATTCTCTTCCTATTCAACATAGGCTCAGCGGTCTATCTAATGAAACTCTCACGTGAAAATAAGAAAGAAAAAGCAACAACATACAACAAAAAAGCTCAAAAAGCATTACCGATCCTCATAATTGTACTGTTAATCCTTACAATATTTATCTAAATATTGATAAATTTACCAACAAATAACTAACGCCTTATTTTTTTAAATGGTATGCAGCTGTTTGTTATTAAATTTTAAGTGGAAAGGTTTTGGGTAATTCTTAGAATTATGAATTCGGCTGGTTTTGTAGCTGCCAAACCGATGAGTATGTTTATTCGTCCGTTATCGAGGTCGTTTTGGTTGATGGTAGTTTGGTCGCAATGCACAAAGTAAGCTTCTTTTGCAGATGTACCCAACAACATTCCTGCTTTCCATGTTTGAGTCAGAAAGTTCTCAGTTTGCGCTTTCACTTTAGCCCAAGTTGCGGCATTGTTTGGTTCGAATGTTACCCAAGCGGTTCCTTTCTTGATGGATTGTTCTAGGTAAATCATTAGTCTTCGGACATTCACATATTTCCATTCTGGGTCGCTTGAGAGCGTTCTGGCACCCCACACGCGTATCCCTCTGCCTTCGAGTTTGCGGATACAGTTTATGCCTTGTAGGATGATGCTGTCTTGTTGATGAGACTTCATTGTTAACTCTAAATCCACCGCACCTTTGACTATTTGATTTGCTGGTGCCTTATCAACTCCTTTTTCAATATCGTTGCGAGCATAAATTCCTGCAACATGTCCGCCTGGCGGAATAAGCCGCAATTGCCCCGTTCCTTTTTCCTTAACATAAATCCAAGGGTAATATAACGCGGCAAACGAAGACTCTTCTGGCTTAGTTACATTGGATGGATCCTGCCCCTTTACAGAATCAAGAATTGCAAATCTGTTCTTTAGTCGTTCACAGTGGCTAATCAATTCATGAGCCAAACCCGCCTCAGCTTGAGCGTTTGGAGCGTAAACAATGGAGACTTCATCGATCACTTCCAACTTACACAGAGCAGATGTATAATCGGAACCTGTGATACTGGACACATAGCATCGCTTGCCACCATTTAAGAAAAAACCTTCAATTGCATAGGGCAAATACTTGACCGCGCCAAAATAACCCCCAAAAACCCTTTGATAATCAACCCAGCTAGTAACCAGCGTTGGGTTGGTTGGACCCATTTGGGTTTCACCTAAGAAAGCTGCGTTGCTTGTGTTTACACCTTCGATGGGTTGAGGCTGAATTCTAATTTCTTCTATAAAAATGCCAGGTGATTTTATGGTGAAGAGGCTCATAGATAGCATTAAGTCGGCGGTCGTTTTTGTGCGTATTGGTATCGGCGGGGTTTTCCTATGCGTGTTAAGATGTTGTCTTTGACGAGGTCGACTAGGGCGTGGGCTACGGCGGTTCGGTCGTAGTGGAAGCCTTTGCGTGCGAGTTCTGTGTGGACGTCGTCTAAGCCGCGGGGTTCGCTGAACCAGTTTTCTTCCCAAAGTTTTTGGATTATTCCTCTGCAGGTTTCGGCTCTTGGGAGGGGTGCGGGGCGTTCGGCGATTTGGGTTAGGTTGATGTTTTTTGAGTGTTCGGTGACGGTGGAGAGTATTTGGTTTACGGCGGTTTGGATTTGGTCGCTTTGGGCTTCGATTTCGAATTCTATGTCGCCGATTTTCATTTTTACTTTGATGGGTGGGTTTTGCGGGTTTTGTGTCAACTCTTCACCTATTGTATATTGTATTGTACAAGATGCACATGCACAATACTTAAATATTTCACCAATAAAGATATTGAATATTGGTGAATCAACGTGATTGAACAATATACAACCACTAACAAATATAACTTTCCACAACCCAGCATCGACTCAATTCTCCCCCAACGCTTCTTCGAACAATCAATCCACTCCCTAAACCAAGTCCAACAAAACCCCATCCAGCTAAACCAGCAAATTCAACAGCTAATCACAACCGAACAATACCCACACAACATACAATTAAAATCCACACCAATCACTTTGAAACCCAACCACCAAGAAACAATTGTAGCCGCCATAGATACCTCAACAATAAAAATTGGCGAAACCACAACAGGCATCATTGTTGCAGTTCGCGGAGCAACCACTTGGAAGCAAAACGGCGCTTACAAATACACTCGCCTCGGACCATTCATATTTCACATAACTGAAGATAACAAAAACCAGCTCTATAACACGCTTGAACACGCTTACTTCAGCACCACCTGTGGCATCAGCCACCAAGCTGCACCAAACATCATGCAAATGCCCACGCGCCTCGCCAGCCTACTCGAGCGTTGGCTGCAAACCATGCTTGCCAAAACCGTAAAAAACGGCGTCCTACTCTTCGACGGTTCCCTAACTGCTGGCACCCCAGAAACCCCAACACAACGCCTCAGAGAAATCCTGAGTTATGCAAGAAAAAACCAAAGCACGATTTTGGCGTTCTCTAAAGCTACCACGTTGAGGGCTAATGGCTTGTTGATAACGGAGCAGTTGCCAAATCGCGATCCACCATACCTGCTGGAAACCTCAGGGTTGCATTCAAGACCGCCGATGATGCTGCTTGGCGACATTTACGTGGCACGGTTAAACAAGGCAAATTTGGCGTTCAGATTAGACGTTGATAAGGAAACACCAATTGACCAGCGTATTGAAGCTATTCAAAAACTGTTAGGCAACGACCTCTACACGCAAAGCTACCCCGAAACACTGCGTTTATCCCACATCCTTTGCTCCTTCACGGCTAACGAAGTCTTGGCAATCAAACATTTCATCACTCGCAAACACGGCATCCAAATCGTAAACCGCCCAGACATGCACAAAGTCCTCTTCGGCTCCTACGGATTCAAAGGAGAAAACTAACATGAAACTCTACAAAAAAGAAGGCAACATCCTGCAAGTGATCAGTTTTCCCACTGAGAACGCAGAAAAAGGAGATTATCTACTGGTAGAGGATGGTGACGCTGCTAAAGCGTTGATTGCGCAGGTCATCGATGTCCAATTTGCTGCTGTTCCAGGCGTTTTGGAGGAGCTTGTTGCGCACTTTGCCCGATGGAGGCGAACCGTTGCAGGGTGAAGACATTGACCCAATGGAAATCGCACCCCACATTACCTACATCCAAGACGCAAGCCTACTCATCTGCAAAATACGCGCCACATTGGAAAACGAAATCCTTAGCCCAAGCAGTAGTTGGCTGCCCAGTCGTTCGCAGTCCACAATCAAAAAGCTCTCCATTCCAATGCTCATGAAGCTCGCCAAAGTTGATGGCAAACTTCCAATAACTTTGGGCGGAACCAAAGACTCCTCGCTTCTCACAATCGACGCCTCATCCATAGACGGCACCCTAAACATAATCACAGGCAAGAAGGGTTGCGGCAAATCCCACCTCTCTAAACTCCTCATGGTGAACCTCGTCGGCTACAAAGCCACCGTCGTTATCTTCGACTTAAACGGCGAATACAGCAGTCTCGGCATGACCAACGACGGCAAACGAAACATGTATTATGACAAAATCCACACCCTCATACCCTCCCAGAACTTCAAAGTGGCGCTAGAGCAGCTACCCCTAAACACTGTGATGGGAATACTCGTGAATGCGCTCCATTTGCCAGGGACTTCAGCACGAGAATTTCGGCGATTGTGGAAAATGCTCAAAGAACAGGGCAAGCTGAACATGCAGAATTTGGGCGAGGCAATCCGCGACTTAAACTGTAACCAGCATGTGCGGGATGCCTTGGCTTCGCGTTTTCATTCGTTTGCTAACTCGGGGTTCTTCACGGATTGCCCAGGAGAAGCCACATTGCTTGATGAGAGCATTTTCAAAGCCAAGGATGTAGGCGGTGCTATAATCATAAACCTCAAGAACACCTCAAACATCGACCGTCAAATCGTAGTCGAATACGTTTTGGGCAAACTGGTGGATTCGCTCTCTAACTGGAAGCTTAAAGCTGTCTTCCTCTTCGCTGAAGAAGCCCACCTGTACCTTCGCGAAACCTACTGGGACGACATCGTAACCCGCATGCGTCACTACGGCATATTCACCACCTTCATCACAAACCAGCCTGACACCATCCAAGAAACAATCTACCGCCAAGCCGACAACATCTTCCTCTTCAACTTCACCAACGAACACGACTTGGATGTAGTTTCAAGGGCGGCTCGTGTGGATGCTGAAACGGTGCGGTCAATTGCCCGTGATTTGCCGCCGCATCACTGCTTGACCTTGGGAAAAGTAGTCAGGGATTTCCCAATAGTAGCCCGAGTAAGAGCCTTAGACATTAAAACGCTGGGAGAAACACGCCTGTTCTTTAGTGATAGGAATTAGATTTTTCCAATTTTTCTTTGTTTTGCCTAAAAAACACTCTAAAAGAAGCAGTCAAATTATAACTTTCCACCTCATCAAAAGGAACCCAACGCAACTCCTCGGCGTCGCTTGCAGCTTGTATGACGCCGGATTTGACGTGTACAAGGTAGTCGATGATGACATAGTGGTATTTGACTTTGCCCTGTTCATCTAAATCTACGTTATCCACAACACCGATCAACGTTGGGTTCTCGACGTCAAGGCAAACTTCCTCTTTGGTTTCCCGAATAACTGCTACTTCAAGGCTCTCGCCAAGTTCGACCAAGCCGCCGGGTATGGTCCATTTGCCCTTGCTGGGCTCGTTGCCCCGTTTTATGAGGGCTATTTTGCCATCTTGGATTAGGACTGCGCCAATGCCTACTACGGGTTGGTCTGGGTATAAGCGTTTCACGAATAAGCCTCAGATACGATATGTTAAATGTACTTTAAAACTGATATGGGTTTGAATTTGAAATAAAAATAAAAGAAAAAGGGGCGAAGTAGAGCGCCTACTCGTATCGGAGCGCTTCTACTGGTTTGAGTTTAGATGCACGCCACGCCGGATACAGTGCAAAGATTACGCTGACGCCGACACCGAACGCTAAGGCACCCACCAGCACCTCAGGAGTTAATAAGTGGCGTTATTCTGAAGCCGCCGCCTCCACCGAATACCCCTGAACCTAAGACTTGAGCAGTGATGTTAGCTAAGATCCAGCCAAGTATTATGCCAATTATTGCGCCAATTAAGCCGATGATTACTGATTCGCCGAGGAATATTGTCAATACGGTTCTACTTTTCATGCCTAAAGCTTTGAGGATACCGATTTCTCGTGTGCGCTCAATTAACGAAACTATCATGATGTTCATTATGCCGATGCCTGCAACTAACAGTGAAATTGCTGCAATGCCGCCTAGGAACAATTGTAGTAAGCTAAAGATACTTGTAAGCAAACTCAGAACAGCTGTCGAGGATATTACTGACACTTGGTTGCTGAAGTGGTCAGTTATGGCTTTAGTAACGGTTGTTATGGTGGCGTTGTCACTATTCTTTAGGGTAACTATAATCATGTCGCATTGATCGGTTCCGAAGAAACTCTCAGCTTTATTCAATGGAATATAAACGCCTGTGTCCGAGGGTCCGCCGATGCCGAAACCTCCAATTCTCGGAAGCACACCTGCAACGTCAGCCATGTATGTTTGGTTTACTGGAGGCAAAACTGTTGCGTTAGTCCAGGTTAGATTGATTGTGTCTCCTGCGCCGAAGAATATTGTGCCGTTTTGTCCTGGCTGATTTATGCGTGTACCCACAACGACTTGGTTATCTGATGGGTTTGTTGGTATGGTACCGCTTGCTGCTTTGAATGTGGTAGTGTAAACTTGCGCGTACTCGTTGAAGTCTACTCCGTAAATGGTTGCGGTGCGGTTGAGGTTGTTTGTTTGTACAAAGCCCGACCGGCTTAGGATAGCGATTGAACTTACGATGTCGGGTGATAATGCGTCAATTTCACTGGTGTAGTTGACGTATAGTTTGAAGCCTGAGTTGTCCGTGGTTCCGCCTCCAAAACCTCCGCCGTCTCCTCCACCACCAAAACCGCCGCCACCCTGGCCGCCTCCACCGCCAAAACCGCCTCCGCTGCCCGGTGTCACAATTAAGGTGTTGGCTGATAAGCCTTGGTTAAGCTGACCTGTTATCGTGGCTTGCAAACCTTGTGTAATAGATAACAGTGCCACTATGGCGGCGATGCCGATGATAACGCCCAATGTAGTTAATGCTGCACGGAGCTTGCGAAGTTTAATTGCGCTAAATGAGTAACCGAAAACATCTATAGTCTTCATTCTTGGTTCACCAATTCAGTTGAAATTTGACCATCAAACATTTGCACGGTTTTTTTTGCTTCATGCGCCAGTTTCTGGTCATGCGTGACCATGATGATGCTAACGTTGTTTTCGACGTTAAGTTTCTCGATTAAAGCTAATACTTCACTTGCAGTCTTAGAATCTACGTTACCTGTGGGTTCATCGAGCAAGAGAAATTTAGGGTTGTTTGCTAATGCACGTGCGATAGCGACGCGTTGCTGTTGTCCTCCGCTAAGTTCAGCGGGTTTGTGGTTGACGCGGTCTTTTAAGCCAACGGTTTCTAAAAGTTCTATGGCGCGTTGTTTTCTCTCCGCTTTACTGATGTTTGCGATTGACATGGATAATTCTACATTGTCCTTCGCCGTTAACCTTGGTATTAGATTGAAAAATTGGAAAACAAACCCGATTTTTAATCTAATCTCAGCAAGTTGATTATCGTTAAGTTTACCGATGTCTACGCCGTCGATTAGCAGCGTGCCTGAAGTTGGTTTGTCTAAAGCACCAATCAAGTTCAGCATTGTAGATTTGCCGCTTCCTGATGGACCAAGAATAGAGACAAAGTCTCCAGTTTCAACTTTGAGGTTTACCCCTCGAAGTGCTTCAACTGGAACTTTTCCCAGCATGTAAGTTTTTGTGACGTTGATTGCTTCAACGACTGGAATTGTTTTTGACATTTTGATTCGCTTCTTTCTTAAATATTTGGTTTAACATGGAAATGGCGCTTTCTTATAAAGGATAGCTAGATCATAAAAAAAAAGAAAAAGGATTTTTTTGCCCTACTTGTTGAGATATCTCCAAGAGAGGATTACGCAAATGGCTGTGACAACAATTGCAAAGACGCCGACGTATGCAAAGTCAAGTGGAAGAGGTCCAAAACCTTCGCAGAACACCAGGAGACTTCTTACTGTATCAATCAACTAAAGATAATAAAAAAAATTAAGTTATTACAGTTCCAACATTCTCGCCTTTAATCGCTGCCAACATATTCTCAGGCACAAACCCATTTACCACAATCAACTTCAAGCGTTTGCGTTTTAGGACCTTAATGGCTTCAGGATCAATAATCTGATGAATCCCCGCCTTATGTTCACTGTGCTCGAAGACTTTAGCTAAATCTTCAAGCTCCAACCGATCAAGCTTAACCGCATCAGAATGTTTTCTGGGGTCTTTGTTGTAGACGCCGTTTTGGTCAGTCCCCTTAACCAGCAACTCTGCATCAACACGCTCTGCAACCAGCGCGGCAACTGTATCGGTGGTAATTCCCGGCTTCAAACCACCCATAACAACAACTTTACCTTCGCTCAGACATTGAGCTGCATCATCAAGCGTCACAGCTACTTTGCTGCATGCGAAATCACTGAGTTTTTTGAGGAACAACTGCGCAAACAAGCGCGAACACGAAATGGCAATCTCATCCTGTCCAATCATGTCCAACCCCAAGTTTTTGGCAATTCCAATGAATTCTCTTGCCAAAGCGCCGCCGCCTAAAACCACCGCAACCTCATGTCCCTGCTGCTTCATGGCTTTGATAATGTCAACGTATTTGTTCATGAGTTCGGTGTTGATGGGAGAAGCGACAACTGAACCGCCAATTCGTACAACGATTCGCATGATTTGTCATCCTTTACTGGCTACAATGTGCTTTGAAGTTAAAAATCTTTAACATCCTAAAAGCGAGCAGATAAGTGATCGGCACTTGATACTCATAATTTCCCGCGACCCAGTCTAGGTCTTCCGCCATTACAAACTCTTTCCACGCCATAACTACTATGCCTGTATTTCGTTGGGATTCCTGCAGACATCAGTATTCTTGAGTGCATCAAGGTCAGGATACAGCGCACTACGCTACCATTGTGGTCCTCGGCGAACCCGTCCAGAGAATTTGTTACTCCCAGAATAACTTTTCCCATTTCGTCTCCGTTAATGTTTACTTCACCGTTTATGTAATAAAAAAACCTACCAGGGTAGACCTCTACAGCGTCTCCACTAAGCAAGTTAGAATTTCTTAAGTCCAGAGAAAAAATTTATTTATAAACGCTGTCATGATGTTCGTATCTTCTAATCGTGACAACTTTCCTTGCCTCATATACTTCATAGACTAAAACAAAGGAACCCACATGTACCCGACGCATATGTGACATAGGACTCTTCAGAGGCTTATGTTGTTGAGGATTTTCCAAAATCTCGGTTACCTTTCTCGATAGTGCTTCAAACTGTACCTGGTCTTTCTTTCGCAGTTTTTTGAATATTCTGTCTACTTTTTCGACGACTTCTAAAGAATACAAGCAATCACTTGGAATATCTAATAGCGAAGTCTTTTACTTTTACTGTCTTTTCAGTTTCTGAGGCTTTTAGGCTTTCTATGAACTCCGGTCTTAGCTCAGGCTCCATGACGCGTTCCTCAAACTGTTGTGCCATCAAGTTTATTGCTTGACTCTTGTCTTTAAGACCATACTTAGCTTTAACTATGTTGAGAATGCGGTTCGTTCGTTCGTCAATAGTTATGATTGCCTTGACCACATTAACACCATATTAATGAGATATATACTTGGCATATATATGTTGATTGCATTTCAGAAAAAATCCAAAGAAACCTAAGAGGTTGTGCTGCAATCAAATAGACGGGGATTTAGCAGATTAAGCCCACCAAGTATCAGTGGTAACGTACACTCTTTCACCGCGAAATTGCCGGAAGGTCACATATGGCAGAACAACTTAACTCCTAATCAATAAGAAGTTAAACAAATTTTGGAAACCCATAATTTTGCTGGCTAAATTAAAATTTAATGCCCTCTCTCTCATTTAGCTTACTTCTCTCATCGGCTTTAGGGATTCTCAAAGGTCAAACGATTACGACGCAGGGTAAGAACGCTCACGCTCAATAGGAAAATAATGTACATATAAACATTAAGACGTACATTTAACGGGTGTTTACATTTGTCCACGATACTTTTCTCTTTCTAATTAGGACTACAAAAAAGAGTATTGAAAGGAATAGGGGTAGAATCATCAACCAAGATAACTCTGGAACAGAGGGAGTTGGTGCTGGAGTTCCGGTTGGAGTTGCATCTATGGCTATGTCACCCCAATCATAGGGCAAAGGAGGCGAGACAATTAGAATACCATCTTTATAGGGTACTTTGCTTATGTGGACGGGCCATGAAACATAGCCGCTTGAGCCATCGGATACTTCCGCCCAAAAGCCAATATTTTTGTTTGTGGTTAAGAACGAGAGCGGTATAGAGAGCTCGTGTGTTTCGTGGTCGTGCTGATTATCATATGGGTCATTGGTATGGCTAAAACCTACACTGTATTTTGATTCGGGCTGAGGGTTAACTCTTAGCCAGCTGTCTGGATTAGGTTGACCTGTGCCCTGATCGATAGAGATTTTGCCGTTTTCGTAATAGAATCTATAATCATCGGGCGATGGAACATTTCCGCCATCATCCCTTGTATCGAACATAAGGCAAAGACCGTCATATCCTGATTGCCTTTGGTCAGATATGAAATCGACTAGCATGAAGAAATGCGTGCCATTATTTTCTAGTCTAAAGTATGCTACCAATTGAGCCAAATCCCCTTGAGTAAGTTTGTATTCGCTGGCACTGTTCCATTCCGACGGAGTGCTACATTGGCCATCAACAGTTGGCTCATCAGCTGAGTAGGGAACCTGAAGAACCCCATTTGCTGGAATGCTTTTTCCGATCGGAATTGTGCTTGAAAGAAGAAAAACGATTATGCATACACAAAGCAAAAGCTTGTTCAATCTACCAAGCACCCCAAGATAACTAATTGAACTTTAATATAAAAGACTTTTCAGCTTATTCATAAAACTATCTTGACTAATTGCAATCAAAGTTTCTTGTCTAATTTAGCGTTAGGTTTATTCTTTTTGACGTAGACAATTGAGATTGAAGCAACAGCCGCTATTGGTTGCTGTTGCCTTATGAACTTTTACCAATGAAGTTGGGTGTTCAAAAAAGCGAACATGCGAAAGCTAATAAGCGGACTTGAATAATATCGGTTTGGTGTAAGTTTGGACGTTAAAGCTGCGCTAAATGCGAAGAAGACGTACACCATAGCTGCAGCGGTGTTGGTTGTATGCCTTGTTCTTTCTGGTTATTTGTCCCTGCAGTTTAGCGCAAATGCTTCAATCCGAGACCAGAACTCAACTCAACCAAGCCCAAATCCAACTCCGACACCTACAACCCAACCAACTAATACCCCAACAAACACACCTCTGGCCATTCCAACTCAGCGCCCATTACTAACCAAGGATGAAGCGCTAAAAATTGCTATGCCACTAATCGAAGAATACGCAACCAACAACAATCGAGTTATTTCATCGGTCAACGCGACTTTCTATTCTAGCGCTAAAGATCTCGGCGGTATAAGAGCTGGCAATCCATCACCATATCAACCTATCACCGATCCCAGTTTGATATTGAGTTATCCTGAATGGAGTATAGATGCCTTCTTTGAACCAACCCCCGACTCATACGCTCCTGGACACAATCCAAGCACAGCTGAGGGCTGGATTTACGGATTCAATGTCTTAATCTGGGCAGACAATGGGCAAATACGAAGCGCTACTCCACAGGGTTTGATGTAGAAAATCTTTTGCAATACCTTTTCTTGTTCAGACTTTTTAGCTATCTTAACCAAGAAGGTTTAGGCTTACGCCTCTTAAAGAAAACCAATGAAACAGAAGCAACAGCTAACAAAAATATCACACCTAAGAATGATAACTCTGGAACAGAAGGAGTTGGGGTTGAATTAGCATATGAAGTGGGAGTTGGATTCATCTGGTATACAGATATAGGAAAACTTCTTCCTGTGTGACCATTGCCATCATTTACATAAATTACTATATCAAAGCCAGCCTCACTCATATTTATAAAACCATTCCAACTGCCCTCAGTAAATGCACCTGACATGGATGGGCTGATTGTACCTTTACTTGCACTAAAGCTAACATAACCTGTAAAATTTCTGTCCCAATAACCATTAGCATAAAGTGCAAACAGGTTTACTTCAAAGGTTTTCCCCAAAGTGACATTGCTTGGAACCAGAACACTAAAACCCCCAACTCCAGGGTCCTCTGAAACTGACAGTTCAGTTGTTTGAGGAAATGAAGGTGTAATGGTTACATTTGATGTAGATTGAATAGTGGTAGCCATAATAGCCATACTATGGTAGTGAAGGGGATTAGCATCTGCTACCTCAACTTCTTGTATCCCAATCAATATTGAAACAGCAAGAACTACAGCAAATAAAGCATGCCTTCTCTTCATGGCTTCCCCCTTCTTCTCTTAAAGTAAACCAGTGAGATTGAAGCAACAGCTACTATTGCAATCACAATAGCTATCGCAGTGAGAAATACCTGGTCCAGCAAATAATTAGAACTCACTTGAGTTGGTGTTGTAATTGGAGTTGGTGTTGGAAAAGGAGTTGGTGTTGGAAAAGGAGTTGGTGTTTGACTTGTGGGAACTGGACTTTGTGTTAGATTAGGCTTTGAAGTTGGGGAGGGAGATGGAGAAGGTATTGGAGAGTTTGGTGTTAGTGTGGTTTTTGGTGTTGATGATGGGTTTTCATTTAAGACGAAGAATTGAATAGATGTTAACCAGGATTCATCATAATATATGCGATTGTTAGAACTTGCACCCCAATAGACTGTAATGTTGTGAGGCCCCTCAATTAGATTGGGTATGTATGTTTGACCACTAAATTGATGTTTGTTTTGTGAGGTTACAATCATTTGGGTATTAGCAATTTTGGTTCCCCCATAACTCATGCTTTGCCCATCCAAAACGTAAAAGAAATCTCCAGTATAGCTGTCTGTCTGAGTATCTGAGAGGTAAAAGACTGGAGAACTTTGTGCTGAGAAATTTACTAAAAGAGGTAAATCATTAATTACTCCTTTCAATGGAGATTGAATATTGATAGTCATACTAGCCATCCAATTTGGAGGAAGAGGATTAGCATCTACTATCTGAACTTCTTGAATCCCAATCAATATTGAAACTGCAAAGATTACAGCAAATACAGCATATTTTCTCTTCATGGCTGCACCTTTCTTCTCTTGAAGTAAACCAATGAGATTGAAGCAACAGTCGCTATTGGTTGCTGTTGCCTTATGAAGTTTTACATTCCTTGCCTTAAGCAGAGTACCATTACTGAAGTCGCAGACATTCTCGACTATGTGTTGGGAAGTAAACTGGCTTCTCTCAAAAAATAATGAGTTTTTACTTAGGTTGGCTTACTTGCCTGCTTCCCCTTTCTTCTCCTAAAGTAAATCAGCAAGCCAGCACCCACAACAGCTATAGCTGCTAATGAAACAATGGCACCAGTTTCAATTGGAAAAGACCCTATTTCTTGAGAGGAAGGCAAAGGAGTTGGAGAAGGAGAGGGCTCACCAACTACAGTAAAGTAAACTAATTCGGAGACAACTATGGGATACTGATAAACTGGGCCATCACTGCTTTCAATACTTGAGAGGACATGAGAGCCATCGTAGGTTGGTCCTCTATAATAGCTGTATGATAGAACTGTCACATTTAGCGTATGTTGTCCTGGTTCAGTTTGTTTAAGCATACAAAAGAGGCTTTCATCCCTAACCCATTCAAACCCGATGGAGTCGGTATGGTTGTATGCTAGAGGAATGCTTTTTCCATCTAAGTATGCTTCTACAGACTTCAACAGTGCATAGTAAGAAGGAATTGGTATCGCACCTTCTCTTTTCCATGAATCGGGTCTAGTTACAGTTAAACTAACGTAAACCGCAGCGTCATTTTTGTAAGTAGTATTATTTGTTGGCCTCTCTATTGTCAGAGTAGGTTTATCCGTAATAGGTGTAGACGGCCAAAAAACGGGGTTAGCTATTGCCAACTCAACCATATGCAAACCTACAGCTAATGATAAAACCAGTAGTATGATTCTTGTCAAGTGTTTCTTTATCATCTGCTACATAACCCACGCTGACATTAAATTAGAATGCTGATGATTCGCTAAAAGTTTTCTCTTAGAAGAAAATGGGGAATTGACAAAAGAAATTTCAGAATTAAAACTAGAAAATACAGACCTTAAGCAACGATGAAAGATTTGATTCATTACTAGAATTATCTGACGGTAGTTAACAGAGAAAACGACATGACAAAGTTAACAGAACCGTAAATTTAATATCCTCTTAAGCATAAAACAAATTGGTGGCTAACTATAGATTTAAAACTTCTATGGGTTGTTATACTTTCTATTTTTTTGCTTACGAGCATGTTTTATGATGCCTCTATTGTAGCTGCTCAGATAGTGGTGGACTCAAAAGCGCCAGATAACACTGGACAAACAAGTGAACCCGCGTTATCTCCAAGACAAATTTGGACGTTTACTGTAGTAAACAGCACTTGGAACGACCCGCCTGTAGTCGCTAATGGTATTGCATACGTATTTAATACTGAATACTACACAAAACCAAGTGAACGCTACATCAGCATGTTTGGTCAACCGTCACATCCGCTACTGACAGTTTACGCCCTAAACGCTTCTGATGGATCAAAACTCTGGGAATATGCCGCCAAGGGTTATCTTCAATTATTTACTGTAGTTAACGGCACAGCCTATTTCTCAACAACCGATTTACTTAACATTAATGGCCAATATGGCGGAGCATACGCTTACGCCCTGAACACCTCCTCAGGCGAAGAAAAATGGGTATACTTTGTTGACGGGACAATATCTGGGACAAAGTATGATCACGATAATGGAGCACTCTATGTCATTTTTATTGCTTCATACAGCTATGATGCTTTCGTTACCGCCGTTAACTCAAATGACGGCAAAGAAATTTGGAGATACAATACTGGGCTTTATACTTACCCGCGTGTCGCTATCGGTGAGGGCGCAATGTATTTTGGTGCAGGCGATTGGTTCTATGCCTTAAACACGAGTAATGGCAGGATGATTTGGAATACTACCGTCGGGTCCTCGCTAGACAACGTGGGGCCTGTTCTTAGCGATGATGTAGTCTATTTTACCTCGCGCGACGGACAAAGGACCTATGCTTTGAACAGTCAAGATGGTAGTCAACTGTGGAGTCATTCTGGGTTTAGTTATTCTACAAGCAACAAAGGCATAAGCTACGTTACAGAGGGAGACGTTATCTATGCTTATGAGGGGTTGAGTGGCAACAATGTTTGGAATTACTCGGTAAATGAGACCATTTCGTCCCTTGAAATATCCAATGATATGCTATTTGTCGGTTCACATAGTACCTTGACTGCTTTAAACACAGATAACGGCGCGAAGTTATGGAATTTTAGTTTACCATCGAAATGGTTCATCTTTGCTGATGACTACTCTATCTACAATAACAACGACTCGTCGTATCTTGTGATTAGAGAGGGCACAATATTTTGTTATTCAGGTAAAACACTCTATGCCAAAGATATCTACAGTGGAAAAACCCTTTGGAACTACACAGATCCTGGCCTCTCCCTTCTAACAGTTACCGACGGCTTGGCTTTCTATAAAACAGCTCACACCATCCATGCGTTGAATATTCCATTTATAGCGCCTTCTTCAACACAAAACCCTAACGCTCAACCTTTGGGGTCATTTGTATATGCGGGTTTAGCTTTTGTGGCATTGATTGTTGGCATTACAGTTGCATCGTTAATTGCGCTTTTAGCGAAAAAGAGAAACAAGGGCTTTGCAGCAGTTAACTAGAGTAGATGCGCCAGATAGAACACTTAAAAAAGAATGGGGAATTGATCTCTCAGTAAAACGGTTATCAAAGCGGTTACGAAATTGGCTGGTTTTTAGCGTTTGGTGCAAATAGGTTTGTTTGCGGCAACTCTTCAGCAGGTACTATTGCATTGTAGAGAAAGCCCTCTTCACGGTTGTAAAGTTGTTTCGCAACAGCTGTATTGGTTACTATGTCCTTATAGGCCATAACTGAATCATCCGTCATTGTTAGATACCCAATTCTGTTAACAGCAATAGAGACAATGTTTGGTGTTCCATCGCTCCATAACCCTAAAGAGCTGTTATGACTTGAATAGATACAGGCTGAACCAATTGTATTAGTCATAAATGATGTATTTTCTGTCCAGTTAGGACGTACCAAGGCTTCCCATCCTCCTCTATAGACTGTTTTATCAACTAGGTCATCGATATGCGACATAACTGACTGCATTTTGAACGGAGTATATGAGGAAGTGTAATTGGTTCCAATGCCGTATGCGAATTTTTCGAATAGTCCTGTATTGGTGGTTAATGTTAAATCGTAAATCTCCAGCATTACATCGCACGACGGCATATTAACTGCTGGAAGTCGGGTTATGTTAAGTATAGTTACGGAAGGGTATAAACTGACAAGAGACATTTGGCGATTCTCTGAATCAACGTAGGAACTGTTTGCTGTCCATCTTCCTGTGTAAGAATATGCTAAGTCTACTTTAAACTGACTTTCTGACCCTGCAGTTTTGATGAGCTGACCAGAAGAAGTAGGTGACAGCAGTGAGTACGAAATGACAAGCGTTGAGATGATTAAGACAATGCTAAGCATCGGCAGTGAAAACTTTTTTACTGAAGATAATTTGTTTTCAGGAGAGAAAAATTTTTTGCTCATACAAAAGACACCTATTCCAAGCGTGCATGCATATAATCCCATGGTTCACTCCACGTTCCGATGCCATACCAGTCCCAGTATGGTATGTAATAGAAGCCAGCGGCGGTGGCTCCTGAAACATAAGTTACTGGAGGGTCGAATTCAGAACTCTCGTAGTCTTTGTATCTCATATAACCTTCGAACCAAAACACTGTACGCCACTGAGGCTCAGAGTCATCATAGTATGAATTACTTGTGTCCAAGTTAACGGAGGCAGTGTCTTGAGTTTCTTGAGCATGCGCCCATTTATTGGGATTAGCTACCCCCGAGGTCCAATACCAGTGCGCGCGATCATATCCGAGTGTCGAATTGTCAACATCGTAATGCACCCCAAAACCGGTAGAAGTCCAAACGTTGTCATCGTCATAGAAATTGATGCAACGATGGTGGCACTGAGAATAATTGCCGTCGTCATACCAAGTCTCAGTACTATTCCAAGCCGGATTTTGTTTAGTTGTTTCACCGTACCACGATTTTGCTGTTTGGAGCGTCATAGCTAATTGTAGCATAGCTAACATCCAAATAAGAAAAATAACTGTTCCATATTTCTTTTTCATATTTTTTCCCTTGCTCTTTTGTATCATGTTCTCTTTATTGCCCTTCACTTAGGGGTAGGCGGTGACACGCCTCCGAGGCAATCAGCTCCGGCTTTCATGTTTAAGGCGGCAAAAGACTTCTGTTTTTACAGATAAGCCACCTTCAGCAGTCATTCAGTATCATGCCCATATATCATTTCTTGTGTATTTGTATTACAATTACCATTTTTATTACAGATAAGAACAAGAGTCAATGATTTTCAAATAAAAGTTAAGCGATTGTTTATATTTTTGTATTTGTGTTGAACACTTTTCAGATTTATCTACACCTTAGATATTCCTTTATACAAGTCATTAATTCAGTTTTCATGCTTCTGCACAAGTTTACCTGAATCTCGCAGGATGTTTTAAAAATTGAACGTAACTTTTAAGCCAAGTGTTCAAGAACGAATGCTCAAAGCCTTCTTGGATTTGGTAATCTTACAAATGTTAGAGCAACGGTCTATGACAGCTTATCGGATTGACAGCCGGGTAATTGATAGGTTCCACTCCAAGATTAATATAAGCGTAATCTACACAAAGTTAGCGACTATGGAAAGACTAGATTTGATAAAATGCAAGCCACATAATGGAAAATCTTACAGCCTTACAGAAAAAGGCAAAAAGCTGTTAATCGATAGAGATTTGATAATTAAAGAAATTCAAAGGTCCACTATGATCTTGTTTGAAAAATAGCAAGAGTGACTTGCATTATCGTCTCTCATTTAATAACAGTACATAATTAAACATTAGCCGTTTGAGTTGAATCCCATTGGCGGGTTTTAGTCAAGGAAAATATGAGGCTCAGGCGCGGTTGCATTTTTTCTCACAGTAGTTTTAGTATTTTACGACAAAATCGTAAGTGTCAGAGTTAAAATACTTGTTAATTCTCATGTTTATTGCAGTATTTTGCTGTTTTTGATGTAGTTTTTGATTTCTTGCGGGGTTTTCTGGCTATACCTCCAAGGGTGAAGGGCTCAAGTTCAAACCCAGCTAAATCGATTAGAACCTTGGCTAAACTCCGTCAAGGTTTATTGAATAGCTTAAATTTTGAGGGCTGGGGTTGCTGGAGTCCAAACGAACCGACAGACAAAAATACAACGGCTCTTATCGTTTGTGTTTCTTGTACAAACTCATAAATCAACACCCGCCGCAACCGCTAATACTGTAATTATTCTGGTTTCAAGCATTTTCCCCATAACTACTTTGCTATAACCCAAACCTCATCAATAACGGTTGCTCCTGAGTAAGTTTGGCTGTGCACTCTGACAAGGGTTGTTTTATTCACTGGCATGTTGTAAGCAAGACGACACCAAGTGTTAGCTGGCAAGTGCACATCTCTTTGTTTCTTAGCTACGCCATCAATGTTGATTTCAAGAGATTGTTGATTATATGAGTCAGGAGCTTTTATGTGAAGCACAAAGCGAGCTTTGGTGTAGTTTCCAACAACAAAATTCTTGCAAAAAGTATCACAACAAAAAGAGAAGCAATCAACTTGCCGTTCTTATTGTTTTGCGTTTCTGATTTCCTCTTTTTTTTCGACTTTTTCCTTTGATTAAGGACAGGCTATGGGGTTAATATAATTTATTGACTGAAACAAAAATAACTGCCTAAAAAACAGAATGGTCAGAGAATGTTGTGTGTATTGGGTAGGCTGCCACAAACTTTTTAATGACTTTCCACTCTTAATGATTAACTGCGAGTAAGGTCTATCCGAGGCAATGATGCCCGCACTTGTGGGATGGAAGTAATAGGATAGGGTTCGTAACCTTTTATTTATCTAGCAAAAACGATTTGTCATTCTTTATTGCATCGTTAGGATTTCTAGCATTTGGTTGACGGTTACGATTTTTGTTTTCTTAAAGTTGTTTAGTGTCAAAAGGTGTTTGTCACCCGTTACTATGTAATCTGCTTTTCCCGTATACGCGGCGTTGAGGACTACGTCATCGTCTGGGTCAGACGCAACCTCTTTGAAGAGGGCGTTGTCGGGCACTATTTTTGCCATCTTCACCATTATTGAAAGAAACCTCTCAACTTGCGAGCCTGTGACGTGGAACTTGTCTCTTCCCGCTACGTCTGCAAGTTCAGCCAGCATTTTGCGAGATAGTATTACAGTGTGCCTGTTGAGAAGTTCAAGAATTAGTTTTCGGGGTTTTCCATCATGGATAAGGGCTGAAACCAAAACGTTCGTGTCGATGACTGCTCGAACCATTTCATGCGCCTTATTTGCCTCGTTTCAGGGCTCGGTATGCTTGGATTTCGTTTAGAATCTCTTGTTCAGAGGGTTTCTTTTTTGCTTTGTTTTGCTGGTCGATTTCTTCGAAAAGATCCTTTAGCTCGACTAGCGGAGGGATTTTGAGTTTTGTCACGACAAGTTTGTCGTCTCTGCGATAAACAATGAGCTTCGTGTTTGGGGTTATGGCGAGTTCTCTTCTGAAGCGTTGAGGAATAACGATTTGACCTTTGGTTCCGACGACTGCAACGTCTGACTCTTCTTGACCCATACTGATCACAGTATAACTTTCATACTGTATCCAGATAAAGGTTGCCCCTACAGAAACACAAAAAAAGAAAAAGTGGATGCTTACTGCTTGTTGACTTTGCTCTTCCAGTAAAGCAGAATCGCGCCCGTCACAGTGGATGCTAACGCAGTCGCCGGAGCCTTAATCTCCAGCGGAATCGGCAAAGAAGCAACAAACGTAGTAGCAGCGCCCGCAACTGTGCCAGCCAAAACGATCAGGGATTCCTTATTCTCAGATACCTCTATTTTATCAACCAAACAAATCACCTCCAAAAGTTAACCTAAAACAGAAATGCGAACTCAACCCAAGAAAGATTCAAACATGCAGTTAGACGAGAAGATTTTAGTAAGCGCATTAACTATCCTAAATCGTGATCTACTTTGAAGTTTGCAGTTATCGTTGAAAAAGACGAAGATGGCGTTTATGTTGCCTCAGTTCCAGACCTTCCCGGCTGTCACACGCAAGCCAAAACTCTTGACCAATTGACCAAACGCATCAAAGAAGCCATTACTGCTTACCTTGAGGTTGAAGCTGTCAAACCTAAAGAAGGCATAGAGCTTATCGGTTTACAGCTTGTTGAGGTCACCACTAATTGAGCCTTCGACCACAGCCAGCCAGAAAAGTAATGAAAGCCTTATCTGCTCTGGGTTTTGAGGTTGCTAGAAAACACGGCAGCCATGTTGTTATGAAACACGCAGATGGTAGGGTCACTGTGATTCCGGTTCATGCTAAAGAAAACATTGGCGTGGGTTTACTTTTAAAAATAATGAAAGATGCCAAAATAGAGCGTGAAGAATTCATCAAGTTACTCGCATAATCTGCACCACCGGAGCTTTAATCTCCAGCGGAATCGGCAAAGAAGCAACAAACGTAGTAGCAGCGCCCGCAACTGTGCCAGCCAAAACGATCAGGGCTTCCTTATTCTCAGATACCTCTATCTCATCAACCAAACAAATCACCTCCAAAAAGCATTAACAGGAAAAGTCATTTTGGGGTAAAGCAGATTCATCTTTCAGTTCATTAGTGAGGGCATCCTGATGAAAGAGACCACGCAGCAAAGCTCGCCCATAAAAAAGATGCTACCTAAAACCACATCTAAAAAACAACATCAAACGATGTGTGGGCATTATCGACTAAGCAGTTTTAGTTTTCAGCCTATTGAAAAGGGACAGGATGCACACTGCTGCCAGGGTAATGATAAATATTCCCATTAGACCAAACGTGTAGTTGGCAGGGTGCGGATATAGTAGTCGCATATGCCGTTCCTGTTATATTAAGAGATTAAGTTTGCTTAAGCGGTTTTTTGTCAAACTTTCTTGAGAGGGAATTCAAGGTTTCTTGACCTTTATCAGGTTCTCGGTAGTCCAGTCTTTTCATTTCATTTCTCAGTAAGCCCGTATAATCGATTCCGTATATACTATTTCTATATGATTAGTCTACTATGTACTAAACCGTGTCTACTGCTAAGGCGCCTTAATCAACTAAGCGTGAAGCGGTTGGCTGGGTTAAAATTAAATTCTCTCTTCTCTACGCTTCGAAAAGAACACCGCCAGTCCTAATCCGACAATGGCTACGGACACTATTGCAAGTAAAACTGGTAAATTCTGAGTGACACCACTCCATATATCTTCACTTGCTGCTCCTTGGTAGGGCGACAATATTGTGGTATCGGCGATATCAACTGGAGCCAAAAGTGGATGCTGGTCTATGTTGTTTTCGTTTATGTAGTATGGTGTATTGACAACACCTGTACTGCCTACCTCAGTAGGATTTGGATAACTTGGTGAGTAGTCGCTCCAGTAATTGCCATCCAAAGTGTTGTTCCAATTGTTGGCTTCCCCAGCAACAAATGCTTTGCGTGGAGGTGTGTACTTTCCGTTTATACTGCTGCCATTATCCGTTTGAACCCAGAAACCCGTAATGCATACTTGCAGTTTATCGGTGACGTTATTGCCTATGAAGTTGTTATGGTGTATGCTGTTGTTTTTCGGGTTGTTCTCTAGCTTCATGCCCCAATCAAGATTACCCGTTATGTTGTTTAAGACAAAGGTGGCCGAGTTGCTGGAGTAAATGTGTATGCCGATGCCGTTTTTTGAGATGACGTTTTGACTCACAAGGGTCGTGGAAATGGAGTCGTTTAGTTGGTATGAAAAAGACATGTATAGTCCAGCTTCTGAATTTGAGGTTAACAAATTTTGGCTAATAGTGTTGTTATTGCAAGCTTCCATGTGCACGCCTTCTAGGTTATCGATTATTTGATTATTTATTATGCGATTTTCATCTGACAATTTCAAGGAAACGCCATAATGAATGGAACTCACTATTTTATTCTCTTCAATGACGTTACCCTTGGAATGCTGTAACGAGATGCCACTTTTGGATAGAGAATTTTCCCTGATTGTTGAACCAGTCGTGTTGTAGAGCTGTACTTCGCCGCCAAAACGGGTAATGTTCAAGCCTTGAACAGTGATGTTTTTACAGTTCTTAAGAACAACCCATCCAGCATCAGAGGGCACAGTTTTGTCTTGCTCATTAATCCAGTAGTAAACGGGTTTATTGTTAACCATATTAGAAGAGTCGACTTCGTTGAGGCTGCCCCCGTCAGGCGACATACAGTACTCGTTGTCGATAAACCTGTTGCCCCTAAAGATTATACCAACCGCTCCAGAAACGCAGTAGGTGTTGGCTATGAAAACGTTGTCTGTTATGTTGCTTCCCTGCAGATGATCTGAAAACGCTATTGCGTTTTTATTCCCCCTGAATATGCTATCGGTGATTGTAATGGTTCTTCCATCATAGTCCATGTAGTGTCGCCAGGCGAGTTTTATGCCGTATTCAAAGCCATCTATTTCTAAATTTGTTATGGTTATGCCGTTTCTTCCTTGAATAAATATTCCTATTTGACCGCTTTTTCCATGGAGGGTGTGTCCTTTTCCGTTAAGGATTATGCCATCTCGGAGAATAGTTATGCTTTCAGAAATATCGCTTGTCAATGTGTAGTTTCTGTCGTCAGCTTGAATTATCCTGTCCGTCCCGTCCACGGTGCCATTGCCGTAAATTGTTATGCCTGGAGGAGCTTTTTCGCCAAACAATGCGTCATACATCATGGGGTTTCCCGATACTACATGAGAAAACTCCACAAGAATTATGGTCGAAGATAGTAGTATTAAGGCAACGATTACAAGTATTCCTCTGCGAATCATCCCCAATACCGCCACTATAAAAGTGGGTTCTCTTGTTTAAAAAGCGTTGTCGTCAAGCTTCCCTGACTAACCTCCCAAAAATATTCAAGGTTTCTGAACTAAACAAAAAGTTTGAGGGCTGAGGTTCTCGGAGTTCATTCTTTCTTTTCATTTCTTCAGTAAGCCCGTATACTCGATTCCGACTATACCTATATGAGTTGATTATTCTACCCGTATACTCGATTCCGCATATAGTATCTCTATATGATTAGTCTACTATGTGCTGAATCGTGTCTACTGCGTAGTGTGCTTTAACCGCTGAACCTTGGTTGGTTGAGTTGGATTAAAATTTAATCCAACCTATCATACTGGAAGGTTCAAAGTTGATTGAGTCAGGGTTTGATTAGGGTACCGAAATTGGTTGTGTTATGATTTTCATAAGAAGAAAAGAAAAGAATTTTTGGCAGACTCGTCTACCTTGAGATGCTACCGTTAATTGCATCATTAGCTGCCTGGGCTTGATTTTGATTAGCCTGGATGACTGCTTCCATAATATTTGTAGTCTGTTCCAAGTAATGTTGGTAAGCTTCTTGACTAAGTGTACCTTGAGCCAAGCCTTCGGTGGCAAGTTGTTCTCCCTGAGCCACTGTTTGCAGAATTGACGATGTAAGGTTTTGGGTGTGACTGAATGGGTCGGAGCTTTCACTTGTTTGGGGAGTCTCGCTCGATGATCCGTTACCAACTGTATTGTTAGGTGAGGTATCGTTAGCTGGATTGCCAACTGAGGCGATATTTCCCGTAGGGTCTTGAACGAAATCGCTCCAAAAGTCATTAATGTCTGTAATGTTGCTCATTTGTTCATCAAATTGTCCGAATCCTTCGGATAGAGAGCTTGATGTGCCCGATGGGTTTGTTGTTGCTCCTCCGTTGGATGAGCTTGGAGGATGATCTTGAATTATAGATCCGCCTCCACCTGCAATTGAACCCCCTGCGCCTCCAGCGGATCCTCCTCCGCTTCCTCCCAGAACAAAGAAATACAAAACACCACCTACTCCAACACCAACAGCCCCAATTATGCCCCCTAACACTATTGGATTACTCCACAGGCTTGTTTGAGGCGTTAACACATTTGATCCTGTAGACCATACTTGAAAATAATCATATTCAGAACCACCCCTCCAAGGTGAAACGGCATCTACCCCAATCAAATTTGAAGAAGAAGCATCTGTCTCGGTGTAGGTGCTCTTAAGTTCACCATTATAGTACATGTTAATTTGGTTTCCCTGCTTTTCTATACTTAAAATGAACCATTCATTTTGGTTTTCTTGGTAGTTTCCGAAGGTTGTTTTTTGTCCGTCTCGATAGAATACGTAGGTGCTGTACCAGCCGTCAGCCTGGAAGGAGTAAGAATGCTTGTCGGTTATTGCTGTTACAATGTTTCCGCAGTGACTACCCAAAGTCCATCTGCTTTTATCCTCAATTTTCCAATTAGAAATACCGCTTGGAAAATGACGTGAGTAGTGGATAGCAGTATCTTCTTGAGTGCCATCTAAAATTATACCGCTACCACTAAAGCTTACGCCTGCTCGATGAGTAATCGTCCAACCTGCAACTTGAAGCTCGTCCGAACTTTGATAATTCATTTCGTCTCTCCATATACTAGTTTCGGTTTGAGCTTGAACCATCATAACTGAGCTAAAAATAAATACTGCGACAGCTAAAATTGTTAGTGATTTTGCCTTCAACCAATCCCTCGCTTATTGATAATTGATTTACCTCATTTATTAGTTCTTTCAAATTACAAGATTAGGAGTAAATTAAAATTTAATCCAGCCAAATTTTTGGCTTTGCAATTCTTTGGGTTATGAATTGTTAAGCCGAGAAGTTTCTTGAAGTCTGAGGTCTTGTGAGCCTAAATAGATGCGTGCATGTAGATTCAGTGAAGGAGTTTGTGCGTTTGCCAGGTGAATTTGAGAAACAAGTCAAGAAGTTAGGTCTTGACCCTGAAGCTGAGAAGGAACTAATTGATATTTTAAACAAAGCTACCAATGAAGACCCCTGTATGTCCTGTGAATCCAAAGAAGGCTGCGAGAATTTCAAGTGGCACAAAAAATGGCTCAATACTGACCGCTATTCTTGCCCCACAAGTCGTTAATCGAAATGAAATATTACTTAAAAGCGAAAGCATTTTTTATTTTATAATTTCTCTATCCATTGCTTAAATTTAAAGACAAAAATGAAAGCCCCAGCAACAGTGTTGATTAAGCCAGCTATCAAAAAAGATATACCTAATTCATTTTTTCCAAAACTGCAAGCAGTAATTAAAAGCCCCATTAATGTCAATATTGCTCCAAAGACCCAAGTTTCCAAGGTTCTTTACCGCTTCATAATTATGGCTGACTTGTTTTAAGTATTTCGTATATCCGCTGAATTAATACGAGTGCACACCAGAAATACATGAAAAATAAATAATCAACTTATAATCTTTTTAACTAAAAAGGTTGCGAAAGAAATAATTACCTTTCTTGGGTAATTAGCAATCGCATATTTCATTGAAGGATATCTAAATGAAAGAAGCGGGAAAGGAGACAGCATGGTGGAATTACTGTTTACAGATTTCATTATTAACATCATTATCATCGCTGTCTCTTTTGTTGTGTTGAATTGGGCGAGTAATCTTGCGATAAAAAATGCTCTCTCAGTATCTAATGTAACCCAACTTGGAAAAACCGCTGTTGGGTTCAGCGTGATAGCATTTTCAACTTCATTACCCGAATTAACAGTTGCTTTTATAGCCGCTTTTTCTGGTGGTGCAGCACTCTCAGTTGGGAACGTTTTAGGTTCAAACATTGTAAACATCACAGTAATAGTAGGGTTAGCCGCAATTCTTCTTTACATAAAATCACGTCGAAAACACAATAGACTAACTAGTTCAGAAGAATCATGCGTTATTCCAGCATTCGCCAAATCGGAACTAAGCAGCATCCACTTCGGCCTCTTCATTTCCTCTGTAATCCCAATGATTCTAATCTACATTAACACCGCAACATGGATTGTAGGCTTAGTCTTAATCTCAATATTCATTGTTTACATGTATCAACTGTCAAAAATAAGAATACCCTCCGAAAACGGTGAAGTCACACAAGAAGAGAAAAGTAAACTGAAACGCTATTTACTTTTCACAATTATTGGTGCACTTGGAGTTGTCGTTAGCGCTTATTTCCTTGTTGAATCTGCCGTTGGAATAGCCACATCTTTTGGAATCTCTCAGCAAATAATAGGTGCAACCATAATTGCTTTTGGAACAAGTCTTCCAGAACTAACCTTAGATTTGAAAGCATTTCTCAGGGGTCACGCTAGTCTTGCCTTCGGCGATATTATCGGTAGCAGTTTCGTAAATATTACCCTGATTTTGGGAGTAACTCTTTTCGTTCCAGCACTTGTTGGTTCGCCAGTTCAAATGAACATGAGTGTTTTCCAGAACCTTGTCATATTCTCAATAATCACAAACCTCTTTTTCTGGTACTTCCTTTCACGAGATAAAATAAGCTGGAAAGAAGGCGCAGTTTTCCTTGCTATATACGCACTTTTCTTAGCTACAACTCTGGGTTTTGTTTAACCAATCAGAGAGTAAAATCTACCTCGTTAACCGGTACCTTCATTCAAAAAATCTTGTCTCTTCGCTTACTTGACTCCCGCTAATCTTCCCAGCGAGCGAAGCAAGCTTTCCAAGTTAGATTTGAGCAACTAAAAAGCAACTCTAATCCCGAGCAAATCATCACCACACTCGATACGGTCAGAGACGTTGGCATATTGACTACTAAACTTAGCATGCTCAGGGATATGCAGAAGTTGGATGCTTTTCCCACAGACCATTTTGGCATAAAACGCGTAACTCCAAGGTACTAGAGCAGTAGAAAACCAATTAAAACAGCCATGGCACGCGAAATAGCCAATCTTGGCGCAGATGGAAATGCTTAACCGCATTCTATTTGATATTGCGGAAACCAAAAGCATCATCGTTTAACTTGTTAAACGTTTTTTCATCAAGTTAATGCTCAAAATAAAAAAGAACACTGTAACAGCAATTATCCAAACAAAACTCACAGCCAGAAGCGTCGTCGGGTTTAATCCAAGGATGGGCTCAAGATGTCCAGTAATTAGTCCTCTTGTAATGTTAACAACGTGAGTTAGCGGTAAAACAGCAGTTGCGACTCCTTGTGCTGCCATAGGTAGCGATGTCAACGGAAAGAACGTGCCACACAAGAAGAACATTGGTGTAAGGAAAAGGAATGAGGGAAAATTAAAGAAATCGATGTTTGGGGCTAAAGAGGTGAAACACATTGCCATCGAAGCAAACATTAATCCACCAAAAAACGCGAGTGGAATAACCAGTAGGAACAGCGGACTTGAAACTAAACCGAAACCTGCCACCACTGCCAAAACAATAGTGGTATTGATTGTTGCTCGGGTTGCTCCCCATAGGAGTTCTCCCGCAACAACTTCTTCCACGCTGACAGGCGTGGCCACGATGGCGTCAAATGTTTTTTGGAAATACATACGCACAAACGAGGCGAAGGTGCATTCGAAGAATGAGCCGTTCATTACAGAAATAGCCACCAATGCAGGCGCAATAAAGGCAATGTATGATTGACCTTGAATGCTTGGGATGAAACCGCCTAAGCCGAAGCCGAACGCTAATAAGTATAAAATCGGCTCTAAAAGCGAGGGCAAAAAATTAACCTTTATCGTTTTCAAAAAGACGTCAAAGTTGCGGTGCCAAACCTTCCAAACACGATAAGTTAATTTTGGAATAGTGAAGCGTGCAGGCGACTTTCGAATGCTCATTCTTCTCTCAATCCTCTCCCAGTTAGTTTTAGGAAAACATCTTCAAGGTTGGCTTTACGGATAGTAACATTCTGCAATGAGTGGTCTTTGAGGAAACCTTCGAAGACACCAGGCGGTTTGTCAGTAAAGATTTGCATGCGATCACCCAATTTTTCTACGCGAGCATCAGGAAAAGACTCTTGCAGGGTTGAGAGAAGTTTTTCGTCATAATCAAGTTCCAAGACATCTTCGCCAATGTGTTTTCGCACAAGTTGGGCGGGGCTACCTTCCTCGATGATTTTTCCTTTGTCAACGATTAAGATTCTGTCGCAAAGAACTTCAGCTTCATCCATGTAATGGGTAGTTAAAATGATGGTAACTTGCTGTTTTTTTAGGTGACGTACCTCATCCCAAACCAGGTGCCTTGCCTGTGGATCCAACCCAGTTGTAGGTTCATCTAAAAGAAGAATTTGCGGCTGATTAAGAAGCGCCCTAGCAAAAATCAATCTACGCTTCATACCCGTTGATAAAGCCATTATTGGAACTTCCCTTTTCTCTTCTAGCTGGAAAAACTTCAATTGTGCATCCGCTCGTTTTAGAGCTAAATCTTTAGGGATGTCGAAGTAGCGGGCATAAACTGTTAGATTTTTGATAACTGTGAAGTCTGGATCCAAGTTGTCTTCTTGGGGTGCCACACCAATGATACTTTTTATTTCTCGACTTTGTTTGTGGACACTAAATCCTGCAACGTTCAATTCACCTTTTGTTGGAGGCAAAAAACAGTAAATCATTCGCACAGTGGTGGTTTTTCCAGCGCCATTTGGCCCCAAAAACCCTACGCATTCGCCCTTGAAAACTTTAAAGTCTATGTTGTCAACAGCTATGAAATCCTCGAATTTTTTAGTTAAGCCTTTAGCTTCGATGACAACTTCCGTTGACCCCATGCGCAATCACAGTTAGATTTGCAGAGAGAAACTTAAAACTAACGATTGAGGTTTGCCTGAAATGTACTGACAGTAACCGTAGCTGATAGGTCCTTGCTTGGTGGTTTCACAGGGAAACTCGGGACATTCAAAACATAGCTTTACACCTTTAGTGTAGGCGCAATTGCAGATCTGGCAGAACTTGTTTGCACGTGCAACACAGCCGACCGCTCCATTTGGACATGTTTGTTTCTGCATTTTTGGACATTTCTCGCATGCGATACCACAAACACCAATTCTCAATTCAAACGCCTTCAGCTATCAAAAAAGACCAAGCCACCTTATATTTATAATCACCCAAATTTTTTTCCGTGGCTGAGTAAGCTTTATTGCCCTCCCTTAATAGTAGAATATTGGAGAAATCTATGTTTTGTCCCTCTTGCGGCAAACAAAATAAAGATACAGCAATATTTTGTGAGTTCTGTGGAAAAGCTTTGCCCAAAAAAACTATTCCTCAGTCTTCAGTTCAACCTGTTGCTCAGGCAAATCTAAACCCCAAAAAAAGCTCCGCTCCTAAAGCCGGATTATCGTATAATGCAAAAAGAGGAATAGTTACAGGTCTTTTTATAATTGGACTTGTCCTTGTAGTGCTTGTGATTTATTACCCGAACATATTTCCTTGGAATTGGTAATTAGCATTTACTATAAGCATACTTTATCATCTTTAATTTAGCAATTTGCGAGGATTATTTCAAATGGAAAATGCAGCTGGGTTTGTACCTGTTTTAGACGAGAAAGAATTGCAAGAAGGCAAAATGAAGCGTTTATCAGTAGAGGGCACGCCGGTTTTGCTTATCAAGCAACAAGGCAAAATCTTCGCCATAGATAATCGTTGTCCTCATCAAGCCTGCGGCTTATCTAATGGGACTCTTGACGGATTAGTAATTATTTGTCCTTGCCATGATTGGCGATTTAACTTGGAAACAGGAGCATATGAGGATGACTCAGATTTGAAGTTAGTGCGTTTTGAATGGAAGGTTGAGTTAGGCAAAATCTGGATAAAACTAAACGAAGATCCAGACGAATCTTAACCTGAAGAGCAAACGATAACTTCATTTTTAAATTTATATTCTTTGCAGAATTCCCAGAAAGCCTCAGAAGTTTTTAATAGCGGTCTTTTGGGTCTTACAATGTAGAGTTTTCGCGGATTTTTTGCTTCTTCAATCGCACCTATTTTTATTAATCCTGCAGCTTGGGCCTTTTTGGCTGCAATTGAAGATATTATACTTAGACCCCGCCCTTCCGAAACCGCTGTTATTACTGATTCGGTGCTTCCAAGCTCTAAAGCAACTTTCAGCTTCTGAGAGATGTTGTTTTTTTCCAATAAACGTTCGATTTCTAGTCTTGTGCCTGAGGTCTCTTCACGACTAATGAATGGGTAAGGTAAAATTTCTGTTAGCTTAACAGTTTTATGCTTAGCTAACTGATGGTTGCATGGTAAAAGAAGGACCAATTGGTCTTCGCCTATTTGGAGAAAATCAAATTTTTCTTCAAAGCCTTGCATTGTGCCGACTGCTGCGAAATCAACGTCGTTGGCTTGGAGACTATTTAAGCTGTTAAGGCTGTCTTCGGCTTTTATCTTGAATTTTACATGGGGGTATTTTTTTTGGAATTCGGCAGTTAAGCTGGGGATTATGTGTTCTCCAGGTATGGTGCTTGCAGCGATTCTTATGGTGCCTGCCAAGTTCTGTTTGGCGGTGGAGATTTTTGCCTTTGCATCATGGGCTTGAGCTAATATTTTTTCTGCAGTTTCCTTTAAGGTAGCTCCTGCATTAGTAACTTCAACGCCATTTGCTGTTCGTTTAAAGAGTTCTGCGTCAAAGTATGCTTCTAAAGCGGCAATATGGTGGCTGACTGTGCCTTGACTTGTTTTAAGTTCTTTAGCTGCCACTGAGAAGCTGCGTGTTCTGGCGACTGTTAGGAATGTGTTGAGGTAATCGAACCGTATGGTTTCCATGCGCCTTTATGCCCCTGCAATAAGTTCTATGAATGTTTGTTGTGATATTTGCTTTTTGTTTTAGAAAACGCTTATATTAGTTTTTTTAATAAGTCCTATCAGTAAAATTGAGGTTGAATCTAATGGTTACGTTCACATTAATAATCTATGAAGCGCCATACGCAAAAGAACGGACACTCTCAGCCCTAAGATTCGCATGGACTGCCGATTTAGAAGGGCACAAAGTTAGAGTTTGGCTTTTTGAAAACGGGGTCTATCTTGCAAAGAAAGGACAAAAGCCTGCTCAGGGGTTAACCAACTATGGTCAAACCCTCGAGGACCTAATCAAAGGTGGTATCGAAGTGAAAGGCTGCATTGTCTGCGCTGAAGCCCGTGGCTTAAACCAAACAGATTTGATGGATGGAGTCAAGCTTGCAACTATCCATGAATTGGTTGAGTGGACAGTAAATAGCGATAAGGTAATTGTGTTTTAGGCGACTTTTTTTGGAAACAGAAAAGCTGGATGTTAGAGGAAAAATGTGTCCCATGCCCGTAGCTTTCACTAAGCGGAAGCTGGAGAACATGGTCTCTGGACAGTTGCTGGAGGTTATTGGTGAAGGTGAGTTGGAGTTTGATAATGTTCAGAGATGGGTAAAAAACAACGGGCATGAAGTGGTTGAAGCGTCGAGGTCTGGTGTGGAGTTTAAGCTATTTATTAAAAAACGTTAGTCTCATCAACATTTCTAATATCAATTATCAAAAATTTTAATAATACCTTTTCAACACGCTCTTCTTGGCAGAGAAGGCTATGGCGGAAAAATATGTTGAAATGTGGAAAAACCTGGGAATGGACATCGAAAAACACAACCAACTCCTAAACATCCTAGGACAATACTACACCGCAGTGTATCTATCACAAAAGAACAGACCCAAAAAGATGGATTACTTTGACTTTGTCGTCTCAGAAATCCACGGGTTGCGAATTAAAGAACTCAACGACTTAAGAAAAGAAGGCAAAAAAGTCGTTGGCGCATTCTGCATCTACGCACCAGAAGAACTCGCATACGCGGCAGACGCAACAATGGTTGGGTTGTGCGGCGGAGCAGACTTCTCAGTTCCAGACGCAGAGGCAATTTTGCCAAGAAACCTTTGCCCCTTGATTAAATCGTTCTACGGTTTCAGGCTAAACAAAACCTGCCCCTACTTCCAGTCAAGCGACCTTGTAGTTGGAGAAACAACCTGCGACGGCAAAAAGAAAGTTTACGAATTACTAAACGAACTAATTCCAACTTACGTCTTAGAGGTTCCCCACAAACCAGATACAAGACAAGGCAAAGAATTCTGGTACAAAGAACTCGAAGCATTTAAAGCCAAACTTGAAGAAGTCACAGGCAACAAAATAACTGCGGAAAAACTAAAAGAATCCATCGAACTAATCAACAACAAACGCAAAGCACTCAAACGCCTATCTGATTTGCGCCAAAACAATCCGTCCCCAATCAGCGGCTTAGACGCACTGCTAATTTTCCAAATCAGCTTTAATGACGACGTAAAACGCTTCACTACAAAAGTCAATGATCTCTGCGACGAACTCGACGAACGCGTGCGCAAAGGCGTTGGCGTTACAGCAAAAGACGCACCAAGGCTCATGATTTCAGGTTGCCCCATGGCGATTCCCAACTGGAAAGTCCACAGCATTGCACAAGCAGCGGGTGCTTCCATAGTTGTTGAAGAGAGTTGCGTCGGCACAAGGTACTTTACCAACTTGGTTGAGCCGAAAGGCGATAGCATCAACGATTTGCTCTGGGCAATAGTTGAAAAATACAGCACGATTCCCTGCGCATGCTTTACACCCAACGATGCACGAATAAAGAGCGTAACCGAACTGGCCAAACAATTCAAAGCAGAAGGAGTAATCTACTACACTTTGCAGAACTGCCACGACTACAACGTTGAAGGCGTCAAAGTAGACCGTGCATTGAAGGCAGAAGGTTTGCCAATGCTCAAAATTGAAACTGACTATGCAATGGGTGATTCAGAGCAGATAAAAACCAGAATCGAAGCATTCCTAGAAATCATCCAAGAAAAAAGAAAATAAACACCTTTTTCCCATTTCTAGTTTTGAATATGTTTATACCTATAAATCCTCAGTCCTTCCTGATGATATATTGAGAAACAAAGTTGGAGGCAAATGAAACGTGACTTACAGATTAACAAAAGCCGTTCCAGTTCACGGCTGCAGTTGCAAGCTTCCACAGTATCAATTAGGCGGATTGCTCGACAAAGCAGGTTTGTCAGAGAGTTTCGGCGAGGATGTGCTAGCTGGTCCATGGGAAAACTCCAGCGTCGTCAAAATCACCGACAATTTGGCAGTGCTAAATACTCTCGATTTTTTCACACCCATGGTTGACGAACCCGAAATCCAAGGCAGAATCGCAGGAAGCAACGTGACAAGCGACATTTACGCCCTAGCCGTAACAAACATTGTCAGCGTTTTGTCGATTATGGCGTTTCCCGAGAACATGCCTGACGAGTTGGCTGTTGGGATGCTGAAGGGGTTTGGGGATTTCTGCCTAGAGATGGGTGCACCAGTGGTTGGTGGACATACGATTCGGAACCCTTGGCCCATTATTGGCGGCGCTGCAACTGGTGTTAGTGAAATAGAGAAAATCGTTTACACCCGCGGAGCCCAAGTGGGGGACAGGTTGTTTTTGACTAAGCCGCTTGGGATTGCGCCTGCGATGGCTGCTTACCGCTTACGTAAGGAAGAGGAAGGCAAAGAACTCCTCAAAGAGGTTCCCGAGGAGGTTATTGATGCAGCTGTTAGTGAAGCCATTGAAGGAATGATTACCTCAAACAAACCCGTTGCCGAAGCGATACAGAAAGTTCCCGTCCACGCAGCCACCGACGTGACTGGTTTTGGACTGAAAGGCCACGCAGCTAACATGGCGGTTCTAGGCAAAGTTGACATCATCATCGACCAGTTGCCGGTGATTCGCGGCACGCCCATGTTGACGGAAATTTTCGGTTATCCATTGTTGCAGGGTGAGGCCAAGGAGACGGCGGGCGGAATGCTCATTGCCGTCGGCGAGGAAAATGCAGATGATTTGCTTAGCGAACTGGATAAACGGAAAGTTAGACATTTTGAAGTTGGTTATGTAGCAAAGGGCGATGGCAACGTTAAGGTACTTACGAACGTCAAAGTTATCGAAGCATAACCTACTTGAGCAAACCATTTTTTCCAGTATAATATATATTGGCTATGTCTCGTATTAACCATTAATACCACAGCTACGCGATCAGGGGAAAAGTATGGAACGCAAAATCATGTCTTTAGGCAAATCCTCACTAGTTATTTCTCTTCCAAAAGAGTGGATGCAGATAAACGACTTAAAAAAAGGCGATGCCATATCTTTCACCATACAACACAACCGCTCCTTAGTTGTTTACCCCAGTGCCCTAAAAAAATCGGAACCAAAAGAAATCACCCTCAGCGTAAGCCAAAACGAAGAAGAAATCCTGATAACACAAAAAATTCTCGGTGCCTTCCTAAACGGGTATTCAGGCATAACCCTCACCTCCGAAAAAATTTTCACTGTTCCCCAAACAAAGGCAATCCGCAACATAGCTGGAAGACTCTACATGAGAGTGATGGAAGCGGATTCAAGATGCGTGTACATCCAAAACCTTATGGATGAATCGAAAGCCTCGTTGGAGCAGGCTATTCAACGTATGCACCTGATTTCACGTTCTATGTGTGAAGGAGCGATCAACGCTTTAAAAAACAACGATATAGAACTAGCTAAATCCGTTTTCGCCCTCGACGACGACGTTGACCACTTCGCCTTCTTTATCCTAAGAATCCTACGCAACGCAGCTCAAGACCCAATCTTAGCTAATGACTTGCACGTTGACCCCTTAGACTGCATGGATCATCAAATGCTTGTTTATCGGATGGAGTACGCTTCAGACTACGCCGCCGACATCGTACGCCACATAATAATGCTCAACGGCACAAAACAAAAGATTCCAGAAGACGTATTGGCAATAATGATTTCTGCAGGCACCGACGTTTCCGAACAGTACGTTCGAGCAGTCAAAGCATTCTTCTCCAAAGACGTATCAGCAGCGGTCGAAATAATGAAATTCAAACAAAAGATGGAAAAAGTTGAAGTGGACATAGCCTCAAAATCATTCACTGGTCCACAGAAAAGCGCGGAACTGGTTTGCGGCATCTGCTCAATACGTGACAACATAAAAAGAATATCACATTGCGCGTTTAGCATCGCTGAATTATCGGTAAACCGAGCGTTTAAAGTTGCTTAATTCATTTTTTTAAAGTTACTTTCATCCCATTACAATTGACTTGTGTTTGGAGGACTCTCTCGCATTCGCACAAGCCACCTTGTTTTTCACGATATTCCAATGCCAGCTTTTCTTCGTTTGCATAACTCTTCAGCCTCTGGATTAATTCTTTAAAGTTAACTTTGTGAGCATCAAACTCAGGGCCTTCAATGCAGGAGAACCTCGTTAAGTTATCGACCGATACTCGGCAGACACCGCATAATCCTATGCCGCAGACCATAATCGAGTTCAAACTGACAATGGTTTTGATGGCGAAAGGTCTGGTCACATCTGCGATAGCGCTCATCATCACTGTGGGTCCAATAGCGAAAACCAAATCAAATCGTTCGCGGGCAATTAGCATTTTCAAAACGTTGGTAACAAAACCTTTCTGCCCCTTGGATCCATCGTCTGTCGAGATGTAACATTGATCTGACGCACGCTCCATTTCATCCAGCAAAATCAACAAAGCTGCATTTCGAGCGCCGATTATAGATGTTACTTTGTTTCCAGCCGCTTTCAAAGCTCTCGCGATAGGATAGGCCGCTGCTGTACCAACGCCACCGCAGACAACAGCCACATTCCCGTATTTCTTTATTTCGCTGGGATTGCCTAAAGGGCCAGTCACGGTAAATAATTCGTCGCCCACGCCAAGATCCCCGATTTTTTGGGTTGAATAGCCGATTTCCTGGAAAATTAGCGATATTTCGCCTGTCTGCTTATCCCAGTCAACTATTGTTAAGGGGATTCTTTCGCTTTTCTCGTCTGCCATCACTATGACGAATTGTCCAGGTCTGGCTTTGGCGGCGATTTCTGGAGCATGTATTCGCAGGAGCATTGATTTGGTGGCTAGTTCGTGTTTGTCAATGATTTTGTGTGTATTTGTTAGTGGGCTTGTTTGTTTTTGTGGGTGGGTGTTGGGCATTTGGGTTCCTTCCTCTACAATCAGGCAACGTGTACATACACGTGGTACAAATTATGCGAGTATATACAGTATATACATCACTATAAAAGCGTTATTACCAACAAAACATAACGTCTTCAACACAAACCAACACAAAAACACCCAATCAAACAACCCCATTTTTCTAAGCATTAAGCTTAATTCCCCACACACCAACTAACAAGCAGTGATTACCATGTGTGCCCTGCGTTTTGAAACCAAACTTTGGATGGTAAACGAGAAAGGCGAAGCAGTCTTCGGCAACGGATTAGCTGAACTCCTCGAAGAAATCGACACCCGCCACTCAATCTTGGAAGCCGCTAACCATCTAGAGATGTCCTATAGGTATGCTCTGCACAGGTTAACTTTGGCTGAGAAACGGTTGGGTAAACCGTTGGCTACGCGGGTTCGCGGCGGCGCAAATGGTGGTGGTTCTTCTCAGGTTACGGACTTTGGCAAAGATTTGGTTAAGCGGTACAGAAATGCTCAAGCAAAGCTTAACACAATTGCCGAGAAAATCACTTAACCGAATGTCTAGTTTTATGTTCAGTTTGATTATTTTCTTCTAAGAAATGTTTATATCCCGCTCGATGTGACTGGTTGATAATATCGAGATTAGCAAAAATGAACCGTAAATATTTAGCCGCAGTAATATCGGCCTTAATAGTTTCCGCTTCAGTTTTAGGCTACCTGGCTTACAATAAAGCATTCTCAGCCAACAACCCGTCTGGTTCACCGGCAAACCTTAGAGTATTCATAGCATCAAGCCTCATTCACATTATCCAAAACATGACCCAAGAATTTGACTCCGCAAACAATTGCAATATAACCATAAACGCTGCAGGCTCGAACACACTCTACCAACAAATCAATTCAGGTTCACCCTGCGATGTCTTCATGTCTGCAGACTTCAAATGGACTAACCAACTAAACGCATCAGGACTCTTGTACAACAACAATTATCAGAACTTCACCTCAAACGGCCTCGAAGTGCTTCTGCCCAAAGACAACCCACAAAACATTGCATCACTTTTAGACTTAGTCAAACCTGGAGTAAAAATCGTTGTAGCGGACCCGTCGGTACCTGCAGGCTCATATACCAACACAACCCTGACAAAGATTGACTCAACATGGGGCAACGCAAGCAGCTCACTCTATCAAGGCAGCCAATGGCAAAACTACCGAACCAGATTCTTGGCAAACGTCGTCTCCTACGAAACTGCTGTCGAAAATGTAGTTGGGAAAGTTTCGCTTGGATTAGGCACCGCTGACGCAGGTGTCGCGTTTGTTTCCGATGCAACCTATGGCAGCATGACGGGAGCCCAACTTCAATACATCGAGATAGCTTCTGCAGTAAACACCCGAGGCATCTATAGCATAGGTGTTATCGACACAACCAACCACCCCGACTTGGCCCAAAAATTTGTGGACTACTGGACATCCACCCAGGGACAAAAGCTACTGCAAACCTTCGGGTTTGGAACATAGAGGCGCATGTTATATATCACCTTACCATTTTTTTGAACAACCCTCAACGGTGTAAACATCATTGAAACTTGCCCTTTCCAACTCAACCTCGAATAAAATCGTCATCATAATCTTAGGGCTAATAGTACTAACATACTTGCTTTTCATAACATTACCGCTCTTGGCAGTTTTCTTAAGAATTAACCCTAGCTTAGTTGGCACTCAACTGCAAAACCCCCAAATTATCGAAGCTATAAAACTCAGCCTCTTCACATCCGCCATAGCTACCTTAACAGCTCTACTCTTAACAGTGCCAACCGCTTACTTCATGGTTACAAGAAAATTCCCTGGAAAAGCAATCATCGACACCCTAATCGATTTGCCCATAGTCCTGCCACCCGCTGTAGCTGGTGTAGCGTTACTCTTGGCTTTCGCCCCAAAAGGACTCTTAGGTCCCGTATTAAATAGTCTAGGATTAACGGTGCCGGGAGGTACAATAGCTGTTGTGCTTGCCCAGATTTTTGTGGCTTCTCCATTTCTTTTAAAGTCAGCCAAAACAGGTTTTGAAAACATGGACCAAGAAGTTGTCAACAGCGCAAAAATCCTCTCAGGCTCAAGGCTTAGAGTATTCTTTACAATTATTCTTCCGCTTTCTGCACCCGTTATACTTTCGGGGGTTATGATGACTTGGGCAAGAGCCATGGGTGAGTTCGGTGCAACGATAATGTTCGCTGGAAATCTGCCAGGCATAACGCAGACCATGCCTCTATCAATCTACGTGTTAATGAATTCAGACCCCTACGCAGGCATCATGTTATCAACTATCTTAATCATCATATCTTTTTCAATCCTAATTTTCATAAAACTCCTTGAGCAGAAAAGGTTCGGACGCAAAAAATGATAAAAATCGATTCAGCCTCAAAAGCCTTCGGCGAAAAAAAGGTTATTCAAAATCTGAATCTTGAAGTGAAGAGGAACGAAATTTTAACCTTGCTTGGACCAAATGGCTGCGGAAAAACCACCCTGCTAAACATACTCTCGGGATTAACTCCACCCGACGGCGGCAACATCTACATCAACAACGTATTAGTCAACGGAAAAGAGGGTACAAAAAGTGTTTGCCTCAAACCTTCCGAACGAAAAATCGGCTACGTCTTCCAGACAATTTCTCTCTTTCCACACCTGCGAATCCAAGATAACGTAGCATACGGCTTAAAATCGCTCCACTTGCCAAAACAGGAAGTTAAAACAAGAACCACCAATCTGCTGGATTTTGTTGGGCTCGGGGAATACGCAAGGTTTTATCCGCATCAACTCAGCGGTGGCCAAAAACAACGTACTTCTCTGGCGAGGTCGCTGGCTACGGAGCCTCAGGTGCTGCTTTTGGATGAGCCTGTTTCCGCTGTTGACCCGCAGTTGAGAGAGTCCTTTAGGCTGGAGCTCAAAAGCTATTTGCAGAAACTCAAAATCACAGTAGTTTATGTCACACACAATTTGTCCGAAGCCTTCATAATGTCTGACAGAATAGCCGTGATGGGTAATGGACGCATAGAGCAGGTCGGTTGTGGTTTAGAGATTTTTGATAAGCCCTCTTCGCAGTATGTTGCAAAGTTTCTTGGCATTAATGCGGTTAAGGGCAAAGCGGTTAAGACTTATGATGGATTATTGGAAATTGAAGTAAACGGTGTATGTCTGATAGCTTCTTCGGTTGCTAACTTGGTGGGAAAAAATGTTATTGCCACCATTAAACCCGAAAACATGACTGTGTCAAAATCCTCGGGTTCGGGATCCAACGCTAGCACAGGCAATTCCATCGAAGGCACCATAGTTGAGATGGTTCAAATGAGGTCAACGGTGCAAGTAACCGTGGACGTTGGTTTTTTGTTGAAAATAAGACTTCCTTTAAACATCATTAAAAATTTAGGCCTTACCTTAGGCGAAAAGGTACGAGTTCATTTCAGTGCTGACTCTTTAAACGTCTTTGAAGATGATAAAAATGGATAAAGGTTTGGGATAATTTATAAAAGCGAAAGCGTTTGAATCCAAAGTGGAGGATGCAACTGCACGGTTTTAGTAATTGCCGCTGTGGGCGTTAGCGGTTCAGGAAAAACAGTAACTTTAGAGTACCTTATTTCTCAGCTTTCGGCTGAAGGCTACCAGATTGGCTCGATAAAACATGTGCACCATAAGGGTTTCACGATGGATAAGGAAGGAACCAACACTTGGAGGTATGCGAAGGCGGGCTCCAAGGTCATCGTTGCTATTTCCCCCGAAGAAGTAGATATCATAAAGAAAACCGAGATGGCACTCAACGATTTAGACCAAATAATCGCTTTATTGGAAAAGGAAAAACTGGACATTATTTTCATCGAAGGCTTCCACAGCCTAATCGCCAAACGAACTGATGTGCCTAAAATTATTACAGCAAAGAACCAAGAAGGCTTGGAGGAAACTTTGCAGGGAACTGCTGAACCAATTATAGCCATTGCAGGCATAACAGCCAAGAACGCAACCGACACCATGTACGGCAAAATACCGATAATCAAGATTCCTGAAGAAGGCCAAAAACTCCTCGCACTTGTTAAAAAACAATTAGATAGATCAAATAGAAAACCCGTTAACTGAGGAAGTTGCCATGGCTAAACGGGCTGCGCTCATTTTGGCAGGAGGAAAAGCCCGCAGATTCCAAACAAAACATGATGATTGGCAGGACAAAGCCCTCGCTGAACTTTCAGGAAAACCCCTGTTAATTCATGCCATCGAAAACGTTCAAGGCGTCGTCGATGAAGTTGCGGTATGCGTGAATGATGAGGAACGAAAAGCGCGGTACATTGAAACCCTAAATCAATATTCGGTAAAAAACGTCAAGATAGTGGTTGACGAGAAAATCAGCTATATCAGTGGTCCTAACGTGGCAATCTTGTCGGGGCTTAAATCGGTTAAAGCGGATTTTTGCTTTACTTTGCCCTGTGATATGCCTTTTCTGCAGCCAAAGGTTGCTGAGTACATGTTTAATGAGGCGGAGGATTTTGAGGTAGTTGTTCCAATGTGGCCAAACGGCAGGCTTGAAACCCTCATGATGGTTCTGGAACGCCCAAGCGCCCTGGAAATTACTGAAACACTGTGCATGCTCAAGCGTCCACGCTCAGACGACATCCCAAGAGGCGCAAGCAAAACCCTTTTTGTCTCGCCAGTAAATGACATAAAAGCCCTCGATCCCGAACTTAGAAGCTTCATCAACATAAACTCCAAAGAAGACCTAACTTGCCCACAAACTCGCCGCTCCCATGGACCAGCCAAAAAAAACGTGCCGCTTAACTTGGATTCATTGTCGATTTCTGATTTGCGACTCCTAAAAGAAGGTGCTAAGAATTTCCAGCAAGGAAAGGTTTTAGATGCTCAGAGAATTTTTGCTTTTTGCGCGAGCAACTTTGAAGATTATGACTCGTATTTCTGGGCTGCTTTAGCTAAAGAAAACTTGGGCGAGGCTTTGTTAACATTGTCACACAAACAACCCGAATCCAAATCAGGCGCCATATTGGATTGCGGAGGCAAAGAATCCTACGTGAAGGCAGCAAACAACTACCGATGTGAAGCCGAATTCTACGAAAACAACCGTTGCCTTTTGCTTGCTGAAAGAGCGTTGGCGGATAAGGCTTGGTGCGAGTCATGGGCAATGGGAAAACAAAGCCATACTCACAGGTACGCACGAAAAGCCATTTAAACGCCTATTTGAGAGAACTCGAGTTTTCCGAACAAGTAAACCTCAACTTTGCTACCTTTTGCAAGTGTCGTGTGGGGCGGCACGATTGTGTATCCGTTTGATTTTACGATAGTTGTTAGAGCACTGGAGCCGCCTTCAACCTGTTCTGCCAAGAGTTTACCGTCTGCCCGTTTGATGTGGATGAGTTGGAAGCGGAATTGTGGACCAGTTTCCAAATCTTCAGCTAATTCAGCGATCAGTTTTGGAAGCATACCATAGCCTTCTAATCCAGTGTAGTGGCTGATTAAGGGCGCAACAAAAAGGTAAAATCCAGCAATACATGATCCAATGTGACCGGGCAACATAACTACTGGTTTCCCGTTGACTATTCCAAAACCTGAAATTGCTCCTGGTCGCAACGAAACCCCCTGAACTACTACTCCAGGAGCGCCCAGCGCGTTTACAGCATCAGGAACAAAATCTTTCACACCCACTGACGACCCGCCAATCGTGACAACAATATCAAAATCCGCCAAGGCTTCAGCGATTTTCGCAGTAACCTCTTCTAAAACATCTGTCATTATCCCAACCATTGTCGCGTGAGCGCCCAATTCGGAAGCTAAACCAGCGATGACTAGGGCGTAGTTGTTGGCGATTTTCTGGGGGTTTTTGCAGGTTTGTTTGATTAATTCATCTCCGCCTGAGATGATTGCAATTCTAGGTTTCTTTATCACTTCCACTTCAGCAAGCCCAATTGATGCAAGCACACCAACGTCCTGTGGTCTTAGAACCTGCCCTTTTCTGAGGATTAAATCGCCTTTTTTCATATCATCTCCAAGCGGGATTATGCCTTCGCCTGGCTGGATTTCTCTGATAACTTCAATTTTGCCTTCTTTCAGTCGGGTTTCTTCGACCTTCACGGTTGCTGTTGCTCCTTTGGGGATGGGGGCTCCACATGCAACGTAGACTGTTTCAGCAGGGGCAACTTCAAGGACCGTTGGATAGTCTGCTGGGAACAATTTTCCTATAATTCTGAAGGCTACAGATTTCGTAATTGAAGCGCTTTTGGTGGAAGCTGTGTTGATTGCGTAGCCGTCAATGAAGGTTTTATCGTAATCAGGAATGTTAACAGTTGAAACGGCGTCTTTAGCTAAGACCCTGACCAATGCATCCTGCAACGGCACCATTTCATTCAGCATTACGCTTGAATGGACAGCGTCGAGAAGTTGCTTTTGTGCATCCAGCGGATTTGCACGTTTGGGCAAGCGTTTAATGTCAGGTCGTTTCATCTAATCACCTACAGAGTAATCCTTTCTGGGCAAGTATAGACGTTCATTCGTTTTCCACGCACAAACCCCACCAAAGCGATGTTAGCTTTCTCTGCAGATGAAACGCCCGAATTAAGGACCGCTGCCACTGAAGCAACTATGGGCAAGCCTACTTTTGCTGCCTTGTAAATCATGTCCCCCGGCACTCGCCCAGTTATTATCATGAAGCATTCGCCAAAATCTGTTCGGCTCAGTAACGCGGAACCTATTACTTTGTCAACAGTGTTATGTCTTCCAACATCTTCTGAGAAGGCAACCACTGTACCGTCTGATTTGAATATGGCTGAGTCGTGAAGCCCACCAGTTTCTTTAAAGCCCTTAGCTAAATTATTCACTTGAGCTATGGCATCAAGAATGGTTTGCGCCTTAATTTTCAAAGTTGATTTTACCACGGATATTTTCTCGTCGTGCTGATAGGCTGAGGTGTTGGCTTTGATTAGTGGAATTATTCGGGTGCTACGGCGAGAGTTCTTCATTCTCTCATCCAAATTCACAGATGGTTTCAGTTTAATCTGGCAGTTTTTCTCTGCTTCGTTGGAAGTTAATTCTTGGATTTCTTCCACTGCCCGGAGTATGTCTTCGGAGAGCAAGTAACCAACTGCGAGCTCCTTGAACTGAGAGGGAGAACACCAAATAACAAAAGAGTAGGATGAGTTAAGGGTGATTTGGAGGGGAACCTCTTCAGCCACACAATCCACGGTTTTTTCTGCTTTGCCCGTTGATAAGTCAAGCCTGGTCATGTCAACTTGACGCATACCATTCACTCTTGCTTGTTGAGTTTTGAACTCAGGCGACTTCATAAGGCATTCGGCTACGTTAGCACGGACCAATCATATCAGCGAGATCAAACAGAAATGAAACAAAAAAATTAATAAACAAAAGTGGACAATGCCCAAAAATTAAAATTTAAAGGTATTTTTCATAGCTTTTCATTTGTGGGTTGTTGGCTTTATTTACGAAGATTTTACCTGTGCCATGCTCTGCTAAGTCACCGAGGAACACGTAGAAAGGTCCAGTTGCAGATTCAGTCGCGTCGATTTTTACTTTAGGTTTAACGCTGTCAACGGTGAAGCTGGGCAATACTTCATTTACAGTGCCTGTAATGACTATTTTGCCTCCAGTCATGCATGCTCCTGGGCGAACATCAACTTCTTTGTCAACAAGGATTACGCCGTCGCTCATGTGGTAGCCAAGGAATCTGCCTGCACCGCCCTTGATTTTAAGTATGCCTCCATGTAAGTAACAGCCTGAGTCGCTTCCGACTTTGCCATCTATAATTATCAAGCCGCCTTTCATGCCTGTGCTGGTGCCTCTGTAAGGAGAAGCTAAGTAGTCGCCTGCATCTCCGTGGACTTCAATTAATCCCCCTTTCATATCGTTCCCTGACCAACCGCCGATGTTACCGTTAACTGTGATTTTGCCGCCTGCCATTTTTTCGCCTGTATGCATGCCTACGTCGCCGTTAACTAGGATTTCACCAGTTTTCATTGCTTGCCCGATTCGTTTGACTTTGCCTGCATCGCCGTTAATGGTGATGTATGGAGTTTCAAGGTTGTCTTCTTGGATTTCAAAAAGGTCGCCGAGTTTTAAGTTGCGGTTTCCTTCAGTAACGGGCAAGTTTGCTATTTCAGCGGTGTCTTTACCCTTGAAAACATCTGGACTGATGCATGCTGCTTGTACGGGAACCTCAAATTTTCTTTTGGGAATTAGAACTATCATTTTAGACACTTGCCTTTATGGTTAGTTTTTCTGGAACCTTCAGATAATGGTCGAACACTGGGTAATTGTCGTATTCGATTGTCCAGTATTGTTTGAATTTGCGTCTCATTTCCTCATCGATTACGCAGGGGTCTTTGGTTTGGACATCGAGCCACATTGTTCTGCCAGGTGTGGTGTTGTTTACAACTTCGCCATCTTTCACTACGATTTTGCCGTCTTTGATGGTGTACGCTGCATGTTTGAATGCTCTACGTGCAGTCTTGAATTTTTGAGCTATGTCGAGTTTTTCAGGGTTAATGTTGTATATTGCTATGTCTGCATCCGCACCAACGCCAAGTTGGCCTTTGTTTTTCAGCCCTAAGGCTTTTGCTTGTCCTGCCCGAGTCATGATAGCTATTTCGTAAAGTGTCATTTCACGCTCGATTGTTGGGAGCAAACTCTTTTTCTGGGCTTTCTTGTTACAATGTTTCAGGGTTGCTTCGCGGGCTTTCTTGCTGTATAACCAAGCGAGAACACGTGGATAAGCAAAAAAGGGTCCGCCGTTGGGGTGGTCGGTTGTCATGAACATTTTCCATGGGTCCTTAATGAGCAAAGCCAATTCCAGTCCGATGGACCATTGTAATGCGTTTACTGGGCTGTTTTTCTTGTAGTGGAAAGGTATTATTCCGCCGCTGGTTTCAGTTTCAATATCACTGTTAACCCATTTATTGTGGCCACCTAACTCGTAGAGTGAAAACTCGAAGGGTCCATCAGCAGTCATGGTTGTAGTGTCTGTGAATATGACTTGCCCCATATCAAAGGTCATGTGGCTGTGGGCGTTGATGTAATTTGAGATTTCTTCTGAGGCAGATTGGAAGTGTGCCCAGCCGTCACCGGCGAAACTGGCAAATTGCAAGTGGGTAATATGGCCAACAGGCTTGCCGTTATAAGGCACGCTTTCTAGCGCCTTCATAGTATCCAATGTTGTAGTGTAGTTTCCAGGTAACCCAAGGTTGTTAGTGTGAAGATGTATAGAGTGAGGTAAGTTGAGCAATGCATTAACTTTAGCTAAGCCGCATATTATTTCGCGTGGGGTAATACAGAAGTTGGCCACTTGGTCGTCGATGCTGTGGACGTTGTGTCCAAAACCCCAAGATTCTAAGCCGCCTGGGTTAACGATTTTTATAGCGTATCCTTTGGTTATATCCAGCATCCAAGCGACATGTTTGGCGCATTCTTCAATGTTGCCTTTAGATAGGTTTTCCAGTACAAACCACCAGTCACCCAAAAGCGGATAGGTGGCTTTGTCGAGTAAGGGTATGTCGTTTAATTCTTCATGAGTATGTTTAGCTTCCAAGGGCGCCATTGATGGGTTCATGACAGTTGTGTAACCCATACGTGAATAACGGTAACCTGTAGTGAAAGTGGAAGGAATGGAGTAGCCTGTCCCGCATCGGGTCATTGCAGTTTTACGTTCCACATCTTTAACGTGGTCGTCAGGGCGAATTATTCTGCCAGTGTTAACTTCTCCACCCGCAACGTGCGTATGGATGTCAACTCCGCCAGGCATGACAGTTAAACCTGAAGCGTCAATTACTTGGGCTTTGCCGCTGACTTTTTGAACAATTTTGCCGTCTTTGATGGCAATATCCATTTTTTGCCCAGTTAATCTTGTTGATGGGGTCAAAGACGAAGCCGTTTTTAATAAGTAACTCTGTCATTTAAGCAACCTCGACTTTTTTCACTTTCTTTCTCTGTTTAATTTCGATCTTAGGTGCTAGTTTGTTTCGCGCTTTAACTTCAGCCTTAGTTTCGGTATCTGGATTTTGGGCTTTGATCGCTCGAACTTCTTTTAGTATTTTGGTTAAAAGTTCTTCGTCGTTTAGGATGCCCTTTGGTGGCTCGACGACTTTGCGTAGCATTATGGGTACATGGTCCATGCGGTAAGCTGTGCCTTCGTATTCTATGCCGCACCACTGCGTTGGAAACACGACGTCGCCTAGTCTTGAGATGGCGTTCATGTCAGGGTTAATGGTGATTAAGGGGTGTTTCATCATGTTTTGAATTGCTGCCTTAGGAAAGTTTGCAGCCGGATCTGAGGAGATAACTAGTGTTGCGTCGTTGTCGCCACGTCTTAGTAGATCGATGGATGTGAATTCACCGGGGTTGTATTGTGGGTAACCTTGTGAGAAGTCTATTGCATAGGGGTAACCTGTCTGCCAAGCGAAAACCACGTTTGCGCCTGTTACATTAAAGTGTCCCCGCATGGGTGAGATTACGAATTTAGTTTTTCTGTTTAGGTCTCTTGTTAGGGCGATTGCTAATTCAATGTTTCGGAATCTGCCTGCGCTCTGAGTTAAGCCTAAGCCGAAGAAGATTACGCCGAAATCGCAATTCACCATGGCATCTGCAACATCTTTTAGGTAGTCAACTGGAACTCCACCGACTTTGTCAACGTCTAGTTCTTGGTCGCCTACCAAACAGCGGAGGGCTTCAATTATTTCGTAGTCTTTGTTTGGTTCAACTTGTAGGAAGTAGTCGGCTGCTTCGGCAGTCATGGTTTTTCTTACGTCAACAACAATGAGTTTGCGTCCATCTTTCTGCATTGTTTGAGGCGGGGCATTGGGCGAATTGATAGCGCAGGCATCTGGACGAATTGTGGGAAGAGTGCTGCCTATTATTAGCTTCGAAGCAGCTTCCACCTTTTTCATGCCCGCTTCACCCTTCAATTTCTGCACGAAACCCTTCCATTCGCTTTTCTCAAAGCGACCATCAGTGAAACTGGTGTATCTTTCAAGATGACGTGGGTGAGATGTCCAGGGGTTGCATGCCCAATAAACGATCAAGTCCGCGCGGTGTCTGATTTGACCAAGAGTGGCGGCGGGTATGCCGATTTCTTGTGTAGCCATAACGGAAGGTCCATGGCATACACTACAACAGTTATCTAATGCTGAGCCTAATTCTTCAGCTAACTCAACGCCAATACGTTGTGCTTCGCTGGTTGAGCTACTCCAGCCGAATAGTAATGGGTACTTTGCGTCGGTGAGGATTTTAGCGGCTTTTTTCACGGCTTCATCCATCGATACTGCAACTAATTTTCCGTCTTTTCTAATCAATGGTTTTAGAATACGCTCTTCACTCTTGTAGCCGTGAACCATTTTGGCTTCGCATTGAGAGCAGCCATTCTTCATTTTGACAATTTCGTTGTTTTCAACAGTTACTTCGAGATCGTCGCATAAGCAGCCGCATATTGGACAAACAACTGATTTAATTTCGGTCATAAATTATTACCGTCCATACTCCTTTTTGAGGAGCTCATCTAAGGTTAAGACAGATCTCTTTTGGAGCCGGTTCGACGTCAACTGGGAACCCCTTAAACATAGGCATACCCATTCCGAAGGTTTCGTCGCCACAGATTGCATTTGCCCATAAGCCGCAGGGGATGAAAACTAATCCAGGCATGTTGCCCCATGGGTACTTTAGGGCTTTAACAATGACTGAACCATACTTGGAAGTTACCTGAATATTCGTTCCAGCCTCTTATCGCCAAGTTTAATCATGTCGGCTTTATCCATAAAACAAATTGAAGAACTTTCAAAATACTCTATGGAACCTTTGCCCATTTCTTTTCCGACGCCTTGATCGATTGTCCTACCAGTAATAAGAGTTGCCCGCAACTTTTGCTCTACCATGGTCTACGACCTTATCCAATAGAAATTTAGTCAGTTATATTTAAGAGTAGGTTTAAAAAAACTGCAAAATTCACCATTAATTCATCATGATGGATCGATTTATCGCATAGTAAGATTGAGTCTAACTTCTCATTCTTGACTGTTAACTATAAAATAACCGGAGATTATTTCAGTTTGCCATGTTCAGCTTTGAAATTAGCGTTGTATGTTCTTTTGCCTGTTTTTTCGTTTTGGGCACATGTGACTTTGCCGTTGAAAGTGACACCTCTCAAACGTCTTAAATCCTTAGTCATATCCATCTCAGTATCATCAAACCAGCACATCACATAATGGTCTGCTGCACCTTCTTTGGAAGTTAGATAATCAGCATCGCCCATCAGCGTGAAAGAGTCCACAATGCTGCCTGAATATTTAGAGTCGGCTCCTTTGGTAAGGGTTAACTTTTTTGCTTTCACAACCACGAAAGGGTCAATTTCAGGGTTAATATCTCTCTCTTTAAAAATGCATAAAACAGGTTTGTTCCAAACTAATTCAGACAAAAAGGTTTCCTCAAATTACTTAGCCCAAAGCAGTTATTTAACCGTATTGCAGGCGAAAATTCCGCGTTTACTTGACTTTTCTTCTTCGTATAACCGCTATCAGAATTCCCAACAGCACTGCGATTACAACCAGAATAGTTATGATTATGGTTTTGCTGAAGTTCAAGCCCCAATAACAGTTGAGAATGGGTCGTATTATAATTTGGTAAAAAAGAAAAAATGGTTAATATTTTAAGTTGGTTGCAAAGTCACGTGGAATGTTGATTGTTGTCCGCCTGGTGGAACCACGAAAAATATGGTGTAGCTTTGCTGTGTAGGTCCGCCGTAGGTTTCTGTAAATGGACTGCCAAGGCGTATTTGGTGGTCAGTGCTTTGGATATTATTTAGGATTGGGTAAAGTTGGCTTGAGGTGCATGTGTAGTTGCTTCCGCTGTTCCAGTAGCCTTTGTAGAGGTAGACATCGGTGTAGCCGTTAGCGGCGCCTCCGGACATTTTGGTGCAGTTAATTGTTAGTTGCCAATTCTCGTTAGCAGCTATTGTAAAAGGCACATAAATTGCTGGCACTGAACTATTTAAGAATCTTAGACAATCACTGGTTCCGCTGACAGTAAAATCCAGCGCACCCGTAGGCTCCTGAGCTGGAGCAATTGAAGATGAAACGAAAAAGGCTGATACAGAAGCGCAGATAACAATAACAGAAACGATTAGAGCTAAAACTTTTTTATTCATATCTCTCTTCACATTTTTTAGTTAGATTTTCGGCTTTGCTCCTATAGAGCAAGCCTTTGTTAGTTAGCTTTCAAGCTTTGATGGGTATTTTAATTTTTGGAAGACAACATTTATTTTGTTTATAACAAAAAAATTGCAGAACCAGAAATTTTTAGGGGTCGAAACTTTAAAAAGCCAACCTCACCCACTTTTATTCATGAAATATTCTTTCAAGATAGCCTCAGCTTGGGGCATCCCCATTGAACTACATATCACCTTCATACTCTTAATCGCCGCTGTCTTGATTCTATCTATACCAAACCAGCAGTTTTACACCTTCTTCATTGTTTTATTCCTATTCGTTTTTGTGGTTTTCCACGAACTTGCTCACTCGGTTGTTGCGCGTCATTACGGAATAAAAGTCCGAAAAATCATACTCTACCCCATCGGCGGAGTTGCTGAAATAGAAGAAATTCCAGATAATCCCGCACAAGAATGGCGAATGGCAATTGCAGGACCACTAACAAGCATGGTTTTAGGAGTTGCTCTTTTAACAGTCAGCCTATTTGGCCTGCAGCAAGCATTTAACATATACACTTTCACAACCGTCACAGGCAACTTCCTAACAGACCTCGCCACCCTAAACATACTCCTCGGCGCATTCAACCTCATTCCAGCTTTCCCCATGGACGGCGGCAGAGTCTTCAGAGCTTTACTTGCTGAACGAATAAAATACTCTGACGCAACAAGATACGCTGTTTACATAGGAAAAACATTCGGCATCGCCATGGTTCTCATAGGCTTTATTTATAATTTCCTTCTAATTTTGATAGGAATTTTTGTTTACATAGGTGCCAGTGAAGAAGAGGAACAAACCATAGTATCTACTACTCTAGCAGGGGTGCGAGTTAAGGACGTTATGCAGTCAGAAATTGCCTCCGTGACTCTCCAGCAAACCCTAAGTGAAGTGTTGGAAGTAATGTTCCAAAACAGGTATCATGATGCCTTAGTGGAAAAAGACGGCGTTTTCCAAGGAATAGTTACATGGAGTGAATTAATGAAAGTTAAACCCGAAGAACGAAGTGCACTAATTGTTGAGCAGATGCCGCTCAAGAACATATCCGTCTATGAAGATGAGTCGATTCTTGAAGCAAATAAAATTATGACTACAGAGAAAATTGACCTCATCCCTGTCGTTGATAAAGAAAATCCAAGGAAGATAATTGGTGCTTTAACCAGTGAAGCTATCGCGGAAGCTTACGAGAAATCAAAAAGGAAATAACAGCAGAGTCGACAAGCTCATAAACAAACTCTACTATCCCAAAAACCGACAATTGCATCTAGACAAAAAAATAATCGTTGATTGTTAGCGAGACGAAGCCTTTGGATAAAACTAATTAGAGTTCTTTGATCAAAGAACAGTTTTTTCAAGCGAAGCCTTAAGTGCCCCCAGAATAACACATTATGTTACCCAAGTTTGCATTTCACCTGTCCAGATATTTTTGGCGCAGTGAGCAGCTAAATTTGGATGGGTGAAAGGAAAAATGAAGATATTTGAGGCTATGGTGTTAAAAAGAGAAATTGGAGCAAACTGCAGTTCTAGATGTAAAGATGCTTGATACCCCAAAAGACGGCATTGTTTTAACTATTGAGCAGAACTTGGTAGACGGCAACAATCTTTTATTCATAAAGGATTTTGTTAGCCAACATAATTTGAGTTTGCTATTGGACAGCGAGTGCTACTTTATCTCTACAAATACCTTAAAACCATCCATCTTGTCTGTTTGGGAAAACTAAACCAACCGCAATACTCATCGTTTGTTTTAAATAAAGAAAAACTGATTTTTAAAAAAAACTTTCCCGCTTTTACTTGTTTACAGTGCTTGTCACGAAGTGAACTGAGAACATGTGCCCTTCGAAAAACATGGGAACCAGGACCATCGTTGACTCTATGGATGCACCATCTTTTTTCAGCCAAGTCATCGGAATTGTTGAAGCTGACATTTTCTCCATTGCAGTCCAGTAAGCTGATGATAGAGTTTCTCGGCTTTTCTCGGTTACATAGACTTCCAGAAAGCCTTGTTTTTCAGCCCATTCTTTTGGAGACTTGAAGCCTAACATAGAGGCAAATTTATTGTTGCAAGCTTTGTGGTTGTCGTCTAAATAGATGAATATTGGCTGCTCAGACTTATCCAGTATTGGCTTCATCTGCTCGTATAGGCCATTGACAAGTTCTTCATGATGAGCCTCAGATGTTTGCATTTTTGACATAAATCTCCCTCCTTTAATCAATCAATTAAAAGATATAATATTCTGCTGCTATTTCAGATATAAGACGTTGTGACTGCTAACTAACACTAACACCCACATCTATTCTGGAAAAACAAAGAAGTCTAAGTGGTGGAGTTGCCAGAACTTTGAGGATACAAAAAACGATGATGTTGTGGGAGAATAGTCATCAACAAAGAGATAGAAAGAGAGTCAACCTTCGGCTAACGCTCATTCCTCTTAAGTTTTTGTTCAAACTCCACCCCCAAGTAAAGGAGGAGGAATCAAAACTTAACAGCGCTATCCCCAAAACTTTATCGCAACATGCAAGCCAACCCGAAAAATTAGATATGCCACTAACGCATATATAATTACAAAGAGGTTAAACAAATGGAAATTGCAGTCAACTACAAACTCTATGACAATGATTCAAACATAAAAAACGAAGGAGAAGCAAGAGCCACCCTCGACAAACAATACTTGACTCTAACCGTAATGTTCGGAGAGCCCATGCTAATTGCATATACGGACATAATCGGAATATCAGATTACGACTACAAAGTTGACCTTTTCTTAACTTCCAAAGAAAAACTGAACCTTTGGGGTTTGGGATTCCAATACGAAGACTTCCTCTTCCAATTGTACAAGCTCCGAAATGAGCTCATGCTCAAATATTTACTTATGGAAGAATCACTTCTTCAAGCCGGTTTCCAAGCACAATACACGAAACTTGACCCAAACGGTCAAACAAACCAAACTGGAAACTGCGAAATCCGGCTATACGAAACCGCGCTATTAGTTCTACCACAGAAGAGCGAACCCATCCGCCTCCCATACTGTTACATAACCGACGTAACCAAACAAGACTACAAACTAACAATAACAAATGAATTCCTAGAAAAAACTGAACTTACCAGGCTCGGACAAAATTTCGATCCGCTCGCAAAAGGTCTCTCAGACGCTATAAATAGAATGTTTCTTCGAACACAACAAAGCATAAAAGAACTAATCCCTGAAGCAACCCCAATCACAATAAATAAACTAGCCACCCTAATGAAAGACGGACGAGCAGCAAAAAGAAAGGAAATAGAACAACAATCCCCAGACTTCTGGCGACGCCTAACTAAAAAAATAGACGCTGCGGGCATATTCGCAGAATACGATTTTTTAAACTCGCTCGCGGTAAAAGATCAGGTTTGCGTCGGAATAAAACGTGGACTCATGGGTGCTCTGACAGGCACCTACATATGGATGCTTTTCCCACTCCTCAATCCAGGAACAAATAGACTAAGCAACATAATAGCTCTCGAAGGATTCAACACCAAAGAAGACGCAGAAGAAAGCAAAGAACCACCGCCAGAAAAAAACGACACAGAAATAGAAGAAGAAACCAGCCAAAACCAAGATGAAGAACAAAAATCCGCAACATCAGGCGCAACCTACTTCTTTAGAGAGATAGGAAGAGAAGAATACTCACAAACCAAAGATGAAGATCTGACTAAAGAACTAGATAATTTCATCAAAAACATCAACCGATCCATGATCGAAATTAACTTCAGAAGAGAACCCATCTACCTCACAGAAAAACAACTTGATAGCACAGAAAATATTCAATATAGATTCGCCATAGCAAAAATCGCCTCCCTAAGAACCCTGAGAGATCAATTTGTAGGCAGGGTAATCCATTCCTCCCAAAAACAATGGAAAACCGATGTCACTAGCTTATTAACTTTCAACGCCCACAGCTTAGATAACAAAGAAAAATGGAGTAAAGGAGACCAATAAATGCCAGGTTATAAACACCCCTGCAAATTCTGTGGAAAACTAGTCTCAGCAGACGACAATGTCTGTCCCTTCTGCGGAAAAGTTAACCCCATAGGACCCCAAAGATGCCCGAAATGCCGAAATCCAATCGAAACCGGCCAAGTTAAATGCGGTAATTGCGGCTTAACACTTCAAATAAACTGTCCAAACTGTGGAAAACCCACCTTCTTCGGAGACTACTGCCAAAACTGCGACAAGAGACTTACAGTAATCTGCCCAAAATGTAAAACCGAGCAACCACCGCTCGGAGAGAAATGCATAAAATGTGGCAAACCCCTAAACATAACAGGGAGATAAAAAAAAATGCCACTTCAACCATTTACCAGAAACTACGAAGACAACAGCACCGACGCTGGGTTCCAATTCACCTTCAACTGTGATATATGTAACGATGGCTACAAAACAAACTTCACCGCAAGCAAAACTTACAAGAAAAGAGGATTGTGGAGAGGGCTTGGCCAAGTCGCTTCCATCGGATCGGAGATAGCTGGGCGTGGAGGATATGCAATTCAAAGAGGCGCGGACGCCATGGGCGAACGGTTCCAAGGTATGACGCCAGAATGGCATAAGGAACATGAACAAGCATTCGAACTTGCCCAAAACGAAGCTAAAGGTCACTTCCACAGATGCCCCAGATGCCACAAATACGTGTGCGAAAATGACTGGAACGAACAGGAGGGGTTATGCACTGACGATGGCCCAAGGGAAAGCACTGAAGTAGCCGCAGCAAGAGCCGAAAAAATGGTCGCAGACATCAAGCAAAAAGCCGAAACTACCCAAGTCTACACAGGCGAAATTACACAAAGACAAACAATCTGTCCAGTTTGTGGAAAACCAGCTGGTTCAGGCAAATTCTGCAATAACTGTGGAGCGCCATTGGGATTGAAAGTATGTCCCAAATGTGGAGCCAAAAACCCAGCGAGCACTAGCTTCTGCGGCGAATGCGGCACCAAACTAATATAAACAAACAAGTAAAAGCTAACCATCCCTGCTTTCTTTTTTTGCACAATTTCCAAATTATATCGCATATCTAATTTCAAGAAATTAGAAATTTAGAAAATTCAGGTAATTCTATAAAAATCGAAAATTAATAATTATGAAATGAGTGCGTCATCATAAGACCAGATTTATAACAATAAGTTCTCTTAGATGCCCCGGGCGCGAATGCAGTTTTCAGCGGCTGACCCTCATAAATGTTGCTTCAAATTCAGTCTTTCCGCTGTGATTGTTGGGTATCAGTCACAAGTCCTTATCTTAACAAGAACTAACACTTGACGCTTAGGAGTTATTTGATGGAGGTGGAGATATGGATAAAATGGACCCGATGAAAGCAGCGGCTAATGTTTCTAAACAGATATTGGAAAACGACCGAGTGCGTGTTCTTGGAGCGACTTTTAAGCCTGGAGACGTAGCTAAAACGCATCATCACCCAGACCATGTGATGTACGTATTAAATGGTGGAAAACTAAAACTGTCTTCAGAGGGAAATACAACCGAAATGGAATTGACCGCTGGGCAAGCAGTCTTCTTGAAAGCACAAGACCATGAAGTTGAAAACATTGGGAAAACAACTGTTGAGATCATAGTAGTTGAGTTGAAGAAATAGAACCACTTTTTTTCATTTTTTTCCTTGTCAAGAACAAACATGTAGCATAGTTCTTCCCCTCGAAATCCCTCGCGTGCGAATTTAAAGTTACTTGGTGGGGCCGGAGGAATTTGAATCCTCGTCTATAGCGCCCGAGGCTACAAGCCTAGACCAAACTAGCCGACGGCCCCTTCAACAGCCGTTTTGATGTGTTTTTGGTGGTTTCTTACATTAATGTTGACTTGGCTTTAAACTTTAGCGGTTAAGGTTTGTTTAAAATATGAAAACCAAGCAAATTACTGAGACGTATTTAAATCCTATTAGAAACCTTTGCAGAACCCTAAAAGGGAAAAGCATCCTTAGACATTCATGATTTGAGAGGTAACAGATATTGCCGTTTAAATGTTCTTTTAGGGATTAAAAGGAAATTGGCAAGTCATATTTAACCAATTAGAGATTTATTACATGGGCAGGGTTATGGTAAACTTTACATTGTTGCTTCTTCTTCTAATCATAAGTAGGTGAAAATTAGTGTCGATTCCTTTCTATATGCTTCTTAAAACCAAAGATGGAATGTCTCATCATGTTGTCCATGATTCACTTAAGATCGAAGGCGTTAAAATTTCACATTCAGTTGTAGGAAATTATGACGTTATTCTATACGCAGAAGGAAAAGACATAGATGATCTAAGACGCATTCGTTTGGCAGTAGAGCACATCAATGGTTTGACTGTAATTGAAACAGTGATCCACGCGTAATTTTTTAACTTAAGTTTAATGCGGAACTAATAGCCATCGTCCGTTCCATTCCATACCACATGACGTCTTTATCTCGGTTTGCCATAACCAAGAAAATGTAAAAGGCAAGGCACCCAACCAAAAATTTCCTTAAGAGGGTAGGTCAAAAAGAGGGTTAAGGCGCAGTTTCTTCACATTTATTATCCTTGTAGGGAGTACTCAACACGTCCTTCACCCGATTTGTAATTACGGGACCCAAACCATGAACTGCTTTTTCCCAATCATCAACATTAATTAGCGCATTCAAAGGAGTTTGGTAAGAATCCAAAATTGCCGTTGCTTTTTCGCGTCCGATGCTTGGTAAACTTGCGACAAAATAGACTTGAGAGTCTGAGAGGGTATCACATTTCTTGAAAGCATGAACAACGGCGCTGCGTTTTTCTACGATTTGCTCTTGGCGCGCAGCGGTATACAGGAAATCTACGGTTTCTTTGTAAGATGAGGTGCTTACTATGGCTATACCGTTTTTGGCTAGGTTAAACATTGCACCCCAGATGGAGGCTGGCGAAATTTTACTATACTTGAAGATTATGGGCATGTAACCTTCGAGAACGATGAGTGATTTTGGGTAAACATCTTTCAAACGAAAAAGCTGCTCGAAAAGATAGCGTCTGGTAAGGGTGTAGACGAAGTCGTTGACAGTCTTGCGTTCAACTGCGCATTGGTCGCTGAGGATATAGTCGCCTTTTTCAAGCATCTCAGTTTTTACACTTGCACCCTTCTCAACTAAGCCTTTAACGATTTTTTCTGCGCTGCTGGCTTCTCGGCTATCTACGATGATTGTTGGTTCTTCTCCAGGCTTTTTTTTCTCGCCAATAAAAGGGACCAACGTTTCAGTACCGGACATATTATTCAACTCTAAGCTTGCGGTTATGGAGAAGCAGTTAATGATATTTTCGTTTTTCAGAGTATTTTAATCGATAATGCAGGAAAAGAATTCAAGTTCTTTGAGATTGGAAATAAGCAAAAAATTAGAGAGAGGTACTTGAATATGAGGTGATTTTTTTGGTTCTATGTTTGATGGCGAGCGTTGTGCCTGCAATGACTGCGGCTATCACGGCAATGGTGATGATGTAGATTATCCATTGAGGGATTGAGTCTGGATTGGATACTTCAGAAACGTTGCCGATTGACATTGTAATTGTATGTTGGCTGTGAGAGTATGTGAAGGATATGAGCCATGAGTCAGCTTGGGATTCGCTGTTAAAGGCGATTTGGTTGCCGTCAATGTAGGTTTTTAAAGTGGAGATGTCGCTTATGAGGGTTTTTGGAATGTAGATGTCAACGTATCCTTCTGTGCCGACAGGTCCTGCTACGATGAAGCCTAATTCTTGGGTTGTGGAGTTGAAAGCGAATTGGGTTACTGTTGAGTTTGAGGTTAAAGTGAACACGTTTTGTTCTGTGTCAGGAGTTAAGGCTAAGTTCACAACTTTGGTTTCTCTATTCATAGTTGAGGTTTTGTCCACAGTGGCGTTAACTAAGTAGTTTCCGTTTACATTAGGTTGCCAAACTGCGGTGAAACGACCGTTAAGAAGAGTTTTTATCAGGGTTAGGCTCTGCCAAGATTTTCCGCCTGTAACACTGTATGAGATTAGGACTGGTTGATCTATGAGGGGATTTCCGTTTAGAGACAAGTTGCCGTTAATTTCAACTTTGAAGCCAGTTACGGTGGTGGTGCTTTTGCAGGAAAGATCGATTGATGGTGTGGGCAGTGAAGGGTTAGGTGTAGGTGCAGGGGTAGGTGTTGGATTGACTGTCGGTGTTACGGTTGGAGCAGGAGTCGCAATAACTGCGCCTAAAACATTTATTCTGGTTATTATGTGTGTTTGGGAGTCTTCGATTGATAAGTAGTGTTGGCCTCCACTTGCAGTGGGAATTGTAACGGTGGTTGAGAAAGAACCTGTTGAACTTGCCGATGTTGTACCTATGATTTGAGCATTTTTCCATTCGCTGGAAGTCACTGTGCCCACCACAGCAATTCCATCAAATCTTATGTACACAACGCCAGGGTGGAACCATTTACCCGCAATCACCAAACTATCCCCAGAGTTAACACTTACATTTGAAGCTAAATTCGTACCATTGCTAAAGAGACTTTGACCAAATTGGAACCCCACTTGTGTTAGTCCACGCCAGAATTCGGTATAATCCGCATAGGAATAAGACGCGTTTCCTATTTGGGTTCTAAAAGAAATTGTAGAGCTAGTACCATAATTATTGTTGCTGGCTGACTTCTGCAAATCGGGAATTTCAGCATTCAAAGAAAGCATACCTGATGAATCTGAGGAGGCCGAAGTCCAATAGTTCCATGTCCCGAAACTCGGGTCTAAATAATAAACACCTACTGATGTTGAAGCTGGATAACCTGAACCTGTAAATTGAACGTTTGCTCCGCCTGGACCTGAAGCTGGCAAAAGCTGCAGTGATGCAGTAGATACAAAAATTTTAACTATTACACGGGCCGACTGGGAATCTTCAACTGCCAGATAATGTTCGCCTGCTTCAACGTTTTGTGGAAGAATCGCTGTTGTGCTGAAGGAACCATTTGAATCTGTAGCTGTGCTGCCAATTATGTTTGCGTTTAACCATTGACTGCTAGTTAATGTGCCAACAACGTTGGAGCTGTCCAATCTGACATACACAATTCCCGGGTGGAACCATTTACCTGAGAGCGAAATGGTTTCGCCGACCATTGCTCTAATGCTTGAAACTAAGTTGGTGCCATTTCCGTACAGCCCATTGGCAGTTTTGTTTCCAATAGTTTTTAATCCTCTTAAATATTCGTTGTAGTTAGCGTTGCCATAAGTAATGCCTGTTATGGAAGCTTTATACGAGATTGTGTTTGTGGCTTCGAGGCAATCGCCAACACCGAGAGATTTCTTTAAATCCGGTACTTGGGAGTTGACCTGAATTTGGCCGGTTGCATTAGCCAGAGTTGAAGTCAATAAATTCCATGTGTTGAATGATGGGTCGTAATATGAGATATCTACTGTGGATCCAGGGGGATATTTTGAGCCCGTAAATACGATGTCAACTCCTCCTGGTCCAGATGGAGGCGATATGTTCAGGGTGGAATTATAGAATATTGTGTTAATAGTGAAGTATGTATCAGTTACCGCAACTGAAGAAAAAATTTGGTCAACTGATTTGATATAATAGTTTCCCAGAGTAAGGATTGTTGGTAAGCTGCCGTTAATCCAGTAATTTCCCACATTCCAAGTTGAAGAATCTTGAGTGTAATGATGGACTACGGATGTATCAATCACGTCATATACTGAAAAAGCAGGGGTATAAACAGAGTCGCCGGATGATACTTGCGCTAAACCGTCTTGACTCCAGAATAGATAGAATGAGGAGCTATCCCATGTTATTCCTCCAAGATAGAGATTTATGGTGCCTCCCGCCGGCACCTGCTGTCCAATGGTGCTTGAGGATGTACTGTTTATTCTAATATTACCAACGGAAGATGAAACAAAAGAAAGATAAGCCGGAATAACCAGCGCTGTTATTAGAAAAGCTATCAAAAGGACTCTTGGGTTACGTTTTAACACTGCCAATCGCCTAGTCGGTAATTGTTGTTTCCGCTTATTAATTCTTCGATTTATTTATAAAAAGCTAAACTAATCTTATCGGCGATCGACTTTAACCCGTTGGATTTCTAATCAATCATCAATTTGATCTGTGTTATTGATTTGATGAATAAGTTGAAGTAAGGAAACCATTTTAAAAGTTACTTTATCTAACAAGTGTAAATAACAATCATCCATCTTGGGGCAAACATGAAGAAAGCATTTACAGCCATTATACTTATTCTAATAATAGCAGTAGCACTGTTCGTTGGCATTTTGATAGCTCGAAATGGCTCTCCTAATAGTTCGGAAAATCCCCAAGCATATGTTGGAGTAGCATTCTGCGGAAATTCAGTTGCACAAGGCAAACAGATGATAGATAAAGTGAAAGGCTACACAAACCTCTTTGTATTACAGTCAGGTCTATTGGAGAGGGATTTTACGAGCGTTAATGAATTAGGCGACTACGCTGTCGCTGCAGGAATGTATTTCCTGCCCTATTTTGGCACTTTTGTTCAATCTTCTTTTTCAGTCTGGCTTGATGCGGCTAAACAAAAATGGGGAACGCATCTTCTAGGCGTTTATTATGCTGATGAACCTGGAGGAAAAATGCTTGACGGCAACGTTGAATTCAAAGATGCAGTTACGGGAGATGCAATAACTAAAACCACATATGGAGATGTTGCAGTCCAAAAATCCAACGGTCTAGTAATCAATTATCAACTTGGAGGAATAATTCATCTTTACGAACCAAACGGCAACTCAGAAATGAGTGAAGCAACTTTCTACCCTAACGGCACAATACAAGTTGTTAAACCCGCCACAACCAGTTTTAGTTTCAAAAGTTACCAAGAACTTCTCGACATAAAACCTTTCATAGACCTAAACGACACAGCCCAAAGATTCAACACACGTGACAAAAACAATATAGAATTTCTAAAAACACCCACCACTAAAATTTTTACTTCCGATTATGCGCTTTACTGGTTTGATTATTTGTCTGGTTACGATGTGATTCTGGGTCAAGTTGGTTGGAATTTAACGTTAAATCAACAGATAGGACTTTTGCGTGGGGCAGCGCTTTTGCAGAATAAAAGTTGGGGAATAGTGATCACTTGGAAATATCAGCAACCGCCATACCTTGCTAATGGAAGCGAAATTCTAAGTCAAATGCGTACAGCCTATGAATGTGGAGCCAAATATCTTGTTTTGTTTGATTATTACTTTGATTCAGATAACAGTGTTTACGGCACTATGACAGAGGATCATTTTCAAGCATTAAAATCATTCTGGAATGATGTGGTTAATGACCCTCAGGTGGTTCAAGGTTCAGTTAAGGCTGATTCTGTCTTGGTTTTGCCCCAAAACTATGGTTGGGGAACAAGATGGGATGGAGACAAGATATGGGGAATATTTTTGTCTGATGCTAAAACCCATCAAATTTGGGATTTAATGCAGACATCCCTCAATGAGCACGGTTTCAATATTGACATCGTTTATAAAGACACACAATACCCACTAACTAAGAATTATCAAAATATCTACTCTACCAACGACTTTAGATAATTCCCTATTTATTCGTATCTTGTTAAAAACAAGGGTTTTTTGGCGTCTTTTTTCCTGACTTTTAAAGACACATCTTTGAGTGCAACCTGAGCCAAATTTGCCTCAATTTTAACATGTCGTTTTTTGAGGTTAACGGATTTTCCATTTGTATAATCCATACAGCCACTCAGCCTTATGATAGCACTTCCATCCATACGATAAAAACAATTGTGACTGTCATAACACAACAATAAACACGCAGTTGCAAAAAAGGTTTCCTTTTGTATAATAGTTTAAACTGAAACGTTAAGAAAATTTACTAAATCTTGTTAATCAAATTGACAAAAAATAAATGAAAGGGGTTTATGGACCCTTTTTGGTGATTTCTTTAATTGCGCCTGCTGCGACGGTTGTGCCCATGTCTCGGATTGCGAATCTACCGAGTTCTGGGAAGTCAATGAATGCTTCGACTGCGATTGGGTGGAGTGGTTCCATTCGTACCCATGCTGCATCGCCTGTTTTGAGGTAACTTGGGTGCTCTTCGGATACTTGTCCTGTGCGTGGGTCGATTTTCTTTATGAGTTCAGTGAATTTGACTGCGATTTGTCCTGTGTGGTAGTGGAGTACTGGGGTGTATCCTGCTGCGATTGCGGTTGGGTGGTAGATAACGATTATTTGTCCGATGAATTCTTTTGCTACGGTTGGTGGGTTGTCAACTGGGCCTGCGACGTCTCCGCGGTGAACATCAGTCTTTGAGATGCCTCTAACGTTCATTCCGATGTTGTCGCCTGGTTCAGCCATTGGGATTTGTGTGTGGTGCATTTCGATTGATTTAATTTCAGCAGTCTTATTTGAGGGCATAAAGATTAGGGTTTGACCTGGTTTGAGTATACCTGTTTCGACTCTGCCAACTGGGACTGTACCAATACCCGTGATGCTGTAAACATCTTGAATAGGAATACGTAGAGGTTTGTTGGTTGGTTTTGCTGGAATCTCAAGAAGATCGAATGCTTCCATTAAGGTTGGACCAGTATACCATGGCATCTTCTCGCTCTTCTTGATCAAGTTGTCGCCTGTCCAGCCAGAAACTGGGATGAAGTTAACTTTGTCAACCTTGTAGCCGACCATCTTGATCATTCTTGTGATTTCATTCTTCATTTCATCGTAACGATCTTTACTCCAGTTAACGGAGGCGTCATCCATCTTGTTAATGGCAACGATAAGTTGGCGTATACCTAAAGTGAAAGCTAAGAATGCGTGTTCACGAGTTTGACCGCCTGCTCCAATTCCTGCTTCGAACTCGCCTTTTTTAGCTGAGCTGAAAAGAACTGCTGCATCGGCTTGACTTGCCCCTGTGATCATGTTTTTGATGAAGTCTCTGTGACCTGGCGCGTCAATGACGGTCATGTTGTATTTCTTGGTTGGGAATTGCAGGAATCGAAGATCAATTGTGACACCCCGTTCTCTTTCTTCCTTCAAGTTGTCTAAAACCCAAGCGAAGTGGAATGTCGCTTTGCCCATTGCTTCAGCTTCTGCTTTGTAAGCATCAATTGTTCGCTGGTCGATAACGCCAGCAAGATACAATAAGTGTCCTGTGGTTGTTGATTTTCCATTGTCAACGTGACCCATGATGATGATGTTTAAGTGTGGTTTATCGCTTTTGCTCATTTTCATTCCTTCTATTAATCTTACTTAATTTTGTGAATTCGTTAACACATTGGTATTTCAGTTATTTTAATATTATGATAGGCATCTTCAAATTAATAATTATTGATTTCAAAATACTTACAGTTCCAGTCGATCATTTATCAACGGGTATTTTTATTTTTTGAGCAGTTCGCTAACTAATCTGTCAATTTCATTCATTTGCGGAAGAGCATTTTTGATATTAGAGCGGGATTTCTTGGGCAACTTTATTGCAGCTTTAACTGCTTCCAATCCGAGAGCGGCAATTTGTTTGTGGATGTCATTATCTTTATCAAATTGTGGGACACAAAATTCGAATGGCAGCCTACAAATATCTCTAGGCCCAAATTTGCCTCTTGATTGATGTGGCTTTATCATTTTATCTAACGTATTTGAGTTTAATACGGTTGCAAGATAATTAGCCTCTTGCCTATCGGTTGAAGCAAACCAATAAGTCTTGTAATCGGCTACAAAACCATTAATCTTAATTTCTGCATTTCCAATTTTAATTGGTTTGATGCTTTCTGTATCAACCACGGCAGATGCTATATTGCTACCTGAGCCTGTATAAATAACATAAAATCTCTTTTGATTCTGAATTGTAAGCCCATTATGGTAATTGACCCTATCCATTGCGTTAGGGAAATTTTTTAAAGAAGTTACTGTAGCATTCGCTTTCCAGGCTAATTCCGCAGAATCAAGCCAGTCTGCAATTTTTAACTTGCCCTCCCGCCTTAGGTCTTGAGAGGAAAGTAACTTAAATTTTCCGTTAATTTTCGATACTGGCAAGACTATTGGTAATAATTGAGGCTTGAAAGGAAGAAGAAGATTTACCCTTTCCAGCCCTTTTCAACCCTTTTAAACCCTCAACCTGCAAACAATCCAAACCCTAAACAGCGAAAGCAACCTAAAACAAGCTTACCCAAAATGCATTTGCGAGTCTTCTTCTTCTTTTGCACACTTTTCTGAAAATACAACTTGAATCAATTAGCATTTAGCCAAATACTCTTACAATTACCTTATTTTGCTTTCGCCTGACAAAGACAGGTTGGCAGAATTATCAAGCAAAAAAGGGAAGAGAGGCAACATACTGCGCTTTTCTCAAAAGCTTTTTTCCACAAGCTCTACGATATAAGAATTAACCCAAAATAGTTTTGTCCCAATCCCCTTCAGTTGGGGGAGAAGCATTTTTGCTATTTTCTCTCAATAAGCTCAATTAGAGTTCCATCAGGATCTTCAATAAAAGCAATAGTTGTGTGCTCATTTAATTCGAAGGGTTCATCGGTTATAGTTACGTTCCCTTTTTTTAAGTCTGCGATGGTTTTGTTTATGTCGGCAACTTCAAAGCCTAAATGATCAAACAATCGTTCTTCATATTGAGGTTGAAGAAACTTGTTCTGGTTGTGATAATAAGTTAATTCAAGAATAGCGCCCTTGCGGTCAATGTCTTGTAGAAAAGCGATTTCAGCGTTGGTTTGCTTGATTTCGCTGCGGCGTTGCAGTTTTAAGCCAAAGAACTTGGAGTAGAAATCGATTGAGCGTTCCATGTTGCTTGTGCGGATGCTTGTGTGGACAAACATTTTTCATCTGTAATATTTCTGGCGTGGTTTGTTATAATTGTTTAGCTTGAACGTTTTTTGGCTTGTTCATCCAACGTTATGTTTACCAGTGAATCTGCTCTTTGGATTTGAATGTTGCTTCTTGGAACATTAACAAAACTTATTTTTTTAAAGCAAGCCTTCAACTTCCCAACTTTTCGCCATAGGTGCCACAACTGATCGTTTTTAACAGCGTATTCTCCGTTGAGTTGTTTTGTAACTAATTCGCTGTCCAAGTGACAAACAACTTCCTGCGCCTTCGCTTCTATGGCAAACTTTAACGCGAACAACAATGCTTCGTACTCCGCTTGGTTATTGGTATGAACCCCTATGAAACGCGAATCTGCTTTTACAGTTTCGTTTCCCTCGTTTAAGGCTACGAAAGCTACGGCTGAGGGTCCAGGGTTACCTCTTGCACCACCATCTGAGTAAATCAGTAGCCGCTGATTCATACTTCTCACAATAGCCAGTTTAGCTACAGTTGATTATTTAAACTGTTTTTACGCGAATACCACTAAAAAATCTAACAATTGCAAGCTAAACAGTTACCGCTAAACGTGACAAAATAGGCTTTAACAAAAAATTGATGTTAGACGCGTAAAACAACTTTTTCTGTGAACGGCTGAATTATTTTTGCGAAGGCGTCAATTGTTTCTGGTGCGTAAGGTTTGAGTTTCTGGTATTTTTTGTCAAGTGTATCTTCTGGAACGAATTGTTGGAGGGCATGAGTTTTTGAACCTTTCACCATCTCACCAATGCATGTTGCGTCTTGTGCCGTGACGAGTTCTGGAACAGCGGTTGTGCGGAATTCATAGGGTACTTTGCCTGTTTTTAGGATTTCCATTGTTCGCATCAACCCAACTGTGTCTTTAGCACCTAGTAACTTGTATTTGTCAGCGCAAGTTTTCACATCCATAGCCACATAGTCAACGTGTCCTAAGCATTCCTCGAGGGTGTCTGGGAAGAAACCGTTAGTATCCAACTTTACCATAAAGCCGCGTTCTTTGAGTTTTGCCAAGAACTTCGGCAGTTCCTTGTGCATGCATGGTTCGCCGCCGGTAACGACGACTGCATCAACGTATTTTTTGCGGCTCTCCAAAATCTCCAATGCAAGACCTTCCTGTAGAAACGGCGGTTGCGGGTCAACGGCGATGCGCCAGTTGTGGCAGAATGGGCAGCGTAGGTTGCAGCCTGGCGTAAAGAGTACGCTAGCTATTCTGTCGGGGTAGTCAACGAGGCTGATTTTTTGTAGTCCACTAAACTTCATTTGGATGTTTTTCTCCTTAAACTGTTAGTGGTGCTGATGATATGACGTTTGAGCGGTCGAAGGTTTTGCGTATGTCAAATTCTGCTTGTTTTCCGTCGTTCCACTGGTCAATTGGTCTTAGGTACCCGACGACTCGCGAGTACACTTCGCTGGGTGCTCCGCAGACTGGGCAGAGTTTGTGTTCTCCAGTTGTGTAGCCGTGGGTTGGACAAATGCTAAACGTTGGGGTCAGAGTGAAGTAGGGCAACTTTGAGTTCCAAGCAACTTTCTTAATTAATTCCGCTGCTGATTTCCAGGATTGCATGCGTTCGCCTAGGAAAATGTGGAACACTGTGCCGCCTGTGTAGAGTGATTGTAGTGTTTCTTGGTGTTCGAGTGCATCGAAGAGGTCACCTGAAAAGTCCACTGGCAATTGGGATGAGTTGGTGTAGAATGGTTCCGCGTGGTTTGCGTTTATTTGTTTTTGGTTGGCAAAGATAATGTCGCGGTAGCGTTTTTTGTCTATGCGGGCAAGCCGATAGGAGGTTCCTTCGGCGGGGGTGGCTTCCAAGTTGTAGATGCAGCCTGTTTCCTCTTGATAATCAGCTAGGCGATCTCGCATGAACGTGAGCATCTTCATGGCGAAAGCTTGTCCATCTTTGGAGGCGATGTTTTGTCCAAGCAGGTTTATGATCGCTTCGTTAACGCCGACTATGCCGATGGTTGAGAAGTGGTTCTTCCAGAATTTGTCGTATCCTTCTTTAACGTGACGCAGGTAACGTCTCGAATAGGGATACAAGCCGTTATCGGTGAAGGCTTCGAGCACTTTGCGCTTAATCTCTAAGCTTGATTTAGCTGTCTCCATCAAAGTTTCTAAACGCTCGAAGAATTCGTCTTCGTCTTTGGCTAGGTAGCCGATTCTTGGAATGTTCAATGTGACGACACCTATGCTGCCTGTTAAGGGGTTGGCACCGAAGAATCCTCCTCCTCTCTTGCGGAGTTCACGGTTGTCGATGCGGAGCCGGCAACACATGCTGCGTACGTCTTCTGGTTTCATGTCGCTGTTCACGAAGTTGCTGAAGTATGGAACACCGTATTTAGCGGTGACTTCAAAGATGGCCTGTGAAACTTTGGAGTCCCAGTCGAAGTCCTTTGTGATGTTGTAGGTGGGAATTGGGAATGTGAAAACTCTACCTTTTGAGTCGCCTTGGCGCATGCCTTCGGCAAAGGCTAAGTTGAACATTTCCATCTCTTTAGTCATGTCGCCGTAGGTGTCTTGGGTGACTTTGCCGTTGTAGAGGACGGCTTCGTTCTTCATGAAGTCTGGAACAGTCAGATCCAAAGTTAAGTTGGTGAAGGGTGTTTGGAAGCCTACGCGGGTTGGTACGTTCATGTTGAAGAAGAATTCCTGCAGCGCCTGTTCCACTTCTTTCTGGTTTAAGTGGTCGTAACGTATGAAGGGTGCTAGGTATGTGTCGAAGTTGCTAAACGCTTGAGCGCCTGCCGCTTCACCTTGCAACGTGTAGAAAAAGTTAACAACTTGTCCAAGTGCTGTGCGGAAGTGTTTTGCTGGTTTGCTCTCAATCTTGCCTGAGACTCCGCCGAAACCTGAGAGTAACAGGTCGCTTACGTCCCAGCCGACACAGTAGGGTCCAAGGACGCCTAAATCGTGAATATGCAAGTCGCCTGAGAAGTGTGCTTCTGCAATGTTTGTTGGGTAAATGCGTGCAATCCAGTATTTTGCAATAACTGTGGATGAGAGATAATTGTTTAGACCTTGAAGTGAATAGCTCATGTTGCTGTTCTCTTTTACGCGCCAGTCCTCAACTTCAAGGTATTGGTCAACCATATCTGAAGAACTAAGCAGCGAAGCTAACTCACGCATGTCTGTGTGCTGTTTACGGTAGAGGATGTAGGCTTTTGCCGTTGAAGCATGTCCATTTTCGATTAGGCGCTTTTCAACGAGATCTTGGATTTCCTCAACCGTTGGGACACCATCGTCGCCATACTGCTTGTTTAGTAAAACAACGACTTCGTCGCTGATGCGTTTAGCCTGTTCTTTGTCTTTTCCACCTACTGCTTTTGCAGCTTTCCAAATGGCAATTGTAATACGTTCCTGATCGAAGGGTTCTAATTTACTGTCACGTTTTAGTACAAACTTCATTGTTTTTTCACTTCCATGAGTAATTTCCTGAAATCTTCAGGCTCTTCAAATTGCTTGTAAACTGAAGCGAACCGAATGTATGCGATTCGATCCACGTTTTTGAGGTATTTCATTATAAGGTCACCGATTGCTCCAGAGGTTACTTCCTCGGTGCCTTTTAGCATGAGATCTTGTCGTACTTTTCCTGCTAACTCATTGATTTGGTCCATTGTGATCGGCCGTTTTTCGCATGCTTTTTGTAAGCCGCGGATGATTTTGTTGACGTCGAAACGTTGGAGTTCGCCATCTTTTTTTCTTACCATGAGTTCGACTGTTTCAAGGTATTCGTAGGTGGTGTAGCGTTTGCTGCAGTTAATGCATTCTCGACGTCTACGTGTGGTGTTCTCTGGGGAATCACGTGTTTCAAGGGTTTTTGAATCGTCTGAGTTGCAGTACGGACATCTCACGGGTTTATCATTCTCATTTGGTTATTTATAGTGTTAGAGAGCTTACCTACACACTACATTTAGCGCATATATAAGGTGTTTTCACATTAAACATACAAAACAACGAAAGAACACATATGAAAGACCATGAAGTTTAAGCAAAAAACACATAATAAAAAAAACCAAAATAAGCCCTTTTTCACCAAAAACCCCGTTTTCAAGCAAATACATCTTTGGTTAAGGCTTGCGCAAGCAATATAATTCAATTCTCAATATTCATTATTACCTTCGCGTATCCAGCAAGGAAAATAAAATGGTGAAACAATGGAGCCCAAAATCGTAAAAGCCAACTCATTGAACCCCTATTTGACCCCTGAACGTTGCTTCATAGCCGAAAATTTCAGCGACAAAGAGGTTTCAATCGCGATTGCCACAGTAAAGCCAGGCATCACAACTAAAGCTCATCACCTTGAGGGCATCCAAGAAATCTACATCATAACCGCTGGAGAAGGCATAGTAGCTTTCAGCGGCTTAGAACCAACTCATGTGAGTGTTGGAGATGTTATCGTTATTCCAGCGGGAGCGTCCCAGAAAATAACAAACACTGGTAAAACTGACTTGGAGTTCTACTGTGTATGTACTCCAAGATTTACTGAACCTTGCTACTTTGACGATGAAGCAGAAAAAACGCCTTAGCCGACATATGTCGATTTTAGAAATAGCGGTTATAAGGCAAACTAACGATATGTGTTTTGAGGAGAAAGGAGAAGCTCCTTACGTTTCTTACAACCAAGAAACGTTAACTTGTCTTCAAATCATCCAAAAACTCGGTTAGGTCAAGTGTTGAAACGCCGTTTTCGTCTTTAAGCTGCTGTTTAGCTGGCGGATTCTGGGGGTAGAAGGGTATTCTTTGGGCAAAGCGTTCTTGGAAGGTTGGCTCGAACTCATTCTTGTAGAAGACGCCAATTGGGATTCTGTCTCCCCATTCCTGCGCTTTCTCTAAGCCAGCAACTTTTTTCTTAAAAATTTCGGCTACATCGTGCACTACTGGGTCAAATCCTGTTTCTTCGAGTTTATAGAGCCTTGATTGTGGCTTGCCCGAGGCGTCTTTGCGGTCTTCTCCAGCATACCAGTCCTTGGTATTTATGTCATTGTAAACTGGACACGGTTGCAAGCATTCAACAAACGCTAAACCCTTATGCTCAATCCCTTGCTTAATTGTATTCTTAAGATGCATAACGTCAAAGGCATAGGATCTCGCCACAAAAGTGTAGCCAGCCGTTATTGCCAACTCAACTGGGATTATTGCTTCATTTATGTTAGGGTTAGGAAGTGATTTAGTTTGCATTCCAAGTCTAAGTGTGGGAGACGCTTGTCCTTTTGTTAACCCATAAACGCCGTTGTTGTAGAGCAGGTATGTCATGTCAATGTTTCTTCGTCCAGCATTAACAAAGTGTCCCGCGCCAATTCCAAGTCCGTCGCCGTCGCCGCCGACGCCGATGACTTCAAGGTTTGGGTTAGCCACCTTAATTCCCATAGCAAAAGGCAACAATCGGCCATGCAATGTGTGGACACCGTTAACATTAACGAAATGCGGGGTCTTAGCCGCATTACCAACTCCTGAAACAACAACGACATTATGGGGTTCAAGGTTGAGTTCTGATAGAGCCATCTGAAGCGCACTTAGGATCCCGTAATCTCCGCATCCTGGACACCAGTCGACGTAGACATCGGTTTTGTATTCTGAAGCTTTATGCGCCAAGCATCAGCACCTGCCTCTCGGCTGCTTTATCAGTTAAAATCAACTTGATTGTTTGGTAGACCTCGGTTGTCATCATGGGTCTCCCAGTGTATTTGAGAATGTAATGAGTGGGTTTGATGGTTGTGTGCTCGGTAATTACTCCGCCAAGCTGCGCGGTTGCGTTGTCTTCAATGTCGATAATGCGTTTTTTGCCCGCTAACATTTGTTTTAGTTGAGCAGAGGGAAGAGGATGAATCATACGCACCTGAACATACCCTAAACTCAAGCCTTCATCTTTTAGCTGGTTGAGTGCCTCTATTATAGCTCCTTTAGGTGAACCCCAGCTAAACACAATGTTTTCTGAGTCTTTGTCGCCGAAAAATTTCAGTTTCATTTCCAACGGCACTTCCTTATCCACTAATTCAAGTTTCTTCAAACGTTTGTCCATCATTTTTCGTCGATTAATGGGTTCTTCATTGATGTTGCCCATTTCGTTGTGTTCGTCGCCACTGCACCATTGCACGCCATTCTTTGTTCCCAGAAAAGCCCGTGGGGATACGCCTGTTTCCGTGAATTCGAAACGCTTGTACACTTTGCCTTCAAGCTCTTTTTCACCAACGATTAATCCGCGGTCAATCTTGACTTTGGCGTAGTCAAAAACGGGGTAGGTTTGCGATGAGTTAGCCATACCTTTATCGAGCAAATGAATAACGGGCATCTGATATTTTTCTGCTAAATTAAAAACCTCAGCTGCATCAAAGAAGCATTCCTCAATATCGCCTGATGCAAGGATTATTCTTGCGAATTCTCCGTGAGCCGCATGCATCGCAAAACGTAAATCCTGTTGGCTATGCCTTGTCGGCTGCCCAGTTGCGGGTCCACCGCGTTGATAGAACGTTATTACTAATGGCACTTCGTTGTTGCCTGCCCATCCTAAGCCTTCAGCCATCAAAGAAAAACCTGGACCTGACGTGCTCGTTGCTGCTCGTGCACCAGCTAGGCAGGCGCCTGAAGCTGAGTTTACTGCTGCAATTTCATCTTCAGTTTGCAACACGATTATGGCTTCTTGGCTACTATTCTTGGTTTTTAGGATTTCATGGGCTTCTAAATACTCGCTTTCGTCAGCCGCAGGAGTGATAGGGTAGTATGTTTGCACTCTGCATCCTCCCAGAACCTTTCCGATGGCGACAGCTTGGTTTCCTGTCAGGAAAATTCGTGGTTCTTTAGTATCCGTTTTTTCGAGCTTGTGCTTAAAATTATTCACATTAAAATTCTGCTCAGCATAATCATAAGCTGTGTCCACAGCTACGACGTTCATGTCAGCAATTTTTTCGTGGAAGGTAGCTTTGATTGCGTCTTCTACGAGTTTTCGGTTCATACTTCAGTAACGCCAAGGATACGCCGATCGTTAAGACGTTTATCATTTTTTGAAGCATGCTTACCTTTTCTATGTTAAGTTTTTTGCCGATTTGATTGAGCAAATCCATGTATGGAACTGTAAAGATTTGGATGTTTTTTTGTTTGGCGTAGTTTAGGAAGTCGTTGATGGTTTCGCCTACATTATTTTCTTTCATGAAATCGCGAATCTGAGATTTGTAATCTTCTGAGAAAGTTGCTATATCCTTTAAGACGTTGACGCCCAGATCGCGTGAATCAACTATTATGCCGCCTTCACTCACGACTTCGCCTACATGCCGCACCACTGTTTCCGCATCAAAAGCCGCAAGCAAATTCACATCACTAATGTTAGCTAACGTTGGCTCTTTGGATATACGTTGCAGGAAGTAACTGTGCATTGTTTTGATGTTTGAGTGGTATTCTCTTCGGCCAAAAACATACAAGCCACCGTAACCGCAGGCTCTGCCAAATATGGTGGATGCTGAATCAACACCGCTTCCTTGAGGACCGCCTGCCATCCAATTTATACTCTCAATTACCATGGTTTTCACGTTTGATTTCTTTTTTGAAAGTTTGTGTTTATTTGAAAATAAGACTGTCTCCCAAAAATGGGAGCGGAAGATTTTTTTATCTTATGAAGTCGTCGAAGGTCCAGAAGTGGTTTTCTTCTTGAATAATGATATCTTCGAACATGCGCCGGGTCAATGTGTCGCCGCGTTTGAGTGCTTCAGCGATGATTTGGCGGTAGAGTGTTATTGCGCTGCTTTCTAGAGCATGGTCTAGGACTAAAAATTCTTGAGCTGTGTTGCCGACGACTGGCAAGGGGTCTGGTTTCCAGGTGGCTTCGCCTTCGAGGAGGTAGATGCGTTCGCTGATTTTTTCGAGGTGATCCATTTCCTGCATGAATGTTTCTTTGAGGATTTTACTTACAACTGTGGCTTTGTTGTTTTCTGTGATTGTTTCAAGTGCTGTGTTTTTCAATCTGAGTTCAAGCAAGGCCATTTTTTCATGTTGGTTTGTGTATTGGATGATGCCGGCTATTTCTGCGGAAACTGCTTTGTTGAGGAGTGTGAAGTAGTCTTCTGTGTATATTTTTCGCCATTCAGGAAGTGGCACTTTGCTTGGTTCTTCTTTCTCGTCTTGGAACTTTGTGTATTCTTGGAACTTGAATAGGTGTTGTTCTTCTTCTCCATAGATTTTCTCGAAGAGTTCGCGGGTTTCCCAATCGCCCATTTTTCCGGAGGTGTCGATGATTTCGCGGTAGAGCACTAATGCTTCTTCCTCTGCTTTTGCATTGAGTTTTGAGAATTCGCTTATGCTGTTGCCGACGGTGATTTTGCTCGATTTAGTTGATGCTTTTCCGCCAAGGTAGTATATGCGTTCTATTATGGTGGCGGCATGTTTCATTTCTTGGATCGCGATTTCCTTTAGGATCTTTCCAACCGCATCATAAGTGGTTTTTTCTAAAAGGATGTTTTCTGGAATAGTTCTACGGACCAACTTCTCCATTTTTGCATGTTGAAGGATGTACTGAAGAGAAACTTGAATTTCGCGTTCGACTGCCTTGTTTAGAAGGTCAATATAATCTGGGGAAATTTTGACTGCCATATAATCACAACTTGTATTTAAAAGGAGCAAGCACTGAGATATAAAATTTTTTATGGCATCCCAACCTAGCTATGCAGAAATATCACAAATATTTTTTAATTATAACAAGCGCTTTGAAGTACATAGTTAGCGTTTGAGGGTTTCAGCAAGTTTTTCATATATGTTTAGAAATCGGCCAATTATTTTTCCTATAGGTCCAAGTCCAGTTATCATGCCGCGTAGGTTTTCTATGTCAGATTTGTTTATAGTTTGGGTTACCAATGCCGCGGCAAAAAATAAGAATGCGAAGAACACTGCGCCTAAGATTAGCCGAATTAAACTATGGAAGTTCAGCTCTGAAATAAGAACGTAAGTTAAGGCGGCGGCAATGGCTGATGAGAGCAAAATTTTAGCTGATGAACGCCAATCAATAGTCAACTCGTAATACTTCTTCATCCAATAAAGCGATATGATAGTGTCGGGAATCCCAACTACAAGTGAAGTAATGATCAAACCTAAAACCCCCATCTGCATAATGAAAATGTAGCCCAGGGGCAAGCCGATAGCTGCTGAGAGTAGAGTAAGGTACAAAATTAATGTGGTTTTTCCTTGACTGCTAAAGAAGTTGCCAATGCTTAGGCTTCCAAACGGGGTATAGATGTAGGTGAGTGCAAGTAGTGCCAAAAAGAGCGGCGCTGTCGCATAGGTTTCTCCAAACAATGTAGAGATTGCTGGCTCAGATAGGCACATGACAAGCGCTGCTACTGGCACGACTATAAGCGAGGCATATTTAACTGAGTACTGGAAGACGTTTTGGAGGGTTTGTCTCTCTTTTTTTGGGTTGAGTTTGCTGAATGCTGGAAAAAGCATAGTTGTTATTGGTGTTGCAAAGAACGTTATCAAAACAACAAAAGTTGATGCAATGCCATAATTGCCAATTGCAGTGTTGTCGGTAACGTAGAAGATTGGAAGTAAAAACGAGTAGTATTGACCTTGAAAGCTACCTATGATAGCTGAAACCGACAAAGGAGCACCATAAGATAGCATAGTTTTGATATATGCTTGTATTTCGAGCTTAACATTGCTCAGTTTTGGCAGGTTCCTGTATTGAGTCCACACAAGTGCCACACCCACTAACCCAGCAATTACTACGGCAAAAGTAAAGCCCAAGATTGCTCCATAAGTGCCAAATCCCAAAATGACTAATACAACCATAACAGCGGTTTTTATTACGGATTGCACAATGAGCATTAAGCTTTTTAGCGCCATTTTTTCGATACCTGTGAAAACGGCTGTCGCAGCATTTATGAGTCCGCCGGCTAAAATTGAGATTGATGCAATTTGAATTAAATATGTTATTTCTGGGCGGTGAAATAGGTTTACAGCAAGATATCCTGAAAGAGCAAAAGAAACTGCCGACAGCGCTATTCCAAAGAATATTTCAAAGATCATTCCGGAAACGATTATGTTTCTAACTTCTGATTCACGATTTTCTGATCGATACTGGGCTGTGTAGCGGACCATGGCTGAGTTTATGCCCCAATCTCGGAACACTCCAATAAGATTAGGCGCAATAAGCACAATACCGTATAATCCATATAGGTCGGATCCGAGTAGCCTTGCGACAAAAATGGTTGCGATTGAGGAGATTACTGTGGAGATTACTAGACCCCAAAGTAGGTGAAAGCTGCCTCTTGCCGAAACTTTAGCCATATCTGCAGCTTTACTCATGCTTTTTTCCCACGCACTATTTTGTATTTATGTTTACTATTGATTGTTGTTTTAATCTCAAGATAATACTGCTGCCTGTTTATTGATTAAGTACAGAGCATTACATAAAAAGCGCTTCTTTGGCTGTTCTTTTTTTTGAGTTTGATATTCAACTTTGGGTTATGACCAACTCCAGAGCATTGGAGAATGATGACGGCATAACTCATTTTTCATTAATTTATCATTTTTTGAAAGAATTAAAAGCGAGGGAAGGTTGATTGTTTTTGCTATTTTTGAAGAGTTTGCTGCAGTTGGAGTAGGATGATTCGGTTGGGTTTATTTGGGTGGTTGCAGGTTGGATGGAAAGACTTCGAAAACCGAGCGACAATTCTATCAGCGACTTCGATACTCCAAAAGTCAAGAATTATGAACTTGCAAAGAAATTGGTTTAAAGACGTTTTGTAATCTTATTTTTGTGCTTTGGGTGTAGAGGGGATTTCTTTTATGATTTTAGTTTTAGGAGTTGTTGCCTTCTTGTATCCGATCCATGCGCCCATTGCAAGAATTACTTCAAAAGCAAAGGCGACTGGGGCAGCGATTAGCCAGAAATGAACATCAACATTTGAACCCAAATACACCATTGGTGAAATGAACGGTTCATATAAGAATAGAAATCCAAAATAGGCAAACGCAGCCACTAAGCAGACCGCAACAATTACAGCACCTAATGCTTGATCTTTACTCATATTTTTTAACCGCCTAAATATCATTACCATAAAGTTGGGTTTTGATTGATCTGTTGAGGTAGTCTTTCCCTATTTCCAAGGTTTTGAAATTTTACTTGTGGACCCGCTTGCCATATGCTATCATAGCCTTTTACAAATTCGTTAGTTGATCGGCTTTTTGGAGCCTTAATTTTAGCGGCATCTCGAGGTGAATCTTTGTTGGTGTTTTCTGTGTTTTTGCTTTTAGTGCCTCTAAAAAGTCTATTTCTCATCATTAATTTACTCCTAATTTCAGATTTTTTGATTTTTTTTGGAAATGCAATTTGGAGTGGGAATTTGGATGCCGTAACTTTTCTCAAGAGCCAATCGGCACATCTCGCCAAGGGTTCTTTCCTTCTCCAGAGGTTTAATTACATCGTTCATGTCAGGTACCTTTCTCTAACCAATGTTGAGTTTGAAAGCATAAAAGGAAGATTTCTTTTTGAAATACATATCAAAATGAGGAGTATTCGTTAGATTGTGATATATCAAATAGAAATTGGTGATTGTTCATGTTTTTTTAGTTGAGCTGTATATTTATCGTTCCTGTTATCAGGAGAGCCTTGCAGTGTATTCGTAGTTAAGATTACCCAAAAAAAGACAGGCTAAATCCAAGTTCTGAAATATTCCCTTTTTTGATATGTAGCTGTTTTCAGAACTTGCCTTTTATCTATAGTAATCGAGTTCGTACATGGTCAACAATGAGTACAAAAAAAGCTCGAAATCATTCGTCGATACGGAATTTGCCTACTATACAGTGCGAATGCGGTCACAAGATCCTTTTAATTCCTGATTTGAAAGCCATGGGATTAGCAATTGAAGAACATGCCTTAGAACACAAACGCAAATATGCTTTAAATGAAGAAGAAACTGACGCTCTCGAAAATAATTTAATCGCTCAAGTTTTGGAGTTTTCTTCTAAACAAAAATAATTCTAATTAAACGACGAGATATATCACTAAAATTCCTCAGGCTAAAGGAAAAACTGCTCGAATAGACCTTAAGTATGATAAATTGTTGTCTGAGAAGGAAGAAAAAAGCCTTAATTTTGGTGGCGCAGCAAGTATCCATCAAATATTTTGGATATTTGTTTGCAAGAAAGTTGCAATTTGAGGGGGTTGTCTGAATTGGATGTATTCTTGCATGATGGTTGGTTTTTGATGCATCGGAGCTTTTTGCGGTTTTAAGAGAAGAATATTTTTGGTCAACTGCTTGAAAATACGCTTAATGCTAACTTATTTTTCACCTAAAGCCACGGTGCTTGGTGATTATCTCAATCTCTGTGTGACTGGGTAAATTTAGCTGTTTTTTAGCCTAAAAGTGTGTATTATTGAGGACACATGTGTTTCTCGTTTTGCGGATTATCTTAGGGTAACCCGTTAGATTTTTTAAAACCAAACTGCAAAGTAGTGAACATTATGGATGAAAAATCAGATCAGATGAAAATCTGCCCCAACTGCGGGTCAACTAGTTACTTTGAAGACTACCCTGTCTTGGGTGTGTCAATTTGTGAAATATGTGGCCACGAAGTAACGTCAACACCAGTAAAGGAGGTTGATGAAGAAATCGAGGAGAGGTTTTTTTCAAAATGTATCTGCCGAGTTTGCGGCAGGGATCAAACTGACGATCTTTTGCTAGATAGTGAGAGTATTGTTGTTTTCAAATGCAAGGGCTGTGGACAACTTGACGCTTACCGAATTATCCCAATAACTATCTCTTTTAAAGAGGACATCTCTGACGCTGCCTATGGCAATAAAACAGCCGCGATAGCGAAAAACGAAGGGCACCTAGTTCTTTCTGCATCAGCTTCCGAAAAAATCGTTAAAGCGTTACAAAAGAAACAAAAAGATCCCGTGATAGCTTGCCAGAAAGAACTTGAACGCTTAATTAGTGAAAGATGTCACACTCTGCTGGAAAAGGGGATTTCTTGTTGCATCCTTGAAAGAGCGGATATTTTAGCATCCCGTTTTATTGCGCACAAAGGCCCATTGACTTCAAAACAGGTTGCGTGTCTTTTCTCAGGAGCTATGTATCTGGTTCAAGATTATCTTTCATTGAGGGGAGAATTGGATGGAAGAATGATTACTGAAATTCAGGGCGAAGAAATCTTTGGTGTAAGCCGCAAGACCAGCCGCAAATGGTTAAAAATGTTGAAAAAAGAATATCCGGCTTTTGCATAGGCGAGTTTGATTTGGATATTTTCAGTTTGCTCTATTGTGGCGGTGCAATTAAGGTTGGTTTTTTGCAGTTTTTTGTTGTTTGCGTTGTCTGTTTGAAGGAGATACCATGTCGGAAGCAGTAAGTAGACGTTTAGAGTTGCTAAAGCTCGAAGGCATAGGCTTGACTCAATCAGAGATTGTAAAGCAGTTAAGCCAGAAGACGACCTGTTCAGAACGCACGGTCTATAATGATTTTGAAACTCGATCAAGCTGGCAACCTTTGTTACAGGGCATAAGCACACCCAATGATGTTTTGCTCAAAATTATTAATCGTTACGAGGAGATTTATCGTCAAGCAAGCAGAAGAATGCTCACATCCCAAAATGCCCTAGTACAAATAGCCGCCCTAAACACGATGCTCAAAGCAAATTCTTTGATGTTTGACACAGCCGTCTTACCCCAACTAATGGCTAAACTCAAAAACCTGGAAGATAAAGTGAAAAAGGGGGTGTTTGTCCCATAAAAAATTACGAAAAATTCAGGAAGGTAGAAAAAATTTCGGAAAAACTAAAAGACACAACCGCTGGAACGTTGCTGCACATTGATTTTAATTCTTTCTCTGAAGCAGAAAAAATGCTCTTTCGAAAAGTTGATGAAATCATTGAAGAATATGACCGTACCGAAAACCCCCAATTACTCGCTGAAAACGGGGATCTAATCTACAAAAACATCGAAATAATGCATAAGCGAGTCAAAGAACTCTATTGCTGGACCATCCCCACAGTCATAGCCGGATATACATCCATAGATAGAGAGATCATAGACTACTTCTTCCAACTGCATTTTATGAATTTTGAAGCTGACTTCCTACAATGCATCAAGCATTTGCACACCTGGACTAAGCATGACATCGATGAGTTCCAATCCGACCTAAAGAAAACCGGGCCATGCTATTTTCGAATTCCACGAGGATTCAACGAATCCAACTCGAAAGAGTTCGAAGAGAACGCAAAGTCTGAAATCTCAAATACAGTAGTGGAAGAAGAACAAGAGGGATAGGTAGCTAGTTTTAGTTTAAAGTAATAGGTAGCTAGCTAGTTACGTCTACTGTTTGTGTAATTGTTTCTACGTTTTTTGGTGTCTAAACGTTTTCCATTCTTTGGGGAGCGGGACAATCCATCTAAAAAAATAAGAGAGGAAAAAAATGGCAAGAGAGTTTACTCAAGAACACATCATGAAGATTTGTTTGCCGCCGGAACTATACCTTGCGGTAATTAAATTTCAGGTAGAAAAAGAAATAGGCAAATCCTACGCTGGACTGCTTCTTCTAACAAAGGCAGTGTACCAGGAACAACTAATCACAAGAGAAGACTATGAGAAATTTCAGTATCGCTATTCTCGCAAGCTTGTTGCCGAAGAGCAACCGCAGAAACTGACAAGCGAACAACAAAAAGAAAAACAGAAAATGGATGAAAAAGCACGAACATTTAGTTCACTCATCAGCCAATGGGAGCTTCATCCCAGCATAGAGTGGCGGCAGCGGTGGATCAGTGAAGGAAAAAAGTGGGAGAATCAGGTACCGGAGGCAAAAGCATTTCTACAAAAAGTTTGCAAGTAACTTCTCCAACTTTGAATAAAAGAAGTGTGATCAGACAGTTCTTTAGTGCAGCTCAGCGATTTTGATTTCTGTATTGAAGCGTTTTAGGTCTTTATCTTGGGAATAGATGAGGTCGACTTCTTGGTTGAGTGCTGTAGCTACGATTAAAGCGTCGGGGAGTCTTCCACCTCTTTTCGCTCTCAGGTTGGCAGCCAAATCGGCGATTTCAAAACTAACTGGCACTATTTTGAAGCTGCTTAGAGTTAAATCGTTTAGAAGTTTCTTAATCGTACCTGCCTTTACTTTATCGTCTAACATGTAGAATCCGGTCAAGACTTCAGCGACTGTTACTGTTGAAATGACGCCTTCATTTTCCGATTTCATGAAGGTACTTAGTATCTTCTCAGTTTGGCTTGCCTGAGGCTCAATTCCTTCTAAGAAGTAAATCAGGATGTTGGTGTCTAAACATATTTTCAATGCTGACATTCCCATTCTTCACGAAGTTTTTTCTGGTACTTGATTGGGTCTCCGAAGACGCCTTTTCCAAGACCCTTCATTTCGCCTACGGGATTGAAGGGTTTTAAGAACAAACCTTCGTTTGTTGCGTTAATTTCAAGGATGATTCCTCTTTCAATTTTTAGTTTCTTGCGAAACTTTTTTGGAATAACTACTTGCCCACGCATACCGACTTTAATTTTTTCTGACATATGAATTATCAGATAAGTAATAGTTGTGCGTAGAAATAAAGTTTCTTACGAACCCGACAAGTGGGTATACGCCGACAGTGTTGGATCATTGAAGCCCAGAAGTGGCAAGATAAGATACCGGAAGCGAAACAGTTTCTGCAAAAAGTCTGCAAATAGATTCTAATACATGTGCCCGCAACTTACCGAAAAAAAGTCGAGGGCAGGGACATTCGTGTACAAGTTCCAAAGTATGTTCGATGGCACTACAAGATAGAACCAACACAAATCTTGGAAGTTACCGTAAACGTTCTTGGAGTTACTACTGCGATGATAAAGCAATCAGCTACTTTAGAGAAATCGCAAACAAATGCCGCCAAGAAGGGTTTATGTTAATTGAGGATTTGGCGCAGCTTGAGGATTAAGGTGTCTGAAAGAAAAAAGACAGCGAGTTGGAAAAAAACTGTGTAGGGGTGATTTTTGGTTGGTTTTATTGAACAGGTTTTGGAGATCTCTTTGGTTGCGTCTGCATATGTCACGGTTCATCTGCCGAAAGCAAAAACAAAGGGGATGTTCTTTTTGCCGTTAAATGAGAGAAGCGTAATCAGGTTTATGTGCTCGCCAACTCCAATTAATGGAGAATGATGACGGCACAACTAATTTTTATTTGCTTTATTGTTTTTTGATTTAATTTACCGATTTATTTATTTCAAGGGTAGAGTTCTAGTCCGAGGTCCTGAAAGGCTTCAAAGTGTTTTATGTTAAAAGTGTACAGTTTTGCGCCGTTGTTAATTGTTATAGCTGCAATCATTGCGTCAGTTCTGCAAGCTATTTTTCCTTTCTTTTCGACTTCAAGTTCAATTTTGCTTGCGAGCACCGCATCTTTTTTTGTGTAACTTAGAATTGGAAGCAAAAGCAACTCTTTGACAGGTTTGCCGTATTTGTGTAACCCGTATAAGACTTCGTGTAGGCTAATGACTGTCGTTGCTACTTCTTCTTTGCTTTCAGTAATCTGCTTGAGGGCTTGGTCACCTTTCATGGATTTTTGTCTAAAATTTCAATTAGGACATCGGAATCGATGCTGATCAATTTCTTTTTTCAGCCCTTTTAGAGTATAGTTCTGAGAGCATCGCTTATTTATTGGTGAATTCAACTTTGCCTCTGAGAGTCTTTAACGTTTCCACAGGTAATGTGCACTCGACTAGTCTGTCAAATAATTGGCTAAAACTTTCCTCTTTTCCCTTGATGGTTAGGAGTTTCTCATAGACTTCGTCTCTAATAGTTATGGTTTTCACCATATCCGAACACCACTATAACAGATGTTTAAACATACATTTGAGGATAACTGGCTTTCGCTGAACTTGCAATTAATCATCTGCGGAATGATAACGAATGGAGCACTACTTTGATTTTTTATACTGCTTGAACAAAGAGAGTTAGTCATTTTAGAGAAATTGTAAAAACTTGTCAAGAGGAAGGCTTTGAGCTAATTGAGGACTTAAAACAACGTGATGTTTAGAGTTTGAAAGTTTGGGTAATGATGTATTTTTTGCTTGGACGTCAAGTCGGGCTGGCTATAGCCAAGTTCTCTTGGTTTCTTTTATGAGGTCAAAATGAGGATCGTCTGAGAGAATTCTTGCTTGATTACAAATTGCAGTTGCGGCTATTATGCAGTCGCCGATTGGAATGTGTTTGTATGTACTTTTTAGGATGCCTGCATCTTTAGCAATGCCTGGACTTAAGTTCTCAATTTTTAATCCGCTGGAAACTATCGAGAGGTAGATCATATCTGCCTTTTGCTTGCCCTCCCTTGAGTGAATTAACTGAATTGTTTCACATATAACTATGGTAGGAATTATCCCGTTACTATTTTTGATCAATTCTTTCATTTTTTGATTAGCTTTCTGTTTTATATCCATGTTTTGAGAGTAGTAGTATTCTATTAGAAAACGGCTATCAAGTACATGCTTCAAATTTTAGTATTCCTCACGGAGTTTATCGATTTCTTTTTTCAGTTCCACAACATCTGCATGCCCCGCAAAAATACCTGCACAATCTTCTAATCTAGGGATAAGCTTGAAAATAACTTGCTGATCTATTGTCTCGACGGCTAATTCATCGCCCTCTTTAATACCGAGTTGCTCCCGGATTTTGGCGGGGATGGTTGTCTGCCCTTTTCTTGTAACTTTAACTATTTTTTGCAATACTATCCCTTTTCTATATAGATAGTGAATATACTGCCCTATAAATAAATCCTAATCTGAGAATATGGTACTACTTCGATTTATTGTACTGCTTAGGCAAGGTGTTCAGAATAAGTCTTGTTCTGTCGGCAAGCACTTCTGGTTGCTCTATCGGGAACTCAATTCAAAGAAGAATAACTTATTGATAATGCACGCAGTTGTTTTTTCTTCTTAAAGAACAATGATGACAAACCAGACCAGAATACACAAACACAACTAACACCCACCTTAAAACCAAAGATACCACAGAAAAATCTAACTGACAAAAAACCTAAGCTTCGCTACAGAAAAAAATAACGATGCCTAAAAACCTGAGGAACTGTGGTGGAAAACAAAAACAGCATTAACAACGGGAATAGCCAATAGTTTTTTGAGGCTACAAAGACTGCGCTAATACAGCATGAACCAATTCACTACCACATCTTATCCCCAAATGAGCCCCATCCATGCGATAAATATGGGTGCCCAAGGGAAGCTAAATACCAACTCGGAAACAGCTACTACTGCCATGACCAAGAAATAAGTCACTTTAAAGAAATCTCAAAAACCTGCCAAGAAGAAGGCTTTGAGCTAATTGAGGACCTACAGCAACTCGACATTTAATGTTTGAAAATCTGGGAAATTGCTTTGATTTGTGTTTCTGTTAGATACATCTGGCAACCCACTTCATTGTTCAAAATGAAACTTCATTTATGTTTGCTCTGAGCTAATGCTCGTGCTGTTTGTGTAACTGCCTGCTGACTGCCCAATTTTGGTTCCCAGTTGATCGATTTGATTTTTTTAATATCTAGCAACATTATTTTTACGTCGCCAACCCAGCCTCTGCCGCCGTCCACACCGCCAGTTAGTTTGAGATCTACGTTTCTTAGATCCATTTCTTCTATGACAGTTTTAGCGATAGTTCTAACATTGATTTTGTCTTCTGAACCAGCGTTGAAAATTTCTACTTGTTCACTTAAAGCGATTTCACTTTGAAGAAGGGCAGTTATGCAGTCGGTTACGTAGAGGTATGATTTTGTTTGTGTTCCATCGCCTAGAATTTCAAGTTGGTTTGGGTTTTTGTTGAGTTTTTGTACAAAGTCGAATATAACTCCATGTCCGCTTCTTGGTCCAATTACGTTTGCTAAACGAATTATGGTGGCTTTAAATCCGTAGTTGTAGGCGTAGGCTGAGATTAGGGATTCGCAGGCAAGTTTTGTGGCTGCATAGATGGATATTGGTTTGAGGGGACCATAGGTTTCTGGAGTTGGAATTAGTGTTGGTTCCCCATAGATAGCGGATGTTGAAGTGAAAACCAGGTGCGGAGCACTGTGGCTTTTGCGTATGTATTCGAGAAGGTTAAAGGTTGCAATTATGTTTTGGTTAAAGTGTGTTTCTGGATCTGTGGAGCTAACCCGAACTTCGGGGTTTGCCGCCAAATGATAAATAGAGTCAAAATGCTCACCCTCAATTGAATCTAAAGGCTTGACTAAGTCAATATCTAGAAAAGAAAAATCCGGGTTTTTATGCCATTGTTTTAGGTTTGTCAAGTTGCCTGCACTCAAGTTATCAAGTACACAGACTTCCGAGCCAGCCTCCATTAAAGAGTCAACAAGATGACTTCCGATAAAACCAGCACCGCCAGTAACCAGAATTTTAGATTTTTTCATATTTCACTTCTTCCCTTATTACCTTTATGATTATAAGGTTGTCAAGTTATTGTTTTCCATGTTTTGCTTTTTGCAGTAAAATATTTACTTTTTTGATACGTATTTGTTGTTTTAGACTCGGTGTCAACTAACCAATCCGACGATAGAACAATCAGTCACTTCACAGAAATTCAAAACCTGCCAAGATGAACGCTTCGAGTTAATTGAGAATCTTCAGCAACCTGACGAATTCAGTGCTAGGCGGGGATAAATTGTTGTGCGATAAATGAACAACATGGAATTTTTGTAGAAAATAAGACGACTTGAATTGGAAAAAAATAAAGACATTATTAAGAAAAAAAATACTTATTTTTTGGATTTACGAGGTTTTGTTTTCTGTTTCAGCTGAGGTTTCAGTTGTGATTTCTTCAACTGGTTTTGGAGGAGGCGTTGTTGCCATTGTCCAACCTATCCAAGCGCCTATGAACAAGATAGCTACGAATGCAACGAATACTGGTACAGCAATGAGCCAGAATCTAACATCAGCCGTAGAGCCAATGTTAAGCCAAGGCTGAATCAACTGCCCATAACCAAACAGTGCTACCAAGTAAACTACAGCTACAACTACGGAAACAGCTAGTATTGCTCCACCTATTGCTTGATCTTTACTCATACTCTTTTTACCACCAGAAGCTTGACGATTAATTTGACTTATGGTTAACTTGCCTATTAACCATATTGCGGATTTCGATACTGTTTTTGAATATTTTCTTTGAAAAATACAAACTCATTTAGTCAATTCAGGTTTTTCTTCCAAAACTAATTGCCTAAACGCCTTGTATGAACTTTGAATTGAATGATAATCCACTTTGAAAAAAAGACGTACCGTGTACCTTGTTACATTAGATGCCCCCAGTATCACCGCGCCATTGCAGGCAAGACAAGCCTTTATTACGCTAGCTGTTTTTCCCATTAACAAAAATTTATCCTTCTTATAGATTAAGTCTATCCACGAAATGATTTCCATAGCAGCTACTTTTGAGAAACCTAAAGTTGTCAATTCCCCGTAAAACTCTTGGGGATTAATCCTTTCAAAAGATATTTTAATAATGGGTGGTTTATCTTTTTTCTCAATTGAGATTTCCTCTTCATTCATCTTTTTGTTTATTTTGCTATCTACTACATTTTCGAGTGCCTTTTTTTCCTCTTTGATTTTTTCTAAGGAACGCTTGACTTCGTTGAGGTTATTTGTGAGTTCGAGGTATTTTTCAAGGACCATTTTTCCTTTTTCAGTTATTTCATAGTTGTGGTTGCTGACAACTAAAAAACCAGAAGACAAAGCGACATCTAAATAACTATTCACACCATAAAAGTTCAAGTTAGCAGCTTCCATAATTCCTGATTTGGAAGAATGCCATTAACAGCTTTCAAGATATCAGCAACTATATCTAAGCCATCACGGTATTTCCGCATCCTAACATCTAACCAAGCATATGTTAAGTCGATTTTAGACTTCATCTAGCTTGACACTAAATCACAACCATTTCTTTATTTGTCTTCCGCATGGTTTGAAATGCAAAATGCAAATAAACAAATTCGAAGTACCCTGTTACAGAATTTTTTGAGCTTGTTTCGGGTTGCTACCAAAACAAATGGTGAGAATATTCATACTTGCGATTCTAATTCAAGAAATTGAAAAAATCGTTCTTTCTCAGAGAAGTAGTAGTTGTTCGGGGTGAAATTTTAGGGTGAACACTACTCCTATCTTGACTTTGCAAGAAAAAACTATGCCTTAAAGGATTACGCGTTAAAAGAAGATTAAACTGCAACCATGCGCTTTATAGCATTAGAGAAGCAGCTAAAAACTTTTTTAAAAAAAATTAGAGGGGGTTGGATATTTATCTCCCACAATTAAAAGATTGAAGATCTGCAATTGCCCAGGATGAAGCAGATACATCGTCATGCTCTGTTGTTCCACGAATGTTTATGCTAATGTCTGCGTTGGCTTCTTTCCAATCGCCATGTGTTTTTGGTTGTGTGTTAGCCGTCCAAGTAGCTGAAACGTCGTGTGGCGCCGTGGAAATTGTCGGTGGAGAGGTGGCATAACTAGTTTGGTTGAAGCTCAGAGTTATTGTTGGTATAGTTATTGTGTTTTTAGTCTCATTTAAGGTGACGTTAGTTGTGCTTAAAGCTTTAAAGAGTGCAGCGGGACTTCCAGTTCTAAGAGGATTGGCAGGGTGGTAGCCAGAAACGTAAAGCTACCTATAAAACCAAAATCAAATCAATTACTTGATTGTTACCTATATCGACAATTCATAAAATCTATATATTGAGAATTAATAGCTAGATCATATGTCGGCCACTGAATTTATAAAGCCGCTCTACAGAAAGAAACGCAGCAAACTCCATGTAGTCTTAATTGCACCCATACTCGCAATTGTCTTCATGATCGGTTGGAGCCTCTACTGTATAGGACAAACAAATCAGCCTAAGGCAAGGCAACCACAAAAAACAATCAACAAAACGCCCACAGTCCAAAACGAAATTGAACTAATTGCGATTCCTCAACAAGAACAAATACTAGCAAGCTAAACCCGTTCAATAGGTTGTTTCTAACAGTAAGTGCTTCATTATTTCAACGCCATACTCCACCAAGTTTCTTCTCGCCCTATCTCCCGATATTTAATTGAGATTTCTGCAAAGCTAAAACCATTCCGTTCCACGCGTGGTTATTAAGCTCTACTTCAATGTTCAACCCAATTTCTTTGGGAAAGCACAATAACTTGTGCTAATTAATGAGGAATTTAGGGGGTCGGGTAAGATTCAAGTGAAGATTTACAAAATGTTGTTAAAAGCATGTCACCTTATTTTATAACTATTAATTTTTCGCTCTCAAAGTTCAAGAAGTCCCTGTCCTTTGTTATGAGCGTTTCGTTGTTTGCCAAAGCTATACCCGCTATTATGAGATCAAGCTCGTTAATCATCCTACCCTTCTGAGCCAACTTTTTGTAAGCCTCAACAACTTCCCTAACAGCGCAATCCTCAAAATCGTAGATAACAAATTTTTCGAGTAATTGCGATACAAAACTAGCATCATGCTCAGTGACGCCGCGAAGCATTTCATATTTGCTAATCACTGTGATTGCAATCTTTTCTTTTCCTAAATATGATTCAATCAGAGCTATGGCGTCTGGTTTGCTTCTTGAGGCATCCACGATAATAAGGTATCAAAGATAACCATAAGAACCACTCAATTTAGTTAAGCTTTCTTGCAACTGCATTCTTTCGGGTCTTTTCCAGCAAGTCAGTTATGTTTTTCGCGCTTTCCTCGCTTAAAGTTCCTTGTGTCTTGAGGAAAGTAAGTATGCTTTTTGCATCGCCTTTAAGTGTGCATTCTGAAAGTAGAGTTTTAAGAAGTTGTGTAAAGGACAATCCATTTTTTAGGCGGGATAGTTCAAAGTAAACTTCATCAGATATGGATATTACTCGCACCAAAGTGTCCACCTAAAATAATGTATGCATACATGCATAAAAATTGACGCTTGCTTTTTGGACGCGGTTTGTGTTTGTTTGGGTTATTGTTACTTTAGCCCGTTCTGCTGGTTTTTTTTGGAATGAATCGGATAAATCAAAGGCATATAGCTAAAGACCGTTATTTCATGTGTTTGAAAATGGTAACGGATGCACCCAAACCGCCACAGCCCCTAACCGCTGGAACCCTCAACTCAGGCGCCACAGCAACACAAACAATATACATCAAAAACACAGGCAACGTACCCGAAACACTAACAATGACCACAACCAATTGGACCCCAAGCGGCGCCAGCTCCTCACTAACACTAACTTGGAACCGACAAAACACAGTCCTAAACGCAGGAGCATCAATCCAAGCAACCCTAACCTTAACAGCAGCATCTAACACCGGCAGCCTCACAACATTTAGTTGCGACGTAACATTCACAGGCACCCAATAGACAATATCCATAAAGCGTGATTAGCTAATGAGAAAGGTAAAGCGCATTCAGGTTTAGGTGCTCGTCAACCCCAGATTAGTGGAGAATGATGACGGCAAAACTATTTCCATTCTGTATTGTTTTTTTTGTGAATGGTGCGTTTTTGAAGGGATGGTTGGCTCCCATGGTCCAACTACCTATCGCCCTCGGTTTTTGTGTGGTGGTGCTTTCATCGCTTTTTCTTTATCATAAACAAGGTTGTGTTTATGGCGCTGATTGCTGAAATTAGGGTAACTATGAGTGCGTAGAGGTATAGTGGTGTTGTTGTGGTCTGTGATAAAGGCGAAGGAGATGGTGATGGTGTTGGATGTATACTTGGTGTGGGGTTTGCAGTTGAAGTTGGTGTAGGAATTGGACTTGTCGTAGGGTTGGTGAAGGAGTTGAACTCTCCGCCTATGGTGATGTATCGCCACTGTAACGTTTCTCCGCAGAGCAATCCTCCATTTTTTTTAATTTTAGGTAACAACAAAGTTTTCTGGTTTACTTTAGAAAAAGAGTTTGGGATCGTCGTCTAGCATGGTATAGCATTCGACTAGTGATATCTCCATTCTCGCTTCTCTGCGGTTTCTCTTTGCTTTTTTCTCTTTTGTTTTTTCATTTTAGCAGCCAGGAGCTTTCGTAGAAAGACAAGAAGCTCGATAAGGGCATCGCTGAGATTCGGGTGAGCTCAGTGCTGCCATCAAGTTAGCGGTGAATCCTGCGGATGAATTAGCGTATGGAAAAAGAGTTTGGCGAACATGTTGTGGAACAAGAGGAAGGCATTGGGCGCTAACCAGTTTTACCCTGAAATCTGGAGAACCAGCTGTCTTGAGAAGAAATTGATTTAATGTCGGGCAATAGTAAGTTTTGTTTCAAAAGCTTTATGAAATATTGTACATATTTTAAAACAATAAATCCTTAAACAACAGGATGATTTAATGATCTCTTGGATTAACCGCCTTAGCCTATTGCCAATATTTTTCTTTCCATCAGTATTGGTCATTATGTTTATCTTCAATTGGGGTGAAGATTTAATCTTTAATCCTCCCTACCTTCTACTTAGTCTAAACACGATTTTTCTCACAGGAACCGGCATTGCAGTAGCTGTAGTCTCAGCCAAGAGCTATCTAAAAGAAGGTTCAAACGTTATGCTAATACTTGGATTAGCAACAACAATCGGCGGCATCGCCGCGTTATTTGCTGGCTGGGCTGCAACCTTTTCCATCAACTACAGCGTGGCAATATACAACATAGGAATCCTCCTCTCAGGTGGACTTCAGGTTCTAAGCGCAGTCATAACATTTGCAGCAGCTACCCCTACTGAATCAACTAACCGAAAGAAAACCTTAGTCTTATCCTACTTAGCAGTTATCATTTCTTTGACAGTGATTACAGCTCTAGTCGTTTGGGGTTTTTCTCCAACTTTTTTTACGGCCTCTGGACCTACAATTGAAAGACAATGGGTTATCGGCACGGCAATTGCGTTTTTTGTTATAAGCACTGTCCTCTTTGGCTTGAAGTATTCTCAGTCAAAATCGAGCGTTCTTTCATGGTATATGATGGCTTTGGTGCTGTCTGCACTCGGTTTGTTTGCCGCAACAATTTTTGGAACACCCAACGCCGCGTTCAATTGGACTGCACGGATAATACTCTATATCGCTGGCTTGTATTTTTTAGCTGGATTGTTAAGTGCAATGAGGACAGAAAGCTTTGAAGGTTCCGAGACGGCTGGAATTAGTGAAAGATGGGCTGAAGCCTTTAGAAGTGACCGGCAGCAATTTGAAACTTTGTTTTCGAAGATGCTAAATGGTTTTGCATACCATCGCATCATTGTTGACATTAGTGGTAAACCCGTTGACTATGTTTTTTTAGCCGCTAATCAAGCCTTTGAACGGATGACTGGTTTAAAACGCCAAGATGTAGTAGGAAAGAAAGTGAGCGAAGTTCTGCTTGGTATCGAGAATGACCCAGCTGATTGGATAGGTACTTACGGTAAAGTTGCGTTGACCGGTCAACCTGTAATTTTCGAGAATTATAATGATGCTCTCGACAAATGGTACTCCGTTTCTGCATATAGCCCAAAGAAAGGTTACTTTGTGACTCTCTTTGAAGAAATTACTGCGCACAAGAAAGCCGAAGATGCTTTGGCGAAAAAGAAGGATGAACTACAGACAATAATTGATTCTTCCCAAGGATTTATTTTCTATAAGGATCTCGAAAACCATTTCATCAGGGTAAACACGGCGTTTACCAAGATTATGGGGTTGCCTAAAGAGCAACTTGAAGGGCGGTCGATATTCGAGCTGTATCCTAATGAAGAGGCGGAAGCGTTCTGGAGCGACGACAAACAAGTCATTGCATCGGGCAAAGCTAAGGTCGGCATTGAAGAAAAGATGCACTCCAAGCAGGGGCAGAGGTGGGTTCAAACTGACAAGATCCCATACCGAGACGCAGATGGCAATATCATTGGGGTGATCGGCTTTTCGGTGGATATCACTGAGCGCAAGAAAACTGAAGAAGATTTAAGAGAAAGCGAGAGACGACTTAATCGTAGCCAAGAAATTGCTCACTTGGGTAGCTGGGAACTGGACTTGAAGAGTAACCAACTCACTTGGTCTGATGAAGTTTACAGAATCTTTGGCTTGAAACCTCAGCAGTTCGGCGCCACTTATGAGGCGTTTCTCAAGGCAGTTCACCCGGAAGATCGTGAAGCAGTCGACACAGCTTATTCTATATCCATTCGGGAAGGAAAAAACGGTTATGCAATTGAGCATCGGGTTGTTAGGCCAGACGGTGAAGTACGCACTGTACAAGAAAAATGCACTAACATCCGAGATAAATCGGGCAAAATCGTTAGGTCTATCGGGATGGTTCAGGATATCACTGAACGCAAGATAGCTGAGGAAGCTGTAGCAAGACAAGCTGAACTAATTGATCTTAGTCCTGATGCCATAATTGTCAGAAAGCTTGATGGTGCAATTACTTTTTGGAGTAAAGGTGCTGAGAAACTTTACGGTTGGACAAAAGAAGAAGCCATTGGGCAAGATGTTAACTTTTTGCTTAAGACCCAATTGCCACAATCGCAAAAGGAGATTCAGAATGAGCTCAAAACAAAAGGGAAGTGGGCAGGGGAAATTATTCGTATTTGTAAAGATGCAAGTAGGTTGGTTGTGCAAAGTTATTGGTTGGGGAAATTTGGACCTGATGGCAAAATGATGGAAGTGTTGGAGTCGAATGTTGATGTTACTGAGCGAATTCAAATGCAACTTAAGCTTGAAGAATCCGCTGTCCGTCTTGAAGAATATGCCACTCAAATGGAGGAGCTTGCTAATCAAAGAGCCGCGCAGTTGAAGGATGCTGAGCGTTTAGCCGCCATTGGTGCAACTGCGGGCATGGTTGGTCATGATATTCGCAATCCGCTGCAGGCGATAACTGGTGATATCTATTTGGCTAAAACAGATTTAATTGCTATCCCTGAAAGTGAAGAGAAAAAGTGCATACAAGAAAGCCTATCGGAAATTGAGAAGAACGTTGATTACATTAACAAGATTGTTGCGGACCTGCAAGATTTTGCAAGGCCTCTTAACCCTCGAGCAGATGTAACTAACCTAAAACTTGTAATTGACGATTTCTTGGCGAAGAATGGCCTTCCCAAGAACGTAAAAGTAAGCGTCAAAGTCGAAACTGAAAAAGTTGTAGCTGATTCCACTTTCATAACCCGCATAATGTACAATTTGATCAATAATGCTATTCAAGCAATGCCTCACGGTGGTAAATTAACCATACATTCCTTCATAGAAGCAAACGATGTAATCATATCTGTCAAAGACACAGGAGTCGGCATTCCAGAAGCGGTGAAAGGTAAGTTGTTTACGCCAATGTTCACTACTAAAGCTAAAGGTCAAGGCTTCGGTTTAGCGGTGATTAAGCGCATGACTGATTCGTTAGGCGGCACTGTATCTTTTGAGAGCCAAGAAGGTAAAGGAACAACTTTTACGATACGCTTGCCTCAATCCCCCCAACAAAAAACTTAGTCACTAAAAAGGACTCGATTGGACCTCCAGCAAACTCTCCTTGTATTGCTTGCTGAAAACTCAGATCTAATCTATAAAAACATCGAAATTATGCAAAAGCGCGTTCAAGAACTCTATTGCTGGACCATCCCCACAGCCGTAGCCGGATATACATCCATAGACAGAGAGATTATAGACTACTTCTTCCAACTGCATTTTATGAATTTTGAAGCTGACTTCCTACAATGCATCAAGCATTTGCACACCTGGACTAAGCATGACATCGATGAGTTCCAATCCGACCTAAAGAAAACCGGGCCATGCTATTTTCGAATTCCACGAGGATTCAACAAATCCAACTCGAAAGAGTTCGAAGAGAACGCAAAGTCTGAAATCTCAACTACAGTAGTGGAAGAAGAACAAGAGGGATAGGTAGATAGTTTTAGTTTAAAGTAATAGGTAGCTAGCTAGTTACGTCTGCTGTTTGTGTAATTGTTTCTACGTTTTTTGGTGTCTAAACGTTTTCCATTCTTTGGGGAGCGGGACAATCCATCTAAAAAAATAAGAGAGGAAAAAAATGGCAAGAGAGTTTACTCAAGAACACATCATGAAGATTTGTTTGCCGCCGGAACTATACCTTGCGGTAATTAAATTTCAGGTAGAAAAAGAAATAGGCAAATCCTACGCTGAACTGCTTCTTCTAACCAAAGCAACATACCAGAAACAACTAATCACAAGAGAAGACCTACGAGAAATACCAATACCGCTATTCTCGCAAGCTTGTTGCGAAGAGCAACCGCAAAAACTGACAAGTGAACAACAAAAAGAAAAACAGAAAATGGATGAGAAAGCAAGAACTTTTAGTTCACTCATCAGCCAATGTCAAATACGAAAAAGTCCCCAACAGAGAGATTGAGACGTATGGCCTTTTAGATAGAAAATAACTTGGAGAAGACTCTGCTTCTCCCTATTGTTACTATGCTAATAGAAACTATCAAAGCAAGAATCGTTAAGACTAGTAATGATGGCAACTCTGGTACCGTTGGGGTTGGAGTGGGATTTGCTGTTGGAGATATTGAAGTATTCATTGTTGGGTTGGCTGTGGGTTGAGAACTTGGTGCTTGTGTGGGTACTGTTGTCGGGTTTTGAGTTGATGAAGGCGTGAGGCTAGGTGTTGGTGTAGGTGTAGTTTGACTTGCTGTTGGATTACTTGTAGGATTTGATGTGGGAGCTAGAGTTGGACTTGGAGCAATTGTCGGTGTTGTTGAAGGAGTTGGGTTTGGCGTTTGAGTCGGCACATTAACATCTGACATTACAATATTTACATCATTATAGTTAATAGGCACATAAAAGTCACCACTCTCGGAATCATGTTGATAAGTCGCTGTCCAATTATAATGAGCGTTCCTTAGGTCCGAAATAAGTGCAAGCCTGGGTGCATGGCCATTACTCCCAGTATAAACAAATTCATGATAGCCATAGCTTCCTGTAGTCTCTATTTCAACCCCATTTAACGGAGTTCCTTGAGAGTCCACAGCATAAAAGTCTACAAAAAACATTTCGTCTGCTTTAATTGTTGGCATTACTGAAATCAATGGTACAAATAAGAACACAATTAGACCTATAAATAGAGTTTTTCTTTTCATTCAGTCACTTAAAAGAAAAAAGGAGTTGGGGTTAAATAAATCTTGCATCCGAAGAATGAAAGCATTCCTTTACTGTATCCTCAAATAATAATTTCATTTTTGAACTACCTTTAGCCAAATTCTAGCAAATACCCGAAGATTGAATATGCGAAAAACCTGAACTATAACAATCTGCGCTTAATCTTAAGGAGTTTTTTTCGTGAACAGCCTTGATTTTGCATTTTCGGTCATCAATATTCTGCAATCAAAATATTTTTAGACATATAAGAGACTTTAGTTTGTTGTCTTCAGCGAGCGTTGAAAATAAATCTATAAAGTTTCCCATTTGGATAGAGATCAATCGTTTTGTGGTGTCCCCTTGCTTAAAATAGAAAGAGTCTTTTTCTCCATGTTGTTGGCTCATTTCCTTCTGAAAAATAAGCTGAAGACCTTCTTCTAATTCACTGAATTTCATAGTTATCATGCCTTTTACTTGTTATCGAACTACGTTGCAATGCAAGAGAAAAGCCTTCAAGAAAAGAAATGGAATTATTCAGTACAAAAGTGGATGGAGGTTGGCGCCGCCGAAAGGATCGATGACCTACATTCACAAGTAAATGAAGGAGCTTGCGCTCAACCACATCGGTATCAACAATTAAGAAAACTCCAAAAGAAGATAAAGGTTGGAAGAATTGCGGCTATCGACAAGGTTTACCTAACTGTTACGGTTCTGGTAATGGGGTACGTAACTGCTGTGTTTCCTGCCCCATCAGTAACATAGAGCCTAAACGTGTAAGTTCCAGCCGAAACGATGGTTCCTGAACTCGACTTTCCATTCCACGCAACGCTCTGCAAGCCGCTAGATTGAAGCACATTATTTAACGCAGTTCTTACCAACGAGCCAGAGCTGCTGTACACACTTACGGTAATGTAGCAGCTTTCAGACAGCGTATAGCTTAGCTTCGTGGTCTGCCCAGACCTAGGGGAAAACGAGGTCGGATACACAGACACACTTGGAAACTGCCGGTCGCACTTTGTCAACTTTGACTTGGATAGTCTTTGGTGCCAGTTGATTCCCCGCTAAATCAGCACCCGACAAGACGAGATTGTAGGTGCCATCACTTAAGATTAATCCTGAGCTGTCTTTTCCATCCCAAACCACAGATAACGAGTTGCCCGTTCCACTCCAGCTTCTAAGCGTGACGCCTGAAGCTCCTTTAGCCTCAAGCGTCCACTTTATATTTACGTTGAAGGCTGCGCTTACAGAAGCCGTATCTTTTACGTTGTCTCCATTTGGACTAAACGCCGTAGGCGAAACAGAAAACGAGTTAATCGCAGGTGCAACCGGCTCTAAGCCAATATACGTGTTTGATAGCTTTATGCAGTCGCTGTAGGCCGTGGTTGAGGCACAAGCGTAAAGTTCAGGCAGTCCTGCCCGTACTTGAATAGCATCCCCATATGCAGCGGTGTTTCTGGCTGTTGTCGAGCAAACGCGAACTCCATCTAACCCACAATTCAGCTAACCCATCTGTGGCACTTTTCTTCCAATGAAGCTCCACGCAGTACCAGCGTCCAGTTGAAGGCGCAGCCGAAGAGTAAACATCCACGTAGCTTGTTCCCTGCCTAGTAGTTAGGCACCAACGGGTTCCAGCAGTTGTGCTTCTCCAGCCCCCGTAAGCTAAAGTATTAGACCCAGATTGAAAAGTCAAGAAGAAAAATCGGTCATTGGTTTGAGCTATTCCCGAAGTTGAAACGTAAACGTAGCTGCGGGCATAAAGTTCTGACGAAGAAGCTACGTTTGCATAGCAGTAGGTCCTCTCGTATCCGCCACCACCATTAGATGTAAACCTTGCACTGTAGGCGCCATGATGAGTTCTTGCAGTGTAGATGGATGCGGTTTCGCCTGAGGTTACGCTTGTTCCACTCCATCTGCTTAAGCTTCCACCCTCAAAACTATCAACTAAGTACATCGCAGACCATGGGCCAATGAGCGGGTAGCTGTCCTGATTTTTATCGTCAATAATATGGGGAGTATCACCTATACCATCGCCATTACCATCTGTACCTTTATAATCGCTCCAGTAGTTGCCACCAGAAGGATAACCATCATCCCAAACGTTGATTGAATTGGAAGAATAAACTAGCATTCCTGAATCGGTTAATTCGTTATGATATATTTTGTTGTAATCGGAATCTTGAACATTAACCCCATATTCTGAATTTGAAGATATTTTGTTTTCATAAACGCTGTTGCTGTCGGCAGAATATATGGAGATGCCCCAATGGTTGTCTGTTATGTTGTTTCCACGTACGATGTTATTAAAAGAGTCGTATATTCCTACACCAGCCTGATTCGGTTGATGTCCTTGAATGTTGTTTCCAATTATGCTGTTGCTATTGGACGAGGAACTAAGACTTATGCCATCACAGTATTGATAACTATCAGTTATGTTGTTCCCAGAAATAATGTTGTTAGAGGAAGATACAAGCGCGACGTCGCCTCCATATCTGCTGCTTGAAGCAATGTCATTTCCAATAATAAAGTTGTTAGAGGAAAGGCTTAGGAGGATACATAAAGGAGCAAAATGTCTGATAACCAAATTTCTTATGGTCACATTTTCTCTACCCTCAAGAGTTATTCCATTATTCAACAACGAACGGTCTTGTCCATCAAGAATGTGCTTGGCTCCATCAATCACTATGTTATCTTTTTCAATAATGATTCCATTATACAAGTTTCCATTGATTAACGTATTAGTCAGGATGTCTCCAGTAAAAGTATACAAATTGCCATCACGTTGTATGGGTACGCCCTCTGGAGTTATGCTTCCATCTGGCAAAATGTAGATTGAAGGGTCTGAGTCTGGATTATCTACAGTATTGTAAATGGGTCCGGCTTTAACAAACTGATTAGAAAAACCGAGACCCATTGAACCCATCAAAAATGCAATTAAGATAGCGCAAAAAAGTCTTCTCATAACTCTGCTTTCTCCAATTACTTGATAGTGTAAGTTATAAATAATGCTTTCTTAGAAAAGAATCTTACCAAATAATACTAAAATCTAATCTCAACATTCTCATTAGATTGTAATTTGAACAAAATGGGCTTATTGGTTTTTTGGATAGTTTTCATTGTAAGCCAGTATGTATCCGAAGAATTTCTTGAAGGAAGCTTTTCATAAAGTTGAGCGGAGACACTTCGATGAAAACAAGTATTAGCTTGATCGGTGGAATGGGCTATTTATTTTTAACTAAAGAAAAGTGGATGAGTGGTGACTTTCAAACGGTCTCTAGTATGTGATTTGAATCCAAAGCATACCGACAATATGACCCAACAACCCAAATAATGTATGTCTTAGTTTTAACAGAACCAAATATTCCAACATTAACGAGATCAGGAGATGCTTGGGCAGCAATCAAGCAAATCTCCAACAAAGTTTTTACAGGTGCTTCCGTTAACGATGCCACTCAACCAAACTTCGCCTGGATAGATAGAGGTTACGATGGAAACAATAATCACGCTTTGGGTTATGAGGCCTCATTCCGCTTAGCTCAGGGTAATTATCATTTAATAATTCACCTCAAAGTCCTCGATGACGGGGAATGCGAAACTTCAGCCACAGCAGGACTAAAATGCGGAATTGACTTATTTGTGGTTCCAGAATACCCATTAGCTGGTCTGGCTGTTTTGTTGTCTTGTTTTGGCGCTTTTGTGTCTTTAAGAAACGCGACACTATTGCCACACGGATAAGATTGCATAATTAAGAATTTCTGTAGACAAACAACAGGTAATTACATCCACCCAACCGTGTATTGAGCTCTTGGTTAGTGGTCGAAAGCCTTTGCGGTTTGGTTGTAGAGTGTGTAATTTAATTAAAGGAACACTTATATCGATAGATGTATCGTTGTACTATTTGATGAACGATGGAAACTGTTACAGTTTCAAAAAAATACCAAATAGTAATCCCAGAAAAACTGCGAAAGCAAGCAGGAATAAAGCCAGGCGACAAGATGGCCGCTATAACCAAGCATGGCATTATTCAATACGTCCCGATCTGCTCAATAAAGGATACAAAGGGCTTCATTTTAGGACTTGATATTGAAAAACTACGCGATGAGTCTGATAGAATTGATCAGCATTGACAGCTACGGTTGGATTGAACGCTTCACCAATGGTCCAAAGGCGTCACAATATAATCAGGTAATTGAATCAAACCAACCAAAGGATATAATCACTTCAGTAGTTGTTCTCTACGAAGTTTACAGAAAAGTAAAGCAGCTAAAAAGCGAGGAAGAAGCGCTGTTAGCGGTTGCCGCCTTAAGCCAAACAACTGTTGTTGATGTTGACCAAACAATTTCAATTGAGGCTGCTGACTATAGTCTTGAGTATGGGCTGCACTTTTCGGACGCACTTGTTTATGCTACTGCACGCCATTGGAAAGCTAAACTATATACTAGTGATGATAGTTTGCAAGAGTTAAAATTTGTATGTTTTGTATGAGCTTTCCAATAATCATTTCCAGACTTGAAGTGAGAGTTTCTTTAACATGGAATCCCTGTTTCATTGCATCTTTGAATTTATTGTAAGCCGAGTTAAGGTCTCTATGACCGTCACCAAAGGTTACTGGTTTGCAAACTATTTTATTAATTTCTCAATTATCTCAAACTTATTGGTCACTTGCTTTGTCCTTAGACTAATGTTTCTTCCAGCATGAGTTTCATCGATTACTACTTCAACAGGCCTTTGGCAATATGGACATTGTGCGTCATATACTTCTTTATTCATTTGTAGAGGGTAGGCTTTTGTGTTCTCTTTTTCTCCTTTCAAGGTCTTTCTCAGATTTACCGTTCTCTATCGTTAACTTCTTTCCTATAACTTGTATTCGTAAGTCTCCACTACGTTTGTTGGTTTCACAATCAGAGTATGGGCAAAGCAGATGATTTCTAACTAATATGATAGTTCATCTCACCAATTCACGTGATTGCTTAATCAATTCCATGGCATAGGCAATCTAATTGTCAAGTGTGAGAAGTGATGTAAGTTTCATCGCTCAATGTTATCGCCTTAAACATCAATAGGGGCCAATTGAGCCTCAAAAGAATTTCAGAGGTTTTGGAGGTTCTGAAGACACTTAGACAGTTCTCTATAAATAAACATTAGAGCCATTTCCCCGATTCCAAGAATAACACCTATAATGCTCCACAACAAAGAATCAGCCAGGTAAAGATTAGGTTGGAGGAAGAACGTTAATAGTGACAGTATTCGATGTAGCCGGAGCAATTGTGTCATAACCATTGCCAGTATAGGAGAATCTTATTTCCCATGTTCCGGGTTGCCTGAAATCGGGATGTATATAGTAAGACTGATTTGCAGGTGACGTCAAAGGTATCCCTAGGTTTTGAGTGAACCGAAAAATGAGAGGATTACTGGTTGATTCCATTTGCCATGAGCTATTGTAAATGAAGCCAGACGAGTTAATCGACCATTGGAATTCTATACCACATGACGCCATGTCTGTAGTCCTTGGCAGCAAAAGAGTGGCTGTCAGGTTGATGGCGGTGCCAGTGTTCATAGTCACAATCGTAGCGTTGGTTGTTAGAGTGACTGTAGGGGTTGGTGGCACGTAGCCTGGAAACGCAGCGTAGTTTTGAGTGGGTATTCCCGCTTTTTGGAACAATGTCTGTATTTGCTGCATTTCCGTTTCACTTGGTCCAGAATAGCCACTGCTTGCCGATCCAATTTGATGATATCCATTTCGAATTGGGTTTGAGGTGATCGTCCAGATAGCAAATTGCTGCACACGGGATGTTGTGCTTTTGAAGTCGGCAAGGTTTAGCAACTTGATGAGTTCTCCTGAAATTAGCGAGGTTTCTACCGTGAACGTTTTTTGATAATCCGGTTGGGCAAGGTTCATGTCTATGCAGGCTGCTGAAATACCCCAATTAATACTTCCATGAGGTTCTAGAGATAATTCGTCTCTGTCTAACGCTACCATGTTCTGCACGCTTGTGGATTGTGATCTAAATACGGTGCCTGGAAGAATTGCAACTGTTATTGGATTATTGCTATTAGAGTTTAGGGCAAGGTTTATGCTCTCAAGATTTAGGCCAGTGATGGTTGCTTGGATAAGCCCAGATGATATTGCAGTGCCCAGATCAATCGTTTGAGTTTCTATCGATGTTGGTGTAGGAGTTGGTGTAGGAGTTGGTGTAGGAGTTGGTGTAGGAGTTGGTGTAGGAGTTGCAGTGACTGATGGGGAAGGCGGTGACGTTTTCACTGGCGACTGGGAAGGCGTAGGTGATGGGGAAGGCGATTGTTGCATCAGGATAACTGTTGCTCCAGCGCCAGCGATAAATATGATTACTAAAAGAGCTATGGCTATCGTTTTTCCGATGGCCGATTTCGACAAAAGAATTCTCATATTCAATCCCGCCATTCCCAACTATGTCATTCCCGCGGCAGCACTTAATCAAGCTATTTGATGCTGTGTGTGAAATTATTTGTCCAAGGAGCCTAAATATTATGCTGCTGCAAACCGATCTGGGGTTGAGGCTGGTCTTTAAGTCGATACAATATTTAAAATTTGCTGAAGGTCTTCCCCTATGTGTGTTCTTAAACTGCTTTGTAGTAGTATCTAATAAGGCAACCCTTTGTCATAACTGTCGGGAATAAAATTCAAGAATTTTAATAATTTCTATCAAAAAAGAAATAGAATAAGTGACTAAGGGGCTATCAAATTGAGCTTTTTCGGGTAATTGAAAATAAGAAAAAATGGAGAAGGATGTTTTCGGATTTCTCGTTGGTTTCTATGGTGGCGTTAGGGTTTCAACCATGTGCCAGCGTACAGATCCAGTTTCCTCGAACGCATATCCTCTTCTAATTCCGCCCCCCGCCAGCCATTCTGGAATTTGTATGTATACTGCTGCAAACTGCTCGGCTCCCTCACGCACCCAAGTATAGTTGGATGAATTTATGTAGCCCGTAAATAACGTGGTCCAAGGAAGCTCGAACTCGTCGCTAATTGTTTTATACATCAGAGTTGTCGGCGGCAGGTTGAAAGTTTGGTTGCTGTTTACACCGGTAGCATTGAAATAGGGTAGCGTGACTTTAACTGTCGTGGTCAAGTTAACCCAAAAAGTGCTGCTTTGGTGGTGTTCTGATTCAGTCCATACTTGAAGGTCTGCAGGTTGAACTAAGATAACATTTGGGAATAAGGTTATTGCTCCTATTGGTGGCGGCAGAACGGTTTTAAGCCAAACGTACGAACCGTTCCAAATTGTTTTCCAGAATTCAGCGTTGGCGGGATTATCCGTTATTATAGCTACAGGCTGGAATTTGTTCGCTATAGGCTGCCATATAAAAACACCTAATACATCGGCAGCTCCATTAGCAGATCTTTTGTCGTAATCAAAAGCAACGAGTTTTAATGTGGTGGGGTGGTTTGGAGTACCTCCCGGCAACGCGGGTGGCGAAGAGTTTGATGGCAACTGGAGAGTCACTTCAGCAAGTGCGCCAGTTAAGACTACGTCATTGGTGCGTCTATGAGCTAAAGTTGGAGAGACTGAGATGAAGACTGTGACAAGCAGAAGCGATATTGCTAGGATAGTTCCAAGGATTATTTTCTTTTTCATTTTTTCTTTCTCCTTCAATTTACACTTAATATTCAATGGAAAACCAGTCATGATTCAATCATTGTGGTTTCCCTTGAAACCTATTATTCCGGAAAATTATGTAACTATTTTTGCTGATTTTTCCTAAATTCAAGTAATAATATAAGAAATGAGTTGCATTTTGGGGATCTTTTGGGGTGAATTTTAGTCTATTCGTTGGCTAACAATTGCTTATTTTTCTTTTTCGCGTCTAATCCGGAGCTTGAGTATCCGACCCCCGCGGCCTCTTTCGCCGAAGAAAAATCGTGATTCTACCAATCCTAGATATTCGAGTTCTTTTTTTGCCTTTCCTCCGCGCCCATCTTGACCATACATGCTGTGTTTGGATAAGTGCCCCTGTTTAACAATCTCCATCAGGGTTCTCCAACCTGACCATTCCGATGGAAGTTTTCGTCTTATGTAGTCTTCGTTAAAGGCATTTGTCAGAAAATCAAAGGCTTTTCGGGATGCTACTGATTTGAATTCAAAATTGTTTTCTTTTGTTTCTGAGTCATTTCTTAATTGAACCCGAATATTTGTTTGTATAACGTTTATGATAATTGGTTTAATCTCTTTTGTTTTTGTCTCTTTCAAATCGTTCATGTAAAAAACTTTAGGGCTTATTTTGAACAACCCGGATTTTGTCGCTTTCAGAGTGAACTTTATTGAGATGACTTCGAAAGATTCTATTATTTTATCTTTAAGTTCAAGTGATTTGTTTTGTATTGTGCAATTTTGTGAGTGATTTATAACATTGAATCCTGAAGGTATGATGTTCTCAATGCTAACTATGGATCCATGGGTCCTCGAAGCGTTCACTAAGTCCAATCTTGCCTCAAATATTTGGTCAGTTGTTACTTTTACGGGCGCAATTAAACTTGGTTGTATATTGACGTGCTCAACTGTTTTCTCAAGCATATCAACAATTTTCTGAGCTTCAAGTCGATTTATTTTCTCTTCCTCAGATTGCCCCTGCCGTTCTAGAGCCCAAGCAAAGTTCCTCTTGCTCCAAATTGCATACCCAGAGTTAACATTGTTAAGTAAGCATCTGTTGAAACATTGGGTCGATTCTTCCCATTGACCCTTGCCTGCAAAGTAAACCGCTTTCGAAAAATCACCGCATAATGGATTTGATAGAACTTCCGCAGAAAATAAAGCGAATTTAAAGTAGTATTCATCTGCAAGCTTAGTATTTCCCAACATGGTATACTCTCTTACAAGGTTTCCATAGATTAAACATTGACTAACGGCTGAATCCGTTTTCTCAGAAAACTTGAGAGCCTCCAGACTCCAAGCTAACGCTTCTGCCGCTTTGCCCATCATTTCAAGTGCCCAACCGCAATCACGATTTGCCGCAGCCAATACATTATAATTATTGATAGTCTCAGCAGTTTTTGTTGCACTAGAAAACATAGTCAACATCTCTGGACCAAGTCCTGCAAAACAGTATTCTCCAGCTATTATGTAAGCCTCCGTTTGCCTACGAAAATCGCCTAGCTCGCCTAATATAGCTATTGAACGTAACATTGCACCGATTCCATTTTCCAATTGGCCCAACGAGGCGTAGGTTGCACCTAGTGGCATGAGCAAATAGGCGACGTCGGGAATAGAATTCTCTTCTTCAAAAATTTGAAGTGCCTCTTCACAATCCTTCAGGGCAAGTTCAGGCATAAATTGTCTAAAAAGCAAAATCTGTGCTCGAATCCGAAGAAATCGCGCGTTTTCCATACGGTCAACGTTAGAGCACTCCTCGGCTTTCTTTATTAAATCTAAAACATGAGGCGTGAAAGCTTGGAAAAGATTTGCTTCAATCGCCTTTCTCAGGGCCCGCAGCTTTAGGAGACCAATACTCTCCTCGGCTAGTCTCTCAAAGTTTTTTGAGGCTTCGTTGAACATACTGTTAGCATATAAAGTGTCGCCCAGCCCTTCCAATGCAGCTAACCGTTGACTGGCAAATTTCTGGTCTTCTCCAACAATTTGGATTACATAGGTAAAATATTTAATAGCTTCAGCATTACTAAATCTGGATAAGGCATCTTTGCCTGCAAGCAAAGAATATTCCAATGATTTCTCTTTATTTCCTGCTTGACTATAATGATACGCCAAGTCGATTACTTTAAGCGCTTCGCTTTTTCTTAGTAGGCTTTCAATTTTCTCAGCGACTTTTTCGTGGTAACCTTTTTTGAGCGGCAACAGAATTTCTTCATATAGTACTTCTCGAGATTTGGCGTGGTCAAACCTGTAGCGGTCGCCTTCGACACAGATAAGTGACTTTGAAAGGGCAATGGTATTGAGGGTTTCTAGAACTTCAAGGCTGTCTTGGTTGAGCACTGCTCCGATTAGTTGGGGTTCGAACTTGTCTCCGATGATTGACGCTACATCGAGTGTCCTGCGTTGGTTAGGTTTCAAAACGCTTAAACGCCGCAGAATAACGTCTTTAACTTTAGTCGGTATGCCAAACTCGCCTACTGCGAGGTGCCATTCACCTTTTTCTTGAATTAGGCTGTCATTCTCGTAAAGCATCCGCAATGACTCGATTATGAATAAAGGGTTGCCATGGCTTTCTTGTGCAAGTTTTTCACCAAGTTCTACTCCTATATTTCCACCGAGCATGTTTTCTGCTATATGATTAACTTCGAGGATGCTCAGGTTACGCAGTTTTACCTCTTTGAAAAGGTCTTCGCGTTCCATTAGTCGTAATCGATCTAAAAGAGAGCCCGCTAAGACTTCAGTATTGAAAAGCTCTTCACTTCTAAATGTTGTTAGAATTAGAATTCTTTCTGATCCTATTGTTCGCGCAATATAGTGAAGAAGTGCCAGCGAAGCTGAATCAGCCCAATGTAAATCGTCGATAAAAATAACCAAGGGCTTGTCTGTTGATATGAACAAAAGTTCCTTCGCGACTTTGGCGAACATTTGATCTTTCCAGGCTTCCGAAGACACACTCTCCTGCTTTTGCTGGGTTTCAACCCGATTGAATGTCGTTAGCAATGTTTTCAGGCGTAACTGCTGGTAATTTTGGGATCTGCTTTCTTCTTCGTTCTCAGAGAAATAAGATTGAAGAGCCTCCAAAAACGGAAAGTAAGGCATAGCAACATTACTGAGACACCATCCAGACAAAACGGAGGCTCCTTTTTTTCGGGCAAATTTCAAAAACTCATTTGTAAGTCTTGTTTTTCCGCTACCTGCCTCACCAGAAACAAAGACTGTTGTGCCTTTTCCCTTGATTGCAGCTTCTAGGTTTAGCTTCAATTCTGAGATTTCTTGATCTCTCCCTACCATAATAGGTTCGGCTAGTATGTCAGATTTCACTTTTCCCACCAAGCAATCAAGGGTCAAAAGGTTTAAGCTCGTTTGTCCCTTATCTGCTACATGAGCGTTTGGTGTTGAAAAGGTTTGTGAATATCGCTCCAGAAGTTGTATTCGCTGAAAGGAAATCCTGTCTGACTTACTTGATTTAGAGTTTGGGGCGAGAAATCTCTTGCAGGCTTGTGGTTTGAACCCGTTTTTGGGTTTGAGACCCAGCGGCCTCACCACAAATAATTTATTGTTGGTTTGCTTGTATTATGTTTTTAAGTAAGAAAGTTCTTACAATATTTCAGGTAAACCTGTATGGTAGAAGCATCAACAACCAAAGTTTCCTCTAAAGGACAAGTAGTTATCCCCGCTAACGTCCGAAAAGCTGCAAGCCTAAAAAAAGGCGAAAAAATCCTTGCAATAGCTATAGGTGACACCATAGTTCTTAAAAAAATAGTCGATAAATCCTTCCAGGAAACATTAAAGCCCGTGTGGAAAAAAGTTCGAGAAATGGGTCTCGCAGAGGAAGATGTAAACGCCCTCATCGAAGAAGCAAGAGCCTAAGATAGTTCTAGATACAAACGCTTGGGTTTCAGCCCTACTTTGGGGCGGCAAACCTGCAGCTATTATAAGAGCCGCTGAACAAGGAAAAGTGAGCATTTCTATATCTGAAGATATAATGATAGAGATTAACCAAGTTTTAGCTTACCCTAAGCTGGAAAAAATCTACCGAACAACCGTATTACATAAAGAAGATCTAATTCAACAAATTATGAAGATAGCTAAATTTGTAAAAGTGATAGATAAGGTTGAAGTTATCCATGAACACCCGGCAGATAATAAATTCTTAGAATGCGCTTTAGCCGCAAATGCAGATGATATAGTTAGCGGCGATAAGCATGTTCTTAGAGTGGCGACTTATAAGAAAATAAAAATGTTATCTGTGAACGATTTCCTCAATATGCTAGAGTGAATTATTGCGACGTCGTCTAGGATTGTTTATGATACATGCCTGGGGCGTATGCGATCCTGGGTTCAAATCCCAGCGGCCTCACCACAATCCTCCAGGCCCCTATTTATATAGGGTCTGAATGTGATTTTTATGAGGCTATTTTTTTCGAACATTTTTTTACTTCCGTTTTTTGAAGATTTTTATTTCGTTAAATTCGCAGACGTATTCAAATCCTGCTTCGATTAGTTTTTGGGCGTCTAGAACTGTTTTAGCGGTTGCTGAGTGGAATTGGTCGCTTTCAAAGCTGATGAGCTGAGTGTAGAGTAGAGTGTTTTGAATGTTTCTGTGACCGAGCATTTTCATAACGTGAAGGATATCTTTGGTTTTAGCGTATTCCATGGTTGCTTTCCAATGTCTTAGGGTGTGGAAATGGATTTTGAGTATTCGGTCGTTTTTTAGTTTGCTAGCTACTTTCTTGCGCTGGATCCTAAAGGTTCGTGAGAAGTGTCGGCAGGCTACATTGCGTAAACACCCAGTAAGCATAGCCCTTTCCAATCGCATATTAGAGAAAATAGACAAAGAAGCCTCAAAACAGAAAAGATCAAGAAGCGAATATGTAGAAATACATTTTGATACTCTATTTTTTGCTAAACAAGAATTAAAAAATTAAGCTGACTTGAATCCAATTACCGTTTAGTTCTTTTGTGGGAAAGAGGCAAAGACTAAAAATATTTTGGAGCTAACGCTCGCTCAAATATCATGTGCAGAGGATATAGCTTTACCCTAAAAAATAGCTGTTACGATAAGAATGCTTCTATAAATGCAGAAAACTAATAAATATACTCCACGGATAATGAACATTCATTTAGCGAAGGTTTCAATAAATGACCCAAATGACACGGGCGAAGGAAAATAGAATAACAGACGAAATGAAAATAATCGCAAAAATGGAAGAAGTCAACTTAGATTTCTTGGTTGATAAAGTTGCTTCAGGTAAAGTCATATTAATTCCTGGTCGCGCCGGTACGCCTCCCGTTGCGATTGGAGAGGGCGTTAGGTCAAAGGTATTGGTTAATCTTGGAACCTCAAGTCAATCTCCTGATATTGAACTCGAAATTCAAAAAGCGAAGATAGCTGTTGAAAGGGGAGCCTCAATTATTTGTGATCAATCCGTTGGACCAAACGTTTTTGAAAATCGTAAAAAACTTATTGAAGCCACAAACGCTCCAATTGCGACAGTACCGTTATATCAAACTGTAGAAACAACTTTGAAAGAAAAAGGAAATCCATTAGATTTTGTTGCTGAAGACTTAATCACAGGATTCAAACAGCAAGTTTTACACGGTGTAACGGCACCAGGAATACACCCGATGACAAAGGATCTTAATGAGTTTATTAAAAAGTCAAAGAGAATAATGCCTACAGTTTCACGTGGAGGAACGATACTAGCTAACTGGGTGGAAAAAACGCGTTCAGAGAATCCGTATATTGAATTCTTCGACGAAATACTGGGTATATGTCAAGATAATGACGTTCCCCTGACTCTGGTTAGTTCCTGCAGATCAGGTTGTCTTGCTGATGGATTTGATGATGTCCAAATTTACGAATGGAAATTGCTGAGATCCTTAATTCGAAAAGCTCATACTCATGGAATTAGCGTTGCCGTTGATGGTTTAGGCCATATGAGTATGGATCAGATACCTTTAGCTGTAAGAACATTTAAGAAAATGTGCTTTGGTATACCGTTAGGAGTTATGGGACCTGCAACAACAGATAGAGCTTTAGGATATGAACATGTTGCGCACGCTATTGGAGCATCTTTGGCAATACTCCATGGAGCTAATTACTGCCAAGCATGTTGTCGTACCGAACACTTAGGATTACCTGAGTTGACTGATATTCCAGAGGCGGTCGGCGCATTTTTGGTAGCTACGTATGCAGCTGATTTGGGGAAAAACGGAGCTAAATTCAAAGATCTTGATTATAAAATGGCAAAAGCACGAAAGGATAATTTATGGGGCGTACAACTTTCTTTGGCTCTGGAAAAAATAGGTGCAAAAGAAACATTTGATCGTGTGGGACCAAAGAATAAAGATGGCGAAGGATGCTCAATCTGTGGAGAACTCTATCCATTACGTTAAAGAAATTTATCAAATAAGGTATAAGGAATCATTAAAAGAATTTGGGCGATTAAGATAAGCGTAAAAATTGAACCGGAAGAATTTTTCGAAGTGAAAGAAGGTTTTCCACGATGGCTAAAATTTACTGAACCTTTTATTTTTTTTCTAATCAAGAGAGTCGTAACAATATCCCGCAGGATTGATGACAAGCAAAGGTACAAAAGCGCTGAAAAATATTTTTCTGCATATGACCGACTTTATTCGAATTCCCACAGTGACTTTTGAAAAAAAAAATGAAAAAAAAGAACGATTTATTGGAAAAAAAATTAACCCCTATTTTGCAGTGCTCTGCATCTACAATGAGAAAAGAGAAATACTTATACTAAATGAGATCGGAGGCTACAAAGAATGGAGAATTGAAATCGATACGAACCGTCCACATGCACAAGACGGTGTAACAAGAAGAATGGTCTTTCCCTGGAAACTATGTAATGCAGCACGAAAATATTTTAGAATGCGGATGAATTCGTGTAGCCCGAAATCGTGTCGGTATGAGGATTGATATGGTATACCCTCTCTGTTTTGTCGAAAATGCATTCGTTCATAAAGAAGAGCGAGTAATTCAAACAGGCGGGTGAGCTTTCATAGCACATGCGATTGTGCGGAGCATTAAGTTTGATTTCTTCAACCTCTACTAAGGTTTGCTTGAGGAGTTGTTGGTTATACTTTAATCGACCTATCTTATCGCTTTGACTACGCTTCTTTTTCTGGGTTTTGAACAGGTTTTTCAGCTCTCTTCCATATCAGAATGCACACTCCACGAATTCTTCTCCATCAACACAGAGCAAAATTAGCAGTGGGTAATCAGGACCAACTAACGGCAGAAATACAACTTGTAAAAACCATGGGCTTTTCCCATGCCAAAGACCGTAGTGCTGAAATGGCTTTTGAACAGCTTTTTACTACCTTTATCACGATTATAAGTTCGAGATTTTCTGGAACCATCCTAAGATACATAGCTTTTTCCTCCATCAACTGAACCTTTAGCGACGTCTTGGGCGCCCTCAGAAACCAGAAGCTTACCCAAAATATCCGCCACTCTTCCTAAATCACAACCCATCTTCTCCAACTTTACAAGGCTACCAGAAATCCTCTCTAAATCGCAAAGCACATTGTCGAATTGACCTTCAAGTTTCTTGACTCGCTCAGGCATTAGCAAATATTCGACGGCGGCGTCGCGCCCAAGGTGATCAAGCTCGCCCTCATCTTCTCCTGGACTATCATCAATAACCCGTTTGGGAGTGCTCACTGTAAAGTAACGGTTGAGAAGATTAGCCACTGGATCATCAACCCCCAACTCATGTCGCTTGTTTATTTTGCCATCACCTAAAACGCAGCCATACTTACTCATCAAGACCCTTAGCGACGCGGTCAGCCAAAGTTTTAGCAGTTGTAACTAACTCTCCAGGACTGCGACCATACAACGTTTCTACATGGACAATCCAAGAAGTTGTCGTATGCCTAACTTTGACACCCTGCTCTAACCCCAAAAGAGCCGTCCAATTCTGCATCTCAATCCGCTTAAAATCCTCCGATGGATAAACTCCTTCGCGCAAAACGGGAAACTTGAAAAAGCAACGATGAAGACGAAAAACTCCGCTGCTAAACAGTACTCCCTCACATGATATGAGAAAGTTTTGACCTCGCTCAGTCAACTCATAATCCACAAAGTTGCTGCGCTTTAATCGGCGGATTAAGCCTGCCTTTTCCAGCTTCTTTACATAGTAATCGACATGTTGCTTGCTCCATCCACGGACACGCCCAATCTTGGCAGGATACATCTTAACCTCAATGCCCTTAAGGATCGGAAGGACACGGGAGCGAACAGTAGAGAAGTCAAATTTGACTTTAGACTTTGAAAGCGAAATATTTTGACTTCTATCAACAGATTGCTTATCCAAAAAAATTAGTCTCCTTTCGCTTTCGATGAAAACCTTTCACAAGCGGCAGAAGAAGCAACATGGTTAAAACGTCCCCTGCCTTGCTGAGATGACTCTGAGCAGCGACCACACCAAAAGGCACAATCTAAACACTCGAAAACTTCTCTATGAAGCGCAACCATGTTAGGTTGGCTCCACAGGCAAATACTGCACTAAGACCGGTGAAGGGTTCTCTATTCCTCGAAAAACCTTCATGCAATTAAACGAGTTGACTTCAACAGTACCGACGTGCAATTGCCCCCGGTAGATGAAAACATAAAGCTGACCGTTCTCGTCTCGGCGATGAATAATATTCAGCGACTGATCTTTCAATCAGAAGCCTCCAAAAGAAAGAAAAAAAGGAGAGTAGCCGCGAAGAAACTATTTTTGTCTGATAACCTGTGGCGGAGGGAGGAACAAATCCCAGCGGCCTCACCAATAACCCATTTCCTAAATAGACGTCGCATTAAGAAGCATTTTTGAAAATAACGCCCATGAGATTGCGGGTTTTGCGAGCGTCATAACACGTGCAGAACATGACCTCTGAAAATTGTCGAACTCTCGGGTACACTATCAAAAAGCGATAGAAACGTAGCGGTTTTCAATATCAATTAAGGTATTTTTGCTCGCAAATTGATGGTATTATAAAATTGTTTGAACGAGAGTTTGAACCTATCTCGGGCTACCAAAAAGACTTTAGGACTAAAGCCAAGTTTCGCGTTTCCTTTATAGTTCCCAGCAGGGTTCTGAAAACCTTGATACAGTCGTCTCTTTCACAAGTCGGTATACGCATTGTTCTTTAAACTACATTCTATTTTGGTTCCCAAATCCATATTGATCCGAGTCAGGGTTTCTGCGTCGTTCCGGGCAAATATTCGAGAGGGCATGTGGAACAACTTTCTAATCTCGAGCGGCATGTTAAAATAAGCGATTGCTTCAGTATTTTGTTAGTATGTTTTAATTGATGTTTTTGGTTGGTGTTTGTATGTCCGCAGAACTCAAGATGATGTTAACTAAAGTAGCTGTTGAAGATAGCGAACGTAAGGAAATAGATTTTGAGGAAGGGATAAACCGCTACAAATCTCTTCTAGTCAAGTTGGCAAAAGATAAGACATTGGATATTTTATTTTCTGTTCAAGGAGCCGAACAGCCTGATTTGAACAAAGAAAAGCATGATTTGGAAATGCTCGAAAAAGCCCACTTAGTGAAAGGACAGACAAAATACACTCACCGAAACGAGTACCGTCAATACGAGCTCACTACGGAAGGAGCTGAATTGGCAGAAAAACTCTCAAAAGAAAACTAATGTTGACTTAAAGAAAGGGGCAAGACAACTTGTATAGCCCTTCCGATAAGGAAGGAATGTGGACAAACAGATAGATTATCAGAAATTCTTGGGGGAGCTACATCGATAATTTAGGGTTCAAAACGATTGAATATCATAAGGTCTTTGTGCATCGAAGCTTGACAAGAGAAATAATGGTTTATGAAAAAACTTGACCTACACTACAACTTCTTATCAATAAAAGCAAGGGATAGTTAACAGTGACAGCTAACCCATGTCTTGCTTTCGACAAATCGTTCTCCTCTGCCAAGCAATACAATTTTTGGGTAAATAAGCAAATATGGAAAACTAATTGAACTTTTCTAGGTTTTTGAGTTTGTAGAGTAGTAGTGTTTTTGAGTCTACCTAGATTTTGGCAAGAGAAAGTTATGCGCCAAAAGATTAAGGAGGATATGTGATTTGTTGTCTTATAGAAGAAGAACAGGGTTTTGCATTTTGCAAAAAGGTTGGTTTAGCTTGGTTTTGTTGAACAGGCTTTGGAGATCTATTTGGTTGCGTCTGCAAACGTCAGGTTTCGGCTGCCAAAGGCTAATGGCGGAGGCTTGTTTAGTTGCCGCTAACTGAACGCGTCAGCTTCAAGACAAGACTGCAGAGGGGCAACCGGGTGCAGGTTCCAAAGTATGTCCGATGGCACTACAAACTAGAACCAACCCAAATCTTAGAAGTAACAGTAACCATTCTTGGATTATGGCGTCCTCCGCAGATTTTTCTCTTCAGAACAAGCAAAGATGGAAGAATAGTGATCCCCAAACTTGCAGTTAGAATATTTAAAGGATGACAAACCCAACCTTGATGGCTACGTAGCAGATGTTAGACTTGCCCCACTATAGTTTATTGTGGGCCTTCTCGAGTTCTGGTGCCATTCCCTATTCTTTTTCTATAATTCTCTAATCGATTAAAGTAGTAGGCATAAAGAGGCTTCGATTGAATTAAGTCTTTGACGCTGGAAATTGGGACGCTATTATTTTGTCTGTCCAGGATCTTTTCGGGGTATTTTTAGGCTGTTGAAGTGTTTGTCAAAGGAAATTATTGCTTCTGCTTGTATGGATAGAGCTGTTGAGTATTGGATAGCGTCGTCCATATCTAGTTTCTGAAGCAATGCTGTTTCCACAGCGTTTATTTCATCTGTTATTGTTGTATGGTATATGTGAAGTCCTTTGTAAGCGGTAAGGCTTGAGAGGAAGATTTTGAGTTCTTTTAACCTATTAAGGTTGTACATGATTACGATTATGGAGTGAATTGTGAAGTCGGTTACTATGCCAGTTTTTTTGCCACTTCTAATTAAGTCTAGAAATTCTATGCATTCTTCTTTTCTATCTTGGAGCAAAAGGACTTCTAGAAAAATGTTGGTGTCAACAAGGTACATGGTTGAGCACTTTTTTAGCCCAGAGCTTTGGGATTTCATGTTGAAGAGTTATTGAGTCGATATTTACATCTTTTAGGAGACCTTCAATAGCTTTTACAGGATCTCCTTCGAAATTAGAGTTTTCTTCGGCTGTCGATAACCACTTTAAAATTGCATCCTCCGCGGCTTTGCTTAGGGCTCCTTTTGTGTATCCATATCTTTTCATGGCAGCTTCTCTGAATTTGCGTTCCAATTTAGTGTCGATTTGAACTCTTAAAGACATGTCATATTACCAAATTGCCATAAGGCTAAAAGTCCATTTATACTTTTCTTCGAATTAAAATATATGTTTTGATTTAACACAATTTTTTGACAAGGAAAACTTTGTGGAAGCTATAGGATACTGGAAACAATTTGAGAACAAGTTTTACGAAGCAAGTAAATGAAGTCTTTGACTGTAACGTATTCATCTATTGTCTACTTAAGCTCATTGAGGACTTGGATCAGCTTTACATTTAAGTTTCTGTTTTGGAAGTTTGTTGTCTAAAAGGTGTAGACCAGGGTTTTTGCGTTTTAGTGAAGGTTTGTTTTGGGTTGCTTTGTTGAATAAGCTTTGGAGCGCTTTTTGGATGCGTCTGTAACGTCACGTTTCTTCTGCCGAAGGCAAAGCCAAAGATGTTCAAGTTACTGCTAAATGAGATAAGCGTAGTCAGGTTTAGGTGCTCGCCAAACCCAGATTAATGGAGAATGATGGCGACACAATTTCTTAGACCAAAAAATGAAGTAGTTACTAAGGATTGTTGGTTTTGAGTTTATTGCGTTGGCTGTGGTTTGTCGTTGTTGTTTTGTTCGGTTGTGATTTCTTCGATTGGTTTGGGCGGGGGGGTTGTTGCCATTGTATATCCGATCCATGCGCCTATGAACAAGATAGCTACGAAGCCTACGAATACAGGTACAGCAATGAGCCAGAATCTAACATCAGCTACTGAGCCAATGTTTAGCCAAGGCTGAATTAACTGCTGATAACCAAACAGTGCTACTAAGTAAACTACAGCGACCACTACGCATACGAGCAGTATTGCTCCACCTATCGCTTGATCTTTGCTCATACTTTTTTGCCACCTGAAGCTTGAGTATTAACTTAATTGAGGGTTAACTTTCCTATTTAACCATATTGAGGATTTCGAGGGTTTGATCTATTTTATTTGTAAAATAAAAACTCATTTAGTCAATTCAGGCTTTTCTTCCAAAATTAATCGCCTATATGCCTTATATGAATTCTGAATTGAATGACTGTTTACTTTTAAAAAAAGCCGTATCGTGTACCTTGTTACATTAGATGCTCCTAGGATCACCGCACCATTGCAGGCAAGACAAGCCTTAATTACGCTAGCTGTTTTTCCCATTAACAAAAATTTATCCTTCTTATAAATTAAGTCTATCCACGAAATGATTTCCATAGCAGCTACTTTTGAGAAACCTAAAGTTGTCAATTCCTCATAAAACTCTATGGGATTAATCCTTTCAAAAGATATTTTAATAATGGGTGGTTTATCTTTTTTCTCAATTGAGATTTCCTCTTCATTCACCTTTTTGTTTATTTTGCTATCTAATACACTTTCGAGTGCATTTTTCTCCTCTTTGAGGTTTTCTAAGGAACTCTTGACTTCGTTGAGGTTATTTGTAAGTTCGAGGTATTTTTCTAAGAAGTCTTTTCCTTTTGATGTTATTTCATATTCTTGATCGCTAACTACCAAAAAACCAGCACTCAAAGCGGTTTTAACATAACTATTTACATTGTAAAAGTTCAAGTTAGCTGCTTCCATAATTCCTGATTTGGAAGAATGCCCATTAACAGCTTTCAAGATATCAGCAATTATATCTAAGCTATCACGGTATTTCCGCATCCTAACATCTAACCAAGGACATTTTCTAAGTTGATTCTAGACTTCATCTAGCTTGACACTAAATTACAACCATTTCTTAATTTGTCTTCCGCATGGTTTGAAATGCAAAATGCAAATAAACAAATTCGAAGTACCCTGTTACAGAATTTTTTGAGCTTGTTTCGGGTTGCTACCAAAACGAACTGTGAGAATATTCTTAATTGTGATTCTGATATAAGAAATTAAAAAAATCGTTCTTTCTCAGAGAAGTAGTAGTTGTTCGGGGTGAAATTTTAGGGTGAACAACTCTTCTACCTTGACTTTGACCAGAAAAAATAATGCACTAAAGGATTTGTCGTTAGAAGAAGATTAAACAGCAACCATACGTTTTATAGCATTAGAGAGCAGTAAAAAACTTTTTTAAAAAAAAATAGAGTGGGTTGGATCTTTATCTCCCACAATTAAAAGATTGTAGATCTGCAATTGCCCAGGATGAAGCAGATACATCATCATGCTCTGTGGTTCCACGAATGTTTATGCTTATGTCCGCGTTGGCTTCTTTCCAATCGCCGTGTGCTTTTGGTTGTGTGTTAGCAGTCCAAGCAGCTGAAACGTCGTGTGCCACCGTTAACGGTTCAGAGCCAGCCCTAATTTGGGTGAAGATCATACTTATTGTCGGTATAGATATTGTGTTTTTAGCCTCATTCAAGTTGACGCCTGTTGTGCTTAAAGCTTCAAAGAGTGTTGCAGCGCTTCCGACAGCGCCTGCAGGGTGATAGCCAGCAACGTAAAGCCATGTGTCTTTAGCTCTATTGTCGTCTTTTCCTGCTGCTGCAAAAACCCATCCTCCCTTTACTGGTATATCAATAATCCAGTGTGCTATTGCTGCTTCTTTTTGTGGTTTTAGGATTCCGATGGTTGCCCAATCTGACGTTGAAAATGAAGTATGTGGTGATGTTCCTGCAATATTTATGTCCGCTGTTGCGGTGGTGTCGCTCCATGTGTCTTTGGCGCAGAATTTGTTCCAGTCATAGGTTCCGTGGTGTGTTTTGGTGATTTGTGGTAGGGTCCATTGTATGGTTACGTCGTGTAGTGCATATGTTTCTGTTGTTCCTGTTACTTTGAAGTTGATTGTTGTTGTCACTGACAGAATGTTTCCATTGTAGGTCACTTTGACGTTTGGGTCAGATCCAGAGTATGTTGTGCCTGCTCCGAAGGGATGATAGCCGCTTACGTAAAGATATGCGTCATTGCCGCGTCCTGGTTCGCGAGCAAGTGTTGCAAATATCCAACCACCAGGTGCCGGTGTGTTTTCAGTCCAGTGGGCTGCTGCTATTATTTCTGATTGCTCAAGTTGTTTAGGTAGATTATTTTTGTTGTTAAATGAGTTATGAGCTTGAACGGTGCTTGCGCCTGCGGTTGATGCCAATAACAATAGTAACAACGTCACGGAAAATGTTATAGTTATTATTTTCTTTTTCAATTTCTTTATTCTCCTTCATTGGTTTTATAGAACCTCTGTCATTAAAAGATTTCTTGCATTAATTAAATCAAATTTTAATAATTTCAGCCTTCAAAGTATTAAATTTATATCAATAATCACATGACTTCTTAAGTGCTTAGTTACTTAGTTCCGCGCATTCCCAAACTGGTAAACCAATTGAAAACAATTCTTTCACACAATTAGGAGACACCAGGCACCCATCTAAGGCGACTTGGAACTTGAACACAGTTACAAATTTCCAAATCCGCATAAAAATTTCAAACCCAAGTCTAAGCTGTCACTTTGCGCCTCCCGAATTATTTCTTTTTCTTCTAAGACCTTCGAGCATATGATGTGTATTTGTGTTCTTCCTGTGGGGGGCATTGACCTTCGGTACTCAATGTTTATTAATACTTACGACTTGTGACATGATTTAGGGAACACCTAATGAATCTTAAGAAAACACCCAGCATAGCAGTAATCGCATTAGCATTAACTGCCCTTGCTCTAACATTAACAACCGCTGCAGTTCTAAGCAATAATCAAACCGTCCCCCTAAACGGAACAATAAACGCAGTAAACTTAGGCGTATACAACGACAGCGCCTGCACCCAAACCGCCACATCCCTAAACGTTGGCACCCTCAACCCAGGCGCCACAGCAACACAAACAATATACATCAAAAACACAGGCAACGTACCCGAAACACTAACAATGACCACAACCAATTGGACCCCAAGCGGCGCCAGCTCCTCACTAACATTGACCTGGAACCGACAAAACACAGTCCTAGCAGCAGGAGCATCAATCCAAGCAACCCTAACGCTAACAGCAGCGGCGAATACTGGAAGTCTCACAACATTTAGCTGCGATGTGACACTAACAGGCACACAATAGAGTTGTTTTTTTGCAAATCAAAAAATTAGTTTCCGCTTGAGTGGCTTTTTGGCTAATTTTGAATCCATCAGTTCTAAGGTCGAAAGTCCGGGTTGTATGAAGCTACACGTTTAATTGATTTGACTTAACTTAGGCCATGTACAAGGAAGCAACCGAAAAAGAAAACAGCAAATCAAGAGTGCCCTGCAAAAAGCCGATGTTCAAACACAAACATTAAACCAGACTTTTGTAGCTTCAAATTACCGACAAACATTAGGCAGAATGGAACAATGAAACAAGCTAAACTATTTGGCGGAATAGAGATAGAGCCTAAAGTGCTTGCTTCGCTCGAACTTTCGAAGGCAAAGATGTTGGCTTCACAGATAAGTGACCAAATCAAACCATTATGCATTCGACTGGAGCTTGTCGGTTCAATACGAAGACAGAAACCTGTAGTTGGTGATATTGACTTTGTTGTTGCCACAACTGATTCTACCTGGGCAAAAATTACATCATGCTTTAAGAAATCGAACATTATTTGTTCTGGAACTCAGCTAATAAAGGTAAACTGTCTGGTTGATGATGCTTTATTTCAAGCTGACTTTTACCGTGCTTACGAAAACAACTTTGGGATTCAACAGCTTATTCGCACTGGAAGCGCTGAACATAACACTTGGTTGGCTAGTTTTGCCTTGTCCAAGGAGATGCGTCTAAAATACAGCGAAGGATTACTGAAAGATGGACAAGTCCTCGCGGGTAAAACAGAAGAAAGCGTTTTTGACGCTTTAGGTTTGTCTCGTCCTAAACCTGAGGAACGAGAAATAGTGAATGGGAAACCTGTTTGGTTAAAGAGTTAAAAAACGAATGAAGATTTTGGGTTCTTGCTTTCTAAGGAACATTTGCTTAAAGAAACACGGTAGTTGTATAATTCAAATTTGGCAGGCTTTAAGATAATTTCAAATCAAATATTTCTTTGCCCCGCCCCATACTAACGCAGATTGGGGTCGCTAAAATCAGCTTTCAACTCATTAAATCCAACTTTAAACATGTCAAATTAACGTGACAAAATCTTATATATTCAAATGGGAACTAACAATCGGTTATTGAAATGGGCAGCAGTCAGAAAAAGTCGTCCTATGTATTTATTGGAATAATCGTTATTTTGATTTTGGTTTCTGCTGGCGTTGGGGTTGTTGGATATAACAGTATAACTACTGTTCAAACTAAATACGATAAGCTTGGAACAGACTATCAAAGTCTTAATGCAACTTACATCAAATTACAGTCAACATATGCTCAATTGCAATCGACATGTGGTCAATTACAAACGACGTACAATATCAGTCAGGGACAGGTAGAGACTCAAGCAAGCACGATTTCAGAGCTTAGATTACAAGTGAATTCACTCAGTCAGCAAGTCGAATCGCTTAATCAGCAACTATCTACATCGCATAATACTGTTCAGAGTCAATCGGCAACTATTGCAGACCAAACTTCTCAAATAGAAAGTCAAAATACTCAAATAGCAAATCAAAATTCTCAAATATCAAGCCAGACTTCACAAATATCAAGCCTTCAGAGCCAAATAGCGGTGCTTAACAGCACTATAGTAAGCCTTCAGTCACAGTTATCGAATGCTACGGCTCTAATTGCTCAGTTACAGGGTCCAACAGGAATTCTACCTACGTTTATGGACTTAGATTATGTTGCCCCTACAGGTTCCCCGAGTTACTACTTCTTGCAACTGGCTCTAAAGAATACGGGAACGGCACCAATAAATCAGATATTTGTTACTCTCAACTCAATTCAGATTCAGATATCCTTCACTTATCTGAATTCAACTATTAGCATGGATACACCGCTTCCTTCATACCAGACTGCTTCAGGAAGTCAGCATGTCACGCCACCTATCAATAATATTGGTACCTATCCGTTGATAATTCATGCGATAGCCACAAACGGAACAATCTATACCTACCAGACAACAATAACTGCCCATGTATAATTAGAAATTCTAAGTTTGTTGGTAAGGTTTCAGGCAACAACTAATTTTCGGGTTGATGCACAGACAGGGGAAGCCACTTGGGTACTTATTCTAGTAGAAACAGACCAATTGTATGAAACATTTGGCATGAAAAATTCTTATAACTTAAACAAGCTGAAAATCCACTATTAAAAGAGCAAAACGCAAACGAGCAAACTTAGTAGTGCCTACTCAACGCAAAGTGTTGCAATTTTTGTGATTAAAACAGCTTAACTCGGTTCCAAGCCTAAACTGTTTGGACGCACTAAAGGGTTATTAGATTTGCTTAGTTTTCAGGGTTTGGGAAAGGCAAAATGAGAAGGGAACAAGCGGTGGCTCTTGTGAAAGAGTTAGTTGGTAATAATTTGATTCAAACGGATTGGCTGTCAATTGATAAAAGAAAACAAGGCAGTTACGAACTAAAGTTTAAAGGCTATTGCGAACATTTCTTGTTAGACGCATTTCTTCAAAACCGCAATTTAGCAATGAAAGAGAATAAGGAGAAAGGCTTTTGCATTATTTTTAAGTCATAATTTTGTCCTTGCATCGAAGAGCGTTAAACTCTTGACCGTAAACCATTCTAACGGCTTGAAAAAGTTGGCAGAGAAGTGTTGTCGAAGGCGATAAACCATGACAAGCAAGAAAACATCTGAAATGACTTTTAGAGAGTTCATAGAAGCAAGTAAAGCAACTAAAAACCTTCTAATTGATACTGTAGAAACGGATATGCTTACAAAAATGCGTCAAGAAGGATTTACCGACGAAGAAATCTACAATATGCTTATGCCCAAGCTTTGGAATTTATATCTTGAAGTTATAGGAAATTATTTAGAGAAAGCTTTTTCGGAATTGGTTCCATTAATAGAAGCAAATCCCAATTTAGCAAAGCATCCAACGCTGCAGAAACTTCAAAAACAACTCACGGAATCTGTAGAAAAACTGGAAAAAAAGGCGCTGAATAATGACCAAGAAGAAGGCTAACGGAAAAAAAATTAAGGAAATTAGAGAAGTAGTTGGCGAACTCAGCGACGTTAAGTGTCCTCTATGTGGTCGCTTCTATTCAAAAAAGGAAGCTGCAATTAAGACAATCGCAAAAGAGGATCAAGAAAATGGCCTTGAAACTGTTAATATGTGTATCCGGTGCTTGTGGACGGCTCCAGATATAGCGAAACATGTTGATCCCGTAAAAAAGAAAAGTTGGCAACAGTGGATAGTAGACTATGACTTTACTTACGATAAAGCGTTAGAGCGTAAGATGAACAAAAAACTTAAGCCTTAACTTTTTTTCTTTGGTAGGAAGACTTAAACAAACAAGTCAACATAAAGCTAAAGGAGAGAAAAAAATTGGAAAAACATAGTTACGACTTATTCACTCTTGATTTTTTCGTGGTTTTGGGTGAAATATATGAACGATTTTAAATGCCCCATTTGTGGTGGACCAACGGAAAAGATTTGGGAAAATGCAGCCAAAACAAAATACGGAATGAGATGCACGAAGGGCCACACAAAAGCAGGTGGCAAATCAGGTGATTCAATGGAGTACCCCACAATTCTTGTTCCAAGAGAAGACCTTGTCAAGGAAGAATAGGCGCTTTTCTTGCCAGTTACAGAAACGTTTTCTCTTTTAGCAAGAACTTATCCTCACTATAGGGTACCCTTGCACCTGAGGACTCTGTTTTTGCACAAGAAACCAACAAACAAGGAACGTTTAGTAATTAAGAAGACTCTTTAATGTAGCCTTCTACCGCTTCATTAGATAGCATACTCAATTTCTTTGTTGCAACAGGTATTATCGCAATCTTTATTCTGAGCGGTAACTCCCTGGCTTGTAACGCTTTTACTAAACATTTTACTGCAAGCTTTATGCCTTCTTCAAGAGTTAAATCTTTACGATACTCTTCTTTTAGCATTGATAGAACTGTTTCGCTTCCTGCACCTACAGCTGTGGATTTGTATCCCATGTAGTTTCCGCTTGGATGGGTTCCGAAGACATGTGGACCTGTTTTGTCGACTCCCCCTAAGATCATGGCGACTCCGAAGGGGCGTCCACCTCCATGTTGTGTATAAGTTTGTTGTGTGTCGCAGATTTTTTGGGTTAAGACTTCTACATCAATGGGTTCATCGTATGTCAGTTTATTACTTTGCGTGTTGACGCGTGCTTGGTCGATTAGGACTCTTGCGTCGGAACTTAAGCCTATAATAGCTGCTCCGATGTGTTCGTCTACTTGAAAAATTTTCCATGAGTGGCCTTCTTCTTCAAGGACTTCAATGTTTTCTTCTGAACCAAGAACAACGCCTTCTGCGCATCGGATACCTAAAATGGTGCCTCCACGATTCACTAATTCTCGTGCGTATTCAACTTGGTAGAGCCGTCCATCAGGCGAAAAAACAGTTGAATTATAATCATATGCTCCTGGTTGTGCAAATGCAGCCATAGTGTTACCTCTACTTCACGATGTACCCTTTACACTTCTAGAGACTCATATAAGGATACGTTCGGTTCACAGCGAATTGACTTTATAGCCAATTTTGAAGGTACTACCTGGATTCCATCAAACGTCTCATTGTGTAATTGTAAACCTGTAAAAGCTTATTACCAGACAGCCAACCAACAACCAATTTTCGGGTTGATGTGAAAACAGGGGAAGCACTTTGGTACCTACTTTAGAAGAAACAAACTAATTGTATGAAACATTAAGCATGACAAATTTTTATAACTTAAACAAACTAAAAATCCCACAATTAAATCTAAAATTGCCCGATTGCGATGCAATGAGGCTGATCGAATTGTCCGTTACCTGTACCGAGAGTTCCCCATTTAAGTAAAAAGTTGCCGCTGCTGTAAACTTAGAAATGCGATAAATTAGAATACCGGCACGTAGACGTTGTTTGAGCTATCCACAGCAATATAAAAAAATAAGAAAAAGCAGAATATGCTCTTGTGGGTTTTTTAAATGTTGCATTTTAGTTTTGGAAGGCTTTTTCGTTTAACTACAACTAGAGCTGCAAAACATATTCCTAGAGCCGCAAGACCTGCAAATGGATATTCAGGCACAGCCATTTCGGGCGCGAAGTTCGCCGTGATAGTGCCGCTACCTCCAATGGTCGCTGTAGTTGAAGATGATTTTGAGTTTTGGAAAACTATTGAAGATGAACTTGAATCCCACGAAGCAAAAGTGAACCCAATATTTGTTGTTGCTGAAAGCGGATTAATAGTGAAACCGTCGTCATACCAGTCGGTAGCTGAAGGAGATGTTGAACCTGCAAAAGATGGGGAAACTAGGAAGGTCACTTGCCATTGAGTTTAATCCGAAGCATTTATAGTTGTCATTATATATTTTATTAACTGACCTTTATGGCTGAAAAAACAGTTTCTATTCTTCGAGCAATAGGGAACCCGAACAAGGCAAAGATCATCGCACATTTAGCAAAGCATAAAGGCGAAACCGCAGAAGGCATTGGAAAACACTTAGGCTATCCCCTACCAACAGTTTACAAATACCTGCGAGAGCTTGAAGCGGCAAGAACCATTGAAAGCGAAGCCAAAGGTAACACACGAGTATATTTTGCTATCGATTTCAAGCTTGAGATTTCACCTGAGAAGTTAATGGAGGCCTTTGAGGAACAAACGATGATGGACCTCTACAAAGGCAGATTTGGCAAGGAGGGAGTAGAGAAGTTTAACAAAGCTGCAGAAAAAGTGAAGGCTGAACAGATGACTTTTAGGCAAGCCGCCGCAACACTTGGAATAACCTACTATGAGTTTGTCTCTCTTCTCGATGAAGCCGGCGTAATTGATGCTTAGCTATCTAGTTGTAGATTCATCAATTCTCATATTCTATGAGAGAAAAGGGAAATTAGAGGATTTCTTGCGGCAGAAAAAGAAAGCAAACTATAAAGTTATAATTCCCAAAGCGATAGCCCAGGAAATCGTTGATGAACCGATAGGGTTTGCAGAAAAAATCAGAGAAACAGCTCCTGAGTTGGCAAACAGAATCCTTGATTCTGTTGCAAGAATTAACAAATCCATTGAGCAAGGTCTCATTCAAGTAGAAACCGTGAATTATAGAAAATACTCAAAAGTGATGGATAACGTTAGAAAGCACTTAAGTAAGCTAGACGTGAAGCCAGAATATGCGATAAAGAAAGGCGACCCCGAACTTATTGCACTTGTTATCCAACTCTACGATGAAGCTAAGAAAAAAGTTTTTGTTGCAACGTTAGATAAGGGATTGCTAAAGGCGCTTAAGCCGTTTAGCAATGAAGTCGAATATGAAATCTTGGAAAAGCTGTAAATATTAGAACCTTAGAACTTTGCCAAAATTGCAAGATAGTTAAATTTGGGGGATTATTTCTGCAAACAAAAGTTTACTTGTTTTGGTCTTAGCCGTTATTGATATGACTCCATCGTTGTGAAGTTGGGTTTGTAATTGTTGAAACCGTGGCATTTAGTGCAGTGTTCGGATTTTTGGTGTTGGCAAGTGATGCAGTGTTGCTGAGTCTGCGCATTTGCTTTAGCTGTGTTTTGACTTTTCATAGTTTTGTACTCTGTCTTGTTGCTTTTCTGCGTTGCGCAAGCCATAATCTGTCATACAGCTAAAGAACATAGATGACAAACCAGACCTGAATACACAAACACAACTAACACCACCCAAAACACCACAGAAAATTCCAACTGCCAAAAAATCTAAGCTCCGCTAGCGAAGAAATTTGCGATGACAAAAAAACCTGCAGTACCTGCATTGGTTGCAGTGAGGAACAAAAAAAGTGTTGACAACAACGCTGATGAATCTAAAGTCACTGCACTAATACCGCATGAACCGATTTACTACAACATTTTACCTCCTAATGAGACCCATCCATGCGATAAATATGGGTGCCCAAGGGAAGCAAAATACAAACTCGGCAAAAGCTACTACTGCGACGACAAAACAATCAGCCACTTTAGAGAAATCGCAAAAACTTGCCAAGAAGAAAACTTTGAACTAATTGAGAACCGGTAATTTTGTTCTGAATTCGAGTTTCGAAAACATCAGTAAACAGAATCTATGAATTATGTATTGTAAGATAATTCATCAAATATATATATATTGAGAATTAAGCAACATGAATACTGTAGGCACTGTCATGACAAAACCAGCCTGCAGAAAAAAACGGAGCAAATTCACAATTCTCCTGCTATCACCCTTATTGCTATTAGTCTTCCTCACCGGCTGGAACCTATACTGCATTAGACAACCATGGCAACAAAACACAAAACCACCACAAACTGCAGCCAACAACACACCTAAGAAAGATGAAGCCGAATTCAGTACGATTGCTCAAGAAGGACAAATAATAGTAAACTAAGTCTTGTTAGTACGCTTCTGACAGTATGAACCTAAGAATTTAAGGGTATTTCTGAATCCAAGCTTATCAACGCCCACGCGATACTCCAAAAATCAAAGATCACCATAGCAACCAAGAAGGCAGAGGATTCAAGGGCATACGTCTAAGAACCCCAGATGACAAAACACAAAAAGAAGCTCTGACTCAACTAACTCCCACCGCAGGCAGGGCAGATACAACAGGTATTTCTAACTGCCAAAAAGAAGGCTTTGATGTAATTGAGGACTTGCATCAACCAGACGATTTAGCGATGAGGGGGTAATTTGTTGTGTGATAGAAAAAGAACAATAAATTTTTTTGCAGCGCAGAAAGCTTTGTTTTGAGTTGCTTTTGCCTTTTGCGGTTTAGGATGTTTTCAGGACGCAGCGTTAAAGGGACCTTCTTCTTGGAGAGGGTATAGTCATAAACTATGTTAATTCAGTGAGCACCCTTCTGAGTTCTTCAGGTGTTATTCCTAATAATGGCGATACGCTGACGAAGTCTTGTTTTGTGAAGTTTCGTATTGTTTGTCTTGTTTTTTCTTTTGAGTACGTCGAGAAAAGTTGATTTTTGAGCTCTGGCAAGGGGATGTTGGAGTGCCATAGTAGGGCGTAGATGTCGGCTATATCTTTGACTAGTTTATGTTCTTTGTCTCTTCTGGGTGCTGAGTTAAGTTTCATGGCAAGCAAAACGTGAGGTTTTGGAAGCATCATTGCTTTTCCAAAGAAGGGAACAATTGTGTGCATACTTTTTTGGAAAACCAGTGAGAGAAGCGGTTCATCAATAGGGACAAAACCCATCAGGTTCCTAATTTCTGGGTGAATGTTATCAACAACTGGGTCTATGTACAACTGGAAAATCTGATAAAGGGGTAGTTTAGCGGATTCTTCAGGTGTTAATTCTTGTCCGTCATCTATGTTAAAGTCCTTGAATAGCCGAAAACTGACAGATCGAAACCCCCTGTTTTCAAGAGTTTTTATGGAGTTGATGAACTCTGATTTTTCCAATTGCTCTTGATTCCAATCTTTATTTATGTGGAAGCCAAGGTCTATGTCTCTTGATCCTATGTAATTTCTTCCCGTGGCTTTTTGAAAGCTCTCGTTCACTACATAGTATACTGCCCATCCTCCTAAGAGGCATAAAGGGTCGTTTAACTGTTTGAAAATATTTTGCAGTTGTTTTTGCGATGTTTCTGTTTCACTAGGCTGATATGACATGTTGTTTCACCTTTTGAAGAAGTTTTTCGGCTGCTTCAGTGCATACGCCGCCTTCTTGGAATAGGTCAACGATAAGCTGCGGAATGCATACCACGTTGAGATTTTGCCGTTTAAAGCAACCATAGAAAACGTGATTGTCGGCTATTAGCAGCCTTATGTTGCCTTTTCCGACTAGACCCTCAGCAGTTAAGAGTTTATGCCATTCTTCTGTGTCTTTTCTTTCAACGTACAAGTCGGTGCGTGAAGGGAAGAGGTATCGTTGAACAAGATTTTCGGCTTGATATGTGGTGAGTGCGTATTGGATTTTTGTGTTTTTGAGCAGACTTACGGGGTCTTTATGCATGTATTCTTTTTTTTCGGGTTTTGTTTTGATCTCAAGCCAATATTTTATGAGCCCTTGATAGTTGGTGACTTTTGTTCCGTCTGCGAGGTTTAGTTTCTGTAGTTTTAGTAAGAACTCGTGTGTCCATGGAAAAGAGCATTGTGCTTTCTTGGCTAAACGGTATTTAGTGAGTGATCCATCTGGCTCAACTAGAAGAACTCTTATTATTTGCTCGCGAAGGGTACCTCTGGGTTTCATTTTATCCACCTAAACCTGTTGGAGTTAATTACAGATATATCGGTAATAGTACTTGTTTAAATATATTACCGATATACAAAACAGAAACCAAAGTTTAAGATACCTTTTCAAAATTGAAAGTTTTAGTGGTCTTCAGTCTTAAGCAGCAAGCCTGCTTTCGAGTATTCTATAGAAAACGGCTGTCGAGCACATGCTTCAAATTTTCCACAGAAAATTCAAGCTTTCAAAAAAATCCAAGCTCCGCTAGCGAAGAAATTTGCGATAATAAAAAACCTGCGGTACTTGCGGTGGTTGTGGTGCCCGACAAAAAGAGCAATGAAATATCTGGCAAGCCTAATGATGCGCTAATAACGCATGAACCGATTCACTACCACATGCTGCCCCCAAATGAACCGCATCCATGCGACAAATATGGATGCCAACGAGTGGATTTGAAAAGCGAGACCTCTAACTAGAATTTATTACCCTGCCTTCTTCCTCCCCTTGTACACCCCTTTCTATTTGAATAATCTTTTAAGCATTTGCTACGAACACTTTGTATATGACCATAAACAAACCGATAATTAATGCAATAAAACAAAACAAACCCAGAAGTAGCCAAAGGTTGCCCTGCACAATTAGCCGCTTAAACCAAACAGCAGCAAACCAGAATACCCAGCCAAAACGCCAATTTGCCGTCGGTTTGCCCAATCCAGTTGCAGCCATCCAACCCCTCTTCTTGTACGTACCAAGCAAACGCTAAAAAACCATATAAGCCGTATTTCAAGACGGAATATATCAGAAAAACAAACCAGAAAGTTCTATCTCGGGCTGCTGGTACGTTTAGTTGCTCGTTATTGCATGAGCCAAGAAGTGTAACAGCAAAGTTGGGGAAGCTAAAAAACATTTAGAAGATAGGAAACTTTGCATTCCGAAAAATTATGTTAGATTTATTATCAGATGAGCCGGGTGGTTTGTTTGAAAAAGAACTAAGTTCAAAAGAGGTTTCTTGACTCGCTGAAGCAGACCTTAAATCTTAAATACTAAATAGCATAATTCAGGATGGGAGAAAAAATGAATAAAAATATAATGAAATTTCTCACATTTATTGCAATATTCGCTTTGATATCGACTATATTAGCAATTTCTGTGGAACCTGCCAAAGCAGCAGAACAAATAACAATCGTAAACCACCAGGGAATACTTGAATCTGCAGGTTACTTCAATGTTGTCGGAGAAGTTAAAAACACGGGAGACACCGCAGCCAAAAATGTATACGTTAAGATTACATTTACATCAAGTGAAGGCAATGACGAAGACGAGACGGAAACACTAATCCACAACATATTGCCCGGAAGAAAAGCTCCATTTATGGGCACTGCATCAGTTGCAGGGTCGTTAGTCACCTCTTACAAAGTGGAACTAATGGATCTTACCATGCCAACGGATGATGTACCTAAAGGCCTTGAAATAGTGTCAGCAGAAAGCGAAGCAAACATCATCAACAACATGATGATAACTGGAACGGTAAAGAATACCGGCACCGAAACAGCAACCTATACCAGGGTATACGCCACCGTTTATGATGGACCAAGCGGAACTGGAAATGTAGTCGCCGTAACAAGTTCCACAGCACAGCCAACTGATGTGGATCCCGGGCAGGCAGGTACCTTTCAAATGGGATTCTTTATTACCTCAGGCAAATCGTATAAAAGCATGGTTATAGTAGCTGAGTCTGATCAATACGAAGCAACCACAGAATATGTTGCAGCGATAGGTCAAACATCTTCCACTACACCTTCTCCAACAAGTCTTAACCCTTCACCTACAGTCCCAGAGTTTCCCACAACTATTGTTATAGCCTTTCTGATTTTTGCGGTGCTGATAGTATCCGTTGCAGTGAAGAAAAACAGCGCTAAATTACCCATACGAAGTTGAGTCATCTTTTCTTTTGACGCAACTTTTCCATTCTTTTCTTTAGGTAAGTCGAAACAGGCAAATCTTCAAGCTTCATTCATTTTTCACCTTTGTTTTGCCTCAGATAAACTCTTAAAATAAACCGTTAAACCGGTCTAAACCAAACGTTCACGCCATCCCAAACTTTAAGTTAAAGAAATTTCAATTGTTTCAACCCTTGTAGTGGATGGTTAATTGACTTTCACCGAAAGTTTGGTTATGTTCAAATGTATGTTCAAACATGTTTTCTAGTTGTGTTTCGATATTGTGAAAAATATAACTATAAGAGATGAAGTCTACAGGAAACTGCTAACAATCAAAGGAAAAAACGAAAGCTTTAGCCAACTATTTGACAGACTAGTCGAGTGCACCTCACCTGTGGAAACGCTAAAGAATCTTAGAGGCAAAGTTGAATTCACCAACAAAGAAACGATGCTCTCAGAACTATACTCTAAAAGAGCTGAAAAAAGAAATTGATCAGCATTAATTCTGACGTCCTAATTGAAATTTTAGACCGAAAATCCTCAAAGGTGACCAAGCCCTCAACCAGATTACTGAGAGCAAAGAAGAAGCTGCAACAACAGTCATTAGTTTACACGAAGTTTTATACGGGTTACACAAATACGGCAAACTTATCAAAGAGTTGCTTTTGCTCCCAATTCCAAGTTACACAAAAAAATAAGCGATATTTCGTAAAGACAATATATCTAGAAAAACACCCTCAAAATTCTATATTTACATAAAATTTTCAGTTTTTCTATTCTAATAAGGGTTCACACAATTTGTTGTCAACTATTAATAGTTGAGCTTTGATTCTATGCGTGAGAAAAAGATACGAAGCGCCGAAGAATAAAGGTTCAATTACTTACCCAAAAGGCGCTCTCTATAGATAATCTACTTCAAGAGTTCTCAGGTCGGATTTAGAACAAAAGAAAAATAAAGTATTTCATCAAAGTTATTAGCCTATAGGTGTCTTTAGGATTTAGAGGGAGTTATATTGACTGCCGAAATAAATTTAGAAAAGGTCTATGCTGAAATGAAACGCGTGCGTTTGGAACTAAAGTCCATTGAACACACACTTAGTGATCTTGCAGATTCGATGCTCCCCTTGGAAAAAATGGGTTCAAAAGAGAAAAAGGAACTCCGTGCGATTGATAGGGAAATGGCCCGAGGCGAATGCGTTTCACTCGAAGAGGTTAAGAGCAAGTACGGGGCAAAAAACGTGCCAAAACCACGTAATGCTATCTAATAAAGCATTAAAATTTTTAATAGTTTAGACGAGAAAAGTTATTAGAAGACCTCCTAAAAACAGTTTGGAAAAAATAACTTAAATTCCAAAACCTGCTCGGGTTTTAAAGGTTAAACAACAATCAATCTTTGCCCAGCCCATTGCCCACCAAAAAAATTGCCAACCAAAATAGATCGAACTAAAGTATGCTGGGCGAACTATTTTTTTGTTGGAAGTTTTGATTTTATAAGTTTGTCTGTTTTTGCGCAGAGTTTTTTATCTGCAGTATACAGAGGGGCATTTATTTTTTGTGCGGCAGCTATGAACAGTGCGTCATAAACAGTTATGTTTTGAGATATGGCAATGTGCATTGCTTGATCTTTTAGTTCTCTTGTCGGGGTGATTGCCAAGTTATCATACAGTTTTGTAAGATCTTCAATTGCTAAGCTTGCTTCTTTAGGCTCTAGGTCTTTGAGTAAGTTTGTGTGTTTCCAAATTACATTTAGACACTCAACCAATGCTATGTCCACCGAGCAAAGGCTATATCCTTTTTTTAAGAAGTTGGAGACTTCATTTCTAACTTCTGCGGAATCTGACTCATTGAGTACTAGTTTTGAGAGAATACTAGAGTCAAGAATTAGTTTTATCGTTCTCGGTCCTCTCTGATAAGAAGGGTTGAATCCGCTTTTGTGGTTCTCTTTTCAGCTCTTGAACCTATTTGCTGTATTGTTTTCATAAGCTCAACCTGTTTGACTCTCTCTTCGAGGAAATTTCTGATTTCCACACTCCACTCCTCGGGGTTTTTTTCCATTTTCTCTTTAAGATCACGTGGTATACGGATGGTGTACGTTGAAGACATAAACTATCGCCACACTACATACCCTTATTATGTTTCGAAAAATAAAAACATTATCGTCTTACAAAGAAGTATACAAATGTGAACATTATTCATAAATTAATTCTAGGGTTTTTGTTGAGATTTCTGTGACTGCCTCGATGGCCACGTAATCCTTTTTCAAACATTTGCGGGTGAGTGTCTTGAGGTCAGTATGTTATGACTTCAAGTCCGGGGATTCTGGCGAAGTCTTTTGCGTTTCTGGTAATTATGGTTTTTTCCCCTTTTGATAAAGAAATAGCTCCGATAAGGATATCTCTGTCAGGGATTGTTTGACCCTTTTCTTCCAGGGTGCTCAGAATTTCTCCGAAAATTTTCGCGCCTTCTTGGTTCATTTCTAAGATTAAGAAACTGTCAAGAACTGATGCTACATTTCTCATTTCATCAATTATGTTCTCGGATTTGTAGGCTCCGTAATAGAGCTCTGCAATTGTCATAACAGTTGTAGAAACAGTTTCAGTGTCATTTGCGAGCTCGTAGAGTTTCTTTTCTGCAGCGATGTTTTTCCGAAATAGATCTGCAAAAAAAGTTGTATCTAAACAAACCATTAGTGAAGCTTCATCTCGCGCATTCTACTGACTGTTTGGTCAAGGTTTTTTGCGTAGTTTTCGTCTTGGTGAAAGCTTTCATACCACTGTAAAATTCCCTGCGGCGTGCCTTCTTTTTTAATGCTATTTATGGTGAACCCTTTTAGTCGAAGTTCGATTTGAGTACTAACTGGGACTCCAGTCTTTTCTCGTATATTCTCCATTTCAACAACAATTGAGTCTTCAATTCGGAAGCAGACTTGACGCTTTTTCGCTTTAGCCATATTTTGCACCCAACAACCATAATGCAATTAACGCATTTAACTGTAACGCATGCTAACGCATTTATTCTGCTTGCCTTTCTGATGCTCAAGATGCAACAAGAGATGCATCTATAAAGTCCTAACGATAATTAATACGTACGGACCAACCGAAAAATACAAAGCAGCAACATACCAAACTTGTTCAGCCCAACAGTCAGCCAAACGCCGCTCTGCACCATAAGACCGCTTAAACCAAACAGCAACAAACCAAAGTACCCAGCAAAATAGAGTGTTTGCCGTCGGTTTGCCCAATTCAGTTTTGAAGCCATCTAGTCCCCTCTTATTTGTCCGTACCAAGCAAACGCATAAAAAAACCATATAAGCCATACTTCCAAATCAACAATATATCTAGAAAACAACCCCCGAAATTCCATACTCTAAACAAAAAGATACACCACCCAACACATTAACAGCAAATAAATTCTCAAACAAGACTTGTTTACCAGGCAAAGCCTTGTCCCTTTGACATCTCTTACCTCTCTTCAGGTTTAACGTATATCAGACATCCGTAACTTGATTATGAAGCAAAACCGAAAAATTAAGTAAAGCTCCAACATGTTTTTTAATTCGGTTATGTATGAGCAAAGTGGAGAGTAGGTTTCTTGACCAAAGTGGTTCAGGTTAAAGTTCCAGAATTTTTGTCTGAACAAGACGTTAGAGTGGCTGCCGCAATTGAAGCTTTTTCTAAGGGTTCCATAAGCGTAGGAAAAGCCGCAGAAATAGCCGAAATACCCATCCAAGAATTTCTTGTTGAACTTAAGAAAAGAGGCATCTCAGCTTACCCCTACACCGATAAGGAAGCTCTTAAGGAGCTTATAATTTGAGCAAAGCTGTTCTGAATTCATCTGTTATTATAGCTTTAAGCAACTTGGGATATCTCAACAAACTGCAAGTAATCTTCAAAAAAATTCTTGTAGCTAAAGCGGTCTATGAAGAAATATGCATAGCAGGGCAAGGATTAATGGGTGAACATGAACTCCAAGAGGCAGTGAAGACTAATCTTATTGAAGTCAAGGAAGTCAAAAACCGCTTACTTGTCAACGCTTTATTGGATCCGCTTGATTTAGGAGAAGCGAAACAATAACTTTAGCATCAGAAGAGAAAGCAGACCAAATTGTGTTAGACGATAAAGCTGCTAGAAGAAGAGCTAAAGCCATGAACTTAAACGTCGTAGGAACGTTACGAATCCTAAGAATGATGTATGATGCCAAAGTCATCGATAAACCTGAAATCATAGAAGCGCTTAAAAGACTGCCTGAGACAGGCTTTAGAATAAGCGAGACTGTCGTTAGCAAAGTGGCAAAAGAACTTTAGGAATATCTGCGTTCTTGCCGGCGGCAGACGAAAGTGACGTTTGCAGACGCATCATTAAAGCCTGCATAGCCTGTGCAACAAAAGTAACCCATCGAGAGGCTGGAGTTCAAACCCCAAGATGTTTTAAGACCTGAAATACTCAAAAAATGAATCCTACTTAAATGCTCTCCTGATGGTGCTCTTGCACTAAAAATTTTTACAATACGCCTGCAAGGGTGTTAGTATTTTCATTTTTACTGCCCTCTCTCCACTACGTTAGATAGTTGTTTCTCAGATAGCTTAAAAGCAGTTTTCAGTCAACTCTTGAGTTCCCAACTAAAGTGAGTTGATTGTTGTGGGTAAAACTGTTGAGTCTTATAGGATGGCTTTAGAATCAGAAATTATTCGGTGGAACGGTTTTGATAGAGCGTTGCGCATTGAGGATCGGGGATTCAATCGCACTTTCTTGTAAAGGTTATTTGTTATTTCTCTAAAATATTCTGATGCTTTGCTTTCATCGCTAAATAGCGTTGAAACTCTGGTTTTCTCTTCGTTTTCAATCTCTTCAAAAATGTGTATTCAGGATTCTGATGTTTTATATAAGAAGACTCAATAAAACAATGTTATTCCGAAATTTTGAGTCACCATATGGAGAATTATAAATTGTTAAAAAAGGCAAGTATTGAACAAGGAATTCACAACAGACATCAAAAAACAACAAAGACAGTAAGAGTTGCAGGCATCATTGCTGCTATTCTCTTGTTATCCTGTGTTTTAGCATTATTACCTCAATCAGCTCAAGCATCGACATTGACGACAACAGTTACCGTTGGAGACGGACCTAGCGGTGTCGCTGTAACACCTAACGGCTTATATGTCTACGTTACAAATAACTATGGCAACACAGTTTCAGTAATTTCTACCGCCACAAACACAGTAACATCAACAATAACCGGTTTTAACTATCCTAATAGTGTGGCAGTAGCACCTAACGGCACATATGCATACGTTACAAATTACAGTGGCAACACAGTTTCAGTAATTTCTACCGCCACAAACACAGTAACATCAACAATAACCGGTTTTAACTATCCTAATAGTGTGGCAGTAGCACCTAACGGCACATATGCATACGTTACAAATTACAGTGGCAACACAGTTTCAGTAATTTCTACCGCCACAAACACAGTAACATCAACAATAACAGGCCTAAACTATGCTGAAGCCGTAGCAGTATCACCCAATGGCGAATTTATATATGTTAAACATAGCTATGATCAAAACCAAGTTTTGTTTTCAGTAATCAACACGACTACAAACACAATAACAGCAACAGTGACCCTTAACGGCTATCCTAATTTTTCCTCAGGCGGGGGAAGTAGCAGTGTTGCAGTTGCACCCGACGGTAAATCCATCTATGTCGTAACTAACGATTATTCGAATGGGAATTTGGTTTCAGTAATTAACGCAACTACAAACACAGTAACAAATACCATAACTTTAGGAGGAATGATTTCTATGTATGGAAGTGGATCTGGCGGAGTCGCAATAACACCTAACGGCGCATATGCCTACGTTACAAGCAGCGATTATATGAGCGGCAACTCAGTTTCTGTTATAAACACGACTACAAACACGGTGACTGAGACAATACTCTTAGGAGGAAGCTCTTATTACATGGGAGGCGGGTCTGGCGGAGTCGCAATAACACCTAACGGCGCATATGCCTATGCTACTAGTGGAGGTTATATGAGCAATACGGTTTCGGTTGTAAGCACGTCTGGGATTGATACTTTTGCGATTACTATTTCTCAGGGTGATCATGGAACGATTAGTCCAGGAACAACCACTGTCAATTATGGCGGCAGTCAAGAATTCACTTTTACTCCAGCGACAGGTTACCACATCGTTGCAATCATTGTTAACGGAACCACAGTTGGAACCACAAGTCCATACACTGTTTCTACTGTTACTGGAGCTACCTCGCTAACAGCAGAGTTTGCAATTAACACCTACGCAATCACTGTCACTCAGGGTGATCATGGAACGATTAGTCCATCAACAACCACTGTCAATTATGGTGGCAGTCAAGAATTCACTTTTACTCCAGCGACAGGTTACCACATCGTTGCAGTCATTGTTAACGGATCCTCTGTTGGAACTACGAGTCCATACACTGTTTCTACTGTTACTGGAGCTACCTCGCTAACAGCAGAGTTTGCAATTAACACCTACGCAATCACTGTCACTCAGGGTGATCATGGAACGATTAGTCCATCAACAACCACTGTCAATTATGGTGGCAGTCAAGAATTCACTTTTACTCCAGCGACAGGTTACCACATCGTTGCAGTCATTGTTAACGGATCCTCTGTTGGAACTACGAGTCCATACACTGTTTCTACTGTTACTGGAGCTACCTCGCTAACAGCAGAGTTTGCAATTAACACCTACGCAATCACTGTCACTCAGGGTGATCATGGAACGATTAGTCCATCAACAACCACTGTCAATTATGGTGGCAGTCAAGAATTCACTTTTACTCCAGCGACAGGTTACCACATCGTTGCAGTCATTGTTAACGGATCCTCTGTTGGAACTACGAGTCCATACACTGTTTCTACTGTTACTGGAGCTACCTCGCTAACAGCAGAGTTTGCAATTAACACTTACGCAATCACTGTTTCTCAGGGTGATCATGGAACGATTAGTCCATCAACAACCACTGTCAATTATGGTGGCAGTCAAGAATTCACTTTTACTCCAGCGACAGGTTACCACATCGTTGCAGTCATTGTTAACGGATCCTCTGTTGGAACTACGAGTCCATACACTGTTTCTACTGTTACTGGAGCTACCTCGCTAACAGCAGAGTTTGCAATTAACACTTATGCAATCACTGTTTCTCAGGGTGATCATGGAACGATTAGTCCATCAACAACCACTGTCAATTATGGTGGCAGTCAAGAATTCACTTTTACTCCAGCGACAGGTTACCACATCGTTGCAGTCATTGTTAACGGATCCTCTGTTGGAACTACGAGTCCATACACTGTTTCTACTGTTACTGGAGCTACCTCGCTAACAGCAGAGTTTGCAATTAACACTTATGCAATCACTGTTTCTCAGGGTGATCATGGAACGATTAGTCCATCAACAACCACTGTTAACTACGGCAGCACCCAAGAATTTACCATAACACCGCATATGGGTTACCATATTTCCTCTTTAGTTGTTGATGGTTCCGCAGTCACAGTTGCATCAACGTACAATTTCTCAAACGTTCAGGATGACCACTCTATCACTGCGAGCTTTACAACTAACACTTTAACTGCAACAGTAACCACAACATCCGAAACCTACCCCATAGAAATAAGCGGAAACATAACTACAGAACAATTCTCAAACATGACCATTACACCATATCAAGACACTAAAACAACCATAGTAGAGTTTACCCTAACTGGACCCAACGGAACAGAGGGATTCTGCAACTTAACCCTTCCAAAGATCGCCATACCCTTTGGAACAAACCCAATTGTTTACATCGACGGTACAGTGGCTGAAAACCAATCATTCACTGAAGACTCCGACAACTTCTACATAACTTACACAACTCATTTCAGCACCCACCAAATAGAAATCTCGTTCACCACTGAATCAAACCCATCATATATTCCAATACCGATAACCAATTGGGCACCAAGCCAAACCTCAAATACCTCGCCAAATCCAACAAAAACACCAACTGCCAACCCAACCTCAACTCCAACATCTACAATCTACCCATATGACTTCATAGGACCCTTGCCACCAGGTGCAACACGTGCCCCAGCACCAACTACATCACCTACAACTTCCCCAACCCCCACTCAAACGCCTATGCCAAATCCATCATCGATGAGTCTAAATGTTCCAGTGATAGCAGCCATGATCTTAATCGGTCTGGTACTCATCGGACTACTTGTGAAGAGAAGACAAAACCAACAAAACAACTAAATCTTATCTTAAAAGAAAAGACTAACCCAAACTTTTCTTTTTTTTTATTCTTTATCCCAGGTAACAGCTTTTGCCAGAAAGGCACTTTCCTACTCCGGTCTCTTCTCGATGGCTCATCAAAAAAGCATACCGCCTCATAATAACTTTCAAGATTTCCCAACACATTTCCTTTATTGTACAATACTTCTGGCAAAGACGAATTTAACTTTAAAACTTATTTAAACATTCTAAACCTTTAGCGTATCTTTCAAGTGTTAATAGAATTGAATTTTTAGATAGCAAAACTTTATCGTATTTGAGTTTATTTTAAAAGCCTCATCATAACAAACAAGTGATTCCTCAAAACACCCCATTTGGGCTAGTACTTCGGCTTTAATAGAAAATGCATAGACCAATGCCGGATCTATTTCAAAATTTTTTTAGGTTTAATTGAAAGCGCTTTGAAATCAACCTGAATTAACGCAATACATCCCATCTTTTGAATAGATATAGCCATAAGAGTAGCCCTATGGTGTTTGCAATAATCATGGGTATAGCAATTTGCGAAACAATGGTTACTGCCTTGCTGAAGGGTTGCACGAGTAACAAAATTAACCCCATAGCAAACGACTCTAACCCGATACCCAACACCGCACCTTGTAACAGATACGTTTTACCCAACATTTTAGTCCCGACAAACCCCGAGATTAAACCGATAAGTATAGTTGAAATGGTACAAGGTAACGCCGTAGCACCACCAACAGTGAAACGATGAATGCCCCCTATCAAACCAGCCAGCACACCTGCAAAAGGTCCACCCATAACACCCGCAATCATCACAGCCAATTCTCGAACATTAACTATGGTTCCATCATCCAACTTGGTGCCCATGAGCGTCCCATATATGGCCAAAACACCCAAAAGAACCCCAATTACAATCTTCGCCAGAATCCCCCTGCGCATCACAACAATCTTAGAAAAACTAAAACTAAAGAAAGTAAAAGCCACCACAATCATAAAAGCAGCCGTGCCCAACAACAAAAAAATACTTAAAAGAATAGAAAGGCTATCAACCATATATTTCAAACACCATTTGATCACAACTCATTAAAAGCTTATCCATCAAAAACAACAACAATGACCAAACAACTCTCGACCCAAAAAAATTAGACAAACGCTAAAATGGCTCTTCTTTTGTTTGGAAAAAACTATAGCCCCTTTATAGAAAGGCGGAAAAAACGGTTTGAAGGAGGTTTGTTTGTTTCTGGTTTAGTTGAGTTTTTCCGATAATTATTTTTCTTTTGTTTTTGAAAATAAAGCAATAATGTATGGTCTTCTGAATCTTCAGTAAGCAAATGTTATATATGGTGTATTGCGATATACGCTTTGCCCGAGTAAACCATCTAGCCATTTGAAAGGTTAGCAAGTTAGCTTTGACTGAGGAACAAAAGATATGAACCATTATAATTTCAAAATAAATTTTTCGCGATCAAGAAAAACCCAAAAATTATGCGTATTATCCTTAATTTTCATTTTATCCTTCATAACAATAGCGGACGTTATTGAGCCCGTACAAGCAACCACATGGACCGACATCACTCTACCCTACACTATCACGGAAGCTGGCAACTACCGCATCACTGCACCTTACGTTGGAACAAACACAGGTGGCTTAGTGATTGAAGCCAGCAATGTTGTGGTAGATGGACAAAATTACGATGTCTCGCTTGAAGCAAACCAAACTTTAGTTCAGGCGGTAAACCAAACAAACATTCTACTACAAAACATAAACGTCACAGCTTCAGCTAACGGTTACAGTTGGGTAGGCTTTTATTTTTTGGAATGCGCTAATTTCACGGTTCAAAACAGCAATGTAGCTAACACATCGTATTACGGAATGCAACTGTTGAATTGCAGCGATTTTAACATTTTAAATTGTAACATTGCAGATGGAAGTAACGAAGGAATACGTGTTTACAGCTGCGATAACTTTGATTTAAACAACTGTAACATAACCAATTGTGGATCTGACGGGTTATCCCAGTATCTTTGCAGTTACTTCAGAGTTACAGATTGCAACTTAAACAGTAACTACGAAGGCATTTACACTGAAAACTCTACTTCTTTTAGCATCACAGGTTGCAATGCAATATCCAACTATGAATACAACATGTTGCTTTACCGCTCTAATAATTTCCAAATATCAACCTGTAGCGCCTCAGAAACTCAACAGAACAACGGTTTATTCATTTACGAATGCAATAATTTCTCAGTAACTGACACATATTTGTTAAATAACAATTGGAACGGCTTTAGCGCCTATCTTTGCAACAATTATTCTCTGCAAAATGTCACCAGCACAGGAAATGGTCAAGCTGGCTTCTGGGGCGGAAACGGCAGTGACATTCTGGTTGAGAATAGCGATTTTAGCTATAACCTGCAAGGTGTGTTCGCCAATTACTTGAATAGCACCAGATTCTCTGGAAACGCTTTTAGACATAACGGCTTAAACATAGGCGCTTACTGGGGCGGTTTCCAAGCGTACAACTCAAACTGCACAGTAGAAGGAAATTATTTCAGCAGTAATTACGACGCTATAATATTTGTCGCAGACAACGAAACAATACCTCACACACAAACATTCGCAAACAACGTATTCCACAACAACACCTACACTTTCTTCTTTGACTATGAGCTCCCAAGCAGCAGAAATGACGTAAAAATCGTTTTCACAAACAACTTAGTCAACGACACAACAAACGTTGACCCAGCCGGTTTGAACGCCACCTTTTCAGGTCCATATTTGCCCTTCAACAGCGATTTGCTTTGCTTAAACGGTACAGTGCAGCTTGGAACAAGACCCTACAGCAATGGACCGCTGGTCAGTGGAAACTTCTGGGCAAAACCAGACGGTTCTGGCTTTAGCCAAACAGGAACCGACGCAGACAAAGACGGTTTTGTTGATTCCGCCTTTGAGTTATTTAATGATGCAAATGTTGGGTTGGCTTATGATTATCATCCTTACAGTTTAGGTTTTGACCTTAACACTTGGGTTCCGATAAATCTGCCCGCTGTAATTACGCAGCCTGGAAACTACCTGGTAGCTTCTTCATGGAGCGGCAACCAAACAGCCATAACAATTCAAGCCGACAACGTGACGGTTGATGGACAAAACTACCTAATTGAAGCTGGAATAAATGATGGAGATTTCGGTGAATCTGTTGGAGTAATGATTGAGTCTGCTTCAAACGTAACTTTAAGAAACATCAATGTTGCCAACAGCACCTTTGGGGTTGGCTCAATTGCAGAAAACTATACAATAACAGACTGCAGCTTCAACTATTGCTTCGCAGGTCTATACGCCATTGGTGGAGGCCCCATCACACTTACAAACGTAGTCATGAATAACAACTCAGTTGTGGGAGCATTAATCCTCTCTGCGGATAATTGCAACATTAGGAACTGCACATTCAGCAACAATAATTTAGTTGGTTTGTATCTTGTGGATTCAGACGACAGCACTATTCAAAACTGTACATTAAATAGCAATCCGGAATTATCAGGCATGTATATTGCCGAATGTACTAACGTAGAAGTTAAAAATTGCAGCCTAAACAATAACGGCGTAGACGGCTTAACCATTCTTGACAGCATAAATTTTGAGTTTTCAAACTTAACCCTTAACGGTAACGGTTTGGGAGCAGAAATTTTTGGAGTAGCCAACGGTACAGTGCAGCAATGTTTGATCCAAGGTAATAATCAAGGTGTCTACTGCGAGTCAATAGACAATGTTACCTTTACAGCTAACACTTTCAGCGACAACGGTTTAGCTAAAGACGTTAACTGCGGCGGTTTTGAAGTAATGGATTCTAACTGCACAGTAGCCAACAACCTTTTCGAAAACAACTTTGACGCATTAATTTGGACCGCTGCAAACAACGACACAACAAACACGTTTGTACATGACAACATTTTCCACAATAACACCTACACTTTCTTCTTTGATAATCAAGTCTACAGTGGCTTTACAGGGCAAAAACTCTACTTCTACAACAACATGGTAAACGACACAGCCTACGTTGACCCAGTATGCTTCAACAACACGTATTCAGGTTTAAACCTTCCATTAAGCAACATAATTCTAAACCTTAACACGACACTGCAATCAGGAACACGTATTTTTGGTAACCCAAGCAGAATCGGCGGCAATTTCTGGGCTTACCCCAACGGCACAGGACCAAGCCAAATAGGCGTTGATGCAAACCACGATGGCTTTGTAGACTCTGCTTTTGACATTTTTGGCAGCTTCAACGATTCTTCGCTTGGAGCAGTCTATGATTATTTGCCCTACAGCCAAAGCTACACTACAAGTTTAGTCTTTACTGTTGGAGCAAGTCAGTTTTTGGCGGCAAATCAGGGGTCCTCTGTGATTACCGTGAGACTTGAGGATGCTTATGGAGCTTTAACCTCTGGAATAACTGTTAATTTGTCGTCTAACTCCACCACTGGTAGATTCTACAGCGACTCAGCTGCAACAACACAGATTACCAGCGTCACTAACTCTGCTGACTTAAGCACTACAAGCTTCTATTATAAGGATACAGCAGTGGGTACACCTGCCATAACCGTTACAGGTTCAGGAGTAACCTTTGCCACAACTAACTTTGACATAAGCGCTCACTCGCAAACTGTTGACCATATAGCAATTAGTCCGCAAGGCATCAGCATATTTTCTGGCATCTCTTTAAGTTACACAACCCTTGCTTTTGACCAATTTGGAAACAGCTGGGACGTAACTGGCAATGCACAATATTCAATTGACGGCGCAACAATAACTGGAAATATCGTGTCGGTAGACGCGGTAGGTAACCACATTGTTGCAAGCTCCTATGGCGGCAAAACGGCATCCACAACACTCACCATTAAAGCAGGTCCACTTGACCACTTTGCAATCACTACACCAACCAGCTACACTTCAGGCTTGCCATTTACAATAACAGTAACCGCCCAAGATGCACAAGGCAACGCTATAACTAGCTTTAAAGGAGCAGTCTCTTTGAGAACAAGCATAGGCACAATCAGCCCAACAATCAGCCGCGTATTCGCCAACGGCGTGTTGACCTGCTCTGTGACACTTACAGGCAATGGTCCAGCAACAATAACGGTTAACGACGACAGCAGCCACGTTGGCACAAGCGACACCATAACTTTTGCGTCAGGCAATGCTCAAACAATACAAGCCACAAAAGGCAACGGCGAAACTATTGATTTAGTAATAGGCGGCAACATAACAGCAACTCAATTCTCTGGCATAACCTTAACCTCAAACCAATCCTCAGCTGAAACAAACCTTTCTTTTACACTACAAGGACAAAGTGGCACATCAGGATTCACCAACATAACTATACTAAAAAGCCAGATTCCATACGGGTCAGGACCAATTGTTTACATAGATAACGTTGCAGCGCAAAACCAAGGTTTCACAGAAGACAACGAAAACTACTATGTCTGGTTCACAGTTAACTTTAGCACACACCAAATGACAATAATGTTTAGAGCTACTTCATCTCCAACACCTACTGCAACGCCAAATACACCATCATCTATGGGTCTAAGTGTTCCAGTGATAGGTGCCATAATCTTGATCTGTTTGGTGTTGATTGGGTTACTTGTGAAAAGAAAGAAAAGCCCAAACCCCGCAGTCTTATCTTAAAAGAAAAGACTAACCACAACCTTTTCTTTTTATTTTTTTTTATACTTTATCTCAGGGCTCTACAATTTTTATGTCCTAACTAAAATAGAAAAAGGGAAAATAGTTTCTCTGCCCATAAGCATCAGCTGAAAACCTGCAAAATAGCCTAAAACTTAACGTAGTTACACAATTAGGTTTGTTTAGATAAGTGAACCTGCATTTGACGTGATATATACGAGTACTATAACTAAACAAAGGGCAATACATGTTGGCGCTGCACCCTTTCTGGAAAAAAACGTATGATAGTAGCTTGCAACATCATTTTTGAAAACACGCAACCAAGTTGCGACCGCAGAATTCACTGCCATTTCGAAACCTTCTCGAAAATGCTGAGAATGAACTGCGCTAATAAACTTCATTTCGTAACCGTAATATGGGCATCAGTAAACACATCAGGGGGAAGCCTTTGAGGAGTTGATGGATAGCTGTAGAAATAATGCTATGGCAGCTGGCAATGCTACTAACCCGATAATATTTGAGCCTATGGTTATGTCTATTCTGCTGGGTCAACAGAAAAGGATACGGAAGCTTGAACAAGAATTGAAAGTTTTCGAAAAAACCTATCAAGCATCATCTATAGACCAAGCTAATAAGAAACCTCAACTGTAAGTGATAAAAATGATGAAAAAACAAGCAACACTATTTCCACAAGATGCAGTTAAAATTCTCACTGAACTAGACTTAGAAGAAGCCCAAAGAACAACCGCTGAAGTAAAAGCAGCTATGGAGGCTCAATGTGAACTCATTGAAGTTGCAGGAAGCATAAGGCGACAGAAAAGCAAAGTCCACGACATTGACTTTGTTGTAGTAGCAAAAAGCGATGGGGATTGGCTGAAGATAAATGAAAAACTCAAACAATTGAAAGCCAAACCTAACTGCTCGGGAAACAGCGTCATTAAAGCCTTTGTGCCATGCAAAGATGGACTTTTCCAAGTGGATTTCTACCGTGCTAAACCATCGACTTTTGGTATTCACCTGCTTGTTCGAACTGGTTCAGCTGACCATAACATGTGGCTTGCGGGTTACGCATTTTCTAAAGGTATGCGGCTCAAGTACAGTGAAGGCCTAATCAAAGACGGCGTGGCAGTCGCTGGAGAAACTGAGCAAGGCGTGTTTGAAGCATTAGAGCTTGCCCTATCCGTTGCCCTCTGAGCGGGAGATAATGAACGGCAAACCCGTTTGGATGCCTCCTGAAAAACTGTAACACTCCATCAAGCTAGCCGATGAAGTTCAATATCAAGACTACAGAGAAAGGAGAAGAAGCGAGGTAACAGAAAATGGAAAAAAGTAATGTTCACAAAGCAAAGAGTCCTAAAGAAGAGTTACTGGAGCTTCTTGAGAAGAAACCTCCAATTTTTAAAGTCGCTGTCAAGTATGCATTTGCATGTTATAGTGGGATTAGGTTCTCTTCTCTTTTCGACGATTTCGATTATAAAGAGGATCGTGAAACTTTTCTTAAGGAGTTGCAGAAGGATTGCTCTTGGAGCGTTGTTAATGACCCTAAGGGTGGCTCAGAGGTTTTGTTGAAGTTAACCGAGAAAGGAAGGGATGAAATCATTGACCTCTTCTATGATGGCAAAGAAAAAAGAGAGCTAAAACGACTCATCAAAAAAGCAGACCTCCAACTAAAAAAAGGTAAAAACTATACCGCCACTTAGTATCTGTTTTATGTAGAATCAGGATCAAGTTTTGTTATCTTTTGCTTGATATGGTAATTGCCATTTGCAAAAATAATATAAGTAAGAATGTTCTTACTGTTGAATGGTGAAAGTATGGTTGAGGCTTCTACAACTAAAATGTCCTCTAAAGGGCAAGTGGTTATCCCAGCAAATGTACGCAAAGCAGCTAGCCTAAAAAAAGGCGAAAAAATATTAGCAATAGCAATTGACGATATGGTTGTTCTCAAAAAAATAATTGACAAATCCTTTGAAGAAACAATGAAGCCAGTATGGACAAAAGTTCGACAGATGGGCCTATCGGAGGAAGACATAAACGTCCTCATCGACCAAGCACGCACCAAAAATAGTTCTTGACACAAACGTTTGGATCTCAGCTCTGCTCTGGGGTGGAAAACCAGCAGAAATCATAAAATCAGCCGAAGAGCAAAATGTCAGCATCTTTTTGTCTGAAGAAATTGTTGAGGAAATCACTCAGGTTTTAACTTACCCCAAGATAAAAAACGTCTACAAAACTTTAGGATTACAAAGTCAAGACCTAATTGAAGCAGTGTTGAAAATTGCTAAATTCGTAAAAGTCACCAAAAAACTTCACGTTGTTGAGGAACATTCAGCAGACGATAAATTTATAGAATGCGCCCAAGCAGCAGGGGCAGACTACATCATTAGCGGAGACAAACACCTTCTCAAAGTAGCTTGCTATAAAAAAACACAGATAATATCCGTACGTGAATTTATTCAAATCATAACCAAAAAATAAACCACGTACTTTTTCCAATCGGTTCACCAATAACTTAGATGTCTGGGAGTTTCCAGCCTTCTTTTTTCTTCCTGCCGATAAGATTTTTTATATCTGGTTGATCTAAGGCAAAACGGATGTGTTCACAGTTGCTTGCATCACATATTGGGCAGTAAATTCCTTCGGGAGTGATTTTGATGTCCGCTACTTGGCCAAGCCTTACGTCTCTGACTTTTACGCCATCACTGGTGCGATTTAGCATTTGAAAGTGTTTATCTGCGCCGTAATGGTCGAGTAGTTCTCTGAGTGCTACTTTAACGATTTCTGCCTTGCTTTTGAACCCTTTTTTGCCGATTAGTTTGTCTGCTTCTTCGGAGAGTTCTTTGGGTATTCTCACTGTGACGTAGTCGTCTTCTTTGCCGCTTTTTTCGTCTTTTGTTTTTTCGGACATATGTTGGCCTTCTTGGTTTAGATGTCGGATAGTCTTACCTATTCTTAAAAAGAATGTGGTTTCAACGGTTTGAAGAATACAATAACTTAGCTAAGTCTGCTCTCAGGTTGCGGCTCAGGAGATGGTTGCGGTTCAGGTTCTGGCTCTGGATTTCGACCTGGCTCAGGATTTGGTTGCGGATATGGAGACGGCTCCTCAAATTGAAACAAAATTATGTCGTCGTTTAAACTCACACTGACCAAAATAATCACCAATATCTAGACTGTTTTCTAACTATATCATGTTTTCTTTGTGATGCTGCTTAACACCATTTTGATTCTTTTCACTTTTACCCTACCCTCTACTGCCCGCCAAAGTCGTTTAACAATTTGTTATATATGTTATTTGAGCAATGCTTGAGCCCCAAGGGATTAACATTGATTGAGATTTCAAATTATTTGGAGGTTTAGTGGGTTATGGGTAAGACTGTTCCAGCTTACCGTATGGCTTTGGAGGAAGAGATTAGTCGGTGGAGTGGCTTTGCTGAGGCTTTGCGTAAGGAGGATCGGGAAGCTTTTGATGAGCGTATGGATATGTGCAGGACTTACGCTTCAGAGAGCAGCAATGTAACCAACCCGATAGTTTTCAAGCCTATGAAATGGCAAGTGTTTTATGCATAGCATTGTAAATTAATCTCCGACTAGAAATGGCTATCACTTATAGCGAGCATGCTAAGGAACGGATGAAGCACAGAGGAATTTCAAACTCCGAAGTAGAAGAAACAATTCTGCAACCGTACTTCACATTACCATCTCGTCTTGATAGGTTCATAGCGGTAAAAAAGTACGGTGACAAATATCTTAAAGCAATCTGTGAAAAGAGCAATGATAAAATAATTGTTATCACAGTTTATTGGACAAGGAGACCATGACTATGGTGCAAGTAGAATATGACAAAAAAGCTGACGCTATATATATCTGGCTTAGAAAAGCCAAATATGACATAAGCGAAGAGTTGGCGGAAAACGTCATCTTAGACTTAGACAAGAATGGTCGCATCATAGGCATAGAAGTGTTAGGTGCCTCAAAAAATCTTGGCAAAGACTTAGTGATGAAGATCATTGACACCGAGAAAATAGCAACAACCGCTTAGAAAACAAACTGTGTTTGATATGGCTTAGTAGTTTCTTACGTCGAGTAAATAGCATAGTGTCCTAAACTGTTTCTGCTTAAGTTGAGCATTTCATTTTTAATTACCTCTCTACTATGCAGCTGGGTAGTTTGTTGGGTTGCTTTTTATGTGGTTTGACAGATAGGGAGGAGTCCTGGGTGATTGCGATGAAAGCGAACTTGGTTTGTTTGGAGGCTTAGTAGGTTATGGGTAAGACTGTTGAGTCTTATAGGATGGCTTTGAAAATGCTCAAAAAAGAATGACTGGACATAGTAAACTCGGAAATTCTTATGGTGGGCGATTCAATTGAAAAAGACATAAGTTCCAGCCAAAGAACTAGGGTTAAAAACAGCATTTGCCAAATATGAGCAAAAAACTCCAGAGGTTGGATTCGCGGATTACCAGCTTTTAGACTTCAAAGAAATCATTGACATTGTTGAATCACTTCAGTAAACAAATATAATCTATCATTCAGTAATTATTGGAAAGAAACCGATCTTGTTGCCTCGAGATTTGACGAGCTACCTCGTTGGGGATTATGTTGATTAATTCTCTGAATTAGAAGGAATCTACATCATTATCTCTCTGCATTACCCAAAACTGCTGAACTTTTGAACACGATGATTTAATGCTTCGGTTACATACACGTTTCCCCAGATGTCAACAGCAACACCAACAGGCTGGTTGAATTCGCCATCCTCAGAACCTAGGGTACCACGTTTCTTTTTATACACTCCTGAACTGCTAAATTCTTGAACACGATGATTTTCGGAATCGGCCACGTACACGTTTCCCATACCATCAACCGCAATACCCCAAGGAAAGCCAAACAGGCCGTAAATAGAACCTGGAGTGCCCAGCGTAGATTGAAAGATCCCTGAACTGCTAAATTTTTGAACACGATGATTTCCGGAATCGGCCACGTACACGTTTCCCATACCATCAACAGCAATACCCATAGGATCTTTGAATTGGCCATCCCCAGAACCTTTGGTGCCCCACTTAAGCTGAAAAACTCCTGAACTGCTAAATTTTTGAACACGATAATTCATTTTGTCGGTTACGTACACGTTTCCCATACCATCAACAGCAATACCCATAAGATCTTTGAATTGGCCATCCCCTGAGCCATTGCTACCCCACTTAAGCTGAAAAACTCCTGAACTGCTAAACTTCTGGATACGACTATTTCCGGAATCGATCACGTACACGTTTCCCGAACCATCGACGGCAACACCCATAGGACTTTTAAATTGACCATCCCCAGAACCATTGCTACCCCAATGCTCATCCGGTTTATTTGAGTTGTTAAACTTTTGAACACGATTATTGCCTGAATCAGCTACGTACACGTTTCCCATACCATCAACCGCAACACCCCTAGGATGTTTAAATTCGCGGTCCCCAGAACCTCCGGTATACGGAGGAGGAAGACAAAAAGGGACCGTTAAGCCTCGCCACTCCAACTTTTTATTATGGTAGCTTCCCAACGTAGTCATATACACTCCTGAACTGCTAAACTTTTGAACACGGTAATTTAATGTGTCAGCTACGTACACGTTTCCCCAGATGTCAACAGCAACACCAACAGGCTGGTTGAATTCGCCATCCTCAAAACCATTGTTACCCCACTTAGTCAAAAATACTCCTGAACTGCTAAATTCTTGAACACGATGATTTCCGGAATCGACCACGTACACGTTTCCCATACCATCAACCGCAATACCCCAAGGATCTTTGAATTGGCCGCCCCAGCCACCGGAACCTCTCACCGTAGTTTGATAAACTCCTGAACTGCTAAATTTTTGAACACGATAATTCCATTTGTCGGTTACGTACACGTTTCCCATACCATCAACCGCAATACCCCAAGGAAAGTTAAATTGGCCGTCTTTAGAGCCTTTGGTGCCCCACTTAAGCTGAAATACTCCTGAACTGCTAAATTTTTGAACACGATGATTTCCGGAATCGGCCACGTATACGTTTCCCATACCATCAACCGCAATACCCCAAGGAAAGTTAAATTGGCCGTCTTTAGAGCCTTTGGTGCCCCACTTAAGCTGAAATACTCCTGAACTGCTAAACTTCTGGATACGACTATTTCCGGAATCGGCCACGTACACGTTTCCCATACCATCAATCGCAATACCCATTTGATCTTTGAATTGGCCATCCCCAGAACCTTTGGTGCCCCACTTAAGCTGAAAAACTCCTGAACTGCTAAACTTCTGGATACGACTATTTCCGGAATCGATCACGTACACGTTTCCCATACCATCGACGGCAACACCCATAGGACTTTTAAATTGGCCGTCCCCAGAACCTTTGGTGCCCAGATTGCCGTCAGGTAAGTACACGTTTTCTGCGACATTAACAGCAACACCCTGTGGAAGCTGATAAAAGGGTTGAGGTGGTGATGACATCGGAGTTGCCACAGAAGGCGCCGGTTGTGATTGAGAAGGAATCTGTTGTTTTACACCGCAGAGGGTACAGAATACGGCTGATTTAGATAACGCTGCACCACAGCTAGAACAGTACCTAGTTTGCGACATTATAGGTCCCTTTGATAAAGAAATACTAAATCTTTCTATTTAAGCCAAGCGAAAACAGAACAGCTACACATGGGGTTCTGATGCTTTAGATTCCAACAGATTTTCCCTCTCCGTTCAAATTTATACGTCCTATGATAAATGCCCTATCGCTTGTAATGCTTGTTAGGTTTCAGGTTTGTTTAGGTTGGCTGTGGGAGATGTTGAATGATTAAGTCTTTTAAGGAGGGACACGGTAAATATGTGCTATGTTAAAATGCTGTTTTCTTACGGATGATAATTGTTGTGACGCAATTAAAATTGAAGTGCCTGAAAGCCAACTAAGGAACTGTAATAATAATTTTAATGAATGTTTAAGGTTCAAGTTTGCTAAAGATTCAGCTAGAATTCGAGCAATTTAATATTTCACCTATTTTCAAGGTTATGATGATTTAAGGGTTGAGTTGATTCCCGCATGATTCGCAGTATAGGGCTTCAGGAACGTTTTCTGTTCCGCAATTAGGGCAACTTTTGGTTTGCGCTAGAACAGGTGATGTACCTTGAAGTTGTTTACCGCATGACCCGCAAAAAAGGGCTTCAGGAACATTTTCTGTTCCGCAATTAGGGCAACTTTTAGTTTGCGCTGGAACAGGTGATGTACCTGCTGATGGAGTTGACGAGATATTGGTTGATGATGATGGCTTAAGCGAATAAAAGCCCCATGCAGCAAAAATCCAAGCTATCCAAACCAGAAACCCGCCGACTAAAACAATGGATAACAATACACCGACTAAATAAAGCACCCCTGCAGTTTTGAAACTGCCGACGCCTGATTTTTCCCCCAACTTGTTGAAAGCCCGCATATAAAACACAGCACTAATTACTCCTAAAACCAAAGCTGCTATGACTAAAGCTAAAATGGATAAGATAAATTGCGTTAAAAAGGGTATTGCTAAGGTGCTTGGTGTTGATATAGCACTGTTTATTGAAGATGATATGAAGACGAAGAATAAGGCCAAGATAACGATTGCGCCCACTATGTTTACAACTAAAGCATACGCGATGTTATTGAAAATGCCCGATTCTTTGTAATAATGCGATAACTTATGCATCGCTATAATAAACAGGATAAACCCAACTAAACCTACTATTGCAGAAATTGCAAAGACAATAAAAAAAGCATTGAATTCTGCAGAAAAAAACGAGAAGGTAGGTGCAGTTTGATTTAACCAACTTTGGACAGTCACGAGCAGAGATTGAACCATAAAGATGCTTACAATTACCGAAACAACTGGCATGATGATGGTTATTAAGCTGGCTATTACTCCTAATTTTCTGCCTGAACCAAGCGACATTTGCTAATCCTCAGCCAGTTTATTTTAATGTGATTTATGGATAAGCTTTTCCCAAGCAAAAACAACACACGTTCAAGCATCAATTTTTGGGTGAGGTTACTTGGTTTTCGGAGTTTTCATACAAAATAAAAATGTAATAAGTCTTAAATCTGTACAGCTTAGAATGATATTGGGCTTGATGAGTTTGTCTGAAGAATCAAACGATGCTTATCTGCTAAAGAAAATCGAAGTAGCAAAAAGAAGGAAGAAGACATTTGGAATTATAGGCTATCTGGGATTTGTCGCATGTCTTATTATCGGAATCCTATTGTTTGGGTACGGCTCGTATTACATGGAACACTCCGAGAATGAGTTTATTAAAATTGTAATCCGAATTTCTTTAATAATTATAGTAGCTGTTGCTTTTATGTTCCTATACGTACGTTTTAAGCCAATTGATTATAATAATCAAATTAAGGACTATTATAGAAAATTAACTGTAATTCCTCAAGAGCTCCTCGCATCATACGTATGCCCCGACTGCAAAAAGCCTATGCCAAAAGATTTGATCGAATTCGTGGATTGTTGTATTTTTTGCGGATACAACCTTTATCGACCTAACCGTAAAATTTTGAGTCCTTACAAAGAATTAAAACTAATCCCTGTATGCCCTAACTGCAAAAAGAGACAGCCGGGAGGAACTACACAATTCTGCATATTTTGCGGAAAAGCACTCAAGTCCTAAAGCAATTAAATAGCCCTGCCACTTCATTTTTTGAAGAGATGAAAATTCTTAAATCTACATAGCTTAGAAATAGCTTAAGGAAGCAAACCTAAAGGCAAAAATATTGTCTTTAAGGTTGCAGTCTTTTTCCACAATAGATGCAGAATTCATTTTTATCTTCTGGCAATTGTCTCATACAGTGAGGACACTGCGGACGAAGGGTATTTTTCCATTGTTCGTACCTTTGAAGACACAAATTAGACGTGAAGAATGATCCAAAATAGGAGCCTTTGATTCGAACTTCTATGAGGTGTCTTTTTAAAAAAAAACGTTCGCCTGAATAGATTATGACAAATTCTTCCGGTTGTAAAAAATAGATGCGTTTGCTATCACTGGAAACGATTATAGCTGAGGTTTTAGTCAGCTTTGCTCTGTATTCATTACTGTATTTTTCATCATACCATTTTTTGTTATCTTTTGTATAAAGAAGATTGAACCAAATTACGTCTTGGATGAATGAAGTATTAGAACCACGGGGACGGTTACCGGTAGCTGCTTTTAGTATTTGTCGGGTGAGAAATTTCATTTCCTTTAGCTTTTCATCAGTGGGTTTAAGAGGTATATTGGCAGAATAACGTCGATAAACAATCAGAGGACTTATTGCATCTTTCTATTTTTTGATGAGGAGCAAAATTGCTTTTTCGCATGGTTCGCCTCAATTTAGCCTGTAATTTTCTATGACCAAAAAACTGAACATAGGAAAAGTTGCTTAAAAAGTTGGAGGATTAGCTAAGTTGGTGGGAGTTGCGCCGGCGATAAGCAACCAAACCAACAGTGGCTATTAAAAGCATAGCGGCAACTGTCAGGAGCATTGTAGTTTTCGGGAACTCTGGAATTGATGGCGAAGGCGCGGAACTCGTACTCGTAGGCGTTGGAGTTATTGTTGGAGTGGGTGTTGGAGTGGGTGTTGGAGTGGGTGTTGGATTTTCCGCGGGATAAGAATCCACTCTAATCACCGAAACGCTGTCACTTCCAAGTGCTATATAGGCAAATTTGCCATCGGGAGTAATAGCAACACCGCGAATGCTTTCAGCAACACCGTGGTTGCCTACAAAATATTTCCTTGCCAACTGTTCGTGTGTAGCTGTATTTATCACCGAAACACTACCACTTTCAACAAGTGTTATGTAGGCATATTTGCCATCGGGCGTAATAGCAACACCATAAGGGAGAGAATGATAATTATGAAAGCTGTCAATATATTGCCCGGAAAAGTAAATAGTTGCTGTTACGTTATTTGTAGCTGTACTTATCACTGAAACACTATCGTCACCAAAATTTGTTATGTAGGCATATTTGCCATTAGGAGTTATAGCAACACCCTTAGGATTGGGGGGAAGAAGTTGAGTTGCTGTTACCGTATTTGTGGCCGTGCTTATCACTGAAACACTATCACTATCGTAATTTGCTACGTACACATATTTGCCATCGGGAGTAATAGCAATACCCTGAGGGCTGTCTCCAACGCGTATATTTGCCGTAATTGTGTTTGTAGCTGTACTTATCACTGAAACACTATTGTTGACCACACTTGTTACATAGACATAGTTCCCATTAGGAGTAATAGCAACACCAGTAGCATGGGGAGAAAGACCATATTTGTCACCAACATGTATGGTTGTAGTTACCGTATTTGTGGCCGTACTGATAACCGACACATTACCACTCCAGGAATTTGCCACGTACACATAGTTACCATCTGGCGTAACAGCAACACCATAAGTCTTGTCTCCAACAGTCACGTTGGCTATCACTGTGTTTGTAGCAGTGCTAATAACCGAAACATAACCACTGCCCATATTTGTTATGTAGGCATATTTGCCATCGGGCGTAATAGCAACACCAGTAGGCACACTTAGACCGAATACGGTTGCCGTAACCGTATTTGTGGCCGTACTGATAACCGAAAAACTATCACTCGAGGGATTTGCCACATACACATAGTTACCATCGGGCGATATAGCTATACCACTAAGAGATTCTCCAACAGCTATGATTGCGGATACGTTATTTGTGGCTGTGCTTATCACCGTTACTTTACCACTACCGCTGTTTGTTACGTAGACATAATTGCCATTAGGAGTTATAGCAACGCCAATAGGATATCTAAGACCATTATCCTTGCTATAGGCGATAGTTGCTGTTATGCTATTTGTAGCAGTACTTATCACCGAAACACTACTGTCCCAATTTGTTACGTAGGCATAGTTGCCATTAGGAGTAATAGCAATTGCAACAGGAGATGGAGCGCTTATTGTGGCCGTTACGGTATTTGTGGCTGTACTTATCACTGACACAATACGGCTGTCGTAATTTGCTACGTACACATATTTGCCATCAGGAGTAATAGCAACACCATGAGGGTCATCTACAACAGTCACGTTCGCTGTCACTGTGTTTGTAGCCGTGCTAATAACCGAAACATAATCACTGCCCATATTTGTTATGTAGGCATATTTGCCATCGGGCGTAATAGCAACTTCATAAGGACTTTCTATACTGTCGATAGTTGCCGTAATTGTGTTTGTAGCTGTACTTATCACTGAAACACCAAGGGAACTTGTTATGTAGACATAGTTGCCATTAGGAGTAATAGCAACACCATGAGAGCCGTCTCCAACGCGTATATTTGCCATAACTGTGTTTGTAGCTGTACTTATCACTGAAACACTAGGACTCAGGGAGTTTGTTATGTAGACATAGTTGCCATCTGGCGTAATAGCAACATCAATAGGAACACTTAGACCAGTTACAGTTGCTATTACTGCATTTACAGTCTGACCTGGGTCAGCTAAATCTGTAGCCTGAGCTGGCTGAGGTAGTGATGCAAAAGCACCGACCAAGAAGAAGACGAGAAGGACACCCCAAACTCTCAAAGCCATTGTTGCTGTTTGCTTCATTCTTTTCTCCTCAAGAAACCAAACCGTTCATTGATGCTAAAAGGTTAATTTGCTTCAAAACATGCAAAGCATAAACTATTTCATACTTCATTTTTCGATTCCCTTACCCATTCTGTCTATTCACTTACTTTGTAAGGAAAGTAAAAAACGTATCCTTATAGAGAAAAAAGAGAATATTGATTTCTAACGAAGAGGTCGATAACTTGAAAAGACAATAGTTAAACTGTTGACAAAGAGGCAGAGTTGTTAAGAATAATAGTTGGAATACCGATTGGAGCAGACACTAAACTGGCTCTGGAAACTGTCTTTGAAAGGATAAACCAGCAGATTGAAAGGATAGTTGAAAAAAACCATAAACAGTTGAACAATATTAAAAAACTTAGGAAATCATTTGGAGATTGTCTTGCCGATAAGGATTTTTTACGAGCTAACGTTCTCGGATGCCTTCTAGCAGACAAAATTGCAAATATGAGAAAATTTGTCTATGTGAGAATATATTCTTAACTGCGTTATGAATTATTGTCATCCACTTGGTTTGTCCTCTCAATCTGTATTCCGCACGATCGCCAACGTTGAGCTCATCTCTAAACTCTTACCTTGCCTTTTGAAATTATCCAAAAAATCGACCATACAAAATTCACTTTAACTTCCCCCTCTCTACTGTGTTAGACAGTCGTTTCTCAGATAGTTTAAAAGCAGTTTTTGGTCAACTCTTTGGTTCCCTAATTGAGTGAGTTGATTGTTGTGGGTAAAACTGTTGAGTGTTATAGGATGGCTTTAGAGGGAGAAATTAGCCGTTGGAACGGCTTTGCTAGAGCGTTGCGTAAATCTGATCGGGAAGCGTTTGATGAGCTTATGGATATGTGCAGGAATTATGCTTCGGGACTGCAGACTGTTGGTTGGACGTTCTTTGGTCTGACTAATTAACCGTACAAGCACCAACAATCAATAAAAAAAAGTAAAATCTTGGTCAATAGCGACGGTTATTTCTATAGTAAGGTTTAGCAGCTGCAGTTGACCCATCAGAGGATTCTGGTTTTTCCAATAATTCAAGGACATATTTGGTTGCTGAATCTACAACTATTTTGTCAAATGATACAATCCCCGCTTCAAGCGTGGCGCCGCCTGTAGAGCCACTGTATAAGTTCATTGAGGATACTATCGCTATTTTGCGGTCGATTATGATAATTTTTGAGTGGATTTGGTTATTATAATGGATTATTACGCCTTCCCTTTTCAAATTAGCGTGGCATTCGGCTTTTGGAACATCGTTCTTTGTATTTTCAGGTCTGCGGGCAATCACTTTCACTTTTACTCTTCTTTCAATCGCTCTCTGTAGATTTGTTGCTAGATGACAACTGTCAACGTAAGGGCTGGTGACTAATATTTCATCTTGCGCTTTTCCAATAACATCTCTGGCTAACTCTTCGAGTTCTGGTCCAGATAAAAACAATTGCTTTGATTCCATTGAAATGTTGACGGATTTTTCAGACACCCAGTGTTTTAACCATTCGATTATAAAGTCTATTGGAGTGTTCTGCACCGGTCGTGCTGTCGGTTTAGTATCGGTCTAGAATTGATTTTAGGTGCTGGTTCTTTTGGAGAGTGCTTTCTGTTCATTTGCCAAGCGTTCAGCTGCTAGTTTTGCTATGTCTTGATGTTTTCTGCATAAAGGTCTATTGTAAACGCTCATTGAGTAATTGTATACTTTGTCTAGAATTGGTTCGTTGCAAATCATGCAATATTGTTGTGGCATATCTTAATGTTTGTTCCTTTCAGAATATAAATTCTACGTGGTATGTTTGTCCTTTATTGCTCTATTAGTGCGCAATTTCAATAAGTCGTTTAAATAGAAGTTAATTAGTGCCTTTTTGATGGATTAATGCGACAAAATATGTTGCATAAGTGTTGCAAATATCCTAAAGACTGAAAAACAGTAAAAGTCAATTAAAACCTATGTTGAAATGGTTTTGAACCTTGACCTTTTGCGGTACTCTTAAAAAAAAACCAGCTTAGCCCATTTTGAGGTTCTTTTACTGAAATAAGCAGATATAATGTTCAAAAACGTTAGAAATACCTTTAAAACTGGTTCTATGTAATTGAAATTACCATAAAACACATAAATTTACGTGCCCAACATAAGGAAATTAGGGTCTCACCTAGCAGAAGAAACGCGGGGTAAATTGGAATGAGTTTAATAGAAATTTGCAACCATTATACGACCTTTCGGAGCCTGCTTCAGCTCTGAAGTTAGTTCTAAAAAGAGCATTAATTTTAATCTACTATTGGATATTATCAGTTGACAGATTTTGCTGGGGCAATAACCTGCTAACCTTTATATTCGCAGTTTTAATGTTAAGAGAATAATAAGGAGAAAAATTATTTGGGTCATTGCGCTAAATGCGGTAAACGAGTTTTTCTTCCATATAAGACTGACACACAGGATTTTTGTTATAAGTGTTTCATAAACAATATTGTGGAAAAAGTTTGGACTTTTTGCCCTTTATGTAAATCAACAAACGGTTTCATATTATCTCCAACTAAGCAAGAATTACATTATTATCTATTGTGCAAATCCTGCGAAGCAAGATGGGATGCTGAAGCTAATTATGATACTAAGCGGGTTTCTGATAAAGTCATATTCACAACAAAGTCTAAGGTTCAGCTTATTGAAACAGGTAAAAGCAGAACTGGACTAAGTCTAATTAATAAAAACGTCCTAGAGTGGAAAAATAATAAACCCTCCTTCGAATGGTGGGTATCAAAGGAATTAAGTGACTTATTGGAAAAGGAGATTATTGGTAATCTATTAGCAGGAACATCATTTACACTTTTCAAAGATGAAAATGTAATTAGTGAGGTAGCTATAAACGGAGTATCTAACGAAAAAGCAATATTGACTAATTTTCGATTGATTCTTTTAAAAGACCACCCCATCGAAAAAACTGTATTTCCTGTTTGTAGTCATGATTTTTGCTATTCAATTGAATTCACCGATATTACTTCGACCGAAATTTTCCAAAACTCTCTAAAAATCGTTTATAATAATAAAGTAGAAGAAATTATAAATATAGAGCAGGATAGGCTTGTAGACTTTAAAAATGCGTTAGATGCTACCTACAAATCCAGATTTTCGCTTATTAATTTTGAAGATGATGAAAAGTTAGTATACAAACAATGTGATTATTCTGGCTCTGATATCAGTGCCATAATTAACTTCTGGCAAAAAATTTTTGGCTCAATTTATAATAAAGCGAAAGTATGTATTACAAATAAGCGAATTATTTTCTATAGAATTGAACAAATAGAAGCCATTAGTAGTACCACAACCCCGGGGAGTGTTCTAACTGTGCCTGTCATCAAAACTGTTTTTTTCCCTATTTGGTTGAGTCACCCAAGTCTTCATTTTATTGCTATCCCTCTGTCGAGCATTAGTAAGGTAATTTTTAAAGGGATGTTTATAGAAAAAATAAGCATGGGTGTAGTTGGGTCACCTGGTGGCGGAATTATAGAACCGTACTCTCTCGTGTTTCCGGCTTCCCTTGAAGGTTATCCTAATGCAAAACTTACTCAAATGAAAACTTATTCGGATAAAGAACAATGGTACAACCTTGATCCTTTCAACCGCCAGTCATTAGATTTTATTGCGGGACTAAGACAAATTATCCCCAATAAAATTAGTCTCCCAGACAAATTTGTTAGTTCAAGGGTAAGTAAAAACATTTGATAGTCTTTTTTTGATTTCTTTCCTTTGAAATATTTACTAATAAATTTTTTTTAAATGTACGTCTTATCCTATTATTTTATGACGTGTTTGCTTACTAAGGAGTCTTTGAGCGTGCCTTTTCCCTAAAGAAGGGCTTTTTAGTTTGTATCCGTTTGTTTTAGAAGTCAGACTCCGCAAATAGCTAACCTTCAAAACCAAATTAACTGCCCATATGTAACGTGGGATTTGGTTGGGTTTTTTCTTCCAGCAGGTATATTTTTTATTGCTTTTAACCTGTCTTAGTGGAAATTTTAGATGTCTGGGAGTTTCCAGCCTTCTTTTCTTTTGTTGCGGATTATTTCTTTGATTTCTGGAACAGTTAAGGCGAATTCTATGTGTCCGCAGTTCTCGCTCTCGTCTAGTTCGCAGTATATTCCTTCTGGGCTGAATCGGATGTCTGCTATTCTGTGGAGTTGTCGGTCGGTGATTCTTACGCCGTGGACGCCCATGTTGAAGTGGTCGTAGCGTGGCAGTGGGGGTTTGTATTTGGTTAGTAGTTCGCGTAGGGCTTCTTTGACGATTTCTGCGCGGCTTTTAAAGCCGTAGGTGCCGATTAGTTTGTCCATTGAGGTGACTAGGTCGTTTGGGAGTCTTATGGTTGTGTAGTCGCCTTCGGTTGGTTCTTTTTCTATTTTTCTTGGCAATTTTTACCCTTGAGTAATGTATTACTAACGTGCTTGTTTAAGTATTTTTGGCAATTATTCAGTCATAGGTTGTTATAGATTACTAATTGGTTACAATAAAACCTTAAATGGAAACACCTGATATCAATCAATTAATAATAGGTGAATAAATGAACAAAGATTACGTAACTATAAAACTCCCCTGCAACATAGTCAACGAAACTCTTGATCCCTTAGTAGGAACCCACGGCTATTCAAGCAGAGCAGACGTCCTAAAAGACGCACTACGAAGACTATCAGAAAAATACAAACTATCAACAAACTAAGAGGTTAGTGTTCTTGGGGAAAAAGCTTTCTTTCAGTTTTGCTTTCAGGATGATTGTGCTTAAACACCACACGATTAGCCTTCTACCAATTTTTAGAGCTCTTCTCCCCGATTCTAAAAAGCTTCCTAAACAAGAACACATCATCACTTGGCTTGTTTGTTCGCCCCATCGTTCTTGATATAAAGGTAAACGCGGAGGACGCCGCCTATGATTACATTTGAGGATCTCAAGCAAAAGTTCGCTGTTTTACCCGTTGAGGACTTGGGCGATTGCATCGCTATTCCTGGCGAGCAGCTTGACCTTGATTGGATTCTAATGTTTCTAGAAGAAGGCTATCGATTTGAGGGTTCACGTCTTGATGGTCATCCGGTTGTTTTGGTTCAGGTTAAGCCCATGATAATCGATAGCCCAGCTGGAAGCATTGCAGTACTCAAAAAGGGGGCTTTGAATTAATGGTTGATGGGGAGGGAAAAGTTGGTCTTGCAATTGTTGCTTCTGAACGCATATTTGGCGATATCTGCTCTGAGGAAGCTGAAAAAGTCGGTGAACGTACCGTATGCAAGTCAGGCTTAGCGTCTGCCGACGCCAACTCTCAAATCCCCAGCTCAGCTGGACAGAAAACTCTAATCTGCCCTAAGTGTGGCAATGATAAAATATGGCGGAATGGTCAACGAGCGATTTACAGTGAGATTATCCAACGTTGGCTCTGCAAAACATGCGGATTCCGTTTCTCTGACCCAGTGCAACTCGAGTCTTTCAGGACCATGATGGCGAAGCTTAAGCCAAAAAATGGAGATAGCAAACGAATAAAAAGCAAATCTGATACATTATCTTCTTGCCAAATATGCGTATCGGAGACGAAAAATTTGGAACCGGAACAACTGTTAAAGCAGATTCCGGAGAAAAGAATAGAAATCACTGGAAAACTCGTTGACTTTTCTTGGAAAATGCAAAAGGAAGGCTACGCTCAAGAATCTATTCGAGGTAACTGCGGTTGTTTACGTGCATTAACTCTAAGAGGCGCGGATTTAGCTGATCCTGAAAGCGTTAAAGCAGTGCTTGCTAAGGAACAGAAGTGGAGTCAAAACAGACGCCGAAATGTGATAAATGCTTATACTTTGCTGCTGAAATTCGATTCTAAATCTTGGATTAAACCAAAATGCCAAGTAACAGTAAAGTTTCCCTTCATTCCATCAGAAAAAGAAATCGATGACCTTATCGCTGCTTCAGGAAGAAAAAACGCTGCTTTTCTACAGGCACTCAAAGAAACTGCTATGCGTTCAGGGGAGGCAAAACGACTAAAATGGCTCGACATCGATAGCGAAAGATATATTATAACGCTAAATGCACCTGAAAAGAACTCTAACCCTCGGATGTTCAAAGTTAGCTCAGAATTAATTGGGATGCTAAATGCTCTACCCAAAGAAAAGCGAATACGTCTTTATTGGTTCGCTAAGAGCGATGAAAACAACCTTTGTGCAATACTCGCAAAAACCTAGCAGAAACTCTTCAGAATCCACGGCTTTTAAAAATACATTTCCACACGCTAAGACATTGGAAAGCAACTATGACTTACCATCAATGCAAAGACCCATATTACGTTCAACATCTCTTAGGCCATAAGTCGATAAAATCAACTGAAATATACATCAACATCGAGCACACGCTTTTCGAAGCTGGCGCCAACGACCAATACACTGTACGCATCGTAGAGAAGCCTGAGGAAATCAAAGAACTCCTAGAAGCAGGGTTCGAATACGTTTGCCAGAAAGATACCTTAATATTCCTAAGGAAACGAAAATGATCACCATATCCAAGCAAAATTCAGCCGGAGACTTCCAAAAAGCGGCCGGGGTGGTGTAGCTTGGTAGCATAGAGGCCTGTGGAGCCTTTCGCCCGAGTTCAAATCTCGGCCCCGGCCCCACCAACAGTCTTAATAGTGTTTTTCTATTCCGCCGAATCCAAACTGCTTATTTTTCTCAGCCATTATTATAAAATGGTTTAGTCGCTTCTTGAACTCGCTGGGTCGGTTTCTTGCGCCTTCAATGTATGCTATGCGGATTTTCTTGTATTGGGGCGAAAATTTCTGGAAGTTAATAAAAGCTTGTTTATTTTTTTCTATTTCCTCTAAAATGTCAGTGGGCATAACAAATTCCTCATCTAACACATTTTGGACAGCGTCCTTTACCGATGGTATAACCAAGCCTTGCTTTATGAGCGCTCTTAACCGCGTTTTATTTGATTCAGAATAGAGTGTTTTGGGGTTTCGCGGAGAAAAACGTTGAGCATAACTATTGTCATCTACTCTTTTAGTAGTACTGTCAATCCAGCCAAAAGACAATGCCTCTTCAACTGCGTCGTTGTAGAGTATGCGGGGTTTGCCGCTTGCTTTTTTGGAGTACATCAACCAGATTTCTTTTTCTTTATCGTAGTTTTCAGCCAGCCATTTCCGCCATGTTTGTCTGTTGGTGACATAGAGTGTTTTGCCAATGTTCATAGGATAAATCGCTTGTGTATATTTTATTTTTTGAACATATAAAATAATACGTAAAGTTCTGAGTCGCCAAATGTTCGCTGGCACAACAACGTTTAATCAACACCGTACCTATTTTTAGTTGCCTTGCCAAAATCGAGCACCCATAACGACGGACTCAACAGAGGAACGTAAGAAACACAAATCTTGCACCTATGACGATCGAGTTCTACCCAATTATGGAACAGGTGAGGCACCGGGCAAAAGTCCCACGCCGAGAGAGCTTAGCCAAGCTAAAAGCGACGCTCAGCTATGAGGTTAAGTGTTAGGTTACGTTGGGAGACAAGAGCCCGCAAAACTCTTTAAGGTGAAAAAATCAGCATACCCGCTTGAAAATGCTTATTTGCCGAGCCGCGTTAAACTTGTTAGGGAAAATTTTGGCAAACAGCAACTCAAAGGCCACAGGTGTTTTTGCATCCAAATCAACTTTTACTGTTCTATTCTCCGTTGTCTTCCTCGACAACTTAGGCTTCGCCATCGTTGTTCCTTACCTGTACTTCTTTGTACGCTCCCTTGGCGGATCTACCCTACTCTACGGAGTGCTCTTAGCTTCTTACAGTTTAATGTCGTTTATTTTTACGCCGTTAGTTGCAAGGTTTAGCGACCGTTATGGCAGAAGAAAAATCTTGCTTGCAGCATTAGCAGTGGCCAGCTTTGCCTACCTCATTTTTGGTGCGTCACAAGTGATTTGGCTATTGTTTTTGGGCAGAATGCTTTCTGGAACCACAGCTGCCACAGTGCCTGTTGCACAAGCTTACGTCGCCGACGTCACGACCCCAAACCAGAGATTAAAGTACTTGGGATTGCTGGGAGCAGCTGCGGGAATTGCATTCATTTTGGGTCCAGCCATAGGCGGAACCCTCAGCAGCCTCTTCGGATACGCTGTACCTTCATTTCTTGCCTCTGCACTGGCTATGGCAAACCTGGTTTCAGCCTATTTTCTATTGCCTGAGCCAGCATCCTTCAACATAAAGAGAACCGTACTGTCCTTCAAGGCACTGATGGCGGTTCTTAGAAAACAGAAAATCGCTTTGCTTTTGACTATTTATTTTCTGTTTTTTGTCTCATTCGTTTTTCTTCAAGCGTCTCTTTCTCCTTGGCTACAAGCGGTTTTTGGGTTTGGCGCATTGCAGACCGGATTGGTTTTCTTCTTTTTCGGCGCCATCAGCGTGTTTACCCAAGGGCTACTTTTACCCGCGCTTAGCAAGAAGCTTAGCCGATTAAATCTAACTTTGCTTGGCATCGCCTTTTTAGCGTTCGGGATTTTAGCTTTGTCAATAGTGCCCAATATAGCAGTTATGTTAGCTGTTCTAGTCGTGTTATCCTTTGGCTTCGGAATCCAAATAGTTACGCTGAACACATTGATTTCCACGAATACACCAGAAAATGCCCAAGGCGGCGCATTAGGAGTAGCTTGGGCAATTGCAGGGTTAGCCCAGACAGCCGCACCTGTTTTAGCGGCAGCAGCGTTTTCATTTGGAGTTTCAGCGGGTTTTGCTGGGTTGGCGTTTGTGGTTTCCGCATTGATTTCTGTTGCAACAGTGCCTTTAATTTTGGCTTTCAAAAAAGCTGAGCAAAAATAATTCTCTGCAAAGTCTCATAAGATAAGTTTTCGATAGTTTTTTAGGTGTAAAACCACCATTAGTTACCGATGGTCCGTTTGGCAAAATATTTCCCAGTTACCTTTTTCATATTGATTATTTTTATTGGATTTGCAGTTTTAAGTGTCAATCCTGTTTCTTCAGTTTCAGCTGAATTGTATGGGCAAGACTCAATGAGCAGCTCCAATTTTGGGGGCAGATTAGATGACGGGGGTTACAGTATAAAGTTAACACGTGAAAACGGGTTGATTATGGCAGGCTACACTAAATCTTTTGGATCAGGTGGGTCAGATTTGTGGTTGATCAACACTTCTCCCGAAACATACACTATGAACGGTAGCATTACGGGCTCTTTCCAAAAGGAGCGCTGGAACGTAACGTTTGGAGGAGCAAAAGATGATGGCGCATACAGTGTTATTCAAACATCTGATGGCGGATTTGCCGCAGCAGGATTTACAGGTTCTTTTGGGGCGGGTGGAAGTGACATGTGGCTGGTTAAAACAACTTCCAATGGTGCGTTGCAGTGGAAAATGACTTATGGAGGAGCCAAAGATGACGCTGCAAAATGCCTAATTCAAACTAGCGACGGCGGATATTTACTGGTAGGATATACAAACTCAGGTGTTCTGTCACAAACCACATGGATATTAAAGACTAATCCAATAGGCATCAATGAATGGAACAAAACCTATTCGGGGAATGCTGCAAACTCGGTTATTGTGACAAGTGACGGCGGATATGCTTTAGCTGTAGAATATTTAGATTCGTTTGGGCTTATCAAAATTGATTCTTCAGGCAATCAACAATTAAACCAAAAGTTTGTTGCGCCAAGCAATCAGGCATCTGCTCAAGCTATAGTTCAAACTGGCGACGGCGGCTTTGCAATCGCTGGGTGGATAGTTGACAACACCACAAACGCTCGTGGCACATGGCTAGTCAAGACCGATACGTCGGGGCAACAACAATGGAGCAAATCGTACAATGGACTTGGAGGTACCGCCTTAATCAAAACATTGTCTGGAGGCTACGCAATGACTGGCGATCGTGCCTTTTTAATTATTACAGATTCATTTGGCAATGAAGAATGGAATAAAATTTACGATGGGCTAACAGCAAATGAGAGCCAAACTCGTATGCAATCGTTACTTGAAGTTACCCCTAACAACTTTGTTATGGTGGGTGTTGATGATGGTGGTCGATATGTCAGTTTGCAGTTGAATTGGATTCAAGTCGCCCTTAAATCCGGCACCCAAATAATCCCTCCTCAAACCACAATTCTCTCGCCCACTAACACCACATACAGCGAAAGAAATGTACCGCTAACGTTCTACGTTAACGAACCAACAAGACATCTTCTATTCTCGGTAAACGGAGTTTTTAATATGTCTATAAATGGAAACACAACTCTCACAAACCTCTCTAACGGGTCTTACAAAGTCACGGTTGTTTCCACAGATAACAATTATAATTCAGCGGCTTCGCAAACTGTATCTTTTAGCGTCATGAGCACGGAGCCTTTGGTGCTTCCAAAAATTGTTATCCATTCGCCAACAAGCCAAGTTTATAATAGATCTCAGGTGAGTTTGAATTTCTCGGTAAATCAAATGGCCTTCTGGTCTGCTTATTCTTTGGATGATGGAGATAACAGAACAGCATATCCTAACACTGACGTGTTTTTGTCACTTAGCCCCGGACCACACACAATAAAGGTTTATGCCGCACAAAGTCCCATTGGACCCGCAGCCTCAGCTACGGTTGCCTTCACAGTTACCCCACCTACTACCTATCCTACAACTTTTCCGTACGCTGACACTCGAGTAATACAACAAGTTAATCAGCTGTTTCGAGAGGCTTTGGGCTTTTTTACTTCCCAAACATTTCTGATATTAGCAGCTTTGATTATTTCTGTTGCTATTGGCATAGTTGTAACCGTAATCATTATTTCCAGAAGAGCTGCCGAAGAGAAACAAATCATGCTTCGGTAGACATACCCAATCTATCTTTTCTGCGATTACAAGATATTTGGGATCCTGAACCTACATGTGAATTCATGAAAAACCCATTATCTAAATAGGTGACTTACGGTTCGGCAGAAGTTGGCAATTCAATTACGGTGGTATAGTGTGTTTTGATTGAACCAATAAATTCACGATCATAGTAAACTATGTCGACGCGGTCACCATACTGATTGATGTATTTGTTAGTGTCCGCCCAAATTGCCTTTGACAAGGCATCACCATTGGCTCCCCAGACTGTATCCCCAGCATTACGGAAGCCAAACCCAAGGTTCTGCGGAACAACCAAAGCCACATTCGCTAACGCGCTGCCCTGTTTCTCGGGGTTCTTTTGAGTGTATTGCCAGAAGCTCTTAAGCGCCTCAAAATGCTCATCTTTAAGAATCCCATATTCTTGCGGCTGGTAAGCCACCATTTCTTGACCCGAAGCTGAAACCGTAAGGGCATAGTCAAAAACTACAGCAAACTTTGCACCTGAATTGTAACCTAAAACTAAGTCATCGTAGAGTTCAGGTCCTGACTCTAAAATCCGTCCGTCGTAGAATCTTGTTGTAACCATGACGCCCCATTCTTTGCCTTGTGCGGTAGCGGCTCCTCGGCAAAGCGAAATCGGCAACTGCCTACTGCCGCTGTCCCCTCCTAACTCGGCGAAAACTGCGTAGTAACCTGATTTATAATCAAACCAGTATAATCCATAGTCAGAGGTAAAAGTCATTACTCCTGTGTTCTGGTAGGGTTGAATTTTGGTGCTCACGTTCGAAATATATACATCTGCTATGTCCTGATAGTCTGTTTGGGATATTGTTCTGTTTTTTAGGGCGGCGCCATCAAGTTGGTTTCCTCCTGGCTCGTCAAAAACGTAGGCGCCTATGAACCGGTCACCGTACTTGTCGGTCGCGTTTTTGAGCCAACCAACCGGTAGAGATGCCTGTGTGGGGGAAGAGGCGTTTTGTGATAACGCTGTGTAGTTTTGTAGGGCCGAGAAGTAAACGGAAATGTACATTCCCTTTTGGATGGCATAGTCGCATACATCGTTTAGCAAAGTTGCGTTTTTGACGATGTCAGTTGAGCCTATTATGAAAAGGTTGGTGTAATCCTTGATCTTGTTAATCAGTTCTTTACAGAGGGTCACATTGTTATAACCGCATTCAACCCCTACATAGAATTCTAACTGTCCCGATGTCTTGTTTTTAGGAAGCAAAAAAGTTTCAACACCAAAGAAAAGCGACAAAGTTAATAGAGCAACAATCCCGACCGCGAAAGCGGCGTTTCTTCGTTTCAATGTTTTATTACCTTCTTGTTTCCAACCAGGTTGCTTTACTGCGTAACCCCATGCTTTGGTTCCCTTTTATCTGAGACATCAAGAGGACTTAATGAAGCTTTTTTTATTTTATTGTTAGCTACGGAAATTGGATAATACTGCAAATTAAGAATAAATTTTGGTGTGGGAGGTTAGCTTGAAGTCGACCTTCAAATATTAAAACGAAAATTCATGAAAAAAGAACCTGACATAAAACAATCACTTATCCATTGGAAGAAAAAACTCCGCCGAAGTGAGTTTCGCTGTAAACTTTTCCATAGTATATTGATAGGTTACTTATGCTTTCTAAGATTGGTTACTTTGATATTCTTGAAAAGAAGCTGGATTTGAATGTCATCGAGATGAATGAAGTCAAACTGTTTCGGAACGTAAGTAGAGTATAGCGGCAACTTTTCTTTTCTGTCTGCCAACCAAATCGGCGTTGTTTGTTTAGTGAACAATGAGATTTCAATAACATTATAAGACCGCGAAGGTTCAGTGAAGTTAGGCAGAACACGTTTGTTCTCACGTCTTTACAGAACAAATCTGGGTTTATGAGGTGAATATACGAAGAAGACAGTTTTGGTTACGGTTACTGTGATTGCAATAATAGTAGCCGCAACGTTGCTATTCGTCTTTTTGATAGAACCACAGCTAAAACTTGCATCTGTTGTGGGAACTTATACGAAAATTGACAACAGCAGCTCATTGCAAATAAACAGTGATGGTACCGTATTTGTTCAAATGCCAGAAGATTCTTTGTTTGGAACATGGAAGCCTGTCAACGATAATATGATTCAAGTATCTTTTACGGTGTCAGGAACACCTATGACTGAACAATACAATTTTAACGGAAATCAGTTAGTTAGCACGTCTAATTCAAACAATGTATTGACAAAGAGTTCAACAAACAGCAATCCAATAGTAACACAAACTCCTGAGCAATAACGTTTGGCTGTTAAGTTCTTTAGAACAAGAAAATAAGAACCCCAAAAATTATGGGAATTACTACAAGGATACCTAACCTTCGCTGACCGATGATGATTTCAGTTTATATTCTCTTCCTGTTCAATATAGGCTCAGCCGTCTACCTTATGCAAACTCTGGCGTGCGAGTAAGAAAGAAAGCAACAGCATACAACAAAAAAAATCAAAGAATGCAGCCAATAATCATGGCAACGCAGCAACAATAAGCCGAGCGGATCCTCCGCCAGCGGGAGTTTCAACTTAAAGCTTAGTCTTTTACTATTAAAGCCAACTTGTTCAACGGCAGGAGAACAAATTTTCCTAATGCCCCGATTACCCTTCGCGTAGGTAATTTTCAACAATCCTAATTCATCAAGAACTTTTACTTGTTTACTTATGTAAACTTCACTAAACCCTAACTCTTTTGTAATCGTTACATCAATTGGACATAGGCAAAAACGGAGTCTCCATAAAGCCATCTATAAGTTCAACAATCAGAAAATCGTCAAATAATTTTTTGAGTTTTGACTGTTCCTAAATATTAGACTACATCAACTACTTTTTACCAAAATCGGAAACTCTAAAATACCTTTTCAGTGGGTTGAATTAAATTTAAAATTTATTAGACGAAATAATCATTTCAAATTAAAATATGGTATTAGCAGATTTTCCATAGAATAAAGCCCCTTTTTTCTATCAACAAGATTCTTAGCGGCAAACAATGCCCCATCGCCAAATGCCTCTCTTTGTATAGATTCATGGATTAAACGCACTGTTTGATAGGGAAAACCGAAGATAACCTCATGACGACCTACAATACCACCTGCTCTAACTGATTTAATACTTGTGTCTGGTAACGATAATGCCTCTGAAATTTTTATAGCTGTACCTGAAACCTCTTTTTTGTTTTTGAAATGTTCTTCAATTATTTCAATATCTGTATAAGGAGCAATAGTTTTAAGAATTTTAGCTGCCATCATCAAGAAATTGATCCCTACAGTGATATTAGGAGACCAGAGTACTTTCGTTTTACGTGACAAGTTTTTTAGCAAAGCAATTGTTTCAGCAGGGTAAGCTGATATTGCAGTCACAATGGCTATACCTCTTCTAGCAGCCTCCTCTCCGTAAGATAATACGGCTTCAGCAGAAGAAAAGTCGATTATAACGTCTACAGGATGTTTGTCGAAAAGCTGCTGTGGTGTCCATTCATCTTTAGAGTAAATTAATCCTGGCTCATTATGTTTGATACCAAGAAACTCTGGAACTGATCGATGCTGTAGGACTTTTGATTTTCTGATAACCCAGCAAAGATATGCTTCTTCGCTTTGCAGCAATACAGTTGCAACGGCTCTACCTGCTTTACCAAACCCAAAAAGTCCTACTTTCATCTGTCATCTAAATGATTTCTATTCTCATAATCTATATACCTTTTTATAGTCTGCTTTTCAAGTGCTCAAGCTCACTTAGTCTCAAGTTTTCACAATAGATTATCCTATGGAGTTGGACGCAAAAATTTTTCGATTACACTTCCAAAAGTGCTCGCTAAAGTTTCGCTATCCATTGCTTAATTTTAGCAACAAAAATCAAGGTCCCAACTATAATACTGGTTAAGCCTGCTATCATAAAAGAAAGGTCTAACTCGTTTTTACCTAAACTCAAGCAGTAACTAAAAACCCAACTAATGCCAAAATTGCTCCGAAGACCCAAGTTTCCAAGGTTCTCACGGTCTCCGGCGGCGCGGCAATCTCTGTTGGTAACGTCTTTGGCTCAAACATAGTCAACATCTGCGTAATCATTGGTTTAGCGGCAGTGCTGCTACACATAAGAAGAGTCTATTCGCGTGTAATTTTAACAAAGGATCTTAAATCGGTAAGCCAAAATTTCACATAACAATTTGAGTCTATTATTCCAAAATAGGTCAGATTGAGACTGAATTTGGAAATGACGCGGGATTTTAGGATTTATATCTATGTTTAAATTTCGCGTAGGAAAACCCGTATAATGGACTACTCGAACAAAGATTAGATGCGGTCTTAACGGCGAACATAAATGGCTCCAAATCCCTTGATCAGTCTTGCGATGTCACTTGGCTTATCAGCGATCTTTACACCAGCATTCGAAAGCGCATCAATTTTGCTTTCCACAGTCCCTTGTTTACCCATTATTATTGCCCCTGCATGTCCCACAAGTCTACCGGGTGGCGCAAACCGTCCGGCTACATAAGCCACCACAGGCTTAGGATACCGCTCATCAGCTATGTATTGTGCAGTTAATTCTTCCATGTTTCCGCCTATTTCACCTAACACACGACTGCCTTCGTTTTTTCGTCTTTTTTGAAATTTTCTAAGGCTTCAATAAAGTTTAAACCAACCACTGGGTCGCCCCCTACCCTAGACAGGTGGATTGCCCTAAACCGTTAGCAGTTAAGCTAGCTGCGACTTCGTAGGATAAGGTTCCGCTTCTAGAAACCAAACCTACAGCAAACTATTAGAAACCTGAAGTAACCTAATACAATAAATTGGACTATTGAGTGGAGATTGGAAAGAATGACGGGACCCGAACAATCAGACACATCAGCGCAGACTAGTTTTTCTGCTTCATCCTCAGTTCCTAGCGCTCCTTTAGAACTTATGCAGAAACGTTGGTTCTGCATGGGTATAGAACCTTCGGGAAAAACATTCAAGCATGAAGCTGAATCGTCTGCAACCCTTCTGGATAAAATAAATCAATCGATGGTAACTTGGGTAGATTACATCACCGATAACCCGATGAAAGATCTTCCAGCTGTGGCAGCTCAGATGGGTTTTAGCGAATCCTTCATTTCCAGCACGTCCTGCTGTGATCAACTTAATTATCAGGACTTCGACAACGAGATGTGGATGAGTTTTCCTTCTGTGCAGATTCGGGGAACCGAAGTTAAAGCGCATCCTCTGCTTATTTTGATAAAAAAGAACATGGTTTTTACCCTGCACATGCGTTTGGTGGATAAACGATTCATACGGTTGCGAAGGTACTCTGAGGCTATTCTTAGGAAAATACCGCTTGATGCTAATCCAGAAGACAAACTAACAATTCTTTTATCGCGTATAATTGATGCAAACAATGACAGTAATTTTAGACATCTGCGAGTGATAGAAGAATTCGGAGACGAACTTAACCGGGACCTAATGGATCAACAAACTGATAAAAGCCAATTAGGACCAAAAATATACATGATGAAGCATGCCCTCATTATTTACATGAATTCCCTCTGGGAGAGCGTTGATGTTCTCCAAGCTGTTCGGTATGGAGATGCTGAGTTACTTACGGATGACCAGAAACTAGTAAATCTCTTCAGCGCAATGGTGGAGCAAGTTAAGAGCCAGATTGGATTATCCGAGCACATGTCTGAGGTTTTAGCTTCAGGCATAGAGGCTACGCAAGCGATATACAACAATCAGTTGACTACGGCAAATAATCAGTTAACCGTATCAAATAATCAATTAACAGTTCTCAATAACCGCTTTGCTAAGCTTGCGGCCTACCTCACAATAGTAGGCACGGCTCTGTTAATACCCAACACCATAGCAACTATGTTGGGCAACTCTGTTTGGGTGTATGGACCAGAAAACCTCTTTTTGTATCTGGTTTTAATGATTGGCGCTACATTAGTTGGCAGCGTCTTTATGTGGCTCTGGATAAGGAAAAAAGGCTTTTTGCCCGAAGACAAAGAAATTTGTCCTCAGCCTTGATATTTTTTTTGAATTCATCGGGGATGTTAAAAAAATAGCTGAATCCAATCTAGCTTATCAAAGTTGTTAATAGGTTTGTGTAGCTTTTCCTTGTAGAAATTGCTTAAGGCACCACTGAAGTTTCTTGCGGTCGCTAAGTTTAGCCATACAGGCTCTTGGTTTTATATAGAGGAAATAATTTTGGGAAAAGATAGGAGGTTATTGCACCTCAAATCTTAAAAAGCGGAGACATCTAATGTTAGGTAGGTGATTTCGAGATAAATAAACAAGGACTTATAGACGGGGTCGCAACGAAGGCAGGTCTTACCAAAGCCGACGCCAAGAAAAAAGAACCGTCGAAATAGCATTAAAATGCAACCAGCTAACCCCTCCAGTAAATCACGGCTACGTTAAACTACACTTCATCGACATAGAGAACGGGGTGCATGACTTACTTAGGTTTCGAATAGGTTTAAAGCCTCCTAATTCTGTGACTTATTCGAAGCCTTCCTCAATCAACGCTGTAGCTACCTCCAAAGTATGCGCGATTTTGCAAGTATATTCGCACCTTTCCAACGGGCACTAAATGAGTATAAACTAACATGTTCTCAAGGCGTTTATGGCCAGCAACCACTTAATATGTAGAATGTCCTTAGTTTTCCTATACTCAGTTGTGGCTTTCCAGTGCCTGAAATTTCTAAAAGCAAACTCTTTTAACCTCGGGTTCTGCAGCTTAACGACTAACGAGTTTTTCATATCTTCATATCTGCGTCTGAAATCGTCTAGATCCTTGCAGGCAAAAACGCGGGCATTCCGCTGTGGCAACCGTTGAATCCTAGCAGTTAAATGGAAACTTATCTTTAAGGTCATGGAATTATGGTTTTTAGTCGGCGTTAAAGAAACTGTGCAGTTTTCACCGTTAAGATCAATCCAGCGCACCTTCCAAGCTTCGCCACTATCAACCCCGGTTTCTTTTAGTAACTGGAGAAAAATAGACATTTTAAGCCCTGAAGTACTGAAGTACTGATTAATTGGTCAATCTCTGACTCGGTAGGCAGAAAAAACGGTTTATCTTCACGGGTGAAACGCGGCTTTGTCCAACTGTAACCTTTAAACTGTGCATAATAAGTGTAGGCGTTTGTTAAAAGTTCCTTAAAACTCTCAGTTGATTGGTAAGTGCAGATCAAGGTTCTTATCTGCTCTGGATTATCTAAGTCGCCAACCTTAGCTAATAACTCTAACCGCTTTAGATATGTGGTTGCAGTTACTTCTCTAACGTATTTTCTTAGATATTCGATGAAAAGCGGTATGTGCAAAGAATATTTTGTGGCGCGGGATGTGGGAATTGAACCCACGCGGCCTTTCGACCACAGACTTAGCAGGCCTGCCCCATACCAGGCTTGGGGAATCCCGCACGCCGTCATTTGTTGTTCTAGGCTAAACCAGCCTTATTTAGATGTTCGAATTTGAACACCAATTTGGCCAATCTCAGCAATCTGAGTATGAGGTATTTTAATTAAAGTTTTCTGAGCATTTAAACTGCTTCTGTTACTTAGCTGTTGCTCCGATTGCTTTTTGATTGTTGATGATAGAAGAATTTACTTTACCCTATTCAGCATGCCTTGGTAATGTCTGACTCTAAAGTAATTGACGGCTGAGTCCATAAATTAGAGACACATTGTGATGTGCAACAAATATCAGAATTAGCCTAACCAACTTCAATCGTTTAAGAAAATGGTTTTGGATTATGATCTATGTTAGATTAGAGATAATTTGATTCATTTACTGTTACTTTGAAGTTATGGTGACATTTTCTGCAGTCATATGCCTCAATAGTGAAGCAATAATTCTTCAGCACTCTGGAGGGCTTGATAACTTCTTTGCCGCAACTAGGACAATGAGTCATTGAACATCAACTTTGTTATTTAATTAAAATGAATATGAAGTTTATGAATTCTGAATATACAATAATAGTTCATTAAGTATTGCTTTGCGCAAATTATGATTTATAAACAAAGAAAACTGCTAAATGTTGAGTGCATATCCATACTTCAAATTTTCCTAAAGCGTTTTTTATTATATAGGTCCTTTTCTTCTTAAATGGGCCTCAAAATTCCCATGCCGTCGGAAAGGTTTTAGTTCTTGCTGCTTCAACATAGTTTAAAAGGTTGACCTTGTTAAGTATTATTTGCAGGTTTTCCTGCTTTATGAAATCGATTGGTGGTTGAATGGGGATTAAGCTTTCAAAATCCGATATAGCGTTCATTAAACAGTTGCCAGTTTGCCGTCTTGCAACCGCAACAGAAGAATGTGAACCTGTAGTGAGGCCTGTTTGGCCAGTTTTCGACGGTGCAAATATCTATATAGCCTCTGACCCAGACACCCCAAAACTTGAGCATATAGAAGCGAACCCGCAGGTGTCACTGGTGTTTGATGACTATGACGAAAAGAACTGGTCCACCATCAAAGGCATTCGTGTTCAGGGTGAAGCAGAGATTATGTGGAACGGCAAAGAATACCGTTATGCACATGACTTGCTAAAAGAGAAGTACCCCGAGTACGCAAGTCCTGAAGGCAGCTGGAAAGAAGGAGACGTACCAATAATCAAGGTCACGCCGGTATCTTTCAATAAATGGTCCTCTGGGCAATGGAAAAAATAGGGTAAGTTGCAAGGGTAGTTTGAGCAGGGTAGGTAAATACCACGACAGTTTCAGTCTGCAAATCTTTCTGGCCTTTGTATTTGCAGCTTAGTTTTAATATCTTGGTGCTTAACTCTTATTGAATTATTATGGCTAATCGGTTAGTTGTCGGCATCATTGCAGCTATCAGTTTCTTAGTGTCATTCCTTATTCTTAGTGACCAAAAGCTTAAAATTGGAATTTGGTTCCAGATCCAACAAGTTCTTCATCATGAAACTTTTGCGATAATCTTTTTTATTTTCGGGATAGGGGTTCTTGTAGGCGCAGTTATCACAAAATCAAGGCAATAGTAGCAAAGTTGATTCAAGAAATTGAAGATAACAGGGGGTACAGATTTGCCAAAACGTCTACCTATTGCCTGCCATGGATTACCTTGCTCGCTGCTTTCAGACTCTGGTATTCCAAAGATGAATGATACTAAACTTGGGATTAACACGATTACTGGTTCGCTGTGAAACTTATCGGTCATAAGGCTTCTTTTGCACCTTGGTTCCACATCTATCATAATTACTTTGAATTGGGAGACTTTGTAATTGGGCTTGTTCTCATGAATGTTTATGTACTTAAACACATATACTTATAAGCGTGTATGTGTATATATGTTAATGTAAATAAGTTACCAACCACAGAAGTGACAAACTTGGGCCGAATAAACGTTGACATCTCAGACGACTTAGAAAAACAACTCAGATTAAAAACCGTAGAAAAATTCGGAGGCAAAAAAGGCGACTTATCCAAAGCGGTCCAAGAAGCAGTAAAAACATGGATCAACCAAAAACAATAAAACAAAGCCGCCCCTCCCCAAACCCCAATAACTAACTTATAAGAAGCCTAGGTAAAAGGCCAGGGCAAGCCAGTTAGCCTGGAACACCTCGCATGAGGATTATGGGCAATCTAGCTGCAAAATCCCTTTTCAGAATAGTGATCATAAAATCATCGAGCCTTAATCGTTTGCAATAGCAAGAAAAGTTTAGTGGTTTATAAAAAAATAATTCTTGATTATTAAGGTGAAAATTATGGTGAATAAAAAAGTAGGAAAATTGGAAATTGTCTTCATTGATAAAGAAGGAAAATGGTATCCAATCGATGAAGTTGACCGCGAAGTTTTAGCCGAAGGTTTAGAAAAAGTCTCCAAAGAAGTTGCTAAACGGCTGCAATTGCTAAAAGATCAACGGTAGACCTGTTAAGTTTCCGTGCCTTTGAAACTTAAAATATTGGTTAAGACTACAAAGTATTGGAGATTGTTTTTATGGTTATTCTTTCTGTTTTGTTGCCTGACAAGTGGGAGGCGTTTTTGAAGGGTTTAGCTGACGAACATGACATTGACGTTGGCAAAGTTGTTAGTGGGTTGTGTGAATGGGCTTTTTCCAGAGATGAATTTAAGGTGCAGTTTGAGGTTTGGCTAGATAAGGCTTATCCGCCGAAAGGTCAAGCTGAAGATAAATCAAGTGCCGAGGGCGAAGAAGCAAGCGAGGCTGAAGAAGAAGGCCAAGATGCAGCTGAAGAGGAAGCCCATGAAGACCGAGATTACAGCGAAGACAAACTGAATCTTCGATAACCCATCTCGTGCTAGCCTGTTGTTTCTGTTAACTTGTTAGGTAGGTGAAAAAAATGATTGAAAAAGAGAAAAAGGCGCCGGTGAAGGCGATCGAAAAACCTGGGGCAAAGATATTTGCTAAACACCTTCCATCCAAACGAGTTCCTGCAAAGAATGTTCCTGCAGTTCATGTTCTAACGACCTTTGATGATTTGGTTGATGATTTTCGTAGGAATTTCATTGAAAGTGTAGCTTTTCCATATGATTGGATAAGTTTGGAACCTGTGGTTCCGGTTCGTGAGGCTACTGTAGATTTGGTTGATGAAGGAAATAGGTTTGTTGTGTTTGCTGAATTGCCTGGTGTGGCTAAAGATAAGATTGATGTAGCTTTGACGAGTGATGGTATCGAAATTTCTGCTGAAACCGAAATTGAAAAGGAAGACAAGAAGAAGAATTTTGTTGTCAGAGAACGCGTTTACTCGCATGTTTACAAGCAGCTGTCGTTCCCCGAAGAAGTAATCCCTGAGAAAGCTGAATCCTCATTTAAGGATGGATTACTTGAAGTCTACGTTCCAAAAAAGACAATTGCCCCCGCACCTAAAAAACACAAGGTCACAGTGAAATAGTTGGTAAGAGGCATTTTTTATTTTCCCTCTCTATTTATTTTAGCCAATTTGTCCTTAAGTAACGAGCTGATCTCATTCAACCCGCATTTCTTAAAAGTCTCTTCAAAAGAAGAAGACTTGCAATTGCATTTTGGGTTGGGTTTGTTTTGGGGTTCTTTTGTTGTTTAGGGCTTGGATTGTTTGCAGGTTAAGTGTCTAAAGGGGTAGAAAAGGGTCGGAAAGGGTGGGAAAGGGTAAATCTTCTTCTTCTACTTGCTCTTTACGCTACTGAAAAGCAAAGCTCTACAATAGTGATAATGAATGGGAGAATTAAAAACAATTTGCTTAGTCTAATTTGGTTTTACAGTTTCTTTTGGGCTTTTGAGCATTTATTTGTAGCTCGATTAGTTGATGTGGCTTTGCGCAATTCCTTCTTCTTGCAAATTAGGGCGTTTTTTTATTTTTTGCTGGATAAATTTTATAGTTGTGGTGGATGAATGTGTTTAGTGGTGGTAATGTTGCTTAGATTTTTGATTTTTGATTACTTTTGTATGAGGTTTTTGATTTACAGTGGTTGACGTTTTAGTTCTTTTATTTTGTCAAAATGGGTATCAGTGGATACAATGTAGTCTGCTTTTCCAGTTATGGCGCTAGCTGCATGAATAGCGTCTCGTGGGTCAAGACGATATTTTTTTATTATAGAAAGAGCGTATGCCACCAGCTCTCCTGTGACGTTTGCTAACTCTAAATTTGGGAAGTTGAGAAAAGCCTCTCCGGCGTCAATGGCGTCATCGAGGTTTCTGTGTTTTTTTACATTCCACAGGATTTCGTTTATAGTCAACGCGGAGGTTTTTGCTTGTTCTTGTCCTTGGCGTATTTTCTCAAGTAGGGATCTCGCTTTGTTTCCTGGTGCTTCTGTGTTTAAAGTTGCATATATGAAGACGTTTGAGTCCAAGTAGAGCGTTATGGATTCCTCTCTGCAAGTTCTTCTTCATAAGCATGAGGGTCTATTTCCGTTATTGAGGGACCTTTTTTGGCGATTTTCTCGAAAACGGCGATTGAATCGAAGTTGGGCTTTTCTAAGATCAGTTTGTTATTGTATAGTCGAAAGATAACTTTTGAGCCAGATTGAATTTTAAGAGCTTTGCGCATGCTGTGTGGAATGACGACTTGGCCTTTTGGACCGATTTTCATTTCTTGCTCAATCATCTGGTCTAACCTTCAGTCATACTTTGGTATAACTTATATATACTAATGGTTGCTTTGAAAAGTTGTAATTAAATGGAGACTTTTGTTAAACTTTGACATGAAAGATTTCTAAAACTCTTTTATCCAACATTTGGATAAGGTAGCTCAGCAAAACCGCACTCAAAAGAATATGCGACACAAAAAACTGGTCTAGAACGTACCCAACTCTCGTTAGAAAGAAATGAAAGTGAAACAAGGAGCAGAAAACTGCTCGCTTAACTTACTTTTGGTCGTTTAAAGTGTTGGGAGGCTGCTCAGTTTTTGATAGATTACAAAGGCTGCAAAGCATGCACCTAAAGCTGCCAAAGCTCCAATGATGTATTCAGGAACTACGAATAGGTTTGGAAATGGAGCAGTACCTGTGGTGGCTGCGCTTGAAAGGTAGCCGGTTTCTCCTTGGAATTCGGCTTTGAGCCAGTAGGTGCCGTTCTGAAGGGTTTCTGGTGGATCCCATTCGTATGTGTAGCTTCCGTCGTCCAAGGTGAGAATAGGAGTTTGAGTTATTGGGTTCCAGTTGTTAGCGTTGGGCTGCAAGTATGGCATATATTGATCGTCTGGTTTTGACGCGATCTGGTAGTAGATGTTTATGGGTTTGTTTGCGATTGGTGCGTTTTGATCTGTTTTGAGCGTTCCTGTTATGGTTGTTTTTTCGTCGGTTAGTTTGTTGACGGTGGTTGGATTACAGTTAACTGTCAAGGCTGTTGTGTAGATAATTTGGAATGTTGATGTTTTGATGTTTTCTGTGTTTCCTGCTGTGTCTTTGCTCCAATACTGAATTATATGAGAACCGCCGACGGCTATGGAAAAGGTTGCTTGTGAACCTGTTTGAGTCTTTTCAGCTTGGTCGTCTATTTTGTAGTAAACTTCTTTGGGTCCTGACAGGCCATCAGTTGAAGTTACCACAGCATTTACATCGCTAGTGTAGTGTCCTTGAGGCGCAAGAGATCCGGTTAAGGCGATGTTTGATGTGGGTTTTGTTTTGTCAATTTTTATTCCTGTTACTGTATATTGGGCGTTGTTTCCTGCGTTATCTCTTGAAATCCCTTGGCTAGATTGACTTTGTCCTTCGGTGGATATGGTTGCGTCGGATGGTGCAATAGCTATTCCTGAGATTAAGTCGGTAGCCGTAAAGTGAACTACTACGTTGGCGTTAAACCAGCCGTCGGAGTTAGCAGAAGTTGTTGTTGCGCCAGTCATTGTGGGTCCGGTTCTATCTATTTTTAGTGTTTGCTTTAGTTGTGGTGTTTCCGAGTTTCCAACTTTGTCTGTTGAGTAACAGTAAATACCGATTGATCCTTCTGCAGTGATAGTGAATGGCCCTGTGTATTCTTGGTATGGTTCCGTGTTTAGGTAGTAGTAGGTTTTGTCTATTCCTGATCCTGCATCGCCTAGGCTCATAGTTATAGTTGGGCTAGAGACTAACCAGCTATTTTGCCCCCAAGTTCCTTGATAATTTGGCCAAGTGTTTGGTGGATAACGATCGACAACTACGTTAATGGCTGATTTTAGCAGTTCTTTGTCTCGTATCCATTTTTGGACTCGATAGCTGTATTGTTCGCAAGTATAGACGTTGCCAGAATCATCAACGGTCAAGCCTGTTACTATGTTAAGTTGTCCTTCTGCGGATCCAGAGGATCCCCATGACCCGATGTACTGACCTATTGTGGTGAATTTTTGGACTCGACCGTTTCCGCGGTCACTGACATAAATATTGTCGTTTGAGTCGATTTCTATACGTTGACCTTCCTGGAATTGACCAATGCTTAATCCATATTCTCCCCATTTAGTTAATAGATTTCCATTTGAGTCGAATTTCTTTATGCCGTAATAATCTACTACATACAGGTTGCCGGTTGAGTCTACCGCTATGCCTTTTGGTGAATAGAGAAGCTCGTTAGAGCTAGAGTAACCCGTCTTTTCGTATATGAGTGTGCCGTCGGAGGATAGTTTTTGTATAGTGTAATAGCCATAGGTGTCACTTTGCGGTCTAAAAAATGCGTAGACGTTATTGGCGTTATCGATCGTGAGGTCTTCAGCATATAGGTCCGTTCGTGTTATGGTTTGGGTCAGTGATTTTATGTATGCTCCTGTTGGGGAAAATACTTTAACTGAATAAGTGGATGCATAGTTCGAATGGTCAAGGACATAGATGTTTCCGGCTGAGTCTGATGCTATTCCTCCTGGACTTCGGAATTGTTCGGGATTTGAACCGTAACTACCCCACTTTAGCTGGAAAACTCCATTTTGGCTAAATTTCTGAACGGTGTAGGCTGATTTGTCTAAAACGTAAATGTAGCCATCGTTGTTGTATGTTATGCCGTAAGGTGTTTGGAATTGGCCGTTGCTTGTGCCATACGAGCCCCATTTGAGTTTGTAGCTGTATGTTTGCGCGTTAACATTTGCAGGTTGATATTTGAAGATGTTTTTGTTTTCTTGGTCTGCTATGTAGACGTTGCCTGAATTGTCAGCGCAAAGGCCCATTGGAGAGTTGAGTTGGCCTCCGTTGTATTTTGATGCGCCAAATAATGTGAAGTATGTTCCGTTTGAGAAGAATTTCGTGACGCGCATGACTTGGTCATCGGCTACGTAGACATAGTCGTTTTTATCGATGGCAATTGAGCTTATGCTCTTGAATGTACCTGGATATTGCCAAGCGTATTCTCCTCCTCCACCGAATGATCTAATTTGAGATCCGGCTTGGTTGTAGACAAAAATGTAGTGGTAAATATAATTGGAGCCATGAATTGCTACGTAAAGGTTGTCTGTTGAGTCGACTGCTATGTCAATGGGTAAGTAGGGATCAGAGAACGAATTGCTTCGCAAGGGGGTTCCTTCTGAGGAGTATTTGTTTATGCTCATGCTGGTGTATGTTGCGGCGTAAACGTTGTTTGAGGAGTCAACTGCTAAGCCGTAAGGTGTCGAGACTGACCATTGTTTTATGTATGTTCCTGTTGAGGTGAATTTTTGTATGCGATTGTTCTTGGTGTCCGCAACGTAAACGTTGCCGTTTGAATCAATCGTTATCCCGCTTGGAGAGTCAAATTGGCTATTGCCTGTTCCTTTTGAGCCCCAAGCATCCACAAAGGAGCCTTCGGAAGTGAACCTTTGGATTTGGTTGTTGAATTTGTCGACGACGTAGAGGTAACCGTTTGGTCCAACTTCAACTGCCGCTGGTCCTGTGCTTATCCACTTGGCTTGGAATGTACCGCTGGAAGAAAATTTCTGTACATTCTTTGGAGTCATGTCAGATGTATACACATATCCATAGCTGTCAATAGTTAGGCTGGTTGGGTCATAAAATTGGCCGTTGCTAGTGCCTGCTGAACCCCAGCCGCTTTGTCTAATGCCTTGGTTGTTGTATTTCACTACTTGCCTAACGTTATATTCCATTACGTACACATTACCGTCGGTGCCTATGTCTATGCCAACTGGCCAAGATGAAGCCCAACTAGTGAGTTGTGTTCCTGAGGGGCTGATTTTTCTTATTACCGAGTAGTTTGGATCAGCCACGTAGATGTTCCCAGACGCGTCAACAGTTAAAGCTGTTGCATAACTGGAAATTCCAGTAAAGGAAGCGAGCCAGTTACTATTTGAATCAAACTTTTGTACTCTACCTGAACTATCAGAAACGTAAATATTCTTGGCGTTGTCGACGCCTATTGCCCGGGGGTTATTGAAGTTCCCATTTCCAGTACCGTATGAACCCCATTTACTGAGAAAGGTTCCTTGTGAGGAGAACTTTTGGATTCTGTGATTCAAATTATCAGAAACATACACAGAACCGTCAGAATCAACTGCTAAACACACAGGTAAATTGAATTGACCATCGCCTGTGCCTTTGCTTCCCCAACTTAGAATGCAAATGCCATTGGCATTGTATTTTGAAATGCGATTTGAATCATCGCAAACATAAATGTTCCCTGCAGAGTCAGAGGCTAATCCTTTAGGGCCTGAAAAGGCCGCGTTTTTTATAACCCAGCTTTGTTGCAGTTCGTTGAGTGGTGTGAACTTAGTGTTCCATTGGTCGGTTTCTACATTTAATTCTGCTTTGTATGAACCATCGCTTACGTATTGGTTGCTTTGGTCCTTACCATTCCAAGGGTAAGTGTAGGTTCCGCTGCTTAGACTGCCGCAGTCGATTGTTCGGGTTAATGTGTTTGAGGGATTGTAGAGTTTGATGTTTGCAGGTTTGTTTGTTGTGTCGGTTAGCGTGAATTGAAGGTTGGTGCTGGTTGTGGTTGGGTTGAAAGCTTGGGGGTTGGCTGTGAGACTGGTCAAGCTTTGTTCGGCTGTCACAAGGGATAAACTGGATGTAAGAACAGATATTAGTAAAACTAACGTGATGCTGTAAACTGCCTTTTTGTTTAACATCTACCTTAAGTCGCCTCTCTCCTAAAGAACTTCCTCTCTTGTTGTCAGCCTATCACTCAACTTTCCTAATAAAATGATATGAAAAAATCTGGAATATCTTCTGTTAATTTTGATTCTAAATCATGCACACTATGATTTATCATTTCAATTCAGTAAAAAAAAGTAACCAGCAACCAGGACTCAATTGCAGCAACAACTTCTGCAGCTCCCGAAAACTTATCTCTGCATCAACAAAATAACACAAGACAGTTCTTTGCTGTCAAATTGGATGAGTCAATTCCACAAAACCCCATTCACAATATATCGGACACAAAAACCTGGTTGTTTGTGCGTAACGTTTGTTGTTTTAGTATGGAAATTCGGCGACACTGTAGACTTCGATGGGTAGTTTTCTCTTTTTTAGTCGATCTGTAAAGTCTTCTTTGTCTAGTGAAACAAGGATTGCTCTGTTCTTTAATGCTACTTTCAGGTAGAGTGCATCGATTGTGTATATGTTATATTCTAAGCATAAACAATATGCAGAGGTGCAGAGGTTTTTGTCGCAGCTGGTTAGTAGTTTTGGGTTAATCATAAGGTCCATTTGTTTTTTTGCTTCATTGGCTATTTCAAGGCTTGTTTTTCTAGCAAGAGTTCCACATACTTCTTGGTAGATGATGCTTGGCTCTGATAGCTGAAAGTTTTTTGGGATCTTGGAGAGTATTTCGCTGCATTTTTTGCATTGAGGTTCATCTGCTTTTAATGCTGCGATTAGAACGTTGGCGTCTAAAGTAAGGAGCCTACTTGGTTGTTTCATGTCGTCTAGACCTGCGGGTTTCTTCTAGTACTGTTGTGCTCTTACTCCATTTGGTGGATACTGCGGTTTTTAGGTCAAGAAAGTTTTTGACGCCGGTCTCGGTTTTGCTTTTTTTGTCTTCGATAAGCCAGGTTTCTTCGTTGGTAACTAGTTCTGAGAGGAGGTCTGCCCAGGTTTTGCAGCCTAGTTCTACTTTTAGCCGTTTTAGTTCTTTTAGTAGTTCTTCGGGCAGGTTTTTTACTAGGATTGTCGCCATTACTGATCACTCAGGATATCTGGATAATCCAGAATATAATTGTTTCTCACGCTAACATTCATCACACCCACAACCAACCAAACCAACACGCTTGTGAAGAAAAACCTCTCACATCACAACCAAACCGAAGAAAAAACAAACCCAAACCAAAAACAACCCAGACCTCAAACCAAAAAACGTGCAATAGCAAACCCCCCACACCCACGCAGAGAAGCTCTCAGATAAAGAAACCACCAATCTCAAATAACCAAAACCGATAACAACTCTAACCTCTGAAAAAATTTTGGTCTACTGCTAAACCAAAAAAGTTAACAAAGGATGGTAACGAGAGCTGCAGAAGTTGTTGCTGCTGCAACTAATTCTTGCTAGCAGGTTGCAACTTCTATAGAATTGATAAGTTGAAGGATTTTAGAACCATGAGACGTCGATATAGTCAAAAGCTTTTGACGTTGCTGGGGTCGACTTAAAGTTGGCGCTCTGGAACAACTGATCAAGAACATACCATACAGCCGTTAAGAAGCAACAAAAACGAAAAAAAGGAAAAGAGCATAAAACTGTTGCTTAATTTTCTTATAGCCGCTTAAAATGTGGGAGATTATTGCGTTTTTTTGAAAAGCATAAAGCCTACAAATCAAGCGCCTAACGTTGCCAATCTCCGAAGAGAAATTCTGGAATTATTTGTTTTTCTAAAAATGCCTCAGTCTATCCAGATGGTTTCTGGCAGATTTTTGAAGTGCTCATCTCCGGTGAGGATTTGGCACTGATTTATTCTGGCCGTTGCAAGTACAAGGGCATCGAATAAGCTGGGAGTATTTTGTTTGGATACTTTAGCTTTTTTGGCGAGTTCAAGATAGCATTTTGCTGCTTCTAATGCTGTGGCTGAATCAATCTGGGTTATTACGGAGGCAGCAATTATTATTTCAAGCCACATAGAGATGGCGTTTTCGTCAGTGCCCTCTCTGAGAAATTTTCGAGCAGATTCAGCCAAAACTATACTTGGAGTATATGCTTCTTGAGCGTTTTCAATTAAATCTTTTACTTTTTTTCCTTTTTCGCTGCCTAAAAGCAGTTCAATCCATGCATAAGTATCAATTACGATCTTCACCGCGATCTTCCTCAGTGAATGGTTTTATTTGGTTTTTGGCTATGCCAAATCCTTTGTTTAGGGCTGCTTTGCGCTGTTTTTTTACTAGTATTTGTATTGTTTCGTCAAGATTTTTCGCGTTTAGTTTTTCACGCAGGTTTTCAAGTGTTTCTGCAGTTTTTTTTGAAACCCGGATAGTGGTTGTTCCGTTCATGAATAATCTCAAAATTGTTTCTTGCATACAAGTAGATAAGCATACCTATTTGTAAGTCAATCAACCAGATTGGTGCAGTAACCAGCCTAACCGCCAAAGAGAACAATATAGAAATCATCTACACAGAGAACATTGCAGATTTCAAACCTTACAAATTCTTCCAAGTTGTAAATTCTGCTTGCCAATTGCAACTTCTATTTAATTGATAGTTGAAGAGATTTTAAAACCTACGAGAACTCGATATAGTCACAACCTTTTGACGTTGCTGGGGTCGACTTAAAGTTTGCACTCTGGAACAATTGATCAAGAACATACCCTACTGCCGTTAAGAAGCAATAAGAATGAAAAAGGGAAAAGAGCAGAAAACTGCTCGCTTAACTACCTTATAGTTGTTTAAAGTGTGGGAGGCTGCTGCGTTTCTTGAAGAGCGCAAAGGCAACAAAGCAAGCACCTAAAGCTGCGAGACCGCCAATGAGGTATTCAGGCACTACAAAAAAGTCGTCGCCTGAACCAATAGGTCCGACGTTCTTTTCGCAACTGGCATAGGTATCATCACCTGCAAATGTTGCTTTAACTACATATTCTCCATTGGGCCATTCTGATTGTATCGGCAACGTGAAGATGACTGAACCTGTACCTTCAGTATTCAAAGGGGTAGGTGTAGACCAGCCATTACCTGGAACATAATATGATACATCAATTAATTGATGAAGAACTAGTGTACCTGATGTCACTGTTTTGAGTGTAATTGTTGCTTCTACCTGGTTTTCTGCTGGGCGATGAACGGTATCTGGAATATAAGTAATAGTCATTGTGGTAGCGATCTTGGTAACAGTAATTGCAACAGCATTAGAAGCAACAGAAGTAACTGGAGTAGAAGCACTGTCAGTCACCTTGCAAGTAATAGAAGCTGAAGACCCCGAAGCAGTATAAGTATAAGTCGAACTGTCAGTCCCAACCGCACCAGCGCCAACATACCATTGATAATGATAAGGAGGACCTTCGCCACCACTGGGAGTAGCTGTAAATAGTTTAGTTTGACCAACATCCATCGTAAACGGACCTAGTGGAGCTATGGTAACATTCGGGTTAGGTGCTGCTTGAACCAACGGTACCGTCACCGAAATGAGTGCTGTCGCTACCAATGCAACGAGCATTATAACTAGCATAGATTGATTTCTTTTCATTTTCTCGATTCTCCTTCTCCATTGTAAGTACTATTAATAACTTGATTTGGTTATTATGTGGTGGGGCTTTATTTAAGCATAGATGAAAAATATGGTGTTGTTTTCTATATTATTTTCATTATTTTGTTATTTGAAAAAATGTATTCTGCTCAATGGTGTCTTGTTTCTTTAGATACTATTATTTCGGCGAAGCGTTAGCTTTAAAACAATACGCCCCAACTTATATGATGCATATATATGCGCATATGCATATGGTTAATTATGACTAAAGTCGTTTCCCTCTCCAAAAAAGCCTACCAAACCCTAAAAGACCTCAAAAGACCAAACGAATCATTCTCAGACACAGTATTAAGAATAACAAACACCAAACAAAAAAAATCCCTCCTCCAATTCGCCGGAACCTGGAACGGTAACGACATAGAAGAAATCTACACCCAAATCCAAAACACCCGAGAAAAAACAACCTCCCGAGAGACAAAAATCTAAATGACCATCCTAGACACCGACATAATAGTAGCCTTACTCAAAGGAAAAACCGACGCCATCCAAAAAATAACTTCAATTGAACAAAAAGGCGAACCCATATCCACCACAATAGTAACTGTGTATGAGTTGCTAAAAGGAGCGTACCTTTCTGGTTGTTGGGAAGAAAATTTAGCTAAAGTCACAGATTCAATCTCTAACATGCAAATCTTGGACTTAACATTTAACGCGTGTGAAGAAGCTGCAAAAATCTACAAAGAACTCAAAAACAAAGGCAACATGGTAGGGGAATTCGACATACTAATCGCGGCCATTGCCCGAGCTAACAACCAAGATCTTGTAACCCGAGACGAACACTTTGAATTACTTATTCCCGAATCTAAACTCTTTAAATGGTAAAAAGTAAAAAGGGGCAGGTATCAAAAATTTTGGGTATTTCGTCTATACATTTGAGTAAATAACTTTAGTTGCTTCCCAAACCCATGCCAAGATTACTGTCGGGTTATTTACATGGTTCTTTTGATTTGTGTGGCATCAAAGTTTTTGTCGTTTGAGATAATTTCTCTCGTGCGCTAAAACATGCCAAGAAGAAAGCTTTGAGTTATCCGAGGCCTCTTTTCGCTCTAAATTCATTATTGATGATTAATCTACACCATTGTGCCTTCAAGTATAGATAGTTTTTTTGTTTGGGGATTCCATGAAGCTATAGTATTTTGTGCCTTCGAGCTTCTTTACAAGTTTTTGGTCTAAAGTCAGCAACTGTGCATCTAGCTTTTCCGCAAGCGAGAGGAAAGCAGCGTCATAGACAGTAATGTTTAGTTCCATTGCTATGGCTATTGCGTTTTTAATGACTTCAGAAAAGTTATGTACCGCACAGAGATCCAGCATTTCTGCGGCTTGCATGAAAGCTTTTGCCGCATCTTTTGCATCAAACCTATCCGATTTTTTGTATTTTATTGCGTTAGCTACTTCGTAATAGTTCAAGTCCAAAGCGTGGAAGTCATCATACGCTGAAAGTTTCTTTGAGGCCCAGTCAGAGTATTGCTCAGGCGTGACTAATGCGGTGACCACAGATGAATCGACAACAATCTCAGTGGGCATGTTCGCGATCTTCCCTAATGATCTCCGCCGAAGGATTTGTCACTCCAGTTTTTTTGTACAACTCGTTTCTTGACTTGTCAAGTTGCTTCATTAACTCTTTGAGTTTCTTTTTTTTCAATATTCGTTCAAGGCAATCTCTGACTTCTGGGGCGTAGTCTATGTTTAACTCTTGAAGTTGGTCTTTGAGTTTTTTTGGTACTCTGATTGCAATTACATCGCTCATGCGTAAACATTATGTAAACAATTTATATAAATAATTTGTTAACAATATGTTAACGCCACCAGTTTTACGCTTAACTCTTCTCTATTGGCAAACTTTTTAATGAACAAGATAATTGGCTAAAGGAAAAAGGAGTTGCTGATGGCTAAAAAATGCCCTAATACAAATTCATTTAAAGTGGAGTTGTGGGAGGTTGCTGCGTTTTTTAAAGAACAAGAAAGCTGCAAAGCATGCGCCTACAGCTGCCAAGCTGCCAAATAAGTATTCTGGGACGACGAACAAGTTGTTTGGAGAAGTTGTGTCAGAACACGCAAGGTACAGTGTCTCTTCTATGAAGTTGGCTTGGAGGATGTATTCACCGTTTGGAAGTGCCTCTACAGGTATATTCCAGAGGTAAGAGATCGCCTTCATGATCTATTTGGCTGTCTGTTGAAACGTCGGTTATGTATATGGGATTGGGGTTAAGTAGGTTGATTTTAAAAAAATAAAAAGGGGAGATTGATATTTTGAGTTGCCAGTTTAAGGTCGTTTCCTTAGTATAAGCAATCCGAGAATAGCAATTGCTATGATTATAGCTACTCCAGTGCCTAACACGTACAGTTCAATCGAAGACTGAGCAACCACTGGTTGCTGAGTTGGCGTTGGTGCTGCTTCATTAACGACAAACGCAGATACTGCATGTGAAGGCCAGTAGGATTCTGAACCTTCGAACTTTGCGATTACAGTGTATTTGCCTTCTATGTCGGGTTTCCAGTTGAAGCTAAAGAAGCCGTCTATACCACTGGTTGTTGAGCCGATGTTTCTATTGTTGCCGTTAGCATCTATGACGTCTATTTTCACTTGAACTCCATTGGTATCTGTTGGTTGAGGCTTTTGCATGTACACGTATTCCATCCATGCGCTCATGCTATCATCAGAAACTGCTGGAACCCCATTTGGAAAACGAGCAGCTTGCTCAGGTTGCTTTGTGCCAGCAGCTGTATCTATCACTGAACCTTCTATTAGCACGCTGTTTCCATACAATGAGACTTTCGGTGATGCCGAGACAGTGGTAGCGCTTGGACCTTTACCAATAGAATATATTTGTTGATCATAGCCATTGAAGAAAACAAAGTAGCCGTCTGCAACAGCAGCTTGATATCTCTCGCCATGTCCGAATAGAGTCCATATTTCCTCTCCAGTGGTAGCATTAAGGCAACGGAACTTTTGACCCCTGTAAATCGGCGCCTGAATAGAGTGCTCACTTGTGTGCGTATAGACTTTTCCGTCTGCAATAAGAGTTATGAAAGTGGGATAATTCCCCCATGGACCTTCGAGACCGCTGTAGGTAGTGTTGCCCTCGCCGCCGTTACCGTAAGTCCACAGTATTTTGCCTGTCTTCAGTTCAATGCAGTGGACTAGACCAGTAAAACCGGAAACATAGAGGTTGCCATAAGCCATTACTCGACCTGTCTGGGTTGGATGCCCTGATACACTGTAGTAGTCCCAATCGTTTCCGGGAGTTCTTAGTGGTCCCCATAATAGCTCTCCATTGTCTAGGTTGTAGCCTCTGTATAGCATAGTCTCATGTTCGTAAGTAACGAAAACGCGACTGTCTTTGTTTACAAACAGAAGGGTACCGCCCATTATTGTTGTGTTGTTGGGTGGTGCGGGGTAGTTTTTAAGCCACAATAGTTGTCCTCGTGTTTCGGGTTTTAGACTTATCGCCCAAAATGTATAGGGGTCTGGGGTTCCTTCTACGTATGAGTTCAGGGTTGAACTGCGACCAAAAAGCACATCATCAGGTATAGCTGCAACGATTGCAGGCGATGACAGCCCAGGTAGATTGGGTATAGTAACATTCCACGAATATGCCTTGCTCATGTCAACGATCTTGCCAATAGGTCTCCATTGATAAGCGTCAGTACCATTTCCGAAAGCTCCCTGCAATGCTGTCTGATCGGCAGTGTTATTCCATAAAGCGAGCCATCGTCCTGGGTAGTTAAGTACGTAGCGCACTATTTCGCCTTTATCAGTGTACACTTGGGTGCCTGAAGGAACATTGGTCAAGTTGTATATCCATTTTCCAGTGAATGCGTCATATGCTTGCCATGTAGTTCCAGTAGGATCCCACAAAATTCCGTTGATGACACCGTGCTGATTAAAAGATTCATAATCAAAGAGTTGACCAATTGCTGCACTTGGTCTGTATGTACTTCCTGCGCCCCAATAATTGCCGAGATAGGGAGTTGCGATTTTTTCGTTGTACCATACCTCTTCACCTGTTCGCAAATCAACACATTTGTATCCTGCACCGCTGACACGCTGGCCGTCGCCGTGATTCAAGGGTACTACGTAATAGAGTCTTCCGCTCATAATGATTGGATTCTGGAATCTAACCTCGTATGAATCTCCACTGTAGTATGTCATACCGTTTACTTCGTAACTTCCGCCGACTACGCCTCCGTCCTGAAGCTGTTTTGTCCACATAATATGTGGACTGTTAGGTGCAATACCGTTTGGCTGGAAAAGTGTACCATCGCCCACCCAGTTTGACGCAACCTGATACCAGCCGGTGTTCTGTCCGTCTATTGGTCTTGTCCAATACTCTTTCGGAAGTGGAATTTCTTGCATACTTGTTATTGGTTCGTTTTGGACAGTAAGGCTTGTTGTTGCGCTACTAGGTAGAAAGGTATCGTTGACATAATCTGCGTTAGTAGTAGTGCCAAGAACGCCATTTAACGGGTTATAATTGCGTGCTACTTGTCCTGGAAAGCTAAAGTTGAATGTGTAGGTCCCGATTTGGTCAGGTGTGAATACGTCGAATGAACCTCCAATTGGATCTGATGTAAAGGGTCCTCGAGTCACTTTCTCTCCATTAGGCGCTGTAATCTCGACTTTGAGGTTTTGCCATCTGTCACCGCCAATACCTCCTGCAGTTATCGGTATCCAATCAAGCCAAAATATAATGGATGCTTGTTGACCCACACCTACAGGATTAGGGGTAACAATAATGTATGCAGTAGTAGGAACCGTCCATGGAGGCACATGTGCATTAATGGATGGTAAAGCGGCGAACACAGAAGTGATTGTAATTGTTACCATAAGAATAATCGCAATCAAAGAAGCTTTAGTTTTATTTTTCATAATAATTTTCATTTTTTTTTCTTTTCCTAAAATTATGTTTGGCAAAGCAATCTTTTGAGAAGTTTGCCTCGCCAACGATAACCATTTATGTACAAATAAGTATATAAAATTAGTTTAATTTTGGATGATTGAAAATTAATATCAATTTCTAAAAATAAACGTTTATTAATATCTTTAATGCATCTGCGCCAATTGCATTTTTTTGAGAAGTGTCTAAAACTGTTTATGGTTTCCTTGGTGATTTTAAGCATCCGCCAAGACACTTCAATTCAGTCTAAATTAGAAATATGCGTAACATCAAATAAGGTTTAGCAATTGCCATTTGAAAGTTTTTGGTTTCGTATAACCTATTGCTCGAAAATATTCGCTAATCCTGTCGTGCGCTTTTTCAGGTTAGTTTCCAGTCATCTTTTTTCGGTTTTATTCATTTTGAGTTTGGGTGTTTGAGACTGCTTCAACGTTTGGTTTTCGCCTAAGGGCAACGAAGGCAAGTTGTTCCCTGCCCTAACTTCATCTTTGAGCATATACTCTAGCTTGAGGCTGTTTACCATGCCACCTGTTTTTCACGTGTTGTGTTTTCTTAACGAAGGTTCCTAGTGCGATTGCTGCATGATATCTCTGCGTTCACCGATCTGCTGACGCCACATTGCGTAATACAACCCTTTTTGTTCAAGAAGACCTTCGTGAGACCCTGTCTCGACTATTTTTCCCTTCTCCAGCACGTAGATCAAATCTGCGTGCATAATTGTTGATAAACGATGGGCGATAAGAATCGAGATCTGCTCCCTGCTCATAGAAATATCCCGGATAGTATTAGTGATGTCCTGTTCAGTCAACGAATCGAGCGATGAAGTCGCCTCGTCAAAGATCAGCAAGCGGGGATGACGCAAAATTGCCCTGGCAATGGAGATGCGCTGCTTCTCCCCTCCGGACAATTTCATGCCCCCCTCGCCAATTACCGTTTCAATGTTATAAGAAGACCGTTCTAGAAGAGTGTCACAAGCGGCTTTTTGTAGTGCATCCCGTATCTGTTGATCGGTCGCATCTGACTGGACGAACAAAAGATTTTCCTTAATCGTTCCTGCGAACAACTGGGCTTCCTGGGAAACGAATCCTATCTGCCGACGCAACGGGTTATACCGGATTTGCGAAGAAGGGTAACCATCGAAATAGATCTCTCCGCTGACAGGTCGGTACAACCCTACCAGGAGCTTCACGAGCGTCGACTTGCCAGAGCCAGAAGGACCAACAAACGCGATCGTCTCCCCTGTTTTCACCTCAAAAGAGATACCGTCGACGGCATTAAACGGTGCCGTCTTATGCCGGAACACGACGTCATTGAACTGAATGGCATTTAACTCATTGATGATAACGGGTTCTTCCGGATTCTGTTCGATTGGTTTCTGCATCAGCTGGTCAAAGCTATTCACTGATGCTTCAACCTCTCGATAGCTGATAATGAAACTCCCAAGTTCCTGCAAGGGTCCGAAGATGATCGTAGAGATGAACTGCATCGAGATTAGTTCTCCGGTGGTGAGGACATTCCGAAATATCAACCAGAGAAGGATGAACAGAATCGAACTTTTCAATATGTTGAGCGTCGTTCCCTGTAAAAAAGTCAGTGTCCGGACCTTTTTGACTTTTATCATCTCGAGGTTGAATATCTTCAAAGTCTGATCCTGTAGCCGATGAATTTCGGGAAAGGTTAGCCCGAGACTTTTAACTAGCTCAATGTTTCGGAGCGATTCTGTGATCACTCCTGACATCTTGTTCGTCTCGCGGTTGATCGCCCTTTGGGTCGTCTTGAGCTTTGTGCTTAATAGTCCGGTGATGGATCCAAATACGATAATACCGATTACGAAAATTGGTATCAGCATCCAGCTCTTTGTCACGGCATACACGATGAGGAAACCCATTCCTATGATGGATGAGAAGAGGACATTGATGGCCGTATTGCTGAATATCTGGGTGTCCATCCTCACTTTCTGCAATATCGAGAGTGTTTCGCCGCTCCGTTGATCTTCGAACTCGTTATAGGATAGGCGAAGAGTCTGTTTCAACCCGTCATTGAATATCTCCATACCGAATTTCTGTACTGCTAGGCGTGTAAAATAATCCTGGAACGCTTTTGCTAGACGGGCAAACAATGCGACGACGATCGCCAACCCCAGCCAGAAGAGTACGCCATTGACAAGATCCGCCTCTAGAAGGTTCCCAGGATTCAAGGCGTAATCATCGATAATCTTACCAAAAATAACTGGATCGATTAGGTTCATCAGCTGACTGATACCTGCAAAAATGAGGGCAATCACAATCAGCCACTTCTGCGGCTTCAAATACTTCCAGAGGATCTTCATTTTTTTGGGCTCTGTCCTTCAAGTGTTATCTAAGGCGGACTTGAAGTCACTGTGGAAACTAAACAACCCACGTCAATAAAGAATGTTTTGTGAAGAACATCTTGGTTGTATGTTTGAATGCGAATACCTAACCCAATACTTCAGCACCTTTAGCAATTTGAGACCAATATTGAGGTTACCCTGGTGGAGCTAACAGAATTTAAAACGAAGAATTTGCCGGAGTTTTGAATTTGGGCAATATTAATTGAACCTCGACAAAGTAAATCATCTTTTTGGTAGTTGTTTTGTGAGGGATGATGCGTGATGTTTTGTGGTGGGGATTAAAATTTAATCTTTTTCTCTCTCTCTAACTCACTAATGACTAGGCAAGAACTTTCACTTTTTGAATGCCCACAACTTTTCCTTTCAGCAAATCTTTCTTTTCAGCTAAACTTAAAGTTTCCAAGTAGAGATCTATGGCTTCTTTGGCGTTTTCCATTACTTGAGCCAAAGTATCACCTTGCGTATGACAGCCAGGTAAAGCAGGAACTATAGCCACATACCCACCTGTTTCATCTTCTAAAAGCACAACATCGAAATCGTGCATATAATTTCCCAACATGATAAGTTGATAAGCGACAAATATATAAATTCTGATAAAAACAAGGCTAATATCAGACCTACCTAACAAACGTAATCTTTTCAGTATTGATTCAGATCAACAAATTTACTGTTGAACTTTCCATTATTTTAGCCATGTTTTGAAGATTGTTGCTCCAAAGGAAATGAACGCGGTGAATAATAAAGCGAAATTAAGAAGGGCGTTTGCAAGTGAGTTTGCACCTTCCCCTTGACTCATGTACGCTGTTACTGCAAAGAACAAATAAAACGTTGTAACGATCATGGTGATTTGCAGTAGAAAGAGAATTTTGTAGATAAAGTTATTTTTTGGTATGGATACTTTTTGGGTTAACCCGATTATTTGCAGTAGACCTGGAATTTCAACTATGAATACGGCTATTCCACTTAGCAAAAAGAATCGCCCAAGATTAATCATAACATCTGTTGTGCTTTTTGTAAATATATCGAAAAATGAGAGTTGCGCTAAAGTCAACAATGAAATTGCCGAAATTGAGGCAATTCCGATGCCAAAAATGAAACCATATGATTTCTTAACTTCACTAATTTTAACGGCTAAGAGGATGTTTAGTATTGAAGCCAAGATTAAGAACCAAAGGACATTGGCGTTGATTAAGTATGGCTCAAAGATTTTCCAGTTTTCTGTATAGACCCCAGTCAGAAGCCCAATGGAGTAAAATATGCATAAAAGAGAGTTGAAAATTAAAGCTAAACTTAGAGTTCTTGCCCCCACAGTTTTTAGTAGCTGCCAATTTAGGGGCAGTTTAGATAGATGCGTTAAGCGAGTGTTTGCCGTTAGTGTTTTTTGTGGTTGCCAATTTAGGGGTGTTTTAGATGGTTGTGTCAGCTGGGTTGTTTTTTTTAACCCAAGAATTTGCCAAAGAAACTTGCTGCTGTCGCTGGTTTTTCTTTTGGTTCTTCAATTTGTTTTTCAATGATTAATTTGTTTTGGGTTACCTGGCTAATTCTGTCTTCGATTTCTTTCTTTATCTTGTTGATAACTTCAGGTGCATCTGTTGATCCTTCAACTATCAGGATGTTGTGGCCTTGAGCTATTTGGTGTGTGGTTTCGCTTAGTTTGGGAATTGCGACAAAGATGGGTATGTCGACTTTTATTTCGGATGTTTTGTAAATGTAGAGTATCAAAGGTGAAGGCTGGATTTCTGTCTCACTAACCGAGTGATCAAGAGCTATAATGATTTCTTGGGCGTTAACTATTTTTTTGGCGATAAGGCTAAAGTGGTGAGTCATTCCGCTTTTTTGTCCAACAATCAATCCTGGATCCTGAATATTGAAGTTTAATTCAGTTAGGAGTTTTTTGATGTTTTCTAAACTAGCAACGTTTTGTCTTATCTCTTTCTTTCTTAGCCAAGTTTAATGAGAATTTTGGAACATCAGTAACTTGGGCTTCTTTAATTACAAATGTTTTAGTGCACTTTTGGCATTTAAGATCGAATTCGGGATTTTCGAATTTTTCGCCACATTCCTGGCAAATATACCAGCGTCCCATGTTCTTATATTGCCCTTCAACAAGAAGCTCACCGCATTTTGGACATCGGTCATTGATGTATTTGTTTCGTTGGTCAATGTATCCACATGGAATATGTTCAGTTGAGCTCTGCTTTTTTTGAACATTGTGAAATTTTACATTTTGGGCATCGATTGTGCGGAAAGTAAGAAGTGTTGATTGGCAGTTTGGGCAGTTTGAAACTGACTCATAGAAAGTCTTTTTGAGAATACCCAATTGAGAAAGGTTTTCTTAAGGTCTCTCTTTCGAGTTTACATTCTTCAGTGGTTTCTTGCGGACTACATGTTGTTTTATATTCGAATCCACTTGCAGATGAGTAGCTGGGGATTATTTCCTCGTTGTCTCCATCTTCAAGTAGTTTTCTTGGAGGTCGCGCGTTTTAGGTTCTATATATGCTTCTTTTCTTGCAAGTTCAATTAGAAAGAGCTTGGAACCTGCGCTTTGGATAATTCAGAAATTTGCACCGGAAGTGTTCAGTGGTACGGTGAGGGAACCCAGTACTGGACAGATAATATAGTCTATTTCAAAAAACTGTTACCGGAGTCTTTGAGGTCATTCAGACCACACTCCAGGCTTACCTGGCGATCTTAACCGCGACTTTGATTATGAGGATACCGGTGAGGATGTCACATTTCGTAACAATCTGAAACCGGATAATCAATGCAAGCCGTCTGGATCCTGTTTCTTCTGATCACTTTAATTCCCGGTTATAAAAACCCAAGAACTCAATCCCAACGGACTTATGGTTGAATTCATCCGGGAGCCGGAGAAAGTTTTAATTTCTGATCCTAAACCTGAGTTCAGCTGGATCGTTCCTGATAATGCCGGCAGGCAAATGAGCTGATGAATTCTGTTTCTACTTCAAAAGAGTTGCTTTTAAGAGATATCGGCGATCTGTGGAACGGAGTTAAGACAAATGGGTCAATGTCAGTTGAGGTGCAATATTCAGGAGAAACTGGCTGACAAATCAACATACTTCTGGAAAGTCAGTATTTGGGACAGGAAAGGCAAATCTTCGTCATGGTCTGAAATTCAGTCTTTTAAAACAGGGGCGCTTAAAGAAGTATGGAATTGTCGGGACAGATTCGTTGAGACAGTGATAAAACCTGAAAAACTCGTTAAAACAGGCGATAAAAGTTACTTTGATTGATTTTGGAAAAGATGCATTTGGAAGACCTGAACTTAGAATTAATCCCTCTAACAAAGGATACCATAATTGTCCATCTGGGTGAAAAAACAGAAGGTATTGAACAGGATCAACCGCAAACCTCCAGGTACAATCAGGTATCACAGGATCCTTCTGCCGGTTGAAACGAGGAAAAACTATTTATTTCCCGGCGATTACCCCTTATTCAAGGAATACAGGTCCGGCGGCAGTGCATCTTCCCGATTCATTCGGTGTTATCACCCATTCCGGTATTGTGAACTGGAAAACTGCAACCTTCAGCTTAACCGGAAAGTATTCACGAGAAAGCTCTTGGTAGTTATTTTAGGTGATTAGCAATGCAATTCCACAAGTTTCAGAAGTCCTTTCCCCTACAAAGTCTGGAATATATCAAAATACACTATTAAGCTACTCCTTCGCCGGACTGTATATTGACGGCGACCGTGAACGGGTTCCCTCAATGAAGCCGACGCCGTAATAACTGACTAGCTTGGTCATTATTATACCGACCGTGAGTTTTCGCTTGCCAGGAGAACAAACGAGTACTTTATTGGACACCCGACCTGGCCAACAGAATGGATCCTTCAGACAGTCCTGATGTTTTACAACGATTTCATGTACACCGGGAATCCGGAGTCAGTTCAACGATTCTATAAGAAGCTTCAGCACAAGACCCTGATAGATCTTGGCCGGCCTGACGGGCTTATCAGCTCGGGAATGTAACTGATGAGATAATGACTGAACTTGGCTTTTCAAGTCGCTCAAAGGAAAGGATAAGGGATATCGTCGACTGGCCGCCTTCGCAGAAGGATACAGGATGGCAGCTGGCCACCCCTGAGGGCGAGAGAGACGGCTATGATATGGCTGAGATCAATACTGTTGTCAATGCTTTTACCTACAGAAGCCTGGTCCTTATGTCGGAACTTGCCGGATACCTTGGCAGAAGGAGTTATCTACTCATTTTCCGGAATCAGTCATTGAAAGTGAGAAGCGGAAACGAAGCCCTGTTTCGACAGGAAAAGGGGTATTTATCTTGACGAGAATTTGCGGACGACTCCTCCTTCACGCAAATATGATGGCACTCGCATTTGATCTTGTTCCTCAGGAGCATAAAAGGAGTGTAATTGATTTTATAAAATCAAGGGGGATGGCCTGCAGTGTTTACGGAGCGCAGTTTCTTCTGGAAGGTCTCTACAGAGCCGGAGAATCCAGATTATGCAATGAGTCTTATATGACTGCTACTCACGACAGGAGCTGGTATAACATGATAAGGTCGGGATCGACTATGACAATGGAAGCCTGGGATATTAAATACAAGCCAAATTCCGACTGGAATCATGCCTGGGGTGCCGCTCCGGCAAACATAATTCCTGCATATCTGTGGGGAATAAGGCCAGTCGCGCCGGGTTACTCTAAAGCAGTAATAATGCCTCAACTGGGCAGTCTGAAATACAGTCAGATAAGCGTGCCGACAATAAGAGGAAATATTGTTGCAGAATTTAAAAACTCAGGTAAATCGAAGGAATATTTAATAATTATTCCGGCAAATATGGAATGTGATTTAGTAATAAACAGTGTTAATAATTTCACAGTAAAGCTTCATCCGGGAACCAATAAAATTGTAATTTAGAAGGCGCTGCTGAGCGCTGGTGCCGATTTGACTTCTGTTGCAGCTCGTTCCGCTGAAGCGGAACTCGGTTGCAGTCGGTGCCTTTACCAAATACTGAAAGGCACGGATTACACTTCGCTAAATCCGCGCCAGCGGTCAAAAGACATCATCTAAAATACCTGATAATGAGAAAAACTATCTATTTGATCCTGACTGCGATTTTAGGCATAACTGGATCTGGCTGCAAAAACAATTCTTCAAATCAAACGTTCAGGGCTGATGTAATTGTCTATGGAGGCACTTCAGCCGCAGTAACTACTGCAGTCCAGGTTCACAGGATGGGGCAATCGGTAATTATTGTCTCCCCCGATAAGCATTTGGGCGGAATGTCATCTTCTGGTCTTGGCTTTACCGATACCGGCAACAAAGAGGTTATCGGCGGACTCGCCAGGGAATTCTACCAGCTGATCTATAATCATTATCAGAAACCTGAATCGTGGAAATGGCAGAAACAATCGGAATATGGGAATACAGGCCAGGGTAATCCCGCTATTGATGGTGAAAAAAGGACAATGTGGATTTTTGAGCCTCATGTTGCCGAAGAAGCATTTGAAACACTTATAAAGCAGAATAATATAACAGTTCACAGGGATGAATGGCTCGACAGGGAAAACGGGTTGATCAAAAAAGAGAGGAAAATAGTATCCTTTAAAACACTAAGCGGAAAGGTTTACAGAGGTGAAATATTTGTTGATGCAACTTATGAGGTGATCTGATGGCGTCAGCAGGTGTGAGCAATACCGTAGGGAGGGAAGATAACGGACTTTATAACGAAACATGGAACGGGGTGCAGACTGGGGTTTTTCATTACGGACATTATTTCAAGGATATGATTGATCCTTATAAGATCACCGGGGATCCGTCAAGCGGTCTGCTTCCCCGCATCTCTGCCGAAAAGCCCGGAGAGAATGGTTCAGGCGATTCAAAGATCCAGGCTGACTGCTTCAGACTATGTCTTACGCAGCATCCTGAAAACAGGATACCTATAACAAAACCAGAAGGTTACGACAGTACCCAATATGAACTTCTTGTAAGACTTTCAGCAACAAGATGGGATGAATTCTTCGGAAAATATGACCCGATCCCCAATCTGAAAACAGATGTAAATAACCATGGCCCCTTCAGTTTTGACAATATCGGTATGAATCTGGGATTATCCTGAGGCATCGTATGAGAGAAGAAAGGAAATAATAAATGGAGCATATTTTGTATCAGAAAGGATTGCTTTATTTTGATGGCAGCTTGTGATTACTCGTGGGGTGAGGGAAACAATGAATAAATGGGGTTTTTCGAAGTGTGAATTTGCATAGACAACTGGCCTTACAACATTTATGTAAGGGAAGCAAGGAGAATGCTCGGTGAATATATAATGACCGAGAATGATGTTCTGGTGCAAAAGGGCTGGTGCCAAGTTCAATAGGCATGGGATCTTACACTTAGCTGGATTCCCATAATGTCCAAGTAGATGCCACAGCCGGGGGGTATGTACAAGAATGGAGGAAAGGATTGTGTATCGGGGCACCAAAATCCCCATATCAGATAAGCCTGGGCTACTGCCTGAAAAGGATGAATCCGGTAACCTGCTTGTTCCGGTCTGGGTTCCTGTTCGC
>CAWIYM010000005.1:0-43991 GCA_963840325.1 Candidatus Bathyarchaeota archaeon
GAAAAAGATTGGATCCATTTGAAAATAATGGAAGCAAAATATTTAAGAGCTAAGTGTGCTGGAGGATGTCGCAGAATGGCGGTATCGGCTAAATACTAACACAACAGCCAATATTATTGCGATTACTGAAACAATCACTATTGCCCAAGTGATTTCAGAAATTCCGCCTTTTGCGGGTTCATCTGCGGTTGCTCCACCAATTGCAAGCAAAGGATCATTTACGCTGATCAATGTGAAGGTAATGGTCTTAGCGGCAGCATCTACAGTTGAAGGCAACTCAAGATAGCTGTCAGAACTTGGATCATACTTGTAAACGGTAAATGGCTGTTTAATGTTTTGAACATCAGAATCAGTGTAGCTTATGGTAATTGTTGCAGAAGCGAAATCTTGAGCATTCATGTCAAAAGATACACCAATAAAGTGAGTCAACGAAACCCCATTTGGAATAAGGGCAGTGGTCTGCGGATTGCCTAAGTAAATAGTGGTGGTCACAGTTCCCGTTGCACCTGCAGTTCCTTCAATAGAATATGTAATGCCGAGGTCAGACACAGTTGCAGTAAACGTTCCATCGGAAGAAATGGTAATATCAGTTATTTTCTCTGTTTCGTGTATTACAGCAGCTACTAAACTAACAGATAATGTTAACAGCAGAATGGTAACTAATGTGATTGTGCCTATTTTTGATTTATTCATAATTTTTCCCCTATAGACTTTCGTATATAAGACGATTCGCTTAAAAAGCTTTACGAATCCTAAAGATGTGCTTATTTAATAACTACAAAAATAGACGAATAAAAGAATCAAATTCTCAACACTGTAAAAAAAAACTAAAAAAGGGTAGAGGAATTTTATTCCTCAAATCGTTTTTTATCTTTTCCTGAGGATCAGTACGCCAACTATTGCGATTGCAATGATTATTGCGACTGCGGCGACGAGTGTCCAGGTCATTAGGTCAGCTGCCGTTGCAACGTTTGAAGTTGTTGGGGTTTGTGTTGGTGCTGGTGTTGATGATGCTGCTTTTGGACCCACTGAAAGGCTTGTATATGCTGTCGAACTGCCGTATGAATCGTCGCCTGCAAACGAAGCAATGATTGTGTAGACACTTTCTTTTGGCGGTGTCCAAGCGAAAGCGAAGTTGCCGCCGTATCCGTTTGTGGTTGTTGTGCCTAGGTCTGTCACTGTACCGTCAGCTGCTATAGCGGTAAGAATCACTGGTACACCAGTAATGGATTCATTACCCCAGAGTCCTGAGATTTGCATTGACATGTGTATGTGTTCCATTTCTAGGCTCATTGAGTCTTTAGAAACACACGGTGTATTTGGCTGGGCTGGCGATTGGTCCATAACTGTGCCTTTTATCAGCACTGTTGAGCCATCAGCGACGACATCGTTCTGTATCATTACTGAGGTTGTGCTTGGGCCTTTGCCGAATACGTACATATAGCCGTCATATGGGTTGGATGCTGTTAGGTAGCCGTCTGCAACTGCGCCTGGAGTCATTGGGTTGAGAATTCTCCAGATCTCTTGACCTGTGGTAGCGTTTAAGCAGTATGTGCTCCATGCGCGGTCTCTTGGGTAGCTTGGAGTGTGCTCACCGTTGAAGGCATATACCTTACCGTCAGCTAATGTGACTGCAGTGAAAAATGGCTCTGCGTTATAGGGTCCTTCAAATGGAACAGCAAAGCTCGCTGTGCTGTAATGCCAAAGGATCTTTCCGTCAGCAAAGTTGATAGCGTAGACACCCTCATAAGTGCCTGTAATGATTGCTGTGGTTGTTTCATTATATGGATATGCAGCTGTACTGTAGGGCCACCATGCACCCCATGGATACTCAGTTTGTTCGCTTGTCCATATTTTTTGCCCTGTCCGTCCGTCAAAGCAAACCCAACTTCTGCCATGTGCACCGTACGCCATTTTTCCCTGAGACCAGATGGTTGTTGATGGATTTTGATCGTTTTCAGTTAGAGTATTGTTTGTGCTGTAAGTCCAAAGATTCTTTCCTGTTAATAAATCAGTGACGACAATGTCAACGCCAACACCCCATTGTGGACCAGGAGGCGTAACCCAAGTGCATGAAGCTGCCAAATTGGATTCGTAGTCAACAGCGCCGCCCATGCCACCAGTCAATTGTGCTCTAGGCCAGCTTATGTTCGAGGCAATTCTTGCGGTGAAGTTGGTGCTTGTTCCAAAGGTTGTCCAGTTGATTAAGTGGTATCTGTCAGAGCCTGCAGAAGCGCCGGAGCCTTGATCTTGTATTGTTAGTGCGTAGCCTGGTTTGTAATAGGTTCCCCCTGAAAGTGGCGATATCGAAATGTTTGCAGTTTGAGCTCCCGTAGCTGGATTGTACTTGTAAAGTTGTGAGCCGCTAATCGCTATAAGAGCAATCTGGAATCCTGCATCTGCGTTAGTATCTCTTGCAATGCTTGCTCCACTTGGTAGAGAGGATTCGCCGGGTGCCAAATACTCAATAATGTTAGGTGTTGCTCCTAGAAGTGCGCGTTCCCAATATATTTGTCCGGTTCGCAGATCATAGCACTGGAAAACAGTTCCAATAGAACCGTTGTCAAAGCTCTTTGAAATACTTTGATAACATCTTCCCGCATAGATAATGGATGGAGTACCTGCATTTGGCGCTAACGAATAGTCATAAGTGTATCCTCCAACCATGCCCGCTTGGCCAGTAGTGGCAAGATTTCGTTTCCACAGAACGTGTGCACTATTTGGTGCTGTTACATAAGCGGTGAATCTGTAGTTGTTCGGGTACAATACTCGGCCGTTTGAATAGAAGTATAAGGTGTTGAATGGATAGTCACCAATGTTCATGCCAAGGTCTCTCCACATTGGGTTGACTGGTCGCGTCCAATAGTCATTAAACACTGATGGTGGTGTTGCAGGCCATGAGGAAACTACGTTGTCTTGCACTGTCAGATTCTGCCAATCAGTCTGTTCCGGAGCGTAATATATTGACGAGCCTAAGTTGTAGTATTTGCCTGATGCAATAAATCCGCCGGTTTCAGATCCTGGTGCGTCCCAGTATTGTCCTGCTGCAATGTAGGTTCCTGCAAAGGTGAACTTGAACTGCCAAGTTCCAACCTGGTCAGGAATTATTTCAAACCATGCGGTTGAGTCTCCGACATAGGTGTTGAATGGACCTACAGACTGTGTGGTTCCGTCTGGCTTTCTAATGTCTACTGTCAAGCCTACCATTGGAAAAGCGTGGTACGTTCCTGGCGATAACCAAACGTTTACGAGCAAAGGTTGACCAATACCTATTGGGTTTGGTCGCATGCTAAGGTAAGCGCCGGTATCAAAGGTGGTTCCGGGTGTGACTCCTGCGGGTGGTGCTGACGTGAGTTGGGTTGGAAAGCCTAGTGTGGATGGGTCTGTGTTGCCTACTTTTGATACCGTGGTAGCTTTAACTGTTGGTGCAAAAATCGATGCAAGCGAAATTATCATAAGAATAGCCAAAGTTGCTGCTAAGATTTTTTCTAAAAATTTTGACATTTTCTTGTTTCTCCTCTTAAATTGTCGAAGTTTATTAAAACTCCGAGGTCTTAGTATTTGCTTTCAACTAACTTATAAGATGGAGTGGCAAGTGGCTCCGAGCGACAGCAAATCCTTAAATGGCAGAAGTGCAACAGTTCGATTTGTTTAAGAAAGCAATCGTCAACCCCACAAGGTTCGCGTGTCTAATTAGTTTTTTTGTTCTTTGTGCTTAATGTTATCGTTGGCACCACTGACGATTGAGTAGTGACAGTTGGTGACAATTGTCCCAATATGAAACTGAACTTAATCCTCTGAAGAGTTGGTTTTGGTTATTAGATGCAGTTTTCCTCAATTTTTTAAATAATTTCTAATTAAGCAATAAATTACGATTTAATTACTAATTGTTTAGTATTTTTATTTTGCTTTGATGATTTTTGTCAACTGTGGTGTCATTTTTGGCACAAATAGTAGACAAAATTGTTGTCATTAGTCAATTAATTAAATAAATAATTAACGCGTTAATTAATAATTAATTATGTGACAGTGGTTAAATTATCGATTTTTTTCTTGAGGAAAAAGCTAAAAAAGGTTTTGCTATGCTTTCTCCACTTACGTTGTCCCATTTCCTGCACCGATTTTATAGATAGAATGGGTTATTGCCGCAGTTAGCGGGCGCGCCAAACATAGTATCAATTAATATAATGACACATAACTTTGATTTACCCATCTCTCTTTTCACCTTATTCTCTGCCCTATATCGCACGATTGATTAAAAGATTTTTGACAGACATCCAACCACTCACCAGCTGTACAACAAAATAAGCAATCACCAAATATTGATATTAAAAAGATACCGCAAACTTCCATTTAACAGTGCTAGGAAAACAAAAATCAAAATCAAACCGAGTGCAAACATCAACCACTTAGAACGCCCAAACCTAACACTAATGAATTGAAGTCCAAAAAACAAACCCAAACTAGACAAAACCGTCCAAGGCATCAAAAACAAAAACCTATCAAAAACAAAACTTTGGGCAGCAAACAAAATAGAGACACAACCAACGAAAATCCAGGCAACAAAAAAATTCGATACCTCAGATCGGAACTTTAGCAGAACCAGAAAACCAACAAGTGAGAGGAAAATTAAAAGCCCATTAGAGTAGACTCCGCCTAAAATGAAGTTAACGCTATCATGTAAGCCACTTAAGAGATAACTTGGATTAGGAATACTCAAACTTGACTGAGCAGTAACAAAAACAGAAGCCGACGACGAAACAGGAGATACGGCTTTTCGAATTAAATCACAAAACAATCCAACACCAATCGTGGCACCAACTAAAATCGCCTTAACCTTAAAGCGACCCCATAAACCCCGATTCCGAACAGCCAAACGCCACTCCAAAAACAAAAACAGTACAAGCGACAACGCAAAAACAAACCAAGTCCAAGAATGAGAAAACAAAACCATCACAGACACGCCAAGCAAGGCAAAAAAAACCAAACTAGACCATCGACCAAGAAACCTAAAAAACAAAACAACATAAACAAACACCAAAATCAAAGCCAACATATTAGCAAAATAACCAGAATAAATCAATCCTAAAGCCTGAAAAGAAAAAGGCACAAGCAAAACACCAAAAACCCAAACCCACCGAAAACTGCAAAACAAACGCAAAACAAACAAGCAAACAACCCCAAACAACACTATCAGCAAAGCGGAAACAAACTGAAGAACAATTAACGGTGACACAACAAAAGACAGAGCATAAGCCAAAACCAAAAATAACGCTCGATCATTAGCAAAAGCAAACGATAAGGCTGAATTAAAATCTACGCTGCGCATATGGGCAATCCACTGATAATACCCAGGAGAATCAACGCTCACCAGCATATTAGTCGGATTAGCCCAAGGCAAAACGGTGAAGAGCACAAACAAACAAGAAACAACTGCCCCAGCCAAAACAGCTAAAACCAAAACAAAATTACTCTTCAATAAACCAAACCCAACAGCATCACCTAACTCAATGTTACCTCTCAAACGAGAGGCAAAAACGTCAAACCGCTTACCCCTAATTTTTGATAACCATCCTGCCGGCGCCACCTTAATAGCAAAACCGACTATGCCCAACAAAACAAATAATAAATACAAATAAGGCAAGAACGGATAAGCTAAATTCATAAAACTCAACTCAACATTAACCAAATGAAAACTCACACCTCCAAGCGGCAAATTCAATATCAAAGGTACATTCGAAAAAAGAAAAACAGCAACCTCAATTAACAACAAAATCGAAACAAGGCAAAGCAATAAATGCAAAATCAATTTGAACCTTGAAAGACCAAAGAGCAGGCCCGAAAACACAGTGCCTAAAACAATAAGTAACACACTAACCAAAGTCAAAGTAACCAAACTTGCTAACCCAAAAATAGCCAGAAAAGCACAAATGCCTGCACCCAACGAAGCAACACCCATAATTATACGGTAAGGCCAATCGACGGTGTTATAATTTAAACGGTAAAAAGACCAAAGGCAAATAACGAAGACGGCAACACTCCAAATAGCAGTGTCCCAGGGAACTGAAACCAGAGGACGTACAACAGTATGCTCAACCATACCTCTGTTTGACAGAACAAAAAAAGACAAACCAAAATAACTAGCCAAATAAAATAACGAGTAAACTAAGCAAAGAGCAAGCGAAAAATAAATTATCCAAATAAGTTGCTTACGCAAAAACAAAAAAGAAAAACCCACACTCAAAATCTAAAAAGACCCACCAAAATCAACACAGCACCGTCTCAACCATAATTACGCACTATTGACAAGCAAACCCTAAAAAACTTATGTAACAAAAGCAGAAAAAAGGGCGCTAATTTCAACTGCGGCTAATTCTAAATGTGTGTTGATAGTGCCTGTTTCCTACTCAGTTCCAGTAATTTTTCCAGCGTAGTATCTGGCCTAACGCGTGGCCACAACAATATAGAAACCAATAATTGCAAAAAACCATATTTCTCAAAAAACAGGCACCGTAAACAGAGCATAATTTTAGGACAATCGTGATTTTCCTTTATTCTCCCACCCGAAAGCAACAGATGCCCCGTTAGTCAATATGCCTCCATTGAAAGATAAGAGTTAACTTGGAGAAACAATTTATAAAAGAAAAGCTTTTGATTAATCAGGGTCTGAAAAATCAGATGACCGAACCTGTTTCTTATAAAATCAATACGGAAATACCGCTTGCCTATATGCCAAAACTATTCGACTACATATACACCCAGTATTTGGTTCCTCAAAAACAGCGATTCACAAATATCGACCGCGAATCGTCGGCTCAAGGCGACTACTTGTCATACATCATAGTTGACACGAAAGGTAAACAACTGGTAAAAGTGGAGGCAAGAAGCGGCAGCCCTATAGACATAACATTAAAACCCCTTGACACAGCAGTTTCCCCGCAAATTATTGAAGAAGCAAAACAGGATATAGTAATTTCAACCAGGATTTTTACGGAGAACACGCGCAAAGCGACCGTTTATTTTGCTTGGCGGGAAGGAGAAGAAATCGTTCCAGAAGCCTACCAAAAACCCGAAAAATCCTTCAACCGCCTCTTCCTTGAAACGCAAGTCCTGTTTTTCATGGTTTTTATTATTTTCGGCATTGGAATCTTCATAGTAATTACAGCGTTTTTTCCCTCATGGTTCTTGATAGCGCCCCTGATTTTAATCGGCATACAGTTCATTTTTGTTCTGTTCTCTAACAAATTCATTGGAAGAACTGCCGACTGGCACATTACCAAAAACAACCCCAGCATTCATTTTCTTGAGTATTATTTGCCTGTGAGTGAAGAAATTGATTTCAAGAAGAAGTATTCGCGTGAACAACTTTTAGCGATAAAGAAGGAAATTTACGATGAAATCTTAGCCAAGCGAGGAGAAGTTGACTGTGAATCGGCACGAAAAGTTTTCCTAAAGCATGGTGTCCCGTGTGAACTGGATAATTTGAAGTCTAAGAAAGTTAACGTTTATGACCTTGTCAAAAATGTTGCTGACCGATTCCGTTTTCCAATGCCTGAAATCATTGTTTCAAACACAATGGTTCCGAACGCCGCCGCCTCAGGAATAAGCCCAAAACGCGGCTTAGTGCTTATAACAACGGGCATTCTGGTGCAGCTTGAGGAGAATGAGCTACTAAGCGTGTTAGGCCACGAGTTCGGACACCTCAGAGGCAGAGACCCACTTATCCTCTACGGGTTGGTGTCAGCAGAATTCCTCTTCAGATTCTACGTGCTCTTCACGTTTTTCCCAATAATATTCACAAGTTTGCTATTCATCGTCTATTTCTGGGCAATCATGGTTGTGATTTTCTTCATCGCCAAATTCTTTGAGGCACGCGCAGACCTTGTTTCCGCGATGATGATTGGGACACCGCAGATCTTAGCGGGTTCTCTTGAAAAGATTGGTTTCCAACGGTTACTGTACGAACGGACGCCTTCATTTCGCTTTCAAGAATGGCTTGGCTTAGATCCGCATCCGCCCATTTACTTTAGGGTTGACCGTTTAGAGAAGCTTTCGCCTGACCAGAAAATTAAGCATCCGCTGCTTCAATCGATAAGGGATGTCATCAAGGGATTCATTGCTACCTTCAAAGGCTAAACAGTTCCTTTCTGCTTTCTTTTTTTCTCGAAAGGCTTATCCGCACGTTTAAACTTTAAATTTTACACGGATTCTGGAGATGCTTACGCGTGAGTTATCCCATACAATTAATTAGTCCCGAAGAAAAGGACCGCCTTTTTGAAACCTACGACACCAGACTGCGTTATACAAGTAAAGCTGATGTTTACGGCTGCTGCATTAAACTGTTAACTGAGTCTGAAAAGACCAAGAATGAATGGGAAGACAATTTCTATTCAGCAAACGAAAACACAAGGTCTCACGGGCGGCTTGTGGTAGTTAAAGAGCCAGGTCAGCCTTTGAGCGTTAAGTATGATGCCTACACGAAGACCGCGTTTTTGATTAACGTTGACTACTACGGCTGGGTAAAAAGCATCGCGTTGGCTGTTGCGGGTGATGTTTTGGAGGATGAGCACAGGATTTACTCGGTGCATGGCGCTGCTATCGATATTGGTTGCTTGGGGGTTTCATTGATTGCTCCTTCAGGCACAGGCAAAACAACGCATTCCTGGGGCTTATTACTTATCAAGAATGCACGGTTAATTTCGGATGACTGGTACTTCGTAAGAACATCAATCCATCTGCCATTAGCGTTCGGTTCCGAAAAGAACTTTTACATTGACGCGGACATCGGCAAAATTTGGAATACCTATGAGAGTTTAGTTGATAAGGCGAGACTTGACGCCCGTGGCAGAGCGGTTGTGAATGTGCGTTGGATTGTTGGCGGAGGAGGCGTGATTCCAATGGCAACCTTGCATAAAATAATTATGTTAAAGCGTGACCCGCAAGACAAGAACATAGTGACCCATTGCAGTGCAGACAAAGCCTTGCAATACATGGTTGAACACAACTTTTGCAACCCACACCAGCTAGTTAAGGACAACAGAAAGTTTGAGTTGAGAAAAAATTTTTTCCGAAAGCTATTCGAACAAACCGACGTTTACCTTGTGAACACAACTGGTACTCCTCAGGCAACCCAAGAAGAAATTCGAAAAGCGATCTACCCAAAAAAGCGGTAAGTTAGAAAAAATTTAATAGAGGCAAACAGCCGAGTTAGCCTCAGTTTGAAGGAGGAAAAGTGGTTTGAAGTTGATTTACGTTGCAATAGACGGCATGGGAGATTTACCGATAAAAAGTTTAGGCAACAAAACACCCCTCGAGACAGCAAAGACACCGAACTTGGATGCGCTTGCAAAGTACGGCAAAACCGGTTTAATGTACACCGTTGGAAAAGGGGTTGCGCCTGAAAGTGATGTTGCAGTTATTTCTCTTTTAGGTTATGACCCGTTCAAGTACAGCACAGGCAGAGGAGTCATTGAGGCGGCTGGCGCAGGCTTAAAAATGAATGATGGTGATTTGGCGCTGCGATGTAATTTTGCCACTTTAGGTGAGGGAAAAAACATTTTGGACCGCCGAGTGGCAAGGAGCTTGAGCACTGAGGAAGCCACCGATCTATGCAAGGCCGCTAACAAACAAGTCAAGCTTGAATCGTACCCTGCCACGTTTGAATTCCGCAACACTCTGGGGCACCGCGCAGTTCTGCTAATAAAAAGTAAGGCCAAGCCTCTTTCAAGCAACATAACCAACAGCGACCCAGCCTACACAATAATCAACGGCATCGGCGTCGCAAAGGAACACGTAGAAATGGTTCTTCAAACCTGCGAACCCACGGACAACACGGAAGCAGCAAAAGCCTCTGCTACTCTAGTTAACGAGTTCATAGAGAAAACCCACAAGCTCTGGGACACACACCCAATAAACATTAAACGTGCAGCTGAGGGAAAACTTAAAGCAAACGTGGTTTTAACCCGAGACGCAGGTCATCTGCTGCCCAAATTCTTCAACATTAACAAGCATTACCACGTAAACTTTGCATGTCTAGCCGATATGCATGCAGAACGGGGCATCGCGCAGTTGGCAGGTATGGAATCTTCTTTGCTTCCGCCACCTTCAGGCAACCTGCAGAAAGACTGCGAGGTTAGGGTGAAGGCTTTGCTTGATGCTTTGCCTAAACATGACTGCTTCTACATTCACCTCAAAGGTCCAGACGAGCCAGGACACGACGGCAACTGCACCCTCAAAACCCAGATAATCTCAGCCATCGACCAATACTTCTTTGGACCATTACTCAAACAGATTTCTCTCAAAGAAAATCTTTTCTGCGTGACCACCGACCACGCAACACCATGCGAGCTCAAAGTGCACAGTGACACACCTGTTCCAGTTCTAATTTCAGGTGACAAAATTGAAGGGGGCAAAGCGGCGAAGTTTTGTGAACGAGAGTGTGCTAAGGGAAGCTTGGGCTTGATAAGTCATGGATATGAACTGATGCCAAAGCTTATGAGCCAAATTAAAAAGTAGAAGTTAGGCAGTAGCGAATATTTTCGAGATTATTTTTAGCCTCTCTCTAACTGCTCCAACTACCTACTACTCCTCTCGAAGATTATTTTATAGTTTTTTTTGCTGGTCCACTGGTTCGTAACAGTAGGGGCAATAGCTAACTAGCCCCGCTTTTGGGCTGGCATAGTCAATCATCAGCATGGGTGTGCCGAACTCTTTTTTGCACGATTGACACCTAAACCTTTCCGTACTGGTTGTTTGCGCAACTTCTGGCTTAACTGTTATCTGATGAACTGTTGGCTCTTTGACGGGTTCAGCCTTCAACCCTTCAACTCGTTGGGGGGATGAGCTGGGCTTTATTTTCTGGTCTATATTAGTTCGGTCAGGTTTAGCAGCCATTTTGAAATCTGATGAAACCGCTTTAACAGGTCTTTGAACAATAGGAACGGCTGGTCTAGTCTGAATTTTAGAAGAGAAAGTCCTGCGTTTCCGGAGAAACATGGCTAACCCCAATATGCCTATGGTTACCGCTGCTCCAATAGCCAAGTAGACCGTTGAGAACATTGGTTGCGCAAAAATGTTAGTCGCAATGCCAATTAAGTAAAACAATAAACCGCCGGTAAGTGTCAACGCCGTGATCAATAACTTTTGTGTCCTTGTTATCCCTTTGAATTTCTCCTTAAAGCCACTGGTTGACATAGTATCTCAACGTCTTAACTGATGAGCATAGATGTTGCGTTACATCAAATTAAGAATTATGTATCGTGAAACAATATTTATGATTTTATTATTAATTTTAAGCTTTAGTGTCTTTATGCCCTGCTTTTTCTGCTTGGATTTCCTGCTTTTGAATAATCTCGCGTTCCTTTGTTGACTTTTTGGCCTGTTTTTTAACGTGTTTTAAGCGTCGTTGTAGGTCTTCAGGTCGCGAGCCAAGTATGTTTCTGGCTCCAATGATTTGCACACAGACAAATCCAGCTAAAAGTGGAAACCAGAAGCCTGCGCTTCGAAGAACTGCAGCCGTTACGCCGCTTACTGCAGGGTTTATTCCGTAGAGAACAAAAATGCTTGCAAGAAAAATTTCCAGTGAACCCACAGAGAAGCTGGCAGCGGCATCTTGCACGGCTTGGGCTATGAAGAAGACGACAATGTAGAATTCGGGGTTTGAAGATGGGATTCCAAGCGCGTAGAAAACTAGGATGTAGACAACTAAGCCAAGCAGGTACGAGATTGCGTGGAGAATTAAAGGTTTTATTAGGAGTTTTGGGTTTTCTCGAAACATTTTAAAGCCGCTATAGAAGTCTTCGAGGGATTTGCGGGTTTTTTCGATTTTGCTTAAGCGGTAGTGTTTTGGTCTAAATGTTTTTAGTAGTTTAAGGTAAAATCTTGTCAAGTTTCTGGCAGCGCTTTTAGAAAGCGCCAAGTACAGCAAAACGCCCATGTAAATTGTGACGCCCACAAGAAACGTTATGAAAATATTTGTTATGAACCCTGGTGTGCCTGGTTTAAAAAATATGAGTGCGGCTCCACCATATAGTCCGATGGTTACAATGGTGTAGGCAACGATACGGTTAGTTACCGCTGCTGAGGCAAGTGAACCGTAGTTTTCCTGTGTTTCCTTTTGAACAAGGTACAGTCTGGTTAATTCACCGCAAACTGTGGCGCAGGGAACAACTAAATCCGCAAAGTAGCTTACCCAGTAATACAGGTAGGCTCTTCGATAAGATATGTTGATTGAGAGTCTTCTTAGAATAGTGTTCCAAGCAAGTGACCAAAAAAATACTGAACCAAGAACAGCCAAAATGGCAAGCGAGTAAAAAACCACATATTGCGTTGAGTTAATTTTGCTCAGAACCAGCTCTATTTGATCTACGCCAATGTAGAAGTACAGGTAAATGGCGAGGGCTACCAAGCCAGCCACCATGACAAGCAAGGATTTTCTTAGTGACAGATATCTTGAAAAAGACAAATCAATTACTCGCTAAAGTTCAAACTAAAAGCATCGCTAGTGTAACTACAAACTTTAAGGTTATATTCTTTTTCTGCAAACGCTTAGCCTGACGACAGACAAAAAAACGCCATGATGAAGCTCGTTAAGTTACCGGAAAAATATAGGCTATCAAATATTCAAGAAGGCTGCCAACATGGCTTACTCATTAGAAAATTAAAAACTGCAAAAAATGATAAGTTAAAATTAAAAAAATTAATTCTCGAATGTTCGTTGAGAACCATTTATTGTACACCATTTTCTTATTCAAGTTTCAACATTATTTTCGTTTTTTTTGGTATTATTTTGCTTCTTTGCCGTCAGTTTTTTAAGCGTAGTTCTTAATTCCACAGTGATAATAATTGTGGCAGGCAACACGATTAGCAAAAGTAAACCTATGGGAGTTTTAACGAAATATCCCAAATACCCAATGAACGGTATGGTGAGTATAACTTTACCTATGACATTTCCTTTTTTGACTATCCACGGATCTGGGTCTTCATTTGCATCACCTTTTGTTGCAAACTCTCCATTCGTTACGTTGACTATTCTGTGGGTTATAGATGTAGCTTCTGAAAACTTGAAACAGATGATATCTCCTGTTTTGAGGGTTCCTGGGTCAACAGACTTAATCACAACTACCCCTCCTACGGGAATGGCGGGTTCCATGCTGCCCGTATAAACTGGAGAGTATTGTGTGTCCCCCCAAAGCGAGGCAGGCCTAAATAACACTAGAACAACTATTGCACTAATGACAATTATGATTAATATGAGGGTTTTGGCGAGCTTTTTGATGTTCAATCAGTCTCATCCTGTATGGATAGAATGTTACCTGTTACGCCATAAATGGCTATATTTAATTTCGTATTTTCCTGCATTTTAGGCATCCAAGTGGTTATTGGTAAATATAAAAAATACAAAAGAGAACAAGTAATTATGAGTATGGGAATTGCGGTCTTTGTATTTCATGTTTCTCTCACAGCAACTTTTATTCGTTCTTATCTAAAAGAGGGGAATTGTTTTTTTGGCTGATCGGATTCTCTAAGGTCAGTGTGCCTTGTTTTATCGCCAATTTAGCATTTATTCAATATGCGTGGTTTATTGGACTAAGCTGAAAGTGAAATCTATTATGCAACTATCGCCTTGTGCAAGGTTGTCATCAGCTAAATGATATGGAACACCTGTATATGGAGGAGAATTATTCCACCAATCTACAACAGCATTAACCCGTGTTGTTGCGCCAGCACCTAATGCTCCGATCGGGATAGACGATGGGAGTCCGTTAATTGTGCCTTGATATAGATATGTATCTCCGACGCTATAGTATCCGTCTTTATCAGCATCAATATAAAGCCTTATACTGACTACAGAACCAAGTTCGCCTACCCCAGCTGATACATCTCCAGCTTCGGTTTCAGGCTCTATAATTCCGTTTTCATTGTTTGTAACAGCAATTGAAGATATGCTTAAAGTTCCTGACAATGACCCTATATTTTGAAGATTCCAATAACCTGTTGGCTGACTACCCGGCTTCATATTAGCAACATTGAATATTTGCGCATTATCGCCATTATGTCCGTTGACTGTAAGGTCAAGGGTTCCAGCTGTAAACAAATTACTATTGCTTGTTTCGGTGTCACTGAACGCTGCGTATGTTCCCCAACCGATACCCGAAGCCAAAATGCCAGTAATGAATATTGTTACCAGTATTGATTTTAACTTTTTATCCATTCTTTTTCACCTCCTCTCTCATTCCATTTCTTGGAAATGTGTGAACTTACTCTAATTCGGACATGATTCGAATTAGCAAATTTTAATCCATAGAATTTGTTAATAAAACGCTAGGAATCAACTAGTACAGAGAAAACTATTTCCTATGGAGTAACCTCTTTTGGTACTATGCCTCACCTGCTTTCATATTGTAGAATTATGGAGGAGGATAATTTTCTTTTCTTGGCAAAATAGTTTTTTAGGAAGCTCTTCCCTTGAGGAGTTGTTGCATAAACGGTTTTCCAGGCATTAACCTCTTTAACTATTAGTCCCATACAAATTAATGCGTTTAGATGTAAAGCCAGACGTGTTGAATTTAAGTTACAGCCATAAAGAATCTGAGTCTTGGTTGGAGAGTCTTTGGAGCAGAACACTAACATGTCACAAAAAATGTCCACATAGGTCCTACGATTGAAAACCAAAATTAAACCTCCGCCACAATAAAACGGCCACAACGAGAACGATTATTCGTTTGGTCCGATGAAACCTATGCAGTTTTCTCCAAGAGGTGAACATATTCCTGCCTGTCTCATTAATACTGAAAAAAAAATTAAATTTAAAACTTATTTCCAACCCGTAATATTCCATAAAACCTTAGCGTATTCGCTCAAGACTTACCTATAATACAATTCTTTATTTGTGAGCGAATGACTGACGTCTTATACCAAACCACGCCCTATTTGGTCTACGCCAATGTGGAAGTATAGGTAAAGGGTGATTGCTATGGTTCAGAATATCACTATCTGTAATATTATTGATTTTTGAAATTGCCTTTTATTCGCGAATAATCGATTATGAGTTAAGATGACCTGAAATGACCCCCAAAAAAAGGAATCTAAATCAGTCACATAAGCCGAATTTATCTTCTATAACGTGTGAATGTGGCTATAAAATTCTATTATTGGCTGATTTAGAAGCCATGGGACAAGCAATCGAAAAACATGCATTAGAACACAAAAGGAAGTATGCTTTAGTTCAAAAAGAGATTGATGCACTTGAAGATAACTTAATTGCTCAAGCTTTAAAGTTGGCCTCTGAATCAAAAAACTAATTATGGTTGATAAGGCTCAGGAGATATTTGATTGGTGAGAATTATTAATTAAAACTTGCGCCCACCTGTTAGTTACATATTAAATCGAATTTACACTTTCCAACCGAACAGCGCCATTATTTCGCCTTATCAACTGACACAGAACGTTTTCTGTTAGCAATAAAAATGGATCAAGTAACCCTGAAAAATCCGCTCAAGAGCAAAACTGGAACAAAAAGTTGCTCAAGAAAATACCCATTTCCGCTACGAAGCATTTAAAGTAAAAAAAGAAAAGAGCAGAGAATTAATTCCTTAACTTGGTTATCGAGGCTTAAAATGTGGGAGGCTGCTGCGTTTCTTAAAGATTGCAAAGCCTACAAAGCATGCAACTAAAGCTGCTAATCCGCCAAAGATGTATTCTGGCACTACGAATATACCCCCTCCTGCAGGATTACTTGTAGTTACCGCAGTGCTGCTTTCGTAAGGATTGCTGTCACCTGTAAAATCAGCTTTAACAGAGTAGAAACCATTTGCTAAGCTTGAGGGTACTGTCCAACTGAATGAGTATGAACCATCGCTTTGGGTAGTTGCTGTTCCTATTGCTTGCCAATTTGCCCCATCGTTATACGTCAAAGCAACAGATTTGCTGCTGATGCCTGTAGTTCCTGCTATCAATGATCCTTGGACTGTTGAACGCATGTCTCCTGATCGATCAACCGTATTTGGGGTACATTCAACTGTTAGTGTTGTTGGTTGAGTAACACATGCCTTGACAGCATCAACAACCATTGCACCATAGCCAGTAGAGTCAAGAGAGTAGCTGACTGGCAAACTGGACTGTATCGTTGAGACTTCCTTACATTCGATGGAGGTTTCAATCCAAGTCCATGATGAAGCTTGGGTTCTTATCAGATTGAAGCCAGATCCAGGGGACAGCCCTGGGTTGGCGGAGTAACCAATTACGCTTATAGCTCCTATTATCAAATCGTTTGGATTTTGTGTTGAAATAGATTTGCTAACGGTCGGGTCCATAGGACCTGCACTACCCGGTGTTGAGCCAATGGTACGTGCGTCTCCATCGAAGGGAGAAGCGGTATCAGCCCCACTTATTCCTAAGGCAACGACTTCTGAAGTAGTTGAAGACGACATGTAAATAGTCATTGTGATTGTGCCGCTTGAAGGCCATACAGCGTACCACGTCTCCATATGACCCGAGTTATAATAACAGTTAGCTTCACCTCTCTTGGCCCAAGTTAAATCTGGGCTTGAAGAAATGCCGGTCACAGTTTTGCCTTGGCGATTTGCAACTGAGAGATAGAGAAGCGAGTTGGTAGTGGTCGTTGTCAATGATACTTGAACTGAAGCTCCCCAATCATTGTGTCCAATTCCAGAGCAGTCTACACCTATATTAGCAGTTGCCGCTTCGGCTGTTGGAAGACTATACGCAAAAAAAGAAGAAGCCAATAATACCAGTACGATTATCCTAGTTAAAGAGATTTTTTCCATTTTGTGTGATCTTTCACACATTTTTTTCCATTCTCCCGTTTTCTCCTTTCTTTCCTTCTCACCGAAAATATTACCGATAACTTGTTTACTGTTGAGCAGCAAGAATATTTAAGGTAATATGCAAATTTAGGGCATGTTTTCTATATCGATAAAACTCACACAAAATCTCGCTCATCAGCGGCCTAATCGATCTTTGTTTGCTTTGACGCTTTCCACCCATATAATCCCGTTGGGATAATGCTGGTGACAAGGAGCAGATAACTCCAGCTACCCGCCGTGAACCAGTTGACCTCACCGACGTAGCGCACAAGAGATACTACCTGAAGTATACCCAGCGCGGCATAGCTTACGTATGCAATCCTGTTGCGCTGATGGTCGTTTTCCCACGTCATGTGCAATGCTATAACGCCGATTCCGATGAGCCAGGCTCCAATTGCGCGGCTCGTCAATGGGGTGAGCGCCCAGGGCCAGAAGGTGGATGCTGTTGATGGAGATAGGAATAAGACCGTGCCTGCAACCAGCATTATTGTTCCTTGGGCTGCGAGTACGAAGCGCATCCAAGTGTATAGTGTTGCTTTTCGCTTCGGTGTCGAGCCTTGGAGCCTGATTTGATAGATAAGGAGTATCAGCATGGCAATAGGGACTGCGATGTAAATTGCTAACCAAAGGTAAGCAGCTACCATAGCTGAAAATATGGTGCTGTTGAGGTGGAATTTATCGAGGTGCAATAAGGTTGCAACCAAAGTGAGAGTTGTGAACAAAAAAACCGAAGGAACAGCTATACGGGCGTTGACCCATGTCTTCTCCCGATACGCCAGAAATTCCAAGAGAAAACTGGCGAGGTAGCCCGCGCCGAGGAAAGCGGCTGTTATTGAGGATTGGATGGTCCAAGCAAAGGATGTGGCAGTCTGCTCGGTGAGCAGGGTAAGATCGAGTCCTGCTGCCAAAACAAGAATACTGGCAGCTAACAAAATAAGGCGCATACCTTTCGAAAACTTGGGCGGATGTTCCTGAAATATTGTCATTGAACGTCCTTCATATTATCTAAGTTAAAAATTTTTTTAAAATAAAACTAATAAACAAAAATAAGAAAAAAGGGTTGAAATTTTTGTTTGAATTTGTGCTATTGACGTTTGAAGCTTGGAATGCTGCTACGTTTCATGAACACAACTAGAGCAACAAAAGAGACTGCTAAAGCGCCTAGTCCGCCTAAGGCATATTCCGGAACGACATTGGGCGAGTCATCATAAGTGACTGCAATGTTAAGACCGTAAAGGTATTCAGTATATGCAGAGCCAAATATTCCAGTATCAATAACCTTAACCCTTATTTGGTCATTATTTAATTGCGAAGGCGTTATCGACGCTATAATATCTGTAAGGATAAATGTGTCTGTATTTGGCGCGGTGATATAGCTTCGGAGTGTTATAGTTCCTACCGGAATGTAAGATGTACCTCCATTAAGGCTGACTTGAACATCCATAGTCAATGTTGACAATGATACTTTGGCTGATTTTACGGTCAGTACTGCGCTAGTTATATAGGAAGTTGTTGGGATGTTAAATCCATAACCACTATATGCTTGAGATATTGCGGTTCGAGCATAGGCATAATTGTTCTGGTCAGCATCATAAACTCTGGTTGGATATGTCCAGCCTCCAGTGGTGGGAGTAGTGGCTGAGGGTGACTTCTCGATAGTGGTTGGTGCTGCTGCGACTTGAGGTATAGATACCGCTATTGTTGCTATAACTATCATGGCGATTATTGTCAATGGCATAAATTTTGTTTTTTTCATTTTTTTATTTCTCCTTTCAATAAAAATTATTCTATTTTTAGCTTTGAAAACAAGCTTCTGCTATCTTGTTTGATTAAACTACTATTTAAAAGCCATGGAGTCGCTTCTCTTATGTCTCCACTTAAATAGCACTTTTTTAGACGCCATTAAAACTAAAGAGCCATTTTTGGACTAAAAAAGAAAACCTGCGGAATCACGTTTAGGTGCGCGCTATTTCCAATGTCTTTGGAGAATGATAGTGGCACAAACTAAAATCATGAAATTAGTGCTTATTCGGGACTAGACTTTTCCACAAAAACGCTGGTTGATCGTTCTTATTTATCAATGTTTTCTGTATTAACCCGATTCTTTCCGCATCATTGAGTTTTTCTGTTAGCCATGTCTTGTCGGGAACGGTCTGTGTTAGTTTTTGTAGTTCAGTGGATATGCCTTCAGTTGTAGGGTTTTGTTGTTTTGAGGCGTTGTCTAATGCGCTGATTAACGTTCGGTCCTGCTCAGGCAGTTTTTTATATAGAATTAAGGTTTGGCTCTTCTCTTGTCTCTTCATCAGATAAGCGTAGATGATTAGAATTACAAGGAGGATGCTTGCTGAAGCTGATAGGGCCAATCCATTTTGGGAAATTGCTAAAGCCACTGTGCTCCAGGTTTGTATTGGTTGCCAGTAGCTGGTGATAGCTTGGGCTATGGGGAGTTGTTCATCTTCAGCTGGTGCTACGTTTTGTGGTGATGAAGGATACATAATTAGGCTGATCATAACGCTTTTTTGCGCCGCCGAACTGTTGGTGTTGAATGTCGCTGTCTGATACCAGTAGAGGACAACCTGGGTTTGGTTTGTGTTCTTATATTGGAACGCGAAGTATCGCGCCGTTACGGGTGGGTTTTCCTGAAGCTGGATATCTCGTAGGTCTATCTGGTTAACTCCAGTCTGTAGTCCTTGGCTGAGAGGATAATTGATCAAGCAGGTTTCCCATCGATGTTCAGATGTAACACTTGGCGCAATTTGAAGGGCCACCCACACGGTTGGTTTTTCGCCGCTTGATGAACTATAACTGTAAACTAGAGCTTCATCAACACCTGCTGTTTGTTCATATGCTGTATCACGGTAAAGGTAGCTCAGGTTGTAGCCCGTGATATTTGGGAACATGGCGCTTGATGCTGCTATTTGGGGTCCCGTGGGTGTTTGGATTGAGACCTGTGCCGGACCTTGGGTTAGCGCAAATACGGGCGCCTGAATAGTTAAAAGAACAATTGTTACTAAGGCTATTCCAAAGATTTTCAAAATGTCAGCTTTTGTTAGCTTTGTTCTGGGGTGTTTTAGTAGTTTTCCGCAGCTGTGACAGAATGATTGGATCGGATTTGCCGGGGTTGGGGTGCATGTTGGGCAGGGTTGTGGCGGTTTGGGTTTTTTGAAGGCTTTTTCAGTAACTGCCAGCAGAATAAGCGTACCTATAAACATGAGTACTGTTGCCCCAACTGTGTGAAATATTTGAAGTGCAAGGGTTTCGCCATAGTTGTAGCCTATTGCAAGAATAGAAGTAATACGAATAATGTTAAGTGTCATGATCAGTGGGATGCCAATGATGACAATTGCTAGTTTGCCCCATAACTTACCCCTCATAATGTAAGCTATAAATAAAGCAAATATAGCAAAACCAATTATGCTGTAGATTCCTGAGCATGCAACATCAACGTTGAATGCTATGGTTGTTTGGTCAGGTCTGATAAGCGTTATTAATGGACCTATATTGTTGGCTGAAAGTACAGCGTGAATCCCGAATACATTGGCAAGCGTGTTTGACGCCAACGCACTTATGCTTGCAAGCGACGAGCCAACGGTAAAGAGCAGTTCTGATGGCGGCGGTGTTAGAAAGATCAGGAACGCTATAGGAAAAATCATCTGCTTCAACGTAGCAGTGTTGAACAGTATTAGGATTAATCCAGCCGCTAGGAAAGGCAGAGTGACCATGTGGATTTCCAAGGGGGTAAAAGTATAGCTTCCGTACCAGTAGGCAAGGATTGCAGCGGCAAATAACAGAACGCCTGCCAATTCGCCGAGGTATCTTTGGAAGCCTTGTACGTTTACTTTAGAGGCATGCAAAGAGGCGTTTACCATTTTCCTCTTTCTAAACAGCAAATAAGCGAACAGGAAGGGTATGGCTAAAATGTGGAAGGTTGATTCATCCACTAGAGCGCCTTTAAAGACCAAGCCCAGGTCTTGAGCATACAGCAGAATCACAACTGCAGCTATGATACCGAATTTTATAGCCACGGCTAACCTGTACTTGTTGAGTGCTAAAACAATCGTTTCGATGCATTTGGGTTGCATGTGTGCCACGCATATGCTGGTTAGTAGCTCTTGTTATGTTTGAGGGGCTATTAAGGTATGTTGCTATTTAGGAATAAATTGGAGTAAAGCAAAACTCATCAACATTAGTCAAAAAGTAATAAAAGCAGTTATAGCAAAAATGCTCCTCACTATAGCTTTGTACTCGTCATACCTGCTTTATTGGAGGATTATGACGGCACAACTTATATCTAAACTATTGCAGCTGATGCCTGTTGAGAGTTGACTCAAATAGTAGTTTTTGGTAACTGGCGCGTAAGTAAGAGGTTTTCACCACGTTTACAATAGGGAATTACTCCCCAGGATACCTTCTCGGGGAAGCCGCTTCAAAACTTATAGACTCTGAAAAAAAAACTAAGTTCAAAAAGGGGCTTTCTCAACTCGTAGCAAATCCGACCTTAAATCTTAAATACTAAGTCGGATAATTCAAAATGGGAGAAGAAATGACTAAAAAAATAATGAAATTTCTTATATCTTTTGCAATATTCGCTTTGATGGCAACTATGTTTGCAATTTCTGTGGAACCTGTCAAAGCAGCAGAACAAATAACCATCGTAAACCACCAGGGAATACTTGAGTCTGCAGGTTATTTCAATGTTGTCGGAGAAGTTAAAAACACGGGGGACACCGCAGCCAAAAATGTCTATGTTAAGATTACATTCACATCAAGTGAAGGCGATGACGAAGACGAGATGGAAACACTAATCCACAACATATTGCCAGGAAGAAAAGCTCCTTTTATGGGCACTGCAGCAGTTGCAGGGTCATTAGTGACCTCTTACAAAGTGGAACTAATGGATCTTACCATGTCATCGGAAGATGTGCCTAAAGCCCTTGAAATAGTGTCAGCCACAAGCGAAGCAAACATCATCAACAACATGATGATAACTGGAACGGTAAAGAACACCGGCGCCCAAACAGCAACTTATACCAGGGTATATGCCACAGTTTATGATGGACCAAGCGGAACTGGAAATGTAGTCGCCGTAACAAGTTCCACTGCACAGCCAACTAATGTGGATCCCGGGCAGACAGGTACCTTTCAAATGGGATTCTTTATCACCCCAGGAAAATCCTATGCAAGCATGACAATAGTAGCTGAGTCTGATCAATACGAAGCAACATCCGAATATACAGTGGCAGTAGGTTCAACCTCGACGACTACACCCTCTCCGACAAGTCTTAGCCCTTCACCTACAGTCCCCGAGTTACCCGCAACCATTGCTATAGCCTCTCTAATTGTTGCAATGCTTATAGTGTCCGTTGCAGTCAAGAAAAACAGGGCTAAATTGCTCATTCTAAGTTGAGCCGTCTTTTTTTGGCGCAACTTTTTCCGTTCTTTCTTTTGATTATTGTACGGATCAGGCGAATAATACTTGTCCTTTCAAAAATTGTTATGTGGTTAATCGAAGCTGCACTCCAAGAAGTGAAGCTTTTTCAGTTATCTAGAAAAGAAAATAGATGGTTAATTGAGGTTTAGGTTAGCTTGTTGCCGCATTCACCGCAGAAATTGATACCCGCCGGGTTTTTAGCTCCGCACTTTGGGCAAACAATCAATCCTAAGGGTGCTCCGCAGTTATTGCAGAATTTGCCTGAACCTGCTGGTTTTCCACATACTGGGCAAATTGTTTGTCTTTGTGTTATTTCGCCTGTGTAGACTTGGGTGGTTTCGGCTTTTTGTTTTATGTCTGTGACCATTTTTTCGGCTCTGGCTGCGGCTACTTCAGTGCTTTCTCTTGGGGCATCGTCGGTGCATAGACCTTCTTGTTCGTTCCAGTCATTTTCGCAGACGTATTTGTGGCATCTTGGGCATCTATGGAAGTGTCCTTTTGCTTCGTTTTGGGCGAGTTCGAATGCTTGTTCATGTTCTTTGTGCCATTCTGGTGTCATGCCTTGGAATCGTTCACTCATGGCGTCTGCGCCTCGTTGAAGTGTGTAGCCTCCACGCCCAGCAATCTCTGATCCGATGGAAGCGACTTGACCAAGCCCTCTCCACAAGCTTTTCTTCTTGTAGGTTTTGCTTGCGATGAAGTTTGTTTTGTAGCCGTCGTTGCATACGTCACAGTTGAATGTAAATTGAAACCCAGCGTCGGTGCTATTGTCTTCGTAGTTTCTTGTAAAAGGTTGAAGTGGCAATTTTTTATCTCCCTGTTATGTTTAGGGGCTTGCCGCATTTTATGCATTTCTCTCCAAGCGGTGGTTGTTCTGTCTTACATTTTGAACATACAACAGTGAGCCGTTGTCCGCAGTTTTGGCAGTAGTCGCTGAAAAAAGTTGGTTTACCGCAGGAAGGACAGTTTATCTGAAGTGATAAGCCGCAGTGGCTGCATTTTATTTGTCCTGTTTCAGTTGGGTTGCGGCATTTTGGGCATCGCAGGGGTCCAACAGGATTGACTTTTCCACAGAATGGACAAACGTTATCATCCGAAGAAACTAGTTTTCCGCAGTATCTGCACGGGTGTTTAAATCCTGGCATTTTTTTATTCCGCTCCTTTTCTCCATTTGGCTGAGTCATCTTCACTCTTAGCGTTAAAGTCTAATAAACTAGTAACGTTGCTTTTCCATTGTTCAAAAGATGAGTGTACAACTCTTCCTATGAATTGTTTTCTTAAAATAGCCAAAGATGGGATCTTTTCCACGGCAAATCGATACTGAGCGTACTTTGGGTTTTCAAGCTTGTCATCGGTCAAATAGATGGCTTCGCGCCTGAAATTTATGTCAATCATGCAGCGGTCAATGTTTTTCATGAAATTGTCCAGTTCTGCGTCAAGTTGTTCCTGGTTTGCTTTAAGGTAGTTGCTTTGGTTAAGTATCTTGAAGAAGTAGGTTGCCTTTCCGCCTGATGAGGGCTCATTTTCACTGGAGCTTTCTTCTTTAGTTTCTCTCTTGGGGTTTTTAGGTTCGGTTTCTATGTCTGGTGTATCGTTTGCTTTTGTTGAGAAGGCTTCGAGAGCGACAGCATTTGCCAGTTTGCCTGAATCGTTCAGCATTGGAACAAGCATCCACACGTATGAGCCTGTCAGGTCACCCATTAGTCCGCGTTTCACACCGATTTGTATTTGTTCTTTTAGAGCTTTTGACTCGAGAAAGGCGTATTCTTGGCTGTCGCCCGTTTCTTTGGCCATTTTGGTTAAGCGTTGCCAAAAAGTTGGCGAAAGTGTCTCTATATCTTTTCGTTTTGCGGTGCGACCATCCTTCATCAAAACTGCCAATTTGGCCACGGTGGCTGGATCAGCTTCGGGAATAATCTCTTTGATTGTTTGCTGGGATCTGAGGATAAGTTTGTTAATGGCGTCTGACAAACCTTTCACCAAGGCGTCGAATTTCTCTCCTATCATAGAGAATTCAAGTTTTTCTCCAAACTCGTTGACTAAGAAGAGTCTGTAGTCGACTTCGTTAGTTTTTGAAAGGTAGCAGTAAGGTGCCCGGATAGGATCACTTTTTTGTGGAAGGATTATTAGTGCGGTTTCGTAGAGGCGAACCTCGCATCTGCCGCTCTGGTTAACTCGCCCTTGTGGATCTATCGAAGTGAAAACTGCTTCGAATCCGCCTTTGATAAGTGATTCATCCATTAGTAAATACTTTAGCAATAGTTGATTGCGTAGCCTGTAGAGTTCGGTTAGGAAGTCTTCGTAGATGTATCCTAAGCCTGAAAGGTTTAGCTTCTCCTTGGATGAGAGGAATAGGTCTACTTGGTATTCTTGATCCGAGATTCCAAGAATGTCCGTGTAAGCAAAAAGCATGGGTTCGCCGAACTTGACATTGATAGTCAAGTATTTCTCATCGAGGTTCACTTTGGCTTGGCCTTCAGACGTGACATGTCCTTGCACGTCGCCTATCTTGTAGTTGACTTCTGCTTGCATTAAACCACCTAATTAGTTTGTATACTATACCCTTGCTTGGGTATCTAAGTTTTTGGCAAATTCAGATTTGATACTGTTGAGTGTTGATTCAAATTTCGTTCTCAGCAATCTTTTTTGCTTAACCCGTAGAGCCGATGTTATTTTTCATTTTACATGAAACTACAAGATGTATATTTGATTGAGTTTTATTGGAAAAGAACAGAGAGAATCAGTACGAATACTAGTTAAAGAGATTTTTTCGATTCTCTCATTTCCTTCTGCCCTAAAAACTATGGTTTAACGTTTAAAATAGGGGAGGCTGCTGCGTTTTTTGAAGACTGCAAAGCCTACAAAGCAAGCACCTAAAGCGGCAAGACTACCGAAAAAGTACTCCGGTACAACGTAAAGGTTGCCTACTTGTTCACCGACCGCACCAGTATAAACCGGTCCGCTTGCTGCATAATTACTGTCTCCAGCAAAGGTTGCTTCAAACGCTACATAACCATTAGGCATGCTGGGATAAATATTGTAATATACAAAATAGCTGCCGTCGCCAGGATAAGTATCGACGGAATATAGAGGCTGCCAACCAGAGCCTGATCCGTCATTATAACTCACAGAAACCGTGCAACCGCCTATCCCATTGCCTTGGCTAGTTAGATAACCGTGGATGACCCCCGCAGCATCAGGCATGAATTTGTCAACGGTCGGAGTTACACTTATCGTTAATGTTGTAGGCTGTTGGATGGATTGAATTGTAGCAGTTCCTGCATAAGCTGGTTGAATGGAAATTATGATGATGAATGCTAAAACGAATAATGTTAAAGTTAAAACTGCGGTAATCTTGTTTTTATTCATTTACTTCTTTTCCCCTTTCTTTTCTTCTCTAGTGTAAATAATACCGATAACCTGATTGGATTGTTAGTGGTAGCTTTATTTAAGCATAGTTGAAAAACAAGTGCCTCTTTTCTATATTATATTCATTGTTTATCTTGCAAGAAAATCGAATTCCTCACAATTAGATCTTTTCTCTCTATACAACATTAGCACTCGCGCACGTTTGTTCTTTTGGCGGTTGAGTTCTCCTTAGAATTAGAGTGGGTTTGTTTTTGCTTTGCCTTAGTGGCGCCTTTTGCTTTGTTGGATATCTTGATTTTCTGTTTTTTTCCTCGGTTTCAGACTCTTTGGTTGCGTCTGCTTTAAGACTAGGCTGCAGCTGGGTAATCGTGTGCAGGTTCCTAAATATGTCAGATGGCACTACAAATTAGAACCAACTCAAATCCTATATGTTACAGTAAGCATTCTTGGAGTCTGGCGTCCCGCGCAGAGTTTTCTCTTAAGAATTAGCAAGGACGGAAGAATAGTAATACCTAAGCTGACAATCACGTTATTTAAAGATGGCAAACCAAACCTCGATGGCTACGTAGCAGATGTTAGACTTACTCTGCCAAAGGATATTATTGCGTCTGCTTGCATGGATAGAGCTGTTGAGTATTGGATAGCGTCGTCCATGTCTGAGTTTCTGCAGTAATGCTGTTTCCAAGGCGTTTATTTCATCTGTTATAGTTGTATGGTATATGTGGAGTCCTTTGTAAGCGGTAAGGCTTGATGGGAAGATTTTGAGTTCTTTTAACCTACTAAGGTTGTACATGATTACGATTATGGAGTGAATTGTGAATCCGTTACTAGCCGGTTTTTTGCCACTTCTAATTAAGTCTAGAAAGTTTTAGCATTCTTCTTTTCTATCTTGGAGAAAAAGGACTTCTAGAAAAATGTTAGTGTCAACAAGGTACATGGTTGAGCACTTTTTTAGCCCAGAGCTTGGGGATTTCATGTTGAAGAGTTACTGAGTCGATATCTACATCTTTTAGGAGACCTTCGATTGCTTTTACAGGATCTCCTTGGAAATTTGGATTTTCCTTCTCAGCTGTCGATAACCAATTTAAGATTGCATCCTCCGCGGCTTTGCTTAGAGCTCCTTTTGTGTATCCATATCTTTTCATGGCAGCTTCTCTGAATTTGCGTTCCAATTCAGTGTCGATTTGAACTCTTAAAGACATGTCATATTACCAAATTGCCATAAGGCTAAAAGTCCATTTATGCTTTTCTTCGAATTCAAATGTTATGTTTTGATTTAACACAATTTTTTGGCAAGGCAAACTTGGGTGTGGAAGCTATAGAAAGATGAAAGCAATTTGAGAACAAGTTCATGAATTTAACAAATGAGGTCTTTGAATGAAAAATATTCACCTATGTATAATTAAGCTAATTGAGGACGTGGTGCAGCTTGACAGTTAAGTCTCTATTTTGAAATAATTTGTTGTCTGAGAAGAAGAAGGTGTTTTGCAGAGCGCAGCGGCGCGTTTAGTTTAGGTTGCTTTGTTGAACAGGTTAGTGCAGGGCTTTTTGGTTGCTTCTGTAAATGTCATGTTCCGTCTGATGAAGGTAAATACGGAGGCTGTCTTAGTCGCCAGTTAAAATGAAATAAACATGTTAAGTTTAGGTGTCCGCCACTTTCTGGTCTTGAAGAAACGAAGTGGAACAATGAGAACCTATTGTTTTAATGCAGTTGAGTTGTATGTTTAGTCTTCTTGAAAAAGAGAAGTAGATAGAGCTTAAGCTATTAATTTCCGAAAAAAAGATTTTTGGTGTTAGAAGTGGATACTTTTGGATTTCTTGAAGAGTATAAAGCCGCCGAAGCATGACAGAATTGCTGCTAGACCTGCCAGTGGATATTCTGGCACAACATTAGAGGGTACTATGTTTAGAGTTCCAACGCAAGTTTGTGAATCTTGACCAGTTGTTCCTCCTGAGGTTGCTAACACTGTGAACGTATATGTGCCTGCTGCTGTTCCGGCATTAGTCGTTATTGTCAAAGTTGATGCGCAATAGCCGCTACTATCACCAGGAAATGAATCGGGAACAAAGCTTGGGATTGCACCATTCGGTAATCCTGTTTGGCCACTGGCAGTTATTATGGATAGTGTTGTTGGATTTTCTTGGTTATTTCCAACGAATCTTAGGGTGACTGTATATGTTACAGAGCTTCCTGCAACCACAGGGTTAGGGTTTTGAATGCTTATCGTGATGTCTTGGAGATTAACGCCATCTGTGAATGTAGTTTCCGCAGAATGTTCTCCGTCGGTCGCTGTTAATGTGAATTCTCCAATTATTAGTCCCTGGTCATATGAAGTTATGATATCTCCGTTATTGTCTGATGTGGTAGTCCATGTATATTCACTGAAGCCTGTTGGTCCCTTTAATGTTAACGTAACTGTGCTACTTGATGAAAAGCCGCTTCCCGTTATTTGGACTGCTTGGCTTGGTCCATACTCAGGCTTATCTGTCCACAAAGTTGTGTTCAATTGCGCATTTACAAAGGTAATTTGGGTAATTGCCAAAGCTGCAAGTAAAATAAATGTAAAAGCTATAGTAAACTTTAGTTTTTCCAATATTCTTCTTCTCCTTCAGTTTCTGTATTATAATTATTTAGTTGATATTTAAGTTTGTATGGAAGCTTTGTGTATATGTTCTATATTTTGTTCACTTTATTGAATAGAAAGCTAAACAGATATTCTTGGCATGTATTAATTGAACCTTCTTTCTTGAGATTTTAGATTGTTATTTTTTTAGAAAATTGCGAATCAAGAAAAATTAATGATTTGGCCATCGGGTTTTCAAGGCTAATTCTGGGTTGTCTTCTTTGTTTACTACCGCTATATCTATTAATTCAAGCGGTCTTTCGCTTTTGGTTTTTTGATGTGTATTTGTGTGCTACTGTGGATGGCATCGAACTTTATAGCTCAATGTTTATTAATACTTACGACTCGTGACATTATGAGTTGGGGACCACAATAAAACTTAAAAAAATACCCACCATAGCAGTAATCGCACTAACAATAACAGCACTTGCCCTAACACTAGCAACAGCTGCAGTTCTTAGCGCAAATCAAACCGTTCCCTTAAACGGAACAATAAGCGCAGTAAATCTGGGCGTATACTCCGACAGCGCCTGCACCCAAACCGCCACAGCCCTAAACATTGGAACACTCAACCCAGGAGGCACCGCCACACAAACAATCTACATCAAGAACACAGGCAACGTCCCAGAAACATTGACCATGACCACCAATAATTGGATTCCAAGCGGCGCGAGTTCGTCACTAACATTAACCTGGAACCGCCAAAACACAGTCCTAAACGCAGATGCATCAATCCAAGCAACCCTAACACTAACAGCAGCAGCAAATACAGGTAGCCTAACAACCTTCAGCTGCGACATAACACTCACAGGCACCCAATAAAAGACAAAAACTGAAGCGCCACTAAGACCGCGCTTGGTTTTTGCTTTAAATTTACTTGATTTTTTTTGATTTTATATAATTTCGGTTAGTTTTAGAATCTTGAAACCCGGGTTTAGGTCGGCTACGAGGCTGTGGAATTCAGAATTTTTCTTTAGGCTTTGAATTTCGTTATCTTCAGTAATTAATGCCTCGCTATTGTTCACCGCTGAAGAGAGAATCAGGCAATCAATGAAGTCGTTTAGCATGTTTCTGAGTTTAAAAGAGGTCAGTAAAATTGTGGTGTCATGCATTTGAATTGTTTCTATAGTGTCGTTGTAGATTATTGCGCTTATGCCTCTGGTTACTCGTTCCGGTGATAGGTGGCCTTCCTTGATGTATTTGGCTCCTTTTGCTGAGAGTTCGAATATGGTTATTTGACTCATTGCAATTTGGTGTTTTTTAGATATGAGCGTGAGTAATGCGTCTTTTTGCATCTCCTTGATTGAGACGCCAATAGTAGGTAGAAAGTATGTTGTGTCCAGTAAGAGTTTCAAATTTCAGCCTTCGTCGAGAGCTGTTTTCTTTGTTTGTGGAATTCTTCAAAAGTTATCTCTACTGAAGGATTTTCTTCGAGCACTTCTTTGAGGCTTGGAATTGGCTCAACTATTAGTCTTCCAGCTTCGATCTTGTAAATGACTTTTGTGTGGGCGTTAAGTTTTAGTTTTTCTCTGATTTCTTTAGAAGGAAAGAGCTCTCCTTTCGAACCCACTCGACTTTGCTGCATTTATCTGGTCATCCGAAATAATCTATCTTCTTTCGTTATAATAAACTTTGAGGCGGAGTTTAGAAAGAATTTCTTTTGAATGGTTTTTAAGCTTTTTTGAGGAGGTTGTTGTCTGATAGAAAAACACATGGATTTTGCCGTGAGCAGTGAAGGTTTGTTTTGGGTTGCTTTTGCTGCATAGGCTTTGGAGCTCTTTTTGGATGCTTCTGCAAATGTCACGGTTCGTCTTCCGAAGGCAAGAAGGCAAGGATGTTCTAGTTATTGCTAAATGAGATAAGCATAGTCAAGTTTAGGCGCTCGCCAACCCCAAATTTGTGGAGAATGATGACGGCACAACTAATTTTATAACTACCCAATTTATTAGGGTACAGTCATAAAGTTTTCTGAAGGATTTATTTGACTGAGGCGAACTTAGAAAAAGTCTATACAGAAATGAAACGTGTCAGGGGAGAGTTAAAGTCCATAGAGAGGACCCTTGAAAGTCTCGCAGAGTCTCTAATACCAAAGGAAAAAGCAAGTCCAGAGGAAATAAAAGAGCTTGAATCTCTTAGGCGTGAGGCGGAGTGTGGAGACAGCATTCCTTTGGAAGAAGTGCTAAAGAAGCACGGAGTAAAGGAGCTTGCCTAACTACCGCGTCCTTTTTCATCGCAAGGCAGAGAAGTTTTTAGATAATTTAGATGGAAAAACAAAAGCAGACTGCTTGAAAACATACTATTTTAGAGAATTTTCCATAATTTGATACCAATCTCGATATCATTAAGATTGAAAGACAGAAAGACTTCTATAGAAGCTTGAACGCCTCAAGGCTTCTATCAAAAAGTGGGGCTTTATTGTCCCAATAATCACCAACAAGGACCTGTTGATAGCTGATGTATTCACAAAGGAAAATCAAAAGGAAATAGAGTATACAATAAAAGAATTAAGTAAAACTAAATATTAACTAAACGAATCGTGAAAAATATCCTTCCACTCCATACCAAATTACGCGTTTTACTAACATAAATCCTTAATACAGTAGATATTAGAGCAATTAACTGGCAGATGAGTAATTTATGGCGAGCACAATAAAAGATGCTTTTGATGAATCTGACTCTGATGAAGGCAAAGCGGATGAATTTCCAATTGTTGGGATAGGCGCTTCTGCAGGCGGTTTAGACCCTATCTCGAAACTGCTAAAGAACTTGCCGGTTGATACGGGTATGTCCTTTGTGGTTATCCAGCATCTAGCTACAGGGCAAGAAAGCTTGCTGCCCGAAATTCTATCCAGAACCACAAAGATGAATGTTCTCCAAGTAACAGATGGCCTCAAAGTTGAAAAGGACCACGTTTATGTCATTACTCCAGGAACAACGATGACGTTTAAGAACGATCGCCTGAGGCTTGTTCCCAAAGGCTTAGCTCTTAAACCGATCAACGACTTTATGATTTCCATAGCTGCTGAAAGAAAAACCCAAGCAATTGGAATCGTCATGTCAGGAACAGGAAATGACGGAACCGAAGGACTCAAAGCAATCAAGGCTGAAGGCGGCATAACCTTCGCACAAGAACCCGCCACAGCGCAGTATCCCGACATGCCCAAGAACGCCATAATAGCCGAAACCCCCGATTTCACCCTTTCCCCAGAACAGATAGCAAAGGAACTAGTAAGAATCGCCCATCACTCTCAAATCATTCCTTCCGAAACAAAAAAACAAGAACCAGAAAAAGTAGAATCTGACTTGAAAAAAATTATCATGCTGCTAAAAACTTGTTTCGGCGTAGATTTTACCCACTACAAAGAAACAACCATAAACCGACGCATTACCCGCCGCATGGTCATAAACAAAACCAAAAACATGAAGGAATACATCGAGTTTCTACGTACCCACCCAAATGAGCCCCAGGCTTTGTTTGATGACTTGCTCATAGGCGTAACTAGTTTCTTCAGAGAACCAAAAACCTTTGAGGCTTTAAAGGAAAAAGTCTTTTCTGAACTTACGAAAAACAGGTCAACCGGTGAGTCCATCCGTGTTTGGGTTCCGGGATGTTCAACAGGCGAAGAAGTATATTCTGTAGCCATTGCAATCCAAGAATTCATAGAAGAAAAAATCTTGCCTGAGATACGGATTCAAATTTTTGGAACCGATGCTAATGAAAAGAATATTGAGAAAGCTCGTCAAGGAATATATCCAAAAACTATAGAAGACAACGTGTCCGAAAGTAGATTAAAACGGTTTTTCAATAGACAAAACGGAAATTACCAAATAACAAAAATCGTCCGGGACATGTGCATATTCGCAAGGCAGGACATAACAAGTGATCCGCCTTTCTCAAATTTAGACCTTATTATGTGCCGAAACGTTCTCATATATTTTGACCCTGTTCTGCACGAAAGAGTATTTCCAATATTTCATTACGGATTAAAACCCAATGGTTTTCTTGTATTGGGAGAATCTGAAAGCATTGGCAAATTCCAATACTTATTTGAAGCAATTACTGCAAAGGGCTTAATCTACAGAAAAAAGCAAGCCCAACCGCAAATTTTGCTACATGAAAACTTTGTACAACAAGCCGCTAAGAAGATCATTAAACCGCTTGAAAAAGCAGATCTACTAGCTGTTTTAGAGGAGAAAGTTGACCATCTAATAACCTCAGAATATGGTCCAGCGACTTTGTTGGTAAATAATAACTTGGATATACTGGTTTTCCGTGGAGATGTTTCTCCATATCTTATGCCTGAATCAGGAGCAGCGAGTTTTAACGTAACAAAGATTATCCGAAAAGAATTGAGGCCACAAGTTCAGACTGCGCTTTACAGAGCAAAGAAAGAAAAGAAAGCTTTCAAAGAAACTGTGGGCTTCAAACAAAAAGGTCAACCAAAAACAGTTAGCATAGAGATAAGGCCTTTAGAAACACCGCAGTACGACGAGCCTTTCTACCTTGTGTTACTCACCGAATCCAGTTCAAATGATATGCATTCAACACAAGAAGTTGAAGCCCCACTTTCGCCTGGCGAGGCAGAGAGTCTTAAGGATCGTCAGATTCGTGAGCTTAGAGAGGATTTGGAGACAACCAAACAGTCTTTGCAAACTCTTTTGGAGGGACTGGAGGCAACTAATGAGGAGTTGCGGTCGTCTATGGAAGAGGTTCAGTCGAGCATTGAAGAGTTGCAGAGCACAAACGAAGAACTGGAAACAGCGAAAGAGGAGTTGCAATCTGGCAATGAGGAGCTCCAGACTTTGAATGAGGAGCTTAAGAACCGTAATCAGGCTCTTGGTCGTCTAAATGATGACTTAGCAAACCTGCAGACGAACCTCGATATCGTAGTGGTTATTGTCGATATCGGTCTGAGGATAAGGCGTTTTACTGCTGCAGCCCAAGATCTTTTGAGAATTTCGCCATCTGATGTTGGGGGATCTATTGGGAACGTGACTCCAGGAGTTCATATTCAAAACTTGGATAAGACGATAACTGATGTAATCGATAAGTTGATTCCGGTTAGTCAGGAAGTTGAGGGATTGGACGGCAGTTGCTACGAAATGCGGGTTAGACCGTACTTAACTGAGGACAAGAAAATTGACGGGGCATTCTTGTCCTTTACAGATATTACCAAACGCAAAAATGCTGAAGAGATGCTTGATAAATACTCCAAGAATTTAGAGAAGCTTGTTGAGGAACGAACCAGTCAGCTTAAGGATTCTGAGCGTCTAGCTGCTATGGGGGCGACTGCGGGCATGGTTGGGCATGATATTCGGAATCCATTGCAGGCTATGACTAGTGATGTTTACTTAGCTAAGTCTGAATTGGAGTCTATTCCTGGGGGTGAAGCAAAAGAGGGCATCAGCGAAAGCTTAGACAGTATTCAAAAAAATATCGAGTACGTTAACAAAATTGTTCAAGACCTTCAGGACTTTGCTAGACCGTTAGCTCCAATCGCCAAGGAAACAGACATTGAGGAAGTCTTTGATGATGTCTTGGTCTCAAAAGCTGTTCCTGAAGACATCAAAGTGACCCGCAAAGTTGAGGCTGGTGCAAAAATTATTGCCGATCCTGACCTGCTGAAGCGTATCTTAGCAAATCTCATAAATAACGCAGTTCAAGCTATGCCGAAAGGCGGCGAACTTGGGGTCAAAGCATTTAGAGAAGCAAACGACTTAGTCATAACTGTTGAAGATTCGGGTGTCGGCATTCCTGAAGATGTTAAACTTAAACTATTCACTCCATTATTCACCACAAAGTCAAAAGGGCAAGGCTTTGGATTGGCTATTGTTAAACGCATGACTGAGGCATTAGGAGGAACAGTATCGCTTGAAAGTGAGAACTGCAAGGGCACAAAATTTATTTTACGCTTCCCCCCCAAGAAAGAATTAAACGGTAAATGAATCTTTAAGTAGGCGCAAAATTAGTTCTCGAGTGTTGCTGAGTAAAGAATAGAGTTCGGAATGAAGTTCTATATATTTACTCCTAGACCTTTTCTGTTTTGACCCTTCTTTGTCTATTTTTTCGAGTACTCGATTGGAAAGGGCTATACTGACTGGGTGCCTTCTCATCGCCAACTTCAGAGGATTATGAATAATTAACAATTGATGTTAAACCTTAACAGAGCTTAACAACAGCCTTTTTCAGCAAAAATAGCCTTTTTCGGGCTTAATGACGCAAGATGGCTGTACTGGCTGTAAGCATGTTAGGGAGCATGTAGCTTCGCTTTTGCCTTTCAAAGTTTTAGAATCGGCTGCTGGCAAAGTTATAAAGTGCGCTTATGACGCAGCGAGTCGCTGTTTGCTTTACGAGGCTGAAATCTACGACCAAGCTATAGCTGACAAGGTTCGCAACGGGCTTATTCGGCATGTTAGTGTTGGCGCTGATTATGATGCGCTTGATGTAGTGGATGCCAAAGTTCCTCACGGGCTTTTCAATCCAGAGTTGTCTCTTGTTGCTGTTCCAGGAGTGCCTGAAACTAACGTAGAATCAACTCAGAACTCACCAAGAGCAACAGCAAACGACGCCTAAGCGTAACCCCACAGTACATACCTAAGCTGAAATCTGGAGGTTTGTAGTGCCCAAAAACCTGCAAGGGTAACTGTGGCCGAAAAATATCACATCAAAATAAAACAGGTTATTGCAAAGAATGCTTTGGCCGCTTCATCCTTAGCCCTAAGGGCGCTAATGCAAGTAGACGAGATGCTTCAAAACAAAAATAATTTAGCGCGTGACTCGTATTAGCAATTTGTGGCTATATCAATCCTCCAAACCAAATGCGTATCCCTATAGGATACAATTATCGCAGGAATTTCCAACATAATTCTTAATTAGAGCCGAAAATCCCCTGATAATTATTAACCCAAAGTACCAGTCAACTGTCCGTTGAATATCCTATCCAAGTAGTTTTAAATACGTTCCAAAGAATAATTCATGAGGACTCATCATGGCTAGTATTGAGCAAAAGAAAGACAAAGATACGCTAAAAAATAACGAGGAGCTCTACAGAAGTGCCTTTGAAATAACTGGCGATGGTTTCTCTATTATTCAGCCAATAATGGATAACAACGGCAAGTTGTGCGATTACAAATACCTATATGTTAACGATGAGTATGAGCGGCAAACTGGACTTAAAGCTGCAGCAGTCGTTGGAAAGAGCGCTAAGCAACTCTTCTCTAAAGTAGAACCTTCTTGGTCTGAAATGTACGATAATTTTGTCAGAACGGGCAAACCAACTTGGTATGAAAACTATAGTTTAATTACAAAACGCTGGTTTAACTTGCTTGTATTTTCAATTGGTAAAGGAAAAATTGGCATTCTCTTCAGAGACATAACTGAGCGCAAGAAAGCAGAAGAAGAATTAAGAAAAAGTGAGGATGAATATAGTTCTCTCTTCGCTAATATGATTGATGGCTTTGCTTATTGCCAAATGATATTCGATGATGCAGGAAGACCCACTGACTTTGTTTATATTCAAATTAATGATGAATTCGAAAGAATAACAGGTCTAAAAAGAAATATGGTTGTTGGAAAAAAAGTAACAGAGGCAATTCCTGGAATTAAAGAAGCCAACCCTGAACTTTTTGAAATTTATGGAAGAGTTGCTTCCACCTGCCAAAAAGAGAAGTTTGATGTATTCTTTAAACCTCTAAGGCAATGGCTGTCTATTTCAGTATATTGTCCAAAAAAAGGCTATTTTGCTGCCATATTTGAAGATATTACAACGCATAAAGCAGCTGAAGCGGAAGTGTTTGAAAGTGAGAAACGGCTAAACAGAAGCCAGGAGATTGCTCACCTTGGCAGTTGGGAACTTGATTTAACTAATAACAAGCTGTCATGGTCGGATGAAGTTTACCGAATTTTTGGTTTAAAACCACAAGAGTTTGGCGCTACATACGAAGCATTTTTACAAGCAACGCATCCTGATGACCGTAAAGCTGTAGATGATGCATACTCCGACGCTCTACGAGAGGGCAAAGACAACTATGAAATTGAACATCGAGTGGTAAGAAAATCAACCGGTGAAATACGCATCGTACACGAAAAAAGTGAGCATATTCGTGATGAGAACGGTAAAATTATTCGCTCAATCGGAATGGTGCAAGACATTACAGAACGAAAAATTTTGGAAGCTAAGCTTGAAGAATACAGCAAAAACTTAGAGAAATTGGTCGAAGAGCGCACTAAACAGCTTAAACACGCCGAGAGATTAGCAGCTATCGGTGCTACTGCTGGTATGGTTGGTCATGATATTCGTAATCCTTTGCAGGCTATAATTGGTGATGTTTTCTTGCTTAAGAAAGAGCTGACTCCTATGCCAGAAAGCGAAACCAAAGATGCCGTTGCTGAAAGCTTGGATAGTATTGAGAAGAACATAGACTACATAAACAAGATAGTCCAAGATTTACAAGATTATGCCAGACCTCTTAATCCTAATCCAGGAGAAGCCGACTTAAAACTCATAATCGAAAAAATAACACAGAAAAACGGCATACCAGAGAATATTAAGGTAAGCGTTAAAGTTGAAAATGATGCTAAGAAATTTATTGCTGACGCTGACTACCTCAATCGTATTCTTTACAATTTAGTTACTAACGCTCTTCAAGCGATGCCAAAAGGTGGCAAACTAACAATCCATGTCTACAAAGAAGCAAACAATGTTGTAATAACAGTTAAGGATACAGGTGTGGGTATTCCAAAAGCTATCCAGAGCAAAATGTTCACACCAATGTTTACGACTAAATCTAAAGGGCAAGGGTTCGGTTTGCCAGTTGTTAAGCGAATGACGGAGTCACTCGGTGGAACTGTAAGTTTTGAAAGCGAAGAGGGCAAAGGAACAACTTTTGAAGTACGTTTGCCGGCACAAAAGGTTAAGTCTTAACTCAGGTCAATTTAATGATTTAATTAGCTCATATATCACCTTGGGTTTGACGTACAATTCATATCCTATGAAAAAACAAACGTTTCTCCTTAGTTTTTCAGTTATTTTGAAATCATCCTTATCTCTTAGTCCACTATTGTATTAAGTATCCAGATTTGGTTCGTTGAGCAGAAAGTTTTTCTCTTTTTGGAGGGCAGATTTGGAAAGTATGTGAATCAAATTTGGATATTATGCAAGCGTTAAAATTAAGGAAAGAACTTCAAATCACCAATTTTCCGCGGATGCAACTTCTTGGCGGTGGTAAAGAAGGCTATTTGCTGTGCATCAGCGCAATCTTAGTTAATGCTTTACTTCTCAGGCAGATAGAACTGGTTGCTAAAGAAAACAAGTTATCCTTGATTTTTGAACAGGGTTACTGGATGCTTATCGGTCAAAGCAACTAGCGATTACTTTGCGCTGCCGCTTATATGGTTCATGAACTCACCATTCAGAGCATAATTATTGCAGTATTTACCAACATTTCTTTTCTTCCTAATACCAATGAGTATAGCTGCAAAAAGCACTGATATGAACAATTGCATTACTATTAACCAAGGAAACTCGGGTATAGACGATGTTGGACTTGGCGAGTTGGAATTCAATTCAATTGTTGGATTGGCGATTGTTATGATTGATGTCGTCTCAGTATTAGCTTGCCCCGTGGGAATTATGGAGCTTCCATTGACGGTGTAATCTGTTCGTATGCCACCATTGTCTATTTGGCATGTACTAATTACTTTAATCATTTGTTCGTTAAGTGAAGAATTTACTATTCCCAATCTATTCGACAAGATAAGAGCTAAGCCTAATTTGTAAACTGAATAAACATGATTATTTGCGTGAGTTGCATCTGCGAATCCATTTCCAGCCCAAAAAGTTTTCATCATATGATTGTAAGAATCTTCAGCTTGCTTTCGTGTTTGATTGTTCTGCTGATTGCAAAGTGATAGTCCTTCAAGTGCATCTTGGTCGGCATTAACATATGGATAAGTCATGTTTGTACTGTCGGCTCTATCGCTAAGAATGCTATAACCCATTGGGTTTGGAAGAAAATGAGTTATTGAGTCGTTGATATGGTTTTCCAGTTTATCTCCAATTATTGCTTCATGTTTTAATGATATTGGAAGACCTGAGAATCAACTGGTAAGCTATAGTTTTTAGCGTAATCTTTTATGGTAGAAATAACGTCGTTTCTGAGGGTTTTATTGTAAGTTCTAATGGCATAAGAAGCCAACAGGTTATCAGAAGTAATATAGAAGACCATTGGAAGAGGTTTCAGGAAATAAGTGCAATGTTGAGTTGTATGAGTTAATCAAGTAGTTGATTGCCTTTTGAGCTATTGTGGGTTCATTATTTCCAGCAGAAATAACGTTCAGGCAAGATAGAACCAACAGAGCCACCAGTAACAGAGATAATGTCTCAATTGTCGATTCCTCTTACGCTGTTCTTAATTAATCCATATAATGGCTTTCAGTAACTTAAGCCTGACTTATTATATCGTCAAAAAGGTACAACTCACAGTTAACAAAAGCTGAAGCGAACGTCCAACAAAAATTTGCTTCCATTTCTGATATTTGAATTTCTTTTAATGTCGAATATTTTTGTGACAAGAAACGAAAATGTTTTAACGCCAATTCTCTACTGTGCTAGATTGAACACATTTTGCATCAAACAAGAATTTTGCTATTTTCTATTCTGTTCATGATTTGTTTCTTACTCATTGCATTCTTTAGAAATAGCTTTAACATGATAAATTTGAGTATTAACTTGTGGTCAGCCTCAATTAATAAGGATTTTTTTACTCTTGCGGCTCAAATCATTTCTATTGCCTTTGATACAATAGCTTTATTTATCCTATCATTTGTTGTAGCTATCTTTCTTTTCGTCTTGCATTACAAAAGATACAGTTTGCTGTTGCTCGGTTCAATGGCTGGAGATACTGTTCTAGTAGAGTTATTCAAAATTGTAATTATGTCTCCAAGACCATTAAATGGGCTTATTGTTGCGTTCGGTTACTCCTTCCCAAGTGGGCACACTATGAGTAGCCTGGTTTTCTTCGGAGTACTAACATATTTCGTCTGGAAAAACTGGGACTCTGTTAAAATTAAAGCTTTAACAGGCGGGCTCTATATTTCCATAACTGCGCTTGTAGGTTTTGACAGAATATATCTTAATGTTCACTGGTTCAGTGACATCGTAGGCTCAATTTTCTTGGGCGCTTTCTGGGTGACATTATGTATTTTATTATTCAAGTACTTAGTGTCAATTGGAAAAATTCAGAGGTTTTTAATTCAAGATTTAAAATCAAGGAAAAACAACCTGCTTCAAAACACTTAAGCGGTTTGTAGCAAGACGACAGCTTGTGTGTTATACCTCATAATTATCCCAGTAATTACCAACATAATTCTTAATTTCGCTTGGAGAAGGACAACTAAAACTCCATAATTATCCGCTATTTTATCACTATAATTTTAAATAATGCTTGAGATTGCCACTTTCTCTTGCTCTAAGCTGTCGATTGCTACATTCAACAAAATCACAAGGTTGCAATTCTAAAGGCATCGCAGTAATAGGCTCTATTGTTGAGCATAAAACTTACCGAAGGACAGAAAAAGAAAATGAGGTTCCTAAAAGAGGCATTCCACCCTTTTTGGGGATTTTGAGAACATGTTAAAAATGTAGGAAATGGTGGATATCCGAATTTTTTGAGAAATGTAATGGAATTGACTAATTAGAGAAGTGCGCTTCTCAAGAAACCTTATTTTGAGTTTGAAGGCATTGGCTACTGGGGGGGGAAGTTATGTTGAAACGGAATAGAGTAGTTACAATCATTTTGTTACCTTTTCTTGCTTTCACATTTCTTGTTGGGTGGTCCATATCCTGGACAAACAAAGCAGTAACATTCAGACAAAAAATCCTGAAAACACATATTTCTCAAAATAAGGACTAATAAGCAGAAAGGCGCAAACTCGCAAGCTTGTTGCTGTTATCTTACACCAACATTCGTTTAATAGTTACGGATTGGTCATTAGAACAAGAGAAAGGAAAGGCTTCATTTAGTTTGTCAATTGGAACCAACAACAGACCGTTGGATTGAATTGGATTGAACCATTTTCAAATTGTTCCATTACTTTAACTAACCCATGAGACCTTGAACATCTCACAAAATTAAATTCCGCTAAAAGTTTGGAGAACCAAAATGTTCGGTCAAAGATATCAACCCATCCACCCCACTAACGTATTTATTGCTGCACTCAACGAAGAAGAAGGAGTAGGTCTCACCATATCTGAGCTCTCAGAAAGTATAGATGCCAAGCGCATTTTGTTGATTGATGGACACAGCCACGATCGTACAGTTGATGTCGCCAAAGAGCATGGGGCAGAAATCTTTTTCCAAGATGGCAAGGGCAAAGGTGATGCGTTAGCCAAAGCCGTGCAGTGCATGGGTGCAGATGTTGAGTATGTTGTTATTACTGATGCTGACTTTACTTATCCAGCTGAGCAGGTGCCGGAAATGATTGAGATCCTTGAAAAGATGCCACAGGTAGGCATGGTTTGCGGGAACAGGTTTAGCAAACAAACTGAGGGAAGTGCTTTCCAAGGTAGGTTTACGTTTGGAAATAAGCTGTTGGCTTTTGCTCATAGTTTCCTTAACGGAATAGATTTGCAAGATCCGTTAACAGGGTTAAGGGTTCTCCGTGCAGAAATACTCAGGAAATGGGTCATTAAGTCGAAGGGCTTTGACATTGAAGTTGAATTGAATCATCAGGTAGGCAAGCAAGGCTTTGAGACAGTTGAAATCCCAATTGAATACCGCGAGCGTTTAGGAGAGAAAAAGTTGAAGATGAAACATGGCGCAACTATTCTGAAGAGAATTCTATTCGAAAGCCTCAATTAATCACCTTGGAACAAGTTTTTACTATTTCAGGTATAGTTTGCGGTGTTTTGCTAGACTTTGATCTAATTATCCACCTATTTTGATTTTTCAACTTTATTATAATTTACTTGTAGGAAGCTCTAATTTAAGCCAAAATCAACAAATACCTTGGGAAAACTTGCTTTCTATAAAAAAGGGAGTTTTGCGGGTGAATCCTCTTTTGTGTCTTGGGTTCAAATCCCCAGTCCATTAGAATAATCCCGGACATTTTGGTTATCAACTTTCTTTTTCTCAATAGCTTGTTGCCTGAAGTCGCAAACAAATTGCTGCTACGATGAGTTGGTAATGGATTAGACATTTGAGTATAATTATCGCAGTATTTCCTAACATAATTCTTAATTACTGAGCCAAATCATTACCAACTACCAGCAAGGAATTTGACGCATAATTATCTTGGGAGTTCTTAACATAATTCTTAATTATCCGTGCAAAAAATGCTTTTGCCGTTTCATTCTTAGCCCAAAGGGTGCATTTGCAAGTAGGCGAGATGCTTCAAAACAGAAGTGATTTAGCACGTTTACTTGTACTAAGGAATTGGGGTTAATTATTCTTAAAAAACCAATGCACTAACACAATAGAATACAATAGCGTAGGATTTAGCGTTCAACTTACATCAATTCCAAATTAGATATGAAAATATTCTGACTCGATTGTATTCTGTGGAAAATGGAGGGATAATTGTCTGTTTGAAAAAATCGGCTTCATCGTCTGATACCAGGGACAATTGTTGAACGACAAGTACATGACTTTAAATCATTAATAATTTCGGATTGGACCTTGAAAAAGCTTAAGTACGTTCTCTCCAATTTTTTGCTATGTCAAGCAAGCGCAAACTTCTGCTTCTCACAACTCTTTTGCGAAAACTCCATCAGGAATCCGGGGTTAGACGAGATAACTTTTGGCGGATTGCCCAAAGGACGCCCAACATTAATTGCTGGCGGTCCAGGCAGTGGCAAAACGTTGATGTCTATGGGGTTTTTGGTACGCGGTGGCGTCGATCATTATGAGCCTGGACTTTTTATGGCGTTTGAAGAAACTGCCGAGGAATCGCCCAAAACGTTGCTTCATTAGGATTTGATTTAAAGGAGCTCATTGCTGAGAAGAAGCTTCTTGTTCATTATGTCCGTGTTGAACGCATGAAATAGAGGAAACAGGCGATACGACCTTGAAGGGTTATTCGTTCGCCTAAACTATGCAATCGACAGTATAGGCGCTAAACGTGTTGTGCTCGACACGATTGAATCTTTGTTTGCTGGATTAGGTAATGAAGCTATTTTGCGTGCTGAACTTCGCAGGTTGTTCCGTTGGTTGAGGGACAAAGGGTGTCACAGCAATAATTACTGCGGAACGTGGGGAAGTTAGCTCAATGTATGGGCTTAACAAGAAATGTTCGGATTGCGTCATAGTTCTTGATCACAGAGTACAAAATCAGATTTCCACAAGACGGATACGCGTCGTTAAATATCGCGGCTCAGTTCACGGTACCAACGAGTATCCCTTCTTGATTGACGAAAAGGGCATTTCTATATTACCAATCACTTCGCTGACACTAAATTACCAGATTTCTGCAAAACGTGTTTCAAGTGGCATTCCTCGATTGGATGCTATGCTTGAGGGAAAAGGCTTCTATGCCGGCAGCACCATACTGATTTCAGGCACTGCTGGAACTGGCAAAACAAGCATTTCAGCCAGCTTTGCAGAAGCAACTTGTAAACGCGAGGAAAGATGCCTTTATTTCGCGTTTGAAGAGGCCCCAAACCAGATAATGCGAAACATGAAATCCATAGGCATTGACCTTGGATCATGCGCTGAAAAAGGACTGCTCAAATTCCATGCAGTTCGCTCAACGTTTTACGGTTTAGAAACACATTTGGTGCAAATGCAAAAATTAATTGATGAATTCAAGCCCACCTCTGTAGTCGTTGATCCAATCACCAATCTTATCAATGCTGGAGACCAAACGACGTAAAATCTATGTTAACACGTCTAATTGATTACTTGAAAGCTAAGCAAATTACCACCATATTCACAAATCTGACGCACATGGCTGGTCTAGAATCAACAGAATCCGAGGTCTCCTCAATTATGGATACTTGGATCTTGCTCAGGGACATTGAATTGGGTGGGGAGCGTAACCGAGGGATATACATTCTTGAATCCCGAGGAATGGCTGATTCTAACCAGATACGCGAGTTTCTCATAACAAGCAAAGGCGTAGACATAGTGGATGTTTACACTGGACCTGCAGGCGTCTCTTACTGGCTCGGCAAGGCTTTCTCAAGAAATAAAAGACAAGGAAACAGAAGATTCACGTAAAGAAGAAATCGAAAAGCTTCAACGGGACCTTGAACGCAAACGCATACTAACGGATGCACAGATTACAGCTTTACAAGCGGAATTTACAGCAAAAGAAGAAGAAGTCAAACAACTAATCAAGCAGGAAAAACTCCGTGAAAAAACAGTAGCCGAAAACACGAAAGAAATGGGTCGAATGCGCAAAGCAGACAACAAATAATCTAAAAATACTTATTGGAAGATGTGTTAATGAGCAAAAAAAATAAAATTGCAAAGCAAACACCAGAGCAGTCAGAGACTTGGGAGCTACGGCTGTATGTTGCTGGTCAAACCCCAAATTCTATGAAAGCGTTAACTAATTTAAAAAAAATCGCAGAAGAACACCTCAAAGGCAAATATACAATTGAGGTCGTAGACTTACTCAAGAATCCTCAATTAGCGCGGGAGACCAAATATTAGCAATCCCAACATTGGTGCGAAAGCTTCCTGAACCAATTAGAAAAATAATAGGCGACCTTTCAAACACAGAACGCGTGATTGTTGGTC